>NZ_CP030038.1:0-1100000 GCF_015291725.1 Bradyrhizobium sp. CCBAU 51765
ATGGAACAGGATCGCTGGTCACGCGTGAAGGGTCGGCTGCGCTCGAGCGTTGGCGAGGACGTTTACACGAGCTGGTTTGCGCGCATGGATCTGGAAGGCGTGCAGGACGAGAGCGTGCGGCTCTCGGTGCCGACGCGTTTCCTGAAGAGCTGGATCCAGGCTCACTACGCCGAGCGCGTGCTGTCGTGCTGGCAGGCCGAGATGCCGGAGGTGCATCGCATCGATCTCACCGTTCGCTCCGCTGTGCGCCCGGTGGTGCAAACGAAGGAAGCGCCCGCGCCGGTCGAGGCGCGCCGCGCGCCGACGCCGGAGCTGCGCTCGACCGCGACCGCGCCGGTCTCGGCCAGTCACGACGCGCTCGGCGGCTCGCCGCTCGATCCGCGCCTGACCTTCGCGAGCTTCGTCGTCGGCCGCTCCAACACGCTGGCGCATGCGGCCGCGCGCCAGGTCGCCGAAGGTCGCCGCGGCGATCCCGTGATGTTCAACCCGCTCTACATCCATGCCGGCGTCGGCCTCGGCAAGACGCACCTGCTCCAGGCGGTAACCTGGGCCGGCAATTCCGGCAACGAGCGCAAGGTGCTTTATCTTACCGCTGAAAAATTCATGTACGGCTTCGTCGCCGCGCTGAAGACGCAGACGGCGCTGGCCTTCAAGGAAGCGCTGCGCGGCATCGACGTGCTCGTGATCGACGATCTGCAGTTCCTGCAGGGCAAGTCGACGCAGGCCGAATTCTGCCACACGCTGAACGCGCTGATCGACGCCGGCCGCCAGGTCGTGATCGCTGCCGACCGTCCGCCGTCCGACCTCGAAAGCCTCGATGACCGCGTGCGCTCGCGTCTCGCCGGCGGGCTCGTGGTCGAGATGGGCTCGCTCGGCGAGGAGCTGCGCCACGGCATCCTCAAGTCGCGCGTCGCTGCTGCCCGCGCCCATCATGCGACGTTCGAAGTGCCCGAGGAGGTGCTGCAATATCTGGCGCGCACCATTACTCATAACGGCCGCGACCTCGAAGGCGCGATCAACCGTCTGCTTGCGCATTCCAAGCTCAACAACCGGCCGGTGACGCTGGAAATGGCCGAGCACGAGGTGCGCGACCTGGTCCGGCCGCAGGAGCCGAAGCGGATCAAGATCGAGGACATCCAGCGCGTGGTGGCGCGGCAGTACAATGTCAGCCGCTCCGACCTGTTGTCCTCGCGCCGCACCGCCAACGTGGTCCGCCCGCGCCAGGTGGCGATGTATCTGGCCAAGACCCTGACCTTGCGCTCGCTGCCCGAGATCGGCCGCCGCTTCGGCGGACGCGACCACACCACCGTGCTGCACGCGGTGCGCAAGATCGAGGCGTTGGTCTCGAAGGACACCGCGCTGTCGGAAGAGGTCGAGTCGCTGAAGCGCCAGCTCCAGGAGTAAAGGCCTACTTCTCTCGCGCGAGGGTGACCGCACCCCCAAGTCGCATCGGAAGACCGTCATGCCCGGGCTTGTCCCGGGCATCCACGTTCTTCGGACGGCCGACCAAGACGTGGACGGCCGGGACAAAGCCCGGCCATGACGCGTGCGGAGACGTCCATGCCCGGCGAGGCGTTCAGCTCGTCGCGGAAACATCGGTAAATCGTGGGGAACTGGCGCCAATCCCTTGAATCCGGGGGCCATCCGGGCCACCTTGCGCGACCCTGAAGGCTTTGATCATATCGGCTGGATCCGGCTTCTTGGGGGTCTTCGGTGCCGTGGCGCGCGTCCCGCCGCCCGGCCGTCTCAACGCTGTGTTTTCCTTGGGGATCGGGCGAGTAGTGCAATGAAGGTTACGGTCGAACGCGCGCAACTCCTGAAGTCGCTGGGCCATGTCCACCGCGTGGTCGAGCGCCGCAACACGATTCCCATCCTCGGCAACGTGCTGGTTCGCGCCGAGAACGCGAAATTGTCGCTGAAGGCGACCGACCTCGACCTCGAGGTGACGGAGACGCTGCCGGCGGAAACCGCGACCGCCGGTTCCACCACCGTGCCGGCGCACATGTTCTACGACATCGTGCGCAAGCTGCCCGATGGCTCGCAGATCGTGCTGGAAGCCGACGGCGACCGCTCCGTGCTGGCGATCCGCGCCGGCCGCTCGCGCTTCACGCTGCAGACGCTGCCGGAGAACGACTTCCCGGACCTGGCCGCAGGCGACATGTCGCACTCGTTCTCGCTCGCCGCCAAGGACGTCAAGCGGCTGATCGACCGCACCCAGTTCGCGATCTCCACCGAGGAAACGCGCTACTACCTCAACGGCATCTATCTGCACGCCGCCGGCACGCCGAAGGCCGCCACCCTGCGCGGCGTCGCCACCGACGGCCACCGCCTCGCCCAGCTCGACCTGGTGCAGCCCAAGGGTGCCGAGGGCATGCCCGGCGTGATCGTGCCGCGCAAGACCGTCGGCGAGGTGCAGCGCCTGATCGAGGATACCGACGCCGAGATGACGATCGAGCTGTCGCAGGCCAAGATCCGCTTCACCATCGGTAACGTCGTGCTGACCTCGAAGCTGATCGACGGCACCTTCCCGGATTACGGCCGCGTCATCCCGCAGAACAACGACAAGGAGCTCGTCGTCGACAAGAAGGATTTCGAGAACGCGGTCGACCGCGTCTCCACGATCTCCAGCGAGCGGGGACGGGCGGTCAAGCTGTCGCTGTCGCCGGGCAAGCTGGTGCTGTCGGTGACCAACCCGGATTCCGGCAGCGCGACCGAAGAGCTCGAGGTCGAATACGCCTCCGACGCCCTCGATATCGGCTTCAACTCCCGCTACCTGCTCGACATCGCCGCCCAGATCGAAGGCGACGTCGCGACCTTGAGGCTCGCCGACCCCGGCTCGCCCACCCTGGTGCAGGACCGCGACGACAAGAGCGCCCTGTACGTGCTGATGCCGATGCGGGTGTGAGGGGCGTGGTCTTCCTCTCCCGACACCTTCTGTGTGGAGACAACCCCTCACCTGGCTTCGCTGCGCGAAGCCACCCTCTCCCACAAGGGGAGAGGGTGAAACGACAGCTTTCCCCGTCGAAACAAGCGCGATGCAGGTTGCTGTGCCCTCTCCCCTTGTGGGAGAGGGCATCTCCGCTGACGGATACACACTCAGTCGGGTGAGGGGTTCGTGCCGCAGGAGCCATCCCATCGGCCAGTCGCCAAGCGTCTCCGCCAGTTCGCGAAGAACATGCGACATGAGCCGACGGATGCTGAAGCTGCGATGTGGCGCTTGCTGAGGGATCGTCGGCTGTCCGCGTTCAAGTTCCGCCGGCAGGTCCCGTTCAAGAATTTCATTCTCGATTTCGTCTGCTTCGAGAAGCGTCTCGTGATCGAGATCGACGGGAGCCAGCACGTGGAATCGCGGCGTGACGCAGTACGCGAAGCCGCGCTTTCTGCAGAAGGATTCTCGATCGAGCGCTACTGGAACAACGACCTGCTACAGCAGCCCACCTCTGTATTGGAGGATATCCTTGCAAAGCTCGGCGCGCGGTAAGATACCCCTCACCCGTCGCCTCACGACGTGAGGCGCCACCCTCTCCCACAAGGGGAGAGGGGAAGAGTCGCGTCCATGACGAAGAGACCATGACCCCCTCCCGCATTCATCGCCTGACGCTGACGCATTTTCGCAATTATCGGGCGGCGGGGCTCGAGACGACGGCTGACATGGTGGCGCTGGTCGGGCCGAACGGGGCAGGCAAGACCAATTGCATCGAGGCGATCTCGTTCCTGTCGCCGGGGCGCGGCCTGCGCCGTGCGACGCTGGAAGACGTCGCCGACAACCAGGGTGACGGCTCATGGGCGGTGTCGGCGCAGGTCGAGGGCGCGCTGGGGCTTGCGACGCTCGGCACCGGCATCGACGCGCCGCGCGCCGAGAGCGCCGTGAGCCGGCGCTGCCGCATCGACCGCGAGCCGGTGGGTTCGGCCAGCGCCTTCGGCGATCACATCCGCATGGTGTGGCTGACGCCGGCGATGGACGGGCTGTTCATGGGGGCGGCTTCCGAACGGCGGCGCTTCTTCGATCGCCTCGTGCTCGCGATCGACAGCGAGCATTCCAGCCGGATCAACGCACTCGAGCGCTCGCTGCGCTCGCGCAACCGCCTGCTGGAGACGCGCAATTACGACGACCATTGGTGTGACGCGATCGAGCGCGAGACCGCGGAGCTCGCGGTCGCGGTCGCGGCGACGCGCGGCCAGACCGCGGCAAGGCTCACCGGCATGCTCAACGCGCGCGCGCAGGAATCCGCCTTCCCCTCGGCGCAGATCGCGCTCGACGGCTGGATGGAGAACGCGCTGCTGACGGAGACCGCGACCTCGGTCGAGGATCGCTACCGCCAGATCCTGCGCGACAACCGCCCGCGCGATGCGATCGCCGGCCGCACTACCGACGGCCCGCATCTCACCGATCTGCAGGTCGTCTATGCGCCCAAGAGCATGCCGGCGCGCGATGCCTCCACCGGCGAGCAGAAGGCGCTTCTGATCGGGCTCGTGCTGGCGCATGCGACGCTGGTCGCCGAGATGACCGGAATCGTGCCGCTGCTGCTGCTCGACGAAGTGGTCGCGCATCTCGATCCGAACCGCCGTGCGGCGCTGTTCGAGGAGCTGAAGAAGCTCGGCGCGCAGGTGTGGCTGACCGGTGCGGATCCTGCCGCCTTCACCGAGATCGGCGCGGGCGGCGAAGTCTTTGACGTCGAGAGCGGACGAGTCTCGGCGCGAAGGTAGGCTGCCATATTGAACCCGCCCGTTTCAGGCCGCGACTAGCTGCTTGTGGCTGCCAGAGGCGGTCATCGCGCAGGATTTCAGACGCGCGCGATATCCTTGGAGCATGAGCATGGCGACGGTGAGGCGTGGGGCGCAAGCTCCGGCACGATGGCAGCTTGTTGCGTGCGGCCTCGCTCTCTTCGCGAGCTGCCTGCTCGCGGCAAGCGCCGGCGCCTTCGTGTCTACCCTGCCGCCGCTGTTCTCGGCCGCGCTCACGCTCGATCCCGCTGCCAGGCTGCCTGCGCCGACCCGCTACAGCTATCGTGGGATCCACACCACCGTGATGCCTGGCATCGAAGAGCCGCTCCGCACCCGGCTCGAAGCTCGCGTGCCCGCAGCGCTCGGCGACGTCCTCGCCTTCTATCGAACCGAGCTTCGAAAGCTCGGTTGGCAGGAACGGCAGGACAACGCGACGGTCACCGCCGATCGCGCGCGCCTCGCCTTCGTCTCCCCGATCGGGCCGGCAACGCTGGAGCTCGATCGCAATGGCGGCAGCACCGCGGTGCATCTCGTGCAGAAGAATTCCGATGTCGCGACCCGGGCAAACGTCCTGCCCGAACCCGGCCAGGCCAAGCTGGTGTTCAGCAACATTGGCGAGAACGAAGCCGTGCTCGCGATCCGCGAGCGGACCATCCCGCGCCCCGCCGGCGCCAATGCCGTCGCGCTGGACCTCGTGCCCGGCAAATATCCCTACGCACTGAGCGTGCCGGGCCGTCCGGCCACCACGAACGTGCTCACCGTCACGGCTGGCCATACCTGGGAGCTCACGGTCGGACGCGACGGAGCGGCGTGGCCGCCGCTCCAGCTGTATTGAGCCCTGCCTGCGCGCAGCGCGCAGCTCCGGCGCCGCCTGTTGAACCTGGCCGGTTCCTGCAGCGACTTCTCGTCTGAGGCCGCGCCGATGATGTCGCAGCCTGCAATTGCGCGGACATGAAGCCGCGCCCAAATCCGGAGCTTTGACGATGCCGATGATCCGGCGCGGGGCGCAAGCCCCGGCAAGATGGCTGCTGCTTGCCTGCATTCTCGCGATGGCGAGCGCCCCACATCCCGCGAGCGCGGCCGACGAAGGCATCGTCGACGTCCATACCCTGCCGCGGCTGGACGGCGCGGTGAAGGATACTTCGCGCCCGGACACCTACCGTGTGACGTACACCGTGCCGAGCGGGGTTGCCGCCGCGTCGGACGCGACGAAGAAGCTGCTGAGCGCGGACGGCTGGGTGCCCTATGTGTATCCGCTGGACGAGAAGAGCTCCACGCTGACCTTCAAGAAGGGACGGCAGGGCCTCCGTGCCTCCTTCACGCAGGCCCGCGGCCAGTCCGCGGTGTCCTACACGCCTAACCGGATCTATTCCAACGTGCCGTTTCCGGACGGCGCGACCGAACTCGTGTTCGACGAGACACGGCCCTATCTCGGCTGCATCGCGCCCGGCGCGCTCGATGCGACCTCGGTTTTCTTCGCCAAGGAGATGGCGGCGATGGGCTGGCGCAAGCTCACGCCCGAGACTGCGGCACGCTGGCCGAACGCCGATCTCGCCGAGACCGTCCCGAACGGCATGCGCGTCTTCTACGACCATCCCGATGGCGACACGACGCAGTTCTACAAGCAGAAGCCGGTCATGCTGACCCTGACGCGCCGCGACGACGGAAGGACCAACGTCGAGATCCGGGTGGCGCCGTTCGCGCTGCCGGAGGCGCTTCAGGCCGACGACGACATGGCCGGCCTGCCGCGCCCCAAGCCGACCAAATCTGCGCGGAGCCTCGGCGGCGCAAGCTCCAACAAGCGCGAGATCTCGGCGGCCGCGATGGCCGAGCTGCCTGCCGTGCTCGCCTTCTATCGTCGCGAGCTCGCCGCACGTGGCTGGCAAGAGGATGGCAGCGCGCCCCTCGCACCCGGCGACGAGGTCGCGATCAGGATTTCCTCGGCAGAGGAAACCGCCGTGCTGCGGCTCGGCCGCAAATACGATTTCACCATGATCAGCCTGACCGCGCAGGTGAAGGACTCCGCTCTTGCCGCCCGCGCCAAGGCGAAGAAGGAGGCCGACGAAAAATTCCTTGGCGATGCGTTGGGCGCGGCCCAGCAGCTCATTGTCGCTGATGAGGCCAGGCGCAAGGCACAGGCGGCTTCGCTGTCCGATGCGCCGCTCAATGCGCGCGCCGACAGCAAGACGCCGGTGCCGCTGCCCGAGACTGCCGAGGGCGTGACGTTCGAGGGCGGCGACGGCCGGCTCGAATTCTCGTCCACGTCGACCGTGAAGGCGCTCGGCACGTTCTATCGGACGACGCTGAAGAGCTCGGGCTGGAAGGAGCAGCCCTCCGTCATCAACCAGCCCAACATGGCGGTGATGACGTTCTCCAGGGGCGGCAAGTCGATCTCGATGACCGTGATGCAGATGGGCCCGAAGGTGAATGTCCGCGCCAACGGATCGGGCCTGGTGACGGAAGCGGCCAGGCCTGCGCCCGGCGCGGAGGTGGAGGTGCAGGCCAAATCGTCCGAGCCGCTCAAGCCCGATCCCGAGTCTCAACTGCCCGTGCCGACACAGCGTTCGTCGAAATCGTTCGCCACCACAAAGATGCCGGGCAACGAGGCGCCGTTCCGCCGCGAGCTGACGGCCAGCATCCCGGCACCGCTCGGCGACGTCCTCGCCTTCTACCGTGCTGAGCTGTCCAGGCTCGGCTGGCAGGAGAAGGCCGACGGCGCGACTGTGTCCGCAAAACGCGCGCAGATCGACTTCACCTCGCCACAAGGCCCGGCCGTGCTCAAGCTCGGCCGCGCCAAGGGCGAGACCACGGTCGATCTGGCGCAGAAGAATTCGGATGCCGCGGCCAAGGCCGATATCATGCCGAAGGCAGGCCAGGCGCGGCTTATGCTCGGGAACATGGGACCGAACGAAGCCTCGCTGACGATCAACAAGCAGACGGTGAAGATCGCGGCCGGCGCCGGCGGCCCGCAATCGCCGAAAGGCCCGATGCTCGACCTGCCGCCCGGCAAGTACCAGTACGCGCTGCGGCTGCCCGGACGCCCGGCCCGCACCGAAGCGCTGACCGTTGCCGCCGGCGAGGCCTGGGGCCTCCTGGTGGGGCCAGGCGGGGACGTGCTGCCGCTTCAGATGTACTGAGGCGACACCACGCCGGTGCGCTCTCTCTCCCGCTGGCAGGCGGGAGAGGTTGCACCGAACCGATGGCCCGATCAGTCACCAGGAACCCGGAGCCACCTTTCCCGACCCGCAAAATCCACGTCTCACAGGACCCGGAACGAGCCCTCGAATCGGGCTTTTTGCAGCGCCGGAAATCGGCCTTCAAAAGCCTTGAAAATCGGCCTAAAAACCCCATCTGTTCAAAGGGTTGCCGGGGGATACTTTGCGCTAGGCGCAAGCGGTCTTTCGTGGCACAAATAGCCCCGCAAATCAGCGCCTTTTGCGCCGCTGATTCGGGCGACATCTCGAAGGCCTCTCATGACAGAACCTGCTCGGCAGCCTGCTGCCGAAAACGAGCCCTCCACCGCGAGCGAATACGGGGCGGAATCGATCCGCGTGCTCAAGGGTCTGGACGCCGTCCGCAAGCGCCCGGGCATGTATATCGGCGACACCGATGACGGCTCGGGCCTGCACCACATGGTCTACGAGGTCGTCGACAACGCGATCGACGAAGCGCTCGCGGGCCATGCCACGCGGGTCGAAGTGATCCTCAATTCCGACAATTCCGTCACCGTGCGCGATGACGGCCGCGGCATTCCCGTCGACATCCACAAGGGCGAAGGCATCTCGGCGGCCGAGGTCATCATGACCCAGCTGCACGCCGGCGGTAAGTTCGACCAGAACTCCTACAAGGTCTCCGGCGGTCTGCACGGCGTCGGCGTCTCCGTCGTCAACGCGCTGTCGAGCAAGCTCGGCCTGCGCATCTGGCGCGACAACAAGGAGCACTATATCGAGTTCGCCCATGGCGATGCCGTCGCACCGCTGAAGGTGGTCGGCGACGCGCCCGGCAGACGCGGCACCGAGGTGACGTTCCTGGCCTCGACCGAGACATTCAAGAACGTCGAGTACGATTTTGCCACGCTCGAGCACCGCCTGCGCGAGCTCGCCTTCCTCAATTCCGGCGTCAACATCGTCCTCTCCGACATGCGTCATGCGGTCGAGAAGCGCGAGGAGATGCACTATTCCGGCGGCGTCGAGGAATTCGTCAAATATCTCGACCGCAACAAGAAGGCGATCGTGCCGGCGCCGATCATGGTGCGCTCGGAAGCCAACGGCATCGGCGTCGAGGCCGCGCTGTGGTGGAACGACAGCTACCACGAGAACGTGCTGTGCTTCACCAACAACATCCCGCAGCGGGACGGCGGCACCCATCTCGCCGGCTTCCGCGGCGCGCTGACGCGCCAGGTCAACGGCTATGCCGAGGCCAACGCCAAGAAGGAAAAGATCGCGCTGACCGGCGATGACTGCCGCGAAGGCCTCACCGCCGTGCTGTCGGTGAAGGTGCCCGATCCGAAATTCTCGTCGCAGACCAAGGACAAGCTGGTGTCCTCGGAAGTGCGCCCCGTGGTCGAGAACGTCCTCAACGAGGCGCTCCAGGCCTGGTTCGAGGAGCACCCGAGCGAAGCCAAGATGATCGTCGGCAAGGTGATCCAGGCCGCGGCGGCCCGCGAAGCCGCGCGAAAGGCGCGCGAGCTGACCCGCAAGAGCCCGCTTTCCGTCTCCTCGCTGCCCGGCAAGCTCGCCGACTGCCAGGAAAAGGATCCGGCCAAGTCCGAACTCTTCATCGTCGAGGGCGACTCGGCAGGCGGCAGCGCCAAGCAGGGCCGCAACCGCGAATTCCAGGCGGTGCTGCCGCTGCGCGGAAAGATCCTCAACGTCGAACGCGTGCGTCCCGACAAGATGCTCTCCTCGGAGCAGATCGGCACGTTGATCACCGCGCTCGGCACCGGCATCAGCGACGAATTCTCGATCGAGAAGCTGCGCTATCACAAGATCATCGTGATGACGGACGCCGACGTCGACGGCGCCCATATCCGCACGCTGCTGCTCACCTTCTTCTATCGCCAGATGCGCGAAATCATCGACGGCGGCTATCTCTATATCGCCCAGCCGCCGCTCTACAAGGTCAGCAGAGGCAAGTCCGAGCAGTACCTGAAGGACGAACGGGCACTGGAAGACTATCTGATCGACACCGGCCTCGACGACTGCGTGTTCCTTCCCGGCGCCGGCGGCGATCGCAGCGGCCGCGACCTGCGTTCGCTGGTCGACGACGCCCGCGTCGTCCGCAGCGTCTTGCGCAATCTGCACAGCCGCTACAACCGCAAGGTGATCGAGCAGGCCGCGATCACCGGCGTGCTGAACAAGGCGATCTACGGCGATCCGGAGAAGGCTGCGGCGGCAGCGCAATATATCGCCGGCCGCCTCGACAATCAGTCCGAGGAGGTCGAGCGCGGCTGGATCGGCCAGTACGTGGAAGGTCAGGGCTTCCAGTTCGAGCGCACGGTGCGCGGCGTCAAGGAAACCGCCGTCATCGACGACGCCTTTCTCGGCTCGGTCGAGGCGCGCAAGCTCGACGAATACACCGTGAAGCTCCAGGACGTTTATGCCCGCCCCGGCAAGCTCAGGCGCAAGGACGTCGAGCACATGGTCTACGGCCCGGTCGACCTGTTCGAGGCCGTCACCGACGCCGGTCGCAAGGGCGTCACGCTGCAGCGCTACAAAGGTCTCGGCGAGATGAACCCCGAACAGCTCTGGGAAACGACGCTGGACATCGATGCACGCTCGCTGCTCCAGGTGAAGGTCAAGGAGGTCGACGAGGCCGACGACATCTTCACCAAGCTGATGGGCGACGTGGTCGAGCCGCGCCGCGACTTCATCCAGGAACACTCGCTCAGCGCAACGATCGATATCTGAGGGCGGTTGGCTTTTGAACGGTCGTCATGCCCGGGCTTGTCCCGGGCATCCACGTTCTTCGTGTGGCGAAGCAAGACGTGGATGGCCGGGTCAAGCCCGGCCATGACGAGGTGGGTGCACATGGCCTGAACCTCACCACCCGCCGTCGCGACGAAGTGGCATGAACCCCGTCGGCCCTTCCGGCCGGGAAGCTTCGCGCCATGATCGCCTCTGCAACACCCCGTTCCACCGTCCCGCCCCGCCGCCTCGGCATCATCTGCAGCATTGTCGGCGTGCTGGCGCTGATGGCGGCGGTGCTGCCGCATTGGGTGGTGCCGATCGTGTTTCCGCCGCCACCGGCGGACAAGGTGATCGTCGACACCGGCCATCGCATCAAGGACCGCATCGTCGCGAAGGTGAAGGGCGTGGAGTATCAGGCTCCCAAGGTCGAGAAGTCGACTGGACGAAGCTGGAGTGAAACCGCATCGGTCGCCGCGATCTCGCTCGGCCTTCTCGCCATCCTGTTCTCGGTGCTCTCGCTGATCTTCCGGGAGGAGCGGCTCCTTGCCGCCGTCGCCGCCACACTCGGCACCGGCGCCATCGCGATCGAGATTTCCTTCTTCATGATGGGGGCGCTGATCCTGATCGCAATCCTCTATGTGATCGGCAACATCATCGGGCTGTTCTAAGGGCGGCTTGCTGCCACAAGCTCGGACCTGCGAGTCCCGGCCAGCACAATTGCTCCCGCCATGAATTCTCTGTAGTTTCCGCCGAAACAGCCCCGCCCACCAACAGGACAGCGAGAGACCAAGTGGCGCCCATCCAATACATCGTCGAGGGCGGTCACCGGCTCTCGGGCTCGATCGAGCCGTCCGGCAACAAGAACTCGGCGCTGCCGATCATCGCCGCCGCGCTGCTGACCGAGCATCCGGTGACGCTCCACAACGTGCCGCGGATCCGCGACACCGAGACGCTGGTCGAGCTGATCCGCTCGGTCGGCGCGTCGGCGGAATGGACCGACCGCAATACGCTGGTGATTCACGCCAAGAGCATCCGCGCCGCCGATCTCGACCCCGAGCTCTGCGTGCGCATTCGCGCCTCGATCCTGCTCGCGGGACCCCTGCTCGCCCGCTGCGGCGAGGTGATGCTGCCGCCGCCGGGCGGCGACGTCATCGGCCGCCGCCGGCTCGACACCCATGTGCTGGCGCTGGAGCAGCTGGGGGCAAAGGTCACCGCGACCGACCGGCTGGAATTCCGCGCGCCAAAGCTCGCCGGCGCGGACGTGTTCCTGGATGAGCCCAGCGTCACCGCGACCGAGAATGCGCTGGTCGCGGCGGTCGCCGCCGACGGCGTCACCTATTTGCGCAACGCGGCCTCCGAGCCGCATGTGCAGGACCTCGCCAATTTCCTGGTCGCGCTCGGCGCCAGGATCGAAGGCATCGGCACCAACACCATGATCGTGCACGGGCCGGCGACGCTGGGGGAAACGACTTACCGGATCCAGCCCGACCACATCGAGGTCGGCTCGCTGATCGGGCTGGCCGCCGTGACGCGCTCCCCCTTACGCATCACGCGCGCCGGCATCGAGCATCTGCGCTCGATCCGCATGGGTTTCGAGCGGCTCGGCATCGTCTGCCGCGTCGAGGGCGACGACCTCATCGTGCCCTCGAACCAGACGCTGAAGATCCAGGACGATTTCGGCGGCCACGTGCCCAAGCTGGAGGACCAGCCCTGGCCGGCCTTCCCGGCCGACCTGATGTCGATCGCCATCGTCACCGCGACGCAATGCGAGGGCGTGATCCTGATGTTCGAGAAGATGTTCGAATCGCGGATGTTCTTCGTCGACAAGCTGATCGCGATGGGCGCGCGCATCGTGCTGTGCGACCCGCACCGCGCCATCATCGCAGGTCCGAGCCGCCTGCACGGCGCGACGATGACGTCGCCGGACATCCGGGCTGGCATGGCGATGCTGCTCGCCGCGGTGTGCGCCGAGGGCACCTCGACCATCAACAACGCCGATCAAATCGAGCGCGGCTATGAGCGCATCGAGGAACGGCTGAACGCGCTTGGGGCGAAGATCAAGCGCGTGCCGGAGCGGAAGGGCTGAGGCAGCTCTTCCTTCTCCCCTTGTGTGAGAAGGTGGCGCGAAGCGCCGGATGAGGGGTTCTGTCCTCGAATCCAACTCCGGTTTGAATTCGCCGAGACAGACCCCTCACCCGTCTCGCCGCTACGCGGCGAGCCACCCACTCCCGCAAGGGGAGAGGGAAAAGAAGCCCGCACCTTGCACAGAATCGTAGGGTGAGCAAAGCGACTTGTCCGCCGTAGCTCGAAGAGCGAAGACGGAAGCGTGCCCACCGCTTCTGTTGGAGTGTTGGATCGATGGTGGGCACGGCGCAAGCGCGCCTTTGTCCACGCTACGATTCCTGAAAATGGTCTCGTGCCCCGGACGCAGCGCAGCACGTCAGTGATGCGCTGCTCAGCCGGGGTCCACACCGCAACATCGGTGCCTGTCGCTTGGGGGTCGCGGCTCGCGCTTCGCGCGTCCGGGACACGTGAGCCATGTTTTCGACGTGTGGCTGTGCTATGGACCGGCCATGCTCGACACGGTCCACCAACATGCGCAACCGCAGGCCGGCGCGCCGCCAAGCCATCTCGCGCAAGAATTCGTCGAGACGCTGCGCCTCGCCGTGCCGTTGATGCTGACGCAGCTCGGACAGATCGCGATGATCACCACCGATCTCGCGATGATCGGGCGGCTCGGCGAGGATGCGGTGGCCGCGGCGGCGCTGGCCCATACGGTCTATTTCGTCAGCTTCACCTTCGGGCTCGGATTGACGTCCGCCGTGTCGCCGCTGGCGGCGCAGGCGTTCGGCGCCGGCGATGTCAGGCTGATCCGCCGCTCCTTGCGCGTCGGACTTTGGGTCGCGCTGCTGATCTCGCTGCCGATGATGGCCTCGCCGCTCTATGGCGAGCAGATCCTGCTCGCGCTCGGACAGGCCCCGCATTCGGCCAGCCTCGCCCAGCACTACCTGAATGGACTTGCCTGGGGCATTGCACCGGCGCTCGGCTTCATTGCCCTGCGTGGCATGATGAGCGCGGTGAACCGGCCGCAGGCGCCATTGTGGATCACGGTCGCAGCGATTCCCGTCAATGCCGCGCTGGTCTATGCCCTGATCCACGGCCTGTTCGGCCTGCCGGAGCTCGGCCTGTTCGGCGCGGGGCTTGCGACCTCGCTGGTCAATCTCGGCACCTTCGTCGCGGCACTCGCCATCGCAGGGCTGCGCAAGCCGTTTGCGGACTATCGTCCGCTCGCCCGGCTGTGGCGGATCGACTGGCCCTTGATGCGCCAGCTGATTGCGATCGGCGCGCCGATCTCGTTTTCGCTGCTGCTGGAATATGGCCTGTTCTCCTCGGCGGCACTGCTGATGGGACTGATCTCGATCGCCGCGATTGCCGCGCACCAGATCGCGCTCCAGGTGACGGCCGTGCTGTTCATGGTGCCGCTCGGCATCGGCATGGCGGCGACGGTGCGGGTCGGCCATGCCTTCGGCCGCGGCGATGCCGCGGCCGTGAAGCGTGCAGGGCTCGCTGCAGCCGTGCTCGGCGTCGCGCTGGTGTCCGCGCTGACGATCGCCATCATCATCGGGCGCTACCAGCTCGGCCGGCTGTTCTTCGGCGGCGGCAGCGAAAGCGCCGCCACCGTCGAACTGACCGCGACTCTGCTGGTGGTCGGCGCCACCTTCTTCATCGCCGACGGCCTCCAGACCATCATGGGCGGCGCGTTGCGCGGCATCAACGACACCAGGATGACGCTGCTGTTCGCGGCGATCGGCTATTGGGGTGTCGCCTTTCCAATCGCCTGGGTGCTGGCATTCAATGCCGGGCTCGGCGCGGTCGGGGTCTGGATCGGATTCTCGATCGGCACGTTCGTCTATGCCGGCCTGCTGATCTTGCGCTTCCGGATGCTGACGCGCAGATTGGCGGGATGATCGGGATGGTCCGCGAAGTCACGCCGGAGGTCGACGCCAGTGCAGTGCTGGCCGGCGCCCAGTTCATCGACGCGTTTTGCGTGGAAATCGGCGCGGCGGCAGTGAACGCCCGCGAGGCCTGCACCATGATGGTACTGGACGGGCCGCGCTGGATCGACGCGCTGCTGCGCCTGCGCAACATTCTGGTGAGACCGTTCGGGCTGAAGACATCGGGCGAGGGCGCGCCGGCGCCCGGCGGCATGATCGGTCTGTTTCCGGTGCTGAGTGAAACGCCCGAGCGGCTGGTCGCGGGCTTCGACGATTCTCACCTCGACTTCCGCATCGTGGTCGACGTTTCAGGCAATGCCGCGAGCCGCCGGGTGACCTCGACGACGCTGGTCCGGACACATAACCTGCTCGGACGGACCTACCTCACCCTCATCATGCCCTTCCACAAGCTCGTGGTCCGCAGCATGATGGGACGGATCGTGGAGCCGGCGCGATGACCTTGTCAGTCGATCTCTTCTACTCCTATCGGAGCCCTTACAGCTATCTGGCGCTGCCCAAGACACTGAAGCTCGTCGAACAGTATGACCTCGCGGTGAACCTGCGTCCGGTCTATCCGCTGGCGATCCGCGAGCCGGGCTTCTTCAAGAAAACCAACCCGCAATTCATTCGCTATGTGGTGCTCGACAGCACGCGCGTAGCGGAGCACGAGGGCATTCCGTTCCGCTTTCCCCGACCCAATCCGATCGTGCAGGACCTGACCACGCTCGAGGTCGCGGCCGAGCAGCCCTACATCCATCGCCTGACCCGGCTTGGCGCCATGGCGCAGCTCGAGGGACGCTCGCTCGTGTTCACCTCCGCGATCGCGCGCGTGCTGTGGGACGGCTCGGTGGCGGGATGGAACGAGGGCGATCACCTCGCACGCGCCGCCGCGGCGGCCGGCTTCGATCTCGCCGCGATGGATACCGCCATCACCGCCGACCCGGACCGCTACGAGCGGGTGATTGCGGAGAACGAGAAGGACCACGCGGCATCAGGCCACTGGGGCGTGCCAACCTTCGTGTTCGAGAACGAGCCGTTCTTTGGCCAGGACCGCATCGATCTCCTGGTCTGGCGCATGCAGGGCAAGGGGCTGGCGAAGCGGTAGCTTACTCCGCCACTCGCGCGGACTTGCCGGCCGCCGCCTCCGACCATTCGCCGACGACGCGGTCGAGGTCGCACAGATTCTGATGCATCTGCTCCAGGGAGAAACCGAGCGCGAAGAAGCGCTCGGCGGTGTCGCCGGGCTGGCCGCGAATCAGGCCGTCCTGGCGGACAGACGCGACCGCCTCGGCATAGTGCTGGAGCGCGACGTGGACCGGATGGATCGGCGGCGCGCCGGCGCCTTCACGCAAGGCGCTGGCGGCCGAACGCAAGAAACGCGCGATCACGGTCGAGACTTCCGCCAGCGGGCCTGCGAGCCGCGTCTGCACGTCGGCCGGCAGTGGCACCACGGTGGCCCGGCCGATCATCACGACGTCATGGCGCAGCCGCAGGATGGTCCGCAGCAGGGGGCCCGTGTCCGGGCCGCTCGACAGGCGCGCGGCGCGCTCGCGCTCGGCCTCGGAGCCGATCGCGTTGAGGCTGACCATGGCCGTGCCGATGCCGTCCTGGATCCGGTGCAGCGCGTCGTTGTCGCGGCCGCGCGTGAGGCCCGCGAGCAGCTCGGTGAAGGCATCCGCTATCAATTCGAGCAGCGTCGCCGCGCTGGCGCGGATCTGCCGCACCGCGCGCGAGGGCAGCACCAGGAACGAGACCAGCAGCCCCGTGACGGCGCCGACCGCGACCTCGCTGACCCGGTCGATCGCCGAGGTCATGGGATCGGCATGATGCAGGGTCGGGACCAGAAGCACGATCACCGCGGTGACCGTGGCCGCGCTGAGGCTCGGATTGATCGCGGCGATGAAGGCGAGCGGGGCGACGGAGAGCACCAGAAGCCCGAGCAGACCGGCTTCGCTGGAATAAGGGATCAGGATCGCGATGGCGCCGCCATAGACGGCGCCGCCGATGGTGCCCAGCATGTAGTCGCGCGTCGCCTTCAGCGAGCGCCCGACGCTCATCTGGGTCACGATCAGCGAGGTCAGCACCGCCCAGAGCGGCAGCAACAGATGCAGTGCGGTGGCGATCGCATAGGCCGCAGCCGCGGCCACCGTGACCCGGATCGCCAGCCCCAATTGCGTCCGCCGCGACCTGATGTGGTCGAACAGCTTATTTTTGAGTGCCATCGAAGTCCCGGTCCGATCCTGGAAGCCAAGCAAAAGCATGGCTGATGCCCGCAGCCCCAAGGCCGCTTGAAAGGCCAAATCAGCCCGCCTAACTTGCGCGCCAAAACGAGGAAACACGATGGCCCACGAAACCGCAACGCTCGCCGCCTATGTCTTCGACCTGAAATACCAGGATATTCCAGCGGAGGTGCTGGATCGCGCAAAAGTGCTGACGCTGGACTTCCTCGGCAGCGCGATCCGGGCGCGACGCGAGGCCGAATCGACCCCGTCGATGCTGAAAATGCTGGAGGCGCTGGCGCTCGACACCAAGGGCGAATCCACCGTGTTCGGCGATACCAAGACCTGGACGCCGGCGGTCGCGGCGCTGCTCAACGGCGCGCTTGGACATTCGCTCGATTTCGACGACACGCACGCCGATTCCTCCCTGCACCCGAGCGCTCCGGTGGTACCGGCGGCCTTCGCCGTCGGCGAGATGGTCGGCGCGTCCGGGCGCGACGTGCTGACCGCGATCGTCGCGGGTTATGAGGTCTGCTGCCGGCTCGGCAATGCGCTCGACCCGACCTCGCATTATGCGCGCGGCTTCCACCCCACCGCCACCGCGGGCACCTATGGCGCCGCGGCCGCCGCCGGAAAACTGTTCGGCCTCAGCGAGAAGCAGCTCATCGCCGCGTTCGGCGTTTCCGGCAGCCAGGCCGCGGGTTCGCTACAATTTCTGGTCAATGGCGCCTGGAACAAGCGCTACCAGGTCGGCGCCGCCGCGATGAACGGGGTGATCGCCGCAACGCTGGCGCGCAACGATTTCGTCGGCGCGACGGAATCGGTCGAGGGCAAGCACGGCCTGCTCGCCGGCTATACCGACGACGCGCATCCGGACAAGGCGGTGGCCGAGCTCGGCAAGACCTACGAGACCATGAAGATCGGCGTGAAGCCGTATCCGAGCTGCCGCTACACCCATGCGGCGATCGACGCGCTGATCGCGATGCGGCGCGAGCACAATCTGACGCCGGACCAGGTCAAGCGCGTCGAGATCGGCCTGCACCGCAACGGCATCACGCTGACCGGCGATGCCGCGACCAAGCGGCATCCGCGCTCGATCGTCGGCGGCCAGTTCTCGATGTTCTTCACCGGCGCGCTCGCGCTCGACCAGGGCTCGTTCGGCTGGGACGATTACAACCGGCTCGGCGATGCCGCGATCGACGCGCTGGCCGACAAGTTCGACGTGGTGCAGGACGATCGCCTGGAGATCGGCCGCACCCATCCGTTCGGCGCCCGTGTCAGCATCACCACGGACGATGGCGTGCATGAGCGGCTCTATGCCGATCCCTCGGGCGAACCGAATTCGTTTCCGGACACGCAGGCGATGCAGCAGAAATTCCTGACGCTGGCCCGCCCGGTGCTGAACGCACGGGCGGAGAAGTTTGCGGACGCGATCATGACGCTCGAGCGGTTCGATCGCGTCGCCAAGGCGACGGAATTGGGGAGGTCGTAAATTCCTTCCGCGAAGACGGTGCACCCTCGCCCCTTGTGGGAGAGGGTGGATGCGCGAAGCGCAGCCGGGTGAGGGGTCTCTCTCCGCGAGCACCTTCGCGCAGTTGAGTTCGCGGAGAGAAGGAAGTAGGGGCGAGCCTCGCTCTGTCGAGATCAATCCGCTCCGGCCAGCTTCCCCTTCTCGCGCGTCGCCGCCACCACCTCGCGCACGAGATCGAACACGCCATCGGCTTCCGGCGGCCAATTCGGCGAGCGTCCCATGCGCACGATCACCAGCTTCTCCGACGGGATCACGATGGTGTATTGCCCGATCGTGCCCTTGGCGAAGAAGGCATCGCGCGGCCAGCCGTGCTCCACGCGAAACTTCGCGCCAAAACTGTCGCCCTGGTTGGTCCAGAAGCCGGCGCCGATGCCCACCCACGCGTTCGGCGTGGGCGTGGCCGTGTAGCTCACCCAGCCCTCAGGAAGGATGCGCTTGCTGCCGGCGACGCCGTCATTGAGATAGAGCTGGCCGAAGCGCGCCCAGTCGCGTGCGGAGGCCAGCATCTCGCTCGATCCTTCGATCGTGCCCGAGCCGTCGAGCTGGAGCACGACATGGCGCATGCCGAGCGGACCGAACAATTCGTGGCGCGCGAAGCGGAGCGCGTCAGCGGGATTGCCGCCGGCGGCCACGCGGATCAGATGCGAGAGGATGAGGGTGTTGCCGTCGTGATAGTTCCAGGCCGTGCCAGGTGCGGTCTCGAGCGGGATGGTCTCGGCATAGCCGGCCATGTCGGACTCCACGAACTTCATCCGGTTGACCGGCTCGAACGCCGAGCCGAGCGAGGCCTGCAGCGAGCTGCCGAGCGCAAGGCCCGCTGTGTGACGCAGCAGATGATCGACGGTGATGGCATGGCGCGGGTCATCCGGATTCTGCCAGGCGGCAACCGGCGCGGGCCCATCGAGCCTGAGCTTGCCCTGGCGCACCAGCACGCCGATCAAGGCCGAGATCACCGACTTCGTCATGGAGAAGCCGAGCAGCGGCGTCTCAGGTCCAATGCCGTCGGCGTAGCGCTCGGCGATGATGCGACCGGCCTTCATCACGACGATGGCGCGGGTGCGGCGGTCAGGCGGCTGCGCGGGCTCGGTGAAGGCACGGTCGAGCGCGGCGGCAAGTGGGGGGCTTTGCGGCGGCACGATCGCGGGGCCGGCGATCTCGGGCAACAATGCCGGCTGCCCGCCGTCTGCAGGCGGCTCGACGACGGTAACGCCTGCGCCGTGCTCGAGCGTGCAGCCCAGGCCCTCGCGATAGACGGCGTGGCTGCGGCCGAGGCCGAACAGCGTCACGGTGACGTCCTTGCGGACGCGGTCGATCCTGTAGTCCATCGCCCAGCTGAACAGGCTGGTCCCGGGCATGGCGTCGCTGGTCTCGGCGAAGTTACGCCGGGGATCGAGATTCGACACGAACGTCTCGGAGCACAGGATGTCTGCGACGAAGCCGGTGGCGACCTTGGGGACGTCGCCGGCGCGGGCGGCGCCCAGCGCGATACCGGCAGCGGCGATGGTGGTGGTGAGCAGGACGATCTTGCGGCGGCGGGTCACGGGTTTCCTCTCCGGCTTGGGGGCATGGAGGGAGGAAGCCGGAACCGGCTGAGATGCGCTCGCCGGATTTGGAAAATGGCCTGCCGGAAACTGTATCGCAGCTCGCCGATTCTGAAATTACTTCGATATTACAATAGCCTATGAATCAGATCGCATTGACCTTGAGCCGTCGATATTCCGTCGGTGTCACGCCGGTCACCGCCTTGAAAGCGCGGTTGAACGGTCCGAGCGACTGGAAGCCGGCGTCCATGGCGATGGTGATGACGGGAACCGCCGCCTGGGCGGGATCGGCGAGCGCGGCCTTGGCCTCCTCGATCCGGTGATTGTTCAGGAACACATTGAAATTGCGATAGCCGAGCTGCTGGTTGATCAGCCGGCGCAGCCGGTACTCGGGAATCCTCAGCCGGCCCGCCAGCGCGCCGATGGTGATGTTCTCCTGGCGATAGACGCGCTCGTCCGCCATCAGCCGCATCAAGGCATCGATGAGCTTCCGGTCGGCGGATTCATCGACCGCCGCAGGCTGCGCCAGAATTGCCGGCGCCGCCGCCGACGCCGGAAACAGATCGGCGCCATCGACGCGCATCATCGCACAGGCAATGGCCGCAACGATGCAGGCGAGCACACCGGCATTGATCGTGTTGGCGACATCGCCTGCGCTGCCGGCAACGAGGATCTGAAGCAGCGCATTCAACCCGCCATAGAGCGCGGCGGCACAGACGATGAAGACACGAACATTGCGGCGGCGCTCGACCAGATCGGCCGACCACGAGGCGATCGTCTGCGCCACCGCGAGCGCGATGAAACCGAGCACGATCAGGTTCACTGCCGTCACGGAGAACCGCGCATTCCCGCCCGGCGCGATCCAGAGACACCCGACGAAGCTGAAGGCGGTCACCGCGGCCCAGATCAAACCGTGCCACCAGCGTAACCGGAACTCGTCGTCGAACAGCGCGCGTGTGAACAGCCAGAACACGACGATGTTTCCGGTCGAAAGCGCAATCAGCGGCGCGTGCCATGGCGAGGTCAGCGAAGGGACGCCGATGGAATAGCTCGCCGCATGCGCGGCCGAGCCCAGCGCGAACGCCGCGCCGAGGCGGGCAGCCAGCACATTGCGGAAATCGGAGAGCAATGACGCCGCCAGCACCAGCAGCAGCGCAACGCTGGCGGCGCGAAAGGCGAGCTCGGTTGCGGCAAGGGTCATCGGATGGGTCGAACGGTCGCAGTTGAAGGCAGCCGAACATCGTTGGTCGCGGCCGTTTTTTCAAGGCCATCGGCATGCAAGGGTTAGCGGAGCTTTGTCGCGACGGTGACGCCAAATCCTGCTACGATCGCGTCCAACAAAGCCAAAAGGAGTCCCACCCATGAGCTGGCAACCCTCGAACGATCCCGTGCTCGGCGATCCCATGTCCTGCGATGCGCTCGATCTCGTCATCGTCCCTCGGACGCGCGATCTCGGCGACGGATTCGCGGTGCGGCGGGCGCTGCCGCACGGCAAGCGGCAGATGGTGGGGCCCTTCATCTTCTTCGACCATTTCGGCCCGGTGCAGTTCGTCTCGGGCAAGGGCATGGACGTGCGTCCGCATCCGCATATCGGGCTTGCCACCGTCACCTATCTGTTCGACGGCGCGATCATGCATCGCGACAGCGAGGGCAACGTCCAGGAGATCGCGCCGGGTGCGATGAATCTGATGACGGCCGGCCGCGGCATCGCGCATTCCGAACGCACGCCGGATGCGCAGCGCGCCTCGGGCCAGAAGATGCTGGGATTGCAGAGCTGGATCGCGCTGCCGGCCGGATCGGAAGAGATCGCGCCGTCGTTCCAACACTACGCCGCCGGCGAACTGCCGATGATCTCCGAGCGTGATTTTACCGCACGCGTGATCGCAGGCTCGTCCTTCGGCATCGCCTCGCCCGTCACGATGGTGTCCCCCTGGTTCTACACCGAGGTCACGGCAGTCGCGGGCGCGACCGTGCCGCTCGATCCTGATCATGAGGAGCGCGCGATTTACGTGGTGGAGGGCGAGGTCGAGATCGCGAACGAACGTTACGAGGGGCCGCGGCTCCTGATCTTCCGGCCCGGCGACCGCATCACCGTGAAGGCGCTCAAGGCGACGCGGATGATGTTTCTTGGCGGCGACGCGCTGGAAGGACCGCGCCACATCTGGTGGAATTTCGTCTCCTCCAGCAAGGAGCGGATCGAGCAGGCCAAGCAGGACTGGAAAACCGGCCGCTTCGCCGCAGTTCCGCAGGAACACGAGTTCATTCCGCTGCCGGAATAGGCTAATCGGGTTTCCGGCTGCGCCATCCGGCGCGGCCGGTTCATTGCCTGAAGGCCCTGCCTGCGAAAGCCATACCGATGTCCACCATGCTCTCCAGCGACCTGCCCCTGCCCAAGATCGGACGCGGCAAGGTGCGCGATATCTACGCCGTCGACGATGACCGCCTGCTGCTGGTCACCACCGACCGCATCAGCGCCTTCGACGTGGTGATGGCCGAGACCATCCCGATGAAGGGTGCGGTGCTGACGCAGATCAGCGCGTTCTGGTTCAACGAGCTCGAAGGCGTGGTGCCGCACCACATGATCAGCGCGGACACCGACGAGATCGTTGAGGCCGTGCCGGCGTTGAAACCGCACCGCGCCGAGATCCTCGGCCGCGCCATGCTGTGCAAGCGGACCACCGTATTCCCGATCGAATGCGTGATCCGCGGCTATCTCTCAGGCTCCGCCTGGAAGGAATATGCCGCGAGCGGCACGCTGGCCGGCGAGAAGCTGAAGGCCGGCCTCGTCGAAAGCGAGAAGCTGGAGCCCGCGATCTTCAGCCCGGCGACCAAGGCCGAGAGCGGCCATGACGAGAACATCACCATCGCCAGGATGCGCGAAGTGGTCGGCGACGAGGTCGCCTACACGCTGGAGAGCATGACACGCGCGATCTACACGCTCGGCGAGGAGCTGGCACGGGAGCAGGGCATCATCATCGCCGACACCAAGTTCGAGTTCGGCCGCGACAAGGACGGCCGCATCATCCTGATCGACGAGGTGATGACGCCGGATTCCTCGCGCTTCTGGGCGGTGGATGCCTACAAGCCCGGCCAGCCGCAGGCGAGCTTCGACAAGCAGCCCTTGCGCGACTATCTCGACGTCGAACGCCGCGCCCGCCGCTGGAACGGCGACGCCCCGCCGCCGCCACTGCCGGCCAGCGTCGTCGATGCAACCAGCAAACGATACCTGGAAGCGTATCGGCGCGTGACCGGGACGGAGCTGAAGATCTAGTGCACGCTTTCGCCGTCCCGGCGCGACACGCTTGTCTCAGGCGTCCGACGGTATGATACGTTTGGCAGGGATCGACGGATGACCCGCTTCATCGCCGGGCGCGTGGTCCGCATCCAGAGCCAGCAGGAGTTCGGCAACACGGTTGGCGGATGCGGTCCATTCCGCGAGCTTGGCATAATTGTCCGTGAACCAGTTGAACGCGGTCTGGACCACGACGAATGCCGCTGAAGCCTGAACCACTTCGCCCAGCGTCATCGTGCCGCCAAGGTACTTGGGGAGGCAAAGCAGCAGACCGACCACCGGCGTCACCAGAAGACCTGTATAAGTGACCAGCGTCATCCGCATCAATTGCCAGCAGTAGATTCGCCAGATCGCAATCACGGCTTTCAAGGCAGCGCCAACGGCGTGACGGCCGTTCGTGCCGGCCTCCTGCACCACCTTGCCTTCGCCGACCTCGCGGACATGCGTTCCAATCGCCCGCAGTTCGGCTTCCATGCGCTTGTTTTCCTCGATGACCCGCGTCAGACGGCCGGCCGTCAGCCAGATGCCGATCACCAGCAGCGTGGAGTACGCGATCACGGCAAGGACGAGATAACCGGGAATTGCAAAGGCGATACCGTCGAAATCGATTTCTAGGCTGCCACCGACCGACCATAGCACCCCGACGAACGTTGCGATCGTGAGCACCGATTGAAGCAGGCCGGTCGCCAGATCGATCGGGAGGTCCGTCGCGACCTTGGCATCCTCGGCGATGCGATATTCCGGCGCCTCGTGATGTCCCTCGATGGCGCCACGCCTCGGAGGACGATCATCCGCCAGCCAGTCGCTATAGAGGCGGTTGCTCAGCCACTCGCGCCAGGAACGCTGCAGGGTCATGCGCGCCCACACCGAGAACACGGCCAGGGCGATGCTCGCCGCAGCCAGCGGCGGAAACCGGAACGCCTGGGACAGAAGCTCCGCCTGGTCCTTCCGGCCAATGGCGTTGAAGAAGTCACGATTCCAGAAATTGAGTCCGTACTGCGTGAGGAGCTGCAGGATGACGTTGACGATCAACGCGACCACCAGCAGCCACGCTGTCCACGCCGTTGGTCCGCGCCAGTATCCCGAGGCGCTTTGCCAGAAGCGGCCTAGAAGTTGCTTTTCACCCGAAGCGAAAGAAATCCTCGTCAGCATTCGAGAGCCGCAATCTTGCGCGTGCCACCATATGATGCCGTTCTTGCTAGACTATGCTGTCTCGCCTGAGGTCTCTTGATCTGCGTCAAGCGAGGTGCGACGCACCATCGTGCTCCGCCGCGCTTCACGCCTGCAACATAGACCCGATCGACCAGCCAGCATCTCGGCTTGTCGGACTGCGGTCGTCGCTTCGACGATGCCGGCCTTATCAGTTCGGCTCACCCGGCCAAGCAGCACGAGAGAGAATGGCAGCCATCACGCACTAGTGAAAGTTACAACAGGACAGCCGCTGCGCTTGCGCGTGAACACAAAGGCCGGCAGGTGCGACCAACATTCTACAGCGGAAGAGTTGGCAACAGCGCCTGCCTCAGCCGGCCGCATGTCAGGAGGTTCGAGGCAGCATTTTGGTATCGAAGGAGACACCATATGCAGCTGAAAGATAAAGTCGGACGGGTCGCGGCAACGGGTCGAAGCTGCCAGAACTGGAAGAAGGACCAGGAGCTGGTCATTTCGCTGCTCAACAAGATCTCCATTTCCGACGGTGGCGCTGAGAACATGCTCAAACCGCAGCTGGTCGTGACCGGTCACGCCAGCGATAGCCTCTACACCTCGATTCTGTATTTCCAAAAGAAGAACTTTCCCGGCACGCCCGACGGTTACATTCGGCCTGTGGGCCCGACATTCAAGCGGCTCGTTGAACTGTCGACAAAGGCGGCCGCCAAGCCCGCCCCGCAAAAAGGCCAGTGGGATGCCGTCGCTACTCCATCCGTCAATGCTGCGCTCGGCAAAGGCCTCGCCGACGATTCAAAGCTGGATTACGCGGAAGTGGTCGATATCGTCCGGGCCACCGTCACGGACGGCATGGTCACCGCATTCGAGCTGGACGACCTGCTCACCATTGCGAATACCTCCAGAACGCTCTCCCCCACTTCGAAAAAGCTCATCACCCTTTTCGTCGGCGACGAAAAGAAGAAGTGGCTCGGGATCGGACCGTACGATCTCAATTCGGATCACAAGAAAATCGCTGCAGAAATGGTCTGCGATTTCCTCAAGAACACGAGGACCACGTTCTTTCCGAAGCTCGACCCGCACCGCGTCGGCATAGGTATTCTCAGGCGCATCGCGAAGCCGAGCCTCATCGATCAGGATAAAGGGAGTCTGTGCGGGCCCTCCGCGCTGATGTTCAGCTACGCATCCGATAAGCCGGGGCACTACGCGCGGTTCGCGATCGACCTGTATCAAAAGGGACAGGCGACTCTTGGCCGCCTGCTGATCAAGCCGGGAAAGGATGTGAGGAACTACACGCCGCCCTGGTCGCTGGATCACGTCGATTGGCTGACGTGCGCCTCCATACGCGATTCAGAGAATTGGTTCCTCGATTTCGACGACACGGGCAGAATCAGCGATCTTGCCGGCGTCACCCTGCCGAGCGAGATGGAGCAATGGTTCCGCAAGGCCGGATACCGGGACGTGCGCGAGAACACCAACATTTCGCGATTCAACAAAGGCATCGCCGATGTAAACGAAGCCAACACCCTGCTCGACAAGGGGTATCGCGTATGCCTCTTCATAAGCGCCAATATGACGGACTATGATGATCAGTCCGATAAAGGCTCCGCGTTCACGATGCACTGGGTCGTGCTGCGCGAGAAGATACAGGTCGCGAACGGGTACGTGAAGGCGAAGGTTTTCTCATGGGGCAATGGAGATTACGAGATCCCGCACCCGAATAAAGCCGGCGCCATAAAGCCCCTCGCCACCAAGGACTTTCTCATGAATTTTTACGGGTACGTTGCTGCCAAGGCGTGATTGGCGTGAAGCCTTGACTGATCCCGCCTTCGACGGCCGCGCGTGTGCCGGCCGGCGAAAAAATGCGGGTCGTGAAGGCGAAGGTAGCGGCACAAACTTCGAGCTTGATCTCGAACGTGATCGCACCATGAGGATGGTGCCTAACCAGCCGGAATGGGTCCTTCGTCCCAACAGGTCGTAAAACGAGACCGGGGGCTACACCCCCGCCATCATCACGTATTTGATCTCGACATACTCCTCCATGCCGTGATGCGAGCCTTCGCGCCCGAGGCCGCTCTCCTTGACGCCGCCGAAGGGCGCAACCTCCGTGGTGATGAGGCCGGTGTTGACGCCGACCATGCCCGACTCCAGCGCCTCGGCGACGCGCCAGACGCGGCCGAGATCGCGGGAATAGAAGTAGGAGGCCAGGCCGAACGGCGAGGCGTTGCACATCGCAATCACATCGGCTTCGTCCTTGAAGCGGATGACAGGCGCGAGCGGGCCAAAGGTTTCCTCCTGCGCCACCAGGGAGTCCGGCTTGACGTCGGCCAGCACCGTCGGCTCGAAGAACGAGCGTCCGAGCTCGCTGCGCTTGCCGCCGGTGACGACCTTGGCGCCGCGCTTCACCGCATCGGCGATGTGGCGCTCCACCTTGTCGACGGCCTTCATGTTGATCAGCGGCCCCTGGGTGACGCCGCTCTCGGTGCCGTCGCCGACCTTCATCGCCGCGACCTTCTTCGACAGCTTCTGCACGAACTCGTCGTAGATCTTGTCCTGGGCGTAGAGGCGGTTGGCGCAGACGCAGGTCTGGCCCATGTTGCGGTATTTCGAGACGATCGCGCCTTCGACCGCGGCATCGATGTCGGCATCGTCGAACACCACGAACGGCGCATTGCCGCCGAGCTCGAGGCCGAGCCGCTTCACACCGACCGAAGCCTGCTGATACAGGATCTTGCCGACCGCGGTCGAGCCGGTGAAGCCGACGAAGCGCACGGCCGGATGCTCGCACAACACCTTGCCGATCGGCGGGGCATCGCCGGTGACGATGTTGAAGACGCCCTTGGGCACACCCGCCTTCTCGGCGAGCGCGGCAAGCGCGAGCGCCGACAGCGGCGTCTCGTTGGCGGGCTTGAGCACCACGGTGCAGCCGGCGGCGAGCGCCGGGGACACCTTGCGCGTGATCATCGAGTTCGGGAAATTCCACGGCGTGATCGCACCGCAGACGCCGATCGGTTGCTTGATCGCGAGCAGCCGCGCATCGGGACGTTGGGTCGGGATGGTCTCGCCATAGACGCGGCGCGCCTCCTCGGCGAAGAACTCGACATAGGCGCCGCCGATGTCGACCTCGCCGAGTGCCTCGGTGAGCGGCTTGCCCTGCTCGGAGGTGAGGATCAGCGCAAGGTCCTCGCGATTGGCGACGATCAGCTCGAACCATTTGCGCAGGATGTTGGAGCGCTGCTTGGCGGTGTGCTTGGCCCAAGTCGGAAAGGCGCGCTCGGCGGCTTCGACCGCCCTGGTCGTCTCCTCGGCACCAAGCTGCGGAACCTTGGCGAGCTCGATGCTGGTGGCGGGATTGTTGACCGCAAAGACCGGCGTGCCGACCCAGGCGCCGTCGATGTAGCAGGCCTCCCTCAAAAGCGACGGATCCTTCAACCGGTCGCGCAGATTGGATGTGGCTTGTGGGGCGCGTGCGGTGGCAGTCGGGGTCATGGCGTTACTCCCTGGGGACGATCGGATCGGCCGGAATATAGGGACAGACGATGCGCAATGCATCGCCCTGCAACGCACGTCAGATGGCGGCCAGACTGGCAGCGGCCTTACGCCGCGCCGCTCATATAGGTCTCACGCCGGCCGATCATGCGCTCGGCCGCGGCCTTGGCATCGGCCTTCGTGGACGTCGCGCACGTGCGGTATTCGAGATCGGGGACTGAAGAGGTGTCGCGGCGGCCGAACCATGACCTCGAGCCGACCGGCAGCAGCGCCAGCGCCTGGGCCAGATTGTCGACGGCGCCGAACGAATAGAGTGCGCCGGTGCCGGCGATGCGGACCTCGTAAATACCGGGCGAAATGGGCGCCTCCAGGTTCTCGCCGCGTCCCTGACGGGGATAGCGCTTCCAGTCGCTCCAGGTCGAAATCATCTGAGGTCCCCCTCGCCACCCATCCTCGGACGGCAACATTTGCATCAAGTCCTGACCGGCCCATGGATCGGACCGGGTGCTGAACGCGGCAGCTCACGAAATGTTTCAGGCGTCCGAAACCGCGTGAAACCTATCGCCTGGAGCCCCATCCAAGGTGAGGGCGACGCGCGGGCATCCACCGCAGATTGCAGAGGAGTGTCGCCGCCCAGCCCCGTTGTCGTCCTGCGTGGGACCAAGACCGTCAAGTCACGACATCGCGACCGGCGCATGCGCGTAGATGCGCTTGCCGCACGGGGCATGTGGGACGACAATCGATCACTTCCAACAATAATCAAACCCGAGGAAACGCCATGCAAGGCAAAGCACAGATCGACGAGATTCTGCGTCAGAAGAGCGAGGCCAAGGAGATTCCGGGCGTCGTCGCGATCGCCGCGAGCGGTAACGACGTGCTGTATCAGGGCGCGTTCGGCCAACGCGACCTGTCCAAGCCCGACGCGATGACCGATGACAGCGTGTTCTGGATCGCATCGATGACGAAGGCGGTGACCACAGCGGGCGCGATGCAGCTGGTCGAGCAGGGCAAGCTGTCGCTGGATACGCCGATCGGTGACGTCCTGCCCGATCTCGCCAATCCGCAGGTGCTGGAAGGCTTCGATGCCAACGGCGAGGCGAAGCTGCGCCCGGCGAAGGGACCGATCACGCTGCGCCAGCTCATGACCCACACCGCGGGCTTCTGCTACAATATGTGGAACGGCGATCTCGCGGTCTATCTGGACAAGAACGGCATCCCCGCCATCACCACCTGCCAGAATGCGGCACTGAAGACCCCGATCATGAGCGACCCCGGCACGCGCTGGGAATACGGCACCAATATCGATTTCGTCGGCAAGGCCGTGGAAGCCGCCAGCGGCAAGCGGCTGGATGCCTATCTGCGCGACAATCTGTTCAACCCGCTTGGCATGAACGACACGGCCTTCAAGATCACCGACGACATGCGCAAGCGCCTGGTCGGCATGCACGCGCGCGGTGAGGACGGCCAGCTCGCCGCCATCCCGTTCGAGCTCGAACAGGAGCCGGAATTCCACATGGGTGGCGGCGGCCTCTACTCGACCGCGGCCGACTACATCAAGTTCACCCAGATGATCCTCAACAAGGGCCGCGGCAACGGCAACCAGGTGCTGAAGGCCGAGACCGTCGCGACCATGGGCCAGAACCACATCGGCGATCTCGCCATGGGCAAGATGACGACGGCGGCGCCGATGTACACCAACGACGTCGATCTCTATCCGGAGCAGGTGAAGAAGTGGGGCCTCAGCTTCATGATCAACACCGCCAAGACCGCCGAGGGGCGTAGCGCCGGCAGCCTCGCCTGGGCGGGCCTCGCCAACACCTATTACTGGATTGACCCGGCCCGCGACATCACCGGCGTGATCCTGATGCAGCTGTTGCCATTCGCGGATGCGAAATGCCTGGGGGCCTTCGCAGGTTTCGAGCGCGGCGTTTATGCCGGGCTGGATGCGGCTGGAAGCGGGCAGAAGGCGGCCTGAAGGGCGCGGCGCTCACCAACCCGTCTTGGCCGGGCTCGTCCCGCCTGCGCGGCCGAAGCCGCTTCGGCGCGGCGAAGGCCCGGCCATCCACGTGCAGCCGCACGGGCACAAAGACGTGGATGCCCGGGCCAAGCCCGGGCATGACGACTGAGAGACTATGCTGGGTATTCTGACGAGAGGATTTCGACTTGGCTGATAATTTGGCTGATAAAGCGGACAGCTACGTTTGCGGCATCTCGGACGCGCCGCTGCTCGGCGACACCATCGGCCGCAGCCTCGACCGGGCTGTGCGGCGCTGGGGCGATCGCGAAGCCCTCATCTCACCCAGCCATGGCGTGAGATGGACATGGTCGGAATTGGCCGAGCGGGTCGATGCGCTCGCCGCCGGCTTCCTGGCGCTCGGTCTCGAGCGGGGGCAACGGATCGGAATCTGGTCGTTGAACCGACCGGAATGGACGCTGACCCAGTTCGCCGCCGCCAAGGCCGGCCTCATCCTGGTGACGATAAATCCCGCCTATCGCTTGAGCGAGCTGGAATTTGCGCTTCGCAAGGTCGGCTGCACCGCGATCGTCACCGCGACCGCGTTCAAGACCAGCAACTACATGGAGATGCTCAACACGCTGTTGCCGGAGCTGGCGGACGCCAAGCCCGGACAGTTACAGGCGGCACGGCTGCCGGCCTTGCGGATGGTGATCCAGATCGGCGGCCCTGCGGCGTCAGGCACGATCCCTTTCGACGAGGTCGCGCGCATGGGCAGAGCGGCGCATCGCGAACAGCTGGCCGCGCTCGGCGCCGCCCTGCAATTCGACGATCCCGTCAACATCCAGTTCACCAGTGGCACGACGGGATCGCCCAAGGGGGTGACGCTGACCCATCACAACATCCTCAACAACGGCTATTTCACCGGCCGGGCCATGCGCCTCACCGAGCAGGACCGCATCTGCATTCCGGTGCCGCTCTATCATTGCTTCGGCATGGTGATGGGCAACCTAGCCTCCGTCACGCTCGGCGCCGCGATGGTCTATCCCGGCGAGGGGTTTGACGCACTCACGACGCTGCGTACGATTGAACAGGAGAAATGCTCAGCGCTCTACGGCGTGCCGACCATGTTCATCGCCGAGCTCGACCACCCCGAGTTCAAGACGTTCGACCTGAAGTCGCTGCGCACCGGCATCATGGCCGGCGCCCCCTGCCCGATCGAGGTGATGAAGCGCGTCAACAACGCGATGAACATGCGCGAGGTCACCATCGCCTACGGCATGACCGAGACCAGTCCGGTCAGCTTCCAGAGCGCGGTGGACGATCCGCTGGAGCGCCGCGTCTCCACGGTCGGACGGATCCATCCGCATGTCGAGGTCAAGGTCGTCGATCTCGAGGGCAAGATCGTCAAGCGCGGCGAGCGGGGCGAGCTGTGTACCCGCGGCTACAGCGTCATGCTGGGCTATTGGGAGGAGAGCGAGAAGACCGCCGACGTGCTCGATGCGAACGGCTGGATGCACACCGGCGACCTCGCCACCATCGACGACGAGGGCTATTGCAACATCGTCGGCCGCATCAAGGACATGGTGATCCGCGGCGGCGAAAACCTCTATCCGCGCGAGATCGAGGAGTTTCTGTACCGTCACCCCAAGATCCAGGATGTGCAGATCTTCGGCGTGGCCGACACCCGCTACGGCGAAGAGCTGTGCGCCTGGGTCCACGTCAGGCAGGGCGAGACGCTGACTGCCGAGGAGGTCCGCGCCTTCTGCGAAGGCCAGATCGCCCACAACAAGATCCCTCGCTACGTCGAATTCGTCGACGAATTCCCGATGACCGTGACCGGAAAGATCCAGAAATTCCTGATGCGCGAGGAAGTCGAGCAGCGACTCGGATTGAAGGCAGCGAAGACGGCGTGAGGGGTTGAACGCACTCCCTACACGATGACTGTCATTCCCCGCGCAGGCGGGGAATCCAGTACGCCGCGGCTTCTCGATCGATCGCAGCCGGCTCGGAGTACTGGATCGCCCGGTCTTCGCCGGGCGATGACAGCTGAGGATGGGCGCGACCTCGTCTATCCCGTGAGCCCGCGCTGTTGCGCCAGCTCCTTCAACGACACCTGCGGGCGGGCGCCGATGTGCTGAATCACTTCGGCGGCGGCGAGTGCGCCGAGTTCGCCGCACTGCTTGTAGGCGAGATTGCGCGCCAGGCCGAACAGGAAGCCGGCAGCGAAGAGATCGCCGGCGCCGGTGGTGTCGACCACCTTGTCGACCGGGAATGCCGGCGCGGCAACGGCGTCTTCCACCGAGACCACCATGCAGCCCTTCTCGCTGCGGGTGACGACGCCGAGATTGACGTCGTTGCGCAGCTGCTTCAGCGCGGTGTCGAAATCCGAGGTCATGTAGAGCGAATGCAGCTCGGACTCGTTGGCGAAGACGATGTCGACAGTGCCGTTGCGCATCAACGAGAGAAACTCGTCGCGATAGCGGTCGACGCAGAAGGAATCCGACAGAGTCAGCGCCACCTTGCGCTTGGCGTCATGGGCGATCTGGGCCGCCTTGACGAAGGCATCCTTGGCGTTCTTGGGGTCCCAGAGATAGCCCTCGAGATAGACGATGCCGGCCGCAGCGACCTCGGCGGGGTCGATGTCGGCGGGCGACAGGTCCTGCGCCGCGCCGAGATAGGTGTTCATGGTGCGCTCGCCGTCGCCGGTGACCAGGATGTAGGAGCAGCCGGTGGCAGGGCCGTCCTTGGCGGCGGGCGTGTCGAAGGCGACGCCAGCGGCGCGGATGTCATGGACATAGAGCTTGCCGATCTGATCGTCCTTGACCTTGCCGACATAGGCGGCGCGGGCGCCCAGGCTGCCGACGCCGACGATGGTGTTGGCAGCCGAGCCGCCCGAGACTTCCGTGGCCGGACCCATGTCCTTGTAGATGGCGGCCGCGCGAGCCTCGTCAATCAGCGACATGCTGCCCTTGGCCATGCCATGCCTGGCCAGAAAGGCCTCGTCGGTCCTGACCAGCACGTCGAACAGCGCGTTACCGATGCCGAGAACGTCATATTTCACGTCAGACATTCACCTTGATCCTGTTTGCCGGATTGCGATCCCTGCGGAAATCCGCTTCCTGTCGGCCTGAAATCCAAGCTCGCGGCCTATCATGACCGGGCCGGCGCGGGCAAGCAACGGTATGATAAAGGGCCGATGATCCGCTCCTTCCTCACCGTCTCGACGGGAACGCTGGCCTCGCGGCTGCTGGGTTTTGCCCGCGATTCCATGATTGCGGCGCTGCTCGGCACCGGCGCCGTGGCGGATGCGTTTCTCGCGGCGTTTCAGCTCGTCAACGTGGTGCGCCGGCTGCTCAGCGAGGGCGCGCTGAACGCTGCGCTGATCCCGGCCTGGCTGCGCATCAGGGATCGCGACGGCGCGGCAGCCGCGGCGGCGTTCGCCGGGCGCGTGCTCGGCACGGTCAGTGCGGCCCTGATCGCGATGTCGATCCTGCTCGCATTGTTGATGCCGCTGGTCATCACGGTCGTCGCACCGGGCTTCCTTGGCAGCGGCACGCTCGATCGCGCGGTCGAGAGTGCGCGGCTGATGCTGCCTTATCTCGCCTTTGCCGGCCCGGTCACCGTGCTGATGGGATTGCTCAATGCGCAGGGCCGCTTCGCGCTGACGGCGTTCTCGCCCCTGTTGTTCAACATCGCGCTGATCGCCGCGATCGCGGTGCTGCTCGCCTGGCAGGCTGACGCCAGTCTCGCTGCGTGGGTGCTGGCGGCCACCGTCGGCATTGCCGGCCTGCTGCAACTCCTGATGCTGCTGTCGCAGCGAAGCGCGCATCTTGCAACGCCGCTGCGCGCCAGTTTCGACAAGGAGATGCGCGGCTTCTTCGCCAAGGCGATCCCCGGCATGCTCGCAAGCTCGGGTCCGCAATGGCTGATGGTCGCGGGCGCGATCATCGCCTCCGCGACACCGTCGGCGGTGTCCTGGCTGTATTTCGCCAACCGCCTGATCGAGCTGCCGCTCGGTATCGTCGGCGTCGCCATGGGCACGGTACTGGTGCCGGAGCTGACGCGCGCCGTGAGCAGCGGCGATCGCGACGCCGTGGCGCATGCCGAATCGCGCGCGCTGGAGCTTGCGGCCGGGCTGGCGCTGCCCGCGACGCTCGGCCTGGCCGTGCTGGCCGAGCCGATCGTGCGGCTGCTGTTCGAGCATGGCGCGTTTGGCGCGCATGACAGCGCGGCGACGGCGCATGCGTTGATGTGGTTGGCGCTGGGCCTGCCGGCGCACGTGCTGATCAAGGCCTTGTCGCCTGCCTTTTATGCCCGCAGCGACACGATGACGCCGCTGCTGGCCACGGCCAAAGGCTTCGTGGTCGCGGTCGTGCTTGCCATCCTATTGGGCCATCTCTTCGGCACGAGCGGGATCGCCGCAAGCATCGCCGCCGGCGCCTGGGGCAGCGCGCTCGCGCTGCTCCGCAAGGGCACGCGCGAGTTCGGTTTCTCGGTCGATGCGAGCGCCCGCAAGCGGCTGCCGCGGATCGCGCTCGCCGCTGCTGCCATGGGCACTCTGCTCTGGCTGACTGCAGGCCTCGTGCCGGCCGGGGCCCATGGCTTCATCGATTTCATCGTGCTCGGCGCGCAGATCGCGGCCGGAATCGCCGTTTACAGCCTGCTGCTGCAGCTCCTCGGAGCGGCGTCCTGGCGCGAAGCGGTCAACGCCCTGAAGCGGCCTGTCCCGCACGACCGGCACGACTGACCTCGCGAATTGCCCTTGACGGGGCAGCGCCGCTGTTGGAAACGACGGCCGAATAGCTTCAGGAAGGCTTGCCAGGAAAACTAACCATGCCATTCGTTGAACGGGTCTTTTCGGGCGTCCAGCCGACGGGCAATCTGCACCTCGGCAACTATCTCGGCGCGATCGTCAACTTCGTGAAGATGCAGGAGACCCACAACTGCATCTATTGCGTCGTCGACATGCACGCGATCACACAGGGCGTCGACGTCTGGGGCGGCCCGGCCGAGCTCACGCGCAGCACCCGCGAGGTGACCGCCGCGTTCATCGCTGCCGGCATCGATCCCAAGAAGCACATCGTGTTCAACCAGAGCCAGGTCTCGGGCCATGCCGAGCTCGCCTGGATCTTCAACTGCGTCGCCCGGATGGGCTGGCTCGGCCGCATGACCCAGTTCAAGGAGAAGGCTGGCAAGGACCGCGAGAACGCGTCCGTTGGCCTGTTCGACTATCCCGTGCTGATGGCCGCCGACATCCTGCTGTACCGCGCCACCCACGTTCCGGTCGGCGAGGACCAGAAGCAGCATCTCGAGCTCTCGCGCGACATCGCGCAGAAGTTCAACAACGACTTCGGCGACTCGATCCGCAGCCAGGGTGCCAATGACGGCCTGTTCTTCCCGCTGCCGGAACCCCTGATCACGGGCCCGGCGACGCGCGTGATGAGCTTGCGCGACGGCACCAAGAAGATGTCGAAGTCGGACGCCTCCGACAATTCGCGCATCAACCTCACCGACGACGCCGACACCATCGCGCAGAAGATCCGCAAGGCGAAGACCGATCCGGAGCCGCTGCCGACCGAGGAGAAGGGTCTCGAAGCGCGCCCCGAGGCCGACAATCTCGTCGGCATCTTCGCCGCGCTCTCCGGCCGCTCCAAGGCCGAGGTGCTCCGCGACTTCGGCGGCGGCCAGTTCTCCAGCTTCAAGAACGCGCTGGCGGAGCTGTGCGTCACCAAGCTCGCGCCGATCGCCGGCGAGATGAAGCGCCTCGTCGCCGACCCCGGCCATATCGACGCGATCCTCATCGACGGCTCCGACCGGGCCCGCGCCATCGCCGACGAGACGATGAAGCTCTCCAAGGACATCGTCGGCTTCATCCGCCGTCGCTAAGGCGCGCTTCGCAACACCGGCCGGCGCCACGGCGCCCGCCGCTTCGCCTCTCCCAAACGTCGCGGGAGTGTGGCAGCATGGTCCCCATGCACATTCCGGGACATGCATGACCAGCAAGCGACTTTGCTACGAGCCGGGCCACAAGCCCAAATGCCTCGTCATCGTCGATGACACCGCCGAATGGGATCGCGCCGTCTATTACGCCAGCCGCTGGGCGATCCGCGCCGGCGGCGGCGTGGTGATGCTGCGCATCATCGAGCCGGAGCAGCAGAGCCAGGAATGGCTTGGCGTCGCCGACATCATGCGCGCCGAGGCCCAGGAAGCGGCGGAAGCCGCGCTCGACCGCGCCGCCGGCCGCGCCAACGGCATCGCCGCGATCACGCCGGAACGGGTGATCCGGGAAGGCGCCGCCATGGAACAGCTGCTCGCAGTGATCGATGAGGACCCCGACATCGCGATGCTGGTGCTCGCTGCCAGTCCCGGCGCGGAAGGGCCTGGCCCCCTGGTCGCATTGCTGGCGCACGAGTTGGGCACATTCCCGGTGCCGGTGACCATCATCTCGGGCGCGCTAAGCGACGAAAGCGTGGATTCGCTGTCGTAGCCACGCCGCCTCTGACCCTCCCCTGGAGGGGGAGGGTCGGCTCATGTTGAGCGAAGCGAGACATGAGACGGGGTGGGGTGACGGTCTCTCCGCCTCAAACAGTGCCCGAGTGGAGAGATCACCCCACCCCGCTCGCGCTTCGCGCGATCGACCCTCCCCCTCCAGGGAAGGATGAGCCGAGCCCAAGCCTCTGAAAACCCTGGACTAATATCCCACCTCCCCTTGATCGTGCGTTCGCCGTCGCCATCTGCTAGTGGATAGGCACGCGCCGGCCTTGAACCGGCGACGTCTGGAGAAAACCATGTTCATTCAAACCGAAGCCACCCCCAATCCCGCCACGCTGAAGTTCATTCCGGGCCGCGTCGTGGTCGACGGCAGCCCCGTGGAGTTTTCGAGCCGCGAAGCCGCAGGCCGTTCGCCGCTCGCCGAAAAGCTGTTCGACGTGCCCGGCGTCACCGGCGTGTTCTACGGATCGGACTTCATCACCGTGACCAAGGCGAGCGGTGAATGGCAGCAGCTCAAGCCTGCGATCCTCGGTGCCATCATGGAGCACTACATGTCGGGCGCGCCGCTGCTTGCCGACGGCGCAGCGCAGGGCGATGCCGATCTCGACGACGAGGACGAGTTCTTCGACGAGGCCGACGCCGAGACGGTCGACATGATCAAGGATCTGATCGAGACCCGGGTGCGGCCGGCGGTCGCCAATGACGGCGGCGACATCACCTTCCGCGGCTTCAAGGACGGCATCGTCTATCTCAACATGAAGGGCGCCTGCTCCGGCTGCCCGTCATCGACGGCGACGCTCCAGCACGGCATCCAGAACCTGCTCAAGCACTTCGTGCCCGACGTGGTCGAAGTCCGGCCGATGTGACGACGAAGTCGTCATTCCGGGATGGTGCGTTAGCACCAGACCCGGAATCTCGAGATTCCGGGTTCGGTCCTACGGACCGCCCCGGAATGACGGTTGTTGTAGGATGGCATATCGGGGGCCCGCAAATCGTGCGTGATGAATGGCGGATGGGCGCTTGGTTCGCTAGACTGTTCGCCATTCGCCACTCGCCATTTGCTTTTTCATGCTGATCCTCGCCATCGATACTGCGCTCGACGCCTGCGCGGCCGCCGTGCTCGACACCGAAACGGCCGAACTGCGCGCGCAGGAATCACTGCTCATGAAGCGCGGCCACGCCGAGGCCCTGATGCCGATGATCGCGCGGGTGATGCAATCGGCCAATCTCGCCTTCACCGCGCTCGACCGTATCGCCGTCACCGTCGGTCCCGGAAGCTTCACGGGCCTGCGCGTCGGCATTTCGGCTGCGCGCGGCCTTGCGCTCGCGGCCGGGCGGCCGGCCGTCGGCCTGACCACCTTGTCGGCCTATGCCGCCGCCGCCGTGGGCCAGAGCGGAACGGCGCCCGTGCTCTCCGCAATCGATGCGCGGCACGATCACGTCTATTTCCAGATCGTCGCCGGCGACGGCAGCCAACTGGTGCGACCTAAGGTCGCCAGCATCGACGAGGCGATCGCGGCCTCGCAATTCGGCGCGCCGCACCTGGTCGGCAACGCCGCAAGGATCCTCGCCGATCGTTGGCCGAAGGATGGACCCCAACCTGTTGCGGTCGACGCGCAGCCCGCGCCCGATATCAGCTGGATCGCCTGGCTCGGTGCGGCGGCCAATCCCGACACCACGCCGGCGCGGCCGTTCTATCTGAAGGCGCCCGATGCAAAGCCGGCGACACAGAAACCGCTCGCGGCGCAAGCCGCAACCTCATGATGGGATGGCTGTCGGAGTGGTGGCACGGCGGCAGCGCCGTCGTCGAGCCCGCGACCTTGCGCGATGCCGCGCGGCTCGCGCAGCTGCACGGCGCCTCCTTCGCGCATGGCTGGGGCGAAGGCGAATTCGAGAGCATGATCAGCGAGCGCAACACGCTGGTGCATCGCTTGCGTCTCGGCCGCAAGACGATCGGCTTTGCGGTGTCGCGGATCGGCGCGGACGAAGCGGAAATTCTCTCGATTGCGGTGGACGGGGCCTATCGCGGCCGCGGCTTCTCCCGCACGCTGCTGATGACCCATCTCGGCCACCTCGCCGGGCGCGGCGTGCGCACAATATTTCTCGAGGTGGAGGAAAATAACCAGCCGGCGCGGCGGCTCTACGACGGGTGCGGATTCGTGGTGGTCGGGCGCCGCGATCGCTACTATAAGCAGCCCAACGGGGAACAATTGAACGCCCTTCTGATGCGACGTGACTTGTCGTAACATCGGTGGCAGAAAGCGCCCGCCAGGCAGACAACGCTATGACCACATTGAAACCTTCCTCTGCATCCAAGGCGTCCGACATCGAGGCGCGCTGTGCCGCCACGGGCATGCGCATGACCGAGCAGCGCCGCGTCATCGCCCGCGTGCTCGCGGAAGCGATCGATCATCCCGATGTCGAGGAACTCTACCGGCGCTGCGTCGCGGTCGACGACAAGATCTCGATCTCGACTGTCTATCGCACCGTGAAATTGTTCGAGGATGCCGGCATCATCGAACGCCACGATTTCCGCGAGGGCCGCGCGCGCTACGAGCAGATGCGCGACAGCCATCACGACCATCTCATCAATCTGCGCGACGGCAAGGTGATCGAGTTCACCTCCGAGGAGATCGAGAAGCTCCAGGCGGAGATCGCCCGCAAGCTCGGCTACCGTCTGGTCGATCACCGGCTTGAGCTCTATTGCGTCCCGCTCGACGACGACAAGCCGACGAACTGATCGGGCATGACCTTGTCGGAAAACCGCTTCACACTTTTCCGGGTCATGCCTTAGTGCCGATCGACCTCATCATCTTCGACTGCGACGGCGTGCTCGTGGACAGCGAGGTGATCTCCTGCCGCGCGCATGCGGATGTACTGACGCGGCACGGATATCCGATCACGTCGGAGCAGGTGTTCGAGCGCTTCCTCGGCCGTTCGACGAAGCAGGCCAATCTCGAGATCGAGGCCGAGCTGGGCCGCAAGCTGCCCGAGGCCTATCATGGCGACTTGCAGGATGAGCTGTTCCGGTCGTTCGAGGCCGACCTGGAAGCGATCCGCGGCATCCACGATGTGCTCGACGTCGTCACGCAAGCCGTCTGCGTCGCCTCGAGCGGCTCGCATCAGCGCATGCGCGTGAGCCTGGGAAGCACCGGGCTCTACGAGCGCCTGGCACCGAACATCTTCTCGGCCTCGCAGGTGAAGAACGGCAAGCCGGCACCGGACCTGTTCCTGTTCGCGGCGAACGAAATGGGCGTGCCACCCGAGCGCTGCGTCGTGATCGAGGACAGCCTGGCCGGCATCGCTGGCGCGCGGGCGGCGGGAATGACCGTGTTCGGCTTTTACGGAGGCAGCCATTGCGGGGACGGCCATGCCGAGACCCTGCGGCAGGCTGGCGCCGACCTGACCTTTGCCGACATGCACCAGCTCCCGGAGTTGCTCCGGCGGGTCGAGGCAAAGGCCCTGGCGGGCTGATTATTGCTGTCATTCCTGGGCGACGCGCAGCATTGCCCCCTGAATCTCAGCCAAAAGCTCTGGATTCCGGGTTCGCGACTGCGTCGCGCCCCGGAATGACGGGACCAAGGCCCCATTCGCTGGATTTTCGGCTCTCCAGCCTCTATGTGAAGGCCGTCCTCCACCTCCATTTTCGGGTTCCATGACGCCGCCGCGCAAGCTGCACATCAAATCATATGGCTGCCAGATGAACGTCTACGATGCCCAGCGCATGGTGGATACGCTGGCACCGGAAGGATTCGTGGAGACGGCCAGCGCGGAGGACGCCGACCTCGTCATCCTCAACACCTGCCATATCCGCGAGAAGGCCTCGGAAAAGGTCTATTCCGAGCTAGGCCGGCTGCGCGTGGCCAAGGACGAGGCCGCGCGTGGGGGCCGCGCGATGCAGATCGCGGTGGCGGGCTGCGTGGCGCAGGCCGAGGGCGAGGAGATCGTGCGCCGGGCACCTGTGGTCGACGTCGTGGTCGGCCCGCAGAGCTACCATCATCTGCCGGAGCTCTTGAAGCGCGCCGGCGACGAGGGTCGCGCGATTGAGACCGAGTTTCCGGCCGCCGACAAGTTCGGCTTCCTGGCGCAGCCGAAGCCCGATGCGATCCGCGCGCGCGGCATCTCCGCCTTCGTCACGGTGCAGGAAGGCTGCGACAAGTTCTGCACTTTCTGCGTCGTGCCGTACACGCGCGGCGCCGAAGTCTCGCGCCCGGTGGCGAAGATCGTCGACGACGTGAAGCGGCTCACTGAGAACGGCGTGCGCGAGCTCACGCTGATCGGGCAGAACGTCAACGCCTATCACGGCGACGGGCCGGATGGAAAAACCTGGCCGCTCGGCCGGCTGCTCGAGCATCTGGCGAAGATCCCCGGCATCGCGCGGCTGCGCTATTCGACCAGCCATCCGCGCGACGTCGACGACAGCCTGATTGCGGCCCATCGCGATCTCGGTGCCCTGATGCCGTTCGTGCACCTGCCGGTGCAATCGGGCTCGGACCGGATTCTGGCCGCCATGAACCGGAAACATACCGCCGATGATTACCTCGGGGTCATCGACCGTTTCCGCGCCGCCCGCCAAGACATTGCTTTTTCATCAGATTTCATCGTCGGCTTCCCGGGCGAAAGCGAGCAAGATTTTCTCGCCACCCTCGCGCTTGTCACGCAAATCGGTTACGCTGCGGCATATTCGTTCAAATACTCCGCCCGGCCGGGAACGCCGGCCGCGGATATGCAGGAGACGGTGTCCCCCGCCGAAATGGACCAGCGATTGGAGCGGCTCCAGGAACTGATCGACAGCCAGCAATCGGCCTTCAACAAGGCTGCGATTGGCTCAACGGTCGATGTGCTGTTCGAGCGTCCGGCGCGCAAGGAGGGCCAGATCGTCGGCCGCACCGCGTACCTCCAGCCCGCCCATGTCATGGCCTCGCCCGACATCATCGGACAAATCCTGCCGGTCCGCATCGACAGCCTCGAACGCTACAGCTTTCTCGGCGAGCTCGTGACGCCGCGTGGCGCGCGCGAGCCCGCTTTATCGCAAGCCACTGGAGCCTGAACCCTTGCCCAAAAGCGCATCGGATTCGTCTTCGTTCGCTCCCAGCCGCAAATTTGACCGCGACATGCAAGTTCCGCCCGAGACCCAGGTCGTCATCGACTTCGACGACAACCGCGCCGCTTCCGCGCTGGTCGGCCCCTACGGCCAGCACCTGGCGCAGATCGAGCGGCGGCTCGGCGTGGTCGTCGATTCCAAGGGCAACCACATCACCATCGGTGGCAGCCGCGACGGCTGCGATGCCGCGCGCCGCGTGCTGGAGATGCTCTACGGACAGGCCGTGAAGGGACAGGATCTCGACCAGGGCGAGGTCGAAGGCGCGATCCGCGCCGTGATCGCGCAGGGCTCGCTGTTCGAGTTCGACGCCAAATCGGCCAAATCGACCTTCGACAGCATCAACCTGCGCAAGCGCCCGGTGCGCGCGCGCACGGCCGCACAGGACTCCTACATCCGCGCGCTGAAGCGGCACGAGCTGGTGTTCGGCGTCGGCCCCGCCGGCACCGGCAAGACCTGGCTCGCCGTCGCCCATGCCGCCCAGCTGTTCGAGCGCAAGGAGGTCGATCGCATCATCCTGTCGCGCCCGGCGGTGGAAGCCGGCGAGCGACTCGGCTTCCTGCCCGGCGATCTCCGCGAGAAGGTCGATCCTTATCTGCGGCCGATCTACGATGCGCTCTACGACCTCATGGATGCGCGCATCGTCGAGCGTGCGCTCCAGACCGGCGAGATCGAGATCGCGCCGCTCGCCTTCATGCGCGGCCGCACCCTCACCAACGCCGCCATCATCCTGGACGAGGCCCAGAACACCACGTCGATGCAGATGAAGATGTTCCTGACGCGCCTCGGCGAGAACAGCCGCATGATCGTGACGGGCGATCCCTCGCAGATCGACCTGCCGAACGGCCAGACTTCCGGCCTGGCCGAGGCGACCCGCCTCTTGAGCGGCGTCGAGGGAATTGCCCAGGTTCATTTCAAGGCCGAGGACGTGATCCGCCACGAACTCGTGGCGCGGATCGTCTCCGCCTACGAAGGTTCGCCGCAGCGGCCGGCCACCGGCCAATCCTGACGAGGCAACACCGGACCCCAGAGGCGCGAGCACGGCGCCTTTCGTCCCAGACAACACAATGTCCCATTCCAACCTGCCCATGACCGAGGTCCTCGTCGTCGCCGATTGCTGGCAGCGCGAGCCTGATTCCGAAGCCGTGATCCAGCGCGCGGTGGCGGCCGCCGCCGAGAGCGTCGACGAAGACGTTGCCGACGCGGAAGTGGCTGTGATGCTGACCGATGACGCCGGCATCCGCACCCTCAACAGCAACTGGCGCGGCATCGACAAGCCGACCAACGTGCTGTCGTTCCCCGCGCTCCAGCCGGAGGGCGGGTGGAAGCCGGGCGATGCGCCGCGCATGCTCGGCGACATCGCGATCGCCTACGAGACCATGCGGCGCGAGGCGGACGAGGAACACAAGCCGTTCGAGCACCATTTGAGCCACCTCGCCGTGCACGGCTTCCTGCATCTGATCGGCTACGATCACGAGGACGACGGCGACGCCGAGGAGATGGAAGCGCTTGAGACGCAGATCCTGGCGCATCTCGGCATCCCCGATCCCTATGCCGACCGCGCCGGGGCGCACTGAGATGCCGGATTCCGATCCAATCCAGGACAACCCGCGCAACACGCGCAATCTGCCCGCCGTCGTGGCCCATGGCGAGGTGATGCGCCCGGCCGCCGAAGGCTGGCTCCTGCGCGCCATCCGGACGCTGTTCGGCTGGAAGGCGGGGTCGGTCCGCCACGACCTCCAGGTCGTGCTCGATGCATCGACGCCCGACGACACCGGCTTCTCCGCGGTCGAGCGCACCATGCTGCGCAACATTCTCGGCCTGCACGAGCGCCGCATCGCCGACGTCATGGTGCATCGCGCCGACATCATCGCAGTGAAGCGCGACATCCCGCTCGGCGAATTGATGGACCGGTTCGAGAGTGCCGGCCATTCCCGCCTCGTCGTCTTCAACGAGACGCTCGACGATCCCGTCGGCATCGTCCACATCCGCGACCTGCTCGCCTTCATGACCGCCCGCGCCCGCGTATCGGAAGCCACCAAGACCAAGCGCAAGAAGCCGCTGCCGGCCGGGCTCGACCTGCGCGCCGTCGATCTCGCGCTGCCGCTTCATGATGCGCACATCATCCGCAAGCTGCTCTACGTGCCGCCGTCGATGCGGGCGATCGACCTGCTCGCGCAGATGCAGGCCACGCGCATCCATCTGGCGCTGGTGGTCGACGAATATGGCGGCAGCGACGGCCTGGTCTCGATCGAGGACATCGTCGAGCAGATCGTCGGCGAAATCGACGACGAGCACGACAGCGACGAGCCACCCTCGATCGTGCGCCTGCCCGACAACGCCTTCATCGCCGACGCCCGCGCCAGCCTCGACGACGTCCGCTCCGTGATCGGCGAGGATTTCGTCACCGGCGAAGCCGGCGAGGAGGTGGAGACGCTGGGCGGCTATCTCGTCAGCTTCGTCGGACGCCTGCCGGTGCGCGGCGAAGTGATCTCGGGTCCGGGCACTTACGAGGTCGAGGTGCTCGACGCCGATCCGCGCCGGGTCAAGCGGCTGCGCATCTCGACACGGAAGGAGCGCCCCGCGCCGCGCACCCAGCGCGAGAGCCGGCGCCGCGAGACCACGCCGGAGAGCGGACAGCCATCGGCCAGCGACACGCCCACGCCGCCACCGAGCGACGGGACCGGCCCGCAGTGAGTCCATCACAGCGACTCCGGCAGATTGCGCTCGCCATCATTCTCACCTGGGGATGGAAGCGCGCCGTCATCGCCATGGCGGCCGGGGCGCTGTCGGTGCTGGCGCTGGCGCCGTTCAACCTCTTCCCGGTGCTGTTCGTCACCTTCCCGGTGCTGGTCTGGCTGATCGACGGCGCCGGCGCCGGCCGCTATGGCGGCGTCCCCGCCGCCGCGTTGACCGGCTACTGCTTCGGGCTCGGCTATTTCGTGCCCGGCCTCTACTGGATCGGCTACGCCTTCTTTGTCGATGCTGACGTGTTCGCCTGGCTGACGCCGTTCGCCGTCCTCGGCCTGCCGGCCTATCTGTCGATCTTCACCGCGATGGGCTTTGCGCTGGCGCGCCTGCTCTGGACCAAGAACGCCACGCGCGTGCTGGCGCTCGCAGCGAGCCTCACCATGAGCGAATGGCTGCGCGGTCACGCACTGACAGGCTTTCCGTGGAACGCGTTCGGCTACGCGCTGTCCGAGCCGCTGCCGCTGGCCCAGACGGCGTCGCTGATCGGCCTGTGGGGCATGACGTTCCTGACGGTTGCGATCTTCGCAAGCCCGGCGACGCTGATCGACCGCACGCCCGATCGCCGCCTGTCGTGGCGCGCGACGGCGGCCGCCGTCGCGCTTCTGGTCGTCATGAGCGTCTTCGGCGCAATCCGCCTCTCGCTGCATCCAACCACGATGGTGTCAGGCGCCAAGCTGCGCCTGATGCAGCCGAATCTCCAGCAGGACGCAAAATTCAACTACGCCGCGAAGACGGAGGTGATGAAGAAGTACCTTGCGCTGTCGGACCGCGCCTCCGGCCCGCAATCGACCGGCGTACGCGATGCCACCATCCTGATCTGGCCGGAATCCGCCTTTCCGTTCTTCCTGACCCGCGAGGCCGACGCGATGGCGCAAATCGCCGACCTCCTGCCCAAGGGTACCGTGCTGATCACGGGCTCGGTCCGCGCGCCCGACCTGCCGCGGGGCACGCCGATCACGCGCGCCTATAACTCGATTTACATGATCGATCACGACGGCAGTGTGCTCGCTGTGTACGACAAGGTGCATTTGGTCCCGTTCGGAGAATTTCTCCCCTACCAGACGTTGATGGAGAAGCTCGGTTTCGAGCAGCTGACGCGTGTGCGCGGCGGCTTCATCGCCGGCAGCGTGCGGCATGTGCTGCCGGTCCCCGGCGTACCACCAGCGCTGCCGCTGATCTGCTACGAAGCCATCTTTCCCGGCGAAGTGGCTGGACGCAACGAACGTCCGGGCTGGATCGTGAACCTCACCAACGACGGCTGGTTCGGCATCTCGACCGGCCCCTATCAGCATCTGGAACAGTCGCGGATGCGCGCGATCGAGCTCGGATTGCCGCTGGTCCGCTCCGCCAATACCGGCATCTCCGCAGTGATCGATCCGGTCGGACGCACGGTCGCGAGCCTCGGCCTCGGCATCGAAGGCATTTTGGATGCAAACCTTCCGGCTGCGATCCCGCCGACCGTCTATGCACGGGTGGGTGACGCGCCGGCGGCGATGCTCGTCGCAGTGGCCGTGCTCCTGGCGGTCCGCCGGCGTGTCGCCAAGCGGCAGCCCTGATGACGCCGCCGCCGAGGCGGCCGGAATCCTTTGACAACCGTAGTCCCACGGTTGACAGACTGCACGCGGGCTCCCCATTCTGCACCAGCTGCGAAAGACAGAGGCGCGTTGCTAAATTTCTCCGCAATGTTTCCCAATAACAGGGTTTGGTTTTGACGATGCTGCACCCGAGGCATGCTTGATGATTGCGCCGAAGGTGATGTTTGGAGGGCTGAGGAAATGTCGAAAGCGCCCAACCCTGTTGACAAATATGTCGGCAGTCGCGTGCGCATGCGCCGCATCATGTTGGGCATGAGCCAGGAGAAGCTCGGTGAAGCTTTGGGCCTGACTTTCCAGCAGGTCCAGAAATACGAGAAGGGCACCAACCGGGTCGGCGCGAGCCGTATCCAGCAGATCGCCGAGATTCTCCAGGTGCCGGTGTCCTTCCTGTTCGAAGGCGGCCCGAGCGGCGTGCCGGGTCCGGATGGCTTCAGCGAAGGCGCCTCGCCCTCTTACGTCTCGGACTTTCTCGCGACCTCCGAAGGGCTCGCCTTGACCAAGGCGTTCACGCGAATCACCGATTCGAAGATGCGGCGCTCCATCGTCGATCTCGTCGAGCAGATTGCGGCCCGCGAAGGCCCCGACAAGCGCTGAAGCGCCGTCTCCATGGCGATTTGAGACTGCGTCAAATCTGGCCTATGTCGTCATTTGGGACCGCGCTTTGATGCGCGCCCGCTTCGATGATGCGATTCAAAGGCACAGATGCGCTCATGACCGGCTCCAATTGGTTCGATTCCCAAATCATCCTCGATGGCATCCGCCGCTGGGTGGAAATCGAGACGCCGACCGAAGCGCCTGAACAGGTCAACGAGCTGGTGTCTCTGGTCGCGGAGCAATACCGCGACCTGCCTGTCACGCTCGAGCGCGTCGCCGGCGTGAATGGCTGCGGCGATCATCTCGTGGCGCGCACGAATTGGGGCCAGGATCAACCAGGCATCCTGGTGCTGAGCCACCTCGACACCGTTCATCCCATCGGATTCATCGAGCGTCTGCCGTTCAAGGTCGAAGGCGACGTCGCGTTCGGTCCCGGCATCTACGACATGAAGGGCGGCGCCTACATCGCCCATCACGCCTTTCGCGCGCTTTGCGCGACGGCCGATCGCTCGCCGCTCGGCATCACACACCTGTTCACCTCCGACGAGGAGATCGGCAGCCCGACGTCACGTGCGCTGATTGAGAAGGAAGGGCGCAAGGCCAAATATGTGCTGGTGACCGAGCCGGCGCGCGACGGCGGCAAGATCGTCACCGGACGCAAGGGCGTCGGACGCTTCCAGGTGTTCATCAAGGGTGTGCCCGCGCATGCCGGCTCCCGGCCCGAAGACGGCCGCAGCGCTGTCCGCGAACTCGGCAATATCATCCTGGCGCTGGAAGGAATGAACGATCTGACGCGCGGCGTCACCGTCAATGTCGGAGTGGTGCGCGGAGGCACGCGCCCCAACGTGACACCGGAAGAGGCTTATGCCGAAGTCGATCTGCGCGTGCTGAGCCTGAAGGACGCAGACGAGTTCGTGGGCAAGATCCTCGGGCTGACGTCGAAGACGGAGGGCGTCACCGTCACGGTCACCGGCGATCTCAATCGTCCGCCTTACGAGAAGGGCAATGCGGGCGCCTCGCTGTACGAGCATGCAAGGACGCTCGCCACGGAGATCGGCTTCGAGCTGATCGACACACATACAGGCGGCGGCTCGGACGGCAATTTCACCGCCGCGCACACCGCGACGCTCGACGGGCTCGGCGTCGACGGCAAGGGCGCACATACCCATTATGAGCAGCTCTATGTCTCGTCGCTCGCGCCGCGCGCGCGGCTGCTCCATCGCCTGTATCAGACGCTACGATGAGCGAACGCAAATCAGACCCCGATCGCGACGACAGCGACCGCGCCTTCTTCGGGCGCCGCAAGGGCCACAAGCTCAGGCAACACCAGGCCGGGCTGATCGAGCAGCTGCTGCCGCATCTTGCCCTCGACATCGACGGTGAGGCGCCGGCGGATGCGCGCGCGATCTTCGCTCCCGCAGCCGAAGACGTCAGGCTCGAGATCGGCTTCGGCGGCGGCGAGCATCTCGCGGCCGAGGCCCAGAACTTTCCCGCCACGGGCTTCATCGGCTGCGAACCCTACGTCAACGGCATGGCGAAAATTCTCACGCAGATCGAGGCCGCCAACATCGGCAACATCCGCCTGTTCGCGGGCGATGCCGCCGAGCTCCTGGCCTGGTTGCCGAAGGATTCGCTGTCGCGGATCGACCTGATCCACCCCGATCCATGGCCGAAGCGGCGACACTGGAAGCGGCGCTTCGTCCAGGACCGGACGATCGCCGCAATGGCGCGCGTGCTCCGAAGCGGCGGCGAGTTCCGTTTCGTCTGCGACATCGACGATTACTGCGCCTGGACGCTGTCGCATCTTGCGCGCTCGCAGGACTTCGTCTGGCTGGCCGAGCGCGCCGACGATTTCCGCCAGCCATGGCCGGGCTACACCATGACACGCTACGGCCGGAAGGCCGCACGGGAAGGACGCAAGGCGGCTTACTTGCGGTTCAGGCGGGTGTGAATTTTTCGCGCGATACATCCGCAGTCGTCATGCCCGGGCTCGTCCCGGCCGGCCATGACGACAAAGCCTGTTCTTTAAATCGTCCGCCGGTTGCGCCAGAAATTCACGACGCGTTCTGCGGTCGTCGGCATCAGGCGCGTGAAGTTCGCGCGCGCGGCCTCGAGGTCGGCATCGGCAGGCGTGCGTTGCGGACCGTACCAGAGCAGGATGAGCGCACGCACCGTGGGCCAGCCGAGATTGAGCACGCGGCCCAGGATCAGAAGCGGATCGTAGCGGTCGCCCGCGATCAGGCGGTCGAGGGTCGAGAGGCGAACGCCGGACATCGCCGAGAGCGAGGCGATCGATTCCTCGTATTTGTGCGCCTTGGCGAAGCCGAGCAGCGCGCTTTCGCCGAGATGGCCCTCTCGATACAAGGCGAGCACCGTGCGCTGCGCGCCCGAAAAATCGCGCCGCGGCCCCGGCGGGCGCGCGGCCTCCTCGATCGCCGCCATCGCGCGCTTGATCTCGGCCTTGCGCGCGGGATTGACCACGCTGGAGAGGCGGCGGCGGATGACGTCGAGCGTCCCGTCGAGCAGCTGTTTCAGGTGCTCGCCGGAGAGATCGTTGCGCTGGCCGATCTTGAGCGTCAGCACGCCGTCCTGGGCCGCGCGCTTGATCATCTCGGAATAGCTGCCTGGTGAGAACACCGCGCCGGCATTGCCTGCGGCGCGGCGCACCACGTCGCGATCGCCGCGCTCGACCAGCACGTCGGTGACGACGGGAGACAAGGCCGGGCGCTCCGTCATCGCCAGGAGATGGCCCTGGCCTTTCAGGCGCGCGATCTCGGCAAGAGCCGCGTCGTCGAGCACGGGCGAGCGGCGCAGCACGGGACCGGCCACCATGATCTCGTTTTCGCGCGCGAGCTGATTGACCAGGTGCGGCGGCGCGTTGTTCAGGCGCGAGAAGCGCTCGGCCAGATCGACCCGCGAGGACAGCTCGGCATGCGGGACGAGATCGATCAGGAGATTGTCGAAGAGATCGATCAACTCGGGGCGGAGCTTCTCCGCATCCTGGAAGAACAACTGGGCGATGGCCCGCGCGATCTCGCCGCGTCGCCGCGGATCGCCGCGCTTGACGATATCGTCCAGTCCAGGAATGAGCGACGTGGCAACGGTCATGAAAACGCAACTCGAACGGGGCACGCCGCGGGTGCGCCCTTGGTTCAAGCCGCCCCACGATCGCGGAAGTTAGGCCTGCTTGATGAAAGAAGCGTTGCGCAGGGTGCGCCGAGCGGCGCAAAAAGGCCCCGTTCCCGCTGCGATAGGCCTTGTCCGGGAGGGCGGAAAGCGCTATATCAGCGCCAATTCATCTTCTCATACGATCCGCGTAGTGAGAGTGGGCCCGCAAGGACCCGCTCTTTTTTATTACCTGAACGCGGCTTGGCGGAAGATGCGGCCCGACGCGCTGTCGGGAAAGTTCCGAAGCGGGCTTTGAAGTCGTAACCAAGCCTTAACCATCGAGCACCCTGACCCTGGACATGACCGAGCCGAACCCTGGTTCCACGGATGCCGAATTGCTGGCCGAGCCGCGGCTCGTGGTCGAGCCCGGCGCCGCGGCACGGGTGTCCGCGGTGGCTGCTCCCGTGCTCCAGGGCATGGGCTATCGCCTGGTCCGGATCCGCATCTCCGGGGAAGCCGGCTGCACCGTTCAGATCATGGCCGAGCGACCGGACGGCTCGATGCAAATCGAGGATTGCGAGGCGATCTCGCGGGCATTGTCGCCCGTGCTCGACGTCGCCGATCCCATCGATCGCGCCTACCGGCTGGAGATCTCCTCGCCAGGCATCGACCGCCCGCTGGTTCGCCGCTCTGATTTTGAGCGTTATTCCGGGCATCTGGTGAAGATCGAGATGGCCGTCGCACATGAGGGGCGCAAGCGCTTCCGCGGCACGCTCGGTCCAGTCGAAGGCGATCGCGTGCATCTGCATCGCGACGACGTCAAGCCGGACGACGAAGCCGACGTTCTCCTGACCATGGAGGATATCGGCGAGGCGCGCCTCGTGCTGACCGACGAGCTGATCGCCGAATCCATGCGCCGCGGCAAGGCCGAGGAGCGCAAGATGCGCAGGGATCTCGGACTGGAGCCGCCGGCTGCACCGCACGCAGAGATCAGTGCGAAGATCACCAAGAACACCAAGCCGAAGAAGAAGCCGGCCCCGACCAATACGAAGAAACATCGCCTGGCCGCCGAACGCGCGCGGCGGGGCGAGATCGAGCCTGACCAAGGAGACTAGCCATGGCAGTCAGCGCCAACCGACTTGAATTGCTTCAGATCGCGGACGCCGTTGCACGCGAGAAATCGATCGACCGCGGCATCGTCATCGCCGCGATGGAGGACGCCATCGCCAAGGCGGCGCGGGCTCGTTACGGCAGCGAAACTGACGTTCATGCCGAGATCGACCCGAAAAAGGGCGAGCTGCGGCTGTCGCGCCACATGCTGGTGGTCGACAAAGTCGAAAACCATGCCAACCAGATCTCGCTGGTGGACGCGCAGCGCGCCAATCCCGGTGCCCAGGTCGGCGACACCATCGCCGACACCCTGCCGCCGCTGGAATATGGCCGCATCGCCGCGCAATCGGCCAAGCAGGTGATCGTGCAGAAGGTGCGCGAGGCCGAGCGCGACCGGCAATACCAGGAATTCAAGGACCGTATCGGCGACATCGTCAACGGCGTCGTCAAGCGCGTCGAATATGGCAGCGTGATCGTCGATCTCGGCCGTGGAGAGGCCATCATCCGCCGCGACGAGATGCTGCCGCGCGAAGTGTTCCGCAACGGCGACCGCGTCCGCGCCTACATCTTCGACGTCCGCCGCGAAACCCGCGGCCCGCAGATCTTCCTCTCCCGCACCCATCCGCAGTTCATGGCGAAACTGTTCGCGCAGGAAGTGCCTGAGATCTATGACGGCATCGTCGAGATCAAGGCGGTGGCCCGCGATCCCGGCTCGCGCGCGAAAATCGGCGTGATTTCCCGCGATTCCTCGGTCGATCCGGTCGGCGCCTGCGTCGGCATGCGCGGCTCGCGCGTGCAGGCCGTGGTGAACGAACTGCAGGGCGAGAAGATCGACATCATCCCCTGGTCGCCCGACATCGCGACCTTCGTGGTCAACGCACTGGCGCCGGCCGAAGTCTCCAAGGTCGTCATCGACGAGGACCGCGAGCGCATCGAGGTCGTGGTGCCCGACACCAACAACCAGCTCTCGCTGGCGATCGGCCGCCGCGGCCAGAACGTGCGTCTGGCCTCGCAGCTCACCGGCTGGGACATCGACATCCTGACCGAGCAGGAGGAATCGGAGCGCCGCCAGGCCGACTTCGAGAACTCCACTCGCGTCTTCATGGAATCGCTCAATGTCGACGAAGTGGTCGGCCAGCTGCTGGCGTCCGAAGGCTTCACCTCGGTCGAAGAACTCGCGATGGTGGACGTCAAGGAACTCGCCGGCATCGAAGGCTTTGACGAGGAGACCGCGCAAGAGCTCCAGAACCGCGCCCGCGAATATCTGGAGCAGCAGGAAGCCGAACTCGAGGCCAGGCGCAAGGAGCTCGGTGTCGAGGACGCGCTCAAGGACGTGCCCGGCGTGACCTCGAAGATGCTGGTGAAGTTCGGCGAGAACGACATCAAGACGGTCGACGACCTCGCCGGCTGCGCCACCGACGATCTGGTCGGCTGGACCGAGCGCAAGGAAGGCAGCGAGCCGACCAAGCACGCCGGTGCGCTCGATGGCATCGACATCTCCCGCGACGATGCCGAAGCGATGATCATGCAGGCCCGCGTCAAGGCCGGCTGGATCACCGAGGCCGATCTCGCCAAGCCTGCTGAAGAGGCCGCGGCGACCGAAGACCAGCCGGCGTAAGGGCCAGGGAGGATGTCATCCGGATGCTCGCCAGCATTGACAGCGAACTCGACCATGGGCCGCGGACCGAAAGGTCCGCGACCATGCGCATGTGCGCGGTCAGTCGCGAGGTCCGGCCGATCGACGAGCTGATCCGCTTCGTCGTATCGCCGCAAGGCGATGTGGTTCCCGATCTCAAGCGCAAGCTGCCCGGACGCGGCATGTGGATCACCGCCTCACGCAAGGTGGTTGCGGAAGCGGTGCGGCGTCACCAATTTAGCAAGGCCTTCAAGCGCGATCTGCGCATCCCTCAGACGCTTCCCAACGATATCGAGGCACTCCTGGTTCGGAGCGTGACGGAAGCCCTTGGGATCGCCGCCAAGGCGGGCCAGGTCGTGGCCGGCTTCGGCAAGGTCGAGAGCGCCCTTCGGGAGGGCACGGTCGAGGTCCTGATCCACGCCAGCGACGGGGCCGCGGACGGAATCCGCAAATTGGACATGCTGGCACGTCAAAATGCCGGAAATCGCGGCGCTGAGCCGCAGATTCCCGTCGTCACCGCACTGAAATCGGTAGAATTGGATTTGGCACTCACCCGGTCAAATGTGATACATGCTGCGCTGCTCGCGGGCCCGGCGAGCAGGTCATTCCTGTCACGTAGCCAGATGCTGGTCCGATACCGGATGGCGGACGCTGACAAGACTGCCGAAAAGCACGGCCAGGATTTCTGAGAGACAACGACGACCCAATTGGACGGTGCGGCAACGCACAACACCGATAAATCAGGATTAGGACTGCTGAATGGTTGATACCAAGACCCCTGGCGACAAGAAGCTGAGCGTTCCGAGCAAGACGCTATCGCTCAAGCCGCGCGTCGAAACGGGGACCGTGCGCCAGAGCTTCAGCCATGGCCGCAGCAAGCAGGTCGTGGTCGAGAAGCGCGGCAAGCGCCGCATTGGCGATGGCCCCGAGCCGCACGTGCCTGAGGTGGCCGCAAAGCCGGCGCCGGCGGCACCCGCTGCGCCGTCGCGCCCGGCTCCGCCCGCCCCGCCTCGCAACGCCGGTTCCGGCGTGGTGCTGCGTACCCTGACCGAGGACGAACGTTCGGCCCGCGCCAGCGCGCTGGCCGATGCCAAGCTGCGCGAAGTCGAAGAACGCCGCCAGGCCGAGGAAGAGGCCCAGCGCCGCGCCGTGCGCGAGGCCGCCGAACGCGCCGAGCGCGAAGCCGCCGAAGCCCGCCGCAAGGCCGAGGACGAGCGCCATCGCCACGAGGACGAAGCCAAGCGGAAGGCCGAGACCGAAGCCAAGAAGCGTTTTGGCGAAGGCGAGCAGCCGGCAGCGGCCGCGCGCCCCGCAACCGCCGCGCCGGCCGCGCCTGCGCCGCGGCCCGGCGCCCCCGCGGCCCGGCCCGGAACCACCACGACCCGCCCTGGAACCACGACGGCGCGTCCCGCAACGACGACCGCGCAGCGTCCGGGTGCACCGGCAGGTCGCGGCCCCGCAGTTGCAGCCGAGCCTGACGAGGACGAAGCTCCGCGCCAGATCCGTCGCGGTCCCGGCGGCGCCGCGCGTCCCGCACCTCCCCCGAAGACCACCCACAAGCCCGGCCCGCAGAAGGAGCGCGGCCGCCTCACCGTGGTCACCGCGCTCAACGCCGACGAGGTGCGCGAGCGCTCGATCGCCTCGTTCCGCCGCCGCACCCAGCGCCTGAAGGGCCACGCCTCGAACGAGCCGAAGGAAAAGCTCATCCGCGAGGTGGTCATTCCGGAAGCGATCACCATCCAGGAGCTCGCCAACCGCATGGCCGAGCGCGCGGTCGACGTCATCCGCATGCTGATGAAGCAGGGCGCGATGCACAAGATCACCGACGTGATCGACGCCGACACCGCGCAGCTGATCGCCGAAGAACTGGGCCACACCGTCAAACGCGTTGCCGCGTCGGACGTCGAGGAAGGCCTGTTCGACACCGTCGACGATTCCACCGATACAGAAACGCGCTCGCCCGTCGTGACCGTGATGGGCCACGTCGATCACGGCAAGACTTCGCTGCTCGACGCACTCCGCCACGCCAATGTCGTCTCCGGCGAGGCCGGCGGCATCACCCAGCACATCGGCGCCTATCAGGTGGTGTCGCCCGAAAGCGGCAAGAAGATCACCTTCATCGATACGCCCGGCCACGCCGCGTTCACCGCGATGCGCGCCCGCGGCGCCAAGGTCACCGACATCGTCGTGCTGGTGGTCGCGGCCGATGACGGCGTGATGCCGCAGACGGTCGAGGCCATCAACCACGCCAAGGCGGCGCGGGTGCCGATCATCGTTGCCATCAACAAGATCGACAAGCCCGACGCCAAGCCCGAGCGCGTGCGCACCGAGCTGCTTCAGCACGAGGTGCAGGTGGAATCCTTCGGCGGCGAGGTCGTCGACGTCGAGGTGTCCGCCAAGAACAAGACCAATCTCGACAAGCTGCTCGAGATGATCGCGCTCCAGGCCGAACTCCTCGACCTGAAGACCAATTCGCAGCGCCCGGCGGAAGGCACCGTGATCGAGGCCAAGCTCGATCGCGGCCGTGGTCCGGTCGCGACCGTGCTGGTGCAGCGCGGCACGCTCCGCGTCGGCGACATCATCGTCGCCGGTGCCGAAATGGGCCGTGTCCGCGCCTTGATCTCGGATCAGGGCGAGACGGTGCAGGAGGCCGGTCCCTCGGTACCGGTCGAAGTGCTCGGCTTCAACGGGCCGCCCGAGGCCGGTGATCGTCTCGCGGTGGTCGAGAACGAAGCCCGCGCCCGTCAGGTCACCAGCTACCGTGCGCACCAGAAGCGCGAGAACGCGGCAGCCTCGATCTCCGGCATGCGCGGCTCGCTCGAGCAGATGATGTCGCAATTGAAGACGGCGGGCCGCAAGGAATTCCCGCTGATCGTCAAGGCCGACGTGCAGGGCTCGCTGGAAGCGATCCTCGGCTCGCTGGAGAAGCTCGGTACCGACGAGGTCGCAGCCCGCATCCTGCATGCCGGCGTCGGCGGCATCTCGGAATCCGACGTGACGCTCGCGGAAGGCTTCAACGCCGCGATCATCGGCTTCTCGGTTCGTGCCAACAAGGAAGCCGCTGCGGCCGCCAAGCGCAACGGCATCGAGATCCGCTACTACAACATCATCTACGACCTCGTGGACGACGTGAAGAAGGCGATGAGCGGCCTGCTCGCGCCGACCTTGCGCGAAACCATGCTGGGCAATGCCGAGATCCTGGAGATCTTCAACATCTCCAAGGTCGGCAAGGTCGCCGGCTGCCGCGTCACCGACGGCACCGTGGAACGCGGCGCCAATGTGCGCCTGATCCGCGACAACGTCGTGGTGCACGAAGGCAAGCTGTCGACGCTGAAGCGCTTCAAGGACGAAGTGAAGGAAGTCCAGTCGGGCCAGGAATGCGGCATGGCCTTCGAGAGCTATCACGACATGCGTGCCGGTGACGTGATCGAGTGCTATCGCGTGGAGACGATCCAGCGCTCCCTGTAAGTCCAAATCTTACCGAAGCGTTCGGATCTTTTTGAATTGAAATTGCGGGAGTGCGATGGCCGGATTTTTCCGGCCATCCACCCCTCTTCGTTTCAACAGGAAAACGACAATGCTCGTGTCCCAAGCACGGGCATGACGAGGTGATTTTCGAGAATGCCACGCCACCATCAGAAGAAAAGTTCCGCGCCCGGCGGAGGCTCGCAGCGTCAGTTGCGCGTCGGCGAGCAGGTTCGCCACGCGATGGCCGATATTCTGGCGCAAGGCAACGTGCATGATGCGGACCTCGAAGGTCACATCATCACCGTGCCGGAGGTGCGGATGTCGCCCGACCTGAAGCTCGCGACGGTCTACGTGATGCCGCTCGGTGGCCGCGACACCGAGATCGTGATCGCGGCGCTCGAGCGCAACAAGAAATTCCTGCGCGGCGAGGTCGCGCGGCGCGTTAACCTGAAATTTGCACCTGACATTCGCTTCCGCGTCGACGAGCGATTCGACGAAGCGGAACGGATCGAGAAGCTTTTGCGAACACCTGCGGTGCAGAAGGACTTGGACAAGGATCTGGAACAGAATCCGGCTTCGGATCGGGAAGAAGAGCAATGACCATGGACCCGGCTCACGGCACGATCGGCGGCAACGATGCTGATCAGCGCGAGGTGCAGAAAAATAACTTCGCGGATCTGGGAGGCGATGCCCGACCGCATCAGGAGCCGCGCCGCGTCAACAACGATCCACGCGCCAGGCAGCAGAAGGGCAACCAGCCGCGCCGGGACCGCCGCGACGTCCATGGCTGGGTCGTGCTCGACAAGCCGATCGGCATGACCTCGACGCAGGCGGTTGCGGTGCTCAAGCGCCTGTTCAACGCCAAGCGCGCCGGCCACGCCGGTACGCTCGATCCGCTCGCCTCCGGCGGGCTGCCGATCGCACTCGGCGAAGCCACCAAGACCGTTCCCTTCGTGATGGACGGCCGCAAGCGCTATCAGTTCACGGTCTGCTGGGGCGAGGAGCGCGACACCGACGACATCGAGGGCCGGGTGACCGCGACCTCCGACCAGCGCCCGACCCGGGAGGCGATCCTGGCTCTTCTGCCCCGCTTCACCGGGGTGATCGAGCAGATCCCGCCGCGCTATTCCGCGATCAAGATCCAGGGCGAGCGCGCCTATGACCTTGCCCGCGACGGCGAGGTCGTGGAACTGGCCCCCCGGCCGGTCGAGATTCACCATTTAACCCTTGTAGATCAACCAGATAAGGACCGAGCCGTATTCGAGGCCGAGTGCGGCAAGGGCACCTATGTCAGGGCGCTAGCCCGCGATATGGGCCGGATTCTCGGCACTTACGGCCATATCTGCGCCCTCAGGCGGACCCTGGTCGGCCCGTTTGGCGAAAACGACATGATTCCGCTGGATCAGTTGGAGGCTTTGTGCGATAGAGCCGCGTCCGGCGAGGGCAGCCTCGCCGACGCGCTTTTGCCCGTTGAGACCGCGCTGGACGACATCCCGGCACTGGCCGTCACTCGGGCTGATGCGGCAAGGCTCCATCGGGGCCAGGCCGTTTTGTTGCGCGGACGGGATGCGCCCACTTGTAGCGGCACAGTCTATGTCACGGTGGCAGGCCGGCTTCTCGCGCTTGCTGAAGTCGGCAATGGCGAAATCATCCCCAAGCGTGTGTTCAACCTGACCGGCCTGACTGCCAGCTCCGGTCGCAACGAGAGAAATTGACGATGTCGATTGCCGCAGAACGCAAAGCGGAAGTCATCAAGACGAATGCCACCAAGGCCGGCGACACCGGCTCGCCCGAGGTTCAGGTCGCGATCCTGTCGGAACGCATCAACAACCTCACCAACCATTTCAAGACCCACGTGAAGGACAACCATTCGCGTCGCGGCCTCTTGAAGCTGGTGTCGACCCGGCGCTCGCTCCTCGACTATCTCAAGAAGAAGGACGAGGCGCGGTACAAGGCGCTGCTCGAGAAGCACAATATTCGTCGTTAAGTGTTCCTGCGCGCGCCACTGGCGCGCGTTTTCGTACGTGGTTTCGAACGAAAGCGCTTCCTTAAAGGTTTTTGATCGAGGCTGCGTCCGCGTCGGATGCGCGTCTTTGAGGATTCGCATCCGGGCATGAAGAGTGAAGACCGCGGTTCGGTGTTCGCGTTCGTGCCGACTGACAGTCCAGCAGCAATCCGGCGGCTGGGCACAACGGGCAAGGCGCCCGTATGACCCGAAAGGATGGACGCCATCCGAAATCCAAAAACCATGGCAGGATCGCAGGACGCTGATCATGCGCTCCGATCAGCGGCCCGCAATCTTGCGCATGGTTTTTGTTTTTCGAGCGCCGTCCCTTCTTTCGAGAACCCATGAAAGAAGACCACTATGTTCAATAAGCATTCAGTCGAGATCGACTGGGGCGGACGCCCACTCAAGCTCGAAACCGGCAAGATCGCCCGCCAGGCCGACGGCGCCGTCGTCGCCACCTATGGCGAGACCGTGGTGCTCGCCACCGTCGTCGCGGCGAAGGCGCCGCGCGAAGGCGTCGACTTCCTGCCGCTGACCGTCGACTACCAGGAGAAGACCTACGCTGCGGGCCGCATCCCCGGCGGCTATTTCAAGCGCGAGGGCCGTCCGACCGAGAAGGAGACGCTGGTCTCCCGCCTGATCGACCGTCCGATCCGCCCGCTGTTCGTCGACGGCTGGCGCAACGAGACCCAGGTGATCGCCACCGTGCTGTCGCACGACATGGAGAACGACCCGGATATCGTCGCGCTGGTCGCGTCGTCGGCTGCGCTGACCCTGTCCGGCGCCCCGTTCAAGGGCCCGATCGGCGCAGCGCGCGTCGGCTTCGCCAATGACGAGTTCATCCTCAACCCGACGCTCGACGAGATGGTCGACACCCAGCTCGACCTCGTCGTCGCCGGCACCGCCGACGCCGTGCTGATGGTGGAATCGGAAGCCAAGGAGCTGAACGAAGACATCATGCTCGGCGCCGTGATGTTCGGTCACCGCCACTTCCAGCCGGTGATCAACGCGATCATCGAGCTCGCCGAGAAGGCCGCCAAGGAGCCGCGCGAAGTCACCGTGATCGACAACGCCGCGCTCGAGAAGGAGATGCTCGGCCTCGTCGAGCAGGAGCTGCGCGCCGCCTACGCGATTCCCGTCAAGCAGGATCGCTACGCCGCGGTCGGCAAGGTCAAGGAAAAGGTGATCGCCCACTACTTCCCCGAAGGGCAGGAGCCGAAATACGACAAGCTCCGCATCGCCGGCGTATTCAAGGAGCTGGAAGCCAAGATCGTTCGCTGGAACATCCTGGACACCGGCAAGCGCATCGACGGCCGCGACAGCAAGACGGTCCGCAACATCATCGCCGAAGTCGGCGTGCTGCCCCGCGCCCACGGCTCGGCGCTGTTCACCCGCGGCGAGACCCAGGCGATGGTCGTGACCACGCTCGGCACCGGCGAGGACGAGCAGTACATCGACGCGCTGTCCGGGACGTACAAGGAAACGTTCCTGCTGCACTACAACTTCCCGCCCTATTCGGTCGGCGAGACCGGCCGCCTCGGCGGCACCAAGCGCCGCGAGATCGGCCACGGCAAGCTGGCCTGGCGCGCGATTCATCCGGTGCTGCCACCGCACCACGAGTTCCCCTACACGGTGCGCGTGGTCTCGGAGATCACCGAATCCAACGGCTCCTCGTCGATGGCGTCGGTCTGCGGCGCCTCGCTGGCGCTGATGGATGCGGGCGTGCCGTTGAAGCGGCCGACCGCGGGCATCGCGATGGGCCTGATCCTCGAGGACAAGCGCTTTGCGGTTCTCTCCGACATCCTCGGTGACGAGGACCATCTCGGCGACATGGACTTCAAGGTCGCCGGCACGGAAGCAGGCATCACCTCGCTCCAGATGGACATCAAGATCGAAGGCATCACCGAAGAGATCATGCGCGTCGCCCTTGGCCAGGCCAAGGAAGGCCGCATCCACATCCTCGGCGAGATGGCCAAGGCGCTGACCAACGCCCGCGCCGAGCTCGGCGAATATGCGCCGCGCATCGAGACCTTCAAGATCCCGACCGACAAGATCCGCGAAGTGATCGGCACCGGCGGCAAGGTGATCCGCGAGATCGTCGAGAAGACCGGCGCCAAGGTCAACATCGAGGACGACGGCACCGTGAAGGTCGCCTCCAGCGACGGCGAAGCCATGAAGGCCGCGATCAAGTGGATCAAGTCGATCGCCTCCGAGCCCGAAGTCGGCCAGATCTATGACGGCACCGTCGTCAAGGTGATGGAGTTCGGCGCCTTCGTGAACTTCTTCGGCTCCAAGGACGGCCTCGTCCACATCAGCCAGCTCGCTTCCAACCGCGTGCAGAAGACCTCCGACGTCGTCAAGGAAGGCGACAAGGTCAAGGTCAAGCTGCTCGGCTTCGACGATCGCGGCAAGACCCGCCTGTCGATGAAGGTGGTCGACCAGACCACTGGCGAGGACCTCGAGGCCAAGGAGAAGGCCGCCGAGGGCGAGAAGGCCCCGCGCGAAGCGGCGGGCGAGTAAGCTCTCGCACCTCAACCAGAAACACGAAGGGCGGCCGAGAGGCCGCCCTTTTTTGTGACTGCTCCGGGGAGTGCTGCGCCCCCTCTCCCGCAAGCGGGAGAGGTGTCACGCTCACGCCACGATGTCGTACCGGTCGAGGTTCATCACCTTGGTCCATGCCTTGGCGAAGTCCTTGACGAACTTCTCCTTGGAGTCCGAGGTGGCATAGACCTCGGCGAAGGCGCGAAGCTGCGAGTGTGCGCCGAAGATCAGATCGACACGCGTGGCGGTCCACTTCACCGCGTTGGTCTTGCGGTCGCGCCCCTCATAGGAGCCGTCGGCCGACGGCGTCCACTGCGTGCTCATGTCGAGCAGGTTGACGAAGTAGTCGTTGCTCAGCGTACCCAGCTTCGAAGTGAAGACGCCGTGCTTCGAACCGTTCGCATTCGCACCGAGCACCCGCAGGCCGCCGACCAGCACCGTCATCTCCGGACCAGTCAGCCTCAGCAGCTGCGCGCGATCGACCAGCGCCTCTTCAGGATGCATGAACTGATGCCGCTTGCCGATATAATTACGGAAGCCATCGGCCCGCGGCTCCAGCGGCGCGAAGGAGGCCGCATCCGTCTGCTCCTGCGAGGCGTCCATGCGGCCCGGCGTGAAGCCGACCTTGACGTCGACGCCGGCGTCCTTGGCGGCCTTCTCGACCGCAGCGGTGCCGCCGAGCACGATCAAGTCTGCCAGCGAGACCTTCTTCGCGCCGGACGACGCGTTGAAGTCCTTCTGGATCGCTTCGAGCTTGCCGAGCACCTTGGCGAGCTGAGCCGGCTCATTCACCTCCCAGTCCTTCTGCGGCGCGAGACGAATACGCGCGCCGTTGGCGCCACCGCGCTTGTCGGAGCCGCGGAACGTCGAGGCTGACGCCCAGGCGGTCGAGACCAGCTCGGGCGCCGAGAGGCCGGAGCCCAGGATCTTGGTCTTCAGGGCGGCGATGTCCTGATCGCTGACCAGCTCGTGATTGACGGCTGGAATGGGGTCCTGCCAGATCAGCGTTTCCTTCGGCACCAGCGGGCCGAGATAGCGCTGGATCGGACCCATATCGCGATGGGTCAGCTTGAACCAGGCGCGGGCGAAGGCGTCAGCGAACTGATCCGGGTTCTCCAGGAAGCGACGCGAGATCTTCTCATACACGGGATCGAAGCGCAGCGAGAGGTCGGTCGTCAGCATCGTCGGCCGATGCTTCTTCGACTTGTCGAAAGCATCGGGGATGATCGCCTCGGCGTTCTTGGCCGTCCACTGCTGCGCACCAGCCGGGCTCTTCGTCAGCTCCCATTCGAAATTGAACAGGTTCTCGAAGAAGTTGTTGCTCCACTTCGTCGGCGTCGTCGTCCACGTCACCTCGAGGCCGCTGGTGATGGAATCAGCACCCAGGCCCGAACCATGCTTGCTCTTCCAGCCGAGCCCCTGATCTTCCAGCTCGCCCGCTTCCGGCTCCGGACCGACCAGCGATGCATCGCCGGCGCCGTGGGTCTTGCCGAAGCTGTGGCCGCCGGCGATCAGCGCGACGGTCTCTTCGTCGTTCATCGCCATGCGGGCGAACGTCTCGCGGATGTCCTTGGCCGCAGCGACCGGATCCGGCTTGCCGTTCGGCCCCTCCGGATTGACGTAGATCAGGCCCATCTGCACCGCGCCGAGCGGCTCGGCGAGCTGACGCTCACCGCTGTAGCGCTCATCGCCGAGCCAGGTGCCTTCCGGACCCCAATAAAGCTCTTCCGGCTCCCAGACGTCGACGCGACCGCCGGCGAAACCAAAGGTCTTGAAGCCCATCGATTCCAGCGCGACGTTGCCGGCGAGCACCATCAGATCGGCCCAGGAAAGCTTGCGGCCGTATTTCTGCTTGATCGGCCAGAGCAGACGGCGCGCCTTGTCGAGATTGGCGTTGTCGGGCCAGCTGTTGAGCGGCGCGAAGCGCTGCTGACCGGCTCCGGCGCCACCGCGGCCGTCGGTGATGCGGTAGGTGCCCGCACTGTGCCAGGCCATGCGGATCATGAGGCCGCCATAGTGACCGAAGTCGGCGGGCCACCATTCCTGCGAATCCGTCATCAAAGCGGTGAGGTCCTTGATGACCGCATTCAGGTCGAGCGACTTGAACTCCTTGGCGTAGTCGAAGTCCTTGTCCATCGGATCGGACTTGTCCGAGTTCTTGTGCAGGACCTCGATGTCGAGCTGAGTTGGCCACCAGTCGCGGTTTGTACGCGCGGGTTTTCCGCCCGAAAACGGGCACTTCGAAGTGTCGTCCATGAATACCTCCTCTGGCGGCGTCGAACTCGCGCCCTTGACCAGGTAGAAGCACTCTAAGCGCCGCATCCCATCAGGGGAAGTTGACTTTAATGATCGCTGCGATAGGATTTTCTTATGATAAATCTGACGCTACGTCAGCTCCGGTATTTCGATGCGCTGGCGCGTCACGGCCATTTTGGCCGCGCGGCCGAATCCTGTTCCATTTCGCAACCGGCCCTGTCGATGCAGATCAAGGAGCTGGAGGAGACGCTCGGCGGGCTGCTGCTGGAGCGCAGCGCGCGGCAGGTCGCGCTGACCCGGTTCGGCGAGGAACTCGCCCAGCGCGTCCGTGACATCCTGCGCTCGGTCGACGAACTCGGTGATTTCGCCCGGGCCTCGCAGGACCGCTTCGCCGGCCGCCTGCGCATCGGCATGATCCCGACCATCGCGCCCTACCTGCTGCCCAAGATCACCAAGAATCTCACGCGCATGCATCCGGAGCTCGATATCCGCGTGCGCGAGACCATGACCCCGCGGCTGATCCAGGAGCTGGTGGAAGGACGGCTCGACACCGCCATCGTGGCGCTCCCGGTGTCGGAACCCTCGCTCACCGAGGTCGCTCTGTTCGAAGAGAAATTCTTGCTGGTCCGGCCGGGCTCCGACGAGGGCACCCCGGTGCCGTCGCGCGAGATGATGCGCGAGATGCGGCTTCTGCTGCTGGAGGAGGGGCACTGCTTCCGCGACCAGGCGCTCTCCTTCTGCAACATGCAATCGGCGCCGCCGCGCGAGATGCTGGACGCCAACTCGCTCTCGACGCTGGTCCAGATGGTCAGCGCCGGCATCGGCGTGACGCTGATCCCGGAGATGGCGGTGCCGGTGGAGACGCGGTCTGCCTCGGTCTCGCTGGCGCGCTTCCGCGACCCCGAGCCGTCGCGCACCATCGGCATGGTCTGGCGCAAGACCAGCCCGCTGGCACGGCAGCTGCTGCAAATCTCCGAGGTGGTCTGCCTGTCGGCCGGCAAGGTCCGCGCGCGTCAGTCCGTGCGCAGCCAGCGGGCTTGAGCGGCGGATGCCGGATCCGATCATCCGCCCTGCCCGCCCGGAGGAGTACGACGAGATCGGCCGTGTCTGGATGGAGAGCTGGGTCTCGACCGGGCTTGCCGAGACGAGCGACTTCCTCCTGGCCAACCTGCGCGCGCGCATCAGGCGCGAGATCGCGAACGGCTGGAGCCTGTTCGTCGCCGACGACCGCGGCACGATCGCTGCGATGCTGGCGCTGCATCTGCCGAAGCTCTATCTCGACATGCTGTTCGTCGCGCCCGCCTATCAGGGCCGATCGATCGGCCGGCAATTGCTCGCCTTCACGCGCACGCAAATGCCCGACGAAATGTACCTGCGTTGCGTGCGCGAGAACGAAAAGGCCTGGCGCTGGTACGAGCGCGAGGGTTTTGTATTCGAGAAGGAAGAGATCGAGCCGTCGAACGGGTTCGTGATGAAGTATTACCGGTGGAAGCGGCAGCGGCCCGGCGAATAGATAGCGATCTCCGGCTGCAGCTTGCGGTTGTCACGATCCCCACCTAGTGTGGCGGGACCGATGACCTCCGCCTTCTAATTCCCTGGAATCCATGTTTCGATTTGCTGCCACGGTGCTTGTGCCGCTGTCCATTCTGGCTCCAGCGGTAGCGCAGACGCCGCCTGCAACCACTGCGCCTTCCGCTCAGACCGCACCACAGGTAAAGCCGACGACCAAGAAAGCGGCGGCGAAGCCGAAGGCGACAGCCAAGCCTGCGGAGCCGGCGACGACCGGTCCGTGTGGTGTCGGCGTGATTGCAGGGACCGAGGACATCTTCGTCGTCCAGAAGATCGGCCTGACCGTGTTCGGGAACGACTATGCAGAAGTCCCGGTATCCTGGGGCCTCGACGATCTCGTCTTTGCGCGGGCGCGGGCAGCAGCAGGCAGCACGCCGGTGCGACGGATCACTTACGCCAAGGGTGTGCTCGATTCCTACTATCATCCCAAGTCCGGCCTATTCCGCAATCGGCGCGAAGAGCTGTCGAACCTGATCCGGCAGGTCGCGGGGAATGCCGGTTGCGAGCGCTATCTCGTCATCATGCGTAGCGAAGGACAGCTCGACGGGACCAATCAGTCGCTCAGCGGCGTCGGAATCTTCAGCCGGGGTGTCGGTCTCATCTCCTATGCGTATGTCTTCGCCTATATCGGCGTGACATGGGTCGACGGCCGCACCTTCGAAATTATGAAAGGCCCGGCCGTAACGTTCGAAGGTGTCATGAAGCATATGGCGGACAACTTCGTCTCGAACGAGCTCTTGCAGAAAGTGGACAAGTCGATGTTTCCGGAGACGGCCACGGACTCCGCCAACAACACCGCCCTGCGCGACACCACGCGCGAATTTCTGACCAAACGGCTGGACAAGATCTTGCCGCCATATTTCGCGCAGTGACGATGATGACGGGAAGCCAAGCTCGCAAGAAAACGACGGTCAAGGCGACTCAGGCTTTCGCAATGATCATCGCGGCTCATCTGCTCGCAACGGCGGGAGCCGAAGCCCAGGCAACGCCAAAGACGAGCACGGCCAACGGCAAGGCGACCACCCGGCGCGATGTGACGGCCAAGCCCGCTTCTGCTGGCGGCGGCCCGTGCGACTTCGGTGTCGTGGTCACCACCGGCGATGAGTTCACCGTGCTGACGACCGGCCTCACCGTATTCCAGAACAAGAAGGTGGTGGTCCCGATTCGAGGCTGGGGGCTCAACGACCTGATCTTCGCGCGGACTCGCGCCGCGATTCCTGCCAGCGGGTCCGTTCTGAGAATCCCCTACAACCCGGCGAAATTTCCTCCCCGCGATGAGTCCAAGGACACATTGAAGGACAGGTTGTTCCGCGATCTCGACGCGGAGCTGGCCGAATACATGCGCCAGGTCGCGAAAGGTACGAATTGCCGACACTACATCCAGATCCTCAATTCAATCAGCCCTATCGGGTCATCCAACTACACGGTCCGCGGCTTCGGCATCCTCAACCAGGATGTGGTGCTCGGGCGTCGCATCTATCTCTACGCCCTGGCTTTTATCCGCATCTTTGACGGGCGCGACTTCTCCGTTGTCAGGCAGAGCTCTGCGCTGATCAACGTGCATCATTCCCTGGTGGTGCAGAGGCTTCTGGGCAGGCACATCAGCGGTCCCTATCGCGAATTACCCGCAGAATCGTTTCCAACGCGCCCTGAAGATGCCGCCGACAATCCCGCACTGCGCGACGGCGTGCGCGCCATGCTGACGGAAAGCCTCGACAAGACGCTGCCGCTTTTGCTCGGGGTTCGACCAGCAGCACGTCAAAGCGAAGCTGGAGAACGTTGACCCACATGTCGTTCACGCCGCTGCCTTCCGCCTAGGGTTAGTGCGTTGCGAATGCCCGGCAAACGCGCCATGAATTGCGCGTTGTTCGCCTCTCGCCTCCGGAGGGTTCTTCGCCATGATCAAGCTCTATTGGTCGCCCCGCTCGCGCTCGTTCACGACGCTTTGGCTGATGGAAGAGAGCGGCCTGCCCTACGAGCGCGTGCTGACCGATATCTCGACCGGCGCGCAGAAAACGCCGGACTTTCTCAAGATCAATCCGATGGGCAAGGTGCCGGCGCTGACCGACGGCGACGCGGCGCTCGGGGAAGCCGCTGCGATCTGCGCCTACATCGCCGACCGCTATCCCGAGACGAAGCTTGCGCCTGGCGTGACCGACCCGCGCCGCGCGCGCTACCTGCAATGGCTGTTCTTCTCGCCGGGCTGCATCGAGCCCGCCATCATCCAGATCTTCACCAAGATCGAGATCCCGACCTCAACCGCGGCGTGGGGCAGTGCGACGCAGGTGTTCGACGTACTGGAAGCCGCGCTTGAGAAAGGACCGTGGATTCTCGGCGAAGAATTTTCCGCCGCCGACATTGCGGTCGGCTCGGGCCTGAATTTCGCGGTGCGCCTGTTCAAGATGGTGCCGTCGCGGCCGGCCTTCGACGCCTATCTGGCGCGCTGCATCGCGCGGCCGGCGTTCCAGCGCGCGGAGAAGATCGCGGCCGGTTAAGCAAGCTCTCGTAGGTGGGCAAAGCGAAGCGTGCCCACCACTTTTCGTCGCGATCCTTGAGAGATCGTGGGCACGGCGCGAAGGGCGCGCCTTTGCTCACCCTACAAGAGCACGAAGCTATTCAGCCTTCAGATCGTCCGGCCGCGGCATCAGGATGATGTTGTAGCCGGAATCCACGTAGTGGATCTCGCCGGTCACGCCGCCGGAGAGATCCGACAGCAGATACAGCGCCGAGCCGCCGAGGTCGTCGAGCGTGACGCCGCGACGGAGCGGCGCATGCTTCTGCATGAAGGCGAACATCGCCCGCGCCTCGCCGATGCCGGAGCCGGCGAGCGTGCGGATGGGGCCCGCGGAGATTGCGTTGACGCGGATGCCGCGCGGTCCGAAATCGGCGGCGAGATAGCGCACGGAAGCTTCCAGCGCCGCCTTCGCCACACCCATCACGTTGTAGTTCGGCATCGCGCGCTCCGACGCGCCGAAGGTCAGCGTGATCATGCTGCCGCCTTCGGTCATCAGCTCGGCGGCGCGTTTTGCGACCTCGGTGAACGAGAAGCAGGAGATCACCATAGTGCGCGAAAAATTCTCGCGGCTGGTGTCGGCGTAGCGGCCCTTGAGCTCGTTCTTGTCGGCAAAGCCGATCGCGTGGATCACGAAGTCGAGCTGGCCCCATTGCTCGCGAAGCGCGGCGAAGGTGGCATCGACGCTGGCGATGTCCTCGACGTCGCAAGGCAGAACCAGATCCACGCCAAGCTGCTCCGCCAGCGGCTTCACACGTTTGCCGAGAGCCTCGCCCTGGAAGGTGAAGGCAAGCTCTGCGCCATGGGCATGCAGCGTCCGCGCCATGCCCCAGGCGATCGAGTGATCATTGGCGATGCCCATGATCAGACCGCGCTTGCCTTTCATCAGACCTTCCATTGCGAAATTACTCTCCGCTCTTCGTCATGCCCGGGCTAGTCCCGGGCATCCACGCCCTTTGCAGCCAGAACCTAAGACGTGGATGGCCGGGACATCTAGCGCGAAGACGCGCTTCGCGCTCTTGCCCGGCCATGACGAGAAATCACGAACGCGTCGACGACGCCGTCACGCATCCAGCCGGCTGAACACCAGCGTGGCGTTGGTGCCGCCGAAGCCGAAGGAGTTCGACAGCACGGTGCCGATCTTGACGTTGTCGATGCGCTTGCGCACGATCGGCATGTCGGCGAATACGGGATCGAGCTCCTGGATGTGCGCGCTCTCGCAGATGAAGCCGTTGTTCATCATCAGCAGCGAATAGATTGCTTCCTGCACGCCGGTGGCGCCCAGCGAGTGGCCGGTCAGCGCCTTGGTCGCCGAGATCGGCGGGCACTTCTCGCCGACGCCGAACACCTTTCGGATCGCCTCGATCTCCGGCGGATCGCCGGCCGGCGTCGAGGTCGCGTGCGGATTGATGTAGTCGACCCTGGTCTTCACCGTCGACATCGCCATGCGCATGCAGCGCTCGGCGCCTTCGCCCGAAGGCGCCACCATGTCGTGGCCGTCCGAGGTCGCGCCATAGCCGACGATCTCGCCATAGATCCTCGCACCGCGCGCCTTGGCATGCTCGAGCTCTTCCAGCACCAGCACGCCGGCGCCGCCGGCGATGACGAAGCCATCGCGATTGAGGTCGTAGGGACGCGAGGCCGTGGCCGGCGTATCGTTGTATTTCGAGGACATCGCGCCCATGGCGTCGAACAGCACCGACAGCGACCAGTCCAGCTCCTCGCAGCCGCCGGCGAAGATGATGTCCTGCTTGCCGATCTGGATCGTCTCGTAGGCGTTGCCGACGCAATGGTTCGACGTCGCGCAGGCCGAGGAGATCGAATAGTTCACGCCCTTGATCTTGAACCAGGTTGCAAGCGTCGCGGAGGCCGTGGAGGACATCGCCTTCGGCACCGCAAACGGGCCGACGCGCTTGGGTCCCTTGGAGCGGGTGATGTCGGCGGCTTCGACGATGGTGCGCGCCGAGGGACCGCCGGAGCCCATAATGATGCCGGTACGGATGTTGGAGACTTCGTCCGGCGACAGGCCGGAGTCCTGGATCGCCTGCTCCATCGCGACGTGATTCCACGCCGCCCCCTGGCCGAGGAAACGCATCGCGCGTCGGTCGACCACCGTCGACGGATCGAGCGTGGGCTCACCTTGCACCTGCGAACGGAAGCCGAGCTCGGCATATTTCCCTGCCCGCGAAATGCCGGACTTCGCCTCGTGAAGGCTCGCAAGCACTTCCTGGGTGTTGTTTCCGATGGACGAGACGATGCCCATTCCGGTGACCACAACCCGCCTCATGACAGCCTCGCCTCAATCGTTGTCTTCTTGGTGATGCGCTCAGCCCAGGCTCGCGCCCTGCTTGAACAGGCCGACCTTCAGATCCTTGGCGCGATAAATAATCTGGTCATCGACCGAAAGCCACCCGTCGGCGATACCGAGCACAAGCTTTGCCCGCATCACGCGTTTGATATCGACGTTGTACACAACCTTGCGGGCGTTGGTCAGCACCTGGCCGCCGAACTTCAGCTCGCTCAGGCCGAGCGCCCGGCCGCGGCCTTCGCCGCCGACCCAGCCGAGGTAAAAGCCGACCATTTGCCACAGCGCATCCAGGCCAAGGCAGCCGGGCATCACCGGGTCGTTCTTGAAATGGCAGCCGAAGAACCAGAGATCAGGCTTCACGTCGAGCTCGGCGCGCACCAGGCCCTTGCCGAATTCACCGCCATTGTCGGTGATTTCCGTGATGCGGTCGAACATCAGCATCGGCGGCAGCGGCAGCTGGGCATTGCCCGGACCGAACATCTCGCCGCGGGCACAGGCCAGCAGATCTTCGTAATCATAACCGTTGCGCCTGTTCAGCATTCACGAGCCTCTGTTCAATCCCGATTGAGCGGCGTTCTTTGGCGAAAATGGCCCCGTCTCGATCGGACAGCAACGCCAATTGCCACCATCGGCCGCGACTCGCGCAAGCCCCGGATGGACTGCGAACCAAGCCTTCATGCTCGGCTGCACCAAAATCGGCTAAGCGGAACCGCGCGCTCTCTAACACAGGCCATTTCGGGTGGCAAAGCGCATCCATGAAGGTAAAATGACGCGCTCACCACGCGGTTCCAAGCCTGATTAGAACCTCTCTAGTTGCGAGAAACTTGCATCTGCATCTTTCTGTTCTTATAGTAACAAAGAGATATTGTTCACGCGTGCCCGAAATCTGGAAATGACCGAGAATACCGCGTCCCACTACGACGACGACGCCCATGCTGCGGCCCTCCTGTCCGGCCGCCAGCCGGCCTTGACCGGCTGCCCGTGGCACGACGTCAACGAAATGCTCCAGTCCGCGGGGCTCCGTCCGACGCGCCAACGCATGGCGCTCGGCTGGCTGCTGTTCGGCAAGGGTGCCCGTCACCTCACGGCTGAAATGCTCTACGAGGAAGCGACGCTGGCCAAGGTTCCGGTATCGCTGGCGACCGTCTACAACACGTTGAACCAGCTCACCGATGCCGGCCTGCTCCGCCAGGTCAGTGTCGACGGCACCAAGACCTATTTCGACACCAACGTCACGACCCACCATCACTACTACCTCGAGAACAGCCACGAGCTGGTCGACATCGAGGACCCGCATCTGGCGCTGTCGAAGATGCCGGAGGTGCCCGAGGGCTACGAGATCTCCCGCATCGACATGGTCGTGCGCCTGCGCAAGAAGCGCTGAGATCGTCTTAAGATCGAACTGAGATCGTCATGGCCGGGCTCGTCCCGGCCATCCACGTTTTTGGACCAGGCGCAAAGGTCGTGGATGCCCGGGACAAGCCCGGGCATGACGCTGGAGCGGCGAGCGCGCCCTCCGCCTGTCGTCGTCAATTCACCTGCTCGTCCGAATAGACGCCCCAGAGGCGCTCCTGCTGGATCCAGCCGTCAAAGCCGTTGCCGATGACGCGGCACCAGTTTGCGGCGCACTTCTTCACCTGCGTGACGACGCCAGCCTGGAGCTTTGCTGCAACCGCGCTGTCGGGATCGGGCCGGTCGTAGATCGGGGCGAGGTCGTCCTTGTGCTTCATGGTGACAACCGCGGTGCGGCGGCCCGACAGCAGCGAGTGATAGACCCAGCCCTCGGCGCCCTCGGAATCGCGCACCCGGCGCCAGTTCTCGAACTCGGCGGTGATTTCGACCGGCAGGCCGGCGCGGGTGTAGACCCAAGCGACGTCATTGTCCTTGGTCGGGCCGGCGCGGACGTTCACGTGATCCGATTTGAGGCTGACATAGCGCGGCACCGGCAAGCCGCTGGCGGTCTGCGGGGTATTGTCCTTCGCCGAATGCGAGGGGCCGACCGAGGCGCTCAACCAGGTGCAAACGAGCGCCATCACCGAACAAAAACGCCCCAACGCCATCAACCCGTCTCCTGTCGAAGACCCGGCCAGGCCGGATCCTCACCCCAAATTCCAAAACCCTGCCGCGTCTGCCCCTTGTCCCGCCCCACGCGGGTTCCAAGCCTCGGCCCGTGGTTCTTGTCTTGGCCCGGCCTTCTGCTAGAGAGGACGGGCACTTGAACAACCAGTTTGCCCCGATTTTCCGGCCGGAAATGTCGGGAGAGCTTGGAGGAAGCGCCGGGGACGGACACGGCAAGGGCAGTGTCGAACAACCGGGTTAATGAGGCCTCAACGGCCGGCCTTTGGCGACAGAGGCGGACCGCGACGCCTCATGAGAGCAGGACATGTCGGTGAAGAAAAAGCCCCTCGTCGTGGTGACGCGCAAGCTGCCGGATTCGATCGAAACGCGAATGCGCGAGCTGTTCGACGCGCGGATCAATCTCGAGGACACGCCGATGTCGGCCGACCAGATCGCGGAAGCCGCGCGCACCGCCGACGTGCTGGTTCCGACCGTGACCGATCACATCAGCGCCGATGTCGTGAACCAGCCCGACTGCAAGCTCCGCCTGATCGCCAATTTCGGCAACGGTGTCGACAATATCGACGTCGCGGCCGCCCATGCCCGCGGCATCACCGTCACCAATACGCCGAAGGTTCTGACCGAAGACACTGCTGACATGACCATGGCGCTGATCCTCGCGGTGCCGAGACGGATGATCGAAGGCGCCTCGATCCTGACCGAAGGAAAGCCCTGGGCGGGCTGGTCGCCGACCTGGATGCTCGGCCACCGCATCGGGGGCAAACGCCTCGGCATCATCGGCATGGGCCGCATCGGCCAGGCGGTGGCGCGCCGCGCGCGCGCGTTCGGCCTGCAGATCCACTATCACAACCGCCGTCCCGTCGCTCCCGTCATCGCCGAAGAGTTAGGGGCGACCTACTGGGAAAGCCTCGACCAGATGCTGGCGCGGATGGACATCATCTCGGTGAACTGTCCGCACACGCCGGCGACCTATCATCTGCTCTCGGCGCGGCGGCTGAAGCTGATCCGCAAGGACGCCTACATCGTCAACACCGCGCGCGGCGAGGTGACCGACGAGGACACGCTGATCAAGCTGATCGAAGGCGGCGAGATTGCCGGCGCCGGCCTCGACGTCTACGAGCACGAGCCCGCGGTCAACCCGAAGCTGGTGCGGCTCGCCAGGGCCGGCAAGGTGACGCTGTTGCCGCATATGGGCTCGGCCACGATCGAGGGCCGCGTCGAGATGGGCGAGAAGGTGATCATCAACATCCGCACCTTCCTCGACGCCCACAAGCCGCCGGATCGCGTGCTGCCGAGCATGCTCTGAGGCTTACGTCCCGCGCCCTTCCCGCTTGCGCCAATCCGCAACGAAATCGATGAAGGCGCGCAGCGCAGGCGGCGTCTGGCGGCGGCTCGGATAGTACAGGAACGGTCCTGGAAACGGCTCGCACCAATCCTCCATCAGGCTGACCAGAGCGCCGGACTTCACGGCATCGCCGACATAGCCGTCCAGCGTGGCCCAGATGCCCACGCCGTCGAGCGCGGCGCGCATCGCAAGGTTCATATTGGTCGAGATCAGCTTCGCCGGCGGATCGACCTTCACGACCTGCCCGGCTCTCTCGAATTCCAGATCGTGCATGACGCCGCTCGAATAGCGCGCGCGGATGCAATCATGGTCGAGCAGGTCCTTCGGATGCTTCGGCCTGCCGCGCCGCGCGATGTAACCGGGCGAAGCGACCACGACATAGCTCTGCGGACCGCTCAGCGGGATCGCCACCATGTCCTGCGCGAGATGCTCGCCATAGCGCACGCCGGCATCGTATCCCCCGCTCACGATGTCGACGAAGCCGCTTTCGCTGACGATGTCGAGATCGACTTGCGGATGGGCGTTCAGGAACGGTCCGGCCATCGGCGCCAGCACCAGATCGACCGCGGGCGGCGGCGCATTGATGCGCAGGCGGCCCGAGGCGACCTCACGCAGGCCCCGCACCTGCTCCAGGGCATCGCCGACATCGCGCAGTGCCGGGGCGACGCGCGAGAGCAACAGCTCGCCCGCCTCGGTCAGCGCGACGCTGCGGGTCGTGCGGTTCATCAGGCGGACGCCGAGCCGTTCCTCCAGGTCCCGCAGCCGCTGGCTAAGGCTCGATACGGACACGCGAATTTCGACCGCCGCCCGCCGGAAATTCCGGGTGCGGGCAACCGCCACGAAGACATCGAGATCGCGCAAATCGGGCTCGGCCATTGTTCGCCAATGTGAACAAGCCATTCTGGATTGTCCAGCTTATCGGCGCAATCGGTCAGGCGCATATCTGCCCTCGTCACGCGGCGCAGCCGCCTTTTCGAGGGATAGAGATCATGGAACAGCGCAAACTCGGTTCAACCGGCCCCACCGTCTCGAGCCTCGGTCTCGGCTGCATGGCCATGTCCGACGCCTACGGTCCTTCCGATCGCGGCGAAAGCATCGCCACCATCCATGCGGCAATCGATGCGGGCATCACGCTGCTCGACACCGGCGATTTCTACGCCATGGGGCACAATGAAATGCTGATCCGCGAGGCGCTCAAGGACGTTTCACGCGAAAAGGTGCGGATCAGCGTCAAGTTCGGCGCACTGCGCGGTCCCGCCGGCGATTTCATCGGCATGGACTGCCGGCCGGCCGCAACCAAGAACTTCCTCGCCTATTCGCTCCAGCGGCTCGGCACCGATCATGTCGACATCTATCGTCCGGCGCGGCTCGATCCGAACGTTCCCATCGAAGACACCATCGGCGGTCTCGCCGATCTCGTGAAGGCCGGCTATGTCAGGCATATCGGCCTGTCCGAGGTCGGCTCCGACACCATCCGCCGCGCGCATGCGGTGCATCCGATCGCCGATCTCCAGATCGAATATTCCCTGATCGAGCGCGGCATCGAACGCGATATCCTGAAGACCTGCCGCGAGCTCGGCATTGGCATCACCGCCTACGGCGTGCTCGCACGCGGCCTGATCGGCGGCCACTGGTCGAAGGATTCGGGTAAGGCCGGCCGTGACTACCGGCTGTTGACGCCGCGTTTCCAGGGCGAGAACCTCGAGACCAATCTCGCGCTGGTGGAGCAGCTGCGCGCAATCGCGAACGAAATCGGCGCAACGCCGGCACAAGTTGCGATCGCCTGGGTCGCTGCACAGGACAACGCCATCGTACCGCTGGTTGGCGCCCGCACCCGCAACCGTCTCAGCGAAGCGCTCGGCGCAACGAAGGTGACGCTGACGCCGATGCATCTCGCGGCGCTGGCCAAGGCGTTTCCGCCCAACATCGCGGCCGGAACGCGCTACGCAGCCGAGCAGATGGCACATCTCGACAGCGAGAAGCCGGCGACAGCGTAATCGCGGCAATCAGGTGCGATGGGTGCTAAGATCCTCGAACACCGGCCCGTCGCCGTTGAGCGGATTGGCGGGATCGCGGCCGTAGCGCAGCGTCTCGAAGCGCATCGCGCGCGCATCGATCATCAGGAGACGGCCGACGAGGCCGTCGCCGAAGCCGACGATCTCGCGGATCGCCTCCAGCGCCATCATCGAGCCGAGCACGCCCGCCAGCGCCCCTATGACGCCGGCCTCCGCACAGGCCGGAACGGTTCCGGGCGGGGGGGCTTCCGGAAACAGGCAGCGATAGGTCGGATTGAACTCGCCCTGCTCGTTCGTCTCGTGCGCGCGGATGGTGGTGAGCGAGCCGTCGAAGGTGCCGAGCGCCGCTGTGATCAGCGGCCGCTTGGCGAAGAAACAGGCGTCGGAGACGAGATAGCGCGTCGAAAAATTGTCGGAGCCGTCGAGCACGAGGTCGTAGTCGCCGATCAGGCTGAGCGCGTTGTCCGCGTTGAGCCAGGTGGCGTGGCCGACGAAACGGACATGCGGATTGAGCGCAGAGATCCGCTCTGCCGCGCTCTCGACCTTGTGGCGGCCGATATCGGGCGTGGTGTGGATCACCTGGCGCTGCAGGTTGGACAGCGACACGACATCGTCGTCGACCACGCCGAGCGTGCCGACGCCGGCCGCAGCCAGATACATCAGCGCGGGCGCGCCGAGCCCGCCGGCGCCGATCACCAGCACGGAGGCCCGCTTCAGCGCGGCCTGGCCCGGCCCGCCGACATCGCGCAGCACGATATGACGGGCATAGCGTTCGAGTTCGTCCGGACTCAGCATCGTCCTAAATTCCTCTCACTCCTCATGGTGAGGAGCGCGGAACGCGCGTCTCGAACCATGAAGGGTCCCGATCTCGCCTGTGGCCATCCTTCGAGACGCGGCCTTTGGGCTGCTCCTCAGGATGAGGACCTGAGGTCGTGGCCTCTCAGCCATCTGAACCACCCCAACATTGTTCGCGACCAACGAGATGTGCTTCAATGACACTGCGTTCAATGGGTGGGCTGGATTTGTCATGAGATCGATGCTTGCGGCAACTCTGATGTTTGCGGCCGCCACAGGCGCGAACGCCCAGATGACGGCGCCGCAGGTCCCCGGCACCAAGCCGAAAACGGTTCAGACCGTACCGATCCAGCCTCCCGCAATGCAGACGCCGTCGGCGACGGCCGATGCCATGTCAAGAGCGGAGCGGCTGTCGCTCCAGTCCGACCTCGCCTGGGTCGGCCAATATAACGGCGCCATCACCGGCGACGTCAGCGAGCGCATGGTCAACGCCATCAAGGAGTATCAGAAGGCCAAGGGCGGCAAGCCGACCGGTGTGCTCAATCCGCAGGAACGCGCCACACTCGCCGAGGCGGCGCGAAAGAAGCAGGAGAGCGTCGGCTGGAAGATCGTGACGGAGCCGACCAGCGGCGCCCGGCTCGGCATCCCCGGCAAGCTGGTGCCGCAGCAGGCAAGCGACGCCAACGGCTCGAAATGGACCTCGCCGACCGGAACCGTGCAGGTGCTGCTCAGCCGGCGCAAGGAGGTGAACCCGACCTCGGCAAAGCTCGCCGACCTGGAGAAGGAGCCGTCCGGGCGCAAGGTCGATTACACCGTGGTGAAGCCCGACTTCTTCGTGCTGTCGGGATTGCAGGGCCTGAAGAAATTTTACGTGCGTGGCACCTTCAAGGGCGACGAGGTCCGCACCATGACGATCCTCTACGACCAGGCGACGGAGAACACGGTCGAGCCGGTGGTGATCGCGATGTCGAGCGCGTTCAATGCATTTCCGTCCGGACCGCTGGCCGGGCCGCCGCCGCGCAAGACGGTCGAATACGGCACCGGCATCGTCGTCAGCGACGACGGTGCGATCGTCACCGACCGCCTCGTCACCGATGGCTGCCTCGCGATCACGATCGCCGGTCATGGCAGCGCCGACCGCCTCGCCGAGGACCAGGAGCATGATCTCGCGCTCCTGCACATCTACGGCGCCCGCGGCCTGAAGCCGCTCAGCCTCGCCGGCGTGGCCGCGAAGACGAGTGTCGACATCGTCGGCATCGCCGATCCGCAGAGCCAGGGCGGCGCGGCCGGCGTGTCGAGCCTCAAGGCTGCGCTGGCGCCGGTGACGAGCAGCAATTCCGCACTCTCGCCGCCGCCGGCGATCGGATTCTCCGGCAGCCCGGCCGTCGACGCCGACGGCAAGTTCGCCGGCATGGCGCTGCTGAAGCCGGCCATGGTCGCAGGTCCCGCGACATCGGTCCCGGCGTCACAGGCTTTGATGGTCTCCGCAGAGGCGGTGCGCGGATTTCTGAAGGCGAACGGGGTCACGGCGAACGGCACGTCGACGGACGCCAAGGCCGCTGTCGTGCGCGTCATCTGCGTCCGGAAGTAGGCCGCGCGAAAGCACCCATTCTCCCGTGTCCCGGACGCGGCGCGTCACGAAGTGACGCTCCGCAGAGCCGGCAACTGTTATGTTGATGGTGCGATTTTATAGGGTTTTCGGTCGCGCAGCATTGCGTTGAGGATGGTCAGCAGCTTCCTTGCGACAGCAATGAGGGCGAGCTTTGCTGGTTTGCCGGCCAGACGGAGCCGGTCATAGAAGATTTTGAAGTGATCGGCGCGACGAACGGCGTTGAGAGCAGCCATGTAGAGGGCGTCGCGGACGCGCTTTCGTCCGCCGCCGATCTTGCGCTTGCCACGATAAGCCCCGCTATCGACATTGAAGGGAGCCAGGCCGGCAAGAGCGGCCACCTCCTTTGGCCCGAGACGCCCAAGTTCGGGCATCTGGGTGAGGAGTTGCATGCAAGCGACGGGTCCCACGCCGGGCACCGAGCGCATCAACTGTGCATCATTGGCAAGCTCCGGTTCGGCTTTGACGAGCGCATGAATCTCAGTGTCGATTTCGGCGATCTCATCATTGAGGACCTCGATGAGGCGAGCGATGCGTTCCACCATGGCGCGGTCCTCGGCTTCGCTGCGGCGGTTCTTTTCCTGGGCCCTCATGGCAACCAGTTGGTCCCGCCGTTTTGCAAGCCTTGCCAAAGTGTTGCGAGCAGGCGTCGCGGCCTGCTCGGTGGCGGGCTTCATGGCGCGGGCAAAGGCCGCCAGCATCCGCGCATCGATCGGATCGGTCTTGGCGAGCTGGCCGCTGGCGCGGGCAAAGTCGCGGGCACGGGCCGGATTGATCCGGGCAAAGCGGATGCCGGCCCGATGCAGAGCCTCCCGAAGCTCGAGGTCATAGACCCCCGTAGCCTCGAAGACGATCAGCGCATCGCATCGCCAACGCGCCACCAGCTGTGTGATGGCCTGTGTCGCGTTGGCGATGCGTTCCGCTACGCCGATGGCCTCATCGAAAATATCAAGGTGATGTTTGGAGATGTCGATCCCGACGCAACGAGAGGATATGATCACGGTGCCTGTCCCTGTGATGCGAGGTCTGTTGACGCAGCCTCGTGCAACTGTTCAGGTTGATAGATGGAACGGGCGGGAGACCGAGCCGGCTCACGGCGTCAAGCGCCAAGGACCCAACGGCTTCCCGCCCACCATCATCATGCCAGACTTCCCAGACACAGGGACCCATGCGCCCTCAAATTCCGTGCAAGTGGTTTTCTGGGCCCCGGCTCAGCAGCGCGTCACTGACGTGCTGCGCTGCGTCCGGGGCACGAGATCAACTCGTCCGCGCGCACTCTCACACGTACGACTAACGGATTCGCTGGCATTCCCGATTCCGCCATCATCGTTACCGTTGATTCGGACCCCCGCGATCCCCCTTTGGATCGGGCCGGCACGTCCTGAGCGAGAAGAGCTCAGCATCGCAAAGCGGTGCACGTTCGCGTGGCGTATTCCTGATCCAGCCCTCCAAAGGATTGAACTTCAATGCACACGATCGTACTGGCCACCCAAAAGGGCGGCAGTGGCAAGAGCACACTCGCCGTCGGTCTCGCGCTGGCGGCCAAGCAGTCCGGCTTCACCGTTCGCCTGATCGAGACCGACCCGCAGGGCACCCTCTCCAACTGGCAGCGCCGTCGCAGCACCGACGATCTCGTCGTCGAACCGATCTATCACGCCGCGGATATCCAGCCACGCCTGAAGATGCTCGCCGACAGCGGCCTACAGCTCGCGATCGTCGACACCGCGGCCGGTCTCAGCGCCGCGACCACCGCCGCAATCCGCCATTCCGATCTCTGCCTGATCCCGGCGCGCCCAAGCGTCGCCGACATCGAGGCCACCGTCTCGACGCTCAGCGTCGCCCGCGCCTGGAAGCGGCCCTACAGCTTCGTGCTCAACCAGACGCCGATCCGTGGCCAGCGCATCGACAACGCCGCGGGCGTGCTCGCCGAGGAAGCTGCGCTCGATCTTGCCGACGTGCTCGCGCGTCCGCTGATCGTGATGCGCAACGATCATCAGGACGCGCTCGCCAGCGGCCTTGCCGTGAGCGAATTCGCGCCGAACGGCAAATCGGCGGATGAGATCCGCGGCCTCTGGCGCTGGATCCAGACCCGGCTCGAGCTCGAAGCCACCACCAATGTCCTGATCGACCAGGTCATCTCGGCTGCGCACGGCATGCTGCAGATCGCTGCAGAACAGGCGGCGGACGAGACCACGACACTGGCGTCCTGAGCGGGGCGATCGCTCGGACGACAGTCGGGCTCCCGCCATCCGGTGAACGAGCCCAAGCGGCGAAGCAGTCCGGCCACCAGCCCGGCCGGATTGCTTCGCCTCGCGCGTTGTAGCGAAGGCTCTATCCTCCCGTCATTGCGAGGAGCCCTTGCGACGAAGCAATCCAGACTGCTGCTGCGGAGGGGATTCTGGATTGCTTCGCGGAGCCTGTCATCGGGCCGCGCTTTGCGCGGACCCGGTGGCTCGCAATGACGCGCGGTTGGTCATCGCCTTCGCCGAGACTTAGGCCCTCTCGGCGACAATCCTGATGGTCACTTCTGACATTTCGGGCACCAGAAGGTCGAGCGGCCGTTCTGCACGAACCGCTTGATGATGCCGCCGCAGCGCGGGGTCGTGCATTTTTCGCCTTCGCGATCATAGACCTTGAACGAATGCTGGAAATAGCCGAGCTCGCCGGTGGTCTGGCGGTGATCGCGCAAGCTGGAGCCGCCGGCCTTGATCGCGTCGTTCAGCACGGTGTGGATCGCACCGACCAGTCTCTTGGCATGATCGGTTGGCTCGCCCCCGGCAGCGCCTTTGCGTTGTCCGGACTTCGTCGACAAGGTCGCGGCGATCCGGCGCGGCGACAGATGCGAGCGGTGCAGCGCCTCGCAGACATAGATGTTGCCAAGCCCTGCCACGACGCGCTGGTCGAGCAGCGCAGCCTTCAGGCTGGTGGTCTTGCCGGCGCAGGAGCGCGCCAGCATCGCGGCGTCGAACTCGTTGCCGAGCGGCTCGGGTCCGAGCCCGCGCAGCAGCGGCTCGTCGTCGAGCGCATTGCGCGCGATCACCTTCATGTAGCCGAAGCGGCGCGGATCGTTGAACACGATGTCGGCGCCGGAGGACATCCGAAACAGCACGTGATCGTGGGTGGAATCCTTGTCCCGCGGATAATGAAACTCGCCAGGTCGGGTGTCGTTGTCCGGCTTGATGACACGGAACGAGCCCGACATGCCGAGATGCATCAGCAGAACGTCGCCGGAGGCGAGATCGGCCATGAGATATTTTGCACGGCGGCCGAGGCCCGTGACGACCTGCCCCTTGAGCCGGGCCACGAAGTCCGGCTGGAACGGAAAGCGCAAGTCCGGCCGGCGGGCCTCCGCGACGAGGATTTTCGCACCCTCCATCACCGGCTGAAGCCCGCGGCGGACGGTCTCGACTTCTGGCAATTCAGGCATGGTCAGGCATTCACCTTATGAGGGCGGTGTGATAGCGCCATTGCGGCGGGCGCGCTATGGTCCGCCTCGCGGAGTAGAGTAATGGATCGGCCGGGCGAAACCACGCATTTTGGCTTCAGGGACGTCCCCCTGGGCGACAAGCAGACGCTGGTGAACGATGTGTTTCACAGCGTGGCGTCGCGTTATGACTTGATGAACGACCTGATGTCCGGTGGCCTGCACCGGGTCTGGAAGGACATCATGATCACGGCGCTCGACCCGCCCCGGGGCGACCGGCCGTTCGCGTTGCTCGACGTTGCCGGTGGCACTGGCGACATCGCGTTCCGCGCCGCCAAGGCCGCAGGTGCGGGTTTCCATGCCACCGTCTGCGACATCAACACCGACATGCTGGCCGTGGGCCGCGAACGCGCTGCCAAGCAGCATCTCGACACCCGGGTCGACTTCGTCGAAGGCAATGCCGAAGCGCTCGCCTTCGCCGATCGCAGCTTCGACGCATATACGATCGCTTTCGGCATTCGCAACGTGCCGCAGATCGACCTGGCGCTGCGCGAGGCCTATCGCGTGCTCAGGCCCGGCAGCCGCTTCCTCTGTCTCGAGTTCTCCACCGTCGAGATGCCCGGGCTCGACAAGCTCTACGATCTGTTCTCGTTCAAGGTGATCCCGCCGCTCGGCCGCATGGTCACGGGCGACGCCGAATCCTACCAATATCTCGTCGAATCGATCCGCAAGTTTCCGAGGCCCGCCGCGTTCGCCGACATGATCCGCGAGGCCGGCTTTTCCCGCGTCAGCTGGCAGACACTCTCCGGCGGCATCGTGGCACTGCATTCGGGCTGGCGTTTGTGATTTCTGCCATCACCCACATGACGCGCCTGATCCGCGCCGCGTTCGTGTTCGCGCGCGAGGGCGTGTTCGGCTCGGTCGATCCGAGCCTGGTGCCGCCGCCGGGACAGCTCGCGCTGAAACTGGCGCGCCTCGTCGAACGCCGCGGCACCAAGCACGGCCCGCGGATAGCGCGCGCGCTGACGCGGATGGGCCCGGCCTATCTCAAGCTCGGACAATTCCTGGCGACGCGTCCCGACGTGGTCGGCGTCATCATGGCGCGCGACCTCGAAAGCCTGCAGGACCGCCTGCCGCCGTTTCCACAGGACGAGGCCGAGGCCGCCATCGCGACGTCGCTGGAACGGCCGCTGAAGGACATTTTCGCGAGCTTCGGCCCGCCGGTCGCAGCGGCCTCGATCGCGCAGGTGCATCGCGGCGAGGTGCTGCGCGACGGTATCCGCAAATCGGTCGCCGTGAAGGTGCTGCGGCCCAACGTCGCCGCACGCTTCCGCCGCGACCTCTCCGATTTCTTCTTCGTCGCGCACAAGGCCGAAGCCTATTCGGCCGAGGCGCGGCGGCTGCGCCTGATCGAAGTCATCAACACCATGTCGCGCTCGGTCGCGATGGAGATGGATTTGCGGCTCGAAGCCGCCGCGCTGTCGGAGATGGCAGAGAACACGCGCGACGATCCTGATTTCCGCGTGCCGACCGTCGATTGGGACCGCACCACGCACAACGTGCTGACGATGGAGTGGATCGACGGCATCGCGCTGAACGACCACAAGCGCCTTGCTGAGTCGCAGGTCGACCTGCCCGACCTCGGCCGCAAGGTGATCCAGAGCTTCTTGCGGCACGCGCTGCGCGACGGTTTCTTCCACGCCGACATGCATCCGGGCAATCTGTTCCTGGACGATGCCGGCCGCCTCGTCGCGGTCGATTTCGGCATCATGGGCCGGCTCGGCATGAAGGAGCGGCGCTTCCTCGCCGAGATCCTGCTCGGCTTCATCACCCGCGACTATCGCCGCGTCGCCGAGGTGCATTTCGAGGCGGGCTACGTGCCCGCGCACCATTCGGTCGAGAATTTCGCGCAAGCCATCCGCGCCATCGGCGAGCCCATTCACAACCGCACCGCCGAGGAGATCTCGATGGCGCGGCTGCTGACGCTGCTGCTCGAGGTCACTGGCCTGTTCGACATGACCACGCGGCCCGAGCTGATCCTGCTGCAGAAGACCATGGTGGTGGTCGAGGGCGTGGCGCGCGGCTTCGATCCCAAGCTCGACATCTGGAAGATCGCCGACCCCGTGGTACGCGAATGGATCGAGCGCAATCTCGGGCCGATCGGCCGGGTGCAGGGCGCGCTGGCCGGGACCGGCGACATCGCGCGCGTACTGATGCGCCTGCCGGAGATCGCCGAGCGGTCGGTGAAGGTCCTCGAGCAGCTCGAGACCATGACTCGCGAGGGCGTCAGGCTGTCACCGGAGAGCATCGCGGCCATGGGGCGCAGCGAAGGCCGCAAGAACCGCTGGCGCACCGTGGCGCTGTGGATCATCGCCGCGACATTCATCGGCATCCTGATCGCCGTCCGGAATCTATGATTGCACTGCAATCACGCAAGTGATAGCATCGCTATCATTTCGTGCTGGAGTGGCGTCATGGCAAGCCTGACCATCCGCAAGCTCGACGACAGCGTCAAAACCTATCTGCGGCTGCGCTCGGCCAAGAACCGCAGGTCGGTCGAGGAAGAGGTTCGGGTCATCCTGCGGGAGCTGATCGAGGGCCGCGAGGAGCCGCTGACGCCGTTTGCGCTGCCGCCTGCCCCGTCCGCCACACCGGCGCCGCAGCGCACCGGCGCCCTCCCCGAGGCCAGCGTCACCCTGATCATCGGCGGCGGGATCGCGGCGTACAAGTCGCTCGACCTGATCCGCAGGCTGAAGGAGCGACGCATCGAGGTCCGCTGCGTGCTGACCAAGGCGGCCCAGCAATTCGTGACACCGCTGGCCGTCAGCGCGCTCTCGCATGAGCGCGTCTACACCGACCTGTTCGACCCCCAGAGCGAATTCGACGCCGGCCATATTCGCCTCGCGCGCGACTGCGACCTGATCGTGGTGGCGCCGGCGACCGCCGACCTGATGGCGAAGATGGCGAACGGACATGCCGACGATCTCGCCAGCGCCATCCTGCTGGCCAGCAACCGCAAGGTGCTGCTGGCGCCGGCGATGAACCCGCTGATGTGGAGCAACGCGGCGACGCGCCGCAACGTCGGCTTGCTCCAGCGCGACGGCGTGGTGTTGATCGGCCCGAATTCCGGCGAGATGGCCGAAGCCGGCGAGGCCGGAATCGGCCGCATGTCGGAAGCGATCGAGATCGCCAATGCCGCCGAACGGCTGCTGCGGCCTCCGGTGCCGCGGCCGCTCGCCGGCAAGCGCGTGCTGATCACCGCGGGTCCCACGCACGAGCCGATCGACCCCGTGCGCTACATCGCCAACCGCTCCTCCGGCAAGCAGGGCTTTGCCATTGCCGCCGCCGCGCAGGCCGCCGGCGCCGAGGTGATCCTAGTGAGCGGCCCGGTCGACCTCGACGATCCACCTGGAGTGACGGTGAAGCACGTCGAATCGGCACGGCAGATGCTGGAGCAGGTTCAGGCGGCGCTTCCCGCCGATATCGCGATCTTCGCTGCCGCGGTCGCCGACTGGCGCGTCGCCAACGAGGGCGAGCAGAAGCTGAAGAAGACCGCGGCCGGCATGCCGCCGCTTCAGCTGGTCGAGAATCCCGACATCCTCGCCACGATCTCGAAGCTGACCGACAAGCGCCCGCCCCTGGTGATCGGCTTTGCCGCCGAGACCGAACATCTCATCGAGAACGCCAAGACCAAGCTCGCGCGCAAGGGCTGCGACTGGATCGTCGCCAATGACGTGTCGCCGGCGACCGGCGTGATGGGCGGCGACCGCAACACCGTCCACCTCCTCAGCCGCAAGAACGGTGCGAAGGACGGCGAGATTGCAGTTGATTCCTGGCCGGTGATGACCAAGGAACAAGTCGCCATCGAACTGGTCGCGCATGTCGCCAGAAGCGTGACCGACAAATCCCTGGAGACGGCATCTTGAGCACGAAGGTCACGGTCGAACTGCAGCGCCTCGCCCATGCCGAAGGTCTGCCGTTGCCGGCCTATCAGACCAGCGAGGCCGCCGGCCTCGATCTGATGGCAGCCGTTCCGGACAGCGAGCCGATGACGCTCGCCCCGGGCCAATACGCGCTGGTGCCGACGGGCCTTGCGATCGCGCTGCCGCCGGCGCACGAGGCGCAGGTGCGGCCGCGCTCGGGGCTTGCCGCCAAGCACGGCGTCACCGTGCTGAACTCGCCGGGCACGATCGACGCGGACTACCGCGGCGAGATCAAGGTGATCCTGATCAACCACGGCGCGGCGCCCTTCGTGATCAAGCGCGGCGAGCGCATCGCCCAAATGGTGATCGCACCCGTGGTGCAGGCTGCCCTGGTTCCCGTCGCGACGTTGTCGCCGACCGATCGCGGCGCCGGCGGCTTCGGCTCGACGGGGCGGTAGCTTTCTTGCCTCTCCCGCTTGCGAGAGCTTTGCTTAATTGGACGCGGGGGAGTGATTGCCGCTGTTGGGCGTTTTTTGCGTAGCGTTGGACGTCGGCGGCATCGAAGGTTTGCGCTTTCGTGGTCGACTGATTGGGTTGGGCGGTCATGCGGCAACTCCCGCAGGAGACAACGCCACCCATCGTTTGAGATTCATTGCCAGGCAGATCAGGCGCAGATGCGTCTGGTTGCGCGCCCAGCCCAGATAGCGGGCGCGCGCCCAGCGGTAGCTGCCCTTGAGGCGCGCGAAGACCTGCTCGACCGGTGCGCGGCGCTTTCCCACGGCACCGTTGAAGCGCTTCTGCCGCGCGGTCAGCGGATGATGCTTGTTGGGCCGGAACATCAGCCGCGGCTTGATGCCTCGCGCGCGCAGGCCGCTACGGCGCTCGTGCTTGTCATAGGCCTGGTCGGCATAGACCGCCTTCTCATCACCACAGACCAACTCGTCGGCGGGCACCGTATCGTTGACCGCAGCATCGGTCAGCTTGCTGCGGCGGATGATTGCCGAGCCCTGGTCGATGCCAACATGGGCCTTGTAGCCGAAGTATCGTTTGCCGCCCTTCTTGGTCCATCGCGCATCCGGATCGCGCTTGCTGTTGACCAGTTTGCTCGGCGCCCGACCGTCCGGGCCGGGGGGCTGCGGCTCCTCTGGTGGCTTCGGCGGCTTCACCGCCGCCGGGATCAGGCTCGCGTCGATTAGTGTACCCCGCCGCACCACCAGCCCATGCGCATCGATCTGGCGCAGAATCTCACCGAACAGCCTCTCGTCCAGGCCGGCCCGCTGCAAACTGTCGCGGAAGCGCCAGATCGTGGCGTGATCGGGTGTCTCATCGCCGAGCACAAAGCCGCAGAAATCGCGGAATGAGGCGCGGTCATCAAGCGCCTCTTCAAGCTCCGGATCGGACAGCCCGTACCATTGCTGCAGCAACAGCGCCTTGAACATCACCAGCCGCGGATAGGCCGGCGCCCCACGCTCCGGTTCCGGCAGACCGCCTAGCACGCCCCCTACCGCTGCCCAATCGACCAAGTCCCCAATCCGTCTCAGCACCGGATTGCCTTTTCCCCGTCGCGACACCAGCGCGTCCGCAAAGCTCGGTTGTCCAACCTGTCGATAGGCCATTCCCGTCCTCCCTCAGCGGTCTAGGGAATCGCAGATTCGCGAATATGCAAAGCTCTCGCTTGCGGGAGAGGCCGCCGCGCTCGCAGAGCACGGCGGGTGAGGGTTTTCTCCGCTAAGGGATTGTCCCATCGCGGAGACACCCTCTCCCCAGCCCTCCCCCGCGAGCGGGGGAGAGAGCGCACCGCGATCGTGGCAGGCGATGCGCATGACACGCTAACGCACGGCAATCCCAGCGAAAATCATCTGCAGAATCACGCGCCGTGGAACCGCGCGCCCCGCATTTTTGTTGGCCCGTCTTTACGTTCACGATCTGGACTCTTACCGGCGGAGTCACGGTGGGGGTATTGTCTTTTGATTCGCGCGCGACGGGGGTCGCCGCGCGCAAATTCGTGCGATCTTGGGGCAACTATGTCAGGCGTGATCGTGTCGATGCGTCGGACGCTGCTGTCTTGCACGTCGCTGGCGCGCAGCGGCTTGGTTGGGAGCGCTCTTGCGGCGCTGCTGCCGGCTGCGCCGGCCAGGGCCGCCGACCTCATCGACACCCTCTCCACCATGCTGGATTTCAACCGGCAGGAACTCGCCGTCCTCGCCACCGCGCTGGCGCTGCTCGGCTTCTCGGTGGTGGCCGCGATCCTGTTGATGCGCACGCGGGTGCGCCTGGTCAAGAACGAGGCGCGGCTGCGCACCCGGATCGGGGAACTTCAGCTCCAGGCCGACCGCTTCGGCGCACTCCTGTTCGCCGAGCCGCAGATCCTGATCTCCTGGCCGGCCGGCGATAACCGCGTTCAGATTTCCGGCGACATCTCCATGGTGCTGCCGCGCGACTCCTCCCCGCAGCGCGTGCTGGCGTTCGGAACCTGGCTGCCCCCGGAGCCCGCGCTCCAGATGGACCATGCTGTCGACGCGCTGCGCGATCGCGGCGACGGGTTCCAGCTGACCTTGACCACCGCGCACGGCCATACGCTGGAAGCGATCGGCCGCGCCATCGGCGGCCAGGCCATCGTCCGCATTCGCGAGCTCTCAGGACTGCGCCGCGATCTGGCCGAGACCCATCTGCGCTACAAGGCGCTCTCCGACGAGACCGAGATGCTGCGTGGCTTTGCTGCGGCCGCACCGTGGCCGATCTGGGCAAAGGGCGAGAATGGCGCACTGACCTACGCCAACCCGGCCTATGTGCGCGCCACCGAGGCAATCAGCGCCATCGATGCCCAGGAGCGCAAGCTCGAGCTGCTCGACAGCGCCGACCGCACTGCGATGGAGCGGGGGCTGAAGGACGCCGCCAGTTTCACGTCGCGGCTGCCGATCGTGGTCGGCGGCGAGCGGCGCATCTACGACGTGCGCGCCGTCAATGTCGGCAGCGGCAGCGTCGGCATCGCAATCGATGCCAGCGAGGCGGCTGCGCTGAGCTCGGCGTTGGTGCGAATGGCGGAGGCGCACCGCCGCACGCTGGACCAGCTCTCCTCCGGCGTTGCCGTGTTCGACGGCCAGCGCCGCCTTGCCTTCTACAACGATTCCTATCGGCGGCTGTGGGACCTCGACCGCACCTTCCTCGACGCCAACCCTGACGATTCCAGCGTGCTCGACCAGCTCCGCGCCGCGCGCAAGCTGCCGGAGCAGCCGGATTTCCGCGCCTGGAAGGCCAAGCTGCACGAAGCCTATCGCGCGGTCGAGACCGCCAAGGACACCTGGTTCCTGCCTGACGGCCGCGCGCTCTCGGTCGTCACCACGCCGAATCCCGAGGGCGGCGTCACTTACCTGTTCGACGACGTCACAGAAAGCCTCGACCTCGCCCGCCGCTTCGACGGCCTGATCCGCGTTCAGCGCGAGACGCTGGACAGCCTCGCCGAGGGCGTCGCGGTGTTCGGCAGCAACGGCAAGGCGCAGCTGTTTAATCCGGCCTTCGTCCGGATGTGGAAGCTCTCCAGCGACGCCATGCGCGACGAGCCGCACATCCAGACGGTGGAAGGCTGGTGCCATCAGCTCTACGACGATCCCGTCGTCTGGCGACAGATCCGCGAGGCCATCACCTCGATCGAAAACCGCGCCGACGTGCCGCTGAAGCTGGAGCGCAAGGACGGCAGCGTGCTCGACGGCATGATCCGGCCGCTGCCCGACGGCGCCACCATGCTGACGTTCCAGGACATCACCGACACCGAGAATGTCGAGCGCGCGCTGCGCGAGCGCAACGAGGCGCTGGAGGCCGCCGACCAGATGAAGGTGGATTTCGTCCACCACGTCTCCTACGAGCTGCGCTCGCCGCTCACCACCATCATCGGCTTTGCGCATTTCCTCAGCGATCCCTCGACCGGGCCGCTGACGCCGAAGCAGGCCGAATATCTCGACTACGTCACCAAATCGACCAACGCGCTGCTCGCGCTCACCAACAACATCCTGGATCTCGCCACCATCGACGCCGGCGCGATGAAGCTGGAACTCGGGCAAGTCGACGTCAGCAAGGCCATCGAGCTCGCCGCGGAGGGTATCCAGGACCGGCTCGCCACCGACCGCATCCGCCTCAAGGTCGAGATCGCGCCCGACGTCGGCAGCTTCGTCGGCGACGAGAAGCGCGTGGTGCAGGTGCTCTATAACCTCCTCGCCAACGCCGTCGGGTTTTCTCCACAGGATTCCACCGTCGGCATCAGCGCGCGCCGCACCGAACGCAGCGTGGTCTTCACCGTGACAGATTCGGGACCTGGAATACCTGCCGACATGAAGGACAAGGTGTTCAACTGGTTCGAAAGCCGCTCGCAGGGCTCGCGTCACCGCGGCGCCGGGCTCGGCCTGTCGCTGGTGCGCTCCTTCGTCGAGCTGCATGGCGGCAAGGTGCGGGTGGATTCGATCGTCGGCCGAGGCACGGTCGTGATCTGCGATTTCCCGACCGACCAGGCGGCGCATCGCGACGCCGCCGAATGACGGATACAACCACATTCTCGGTCGCGCTCCACAACGAGACGGCCACCGCGCAATTGATGGCCGACCTCGCGCTGCTGGTAGGCCCCGGTGACGTCGTCACCCTCACCGGCGATCTCGGTGCCGGCAAGACCGCGGCGGCGCGCAGCCTGATTCGCTACCTCGCCGGCGACGAGACGCTGGAGGTGCCGAGCCCGACCTTCACGCTGGTGCAGGGCTACGAGCTGCCGCCCTTTCCGGTGATGCATGCTGATCTCTACCGCGTCGAGGACGAGAGCGAGCTCGAGGAGATCGGCCTGTCGCCGCTCCCGGATGCCACCCTCGTTCTGATCGAATGGCCCGAGCGCGCACCGTCGGCGATGCCCGAGGACCGCATCGACATTGCGCTGACACACCGACCGGCGCTGGGATCGAGCGCACGCGCCGCCGACATCACCGGTCACGGCAGGGCCGCCGCCATCGTTGCGCGGCTGCAGGCGCTGCGCGAGTTCCTCGACGCATCCGGTTACATGGAGGCGACGCGCAAGCGCATGGCCGGCGATGCCTCGACGCGCTCCTATGCGCGGCTGCTGCGCGACGACAGCATCGTCATCCTCATGAACTTTCCGCAGCGGCCGGACGGCGCGGCTCTCTACAACGGAAAGTCCTACAGCGCCGCGGTGCATCTTGCGGAGAACGTCAAACCCTTCGTCGCGATCGCGGAAGGCCTGCGCGCGCAGGGAATCTCCGCGCCCGCGATTCATCATTCCAACCTCGATCATGGCTTCCTGATTACCGAGGACTTTGGCAGCGAAGGTGTGATCGAGGGCGATCCGCCACGCCCGATCGGCGAGCGCTACGAAGCCGCGACCGACCTGCTGGCGATGCTGCATGGCAAGGCGCTGCCGGAGACGCTGCCGCTGGACGGGAAGACCTACGAGATCCCCCTCTTCGACGTTGAGGCGATGCTGATCGAAATCGGATTGATGCCGGAATGGTACCTGCCCGATCGCAACGCGCCGTTGAGCGACGAGAAGCGCGCGGAATTCTTCGCGATGTGGCGCGAGCTGCTCAGGACACCGCTGGCGGCGCCGAAGACATGGATCATTCGCGACTTTCACTCACCCAATTTGATCTGGCTCGCGGAGCGCACCGGCATCGAACGCGTCGGCGTGATCGATTTCCAGGATACGGTGCTCGGACCTCAATCCTATGACGTCGTCTCGCTGCTCCAGGACGCCCGCATCGACGTGCCCGAGACCGTCGAGCTGACGCTGCTGTCGCGTTACATCAAGGCGCGCCGCGCGCAGGACACGAGCTTCGATGCGGCCGGCTTTGCCGAGCTCTACGCCATCATGTCGGCGCAGCGGAACACGCGCCTGCTCGGCACCTTCGCCCGCCTCAATCGCCGCGACGGCAAGCCGCACTACCTGCGTCACCAGCCGCGGATCTGGACCTACCTCCAGCGCTCGCTGGCGCATCCCGCGCTGAGCTCCTTGCGCGAGTGGTATCTCGCCAACGTCCCGCCGCCCCAACAAGCCTGATTCGGGCTCGATTTACCGGCCGTTAGCCAAGATGTCGCTATTCTAGCGGCGAGGCAGCCGGATGATTGCGGGGCTGGAGCGGGACAGATGGCGGTACAGACGGACCATCGCGGCAATGGCCGGGTTGTTTTCGAACGCGGGATTCCGGCCCAGATCATGGGAATCGACGGTACCTGGCGGCGCGACTGCACCATGGAGGACGTCTCCGAGAGCGGCGCCAAGCTGACCATCGACGGCTCGGTGGAAGGGCTCCATCTGAAGGAATTCTTTCTGCTGCTGTCGTCGACCGGGCTGGCGTACCGGCGCTGCGAGTTGGCCTGGGTCAATGGCGACCAGATCGGCGTGAATTTCCTCAAGATCGGTGACAGAAAGAAAAAGGCGCGTTCCGCGACCATTGGGGCGTGACGGCAACACCCGTCGTACAACCGTCACGGCGGGTGGTTAAGGCGGTCGAGATGCAATGCGGCTGATCGAGCCTCGTGGTAAGATTGCTGCGAACGCGAAAGGTCTGAGAAAGCGAAGGATGCCCGTCAAACCGACCAAAGCCATGGTGCTCGCCGCAGGGTTTGGCCTGCGCATGCGCCCCCTGACGGACACGATGCCGAAGCCGATGGTGCCGGTGGCCGGGCAGCCGCTGCTCGACCACGTGCTCGACAAGCTCGGCCAGGCCGGCGTGACCGAGGCGGTGGTCAACGTGCATTACCTGCCGGACCAGATCATCAATCACGTCGCGTCGCGCCAGCACCCGCGCGTGACCATCTCCGACGAGCGCGACCAGGTGCTCGGCACCGGCGGCGGCGTGGTCAAGGCGCTGCCGCTGCTCGGCGACGCGCCGTTCTTCCACGTCAATTCCGACACGCTGTGGATCGATGGCGTGCGTTCGAACCTGACGCGGCTCGCTGAAAATTTCGACCCTGATCGAATGGATATCCTGCTGCTGATGGCGCCGACCGCAACCAGCATCGGCTATGGCGGCCGCGGCGATTACGGCATGCTGCCCGACGGCGCCCTGCGCAAGCGCAAGGAAAAAGAGGTCGTTCCGTTCGTCTATGCCGGCGCGGCGATCCTGTCGCCGTCGATCTTCGAAGGCGCCCCCAAGGGTGAGTTCTCGCTGACCAGGATGTTCGATCGCGCCAACGAGCAGGAGCGGCTGTTCGGCCTGCGGCTTGACGGTGTCTGGATGCATGTCGGCACGCCTGATGCCGTTCACGCCGCGGAAGAGGCGTTTCTGGAGAGCGTGGCGTAGGGCTACAGCAAATGGTGCCGTAGGGCAAAGCGAAGCGTGCCCGCCCCGCGAGGTTGTCATTCCGGGGCGCGCGTACGCGCGAACCCGGAATCTCGAGATTCCGGGTTCGATGCTTCGCATCGCCCCGGAATGACGGTGGGACAGCGGGGAAGACCCCGCACCAACGCATGACCATTTGACCCCATCTCCCTATATTGCCCTGATTCTCGAATCAGGCGGCTCATGCGCGTTTTCAGCGTTCCCATCTCAGTTCCGTTCCTGCGCACGGTCGTCACGGCCCTGCTCGAGGGACGGCTGGTCGAGGGATTCGAGGCGCGCAAGGAGCCGGCGCGGCTGGCCGATGCAACGCTGTATTTGCCGACACGGCGCGCCATGCGCGTCGTCCGCGAGATCTTCCTCGACGAGATGAAGGCGGACGCGGCGGTGCTGCCGCGCATCGTCGCGCTCGGCGATATCGACGAGGACGAGCTCGCTTTCGCCGGCGAGAGCGAGCAGTTTTCCGGTGCAGCGCCGCTCGACATTCCGCCGCGACTGGGCGAGCTCGAACGGCGGCTGACACTGGCGCAGCTCGTCGCCGCCTGGGCCAAGGGCCCGGTGCTGTCGCCGCTGGTGGTCGGCGGGCCGGCCTCGACGCTGGCGCTTGCATCCGACCTCGCGCGCCTGATCGACGACATGGTCACGCGCGGCGTGGACTGGAGCGCGCTCGATGGACTGGTGCCCGACCAACTCGATCGGTACTGGCAGCACTCGCTCGAATTCCTGCGTATCGCGCGCATCGCCTGGCCCAATCATCTCGCGGAGATCAACCGGATCGAGCCGGCCGCGCGGCGCGATCTCCTGATCGCGGCGGAAGCCAAACGGCTGACCGCGCATCCGAACGGGCCGGTGATCGCGGCGGGGTCGACCGGCTCGATGCCGGCCACCGCGAAGTTCTTGCACGCGGTCGCGTCGCTGCCGCATGGCGCGGTGGTGCTGCCGGGCCTCGACACCGATCTCGACGACGACGCCTGGCGCACCATCGGCGGCGTGCGCGATTCGCTCGGCAAGTTCGCGGAGCATCCAGCCTCGAACCATCCGCAATATGCCATGCACGCGCTGCTGCAGCGTTTCGGTATCAAGCGTGACGATGTCGAATTGCTTCAGGCCCCAGCGGAAGACGGCCGCGATCTGCTCGCGTCCGAATCGATGCGGCCGTCCGCCAGGACGGAAGTCTGGCATGACCGGCTGAAGCAGCCCGACGTCGCCGCGAGGATCGCCGGCGGCATGAAGAATCTCGCTGTCGTCGAAGCCCCCAACCCTGAAATGGAAGCCCTCGCGATCGCCATTGCGATGCGGGAGGCGCGACATCTCGACAAATCGGCGGCGCTGGTGACGCCCGACCGCGCGCTGGCGCGGCGGGTGATGGCGGCGCTGACCCGATGGGACCTCGCCTTCGACGATTCCGGCGGCGATGTGCTGATGGAAACATCCGCCGGCACCTTCGCGCGTCTCGCGGCAGAGGCGGCGACAAAGGGGCTGGAGCCGGCAACATTGCTGGCGATGTTGAAGCATCCGCTATGCCGGCTCGGCCGCGCACCCGGCGCGTGGAAGAAGGCAATCGAAGGCCTCGAGCTCGCAGTCCTGCGCGGCACGCGCCCGCCGGCGGCCACCGCAGGCCTGTTGCGCGAATTCAACCGTTTCCGCGAGGAACTCGCAAAGCTCTGGCGCCGCGAGGTCTCCGCGCTGCATCGCGCGGAGCCGCGCGCGCGGTTGAAACCGGAGGATCTCGATCGTATCCAGGCGCTGGTCGACGTCCTGCAAAGCGCATTGGCGCCGATCGAGAGCCTGCCGCCCTCAAAGCCATATGACTTCGCCGAGCTCGCGCATCGGCACCGCGAGATCCTGATCGAGCTGTCGCGCGACGAGCAGGGCATCCCGCTCGCCTTCGAGGATCGCGATGGTCTCGCGCTGGCCAGCGCCTTTGACGATCTCCTGCGCAGCGGTACGGCCAGCGGGCTGATGGTGCCGCTGCCCGACTATCCAGACGTCTTCCAGACGGCGTTCGGCGATCGCGCGGTGCGGCGGCGCGACAGACCCGGCGCCCGCCTGCAAATCTACGGCCCGCTGGAATCGCGGCTGATGCAGGCCGACCGTATCATCGTGGGCGGCCTGATCGAAGGTGTCTGGCCGCCGGCGCCGCGCATCGATCCCTGGCTCAGCCGGCCGATGCGGCACGAGCTTGGGCTCGACCTGCCGGAGCGCCGCATCGGCCTCTCCGCCCATGACTTCGCGCAGCTGCTCGGCGGCGACGAGGTGATCCTCACCCATTCCGCCAAAGCCGGCGGTGCACCGGCGGTCGCCTCGCGCTTCCTGCACCGTCTGGAGGCGGTCGCGGGCGATGATCTCTGGAGCGCGGCCGTCCGCGCCGGCGAGAAGTATGTGCGGTTTGCGGCCGCACTGGACCAGCCCGACGAGGTCAGACCGATCAAGCAGCCGGAGCCTCGGCCGCCGCGCGCAATGCGGCCGCTCAAGATGTCCGTCACCGAAATCGAAGACTGGCTACGCGATCCCTACACGATCTACGCCAAACGCATCCTGCGGCTCGATGCGCTCGATCCCGTCGACATGCCGCTCTCGGCTGCCGACCGCGGCTCCGCTATTCACGATGCGCTCGGCGAGTTCACCGAGGCCTATGCCGCGCATCTGCCCGCCGATCCCGCGCGCGTGCTGCGCGCGATCGGCGAGAAACATTTTGCGCCGCTGATGGAGCGCCCCGAGGCGCGGGCGCTGTGGTGGCCACGCTTCCAGCGCATCGCGCGCTGGTTCGGCGAATGGGAGACGGCGCGGCGCGACGCGATCGAGGCCATCACGGCCGAGACCCGGGGCGAGATCTCGATCCCACTCGACAATGCGCGCATTTTCCATCTTTCCGCGCGCGCCGACCGCATCGAGCGCCGCCAGGGCGGCAGCTACGCCATTCTCGACTACAAGACCGGGCAACCACCGACCGGCAAGCAGGTCCGCATGGGCCTGTCGCCGCAGCTCACGCTGGAAGCCGCGATTCTGCGCGAGGGCGGCTTCCCTGATATCGACGCCGGCTCCTCGGTAAGCCAGCTCGTCTATGTCCGCCTCAGCGGCAACAATCCGCCGGGCGAGGAGCGCATCCTCGAGCTCAAGTTCAAGCAAGGCGACGAGCCGCAGCCGCCGGACACCGCGGCAGCCGAGGCGCGGACCAAGCTGGAAGCGCTGATCCGTGCCTTCGAGGACGAGAGCCAGGCCTACACCTCGCTGAACCTGCCGATGTGGGCGAACCGCTACGGCACCTATGACGACCTCGCCCGGATCAAGGAATGGTCCGCCGCCGGAGGATTGGGGATCGAGGAATGGTGAAGGCGCCGCGGCCCATCCCCGACGAGGTGCGCGCGCGGCAGGCGCGTGCATCCGATCCGACTGCATCGGCCTTCGTCTCGGCCAATGCCGGCTCGGGCAAGACCCATGTGCTGGTGCAGCGCGTGATCCGCCTGTTGCTGTCGGGCGTGCCGCCGGAAAAGATCCTCTGCATCACCTTCACCAAGGCCGCCGCCGCCAACATGGCCGAGCGCGTGTTCACCACGCTCGGCCATTGGGTGACGCTGGATGATGCCTCCCTCGATGCCGCGATCCGCGCCGTCGGCATCCCGCATCCGAGCGCAAAGCTGCGGCGCGAGGCACGGAAGCTGTTCGCCTGCGCGCTGGAGACCCCGGGCGGGCTGAAGGTGCAGACCATCCACGCACTCTGCACGCGCCTGCTCCAGCAGTTTCCGTTCGAGGCCAACGTTCCCGCGCGCTTTGCCGTGATCGACGAGCGCGACCAGACCGACATGATGGAGCGCGCCAATCTGAAGGTGCTGCTGGAGGCCGCGCGCGACCCGGAGAGCGTCACCGGGCGCGCACTGCTGACCGCGATGGCGAGCGCCGCCGACGTCACCTTCAAGGAGGTCGTGCGCGAGGCTTGTCTGAGCCGTGATCACTTCATGGCCTGGACCGACGAGGCCGGCAACGCCGGGGCGGCAGTCGAACAGATGGCGGCCGTGCTGGGCGTCGATGCGGGCGACCGGATCGAGGACGTCGAGACCGAGATTCTCGACGGCCCGTATCTGCCGCGATCGCGCTGGGACGACATCGCCTTCGCGCTGGAAGACGGCAGCAAGTCCGATAACGACCAGGCGGGCCGGCTGCGCGCGGCAAAAGTGTTCTCCGGCAGCGACCAGGTCGATGCCTATCTCTGCGTCTTCCTCACCGACGACAAGCTGCCGCGCAAGGCGGTTCTGACCAAGAAGTTTTGCGACCACAACCCGTCCGTCGCGCGCCTGTTCGAAGCCGAGGTGCAGCGCCTCGGCGGATTGATCGAGAAGCGCCGCGCAGTGACCATGCGCGACCGCACCGCGGCCCTGCTGCATATCGCGACCGCTGCCGCCGCGAACTACCGCCGCGAGAAGCAGGAGCGCGGGCTGCTCGACTATGACGACCTCATCGACAAGACGCTGGCGATGTTGAACCGCGTCTCCTCGGGCTGGGTGCATTACAAGCTCGACCGTGGCGTCGACCACGTGCTGATCGACGAGGCGCAGGACACGAGTCCCCGGCAGTGGGACATCGTCGCGCACATCATCTCCGAATTCACTGCCGGCGAAGGCGCGCGCGAGGGGTTGAACCGCACCATCTTCGCGGTCGGAGACGAGAAGCAGTCGATCTTCTCGTTCCAGGGCGCGGCGCCCCATGAGTTCGATGCGCGCCGGCGCGAGCTGCATCGCAAGTTCACGGCAGCCGGGCTGAAATTCGATCCGGTGGCCTTCACCTATTCGTTCCGCTCGGGCGCGACGATCCTGCACTCGGTCGACCACGTCTTCCGTGATCCCCAGATCTACAAGAGCATCCATTCGGTCGAGATCGGCCATCCCCTGCACAATGCGCTCGCCGATGCCGGGCCGAGCGTGATCGAGCTATGGGATCTGGCCGAGGCGGACGACAGGCAGGACATCGAGGGCTGGCGCGCGCCGTTCGACGGCGTCGCCGTCACCAGTCCCGAGGTGAAGCTTGCCCGCCGCATCCAGGCCGAGATCAAGCGGCTGGTCGAAAGCGGCACGCTGACGGGGCACGAGGGCGAGCGCCGCCCGCTGCGCTATGGCGACATGCTGATCCTGGTGCGGCGGCGCGGCAACGCCTTCGACGCCGTGATCCAGGCATTGAAGCACGCCAATATCCCGGTCGCCGGCGCCGACCGCCTCAAGCTCACCGAGCACATCGCCATCATCGATTTGATGAACCTCGCCGACGCGCTGCTGCTGCCGCAGGACGATCTCGCGCTCGCGGTGGCGCTGAAGAGCCCGCTGTTCGGGCTCGATGACGACGACCTGTTTCAGCTGGCCCATGATCGCAAGGGATCGCTGCGCCGCGCGCTCGGCGAGCATGCGGCTGAGAGCGAAAAGTTCGCCACAGCGTTGCGGCGCCTGGAAGCCTGCGAGATTCGTGCGCGCGAGGAGACGCCGTTCGCGTTCTATGCCTGGCTGCTCGGCGGCGATGGCGGACGCGCGCGCATCCTGCGCCGTCTCGGCCACGAGGCCAACGACGCGCTCGACGAATTCCTGGAACTGGCGCTGAACTACGAGCGCAAGGCGCCGGCCTCGCTTCAGGGCTTCATGGCCTGGCTGCGTTCGGCCGACACCGAGGTGAAGCGCGACATGGAGATCTCGCGCGACGAGGTGCGGGTGATGACCGTGCACGGCGCCAAGGGGCTCGAGGCCTCGGTCGTGTTCATGGTCGACACGACATCGTCACCCGCGGACTCGCAGCGGGTTCGGCTGATTCACGTGCCGCGCGGCAATGGCGGCGAGGTGGTGGTCTGGGCCGGCCGCAAGGCGGATGATCCGAGGCCGGTTGCCGAGGCGCGCAAGGCGATGCTCGAGGAGACCGAGGACGAGTATCGCCGCCTGCTCTATGTCGCGATGACGCGCGCGGCCGACCGGCTGATCGTCGGCGGCTGCATGCCCGGCAACATGAGGACGGTCCGCAAGCTGAGCTGGTACGACCTTGTCGACACCGGTCTCGCCGGCTCGGGCCTGGACAAGCAGATCATCGAGACGCCGCTCGGCAAGGTGACCCGATTCGCCCGGCCGGAGGATGTCGCGGCGCTTGGCACGCCGGCGGCGCCCCGGGACCAATCGGTCGTGCTGCCGGACTGGCTGCGAACGCCGGCACCGTGCGAGCCCATCGACGACGACCCGGTGCGCCCCTCGGGCCAGTCTGCCGAGGAGGGCCGCAGCGTGCGGACCGGCGAATCGATCCAGTCGCGCGCTCTGGCGCTGCAACGCGGCACGCTGGTGCACCGTCTGCTGCAATCCCTGCCCGACATCGCCATGGAGCGCCGGCGCGAGGCGGCGCTCGGCTTCATGGTGCGCAATGCCTCGGACTGGCCGGAGGCCGACCGCATTGCGCTGGTCGACAAGGTGCTCGCCTTGATCACTGAACCGCGTTTCGCCCCGGTCTTTGCCGCCGGCAGCCGGGCGGAGGTTGCCATCGCCGGCCGGCTGGAGCGGCCGGGCCGCACCCCGGCGCTGGTGTCGGGGCAGATCGACCGGCTGGTCGTTCGCCCCGACGAGGTCCTGATCGTCGATTTCAAGACCAACCAGGCGGCCCCCGAAAGCGCCGCAGAGGCGCCGGCAGCCTATGTCCGCCAGCTTGCGCTGTACCGGGCGGTGCTGTCGCGGCTTTATCCCCGAAAGCCTGTCAGGGCCGTCCTGCTCTGGACGGAGGCCCTTGAATATATGGAGATTTCGGCCCCCGCGCTGGACGCGGCGCTGGCATCCCTTCATCTCGGTGTGAGCGTCCTTGACCCGGCAAGGAGCCGTTCATAGGTTGGCCACATGATCCCGGGCGCGATTCCAGGTCGCGCCCGATTCTCTTTCAACCGAGTGAGGTACTCCCAATGGCCGTTAGCAAGGTTTCCGACGCCGATTTCGAAGCCGAAGTGCTCAAGGCGAACGGCCCCGTGGTCGTCGATTTCTGGGCCGAATGGTGCGGCCCCTGCCGCATGATCGCCCCCGCCCTCGACGAGATCGCCGGCGCGATGGGCGACAAGGTCAAGATCGTGAAGCTCAACGTCGACGAGAGCCCGAAGACCGCCTCCAAGTACGGCGTGATGTCGATCCCAACCCTGATGATCTTCAAGGGTGGCGAGATGGCCTCGCGCCAGGTCGGCGCAGCGCCCAAGGCGAAGCTGCAGCAGTGGATCACCTCCGCGGTCTGATCCCGCCTCGAAGATTATTTTCGGAAGCGGCCGGCGAAAGCCGGCCGTTTTGCGTTGATGGGACGTGTCCAGCGTATGACTCCAGCGTGTGACGAGTCCCGCCCTTGCCAGCCCCACCTGCGAAGCGCGCCCGAAGATCGAGCTCTCTCGTCGCGATGGAGGCGCGTTCGGTCGACGAGATCCCGCGCGGCAAGGAATGGCAATATGAACCCAAGTGGGACGGCTTCCGCTGCCTGCTGTCGCGCGAGCGCGGCAACGTCGATCTGCGCTCGAAATCCGGCGAGGACCTTGCGCGCTATTTCCCCGAGATCGTTGCCGCCGCGCTGAAGCTGAAGGCGGATCGCTTCACGCTCGACGGTGAGATCGTGGTGCCGCAAGGCAAAGGTTTTTCGTTCGACGCGCTGCTGCAGCGAATTCATCCTGCCGCAAGCCGGGTGAAGAAGCTCGCCCAGGAGACGCCCGCGCTCTACCTCGTTTTCGACCTGCTCGCGACGGCTGGGGACAAGCAGCTTGCCAAGGCGCCGCTTCGCGAGCGACGGCCGGCACTGGAAGCTTTTGCGAAGTCCCATCTCAAGGGCAGCATCTTCCGGCTTTCGCCTGCGACGGCAAGCTACGCCACGGCCGGGAAATGGCTCGCGCAATCCGGCGGCGGCTCGGATGGCGTCATCGCCAAGCGCGTCGACCTGCCTTATCAGACGGGTAATCGCGACGGCATGCAGAAGATCAAGAAATTCCGCAGCGCCGATTGCGTGGTCGGCGGCTTCCGCTACGCCACCAACGAGATCGCCGGCCGCAAGGTGGTCGGCTCACTGCTGCTCGGACTCTACGACGATGACGGCCTGCTGCATCATGTCGGCTTCACCTCGGCCATCAAGGCGGAGGAGAAGCCCGACCTGACCGACCGGCTGGAGGCGCTGATCGGCGAGCCCGGCTTCACCGGGAACGCACCCGGCGGGCCGAGCCGCTGGTCGACCGAACGCTCGGCGAAATGGTGTCCACTGAAGCCGAAGCTCGTCGTCGAAGTCTGCTACGACCATTTCAGCGGCGAGCGCTTCCGCCACGGTACCTCGATCCTGCGCTGGCGCCCAGACAAGGCGCCGCGGCAATGCCGCTTCGAGCAGCTGAAGCAGAAGGTGGCGGATCCCATGAAGCTGTTGAAGTAAGCCGCGCTCGTACCCCGGACGCAGCGCAGCGCCTCGTCAGCGATGCGCTGCAGAGCCGGGGCCCATGTCGCAGCATTCTGAGTCCCGCCTCTGCGTCGCGTCATTTCATGCCGCGCCGCGTCCGGGACACGGGCGTGACTACCCGATCCATCCCGTCGCGAGTGCGTTCGCCAGTTCCGGCTGCCCATTTCGGCGGGCCAGCGCCACCATGGCGTCGTGATCATAGACGACATGTCGGAACGTCACCTGCCAGGCCGCGTTCACCAGCTCGAGAATCGCATAACGCGCGTGCGGCGTGCCGGCTTCCACCACATGCGGATACGGATGCTTGTCGCGATAACCCGGGCTGCCGACGCTGCCGGGATTGACGATCAGCCGGCCGTCGCGCAGGCGCACGGCACGGGCGAGATGGGTGTGGGCGCAGAGGATCAGCGACTGCGTGATCCCAAGCGCAAATTGCTCGATGCGATCGAGCGGCGACAACGCGACCGTGCCGTCGGGATGCACGGTGTCGAGCCAGTAGACTTCATCGTTGCCGGGCGTCGCGTGGCAAAGAAACACCTGCTCACGGAAGACACGCGTCATCGGATGCCCGCGCAGCCAGTCGAGCTGCGCGGCATCGAGCTGTGCGTGGGCGGGCCGATCCCACGAACCCATCTTCTCCGGCGGACGGTCGAGCAGATAGCGGTCGTGATTGCCGAGCACATGCACGGCATCGAGCCGCATCAGGATCTCGACCGTGCGGCGCGCATCGAGCGGGCCGCTCAGCATGTCGCCGAGATTGACGATGTCGGCGATGCCGTGCGCGCGGATGTCGGCGAGGACAGCTTCGAGCGCGAGGTAGTTTCCGTGGATATCGGCAATCGCGGCAAAGCGCATTGGCATTTCTCTCTCGTTCCTCGGACGCAGCGCAGCGCTTCTTCAGCGGTGTGCTGCAGAGCCGGGGCCCATGTTGCGGCATTCTGGGTCCGGCTCTGCGGCTCATCGCTTGCGCGATGCGCCGCGTCCGGGACACGAGACCGTCTATGCAGGAGGCGTGCCGTTGATCGCCAGCACGTGGCCGGCGAGATACAGCGAGCCGGTGATCAGGATGCGCGGCGGCACCTCATAGGCGAGCTTGGCCAAGGCGCGCAGCGCGGCTTCGACGCCGGAAACGGTCTCGACGCGCATGCCGAGGCTGCGCGCGGCATCCGCGAGGCGATCGACCGGCATCGCGTTCTCGGTGTCTGGAATCGGCACCGCGATGATATGGCGGGTGAGGCCGGCGAAATTGGCGAGAAATCCCCGCGCGTCCTTGTTGGCCATCATGCCCGCGATCACCACCAGCGGCCGCGACACCCGCTCCTCGAGGTCGCCGAGCGCCGCCGCTGCGACACGCCCGCCCTCCGCATTGTGGCCGCCGTCGAGCCAGATCTCGGAGCCCTGCGGACCCCAGGACAGCAGTTCGCCCGAGGTGAGGCGCTGCATCCGCGCCGGCCATTCGGCACCGACGATGCCGGCTTCGAACGCGGCGTGGTTGACCTTGATGGCTGGAAGCGCACGCAGCGTCGCGATCGCAAGCCCGGCATTGGCGAATTGGTGGCGGCCGAACAGACGCGGCGCCGGGAGATCCATCAAGCCGCGATCGTCGGAATAGACCAGACGCCCGCGCTCGACATTGACGTGCCAGCTCTCGTTCGCGGCAAACAGCGGCGCACGCATGCGTTTGGCCTGTGCTTCGATCACGGCCATCGCCTCCGGCATTTGCTCGGCGCAAATCACGGGCACGCCGCGCTTGATGATCGCGGCCTTCTCGCCGGCAATCGACGTCAGCGTATCGCCGAGGAAATCCATGTGGTCCATGCTGACGGGCGTGATCACGCAGGCCGCCGGCGCATCGACCACATTGGTCGAATCGAGCCGGCCGCCGAGGCCGACTTCGAGCAGCACCACATCGGCCGGTTTCTGCGCGAACAGGTGAAACGCGGCAGCCGTCTTCAGCTCGAACACGGTCGCGGCCTCGCCGGCATTGACGCGCTCGACCTCTTCCAGCGCGGCGCGCAACTCGTCGTCACCGACGAGCACGCCGCCGCCCACGCGGCCGAGCCGGAAGCATTCGTTGATGCGGACGAGATAGGGCGAGGTATAGGCGTGGACCCGCAAGCCCGCAGCTTCCAGCGTCGCGCGCAGATAAGCCAGCGTCGAACCCTTGCCGTTGGTGCCGGCGATGTGGATCACCGGCGCAAGCTTGCGTTCGGGGTGGCCGAGCCGTTCGAGCAGGCGGTGCATCCGCTCAAGCCCGAGATCGATGCGCTTCTGATGCAGGGCCGACAGCCGGCCGATCAATTCGCCGAGCGGTGTCTTTGCACTGTCAGAGGAGGCGTTCACGCGTGGGGCGCAGCCGGCGCCGTCTCGGCCGCCGATACGATCTGCGCCGGGCTCGCGACCGGCTGCACTGATTTCGATACGCCTTCCAGCGCCGGCGCCTTGGTCAGCAGTCGGCAGAGCCGCGCCAGCGTCGGCCGCAACTCGTGGCGATGCACGACCATGTCGACCATACCGTGATCCTTGAGGTACTCGGCGCGCTGGAAACCTTCCGGCAGCTTCTCGCGAATGGTCTGCTCGATCACGCGCGCGCCGGCGAAGCCGATCAGCGCACCGGGCTCGGCGATCTGCACGTCGCCCAGCATCGCATAGGACGCGGTGACGCCACCGGTGGTCGGATTGGTCAGCACGACGATGTAGGGCAGTTTTGCCTCGCGCAGCATCTGCACCGCGACGGTGGTGCGCGGCATCTGCATCAGCGACAAAATGCCTTCCTGCATGCGCGCACCGCCCGAGGCAGCGAACACGATGAACGGCGACTTCTTCTCGACCGCGAGCTCCATCCCGCGCACGATGGCCTCGCCCGCGGCCATGCCGAGCGAGCCGCCCATGAAGTCGAAATCCTGCACGGCGACGACGACGGCGGAGCCTTCGAGCTTGCCGTAGCCGACCTTGATCGCGTCATTCAGATTGGTGCGCGCCCGCGCATCCTTGATGCGGTCGACATATTTCTTCTCGTCGCGGAACTTGAGCGGATCGGGCGTAACCTCGGGCAGCGCGACGTCGAACCAGGTCTCGTTGTCGAAGATCGACTTCAGCCGGGCCACCGCGCCCATGCGCATGTGGTAGTTCGAGCCGGGAATGACGAACTGGTTGGCCTCGACGTCCTTGTAGAACACGAGCTGCCCGGAATCCGGGCACTTGATCCACAGATTCTCCGGCGTCTCCCGCCGCAGCATGTTGCGGATCTTCGGCCGGACCACATTGGTAAGCCAGTTCATGGTTTGCTCCGATGTGCGACCCCGCTGGGAATCGCCTGAAGGATATATGGCGGCCGGGCCGCTGCCCGGCAAGCCGCCGTCTCGCCCGCCCGGGAAGCGGAATGGCTATTCCGCCGCCTGTTGTGCGCCCTTGACGCCCTGGGCCAGGGCGGCCGTCAATTCCGCGACGGCGTTAACGGTTTTGGCGGTCGCCCGCCCTTCCGCGTCGAGGCTGTTCTTGAGCGCATCCACCAGCGCGGTGCCGACCACCGAACCATCGGCCTTCTCGGCAATGGCGCGCGCAGCCTCCGGCGTGCGGATGCCAAAACCAACGCAGATCGGCAGCTTGGTATGCCGCTTGATGCGCGCGACCGCTTCACCGACGACATTCGCATCCGCCGCCGCAGCACCGGTGATGCCGGCGATAGAGACGTAATAGACAAAGCCCGACGTGTTCGCGAGCACCGCGGGGAGACGCTTGTCGTCGGTGGTCGGAGTCGCCAGGCGAATGAAGTTCAGGCCCGCCTTCAGCGCGGGAATACAGAGTTCGTCGTCTTCCTCCGGCGGCAGATCGACGATGATCAGGCCGTCAACGCCCGCCGACTTGGCATCAGCAAGAAACTTGTCGACGCCGTAAATATAGATCGGATTGTAATAGCCCATCAGCACCAGCGGCGTGACGTTGTCGTCCTTGCGGAAGTCGCGCACCAGGCCGAGCGTCTTCTTCAAGGTCATGCCCGCCTTGAGCGCGCGCAGACCTGCAGCCTGGATCGAGGGACCATCCGCCATCGGATCGGTGAAGGGAATGCCGAGTTCAATGACGTCGGCGCCTGCCTTGGGCAGCGCCTTGACGATATTGAGCGACGTCGTGAGGTCGGGATCGCCAGCCATCACATAAGTGACGAAGGCCGAGCGGCCCTGCTTCTTCAGCTCGGCAAAACGGGTATCGATACGCGTGGTCATGATCCGGCCGCCGCTGTGCTATACCTCTCCCCTCCGGGGAGAGGTCGGCTGCGAAGCAGCCGGGTGAGGGGGATGGAGAGATTCAAGTCCAGAGCGCGAAGGCTCCGCGAGTCGCAGACGAGTGCCGAAGCGAAGCTTTGGCAGGCGCTGCGCAACCGGCAGCTTGCCCGCTGGAAGTTTCGTCGCCAGCATCCGGTCGATCGATATGTCGTCGATTTCGTGACGCTGGACGGGAAGCTCATCATTGAAGTCGACGGGGTCACACATTCCAGCTTGTCCGAGATCGAACGCGACGAAGCAAGGACCAAGGTGCTTGAGGCCTGCGGTTTCCTCGTCATTCGCGTCTCGAACACGGATGTGTACGAGAATCTCGAGGGCGTGCTTGAGCTCATCCAGACATCACTAAGGTTCGAGTGAGCTGAGAGACCCCTCACCCGGCTGCTACGCAGCCGACCTCTCCCCGGCGGGGAGAGGTGCAGAGAGAGCGACGCCCGCCTCACTTCTTGCCCCTCAGGATGTCGCCGACTTGCGGGACGTCCTTGTCGCCGCGGCCGGAGAGATTGACGACCATCAGGTGATCTTTTGCGCGCTTCGGCGCGAGCTCCATCACCTTGGCGATGGCGTGCGCGGGCTCGAGCGCGGGAATGATGCCTTCGAGCTTCGACAGCAGCTGGAACGCTGCGAGCGCCTCGTCGTCGGTGGCGGAGAGATAGTTCACGCGGCCGACCTCGTGCAGCCAGGAATGCTCGGGCCCGATGCCGGGATAGTCGAGGCCGGCCGAGATCGAATGCGCGTCCTGGATCTGGCCGTCCGCATCCATCAGGAGATAGGTGCGGTTGCCATGCAGCACGCCGGGACGGCCGCCCGCGATCGAGGCCGCATGCAGTTGCGTCAGTCCATGGCCTGCGGCTTCGACTCCGAAGATCTCGACCGTGGGATCATCGAGGAACGGATGGAACAGGCCCATCGCGTTCGAGCCGCCACCGATGCAGGCGACCAGCGAATCCGGCAGGCGTCCCTCGACCTCCTGCATCTGCGCCTTGGTCTCGTTGCCGATGATCGACTGAAAGTCGCGCACCAGCGTCGGATAGGGATGCGGACCTGCGACCGTACCGATGCAATAGAATGTGTTGTGCACGTTGGTGACCCAGTCGCGGAGCGCCTCGTTCATGGCGTCCTTGAGCGTGCGCGTGCCCGACTGCACCGGCATCACCTTCGCGCCCAGCATTTCCATGCGGATGACGTTGGGCTGCTGCCGCTCGACGTCGACGGCGCCCATATAGACCACGCATTCCAGGCCAAAGCGCGCGCACAGCGTCGCAGTGGCGACCCCGTGCTGGCCGGCGCCGGTCTCGGCAATGATGCGCTTCTTGCCCATGCGCCGCGCCAGCATGATCTGGCCGAGCACATTGTTCACCTTGTGCGAGCCGGTGTGGTTCAGCTCTTCGCGCTTCAGGTAGATCTTGGCGCCGCCGAGATGCTCGGTCAGGCGTTCGGCGAAATAGAGCGGCGAAGGCCGGCCGACATAGTTCTTGAGATAGCCGTTCATCTCGGCCTGGAAGGCCGGATCGGCCTTGGCGGCGGTGTAGGCCTTTTCCAGGTCGAGGATGAGCGGCATCAGGGTTTCGGCGACGAAGCGGCCCCCGAAGATGCCGAAATGGCCGCGCTCGTCGGGGCCGCTGCGGTAGGAATTGGGTTTGGCGACGGTCATCGGACACTCAACTCTTGACTTGTATCTTGGCTGGCGCGCGCGGCGCGAATGAAGGCCTTGATCATCTCGGGATCCTTGACGCCTGGGGCGCTCTCGACACCGGAGGACACGTCGACGCCGCCGGCGCGGGTGAGGCGGAGGGCTTCAGCGACGTTGTCGGCGTGAAGCCCGCCCGAGACCATGTAGGGCAGTTTCAGATCGAGATTTTCCAGCAGGTGCCAGTCGAAGGGCTCCCCCAGGCCGCCGGGCCGCGTCGCATCCTTCGGCGCGCGCGCGTCGAACAAAATGCTGTCGGCGACTGCGGCGTAGCCCGGCAGCACGGCAAGATCGGCCGATGTTGCGACCGGCACCGCCTTCATCACCGGACGGCCGAAGCGCTGCTTGATGTCGCGCAGCCGCGCCACGCTCTCCCTGCCATGGAGCTGGAAGATGTCCGGCGACAGCGTGTCCATGATGTTGTCGAGCGTGGCGTCGTCGGCGTCGACCGTGAGCGCGACCTTGAGCGCGCGCTGCTTCACCTGGCGGCCCAGCTCGCGCCCGGCCTCCAGAGAGAGATGTCGCGGCGACGGCGGAAAGAACACGAATCCCACCATGTCGGCACCGGCGTCGAGCGCCGTTTGAAGCGTCTCCCGCGTGGACAGGCCGCAGATTTTGACGAGCAGGGACATGGTCTCAAAGCAGATGGAGGCCGCTGGTCCGCGGCCGGAAAACGGGGCTTTCGGTCGGGGCCGCTTCTACAACGTCGCGCGCTGCTTGTCTCGCCCGATGGGCCCATACAGGCCCACCCCGGAGGGAGAGGGAAGGCGCTGGGGCTCGGGCCTGGCCGCGGCCGTCTGGGCCCGAAGATCGGCCAGTTCGGCCCTGGCGGTCCGGGCTTCCGCGTCATTCCGGCGCGCCGCGCGCCGCCAGCGCCGCTGGCCGAACCAGACGGCCGAGCCGCCGACCACGACGCCCAGCGCAGCCACCAGGATCAGGAGCAGGAACAGCGGCAACGTCAGCGACAGCGACGGGTCGTCGGAAATGAAGGGATCGAAGGAGACCGTGACGAAATGCCGGTTGGCGACGGCGAACGCGACCAGGACCACGCCCAGCGGAATCACGATCAGCGCGGTCAGGAACTTTCGCATCTCGCTTCGCTCGCCTTGAATCAAGCCTGCGGCCGCATCCGCGCGACCGCAAAAAACCCTAAAGCGCGCTCACATCGCGCTTTAGTCTGGCGCGCCGGGATCCGGATGGTCGCGGTTCAGCCGCTCGCGCATTTCCTTGCCGGTCTTGAAGAACGGAACGCTCTTCTGGTCGACGGGCACATGGGCGCCGGTGCGTGGATTGCGCCCTGCGCGCGCAGGGCGGTGCTTGACCGAGAAGGCACCGAAGCCGCGCAGCTCGACGCGGTCACCGCGCGCAAGCGCGGCTACGATCTCCTCGAGAATCGCATTCACAATGTTCTCGACATCCCGCTGGTACAGATGCGGGTTGTGCTCGGCGATACGCTGAACAAGTTCGGATTTGATCATCGAGAGATAGGACCCGGGAGCGTGCGGATGACCATTTCCGTGAAAATACCGTGATCTGTCAAGACGCTAAATCAAGGCTGGGCATCGCGAAAATACGTGACAAATGCCGAAAAAGCGTGCTGCGCCGGCACTCGCAGGGCGAGAAAACCTCGTGGAACTCGCCTGTTCCAGTCAGTTTGATGCGGCCGGTTGCCACAAGGCCAGCATGCCATCCATTCCGAGCCGGTCGACCGCCTGCGCGACGCCGGTTTGGCCGATCTGATGCGCAATCGAGCTCAAACCGAGCGCTTCCAGCGTCACGGCGGCCGCCGTCTTGAGGAAAGTCAGATCGCCAAAGCGCGGCTGAAGCTTGTAATCGCGTACCGGAAGCCCCTTCTTGACGCCCTTGTGCTCGACCAGCCAGGCCACCGCCGTCTTCTCGTCGCCGATCTGGTCGATCAGCTTGAGATCGATCGCCTGGCGCCCGGTGAAGACGCGGCCATCGGCGACTTTTTCGAGCTGCGTGTCATCCATGCCACGCCGTTCCTTCACCATCCCCTTGAACCAGGCGTAGGAATCCTTGACCAGCGCATCGAGCGCGGCCCGCGCCTCGGGACTGGTCGGCTCAAAGCCGTTGGGTGCCGCCTTCAGCGGTGAGGACTTCACCTCCTCGACCTTGACGCCGATGGTCTTCAGCAGCTCGGAGACGTTGGGGTACTGGAACAGCACGCCGATCGAGCCGACCAGCGAGCTCTGCTGGGCGACGATGTGGTCGCTCGCAATCGCCGTGATGTAGCCACCCGATGCGGCGAGACCCTCGACGACGACGACCAGCGGTTTCTTCGCCTTCAGGCGGGTGAGCGAGTCGTAGAGCTGCTCGGAGCCGGCAGTGGTGCCGCCCGGCGAGTTGATGTGAACGATGACGGCGGCGGCGGCCGAATTCTCCAGCCGCTCCAGCGCCTCGGTGCGCTCGGAATCGCTGCGGATCAACCCATCGATATGCACGCGTGCGATCGAGCCGACGGATGCGAAGGTGCCGCGCGCCCCGGGTGTCGCGATCAGCGCGAAGCTCGCGATCGCCGCGATCGCGATCAGCGCGGCCATCACACGCCAGAACGTCAGCTTGCGGCGGATCCTGCGGCGATCGACGATGATGTCCGAATCGAGCGACATCGGAATATCTCCAAATGAAAGGCTGGGCGCGTTGTGCCGTCACAGCGTGACCATTGGCTTATCTGGATACATCAATTGCGGCGCAATTTGAAGAAAACAAGGCTTGGTGAGGGGCGAGCAAGCCGCCGCAGACGCAGTCGTCATCCCCGCGAAGGCGGGGATCCATAACCACAGGGAGAAGTTGTCGCGCGAGCTGGCAACCGCGAATCTTCGCCAAACTCGATCCTGTGGTCATGGATCCCTGATCTGCGCTCCGCTCTGGACAACGCTACACGTTGTCCAGAGCTGCGCTTGTCAGGGACGACAGCGGAATATGAGGCTCCAAAAATAAAAAAAGCCCCGGCTCGCGCCGGGGCCTTGATGTCAGCGAAACGTACGATTCGCTTACTTGCTGTCGCGGTTCTTGAGCGCGGTGCCCAGAATGTCGCCGAGCGTCGCGCCCGAATCGGAAGAGCCGTACTGCGCGATGGCTTCCTTCTCTTCGGCGACTTCAAGCGCCTTGATCGACACCTGGACCTTGCGGGCCTTCTTGTCGAACTGGATCACGCGGGCATCGACCTTCTCGCCGACGGCGAAGCGTTCGGCACGCTGGTCGTTGCGGTCACGCGCAAGCTCGGAGCGCTTGATGAAGGTGGTGAAGTCGGTACCGGCGATCTTCACCTCGATACCGCTCTCCTTCACTTCGAGCACTTCGCAGGTCACGACCGCGCCCTTCTTGACATCGCCCGGCTCGGCGAAGGGGTCGCCTTCGAGCTGCTTGATGCCGAGCGAGATGCGCTCCTTCTCGACGTCCACATCGAGCACCACGGCCTTCACCATGTCGCCCTTCTTGTAGTTGTCGATCACCTGCTCGCCCGGAAGCTTCCAGTCGAGGTCGGAGAGGTGGACCATGCCGTCGACGTCGCCCTCGAGACCCAGGAACAGACCGAACTCGGTCTTGTTCTTGACCTCGCCCTCGACCACCGAACCGGTCGGGTGAGCTTCGACGAAGACCTCCCAGGGGTTGCGCATGGTCTGCTTGAGGCCGAGCGAGATGCGGCGCTTGACGGAATCGACTTCCAGCACCTGCACGTCGACTTCCTGCGAGGTCGAGACGATCTTGCCGGGATGCATGTTCTTCTTGGTCCACGACATCTCGGAGACGTGGATCAGGCCTTCGATGCCCGGCTCGAGCTCGACGAACGCACCGTAGTCGGTGATGTTGGTAACGCGGCCGGTGAAGCGGGCACCCAGCGGGTACTTGGCTTCGATGCCCTGCCACGGATCGTCCAGCAGCTGCTTCATGCCCAGCGAGATGCGGTGCGTCTCGTGGTTGATCTTGATGATCTTGACCTTCACGGTCTGGCCGATCGAGAGCACCTCGGTCGGGTGGTTGACGCGGCGCCACGCGATATCGGTGACGTGCAGCAGGCCGTCGATGCCGCCGAGGTCGACGAACGCACCGTAATCGGTGATGTTCTTGACCACGCCGTCGATGACCTGACCCTCTTCGAGGTTCTGCACCAGCTCCTGACGCTGCTCGGCGCGGGTCTCTTCCAGCACCGTGCGGCGGGAGACGACGATGTTGCCGCGGCGGCGGTCCATCTTGAGGATCTGGAACGGCTGCGAGTTGTTCATCAGCGGCGCAACGTCACGGATCGGGCGGATGTCGACCTGCGAGCGCGGCAGGAACGCCACGGCACCGTCGAGGTCGACCGTGAAGCCGCCCTTGACCTGGTTGAAGATGACGCCGTTGACCTTCTCGTTGTTCTGGAACGCCTTCTCGAGCTTGCCCCAGCTCTCTTCGCGGCGCGCCTTGTCGCGGGACAGCACGGCTTCGCCGAGCGCGTTTTCGATGCGATCGAGGAACACTTCCACCTCGTCGCCGACCTTGAGGTCGCTTTCACGGCCGGGGCCGGAAAATTCGCGCAGCGCGACGCGGCCCTCGGTCTTCAGGCCGACGTCGATGACGGCCATGTCCTTTTCAATTGCAACCACCTTGCCCTTGACGACGGAGCTTTCCTGCAGGTTGCCGCCTGCGAAGGACTCGTCGAGCATCGCGGCGAAATCGTCACGCGAGGGGCTATAGGTATCAGCAGAAGTCGAAGCCATTTGTTCTCCAGTTGCGGGTGTCTTGCCGGCCGTTGGGTTCATGGGCGCATCGCACGCGCAGTGTCGGAAGGTCCGCAAAAACCTTCGAGCGACCGCTCGCTGCCCCGGCTCGGCGCCGGAACAGCGGAAGCGGGCCGGCAGAGGCCCGCGCGTTCGATACGTGGAATCTTTGTCCGGAGCCTGGATCGCGCCGGCCCCGAAACAGGGACCGAGGTATCGACATCAAAGAGGCGGGAGCGGGCGCTTCCTCCAATGACGGCTGCGGCTTAACCCCGCGACCGGCCCGCTCGGACGGCCTCGATAATGTCGATGGCGGCCCGGACGCCGCCTTCTATATCCAGTTGGGAGTTATCTAGCAAGTAAGCATCCGGGGCCGGCTTTAAAGGCGCAATCGGCCGGTTCTTGTCGCGTTCGTCGCGCTGGATGATGTCGGCGAGCACGGCCGCCTCGTCCGCCTCCTCGCCCCTCGCCCTGGCCTCCATGGTGCGGCGGCGCGCGCGGACCTTGGGGTCTGCGACGACGAAGATCTTCACGTCGGCATGGGGGCAGATCACGGTTCCAATGTCCCGGCCGTCCAGCACCGCCCCGGGCGGATCGGCGGCGAATTGCCGCTGGAAGTTGACCAGGACCTCGCGGACCCTGGGGATCGCCGAGACGATCGAGGCACCCTCGCCGGCCTTCTGGGTCTTCAGCGCCGGATTGCCGAACTTCTCGGGATCGAGCTCCAACGCGGCCTGCACCGCAGCCGCCTCGTCGTTGAGATCGTGCCCTGACTGCATCAAGGCATAGGCGACCGCGCGATAGATCACGCCGGTATCGAGATGACGATAGCCGTAATGGTGGGCGAGGCGCTTGCCGAGCGTCCCCTTGCCCGAAGCCGCGGGCCCGTCGATGGCGATGATCATGAGAACTCGGCCCCTAGCGAACGCATCATCGGAATGAAGTCCGGAAAGCTGGTGGCGATGAAGGCGGTGTCGTCGACCGTCACCGGCTGATCGGAGGCGCAGCCCATCACCAGCGCGGACATCGCGATGCGATGGTCCATGTGGGTGGCGACAGTGCCGCCGCCCGGGACGTGGCCGCGGCCTTCGACGATCAGATCGTCGCCTGAGACCTCGACCTTGACGCCGTTGACGCGAAGCATGGCGGCGGTCGCCTCCAACCGGTCGGATTCCTTGACGCGCAGCTCCTGCAGCCCGCGCATGATCGTGGTGCCTTCGGCGAAGGAGGCTGCGACCGCCAGCACCAGATATTCGTCGATCATCGAGGGCGCGCGCTCCGGCGGCACCTCGACGCCGCGCAGCTTCGACGCACGCACGCGCAGGCGCGCCATCGGCTCGCCGGCATCGCCCCGCACTTCGCTCTCCTCGATCGAGGCGCCCATTTCGCGCAGCGTGGTGAACAGACCGGTGCGCAGCGGATTGGTCATGACGTCGGACAGCACGATATCGGAGCCCTCGACGACCAGCGCCGCAACAATCGGGAAGGCCGCCGAAGAGGGATCGGCGGGGACGACGACATTGGCGCCATGCAGTTCGGGCTCGCCCACCAGCGTGATGCGGCGGCCATGCTGGCCTTCCTGGGCCGAGTTGATGTCGGCGCCAAAATGCTTCAGCATCAGCTCGGTGTGGTCGCGGCTGGCCTCGCTCTCGATCACGGTCGTGGTGCCCGGCGCAGCCAGGCCCGCCAGCAGCACAGCCGATTTGATCTGGGCCGACGCGACCGGGGTCCTGTAGGTGATCGGCAGCGGATCGCGCGCGCCCTGGAGGGTCAGCGGCAGGCGGCCGCCCTCGCCCCCGGACACGACCCTGGCGCCCATTTTTTCCAGCGGATCAAGGATCCGGCGCATGGGGCGGCTGCGCAGCGAGGCGTCGCCGTCGAACACCGCCGAGATCGGGCAGCCGGCAACGGCGCCCATGACCAGCCGGCAGCCGGTGCCGGAATTGCCAAAATCCAGCGGCGCCTTGGGCTGGGCGAAGCCCCCAACGCCCACACCTTGCACCTTCCACGCGAAATCGCCGGTACGCTCGACCCTGGCGCCGAGCGCCTGCATGGATTTGGCTGTGTTGAGGACGTCCTCGCCCTCCAGCAGGCCCGAAATCCTGGTCTCGCCGACCGCGAGCGCGCCCAGGATGAGGGCGCGGTGGGAGATCGATTTGTCCCCGGGCACCCGTACTTTCCCGGTCAGGGGACCGCTGGCGCGAGCCTGGAGCGGCCTCGGTTGGTCGGAATGGGTCAAGATTGTGTCCTTGGATGCGCCCTCACCGGGCTGCGGCGCAGGTACCACATGGTCCGCGCCTCGTCACGGGCATGTCGTTCTCCTGTAATGCGCTATTGACAGCGGGCCGCCAACTAGCCAAGTGAAGCACCGCTTTTCAGACATTCCCAGGATTCCTGCCGTGGCCAAGTCCGAACTCGGAACCAAACGTATTTGCCCGACCACGGGCAAGAAGTTCTATGACCTCAACAAGAATCCGGTGATCTCGCCCTATACCGGCGAGGTGGTGCCGATCGCCCCGGTGGCACCCGCTCGCGTCCCCCGCGGCGCCGAAGCCCGGCACGCGGCGACAGCGGATGCCGCGCCCGAGCCGGCGGAGGCCGAAGAGTTGGTCTCCCTCGAGGAGGCCGATGCCGAGGAAAATACCGGCAAGGTCAAGGCCGTCGTGCCGGAATCCGAGGATGATATCGAGGTCGATGAGACCATCGACGACGACGATGATGATGATTCGACCTTCATTGCCGACGAGGAAGAGGGCGATGAGGACGTGACCGACATCATTGGTGACGTCGGAGGTGATGAAGAGACTTGAGATCAGCCCTGATCTGTGAAAAAGGGTGCACCGCGCGAGTCGCTGGGCTCGCCGGTCCGGGGTGATCAACCAGGTTCACCCCGGTGAAGGACTAAGGGGCCATAGCTCAGCTGGGAGAGCGCTTGCATGGCATGCAAGAGGTCGGCGGTTCGATCCCGCCTGGCTCCACCAGCCTTCGCTCGCTTCGCGAGCTTCGGCTCGGCAAGCCAGCCCCGCTCCATCGTAGCGAAGCGAGCGAAGGCTGCCGCGGCGTAGCCCGACGGGCGAAGCCGGGCTTTCCCGGACCAAAACTGGATGTAAGCTCCTCCCTCGACAACCAGGGAGAGTGCGATGAAGTACGTCTACATCCTGGAGAGCCTCGATTCCCTCCATTTCTATGTCGGGATCACCGACGACCTGCGGGCCCGACTGGCGAAGCACAATGCTGGTGAGGTACCACACACGTCGAAATTCGGGCCCTGGCGTCTCAAGACCTACATAGCATTCAGCGACGAGAAGCAGGCCGTCGGGTTCGAGCGATACCTGAAATCAGCTTCCGGCCGTGCCTTCGCCAAGAAGCGCCTCTAGCCCCTACTCCCCGATCACCGCATTCAGCCTGTCGCGCAGCGCCACGATCTCGTCCTTCATCGCGACCAGTTCCGACACCGAGCAATCCGACGCCGCCAGGATCGACTGCGGCACGGCGCGGGCCTTTTCCTTGAGCGCGTATCCCTGCGGCGTCAGCGCGATCAGCACCTGACGCTCGTCCTCGCGCGAGCGGCTGCGCTTGACGAGATGGGCGGCCTCGAGCCGCTTGAGCAGCGGCGTCAGCGTGCCCGAATCCAGGAACAGCTTCTCGCCGATGTCCTTGACCGGCACGTCGTCGCGCTCCCACAGCACCAGCATCACCAGATATTGCGGATAGGTCAGGCCGAGCCGGTCGAGCAGCGGCTTGTAGACGCGGTTGAAGGCATGCGCTGCGGAATAAACCGCAAAGCAGATCTGGTTGTCGAGCCGCAGCGGCGCGTCCGCTGCCGATGGTTTCCGGGCCATTGCAGAATCTCACGAGGTTCGGCCGCATTGTGAGGCCGGTCGGCGGCACATTCAATTGCGAACAATTAAATGTGAGACGTCGCAATTTCAATTGCGCACAATCTAATTGCCTGCAATAAAGATCGCGCCCTACCCCAAAACCCCAGGGAGACCACAATGTCCGTGAACGTCCTCTACAAGACCAGCGCAAAAGCCACCGGCGGCCGCGACGGCCATGCCGCGACCCTCGACGGCGCGCTCGACGTCAAGCTCACCACGCCGAAGGAGCTCGGCGGCGGTGGCGGCGCCGGCAACAATCCCGAGCAACTGTTTGCGGCCGGCTATGCCGCCTGCTTCATCGGCGCGATGAAGTTCGTGGCTTCGCAGGGCGGCCCGAAGGTCCCGGCCGACGCCTCCGTCACCTCCACGGTCGGCATCGGACCGCGCTCCGAGGGCGGCTTCGGCCTCGACATCGATCTGGCCGTCTCGCTGCCGGGCCTTGCCCGCACCGAGGCCGAGGCGCTGGTCGCGAAGGCGCATCAGGTGTGCCCCTACTCCAACGCCACGCGCGGCAATGTCGACGTTCGCCTGACTGTCGTCTGATCGAAAGTGCGAATGGGCTGGCCCCCGGGACCTCCCCGGGCCGGCCCTCGTCGTTTTGCCACGCTGCGGCATTGACGCGCGACGGCGCATGCGGCTCTACGCCGGGAGCCATTGCTGCTCCTGGCAAACCTCGCTAGGCCTGTGACCGAACCTCGACACAGGAGAAGCGAAGGCATGAGTTCTGAAGCCGCCCCAGGTGCCATGAGCGGACTGCGCGTCATCGATCTCACGCGCGTGCTCGGCGGTCCCTATTGCACCCAGATCCTCGCCGACCATGGCGCCGACGTGATCAAGGTCGAGCCGCCTGCGGGCGACGAGGTGCGCGAATGGGGCCCTCCGTTCCACGAGGAGGACGCGGCCTATTTCGTCGGCATCAACCGCAACAAGCGCTCGATCGGCCTCGACCTCGCCTCCGAGGGCGGGCGCGTCGTGCTGCTGAAGATGCTGGAGACCGCCGACGTCCTGATCGAGAATTTCAAGCCGGGCACCCTGGAGAAGTGGGGCATCGGCAACGAGAGCTTGCGCGAAAAATTCCCGCGCCTCGTGCATTGCCGGATCTGCGGTTTCGGTGCCGATGGCCCGCGCGGCGGCAATCCCGGCTATGACGCCATCATCCAGGCCATGACCGGCATGATCGCAGCAACCGGCTCGCCCGAGAGCGGGCCTATGCGGATCGGCGTGCCGCTGGTCGACATCACCACCGGCCTTTATGCGGCGATCGGCATCCTGATGGCGCTGTCGGAGCGGCAGCGCTCCGGCAAGGGCCAGTTCCTGGAGACGACGCTGTACGAGACCGGCCTTGCCATCATGCATCCGCACACCGCGAACTATTTCATGCATGGCAAGCCGCCGTCGCTCACCGGCAACGAGCACCCGAACCTCGTGCCCTACGCGATCTTCCCGACCAAGACCGACAACATCTTCATCGGCGTCGGCAATGACGGCACCTTCCGCAAGCTCGCCAAGGAGATCGGCAAGCCCGAGCTCGGCACCGACCCGCGCTTTGCCCGCAACAAGGACCGTATCGCCAATCGCGAGGCGCTGCGTGCCGAGCTTGCGGCCGTGTTCAGCCAGCACGAGGCCGAGCCGCTGTGCAATCGCCTGCTCGCGGCGGGCCTGCCCGCTGGCCCCGTGCAGAAGATCGACCAGGCATTGACGAACCCGCACACGATCTACCGTGGCGATATTATCGAGAAGGACTGGTACAAGGGCGTGGCGTCACCGATCCGGCTCGATCGCTCAAAGCCGAGCCTGCGCCGCCTGCCGCCGAAATTCAGCCAGCACGCGGCGGAGGTGCTCGGCGAGTTCGGCTACTCCAAGGCCGATATCGACGCGATGGTCGAGATGGGCACGGTCTGCGGCCCCGAGCGCAAGCGCTAGCGTTTCATGGAATAGGCCGCAGCATTGCCGCAAATGCGGTGCGCTCCCCCGCCTGCGGGGAGAGCTGGGGAGAGGGTGCTTCCGCAATGGGACTACCCCAAAGAGGAGAGAGCCCTCACCCGGCGCGCGGGGGACGATGCTTCGCATCGCCCGGAGCGCGCCGACTTCCCCCGCAAGCGGGAGAGGTTAAGGCGCCCGGAGCCGCATCCGTTCTAACCCAACCTCATTCCGCGCTGGCGGCCCCTCTCCTTTTCCTTTTCCGCATCAACCAATGCCGCACTGCGGCGCGTCTACGCATGTGCACCGCGAACGGCCGCGCGCACGTCCTCGCCTATTTTCCGGCTTCCCTTTTCCAGCGCTTGCCGCTTTCGTTTCGGCCGCTTACACAGTCATGTGAACGTCATATGGTGCTGCTAGCGCAAGCGCTTCTTTAGTGACGGGCAAGGGAGGATTCTTGATGGCTCTTCGACATTTTGGTGCGGCTGCCGCATTTGCACTCACGGTCGGCTTGTCGGCTTCGCCGGCGCTGGCTGTGACCGAAATCCAGTGGTGGCACGCGATGACCGGCGCCAACAACGACGTCATCGTCAAGCTCGCCAACGACTTCAACACCGCGCAGAGCGACTACAAGGTGATCCCGACCTACAAGGGCAACTACGCCGATACGATGAACGCCGGCATCGCGGCGTTCCGCGCCGGCAACGCGCCGCACATCATGCAGGTGTTCGAGGTCGGCACCGCCACCATGATGGCCGCGACCGGCGCCGTGAAGCCGGTCTACAAGCTGATGGCCGAGACCGGCGAGAAGTTCGATCCCAAGGCCTATCTGCCCGCGATCACCGGCTATTATTCGACCTCGAAGGGCGAGATGCTGTCCTTCCCCTTCAACTCGTCGTCGACCGTCATGTGGGTCAACCTCGACGAGCTGAAGAAGGCGAATGTCGAGATCCCGAAGACCTGGCCTGAAGTGTTCGACGCCGCCAAGAAGCTGCACGACAACGGCCATCCCACCTGCGGCTTCTCCAACTCCTGGGTCACCTGGGTCAATCTCGAGCAGCTCTCCGCCTGGCACAACGTGCCGCTCGCCAGCAAGGCCAACGGCCTCGACGGTTTCGACACCGTGCTGCAGTTCAACGGGCCGCTCCAGGTCAAGCACCTCGAGAAGCTGGTCGAGCTCCAGAAGGACAAGACCTACGACTATGCCGGCCGCACCAACACCGGCGAAGGCCGCTTCACGTCAGGCGAATGCCCGCTCTACCTGACCTCGTCGGCCTTCTTCGGCAACGTCAAGGCGCAGGCCAAGTTCGCCTTCACCGCGGTGCCGATGCCCTATTATCCCGACGTGAAGGGCGCGCCGCAGAACTCGATCATCGGCGGCGCCTCGCTCTGGATCATGGGCGGCAAGTCGGCGGAAGAATACAAGGGTGTGGCGAAGTTCCTGACGTTCCTCTCCGATACCGATCGCCAAGTCTACATCCACAAGTCCTCGGGCTATCTGCCGATCACCAAGGCGGCCTATGAGAAGGCCAAGGCTGAAGGCTTCTACAAGGACCAGCCCTATCTCGAGACGCCGCTGCTCGAGCTGACCAACAAGGAGCCGACCGAGAACTCGCGCGGCCTGCGCCTCGGCAACATGGTGCAGCTCCGCGACGTCTGGGCCGAAGAGATCGAGCAGGCGCTGGCCGGCAAGAAGACCGCCAAGCAGGCGCTGGATTCGGCCGTCGAGCGCGGCAACACGATGCTGCGGCAGTTCGAAAAGACCGCCGTGAAGTAAGGCGACAAGTGGCAGGCCGGTGAAGCCGGCCTGCCGCTGCTGCGGGCATCATGCAAAAGCAAGCCATTTTCCAATCCAAGCTGTTGCCCTACGCGCTGGTTGCGCCGCAGCTCGCGATCGTCCTGGTTTTCTTCTACTGGCCGGCCTTGCAGGCGGTGATCCAGTCCTTCCTGCTCCAGGACGCCTTCGGCCTCTCGACCAGCTTCGTCTGGTTCGAGAACTATATCGACCTGTTCAAGGAGCCCGCCTATTTCGAGGCGATCCTGCGCACCTTCTTCTTCTCGTTCGCGATCGCGGTGTCGTCGCTGTCGTTTGCGCTGCTGCTCGCCGTGATGGCGGACAAGCCGCTGCGCGGCTCGATGCTCTACCGCACGCTTCTGATCTGGCCCTATGCGGTGGCGCCGCCGGTCGTCGGCGTGCTCTGGATCTTCATGCTGCATCCCTCGCTGGGCGTGCTCTCGCGCTATCTGCGCGCCCTGGGCATCGACTGGAATCCGCTGCTCGACGGCGACCAGGCCGCGGCACTGATCATCCTCGCCGCGGCCTGGAAACAGATCTCCTACAATTTCCTGTTCTTTCTCGCCGGCCTGCAGAGCATTCCCAGAAGCGTGCTCGAGGCCGCCGCGATCGACGGCGCGCGCCCGATGCGGCGGTTCTGGACCGTGACCTTCCCGCTGCTGTCGCCGACCATCTTCTTCCTCCTGGTCGTCAACATCGTCTACGCCTTCTTCGACACGTTCGGCATCATCGACACCATGACCCGGGGCGGCCCCGGCAAGTCGACCGAGACGCTGGTCTACAAAGTCTATACAGACGGCCTGCTCGGCGGAAATCTCGGCAGCTCTGCGGCACAGTCGGTGATCCTGATGTTCATGGTCATCGTGCTGACGGGCATCCAGTTCCGCTTCGTCGAACGCAAGGTGACCTACTGATGGTCGAGGAAGAGGGCTTCCGGCGCTACGTCGCCCACATCATCCTATGGATCGGGATCGCGATCGTCGCCTTCCCGGTCTATCTCGCCTTCATCGCCTCCACCCAGGACAACGCGGTGATCGCCAACGGCCAGATGTCGCTGCTGCCGGGTGGTCATTTCTTCGAGACCTACTACCAGACGATCTTCGTCGGCACGAGCGGCTCGACCCGCGAGCCGGTCGGCAACATGATGCTGAACTCGCTGGTGATGGCGCTCTTGATCGCCGTCGGCAAGATCGCGATCTCGATCATCTCGGCCTATGCGATCGTGTATTTCCGCTTTCCGTTCCGGATGCCGATCTTCTGGCTGATCTTCATCACCCTGATGCTGCCGGTCGAGGTTCGCATCTATCCGACCTACAAGATCGTCGCCGATCTGCACATGCTCGACAGCTATGCCGGCCTGTCGCTGCCGCTGATCGCCTCGGCCACCGCGACGCTGCTGTTCCGCCAGTTCTTCATGACGGTGCCGGACGAGCTGCTGGAGGCCTCACGCATCGACGGCGCAGGTCCCTTCCGCTTCTTCTGGGATACGCTGCTGCCGCTGTCGCGCACCAACATGGCGGCGCTGTTCGTGATCCTGTTCATCCTCGGCTGGAACCAATATCTCTGGCCGCTGCTGATCACCACGCGCGACGACATGCAGACCATCCAGGTCGGCATCCGCAAGATGATCACCACCACCGACGCGCTGACCGAATGGCCGATCGTGATGGCGACCGCCGTGCTGGCCATGCTGCCGCCGGTGTTCGTCGTCGTCGTCATGCAGAAGCTGTTCGTGCGCGGACTGGTCGAGACGGAAAAATGAAGGGGCGAATAGTGAGTAGCGAATGGCGAATGGAAGATAGCGCCTTCGCTTCCTTGCCCTCCCCATTCGCCACCCCCCATTCGCTATTCGCTGGAAAAACCCATGGCTAACGTCACCCTGCGCAACGTCCGCAAGACCTATCCCGGCGGCTTCGAGGCCATCAAGGGCGTCGACGTCGATGTCGGAGACGGGCAGTTCTGCGTGCTGGTCGGACCTAGCGGCTGCGGCAAGTCCACGCTGCTGCGCATGGTCGCGGGGCTGGAGACGGTTACCGGCGGCGAGATCGACATCGGCGGCCGCGTCGTCAACGGAATCGAACCCGCCGACCGCGACATCGCGATGGTGTTCCAGAATTACGCGCTCTATCCGCATATGAGCGTCTACAACAACATGGCCTACGGCCTGCGCAACCGCGGCATGGCGGAAGCCGAGATCAGGACCCGCGTCGACGAGGCCGCGCGCGTGCTCGAGCTCACGTCGATGCTGGAGCGCAAGCCGCGCCAGCTCTCCGGCGGCCAGCGCCAGCGCGTCGCCATGGGCCGCGCCATCGTGCGCCAGCCCAAGGTGTTCCTGTTCGACGAGCCGCTGTCGAACCTCGACGCCAAGCTGCGCATCGCGATGCGGGTCGAGATCCGCAAATTGCAGCGCAGGCTCAACACGACGTCGATCTACGTCACCCACGACCAGCTCGAGGCGATGACGCTCGCCGACATTCTCGTCGTGATGAACGGCGGCCAGGTCGAGCAGGTCGGCAATCCCCTCGCGATCTACGAGAAGCCGGCGACGACCTTCGTCGCCTCCTTCATCGGCGCACCGCCGATGAATTTGATGTCGACGCGGCCCGAGGAGATCCGGTCGCAGCTCGCCGGCAGCGCCGCGGCCGACGCCGGCATCCTCGGCATCCGCCCGGAAGACTTCGTCATCACCGACCAGACCCCGGATGGCGGCGTCGCGCTGCCGCTGACGGTGGAGGCAATCGAGCGCGTCGGTGCCGAAACCTTCGTCTACGGCTCCCGCGAGCAGGAGGAGCAGCGCGTCGCCGCCACCCCCGGCGAGCTGCCGCCCGGCGAGATCATCGTCCGCATTCCCGGAACCGAGGCTCCAGCTATTGGCCAGAAGATCCGCGTCGCGGCAGTGCGCGCCAAGCTGCATCTGTTCAGCGCCGACGGGCGGACGCGGCTCGAGGCCTGAGGGTTCCGCAGAGCCAAACACCAAAGTGCGAAAACAACCCCATGCACAGTAGAACGGGGGTTGTTTTCGTTGGAGAATATTCAGCGACAGAGTCGTCGTGCCAGGAAAAGCCCGGCCGTGACGCTTCGCGACCATCTGAGGGCGCAATGCCCGTCCACAGCCTCCGGCTACGTCCTTGAACCCACAGCAGAACATGCCCATATTGCTGATCAAGGGGTGCCTTGACGGGCCCTGAAACACCAAAGTCGCTTCTGCGAGGACTTTGTAAACTATGTCTCGTGTTCCAACGCTCTCCAGTCCCTTTCTGCTGGGCTTCGACGAGATCGAGCGCGTGCTCGACCGCGTTGTCAAAGGCGCCGACGGCTACCCTCCCTACAATATCGAGAGGTGCAACGGATCGGACGGCCAGCCCGAGCGCTTGCGCATCACGCTGGCGGTTGCCGGATTCACGCGCGACCAACTCGATGTAACCATTGAGGAAAACCAGCTCGTGATCCGCGGGCGGCAGCAGGACGACAAGACCCGGCAATACATCCATCGCGGCATCGCCGCGCGCCACTTCCAGCGCACCTTCGTGCTGGCGGAGGGGATGCTGGTGCTGGGTGCGGATCTGAAGAACGGGCTGTTGTCGATCGATCTGGCCCGGCCAGAACCGGAGAGGATCGTTAAGACAATCGCTATCAATGAGCACGAATAATGGAACGAGTAGCGGACTCGACCGCTTAGTGTTCCAGAGGAGTCGAGACCATGAGTGAAGGTCACGTTGCGTTCGAATACGAAGCCAAGAACGTCTCTCCGGAGACGCTGGCAACCCTGGGCGAAGGCCATATCGCCTATGTGAAGCAGATCCGTTCCGAGGACGTGCCGGACCTGTTCCCCGAGGCGCCGAAGATTGCGCCCGGACTCAAGCTGTTCGCACTCCACGCCGCCGACGGCACGCCGATCATGCTGACCGACAGCCGCGAAGCCGCGGTCGCCAACGCCTGGAGCAACGAGCTGCAAGCGGTGAGCGTGCACTAAAGCGCGCGCGTCGCACGAATAGGGTTTCAAGCGGGCATGCCTTCGCGCGAAGGCGTGCCCGTTTTCATTGAGAGGCGACGTTTTCGCGTCGCCATCGCCAGCCACCGGGAATTCGGCGATGTCCCTGCCCGCGTGCGGGCAGAGCTATCGCATATGATTCGTGGCGACGGTCTGCGCGCGCACCTCGTCCTTCGAGACGGCGCTAACGCGCCTCCTCAGGATGAGGCTAATCAGCGTCAGTGCCCGTTGCTGCCGCACACTCCGACCTCATCCTGAGGAGCCCGCCTCCAGCGGGCGTCTCGAAGGATGGCCGCAGGGAAAACTTTCAAATGCAATTGCCCTGGCGTGCGGGTGTTGATGCTCACACGAGACCGTCATTAATCCGTGATTTGACATTTCTTTCGTGTTTGTCAAATCTGACAAAATGCAGGCCAAGTCCCCTCCCCAGGACCGGATCCTCGACGCCGCCTTGCGCGTATTCCGGCGCCACGGCTTCCGCCGCTCCTCGATCGAGCTGGCGGCGGAGGAGGCCGGGCTGACGCGGCAGGCGCTCTATCATCACTTCGCCTCCAAGGAGGCGCTGTTTCGCGCCGTGCTCGAGCGGATCTACGAGCAGGGGCTCGCCGCCGAAATCGCGGCAGCGACGGCGGCAGAAGACGCAGGCCTCGAGCTTGCCGACATCCTGATCGCCGAGATCGGCGCGCGCATGCAGTCGCTGCTCGCCTCGCTCAAGGACTCACCCCATACCGAGGAGCTGTTTTCCGAGCACCTCGCGCAGGCGCGCGACCTCTACCAGAGCTATTCCAATCGTTTCGCCGACGAGATCGCAACCACGATCGCGCGGGTGTGCCGCAAGCGAAAGCTCACGCTCGAAAGCGGCGTCAGCGTGCGCGAGCTCGCGCGCTGCGTCGACATGGCGATCCACGGCACCAAATCGGCTTTCCCGTCCATGCAACCGCTCGACGCGTTCCTGAAACAGCTCGCGACCATGCTGCGCATGCTGGTCGCCGGCGCGATGGCGCCGTCCGCAAGGAAGTCCCACCGCAAAACGAGAGTTCGCAAATGACCACCACGACCATCAATGGGCGGCCTCTGGTGCTGCCCGACGATCCGGATGCGCTCCTGATCGACGTGATCCGTGATGGCGGCCTCACCGGCACCAAACTCGTCTGCGGTTCCGGCGTCTGCGGCGCCTGCACCGTGCTGCTCGACGGCGCGCCCGTCGTGAGCTGCCTGTTGCCGGCGCAGGCGGCCGCCGGCAAATCGCTGACGACCATCGAGAGCGTCGGAGCAGCCGGATTGCATCCGGTGCAGAAGGCGTTCATGGCGCACGACGCCCTGCAATGCGGCTTCTGCACGCCCGGCTTCGTCGTCGAAGCCACCGCCTTCCACGACAGCTGGCGCGCGACCAAGGGCGCGGCGACACCCTCGCGCGAGGAGATCGCCGCCGCGCTATCGGGACATCTCTGCCGTTGTGGCGCCTACGAAGGCATCTATCGTGCCGTCGCCGAGGCTTGCTCGGGCCGCTTCGACGGCATCGAGCCCATCGCGCCGCGGCTGGAAGCCCGCGACAAGGTGACGGGACTGGCCCGCTACACGGTCGACATCCACCATGACGGCCAGCTCGAAGGCGTCATCCTGCGCGCGCATGTCGCGCATGCGAGGATCACCGGGCTCGACCTGGCGCCGGCGCGCGCCATTACCGGTGTTGCCGCGGTCGTTCCGCTGCTCGACGATGACAACATGGTCCGCTTCGTCGGCGCGCCGATTGCAGCCGTCGCGGCCAAGGATCGTCGCACCGCACTGAAGGCCATCGCCGCGATCCGCTTCAAGCCCGAGCCCTTGCCCGCGGTGATCGGGCTCGATGCAGCGCGACGCGACGATGCGCCAATCGTGTTCGAAAAGAAGGACCGCAAGCGTGCCGGCAACGTGTCCGAAGGCGCCGGCGGCGCTCCGGTGTCGTGGAAGGGCAATGTGCGCGGGCCTTCGGCGCCGTTCTCGCAGAAAGCCAAGCAGGCCAGGAGCTGGCTTGATGAGGCGCGGGCGCAACGCAATCCGCTGCTGGTCGAGGAGACCTTCCGCGTCTCGACGCAACAGCACGCAAGCCTCGAACCACATGCCGCCGTGGCCAGGTTCGATGGCGATCAGCTCATTGTGCACATCTCGACCCAGGCCATTCACGAGAACATGGAGAAGATCGCCAAGCGCTATGGCCTTCCGCACGACAAGGTGCGTGTGATCGCCGATCACGTCGGCGGCGGGTTCGGCTCCAAGGGCAGCGTTGGCCTGGAGACCATCGCCGCGATCGAGCTTGCGCGCGCCGCGAAGGCGCCGGTGCGTGTCGCCTTCGATCGTGAAGAGGAGCTTTCCGTCGCCGGCTATCGTCCGGCCGCCGAGCTGAAGCTGTCCCTGCTGCCCTCGGCGGAAGGCCGCCTCAAGGCTCTATCGCTCACCGCCCATGCCGATACCGGCGCCGCCGTGAACTCGCTGATCGCGGGCCTCGCGCGGCTGATCTATCCGGCCGAGGCAAAGGAGCTCGTCGACTTCGACGTGCTCAGCAATTTGCCACCCGGCGCGCCGTTCCGCGGCCCCGGCGGGCCGCCGATGTCGTTTGCGCTGGAGCAGGCGGTCGACGAAGCGGCGCTGCGCATGAAGATCGATCCGATTCAGCTGCGCAAGCTCTGGGACCCCGATCCCAACCGTCAGCGATTGTACGACTGGGCTTCCGGCCTCGACGTCTGGAAGAACCGCAAGCCGGCGGCATCGCAGACCGGCCGCTACCGGCGCGGCATCGGCGTCGCCACCGGGTACTGGCTCTATCTCTGGCAGACCAACTCCTCGGTCGAACTCGCGGTCGAGGGCGGCCGCATCGTCGCAAGCTGCGCGGTCCAGGATATCGGCACGGGCACGCGCAGCGTGATCGCGAACACCGTCGCCAAGGCGTTCGATCTCGAGCCGCAGGATGTGGACGTGCGCATCGGCCGCTCCAACCTGCCGCGAGGGCCGGGCTCCGGCGGCAGCCGTGTCACCGCCTCGGTGGTTCCGCCGACCTTGCTCGCCATCGACAAGCTGAAAGCGGAAATCACGCGCACCGCGTCCCGCACCCCTGCTCCGGGCTCGAACGCGCCGTGGCGCGAGATGATCGCGGCTTCCCCTGATATCACCGTGTCGGCGAGACGCCAGGAGGACGGCAAGCCGCGGCCCGGCGTCAGGCCCGCGCTGCACGAGGCGGGCATCATGGGCCGCGTGTTCGGCTGGGTGCTGCGTCTGATGAACCACATGGTGGTCGGCGCCGGCGTGCCGAGCTCGGTGCAGGTGATGGAAGTCGAGGTCGATACCTGGCTCGGCCATGTGCGCGTGCTCAACGCCTATACGGGCCTCGCGATCGGCAAGCTCGCGGCGCCGATGCTGGCGCGAAGCCAGGCTGCAGGCGCGGTGATCCAGGGCATCGGCTACGCGCTCTATGAGGCGCGGGAGACCGATCCTTTGAGCGGCCACATCCTGAGCGGCAGCATGGAGGATTACCGCATCCCGGGAATTGCCGACATGCCGAAACTGGACGTGCATTTCGATGAGGCCGGTTTCGAACACGTGCCGGGCGGCAGCGTCGGCATCGGCGAAGTCGCCACCGTGCCGACCTCGCCCGCGATCGCCAACGCCATCCGCGATGCGATCGGCGTGAGACTGACCGAAATTCCGTTCCGGCCCGATCGTCTTGTGGCCGCCCTGAAAGGGAGGGATGCAGCGTGAGTGTCGCCGTCATGACCGCCAGTCTCACGCCTGAATTCCGCGCCGGAGGCACCGATTTCAGCGAACGCCGCCGCAGCGGCGTGTCGCAGGGCATGCTGATCGACATCTCGGCCACCGGCGACAAGATGATCACCTGGGATGCCGACGGAGCCGCCCGGATCGGTGCGCTGACCACCATCGCCACGATCGCGACCGACGCGCGCATCGCCGCTGCCTATCCCGGCATTGCGGCGAGCGCGCAAGGCCTCGCCACGCCGCAGGTGCGCCACGTTGCAACGCTCGGCGGCAATCTCGCGCAGCGATCACGCTGCTGGTATTTCCGCCGGGCCGACATCGATTGCCTGAAAAAGGGCGGCAACACCTGCCCTTCCCGGTCCGGCAATCATCTCTATGGCGTTGCCTTCGATCTCGGCGACTGCGTCGCGCCGCATCCCTCGACCATGGCGGCGGCTCTGCTCGCCTATGATGCGACCATCACCACGGACCGGCGCAGCGGATTGACGGTTGCCGGCCTGCTCGGCGACGGCTCGGTCGCGCACGCCGATCATACGCTCGCAGCCGGCGAGATGATCGAGAGCATTGCGCTTCCTGCCCCGCTCGAGGGCGAGCGCGCTTCCTACAAGCGCGCGATCAGCCGGACCTATGCGGAATGGCCGCTGGTGGAGCTCTGCGCCCGCGTCGTGATCGCCGATGGCAAATTCCAGCTCGTGCGTCTCGCTGCCGGCGGCGTTGCGCCCGTGCCGCTTCGCCTCAGCGCCGTGGAAGCCCAGCTCAGTGGCAAGATTGCCAATGCGGCATCGATCGCAGAAGCGGCGAAAGCGGCGAGCTCGGGTGCCAAACCATTGCCGATGACGGCCTACAAGCTCGACCTTCTGCAAGGGCTGGTGCGCGACATGCTGGAGCGGCTTTCGGGCTAGCCAGTATTTGCGCGTGACGTTTTCCGCCACGTCATTGCGAGGAGCCAGTGACAAGATTGCGGAGCAATTTTGCACTGGTGCGACGAAGCAATCCAGGCTGCTTCCGCGGAGGGAGTCTGGATCGCTTCGCTTCGCTCGCAATGACGGAGTGCGATGCTGCGGCGTGCTCAACTCCCATGTCACGGACGCGCTGCAACGCTCCATAGCGCGTCAAAGACGCGCGTAAACGCGCTTACGGCGTTGCAGCGCAGAGCCGGGGCCCCAGGAAGCCGCGGAACTCGCGAAAGCTTCCTGCTTCACCGCCGCGCCGGAATCAGCGCCCGCAGGATCTCCGGCTTCCAGCTTTGACGCGCGCTGTTGAAGGCCGCGAAATCGTGGTCGAACTGCCAATAGGCCCAGGCCCAGCTGAGCCGCTCCGCATGTCGTGCCATGAACGACAGATATCTGGTGCGAGCTTCGGCGGGGGCGGCTTCGTAGACGCCGAACTCGCCGAGATAGATCGGGCGCTTTTCCCGTTCCGACCAGATGCGCATCTTCTCGAAATCGGCGCGCGCCTTTCGTTCGTCCTCCGGCGTGCCCCAATCGAGCGGCCCCACCCGCGAAAACGTTTCGGACCACGGCGCGCCCTGATGGGTGAAGCGTAGCGGCGCGTAATAGTGAAACGTCACGATCAGGTTCCTGTCGTCCGAGGGCAGCACCAATTCTTCGACCGGCATCTCGTCGACGTTGAGGATGGCGGCAATGACGGTCCGCGTGGGGTTGGTGGCGCGGATGATGCCGAGACACTCGTTCAGCAGGGTGTTCCAGGCGGCGGACGTCATCTGGCCGCCCGGCTCGTTGAGCACCTCGAAGACGAGCGCCGGATATCTTCCGGCATAGCGCTCGGCGATCTGCCTCCAGAAGGCTTTCAGCTTCTCGGCGCATCCGGACACGTCCTGCTGGCAAACATGGGTATCGTGCTCGTCGAGGACGGGGATGAGGTTCCGGGCCAGCACCTCCTCGATCACGGCATCGAGCCGCCTCAAGACGACTTCGTCCAGCAGATTGCCGGGGCCCATGAACTTGAAGCCGAAGAAATTGATCCGGACGTGCGAGAAGCCGGCCTTTCTGATCGCGGTGAGGTTGTCCAGGCGAAACGGCGCGTTCCGGCCTCCCTCCCAGATGCCGTCATAGCCAAGGATGTTGATGCCGCGCCCCAGTTTTGCGGGAGCGGGCGCGGTGCCCTGCCCGGTGGCCTCGGCCTGGGAGCAGATCGCAAGCATGGATATTGCCAGGGCGAGACTGAAAGTTGCCGACCAGCGGGCGCGGATGGCATTCATCCTGCTCCCTCCATCATTGCTGCAGGCGGTGCTGCGAAACCGGCCTGCACACTGCGAAGAAGAATGCGACGAGAAGAACCGACGTGAACATCGTCGAGCGAAGGAACATCGTCTCCGTGAAATTCGATTGAAAGCTCAGGACGACGAATCCGATGATGAGGGCGCAGTGGCGACGATCGATCGACCGGGTGGCGATCAAATACAGGACCTTCTCCGAGAACAGGTAGACGCTCGCGACGAACAGCACGTATCCCAGGAATCCCGTCTCGATCGCCACCGCGATGTAACCGCTGTGATAATTGTCGAGCACCCAGCCATGGTTCTGGTTGAAATAGTCGTAAATCGCAGGACGCGTCCAGAATCCGTTGATGCCGAAGCCCAGCAGCGGCGCATCGTTGAAATGGCTGATGGCGTACTGCCAAATGAAGGTCCGCTCGGTCAAATTGATCGTCGTTTCGCCGAGATGGATGGAATCGTAACCCGTCACGTAGAAATACAGGATCAGCAGGGCGGCCAGGATGCACATGACGAACGGCAGCACCGCGTAGACTCTCATGCAGCGGATCGACCACATCGAGGTAAAGAGCAGTGCTCCCGCGGCAACGGCAACGGCACCGGCGCCACGCGATTCCGAGGCGATGACGCAGGTCGATGCCAATAGGAACATCGCGAGGAAGGCGATCCATCCCTGCCCCGTCATCTTCCGATAGCAGGCAAAGAACATCAGATATGCGCTGATGAATCCGAGCGTCTGCTTCGATTCATAGATTCCTTGCCACTGGCCATTGTGCATCCAGCTCTGGTCCACGCCGATCTCGGGCACGAACACCGCGCACAAGGCCGAGGCCGCGACCAGTATGAAGAGCCCCAGCGCCGTCGACCCGACGATCTCGTCGATGTCGATACGCGTGATGAGGCAGTACGCACCGAAAGTCGTCACCGCGAGTGCCGCGCTCTTCATGAACGCCGCACTGGCGAGGCTGGTCCAGAGAACGGAAACGACGGCAAGAGCATAGAATGCGACCAGCGCGATGAGATCGGGATTGCACTGCACTCTCACACGCGGACGTACGAAGGCACTGGCGTAGATCAGGATGATCCACATCAAGAGCGCTACGGCCTGTTGCAGATAGCTCCACTCTGCGCGAAGCAGCGCGGGATTGAAGACGCCCATCGACGCGATCACGTTGACGGTGATCGAAATGCGGATCACGTTTCTGGCAAGCGTTTCCACGCCGCCCCCGCGCGCTTTCCAGATCGCGCTGTCGTATGCCTCGGAATCCGCCACGGAGTGCAGGCTGGCCATGAGCTGACCTTCCAGAAGCACGGTTAATATTTTGCTTAATGCGGGACGGACTTAGGTTGAAGCGATTGCCACGGGCATGGCTCCGGCGCGGGTGAGGGCTTTCGCCTCCAGGAGATTATCCCATCGGGGAAACACCCTTTCCCCAGCCCTCTCGCAGGCGGGAGAGGGACTGCACCCCCGTCGTTGCAGCAATCAAGCCTCAACTCATCATGTTCAGGCCGCGGTCGCCGGCGGCAGGGCCAGCACCGAATAGATCGCCTCGGCATCGCGCGAGGCGCGGAGCTTCTTGGCAATGTCCTGGTCGCGGAGCAGGCGGGCGATGCGGGCGAGCGCCTTGAGGTGATCGGCGCCGGCGCCTTCGGGGGCAAGCAGCAGGAAGACGAGATCGACCGGCTGGCCGTCCATCGCCTCGAAATCGATCGGGCGGTCGAGGCGCGCGAACAGGCCAAAGATCTTTTCCAGCTTGGGCAGCTTGCCGTGCGGAATGGCGACGCCGTAGCCGACCGCGGTGGTGCCGAGCTTCTCCCGCTGCAGCAGCACCTCGAACACCGAGCGCTCGTTCTGCCCGGTCAGCTCGGCGGCCTTGGCCGCGAGCTCCTGCAAGGCCTGCTTCTTGCTGTTGACCTTCAATGCCGGGAGAATCGCCTCGGGGGCGACCAGATCGGTAATCGGCATGGAGGGTTTCCGAGGTGAATTAAACCGTCAGGTTCCGATTTGGCCAACTTGATAGACCAAGCTGAGCCGGCGTCAATAACATGAAGCAGGAGGCGCACTTAGCCCCGGTCAAGATGTGGGGGGCTTCTACTCCAACGCAATCCCGGTGCCAACTCCCGCGTGTGGCTTTGCCACCGTCAATGTTAAGGGCCGGAATGGTACGGTGCCCAAATCCCGGGCCTAGCCGGGCGATTGGCCGCCCGCTTTCGCTCCCGGCGGGTCAATCCAGCCCACATTGCCGTCCGCCCGGCGGTAAATGATGTTCACCCGGCCTGACGAGCCATGCTGGAATACCATGCAGGGCGCCCCGCTGAGATCGAGTTCCATGACCGCTTCGCTGACCGAGAGCCGCTTCAACGACGTCGTTTGCTCCGCGATAATGACCGGACTGTAGCCGGTGACTTCCTCTTCGCCCTCTCCGGGCGCTTCCAGCACGTAAGCCGTGGCGTCGAGCGCAGCCATCGCTTCGGAGGCGACGTGGGCCTTGCGCGCGGACCGGTCCTTGAGCCGGTTCTTGTAGCGCCGCAGCCGCCTCTCGATCATCAGCAGCGCCTGGTCGGCGCTGGCATAGGCATCCGGTGCGTTCGAATCGGCCTCCAGCGTGATTCCCGAATCGAGATGCAGGGCGCAATCGGTGCGGAAACCGAAGCCGTCCTTGCTCAGCGTGATGTGGCCGGAATAGTTGCCGTCGAAATACTTGCGCAGCACCTCGTCGGTGCGGTCGGCAACGCGGCCGCGCAGGGCCTCGCCGACGCTGATGCTCTTTCCCGAAATCCGGAGAGTCATTGGATGCCTCGCTTGCTTTGTTGCCTCAGTTGCGATGACGAATCATCGCAGCTGAAGTCGCTCCCTGCGCACGATCTTCGCGCAAACGCGTTCCGCGTATGTCGCGAGGAGAACCGCTGCACATTTTTCCGGATCATGCGCATGCCTGGATCGGTCTCGAAGGGAGGACGAGAGTAGCGCGATTCCGCGCCGGCGCAATCAGGCCGGCTCTGGGTTGCGGGAGCGATCGGACAATGCGGTGGAGAGAACGTTACCAAGAGCGCTCTGCTTGTCGCGGCGGCGTTGCACCGAGGAGGGTATGCGCATGGCTTCGCGGTACTTCGCGACCGTGCGGCGGGCAATATCAATGCCCGAAGCGCGCAAGCGTTCCACGATGGTGTCATCCGACAGGATCGCGGAGGGCTCCTCCGAATCGATCAGCTGCTTGATGTGGTGGCGCACGGCTTCGGCCGAATGCGCCTCGCCGCCGTCGGCCGAGGCGATCGAGGCCGTGAAGAAATATTTCAACTCGAACGTGCCGCGATTGGTCGCCATGTACTTGTTGGCGGTGACGCGCGACACCGTGGATTCGTGCATCTGGATGGCATCGGCGACGGCCTTCAGATTGAGCGGCCGCAGGTGCGCCACGCCATGTGTGAAGAAGCCGTCCTGCTGGCGCACGATCTCGGTTGCAACTTTCAGGATGGTGCGGGCGCGCTGGTCGAGCGCGCGCACGAGCCAGGTCGCGTTCTGCAGCGCGTCGGTGAAATAGGACTTGTCGCCGTCCTTGCCGACCTTCTTCGACAGCTCGGAATAATAGGTCTGGTTGACCAGCACGCGCGGCAAGGTGTCGCTGTTGAGCTCGACATGCCAGCCGCCGTCGGGACCCGGACGGACATAGACATCGGGCACCATGGTCTGCAGGCGCGCCGAGCCGAACTTCATGCCGGGCTTGGGATTGAGGCGGCGGATCTCGCCGATCATGTCGGCGATGTCCTCGTCGTCGACACCGCAGATCTTGCGCAAGGCAACGATGTCGCGCTTGGCAAGCAGATCGAGATGCTCGACCAGGGCCTGCATCGCGGGGTCGTAGCGGTCGAGCTCGCGGAGCTGGATCGCCAGGCACTCGCTCAAATTGCGCGCGAAGACGCCGGGCGGATCGAATTTCTGCAGCACGGCGAGGACGCCCTCGACGTCGGCTTGCGATGCGCCAAGACGCTCGGCGGCCTGGCCGAGATCGGCCGGCAGATAGCCGGCCTCGTCGACCAGGTCGATCAGGTACTGGCCGATCATGCGCTGGGCGGGGGCGGCGAAGGCGACCGCGAGCTGCTCGGCGAGATGGTCCGACAACGTTGTCTCGGCCGCGACAAAAGCTTCGAGATTGTAGTCTTCGGTCCCAGAGGCACCGCCGCCCCATTCCGTATAGGTGGTCGGCGCGGCGTCCTGGGCGGTGCGCGCCGCAGCCTCGGCGGGCTCCTCGGAGAAGACGTTGTCCAGGCCCGTATCCAGGGTCTGCTCGATCTCGGCGCGGCTGCCGAGATCCTTGCTCATCCATTCTTCCTGGCCCGGCTCGAAACCCTCGGCGCCGCCGCCGAAGCCGTCCTCGCCCTGGCCATCGCCTTGACCGTCGGAATCGCCGTAGCTCCCGGCCTCGGCCGGAGCCTCCCCCACCGGGCCCTCGTCACTGGCCCGTTCCAGCAGCGGATTGCGTTCGAGCTCCTCTTCCACGAACGTCGTGAGATCGAGATTGGACAATTGCAGCAGCTTGATCGCCTGCATCAGCTGCGGCGTCATGACCAGCGACTGCGACTGCCGGAACTCTAGTCTCTGCGTGAGCGCCATGAAGCAAGAACCGTTCCCAAAATTGGTCCGATTTTTGCTTATCCTAGTCCGAGCCCGATGTACACGTCTTGACGAAACGCAAAAACGGGCTAGAGGCGGAATTCCTCGCCAAGGTAAAGGCGGCGCACATCCGGATCGGCAACGATCTCATCCGGAGTTCCCTCGGTCAAGATTTCCCCGGCATAGACGATATAGGCACGATCGGTGAGGCCGAGCGTCTCACGCACATTGTGGTCGGTGATGAGCACGCCGATGCCGCGATTGGTGAGATGGCGGACGAGGTCCTGGATGTCGCCGACCGCGATCGGGTCGATGCCGGCGAAAGGCTCGTCGAGCAGCATGTAGTTCGGCCGCGTCGCCAGCGCGCGCGCGATCTCGACGCGGCGGCGCTCGCCGCCGGACAGCGCGATCGACGGCGATTTGCGCAGGCGCGTGATGTTGAATTCGTCGAGCAGCGAATCGAGCTGCTGCTCGCGCTTCTTGCGCGAGGGCTCGACCACTTCGAGCACGGCGCGGATGTTCTGCTCGACGGTGAGGCCTCGGAAGATCGAGGCTTCCTGCGGCAGATAGCCGATGCCGAGCCGCGCGCGCTGATACATCGGGAGCTTGGTGACGTCGTGGCCGTCGAGCTCGATCGCGCCGCGGTCGGCCTTGATCAGGCCGGTGATCATGTAGAACACGGTGGTCTTGCCGGCGCCGTTCGGCCCGAGAAGGCCGACCGCTTCGCCCCGGCGCACATAGATGCTGACGCCGCGCACGACCTGGCGGCTGCCGAAACTCTTTTCCACGCTATGCACAGCCAGGAAGCCGGGCCGCTTCAGCAGCTGAGGGCCGCCCGCGCCGTTGGGGCTCGCGGCGGCCCTGACCGGGTGAACGGCCTGCGGACGCGGCGGCTCGACTTGATAGTCGGCCTGGTAGTCACCCCGGAACTGGTCCGGCGCGCGCATCGGCTGGTCGCGGGCGACCGGCGGCGCGTCCCTGATGGGACTGGGCACGAGGCCGCCGACGCTGTCACCGAGCGCGGTGATGTCCTGACGCGCAAATCCTGGCCGGCCGCGCTTGGCGGGGCGCCGACGGAACATGCTGAAGAGATCGACCATCCCCGCCTTCTAGCCTTTTCGCGACGATCCTGCGCAAATTCGCGCGATCTGCCGCACCGGCCTTTCAATTCGCCGAGGCAGCATGAGTGAAGGGATGTCTCATGCCCAGTGAAACACGCCCGAAAAGCGGCGGATCCCGCTTCGAAAGCCCTGCGCGCTAGATACAGTCTCGCCGGGCAAGCTTCAACCTCGGATCGCGAGGATCCGAGACAAGTGATTGAATTTACTTTTGTTTACTTGCGCCGGGCAATTGCAGGGGCGGCGCCGCGCCGGGTTTGGCCCCTTGTCCCCCCTGGCCGCAATCATTGCTGCCGCCCTGCGGCAGCAGCGCCTGCACCCGGCCGTTGTCGGATTCGACACGGGACACACCGGTCGTCATGTCGACCATCAGGCGGTCGCCGCGCAGCACGTTCTTGCACTGGGTTAGAACCACCTGGCCGCCCGCGCCGCCGAGCATGGTGATGAGGTTGGTCCGGGTGTCGAATACGGCGGTCTCACCGGTCACCACCTGGTCCTTCTGGGTGACCACGACATTGCCGCGCGCCTCCAGCCGCTTGATCGAGGAACTGCCGCCCGGACCCGGCGTCGCCGACTGCATCGGCGCCGATTTCGTTCCCTTCGCCGCGGGCGGCGGCGTGGCCGGCTTGTCGCCGCCGGACTCGTAGAACACCACCAGCGTCTTCGAGGTCATGGTGGTGTCACCCTGCACGACCTTCACATTGCCGGCGAAGGTCGCCTCCTTCTTCTTGTCGCGCATCTCCAGGGAGGCGGCCTCGATCTGGATCGGCTGATCGCGATTCTGCGAAAAACCCTGCATCGCGTTGGGCACGCCTTGCATTGTGCTCTGTGCAAGGGCCGCACCCGTGACGAGCAGCGCGAGACCGACGGCGAGCGCGGCCTTGCTGGCGACAGCGTCGCGCGGAAAACAGTTCATCATGAAAATCATCTTGAATTGGCAGACTTGTTCTGAGGCGTACGCGTCTTCGCAGGCGGCGCCGGCTCGGGCGGCGCAGGCTGGGCGGCGGGCTGCGCGGGCTGCTCGTCCAGCTTGTCCAGGTGCATCACCACATTGCCTTCGAAGCGGATGACCTCACCACCTTCGGTAATTCGCAGGCGATCCGCACTCAGCGTGCCGTTGGTCAGCGTGACGTCGACGCGCTCGTCCGAGGTGACCGTGCCCTTGCCCATGTCGACGAAGGCCGAGTTCAGCCGCGCCTCGTAGCCGGTCGAGGTGCGCAGGAAGATATCCTTGTGCAGCTCGAGCTGCTGCTGCTTGTTGTCGAAGCGGCCGGTGCGGGCATCGAGGAAAAGCGTCGATCGATCCTCCATCAGCACCTTCGCGCGCAGGTCCGACAGATCGACATGATCGGGGTCGGTGATGTCCTGCGTTGCGGTCTTGGCCCAGAGCTCATAGGGCCGCTGGTCCGGCGTGAAGCCGGCGAGGTGCGGCGATTCCATCGTGATCTTGGTGCCCGACACCACCATGTTTCCGGAATCGAGCGGCAGCTTCGGCATCAGCATGCGGAACGGATTGAAGACGGAGACGCCGACGATGGCGGCCATGGACAACAGCACCGCACCCGGAACCGCGATGCGCAGAATCCGCACCAGGCGGCTGTGGCGCGCCGCGCTGGCGAACTTCGCCGCAAGCGCGGCGTCGTAGGTGGGATTCTGGGCCGAATTCACCTGGGCTCCTGAAGTCCTGGGCTCCTGAAATATCGCTCGCCTCGTCCGGTTGAGGGCGCCCCATTGTATCCGGCGCCGCCCAAATATGCAGCCGGCGACAGGCCGTTACGAAAGTGTCCGAAACGGGGCGGCAACCTCAGGGTAACCGCCGCACGGGGCCTTTAGGAATGCGCGAAAATGTCCTCTTCGGCCCAGCCCTGGAGGTCGAGAAGAGCGCGGGTCGGCAGGAAGTCGAAACAGGCCTGTGCCAGCTGGCTGCGGCCTTCCCGGACCAGCATGGCATCGAGCCGTTCGCGCAAGGCGTGCAGATGCAGCACGTCGGAGGCGGCGTAGGCGAGCTGCGGCTCGGTCAGGCTGTCGGAACCCCAGTCGCTGGATTGCTGCTGCTTGGAGAGGTCGATGTTGAGCACCTCGCGCACGAGGTCCTTGAGGCCATGGCGGTCGGTGTAGGTGCGGGTCAGGCGGGAGGCGATCTTGGTGCAATAGATCGGCCCGGTCATGACGCCGAAGGTCTGGTACAGCACCGCGATGTCGAACCGCGCGAAGTGGAAGATCTTCGTGACGGCCGGATTGGCCAGGAGCGCCTTCAGGTTCGGCGCGTCGGTGTGCCCCCTGGGGATCTGCACCACGTCGGCGCTGCCGTCGCCGGGCGAGAGCTGCACCACGCAGAGCCGGTCGCGGTGCGGGTTCAGCCCCATGGTCTCGGTGTCGATCGCCACCGCTCCGGTGTAGCGGGACAGGTCGGGCAGGTCGCCGCGGTGCAGACGTACGGTCATGGCGTGTCAAAACCTCGGGTCGAATCGGTGCGTCGATATCATAGGGTAAACGGATGGACCGCGATGTAGCCACTGGCGAGAGGTCACGCAAGCGGCGGCCGTGGCCTGACGGGCGGTCAGATCGCGGCGACGGCGTTCAGATCGGCGATCCTTTAGTCGGGATTGGAGGGATCGGCTGGTCCTGCACGCTCGCGCATGCGCGGCGCGCGGAAATGATGGGCCGCCGCCCTTTTCCGGCAGAGCAGGTTTTCAGGCCGGCCCGCTGCAATCCGCCCCGGCGCACCCTATCTGTTGCCGGCCTCTCCGCCCTCGCCCGCTCACGACGAATGAAGTGCCGATGACCGAACAGACGCTCGCCGCGCCGATCGACGACCACGGGAAACGCCAGCGCGGCTTCTCGCGCTACCAGGCGCTCCTCATCGCGCTGCTGGCATTCACGCAGTTCACGATCATTCTCGACTTCATCATCATGTCGCCGCTCGGCGCCATCCTGATGCCCTCGCTCGGCATCACGGCCGGACAATTCGGCGTCGCGGTGTCGGCCTACGCGTTCAGTGCGGGACTATCGGGCATCCTCGCCGCCGGCTTCGCCGATCGCTTCGATCGCAAGCGCCTGCTGCTGTTCTTCTATGTCGGCTTCACGCTCGGTACCGCGCTCTGCGCGGCCGCGCAGACCTATCATGTGCTGTTGCTCGGCCGGATCGTGACCGGATTGTTCGGGGGCGTGATCGGCGCGGTCGTGCTCGCCATCGTCACCGACCTGTTTCCACTGCACCTGCGCGGCCGCGTCATGGGCTTCCTCCAGACGGCGTTCGCCGCGAGCCAGGTGCTCGGCATTCCGGCCGGACTGTTTCTCGCCAATCACTGGAATTGGCATGTCTGCTTCGCGGCGATCGTCGTGGTGTCGATCGCAGCGATCGCAATCATCGCCCTCGTGATGGAGCCGGTCGATGCGCATCTGAAGCTGAAGCAGGACAAGAACCCGTTCCACCATCTGATCGCGACGCTCGGAGAGCCACGCTATACGCTGGCCTTCGCCGTCACGACGCTGCTGGCAACGGGCGGCTACATGCTGATGCCGTTCTCCAGCGCCTACACCGTGCACAATCTCGGCATCGACATCACGCATCTGCCGACGATCTATCTCGTCTCCGGCCTGTTCAGCATCGTCACGGGACCGCTGGTCGGACGTGCCAGCGATGCGTTCGGCAAATATCCGACCTTCGTGTTCGGCTGCGCGATGACCGTGGTCATGGTGCTGATCTACACGCATCTCGGCCACGTCTCGCTCGCAACCGCGATCCTCGTCAACGTCCTGATGTTCGTCGGCATCTTCTCGCGGATGATCCCGTCGCAGGCGCTGATGTCGGCGATCCCCGACGCGAGCCAGCGCGGCTCCTTCAGCGCGGTCAGCGCCTCGCTGCAGCAGCTCTCCGGCGGACTCGGCTCGGTGCTCGCCGGCGCGATCATCGCGCAGGCGCCCGACGGCTCGCTGATCCATTTCGACCGGATCGGCTACGTCGTCGTCGCGACGACGATCGTCACGCTGGTGATGATGTACTTCGTGCAGAAGGCGGTGGCACAGCGGATGGGGAAGCAGGTGGTGTGATCAGCCGCCGCCGAACTTGGATGGATCGTCATAAGCGGGAGGGTCGTCGTGGTCGGTCCGCAGACCGCCGGGAACGGAGTCGTCGCGATAGATGCGCACACCATTCGGAGTGACATAGACCGGAGCCGTGGCCTGGCCCGGCCGAACGGTGACATGTCGCGACTTGTGATGCCCTCTTGCGGCCGCGTTCGCAGAAGCACACGCACCGATCAAGAGGCACAAGCCCAAAGCACACGATCCCAAGACACAGCGCATTGCACTTTCTCGGCTCATGGCCCAATGCCAACGCAGCACTCTGAAAGGGCTTATCTATCTGGATTTGTTTGCGATCCAGAATCGTATGGTGCCCAGGAAAGGACTCGAACCTTCACGGCCGTTAAGCCACTGGCACCTGAAGCCAGCGCGTCTACCAATTCCACCACCTGGGCATGCCGTTTGGGGCACGGAGGCGGTTACTACGGTTCGGTGACGCCGTTGTCAATTCATGCGTGAGGCCCGGTTCGGGATGCCGATTGCGCATCGCAAACCGGCTCGATAAAAGCCTGACAAGACGCACTCTTTTCCGCAGGAACGGACACCCCCATGGCATCGAATCTGGACACGCTCGTCACGGTTTTCGGCGGATCGGGGTTTTTGGGCCGGAATGTCGTCCGGGCCCTGTGCAAGCGGGATTACCGGGTCCGGGTTGCGGTACGGCGGCCGGAACTTGCCGGGTACCTGCAGCCCTCCGGCAAGGTCGGACAGGTCCACACCGTGCAGGCGAATCTGCGCTATCCGGCCTCGGTCGAGGCGGCGCTGCGTGATTCGCATATCGCGATCAACCTCGTCGGCGTCCTCACCGAAGGCGGCGCGCAGACTTTTGACGCCGTCCAGGCCAAGGGCGCCGAAACCGTCGCCAAGGCGGCGGCCGCGGCCGATGCCGGCCTGGTGCATGTCTCGGCGATCGGCGCCGACGCGGAATCGCCCTCGCGCTATGCCCGGGCCAAGGCGGCGGGCGAAGCTGCGGTCCTGGCCGCGGTTCCCTCCGCCACGATCTTCCGTCCCTCCGTGATGTTCGGCCCCGAGGACCAGTTCACCAACCGCTTTGCCGCGCTGGCCCGGATGTCGCCGGTGCTGCCGCTGATCGGCGAGACGACCCGGATGCAGCCGGTCTATGTCGGCGACGTCGCCACCGCGATCGCGGATGCCGTCGACGGCAAGGCCAAGGCGGGCGCGACCTACGAGCTCGGCGGGCCGGAAGTGCTGACCATGCGTGAGATCATCGAGACCATCCTGGAGATCACCGACCGCAAGCGGATGCTGATCCCGCTGCCGTTCGGCCTCGCCCGCTTCCAGGCCGCCTTGCTGCAATTCGCGCCGGGCGCGTTCAAGCTGACACCGGACCAGGTCACGCTGCTCGAGCGCGACAACGTCGTCTCGGAGGCGGCGAAGGCGGCCGGCCTGACGCTGGAAGGCCTCGGCATCACGCCCGATTCGCTGGAAGCGATCGCCCCGCAATATCTCTGGCGCTTCCGCGCCGCCGGTCAGTTCCAGCGCATGAGCGTGTGAGGCTGGTCGGCTTCTTGCGCTTGCGGGCGAGGGAGCGCACCAAGCGAGTTGCTGCTCTAAAGCGCGATGCGATCAGGATGAAGCGTCATCGCGCTTTAGGTTGTTGTTTAAGCATGATCTTTTCGGAAAGCCGCTGCGCGCTTTTCCGGATCATGCTTCAATGGCCCAGCGCCAGCGCGATCAGGCCGAGCGTGCCGACGATGACGCGCCACCAGGCGAACACCACGAAGCCGTGGCGGGTGACGTAGGTCAGGAACGTCTTCACCACGATGATGGCGGTGATGAACGACACCACGAAGCCGATCGCGACGATGCCCATGTGGTCCATCGTCATCTCGGCGCGGCTCTTGTAGAAATCGTAGGCGAACGCGCCGATCATGGTGGGAATCGCCAGGAAGAACGAGAACTCCGCCGCCGCACGCTTGTCGGCCCCGAGCAGCATCGCCGCGACGATGCTGGCGCCGGAGCGTGACACGCCGGGGATCATCGCCACGCACTGCGCGATGCCGATATAGAGATACATCAGCAGCGGAAACCTGGTGGCGTCATGCTCGCGCGGCTTGAGATCGAGCTTGTCGACCCAAAGCAGGATGGCGCCGCCGACGATCAGCGTGAAGCAGATGACCCAGGGATTGAACAGCAGGCTCTTGATGTACTTGCCGGCGACGAGGCCGACGACCACGGCCGGCAGGAACGCCACCAGCACGCCGATCACGAAGCGCCGCGCATCGGCATCGCCCGTGAACAGGCCGATCACGACGTCCCACAGCTTCCTGAAATACAGCCCGACGATCGCGAGGATCGCGCCCAGCTGGATCAGAACGGTAAACGAATCCCAGAAGGCGCCTTCGCCGAGATGAAAGAAGCGCTCCGCGAGCAGGAGGTGACCGGTCGAGGATACGGGAAGGAACTCGGTCACACCCTCGATGATGCCGAGGATCACTGCCCGTATTGCGTCTGACATATTTACGGTCCATTTCGGCTGGAAAAGCGGGGCTCTTCTCGCCTATTCGTTCCCATGCCGCAATCGCAAAATGCGAGATCACGATCTTGCCTCGCGGTTTTGAGGGACTAGTGTGGCGCCGCACAAACATTGATGGATTCTTAAGCACCATCAAATAGTCAAAGGCTTCATGTTTACGCTGTTTCATCATCCCTTCTGCCCGCATTCGCGCTTCATCCGCCTGATCGCGGGCGAATACGGGCTCGATCTGAAGCTGATCGAGGAGCGCAGCTGGGAGCGGCGCGAGGCGTTTCTGCTTCTCAATGCGGCCGGCACCACGCCGGTGTTGGTGGATGAGGAACAGCCGCCGATTCCAGGCGCGGCCATCATCGCCGAATATGTCGACGAGGCCTATGGTGCCGAGATGGGCCCGAAACGGCTGATGCCGCAGACGATCGGCGAACGCGTCGAGGTGCGCCGGCTGATGGCCTGGTTCAACGAGAAGTTCTTCGAGGAAGTCTCGCACCCGCTCGTCACCGAGCGCATCTACAAGCGCTTCATGAGCGAGGAGAATGGCGGCGGCCCGCCTTCGGCCGACGTGATGCGCGCGGCGAAGGCCAATGTGCGCTATCATCTGGCCTATATCGGCTGGCTGGCGCAGACGCGCAATTTCCTCGCCGGCGACCGGCTCACCTACGCGGATCTCGCCGCCGCGGCGCATCTCTCGGCGATCGACTATCTGGGCGACGTGCCATGGAGCGAGGACGACGCAGCAAAGGCGTGGTACGCGCGGGTGAAATCCCGCCCGTCGTTCCGTCCGCTGCTCAGCGAATGGCTGGCCGGCGTGCCGGCGTCGCGGACCTACGTGGACCTGGATTTCTGAAAAGGATCGTCATGCCCGGGCTCGTCCCGCCTGCGCGGCCGAAGCCGCTTCGGCGAGGCGAAGGCCCGGGCATCCACGTTCCTCCTTTTATCATGAGCACGACGCAAAGACGTGGATGGCCGGGACAGGCCCGGCCATGACGAGCGTGGATCCGACGGCGATCAAATCTGCCCCCGGCATGGATGGGCTGCGTTCCGCACTCGAGGAGCAGGCGCGCGCGCTCGGCTTCGACTGCATCGGCATCACCGCGCCGGGCACGATCGAGAGCGCCGGAAAACACTTCCTCGAATTCATCGCATCGGGCGGCCATGGCGACATGGACTGGCTCGCCGCAAGCCCCGAGCGCCGTGTCGATCCGCGCGGGCTGTGGCCCGACGTACGTAGCGTGATCATGCTCGGCGTCAATTACGGTCCCGCCTCCGATCCGCTGGCGATCCTCGAGCAGCCGACGCGCGCGGCGATCTCGGTCTATGCGCAGGGCGACGACTATCACGACCTCATCAAGAAGCGCCTGAAGTCGCTGGCGCGCTGGCTGGTCGCGACCGCGCCGTCGGACGTGAAAGTCTTCGTCGACACCGCGGCGGTGATGGAGAAGCCGCTGGCGCAGGCGGCGCATCTGGGCTGGCAGGGCAAGCACACCAACCTCGTCTCGCGCGAGTTCGGCTCATGGCTTTTTCTCGGCGCGATCTACACCACGCTGGAGCTGCCGCGCGATGCCGCCGAGATCGATCATTGCGGCTCGTGCCGGGCCTGTCTCGACATCTGCCCGACCGCGGCGTTCCCCGCGCCCTACAAGCTCGATGCGCGACGCTGCATCTCGTATCTCACCATCGAGAACAAGGGACCGATCCCGCGCGAATTTCGCAAAGCCATCGGCAATCGCATCTATGGCTGCGACGATTGCCTCGCCGCGTGCCCCTGGAACAAGTTCGCGCAGGAAGGGCGCGAGGCCAGGCTCGCGGCGCGCGACGAATTGCGCGCGCCTGCGCTCGCCGACTTGGCACGGCTCGACGACGCGGCGTTTCGCACGCTGTTCACGAAGTCGCCGCTCAAGCGCATCGGCCGCGACCGCTTCTTGCGCAACGTGCTGATTGCGATCGGCAACTCGGGCGAGGCGGCGCTGGCGGAGGAGGCGCGGCGCTTGCTGGACGACGAGAGCCCGCTGGTGCGCGGGGCTGCGGTGTGGGCATTGGGGCAGCTGCTGGAGCGCGGAGAGTTTGAGGCGATGAAAAGCGCGGCGCTGGGCGGAGAGTTCGACGACAGCGTGCGTGAGGAGTGGCGGGCTGCTATCCGACCCTCATCCTGAGGAGCGCGCCCGAAGCGCGCGTCTCGAAGGATAGAGGCCGAGATGCAGCAGCGGGGCCTGCATCCTTCGAGACGGCGCTTCGCGCCTCCTCAGGATGAGGATCGTGGACCTTGATTTCCCCACCCATTCCCGCAATCTCGCGCGCATGACAAACATGCCTTTCTTCACCCGCGACGGCGAGACATTCCACCCGACGGAAGTTGCCAATGGTCCCTGGGATCCGAAGTCGCTGCACGGGCGCGTCATCATCGGCCTGCTCGGCTTCGCCATCGAGGAGCGCCATTCCGGGCCCGAGTTCGTGCCGGCGAGGCTCACAGTCGACATGTTTCGGCTGCCGACCATCGACAAGCCGATTGAAGTGACGACGCGTCTGGTGCGCGATGGACTACGCATCCGCGTGGTGGAAGCGGAGTTCTTCTCCGGCGGCGTCAGCATGGCGCGCGCCTCGTGCCAGCTGCTGCGCAAGACGCAGAATCCTGATGGCAATGTCTGGTCGCCGCCGAATTGGGACGCGCCGAAGCCGGCCGGCATTCCCAAGCCCACGGATCCCAGGCTCGGCATGAACGGCAAATGGGCGACGCGGCCGATCGTCGGCCAGATGGGCTCGCTCGGGCCGCGCCGGCTGTGGATGAGCGAGGTGCGCGAGCTCGTTGCGGGCGTGCCGATGACGCCGTTCGTCCATGTCGCAACCGGTGCCGATTTCGCCAGCCCGTTTGCCAATGCCGGCGACAAGGGGCTCGGCTACATCAACAGCGACGTCACGATCTATCTGCACCGCCTGCCGGTCACGGAATGGATCGGCTTCGAAGTCGTGAACCACCACGCCACCGACGGCGTCGCGATCGGCGAATGCTGGCTCTATGACGAGCAGGGCCCGATCGGCACCGCGACCGTGGCGGCGCTGGCGCAGCGCAAGCCGATGGCGAATCCGTCGAAGCGGTAGGGGCGCGCGCCTCTCTCCGGTCGTCATTCCGGGATGCGCCGTCAGGCGCAGACCCGGAATCCATTGGACCGCAGGGCCAAAAGGCGAAATGGATTCCGGGTTCGCGCTTCGCGCCCCCGGAATGACGGTCAGGTGAGATGCCGCTGCATCTCCGGCCGCGCCTTGAGCTCGGCGCCCTGCTTTGCGACGATCTTCGCAATTCTTTCCGGCGCGAACTTCAGATCGACGAATGCCGGCGCGGTGTTGGCGACCTCGTGATAGCTCGCGATCTTTCCATCCTGCAGCGTCATGATCGCGACGCCCTCGAACATCGCCCGCACGCCGTTGGCGTCCGGCAGGGTCGATTTGTAGCTGAAGGTGTAGCGCGCATAGAGCGTGGTGCCGTCAGACACCGGATCATGCATGTCCCAGCGGAAATTAGTCGCCGTGCGATAGAACCAGTCGTCGATCATCGCCGCGATCCTCTCGCGTCCTTCGAAGGCGCCGTAGAACACGTCGTGATAGACGCCGTCCTCGGTGAACAGCTCGGCAAAGGCGCGACCGTTGCGCTGCTCGACCGCATCGCAAAAGGCGCGCAGCATGGCGGTGGTGGTCATTGGCGTTGCTCCTTCCCCGTTCTCTGTCATGCCCCGGCTCGACCGGGGTATCCAGTACGCCGTGACTTCTCGGCTCTATCTCTGCCGTTTCTGGAATACTGGATTGCCCGCCTTCGCGGGCAATGACAGCGAGTATTACAACTTCACCCGATCTCGGCCACCGCGGCAAGAATGCGCGCGATGTCCTGCGGGCGGGAGAGGCGGTGGTCGCCGTCCTGGATCATGGTCAGCACGACGTCATCGGCCGGCAGGCGGTGGGTCAGCGCGAACGCGTGCTGCCATGGCACGTCAGGATCTTTCGCACCTTGCAGGATGCGCACGGGGCAGCCGAGATCGATGGCGCTGCCGAGCACGAGATGGTTGCGGCCCTCCTCGATCAGGTTCCGCGTGATCGGATAGGGTGAGCCGTCGCCGTAATCCGACGGCCGCATCCAGACACCCTTGGTCTCGATCTCTTTCTTCACCGCGGGCGAAAAATTCTTCCACATCAGCTCCTCGGTGAAGTCGGGCGCGGGCGCGATCAGGACGAGGCCGGCCAGCGACGCCTTGCCAGGACGCTTCTTGATCTCGCGCGCGAGCAGCAGCGCGATCCAGCCACCCATGGATGAGCCGATCAGGACTTGCGGGCCGTCGCAAAACCGCTCGAACACCGCAACGCTCTCCTCCAGCCAGCGCCCGATGGTTCCGTCGGTGAAGTCGCCGCCGGACTCGCCGTGGCCGGAATAGTCGAACCGGACCATTGCGCGGCTGTGATCCCGGGCGAAGGCGTCCAGCGCCAGGGCCTTGCTGCCCTGCATGTCCGAGTTGAACCCGCCCAGCCAGACCAGTCCCGGTCCCTGTCCACGCCGGCTGCGTACCGCGATCCGGCGTGCGGACAGGCCCTCACCCACATCGATGAAGTCGAGCGTGGCATCAGGAATTATATCGGTCATGGAACATTTACTCTGGCTGTGCGGTTTGAGCTGTCCGGGCGCGTCCCGCGATGCGACCCGATGGCTGCATTGGCCGCCCTTTGGGACGCTTGCGGAACAGAAGCAAGGTGTCTATGTCGTCTGCGTGCTCAGGCGTGACCAAAATGCCTCGCATTTGAGGGTTTTTCGCACGCCGCATGAGCGACTTGCTTGCCGGCAAACGCATCTTCCTTCAAGATAGCCGCTTCTTTCACAACTTTGGAGAACCACCCATTCGCCGTCCTAATAAAGCTCCGCCCGCTGCCAGCAAAGACGGGCCGCGCATCAATGATGATATCCGCAATGCGCAGATCCAGCTGATCGACCAGACCGGTGACAACAAGGGCACGGTCGAGACAGTCGTCGCCATCCGGATGGCTCAGGAAGCCGGCATGGATCTGGTCGAGATTTCGCCGAATGCCAGCCCTCCCGTCTGCAAGATCATGGACTACGGGAAGTACAAGTATTCCGCTCAGAAGAAGGCCGCGGAAGCCCGCAAGCGGCAGAAGACCGTCGAGATCAAGGAGATCAAGCTCCGCCCGATGATCGACGACCATGATTACGACGTGAAGATGCGCGCGATGCAGCGGTTCTTCGAAGAGGGCGACAAGGTCAAGATCACGTTGCGCTATCGTGGCCGCGAAATGGCGCACCAGGAGATCGGCACCAAGCTGCTGGACAAGATCAAGACCGACGTCGCCGAGCTCGCCAAGGTCGAGCAGGACGCGCGGTTCGAAGGTCGCCAGGTCGTCATGGTGCTGGCGCCGCGCTGACGCGAAGCGCTTTGGCTCAGGACTGAGTTTTCAACGGCCCGTCCGGATTTCCGGCGGGCCGTTTTGTTGTGTGCGCGTTGCTGGGGATATCTCTCGCCACGAACTCGCTGCACCTCTCCTGCCTCCGGGAGAGGTCGACGCGCAAAGCGCGGCGGGTGAGGGCTCTCGCCTCTTGGGGATCCTCGCTTGCGGAAGCAGCCCTCTCCCCGACCCTCCCCCGCAGGCGGGGGACGGAGCGCATCGCCGTCGTGGCGATGGTTTGCCCTTCAGGTCCGCGTCGCCTGCCAGGTGCCGCTGCACTGGTCGCCGGAGATGACACCTCTCCACGAGCCGGCACCGTTCACGCCGGCGAGCCGGCCGCCGCCGCTGGCATGGGAGGCGCCGACCGAGACCTGGACAGCCACAGCGCCGGAGCGGTTGATCCTGCCCGAAACCCGGCCGCCGCCGGCGGACGAGACGCGGCTGCCCGTCACGGTGAAGGGAACGCTGTAGCCCGAGCTGCAACTGCCCCTCGTGGTGGCGAAGGTGACGTTCCAGATGCCGTCATAGCCGCCGACGCGGGCATCGGCAGTCGACGGCAGCATGACGGCCGCGAGCAGGACGAACAGCGCCAGATGACGCGGGCGGACGAAACCAGTCAAAGACGAAGGCGATTGGGACAAATGGGCCATTTTGGTCCTGCTCCGGGCGGCACGGCTGGGGACATGAGGGTGGCAACACCGGATAGTCTCCGGGCCTATTCCGCCGGTTCATCGTTGCCATTTGGCTCCCGCTCTGTCATAAGCCCAGCCTTCATCGCCCGGCTGATTAAGGGCTGCCGTGGCGGTGTTTCGTGCGGGTTTCGCGCTCGTTCGCAAAACCTGAGCACAATCAACGCTCTAACGAGCAATTTAGACGGCCAGCCGCCTTCACGGGCGGATTTCTGTTGTGGCCATAGGAGAGCCAAATGCCCAAGCTGAAGACCAAATCGGGCGCTAAAAAGCGCTTCAAGGTGACTGCCACCGGCAAAGTGATGCACGCCCAGCGCGGCAAGCGTCACGGCATGATCAAGCGGACGAAGAAGCAGATCCGTCAGCTCCGCGGCACCCGCGTGCTGTTCAAGACCGACGGCGACAACGTCAAGAAGTACTTCTTGCCGAACGCCTGATCGCGTCCACGATCACTGCCACCTCGCGCCGCCTTCGCGCGGCGATCCGAAAACCAAGTCATCTCTGAAGGAATTTTGTCATGTCTCGCGTCAAACGCGGTGTGACCGCCCACGCCAAGCACAAGAAAGTCTACAAGGCCGCCAAGGGCTTCTATGGCCGCCGCAAGAACACCATCCGCGCCGCCAAGCCGGCCGTGGAGAAGGCGATGCAATACGCCTTCCGCGACCGCAAGCGCAAGAAGCGGACGTTCCGCGCGCTCTGGATCCAGCGCATCAACGCTGCCGTCCGTCCGTTCGGCCTGACCTACAGCCGATTTATCGACGGCATGGCCAAGTCCGGGATCACCGTGGACCGCAAGGTGCTGTCGGATCTCGCGATCAGCGAGCCCGCCGCGTTCCAGGCGATCGCCGAGAAGGCCAAGGCTGCGCTGGCCGCCTGAGGCCTGCGCTAGCGGGCCTTTTGGCCCGCAGCCTTCAAAGCTTTTTGCGAGTAGCGCTGGGCGACCTCCGCCCGGCAGAATGCTGTCGCCGAAATATACATGGTGCCGGACTTGTTCCGGTACTTGCGATCGCACGCCTGCAACTCGCGCTGATAGCTGAGCTTTTGCGGCGGCTTCTGCTGGCCGACGAAATCAGCTTCGCATTTCTTCTCGACCACTTCACCGAACTGCACGTCGCCGCTGGCGCCATATGCGCAGGCCTCGAACAGCTTCATGGCAGGGCCGCAGCCAGGCGCCGCATTGAGGACTGCGATGACGTCGTCCATCGACGTCGATTTGGCCGGGCATTCCTCGGCGTAGGCCGCGCCCCCCAAAGCACCTTCCAATACAAGCAGGGCCAGACCGACCAGACAGGATCTCGAAAGCATCGCAGGACTCTCCTCATACCCCCATTGGTGCCGGGTCCCCGCGCAGCGTTCAACCCGGCCGGCCGCAAGCCCGAAATGACCGGCTTTTTGCTTGACGTTACGGCCTTCGGGCGGCGACAACCCAGCCGAATTTGGAGCCAAGGATTTGACTGTGTCCGACCTCGCAACGCTCGAAACGTCCATCCTCGACCAGATCGCCGCCGCCGGCGATGAAGTCGCTCTTGAAGCCGTGCGCGTCGCCGCGCTCGGCAAGAAGGGCTCGATCTCGGCGCTGCTCGCCACGCTCGGCAAGATGTCGCCTGATGAGCGCAAGACGCAAGGCGCCGCGATCAACCAGGCCAAGGACAAGGTCACCGAGGCGCTCGCCGCCCGGCGCGACCTGCTGAAGTCCGCGGCGCTCGATGCGCGGCTCGCCTCCGAGACCATCGACGTCACCCTGCCGCTGCGCGATGCACCGGTCGAGGCCGGCCGCATCCATCCGCTGAGCCAGGTCTGGGACGAACTGACCACGATCTTCGCCGACATGGGCTTCTCGGTCGCCGAGGGTCCCGACATCGAGACCGACGACTACAACTTCACCAAGCTGAATTTCCCGGAAGGCCATCCCGCGCGCGAGATGCACGACACCTTCTTCTTCCATCCGAAGGAGGACGGCTCGCGCATGCTGCTCAGAACCCACACCTCGCCGGTGCAGGTGCGCACGATGCTGAGCCAGAAGCCGCCGATCCGCGTGATCTGCCCGGGCCGCACCTACCGCATCGATTCGGACGCGACCCACACGCCGCAATTCCACCAGGTCGAAGGCCTCGTCATCGACAAGACCTCGCATCTCGGCCACCTCAAATGGATCCTGCATGAGTTCTGCAAGGCGTTCTTCGAGGTCGACCACATCAACATGCGCTTCCGTCCCTCGTTCTTCCCGTTCACCGAGCCGTCGCTGGAAGTCGACATCCAGTGCCGCCGCGACAAGGGCGAGATCCGCTTCGGCGAGGGCGAGGACTGGCTCGAGATTCTCGGCTGCGGCATGGTGCACCCGAACGTGCTGCGCGCCTGTGGCATCGATCCCGACGAGTACCAGGGCTTCGCCTGGGGCATGGGCATCGACCGCATCGCCATGCTGAAATACGGCATCGCCGACCTGCGCCAGCTGTTCGACAGCGACGTCCGCTGGCTGAGCCACTACGGCTTCAAGCCGCTGGAGGTGCCGACGCTTGCGGGGGGATTGAGCTCGTGAGGGTTGTGAGTAGCCGTACAAAAACTCTCTCCGTTCCCTCCCCCCTTGTGGGGGAGGGTCGGGGAGGGGGGTAGCCACGGATGCCGCACGCAGTTGTAAGCGAGCGACAGCGCAGCCGGGCGAAACAGCTTCGCCGAGCGATGACGCGCGCCGAAACACTGCTGTGGCGGCACCTGAAGGCTAACCGCATGGACGGTGTTGGCATCCGTGGCCAATCGCCAATCGGAAACTACATTGCTGACTTCGTGTGCTTCTCCTCAAAGCTCATCATCGAGCTCGATGGGGAATCCCATGATTTCGAGGAACGTCAAAAAAAAGATGAGCGTCGCGACGCTTTCTTCACAGCCGAGGGTTTTCAGGTTCTGCGCTTCACCAACGAGCAGGTGATGACGAACCTTGAGGGAGTTGTTGAGACAATTCGCCAGGCAACTTCTGTCAGAGCCCGCGGCTTACCCCCCTCCCTGACCCTCCCCCACAAGGGGGGAGGGAACGCCGACACCGACCGAGATCAATTCGTTAACACCGACAAGAACCGAGGCACACAGCCATGAAATTCACCCTCTCCTGGCTGAAGGATCATCTCGACACCGACGAGCCGCTGGACAGGCTCGCCGAGAAGCTCACCATGATCGGGCTCGAGGTCGAGAACATCGAGGACAAGGCGAAGGCGCTGAAGCCGTTCACCATTGCGAAGGTGATCTCGGCCGAGCAGCATCCGAATGCGGATCGCTTGCGCGTCTGCATGGTCGACACCGGTGACGGCGGCGCGCCGGTGCAGGTGGTGTGCGGCGCGCCGAATGCGCGCGCGGGGCTCGTCAGCGTGTTCTCTCCGCCGGGCACCTACATTCCCGGCAAGGACATCACGCTCGGCATCGGCACCATCCGCGGCGTCGAGAGCCGCGGCATGCTCTGCTCGGCGGCCGAGCTGCAGATCTCCAACGACCATGACGGCATTATGGAATTGCCGGCGGACGCGCCTATTGGCGCGACCTACGCCGAATGGGCCGGGCTCGGCGATCCCGTGGTCGAGATCAACCTCACGCCGAACCGGCAGGACTGCACCGGCGTGCACGGCATCGCGCGCGACCTCGCCGCCGCCGACATGGGCAAGTTCAAGGACCCGACCATCAAGCCGATCAAGGGCGAATTCCCCTGCCCGGTGAAGGTCACGGTCGAGGATTCCTCGCTGTGTCCCGGCTTCGCGCTTCGCCTCGTGCGCGGCGTCAAGAACGGACCGTCGCCGGAATGGCTGCAGAAGCGGCTGACCGCGATCGGACTGCGCCCGATCAACGCGCTGGTCGACATCACCAACTTCATGACGTTCGACCGCGCGCGGCCGCTGCATGTGTTCGACGCCAAGAAGGTGAAGGGTGATCTCGTCGTGCGTCGCGCCCGCGAGGGCGAGAGCCTGCTGGCGCTCGACGGCCGCACCTACAATCTCGATCCCGCGATTTGCGTCATCGCGGACGAGCACGGCGTCGAATCGCTCGCCGGCATCATGGGCGGCGAGGCCTCCGGCTGCGATGAGAACACCACCGACGTGCTGATCGAATCGGCGCTGTGGAACGAGATCAACATCGCCCAGACCGGCCGCAAGCTCGGCATCAATTCCGACGCGCGCTACCGCTTCGAGCGCGGCGTCGATCCCGCCTTCATGGTGCCGGGGCTGGAGCTTGCAACCAGGCTGGTGATGGAGATGTGCGGCGGCACGCCGTCCGAAACCGTCGTGGTCGGCAAGGCTTTTGCCGACGATCACCTGATCGAATTCCCGATCACCGAGGTCAAGCGCCTGTCGGGCATCGAGGTGCCGCAAGCCGAGATGAAGCGCATCCTGACCCATCTCGGCTTCATGATGGCAGGCCCCGGCCCGGTGGTGAAGGTCGCGGTGCCGTCCTGGCGTTCCGACGTGCACGGCAAGGCCGACATCGTCGAGGAGGTCGTGCGCATTTTCGGCGTCGACAAGGTGCCGATGACGCCGTTCGAACGAGGCGACGAGCCGCGCAAGCCGGTGCTGACGCCGCTGCAGCTGCGCACCCGCCGCGCCCGGCGCGCGCTGGCGAGCCGCGGCATGGTCGAGGCCGTGACATGGTCCTTCATTGCCAAGCCCGCGGCCGAATTGTTCGGCGGCGGCCAGCGGGAGCTCGAAGTGGCCAACCCGATCGCGTCCGATTTGTCGGACATGCGCCCGACCTTGCTTGCGGGCCTGATCGCGGCTGCGCAGGCCAACGCCGATCGCGGCTTTGGCGATGTCGCGCTATTCGAGGTCGGCCAGATATTCAAAGGCGATCGCCCGCAGGACCAGTTCATGGCGGCAAGCGGCGTGCGCCGCGGCTTTGCTTCCTCCGAAGGCCTCGGACGGCACTGGACCGGCTCGACGCAGGCGGACGTGTTCGACGCGAAAGCCGACGCGCTGGCGGTGCTCGCTGCGGCCGGTGCGCCGATGCAGGCGCTTCAGGTCGTGGCGGGTGGTCCCGGCTGGCTGCATCCGGGACGTTCCGCCACGATCCAGATCGGCCCGCAGAACGTGCTCGGCCATTTCGGCGAGATGCATCCGCGCGCGCTCGAGGCGCTCGGCGTCGACGGTCCCTTGATGGTGTTCGAGGTGATCCTGGACCGCATCCCCGAGGCGAAGAAGAAGCCGACCCGCGCCAAGCCGCTGATCGAGCTCTCCGCCTTCCAGCCTGTTACGCGCGACTTCGCCTTCATCGTCGACCGCGCCGTGAAGGCCGGCGACATCGTCCGCGCTGCGCAGGGCGTCGACAAGAAGCTGATCACCGGCGTCAACGTTTTCGACGTCTATGAGGGCAAGGGCATCGATGGCGGCAAGAAGTCGATCGCGATCGCGGTGACGATCCAGCCGCGCGAGAAGACCCTGACCGACCAGGAGATCGAGGCCGTCGGCGCCAAGATCGTGGCCGAAGTCACGAAGAAGACCGGCGGCACTCTGAGAGCATGATGCCGAAAAGTGTGAAGCGGTTTTCGGACGACATCATGCTCGAGGATCGACGAGCGTGAGTCTCGCCGACTTTCTCCCGAAGGATGTCAGCCTCACCATTGCGATGGCGCTCTGCGCCGTCGCTTTCGTTTCGGGCACCGCGCGCGGCTTCTCCGGCTTCGGCTCGGCGCTGATCTTCATGCCGCTGGCGAGCAGCATCGCAGCGCCGCGGCTCGTTGCGGCCCTGCTGCTCGTCATCGATTTCGTCGCGGCCGCGCCGCTCCTGCCTGACGCCTGGCGGAAGGCCGACCGCGGGGCCACCGCCGTGATCGTGCTCGGCGCGCTGGTCGGCGTGCCGGTCGGCACGTATTTTCTGAGCGTGCTGGAGCCCGTCACCACGCGCTGGATCATCTCCTGCTTCGTCGCCGCCCTCCTGCTTCTGCTGCTGTCGGGCTGGCGCTATCGCGGCAAGGACCACGCCTGGCTCTCGGTCGGCATCGGCGGTATCTCGGGCTTCTGCAGTGGCCTCGCGCAGACCGGGGGCCCGCCGATCGTCGGCTACTGGCTCGGCCGCCCGATCGCACCGATCGTCGCACGCGCCAACATCGTGCTGTTCTTCGGCGCGTCGGACTTTTTCTCGATGGTCAGTTACGCGGCCACGGGCCTGATTTCGCGCGAATCGCTGGTGCTCTCGCTGGTCGTCGGGCCGGTCTATGCGATCGGCGTCGCCTTCGGCGCCTCGCTGTTCGGCCGCGCCAGCGAGAAAGTGTTTCGCGGGATCTGCTATGTGCTGATCGCGGTCGCGGTGATTGCCGGGCTGCCGGTGCTGGATGGGATTTTGCGGTAACTCTCTCCACGAGCCGTCCCCGCCTGGCGCGCAATTGCGTACGGGGCGCGGAGACCCATACCGCGTGATCTACCGATTGTAGCCGGTAGAGGTCCCGAACTACGAATCTTCGCCAAACCACGCCCTGCGGTTCTGGGTCCCGAATCGGCGCGCGCCTCGGGGCGCGCTTGTCCGGGACGACAGCGGAGATTGTTGGGGCTTGATGGCCCTACTGCCGCGGTGCCCGCCGCCTCTTCGTCGATTGCGTCGGCACGTCGGCCGGCTCGGCCTTGAGCGCGCCGATCTTGCGCAAGGCGGCATCCGCGGCGCGCTCGCCGCTTTCCCAGGCGCCGTCGACGGTGCCCCAGAGCGTCTCGTGCGTCGCTTCGCCGGCGAGGAACATGTTGCCAATCGGCTCGCCCAGGGTTTTTCGCGATAGCTGGCCGCCGGGCGCGGATGCCGACATTGCGCCCAACACGTAGGGCGCCGCATTCCAGCGTGTGGCACTGGTTTTCTGCACGGCTGACGCGGCCTCGCTGCCGAACAGTTTTGTGATCCACTCCTTCGCGAAGGCGGCCATGGCCTTCTCGCCCTGCTCGGAGAGATCGCGGCCGAAGGAGCCGCCGACATCGATCGAGCACAACGAGGAGCCGCCGATATTGGCGAACATGAGCGCCGTGCGCGTCGAATTGCTCTGCTCGATGAGGATATCGTCGCGCGACAATCCAAGCGGATTGCCCGGCAGTTGCAGCACGATGCGATCGTAGCTGCCCAGGGTGAGCTTCGAGGCCGCGTCCAAGGTGCGCTTGGGGATGTCGGGTGCGAACTTGATCGCGCCCGACGTCAGCACATTGGTCGAAACCGTGAGGATGGCGGCGCGTGCGGCGATCTTGCCGGCTTGCGTCTCCACACCGACGTCGCGGTTGCTCCAGACGATCCGGCTCGCCGGCGTCGACAGCACCACCGGCACCTGCTCGCCGAGCTTGGCGATCAGAGTGCCGAGGCCCTGGCGGCAGGCAATCGCCGCATTGCGCTCCTGCGCGCGTCCCTTGTCGATCGCGGACAGTTCCTTCAGGTCCTTGCCGGCGAAGCTCGGGCCCAGCATGAACTCGGCCGCGCCCGCCCAGTCGCCGAGATCCTTCGGCAGCACGGACGCGCAGGAGGTATCCAGCTTGCCGCGCGCGGCCTCGTCGATGGCCCGGTTGGCGCGCACCAGCGCCGCCAGGAACTGCTCGGTCTCGCCCGCGCGCGCGTTGCGGCGGCCGATGCGCATCTTCTGGCCCGATGGCGCCGGCAGCGCGTCCAGCCCGACACTGCGCGCCAGCCGGATCATCGGATTGGTGTCGGGATTGTACATCCAGCGCGCGCCGCGGTCGAACGGCGTATCGAAGGTCGTGCGATCGGTGATGCAGCGGCCGCCAATTTGCGTTGCCGCTTCCACTACGATGACCTTGCGGCCGGTCGCCATGATGCGCCGCGCCGCGGCGATTCCGGCAGCTCCCGCCCCGATCACGACGATGTCGGCCTCGCGCGGCAGGGGCGCGGCGGATGCGCGCAGGACCGGCATCGCCGCAAGGGCCGCCGACGCCGAAAGGAAGCCGCGGCGCGTGATTGTCATGTCATGGTTTCCGGGGACTTGCGGCGTATGGGAACAGCCGGCGAACCTTGCTGCATCTGATGTTGCACGGCAACCATCATGGTGAATCAATCGTGCTTGATCTCACAGAGTGATGAACCGAATTGCAACACGTTTCGACCATGATAGAGAAGGGAAAAAGACGGCCGGAAAAGGCCGTGGGGGGAGTTTGACATGGGGACGGTCCTGGATTCGGTCGGCAAGCTGATTGCCGCGTACCTCTCGAAGGAGGTGCCGGGCTACGAGCCGTTCACGCCGAGCGACCCGGAGCATCTGCGCGGCGTCATCGAGCCCGGCGACGTGCTGCTGGTCGAGGGCAACAACCGCATCTCCGGCATCATCAAATATCTGACGCAGTCGACCTGGTCGCATGCGGCGCTCTATGTCGGCCCGGTCGCGGGTGCGGAGGAGCCTGACGGCGAGCCGCATGTGCTGATCGAGGCCAATATCGGCGAAGGCGTCACCTCGGCGCCGCTGTCGAAATATTTCCCCTACCACACGCGCCTCTGCCGCCCGGTCGGACTGTCCTATGAAGACCGCACCACGGTCTGTCGCTACGCCATCAATCGCATCGGCTTCGGCTACGACACCAAGAACATCGTCGACTTGATGCGTTATCTGTTCCCGATGCCGATACCACAGCGCTGGCGCCGGCGCATGATCGCAATCGGCTCCGGCGACCCGACCAAGATCATCTGCTCGGCGCTGATCGCGCAGGCCTTCGATGCCGTGCGCTATCCGATCCTGCCGAAGATCACCAAGGCCGGCAGCCGTGCCGCGCGCCGCGAGATCCTGCACATCCGCGATTCCTCGCTCTACATGCCCCGCGACTTCGACATCTCGCCCTATTTCGAAGTCGTCAAACCCACCATCGTGCACGGGTTCGACTACACAGCCCTGCACTGGGCCGACAAGCAGAAGCCGCTCGAGGAGGTAGCAGGCTCATTCAGTGTGTTTCCAGAAACGGTCCTGGCGCCGCCGCTCATTCCTGAGGCGATTGACGAAGAGGCGCCGGCTGAGATTCCGGCTGAAGAAGTGAGCGCGCAGGCCGCGGCGATGGCTGACGGCGTTCCCGTCTTCGCGCATGTCCAGTTTCTGAAGAAGTTTGCAATGTACCGCCCGAGGCAGCGGCGTGCGAGAGAGATTGCGGCGTAACCGCTGTCGTCCCTGCGAACGCAGGGACCCATGCCGCGTGATCTATCGAGTCCGAACGGTAGAAGTACCGAACAACCAGCCTTCGTCAAACCCCTCCCTGGGATTATGGGTCCCTGCGTTCGCAGGGACGACAGCTGTGAGTGTGGCGCGACCTCTCCACACAGCAACAGTCATTGCGAGCGCAGCGATTCTGGATTGCTTCGTCGCTACGCTCCTCGCGATGACGAGAATTACCGCTCGGCCCGTCCGATCACCGCCATCAGCTCCGCGATCTTCTCGCGCTGGTCGGCCTTGTCGCCGCTCGCAATAGCGTGCTCGACGCAATGGGCGACGTGGTCCTTCAGGACCTCCTCCTCGACCCGGCGCAGTGCCGCACGCACGGCCGAGATCTGCGTCACGATGTCGATGCAGTAGCGGTCTTCCTCTACCATTTTCGAGAGGCCGCGAACCTGGCCCTCGATCCGGCCGAGACGTTTTCCGACAGATGCCTTGATGTCCTTGCGCATGGGGTCTATATACCCCTACCGGGTATAGGTTGCAAGACCAGGGACAGGACCGGAGCATGACAATGAACAGCAGCGAGCATCGTCACGACGCGGAAACACATTCCGGCTGCGGCTGTTCCACGAAAGCTGTACCGCCGGCGGCGAAGCCCGCGACATCCTCATGCTGCGGCGGCCACGGCGATCATTCCGGCCACGACCATGCTGATTCCGCGACCAAGGTGAAGGACCCCGTCTGCGGCATGACGGTCGATCCCGCGACCTCGAAGCACCACTTCACACATCACGGCGAGACCTTCCATTTCTGCTCGGCCGGCTGCCGCACCAAGTTCGCCGCCGATCCCGCCAAATATCTTGCCAAGGAGAAGGCGCCCGAGCCCGAGATGCCCGCGGGCACCATCTACACCTGTCCGATGCATCCGGAGATCCGCCAGGTCGGCCCGGGCAGCTGCCCGATCTGCGGCATGGCGCTGGAGCCCGAGGTCGCAAGCCTGGAGACCGGACCCAACCCTGAACTCGCCGACATGACACGTCGGTTCTGGATCGGCGGCGTGCTGTCGCTGCCGCCGGTAGTGCTGGAGATGGGCGGCCATCTCGCAGGCCCCCACAGCTGGATCGATCCGACGCTGTCGAACTGGATCCAGCTCGTCTTCGCAACGCCCGTGGTGCTGTGGGCGGGCTGGCCGTTCTTCGTTCGCGGCTGGCAGTCGCTGCTGACGCGCAACCTCAACATGTTCACGCTGATCGCGATGGGCACCGGGGTGGCCTATGTCTACAGCGTCCTCGGCACCGTCACGCCGCAGATTTTCCCCGCCACCTTCCGCGGCCATGAAGGCGCGGTCGCGGTCTATTTCGAGGCGGCTGCCGTCATCACCGTGCTGGTGCTGCTCGGCCAGGTGCTGGAACTGCGCGCCCGCGACGCGACCTCGGGTGCGATCAAGGCGCTGCTCCAGCTTGCGCCGAAGACGGCGCGCCGCGTCGACGCTGACGGCGGCGAGCACGAGGTCGAGATCGACACGCTTCATGCCGGCGACCACTTGCGCGTTCGTCCCGGCGAGAAGGTGCCGGTTGACGGCATCATTCTGGAGGGGCGCTCCTCGCTCGACGAATCCCTGGTCACCGGCGAATCCATGCCGGTGACCAAGGAGACCGGCGCGAAGGTCATTGCCGGCACGCTGAACCAGTCGGGCAGTTTCGTGATGCGCGCGGACAAGGTCGGGCGCGAGACGCTGCTGTCGCAGATCGTGCAGATGGTCGCGGACGCGCAGCGCTCGCGCGCGCCGATCCAGCGCCTGGCCGACCAGGTCGCCGGCTGGTTCGTCCCAATGGTGATCGTCGTCGCCCTCGCGGCCTTCGGCGCCTGGGCCTGGTTCGGACCGGAGCCGCGGCTGGCCTTCGGCCTCGTTGCAGCCGTCAGCGTGCTGATCATCGCCTGCCCCTGCGCGCTTGGACTTGCGACACCGATGTCAATCATGGTCGGCGTCGGCCGCGGCGCGCAGGGAGGCGTGCTGATCAAGAACGCCGAGGCGCTGGAGCGGATGGAGAAGATCGACACGCTGGTGGTCGACAAGACCGGCACGCTGACCGAGGGCAAGCCCAAGGTGGTCGCGATCGTGCCGACGGCCGGCTTTGCGGACGACGACATCCTTCGGCTCGCGGCCAGCGTCGAGCGCGCCAGCGAGCATCCCCTGGCTGACGCCATCTTGCGCGCAGCCAGGGAGAAGCAGCTCACGCTTGACCAGGTCGAGCAATTCGATTCGCCGACGGGCAAGGGCGCAACCGGCAAGGTCGACGGCAGGACCATCGTGCTCGGCAATGCAAAATACCTGACGTCGATCGGCATCGAGACCAGGACGCTCGACACCGAGGCCGAACGGCTGCGTGGCGACGGCGCGACCGTGATCAACATGGCCGTCGACGGCCGGCTGGCCGGCCTGTTCGCGATCGCCGATCCGGTCAAGGCCTCGACCCCGGAGGCGCTGAAGGCGCTCGCGGCCGAAGGCATCAGGGTCATCATGCTGACCGGCGACAACCGCACGACGGCAGAGGCCGTGGCCCGCCGGCTCGGCATCGCCGAGGTCGAGGCCGAGGTGCTGCCGGACCAGAAGAGCGCGGTGGTCACCAAGCTGCAGAAGGCCGGCCGCAGCGTCGCGATGGCCGGCGACGGCGTCAACGACGCGCCGGCGCTGGCGGCGGCCGAGGTCGGCATCGCGATGGGCACCGGCACCGACGTGGCGATGGAGAGCGCCGGCGTCACCCTGCTCAAGGGCGACCTCGTCGGCATCGTGCGGGCGCGCAAACTGTCGCAGGCGACGATGAGCAACATCCGCCAGAACCTGTTCTTCGCTTTCATCTACAACGCCGCCGGCATTCCGATCGCGGCCGGGGTGCTCTACCCCGCCTTTGGCGTGCTGCTGTCGCCGATCATCGCCGCAGCGGCGATGGCGCTGTCCTCGGTGAGCGTGGTCGGCAATGCGCTGCGCCTGCGCACGACGCGGCTGTGAGCTACCGGCACACTCCCTCGCCTCCCTTCGGAGGAAAGGCTACATAAGCCCGGTAGCCCGATGGAGAGGACCCGATGCAGCGGATAACGATCACGATCGAGGACGATCTCCTGGCGGAGATCGACGCCGCGGCGGAGGCGCGCGGTTATCAGAACCGCTCCGAGATCATCCGCGATCTCGCCCGCGCCGGCCTGCAACAGAGCACCGAGGGCACGGCACAGACCGGCCAATGCGTGGCCGGTCTCGTCTATGTCTACGACCACGCCGCGCGCGATCTCTCAAAGCGCCTGGTGCAGGAATTCCACGGCCATCACGACCTCGCGCTGGCGACGCTGCACGTCCATCTCGACGACGACAATTGCATGGAGATGACGGCGCTGCGCGGCAACGCCTCCGAAGTCAGGCACTTCGCCGACCACATCATCGCCGAACGCGGCGTGCGCTACGGCCGCGTGGTGATGATCCCGACGGGCGATGGCAAGCCGGCGAAGGCGCGCAAGCACGGGCACAGGCATGAGTGAGATCAGGCTGCACGGGCAGTGCGGACCCCTCTCCCCTTGTGGGAGAGGGTGACTCGCCGCGGAGCGGCGAGAAGGGTGAAGGGTCTCTCTCCGCGAGTCCAACCCTCATTTGCGATTGCGGAGGCAACCCCTCATCCGGCGCTTCGCGCCACCTTCTCCCACAAGGGGAGAAGGGAAGCCGCCCACCCGCCCTTGCCGAAGCCGCATTCGGTCTCTACCTCTCGCGAAGTGTTGACCTCAGAGGATCTCCCATGCTGGATGCCGCCATCAAGGCGCTGTCGCAAATGCTCTCGCCGCCGATGCGCTCGATCCTGTGGCGATCGGTCGGCTTGGCGCTGGTGCTGATCACCGTGCTGGCGATCGGCCTGCAGCGGCTCCTCAGCTGGTTTGCGACCAATGGCGAGGTCTGGCTGGAAGGCCTGCTCGGACCGGGCTGGCATTCATCGATCGAAGTCCTGTCCTGGATCGTCTCGATTGCGGCGGGCCTCGGCGTCGTGTTCGGCGGCATCTTCCTGATGCCCGCGATCACCTCGCTGGTGGCGAGCCTGTTCGTCGACGACGTCGCCGACATCGTCGAGCGCGAGCATTATCCGGCTGAGCGGCCCGGCGTGGCGCTGCCGTTCAGCCGGGCGATCCTCGAGGGCATCAAGACCGCCCTCTTGACGATCCTGGTCTATCTCGCCGCGTTGCCGCTGGTGCTGTTCGCCGGCGCGGGATTCCTGATCTTCTTCATCGCCGCGGCCTGGCTGCTTGGCCGCGAATATTTCGAGCTCGCGGCGATGCGCTTCCGCCCGCCGGAGGAAGCCAAGGCGATGCGGCGTGACAACGCCGCCACGATCTTCACGGCCGGGCTCTTCATCGCCGCCTTCGTCTCGATCCCGATCGTCAATCTGGCGACGCCGATCTTCGCCATGGCCTTCATGCTCCACATGCACAAGCGCCTGTCGGGCCCGCGGCCCGAGCTGATCGAGCCGGCGCGGCAGGTGCGGTGATTATGCTCTCCCGCCTGCGCTTGCGGGAGAGGTGACCACCCGCCTCGCGCGAGCGAACGAACCAACCACCACGCCGTTCAGGCGGCCCGCACACCACACTTTCGCAGCAGCATCCTGGCGAAGCCGAACGGCGCCGGCGTGAAGGGACCCGTCGGCGCGCGCGTGACCAGCGCGACGACTGCCAGCGCGGCTATCGCGAGCCAGAAGCAGAGCCAGAAGCCGTCGATATAGGCGAGCACATTGGCCTCGCGCTGCACGATGCCCGCGAGCGTGCCGACCGCGCGCGGCTGTGCCGATCCTGTGCCATGGGCGGCGAAGTGATCGGCGAGCTGCTTCAGCCTCTGCACCACGTCGGCATCGCCGACCGCAAGGTTCTGGCCGAGATAGAAGGAATGGACCTGCTCGCGCACGCGCAGCCAGGTGCCCATCAGCGCCACGCCGATCTCGGCGCCGCCGAGCCGCATGACCTGGATATAGGCGGCAAAGGAGGTGGCGCGGCTCGGGTCGGCGTTGGAGAGCAGCGTGATGATCAGCGGCAGCAGGGTCAGCGACTGCCCAATCGCCTGGAGCAGCACGATGCCGGCGAAGTCCTCGCGCGCCCAGTCGTGGCTGAGTTGCGTGCCCCAGAGATTGGCCGCGGCGAAGCAGGCAAAGCCCACGACGATCACCGTCCGCGTATCGAAATGCCGCAGCAGCCAGATCGAGACCGGCACCAGCACGAACATCGGCAAGGCACCAAAGGTGAGCAGCAGCATGCCGCTCTGCTCCGGCCTGAGCAGTGCGATGGTGGCGAGGAAGTTCGGCACCAGCGACGCATTGGACAGGCTGGTCAGCGTGTAGAGCAGGATCAGGACCAGTCCCAGGCCGATGTTGCGCGAGAACAGCACGTTGACATGTGCCCAGGGCTGCCGCACCAGGGACTCGTTGAGGAGGAAGGCCAGAAACAGCACCGCGCCCGCGGCGAGCAGTGCCATCACCGTGCCGGAGCCGAGCCAGTCCAGCCGGTTGCCCTGGTCAAGCCCCGCATAGATCATCGACACCGAGGCGCCGAGCAGCAGCATGCCGCCCCAATCGGCCTCGCGCAGCAGCGCGCGGTTCACCGGCTCGTTCGGCGTGCCCAGATAGACCATCAGGCCCATCAAGGGCGCGATCACGACGCCCTGCCAGTACATCCATTGCCAGCCGAGATGGTCGACATAGAAGCCGACCAGCGAGGTCGAGGTGTCCAACGCGAAGCCGACGCGGATCGCATAGATCGAGATCGCCGGCAGCCACCAGCGGATCGGCAGATTGCGGAACACGATCATCAGCGTCGCCGGCACGAAGGTGCCGAGCAGGAGACCATGCACGACGCTGAGCGCGAGCAATGTCGGATAGTCGTGCACGAACGGAATGATGAACGAGACGGCGGCATAGATGAGGCTGGGGATGCCGAGCACGCGGCGCAGGCCGAACACCGTGGCAAGCCAGGCCACCGCAGGCGCGATGAAGATCTGCGAGCCGATGCCGGCGGTCGAGAGCCAGGCGCCCTCGTCGAAGCCGAGCGAGAACGCGCCGCGCAGGTCCGGCAGGCCGACCGTGGTCAGCCGGCTGTCGAAATTGGCAAGGAACGAGCCGAGCAGCACCGCCGCGACGGCGAACAGGGGCTGCGGCGCGACGCCGCCGCGCGAGAGCGGTTCGCGGCTGGCATCGTCATTTTCGGCCATTCGCGGCCTTCGTATCGATGCTGGTGACCACCGACATGCCCGGCACCAGCCGCGCCAGCAGCGGCTGGTCGTCATCGAACTGAATGCGCACGGGAATGCGCTGCACCACCTTCGTGAAATTGCCTGTTGCGTTGTCGGGCGGCAGCAGCGCCACCTGTGCACCCGTCGCCGGCGCAATGCGCTCGACCCGGCCGCGCAGCTTCTCGCGCGGAAAACTGTCGACGGTGATCTCGACCGGCTGGCCCGGCGCCACGTGCGTGAGCTGGGTCTCCTTGTAGTTCGCGATCACATAGACCTTGGGCAGCGGCACCACGTTGATGAGGTTGGTGCCGATATTGACGTAATCGCCGGGCTGCACCTGGCGCTCGCCGACAACGCCGTCGAACGGCGCGGTGATCTTCGTGTATCCAAGCTTGAGCTTCGTACCCGCCAGCGTCGCCTTGGCCGCCTCGACATCGGCGGCGCGCTGCTTCCTGGTGCCTTGCAGGACTTCGAGTTGGTGCTGCTGGGCCGCGATCACGGCGCGGCTCGCGCGCACGTCGGCCTGTGCCTTGGCGTAGGCGGCGACCGCCTGCTCGAGGCGCTGGCGCGTGCCGGACTCGGTCTGCGACAGCGATTGCTGGCGCTCCTGCTCCTGCCGCGCCTCGACCTCCATGGCCTCCGCAGACAGCCGCGCGGCCTGCGCCTGCGCGATCGTCGCATATTGCAGCTCGATCTGGTTGGCGAGATTGTCGAGCGCGGCTTGCGCCGCGGCGACCGCAGCTTCGGCCTGCGCGACTTGCGCCTCGTAATCGGCGGGATCGATCTGGATCAGGAGGTCGCCGGCCTTGACGCGCTGGAAATCGGTGACCCCCACGCTGAGCACCTCGCCCGAGACGCGGCTCGACAGCCGCGTCAGCTCGGCGCGTACATAGGCGTCATTGGTGGTCTGGATCACGGCATTGCCGACCCATTCGTCGAAGCGCAGCGTCGCCAGCGCGACGAAGGCGAGCGCGACGATGACCGCAAACAGCGGGATCGCGAGCCGGCTCCAGAGCGGCGTGGCCGGCCGCTGCGTCGGCTTCGGCGGTGGGGCCGGTGATGCGGGTGGTGCGTTCTGTTCTTGTTGACTCACGAGATCACCTCAACCCGGCGCTGCCAAAACACAAATCCCGCCTTATCATTAGATCACACCGTCTTCTCCGGCCACCGGCAGAGATCGTTGATCAGGCACACCTCGCAGCGCGGCTTGCGCGCAAGGCAGGTATAGCGCCCGTGCAGGATCAACCAATGATGGGCATGCAGCATGAACTCTGCCGGGATGACCTTTTCGAGACCGAGCTCGACCTCGAGAGGCGTCTTGCCGGGCGCAAGTCCGGTGCGGTTACCGACGCGGAAGACATGCGTGTCGACTGCCATGGTGTGCTCGCCGAAGGCCATGTTGAGCACGACGTTCGCAGTCTTGCGCCCGGCGCCGGGCAGCGATTCGATCTCGGCACGCGTGCGCGGCACCTGGCCGCCGAATTCGCTGAGCAGCTTCGCCGACAGCGCGATCACGTTCTTCGCCTTGGTGCGGTAGAGGCCGATGGTCTTGATGTAATCGCGCAGACGCTCCTCGCCGAGATCGAGCATCTTCTGCGGGGTGTCGGCGACCTCGAACAAGGCGCGCGTCGCCTTGTTGACGCCGGCGTCGGTCGCCTGCGCCGACAGCACCACCGCGACCAGCAGCGTGAACGGATTGACGTGCTCGAGCTCGCCCTTCGGCTCCGGATTGGCCTTGCGGAAACGGCTGAAGACCTCATGGACCTCGGCCGGCGTCCAGGGCTTCATGGCTTTGAGCGATTTCTTCGCGGGCGCCTTCGGTTTGGTCGCGACCGGCTTTGCCTTTTTCTTCGGCACCGCCGCTTTGCGCGGAGCCGGCTTGCGGGTGATTTTCGCCATGATCAGGATATACTGATGGACGATGAGCACAGGCAACGAAATTGAGCGCGCACGATCTGAAAGCGAGGATGAGCCTCAGATTTTCTCCGCGCTGCTGACGCCGCACCGCTCGCTGAACCGCACCGGCTTCCTCGCCGTGATGCTGTTCCTGAGCGTCGTCAGCTTCGTCACCGGCCTCGCCTTCCTGATGATGGGCGCCTGGCCGGTGTTCGGCTTTTTCGGTCTCGACGTGCTGGTGATCTGGTGGGCCTTCAAGGTCAATTTCCGCGCGGCGCGGGCCAGCGAGGAGATCGTGGTGACACCGTCGGAACTGCGCGTGCGTCGCGTCAGCCATCGTGGCCAGGTTGCCGAATGGACCTTCAACCCGCTCTGGGTCCGGCTCGACCAGGAGGTCGACGAGGAATACGGCATCGAGCACCTCTATCTGATCTCGCGCGGCCGCCGGCTGCTCATCGCCGGGTTTCTCGGGCCTGAGGAAAAAGCAAGCTTTTACAATGCGTTGGTTGGAGCCCTGAACGCCGCCCGGCGTGGCCCGACCTATAATCCGGTGACCTGAGCACAGTCGGAAATCGGGTGGTTTCGAGCCACTCCTTCTCCTACATTTCCGGCCATGATGACCCTCGCGATACATGACCAGCGCCTGGCCAAGCCGGGCACCCAGAACGCGGCGTTGCGCGACTATGATTCGGTGCGCCGGGCGATCGCCTTCATCTCGGCGAACTGGCGCGCGCAGCCGACCATCGAGGCAATGGCGGATGCCGCCGGCGTCACGCCGGACGAGCTGCACCATCTGTTCCGCCGCTGGGCTTCGATCACACCGAAGGCCTTCATGCAGGCGCTCACTCTCGACCACGCCAAGAACCTGCTCAGGGATTCCGCCAGCATCCTCGACGCGGCGCTCGACTCCGGCCTGTCGGGCCCGGGCCGGCTGCACGATCTCTTCGTCACCCACGAAGCGATGTCGCCGGGCGAATGGAAGAACGGCGGTGCCGGTCTCACCCTGCGCTACGGCTTCCATTCCTCGCCATTCGGCACCGCGATCGTGATCGCCACCGATCGCGGCCTGTCAGGACTTGCCTTCGCCGATCACGGCGAGGAGAAGATCGCACTCGCCGACATGACGCGGCGCTGGCCGAACGCCACCTATGTGGAAGATCACGAAGGCACCGCGCCGCTCGCAGCGCGCGTGTTCGACCCCAAGCTGTGGCGACCGGACCAGCCGCTGCGCGTGGTCCTGATCGGCACCGATTTCGAGGTACGGGTGTGGGAGACGCTGTTGAAAATTCCGATGGGACGCGCGGTGTCCTATTCCGACATCGCCTGCAACATCAAGAGTCCGAAGGCCTCGCGCGCCGTCGGTGCTGCCGTCGGCAAGAACCCGGTCTCCTTTGTCGTGCCCTGCCACCGTGCACTCGGCAAGAGCGGCACGCTCACCGGCTATCATTGGGGCATCACGCGGAAACAAGCGATGCTGGGCTGGGAAGCCGGGCAGCTGGGGATGCAGTAGGCAAGACTTCGCAGGGTGGGCAAAGTGAAGCGTGCCCACCATTCTCACTGATTGCGGAAGAAAGGTGGGCACGGCGCTATGCGCCTTTGCCCACCCCACGAGACCTTCGTCAGCCCGCCAGGTCCAGCTTCGAGGCCACCGTCGAATCCGCATTGAGCCGGTAGATGATCGGCACGCCGGTGGCGAGCTCGCGCTTCAAAATGCCCTCGGGCGAGAGCTTCTCCAGCACCATGATCAGCGCGCGCAGCGAGTTGCCGTGGGCGGCAACCAGGGTGCGCTTGCCGTTGAGCACGGCGGGCAGGATCTCCTGCACGTAATAGGGCAGCGCGCGAGCGAGCGTGTCCTTCAGGCTTTCGCCGCCGGGCGGCGGCACGTCGTAGGAGCGGCGCCAGATCAGCACCTGCTCCTCGCCCCATTTCTTGCGCGCATCGTCCTTGTTGAGACCGGAGAGATCGCCGTAATCGCGCTCGTTCAACGCGAGGTTCTTCGAGGTCGGCAGACCGGTCTGACCGAGCTCGGCGAGGATGAGATCCAGCGTGTGCTGCGCGCGCGTCAGGACCGAGGTGAAGGCGACGTCGAACACCAGACCCTGTGCCTTCAGCTTGCGGCCGGCTTCCCTGGCTTCGTTCACACCGAGCTCGGTGAGATCGGGGTCCTTCCAGCCCGTGAACAGGTTCTTCAGATTCCATTCGCTCTGGCCGTGGCGCACGAGCACGAGAAGACGTTCGCTCATTGACTGCTTTCCGTTTGCTCAATCAGAAATCGGCGAGGCCGAGCACGTCGGCCATCGAGTAATGCCCCGGCTTCTTGCCGTGCGCCCATAGCGCCGCCTTCAGCGCGCCATGGGCGAACAGCATGCGGTCCTCGGCCTGATGCGACAGCGTCAGCCGCTCGAACGGGCCGAGGAAGGTGACGCTGTGGTCGCCGGCGACGGTCCCGCCGCGCAGGGAGGCGAAACCGATATTGCCCGGCTTGCGCGCGCCGGTGATGCCGTCGCGCCCGCGCTCGGAATGGTCGTCGAGGGTGACGCCGCGGCCGCCGGCTGCGGCCTGGCCCAGCATCAGCGCCGTGCCCGAGGGCGCGTCGACCTTCATGCGGTGATGGGTTTCGACGATCTCGATGTCGAAGCTCTGGTCGAGCGCCTTGGCCACGCGCTTGACCACGGCGGCGAGCAGGTTGACGCCGAGGCTCATATTGCCCGACTGCACCACGACGGCGCGATTGGTGACGCTCTTGATCACGGCATTGTCTGAGGCCGACAGCCCGGTCGTGCCGATGACGTGGACGATGCCGCGCTCGGCGGCGATCGCGACATTGGCGATGGTCGCGGCAGGCACGGTGAAATCGAGGATGCCGTCGGCCTCCTTGCACATCGCCCAGAGATCGGCGGACAGCTTGATGCCGTTGGCCGGCAGGCCGGCGAGCACGCCGGCATCCTTGCCGAGCAGCTCCGAGCCCGGCGCCTCCAGCGCGCCCGCCAGCACCGCGCCATCGCTTTCGGCAATCGCCCGCACCAGCGCCCGGCCCATCCGGCCGCCGGCTCCTGCAACAATCAAGCGCATGTCGGACATGGTGTGTTCCTTTCCATGGCCCTATACCGGTCGCCGGCGGTTTGGGCAACCGATGGAACTGTCGGGATGCGCGGACGAGGAGGTCTTAACAGCGGATGGGCAATCGCGGGCTCTCCGCAGAGCAATGGAAAAACGTCCTAGATCAATGCGATTGAAGCGGGAGTTCCCAGAACTCTCTCAGCACGACTTGGCCAGCGTGCTCAACAGTATATTCCGCTTGGTAGGTGCCCGGATCCCAGCCATTGGCAGGGCGCTTTCGACCCGTGAATAGAAAAGCCTGAGCCTTATTGTGCTCGACGGGCGCAGCGTTGTTTTCGGCAATTACCTTGCCAGAGGGACTGCTGACGACAAGCCGCTGAAGGTCGCCCGATTTCAAACCGATGATCCGGACAAAAGCGACAATTGCCGACGAGGTCGCCGAAGGCAATTCCGCGTCCACTCCTCCATCTTCGATGGATTCCATCGTCACCGGGGCAGTCGCAAAACCCGTGTTCAGAACGGCCCGTTCCTGATAGCGGAGCGGCGCCTGTAGTGCGGGATCCCAGAGCATCTCTCCTGCGCCGCAGGAATCCGAGCCGTAGGCGAAGGGATCTATGATCGAACCGTTGTGTCGGACCGTGAAGTGGAGGTGAGGATACTCGGTCAAACCCGATAGGCCTACTCGGCCGAGCGGCTGCCCTCGTGTTACGGAGTCGCCGAGCTTCACCCGAAGGCTGCCCGTTGCCAAATGACAATATTGCGTTTCCCAATGGTCTTCGTGTTCGACTAAGACTCCATTGCCACATTCGACATCACGAACAGCATCACGCGCGGCTTTCTGAAACGCACCGTCCGGCAGATTTTCACGAGTTCGAACGACGCGTCCCTTGGCGGCCGCGAGAACGTCGACGCCAACCCGTTGCGCCTGCAGCGAGGGGAGCCGAAAGTCAGTTCCGTTGTGTCCATCGTATGTCAGCGTGCCACACTTGTAGTCCCTTGCTGCCGGGGACGGGTCCCGATCCGTATAGTTCTGAATGTAGCACGTCCTGCCGGGCTCGCAGGCGATCGGAATCCCCAATTGGATGCGCTCGGCAAGGGCATTTCCGGGGCCTGCGAGCACAAGAGCCACAATCACGGGCGAAATAGGGGAAGAGATTGCTGCGAGCGGACGAGTTGGTGTCATCTTGAACGCCCAGAACATCGATCTTGAAGCCGTCGATCAAGCCCTTCCAATATTGCACCTATTCGCTCAACCGAGAGGCGGACGCAAGGCGGCAGACCGACTTCTCGCGCAGGCTCGAGCCGAACGGCGATTGCGTGAGATGATGAAGCACGAAGAACTCGGATTGCCGGTTGATACCCAATTTGAGCATTATGCGCTTGGTGTAGGTTCTCACTGTCGCTTCGGTTAGCCGGAGCTCAGCACCGACCTTTCGCGGACACTTGCCTTGAAGGATCCGAGTGACAATCCGCTCTTCCGCGAAATTCAAGCCGAAAGCCGCGGCAATACGGCGCGCTCCCGATACCTCGTCGAATTGCGGCACGATGACAAGCGCTTTTCGGGGATCAAAAGGCGGCGGCGCAGCTCCGATTCTGGCAAAGGCAAACCGCTCGCGCTCGGTTGAAAGAGCCACGGTTGTATCCAGCCACTCCCGATCGGGGCGTGAACTCAGGGATTCGCGTATCGCCTCCCTCAAAGCGGCCGTCACCGAACTGTTATGCCCGGCCAACTTGTCTCCATTCACCTTGAGGAGTTCGCCCTTGGCCATCAGCGATTGCGCGCTGCCGTTGATCTCGTGAACGCGAAGCCCTTCGTCAACGATGAGGGCAGGAAATGCCAAGACTCCAAGCCAGGCCGCCGCATCTTGTTGGCGTTGCTGCGATCGCGCCAGATCGTGCGCAGTCTCCCAGATCGCACGCACCGCGCGCACCAGGCATGGAACCTCAGCCCGGGTGAGTCCCGCTTGACGCCATCCCGCGACAAAGACGACGGTTACGCCGTCGCAAGCGGCGAACCTCCCTATCACAGAATGACCTTTCAAATCCGGCTCGGGTCCGATCAGCTTTCGCACGAAAGTCGTACGCAGATGGACGGGTTCGAGCAGCGTACAACCTGTACTAGCGCCCTTGCGAGCAATTCGCGCTACCATGGCCGCACACGAATGATCGATGGTCGCTTGCCCGATCCGCGCCTGTAGCAGTTGCTGACCGGAAGCTCGATGCGTCGCCGCTGCAACATAGCAGCTGCGGCATTCGAGGAGCTTTGCAATCCCCCGACCAAAATACTCCATCGTAAGGTGGCCGACGCTCTGGTCGGCAGGCTTCGCAAATTGCTCGACCAGACCCTCGGCATCGATCGTCGAGCGTGTGCTGTCGGTGCGGTAGAAACTAACTTTGTTCTGCCAGTGGGGCAGTACCTTGCCATCCTCGTGCAAGCACTCCTCCCGCAATATCGATGCAGCCGGCTTTGCGCCAGCAGCCTAACTCTCTCTGAAAGCGCGGTGGATGCGCAGCACCATAGGCTGCAGCAAGTACTCCGCAAAGGTTCTTTCTCCCGTCTCGACGAACACCTCGACGGGCATTCCGGGCAATAACGACGAAAGGTAGTATGCTGTCTGCGTTGTGGTACCTAGCTCGAGTTCCGCCATGTAGGTGGCCGCGCCCGTCTTCGGGTCATTCAGAGCATCTGCGGCAACTGCAACGACCTTCGCATCCAGCATCGGTATTCGCCGGATGTTCAACGCGAGGACACGCACACGTGCGCTCTGCCCCACGTAAACCTCTTGCCGATCCGTCGGCTTCAGCGTTGCCTCGATGACAAGCCGATCTTGGAGGGGGACGATTTCCAGAAGAGTTTCTCTAGGTGCAAGCACGGCACTGAGGTCCCTGCTGTTGAGGCCGACGACCTTTCCACTTTCAGGTGCACGCAACTCGGATCGAACACGCTGATCGCGCAACGCGGCAATTCGATGTCGAAGATCGCCAATCTCTTCGCTGGTGGCATGCAACTGCTTGGCGATGTCCCGCTTCTGATTCAACTCCAACTGCCGACGCCTATCGTCCAATTCGGCAATCTTTGTTCGTGCCTGCGAGATTGATGCTGCATTGCGGGCAATTTGCCCTTCCGTTTCAGCCTGACTTCGTTGCAGAGCCAGTAAACGCGGCTTGCGCGCGAGGCCCTTCGCGAGCAAGGCGCTCGTGTCCGCGATTTCTTCCTTCAGAAGGGCAAGTTGCTGCTCTGCCCCATTCGTGTCGCCCTGCAGGCCACGAATAGTATCCTCCGATTGCAGCATCTGCTGATTGATCTGCTTTCGCTCACCCTCGATCGCGGTCAACCGCGCCGCAAATTCCGCTTGCTGGGTTTGGACGGCAACGCCCGCGGCCGCAGCAGAGCTCGTACGCAGTTCGTCCGGAAATCGTATTGCTTTTCTGCCGGCCTGTTCAGCGGTCAATCGCGCTTCCATCGCTAGGTCCGCGAATAACTTCGTTTCAAGCGAGCCGAGCATCGCCTCGATCTGCGTGGTGTCGAGCCGCGCAATAACTTGACCAGCCTGGACATGATCATTTTCTCTGACCAGGATGGACTTTATGATACCTCCCTCGAGATGCTGCACAGCTTTGCGCTTCGAGTGCACTTTGATGAAGCCGGACGCCACGACCGCGCTGCGGAGCGGAACGGTGGTCGCCCAGACGCCGATGCAGCAGAACTGCAGAATGAGCAACACACACCCCCACGTCACGATGCGCCGCATGTCGGAGCGTGGTTCGCTGAATGCTGCCCACCGATCGCCGGTCACCACTTGGCGGGGCATTACGACGTTGCGACCATGGTCTTGCGACGTCATCGGCCTGCTCCTCCGGTTCTAAGCACGCGGGACTCTGCTTCGCGGTGGACGTCGTTCGGCTTTGGGATCGGTGTGACGTCAGATAGACGGAGCGGCAGAACCGTGCCGGGCGGACCAAACGCGAGCTGCATGCCATCTCTGAGCAGCAGTACGGCATCTGCGATCGTCAGGAGGCGGGGCCTGTGGGTCACGATGACCAGCGTTGCGCCTCGCGCCTTGACTTGCAAAGCCGCAGAGCAGAGCGCTTCCTCGCCCTCCGGGTCGAGGTTGGCATTCGGCTCGTCCAGCAGCATCAACTTGCGGTCGCCGTAGAAGGCTCGCGCAAGACCAATCCGCTGGCGCTGGCCACCCGAGAGCTTGCTGCCGTCGCGCCCGATCTCGGTCTGATAGCCAGATTGCAGGGACAGGATCATGTCATGCGCTTGCGCGAGCATCGCTGCCGCGGTGATGTCTTCGTCGCGCGCGCTTTCGTCAAATCCGGCGATCGCTTCTGCCACGGTGCCGCCAACGAGCTGCACGTCCTGGGGAAGATATCCGACGAACTTGCCGAGTTGATCGGAATCCCAATTGTGGAGTGCGGCGCGATCCAGTCGGATCGTGCCGCTACTCGGCGGCTCGAGAGCCGCCATCAGCCGCAGCAGGGTCGATTTTCCAGCCCCCGTTGGACCTATGACAACCACAATTTGTGAGGGTCGGCACTCAAAGCTTATACCTGCGAGAATGGGGCGTTTGGCTCCAGCGGGCCGGTAAGCCACGCGATCGATGACCAGCCAGCCGGACGGCATCGGAAGCAAGGTCTTTCTGTTCCGCGCTAACACCGGCGCGGCGGCGGCCTGGACCTGCGTCCAAGCCTCCTGCGCGGATGCGAGCGCGCGCCATGCCGAGATCAGGCTTTCCATGGGCTGGAGAGTGCGTGCGACCAGGAGTGAACTGGCAATCAGGCTGCCCGACAGCACCTCATTTTGAAGCACCAGCCAAGCGCCCGCTCCGATCGCGGCAATCTGCAGGATCGTTCTGACCATGCGCGCGGCAGCGCCAATCGCATAGACACGTTCACTGGCGCGTACAACGGGCGACAGTGCGTGATCGTTGAGCCGCATGAATTCGCGAACTGCGCCGAGAGTCCACCCCATCGCGCGCACGAGACTGGCATTTCGGACGATCCCATCCAGGGCGGCCTGCGTCCGCAAGGCGGCTCCCGAGGCGTCGGCCATTTCGGTGCGCGCGATCCGCCAGCTGATGATGCCCATCACCAGCAGAATTGCCGTCCCGACCAGAGCGATGACGCCGTACCAGGCGTGGAGGAAGAATAGAATGAGAATGAAAGCAGGGAGGAAAGGCGCATCGATGAGCGTTGTAGCGGTGCCGCTTGACAGAAAGTTCCTTAGCTCGCGGACCTTGACAAGATCGTGCGTCTTCCCGTCGCCGCGACTTGCCGAGTCCACGATGGTGCCTTCGAGAACAATTGGTGCGACGCACCGCTCGAAGCCAACTGCGAACCGACTGAGGAGTCGGTTACGCAAGATATCGAAAGCGGCGCTAAAGACGAGAGCCACTGCAGCGATCATCGTAAGACCGACGAGCGTTTCAACGCTACCGCTGCTGATCACTCGATCGAACACCTCGATCGAATAGAACGGAACGACCAGAAGCAGCAGGTTCACCGAGATGCTGAAGGCCACGACCCACACGATTGCGGACCGCCCCGGAATCAATCCGAGCAGCGATCTCTTACCAGTCGCGGGGCTCTCAGGCGGACGCAAATACATGACCGGCAGGCAACGTTACCGACTGACTAATACAGATTGCAGAAGTGCAACGGCGGGGCGGACCGGTAGCCGCCCCGCCGAACGCGCCTCACACGACTTCGATGACCGTGGCTCCCGCAGCCACATTGATGTCGTCGATCGTCGTGAACGGCGTAGCGCCTCCCGTGACGCCGTCGAGTTGAATCGTTCCGAAGCCGAAGTCGAGCACAGTATTGGTGCCATCGTCGTCGACGACGATCGAGTTCGGATCGAATCCCGGCGCAGCATCGACTTGTATCAGATCACCATCGGTGAGACTGAAATCCGTTATCTCGTCATTGCCGAAGTTGGTGGCGGTGTTGTCACCGAAATTATAGGTATCGGCGCCCGCACCACCTGTCAGCACGTCGTCTCCCGTACCTCCGTTGAGGACGTCGTTGCCGTTACCGCCATTCAGCTCGTCATCGCCTGCGGCGCCGGCGAGCGTATCGTTGCCATTTCCGCCCGCGAGCGTGTCGGCTCCGTCTCCGCCGTTTAGCGTATCGTTGTTGTCGCCGCCGGCAAGCGTATCGTCGCCCGCGTCGCCGTTCAGCGTATCATTGCCCGTGCCGCCGCTGAGCTCGTCCGCGCCGTCACCACCATTCACAGTGTCATCCCCGGCACCGCCCGACATGGTGTCGTCTCCGGCGTCGCCGAACATCGTGTCGTTACCGGCACCGCCATCCATAAGGTCGGCTCCGGCGTTTCCATGCATGGTGTCGTTGCCAGCATCGCCGTTCAGCGTGTCATTGCCAGCGCCGCCATTCAAGACGTCGTCATCTGCGCCGCCGTTCAGCGTGTCGTTTCCGAGGCCGCCGTTCAGCGTGTCATTGCCCTGGTTGCCGTTGAGGACATCGTCGCCGATACCTCCGTTCAACGTGTCGTTTCCGAGACCGCCGTTCAGGGTGTCATTGCCGGCATCGCCACTCAGCGTGTCATTGCCCGCGTCTCCCGAAAGGGTGTCGGCTCCAGCGCCGCCGTGAATGGCATCATCGCCATCTCCGCCGCTTATGGAATCGTCGCCTGCGTCGCCAAAGAGCTGATCGTTGCCCAGGCCACCATCAATCGTGTCATTGCCTGCGTTGCCGTGGATCGTGTCGAGGCCAGCATTGCCCGAAAGATCGTCGTCTCCGGCACCGCCGCTGATGGTATCGTCACCGTCGCCACCGGTGATCGTATCCACACCAGCGTTGCCATTCAGAGTATCGTTGCCAGCGCCGCCATCGATGTTGTCGTCACCCGCGCCTCCGCTCACAAGGTCGTTGCCGTCCAACCCGGTGATCGTATCGTTGCCCGCCAGCCCGTTGATCTCGTCGTCAGCTGCTGTTCCAGGAATGATGTCGTCGCCTGCCGTTCCGTTGATGAGTGCCATGACTTCCGCTCCTTGATTCAAGGTTTTCGTGATGCGGGTAGTCTGATCTCCGATGAGGGACGTGGTGCCTTGCTTGGGCTGACCTCCCATCGTCCCTGTTGTACAGTTCGAGCAAAGCAACCTTGAATGAAAATTGGGCAGCGTCGCAATCCCCATTTGGGGACAAAAGAATCGTTGCGAAGATGCTGAGTGATTGGCGCCACGGGGGCAGGTGGAACGGCGAATCTCCCCTTCAGGCAAGGTCCTGGAACCGCTCGGCGGCACCCGGCGGGGATTTGCCCCGCCGCCGATCTCGCCACAATTTGGCGAGCCGGCGGCTCAGGCGAGGACGCTCGCTGATCAGGTGCCTACACTCACGAGTAGCAGACGACCGCGGCGTTCCCTCTTACGACGGCTGCGGGCCGTCATAGCCTTCGATGATGATGAGGTCGGCGACCGAGTGCGGCTGGCGCACCTTGATGTTGGCCTGGTACTCCGGCGAGTTGTAGCAGGCGAGCGCGGTCTCGTAGTCCGGGAATTCGATCACGACGTTGCGGGTGCGGCTGGCGCCTTCGACGGTGGTGAACTTGCCGGCGCGGACGACGAAGCGGCCGCCCCATTTCTTGAAGATCGGACCGTTGGCCACGGCGTAGGGCTTGTAGCCCTCGTCACTGCTCACATCGACACGCCCGATCCAGTAGCCCTTTGCCATTGTTCTCTCCCTTGTTGATTAGCTGAGCGCTTGCACGATCTCGGCCTGGATTGCGTCGGCCGCCGCCTTGGGATCGGAGGCCTCGAGGATCGGCCGTCCGACGACGAGATAGTCGGCGCCCGCCGCGATCGCACGACCCGGCGTCATGACGCGCTTCTGGTCGCCGGTCGGTGCGCCCGCCGGACGGATGCCGGGCGTGACGAGGCTCATCTGATGGCCGACGATCTTGCGCAAGGCACCGACCTCTTCCGGCGAGCAGACGAGTCCATCGATGCCAAGCACCTGTGCCTGCTGTGCGCGCGCTTCGACCAGATCGGAGACGCCGAGCCGATATCCGGCCGCGTGCAGGTCGTCGTCATTGTACGAGGTCAGCACCGTGACCGCGAGAATCTTCAAACCCGATCCGCCACGCCCTTCGACCGCCGCCTTCATGGTCTGCGGATAGGCGTGGACGGTGAGGAAGGTCGCCCCCAGCCTGCCAACACTCTCGACACCGCGCATCACGGTGTTGCCGATGTCGTGCATCTTGAGATCGGCAAACACCTTCTTGCCCTCGCCGGCGAGCTTGCCGATCAGCGGCAGGCCGCCGGCATAGGCGAGCTGGTAGCCGATCTTGTAGAACGTGACGCTGTCGCCGAGCCTTGCGACCATCGCCTCCGCAGCCTCCGGGCTCGACACATCGAGCGGAACGATCAGGCGGTCCTTGGGGGCGATCTCGGCTGGCGTCATGTCACTTCACATCATGCGTTGGGAAACGTCGATCAACTGCGCTACCAGCTCCTTCAACGCGGCGATATCGCCCTCATTCTTCAGCCTGTCCATATCGTCATAGGCCTGGTCGGCAAAGGCGAGCGTGAGCTGGCTGGCAATCACATTGGCGTGGCACGAGGAGAGGATCAGCCGCAAGGCCTGGAGCGCGCGGGCCGCGCCAAGGCGGCTCTGCGAGGCGCCGGCGAGCGCGAAGACGCGGTTGCGGAACACCTCGCCGCGCGCCTCGTGCAGCTCGTGCACGCGGCTGACCCAGTCGATCGCGTTCTTGAGCAGCGGCGGCACCGAGGCGTTGTATTCGGGCGAGACAATGAGGATGCCGTGATGGGCGCCGATCATGCGCTTGAGATTGATGGCGTGCTTGGGCACTCCGGATTTGGCCTGGAGATCGCCGTCGTAGATCGGCAGCGGAAAATCGGCCAGCGAGATGCGGGTGACGTCGACGCCGGCCTGGGCGAATTCATACGCGGCGAGCGCTGCCAGCTTCGCGTTGTGCGAGCCGGTGCGCAGCGAGCCGGGAATAATCAGGATTCTGGGCGCGGACATCCGGGCGGCGAACTCCGTTCACCTCTCCCGCTTGCGGGGGAGGTCGACGCGCGAAGCGCGGCGGGAGGGGGCTTTCTCGACTGGGGAAACCCCGCCGTGGGGACACCCCCACCCCAACCCTCTCCCGCAAGCGGGAGCGGAGCGCACCGCGTCTGTGGCGACAGCTTAATCCTTGCGATACACCCAGACGCGGGCCGGCGGAAGGTTCATCCAGATCCGTTCCGAAGCCTCTGTGGACACGCCGTGCAGCGATTTCGGGATCGGCGGCACCACCGCATAGGTGAACTGGATGAAGGGCGCGCCGGGCGCGAGCGCGGTGAAGGCGTCGCGAATGAGCCGCAGCCGCGTCAGCATCGGTTTTGTGACGAGCGGCAGGCCCGAGACGACCGCGCTAGCCGGCGCGCTCAAGACATTCCACAGCGTGTCGCGGAGGCGATAGGCATCGCCCTGCACCACCTTAGCTTGTGGGTAGCGGTCGCGCAGCAGCGCGCAGAAGCCGGGATTGTATTCGACCAGGACGAGACGCTTCTGGTCGACACCGCGCTCGATCAGCGCGGAGGTGATGGCGCCGGTGCCGGGTCCGAGCTCGACCACGGGTGCGTCCGAATCGACATCGACGTAATGAGCCATGGTCCGCGCCAGCAGCTTGCCTGACGGCATGACCGCGCCCATGTGCAGTGGCTTTTCGATCCACGACCTGAGAAAGCGCACCTCGTCATCGAGTCGAGGCTTCTTCAACGCACGCGCGGACGATGGCAATGGCATGTTGGGACCGGACGGGACCGCAGGACCGCGGCGTGTCAGAAAATGGTCATAAAGACGTATAGGCCGAAGGCGGTACGGTCAAGACGAGTCAACTCGCCCGATTACCGAAGAAGTCCTTGACCTTGGCGAAGAAACCCTCGGATTCCGGCTGGGTGTTGCCGGAGGAGAGCTTGTCGAACTCGGCCAGCAATTCCTGCTGCTTCTTGGTGAGATTCTGCGGGGTCTCGACCACGACCTGGACATACATGTCGCCCATCTGTCGCGAGCGCAGCACCGGCATACCCTTTGATGCAATGCGGAATCGGCGGCCCGACTGGGTTCCGGCGGGCACCTTCACCTTGGTCTTCGCCTTCTCGATCGTCGGCACCTCGAATTCGCCGCCGAGCGCGGCGGTCACCATCGAGATCGGCACGCGGCAATGCAGATCGGCGCCGTCGCGTTGGAAGAACTGGTGCTGGGCCAGCGACAGGAAGATGTAGAGGTCGCCGGGCGGTCCGCCGCGGACCCCGGCCTCGCCCTCGCCGGCGAGCCTGATCCGTGTGCCGTCCTCGACGCCCTGCGGAATGTTGACCGACAGCGTGCGCTCGCGGGTGACCCGGCCCTGGCCCGCGCAGGCCGGGCAGGCGTCCTCGATCATCTGGCCGCGGCCCTGGCAGCCAGGACAGGTCCGCTCCAGCGTGAAGAAGCCCTGCGACTGCCGCACGCGGCCGGCGCCGCCGCAGGTCGAGCAGGTCTTCGGCTTGGTGCCGGCCTTGGCACCGATGCCCGAACAGGCCTCACAGGTGACCGAGACCGGGATCTCGATCTGTGCGGTCTTGCCGCCGAAAGCTTCCTCGAGGGTGATTTCCATGTTGTAGCGCAGGTCGGCGCCGCGCTCGCGGCCGCCGCGGCCGCGCTGTCCGGCCATGCCAAACAGGTCTTCAAAAATGTCCGAGAAGGAGGAGGCGAAGCCCGCGCCGAAGCCGGCGCCGCCGCCAAAGCCGCCGCCCTGCTCGAAGGCGGCGTGGCCGTAACGGTCATACGCGGCGCGCTTGTCCTTGTCCTTCAGGACCTCGTACGCCTCGTTGATTTCCTTGAACTTGACTTCGCTGGTCTCATCCCCGGGATTGCGGTCGGGATGGAATTTCATCGCCAGCTTGCGGAACGACGATTTCAGCTTGGATTCGTCGGCATCACGTTCGACTTCGAGGGTCTCGTAATAGCAGCGCTTGGTGGACGTGGACATGCTGAGCTCGGTCTATCCAATCGCGATTCAAGTTGGGGCGAAACAACGTTGCCACGCAGCGATATAAGCGCCCTTCGACCTTGCGGCAGAGGGCAGCATGGCAGCGCTGAGAATAACGGCTGGGAATTGATCGATTGTAGCGGGAGCGTGCCCCGGCGGCCTCGACGCGACAGCCTCCCCCGCGAAGGGGGAGGCTGAAGAAGCGTGTGGGGTCCAAGCCGCCCGCATCATCACCCTCTCGGGGTTCAGGCGGACTTCTTGTTGTTCTTGTCGTCGTCGACTTCGGTGAACTCCGCATCGACGACGTCGTCCTTGGCCGCATCCTTCTTGGCGTCGGCCTCGGCCTGCTGCTTGTACATGGCCTCGCCGAGCTTCATCGAAGCCTGCGCCAGCGTCTGGGTCTTGGCCTTGATCGCCTCGGCATCGTCGCCCTTCAGCGCTTCCTTGAGGTCGCTGACGGCATCCTCGATGGCGCGGCGCTCGCTCTCGGCGACCTTCGAGCCGTGCTCGGCCAGCGCCTTCTCGGTCGAATGCACCAGGCCGTCGGCCTCGTTCTTGGCGGTCACGGCCTCGCGGCGCTTCTTGTCCGCCTCGGCATTGGCCTCGGCGTCCTTGACCATCTTCTCGATGTCGGCTTCCGACAGACCACCCGAGGCCTGGATGCGGATCTGCTGCTCCTTGCCCGTGGCCTTGTCCTTGGCCGAGACGTTGACGATGCCGTTGGCGTCGATGTCGAAGGTCACCTCGATCTGCGGCATGCCGCGCGGAGCCGGCGGGATGCCCATCAGGTCGAACTGGCCGAGCATCTTGTTGTCGGCCGCCATTTCACGCTCGCCCTGGAAGACGCGGATGGTGACGGCATTCTGACTGTCTTCAGCCGTCGAGAACACCTGGCTCTTCTTGGTCGGGATCGTGGTGTTGCGGTCGATGATGCGGGTGAACACGCCGCCCAGCGTCTCGATGCCCAGCGACAGCGGGGTCACGTCGAGCAGCAGCACGTCCTTGACGTCGCCCTGGAGCACGCCGGCCTGGATCGCGGCACCGATCGCCACGACTTCGTCCGGGTTGACGCCCTTGTGCGGCTCCTTGCCGAACAGCTGCTTCACGACTTCCTGGACCTTCGGCATGCGCGACATGCCGCCGACCAGCACGACTTCGCCGATCTCACCGGCGGTGACGCCGGCATCCTTCAGCGCCTTGCGGCAGGGCTCGACCGTCTTCTGGATGAGGTCGTCGACCAACGCCTCGAACTTGGCGCGGGTGAGCTTCATCGTGAGATGCTTCGGGCCGGTCTGGTCCGCCGTGATGAACGGCAGGTTGATCTCGGTCTGCGTCGTCGAGGACAGCTCGATCTTGGCCTTCTCAGCGGCTTCCTTCAGGCGCTGCAACGCAAGCTTGTCGTTGCGCAGGTTGATGCCCTGCTCCTTCTGGAACTCGTCGGCCAGATAGCCCACGAGGCGCATGTCGAAGTCTTCGCCGCCGAGGAAGGTGTCGCCGTTGGTCGACTTCACCTCGAACACGCCGTCGCCGATCTCGAGAATGGAGATATCGAAGGTGCCGCCGCCGAGGTCGTACACGGCAATGGTGCCGGCCTTGGTCTTGTCGAGACCATAGGCGAGCGCGGCCGCGGTCGGCTCGTTGATGATGCGCAGCACTTCGAGGCCCGCGATCTTGCCGGCGTCCTTGGTCGCCTGGCGCTGGGCGTCATTGAAGTAGGCGGGAACGGTGATGACGGCCTGATCGACCTTCTGGCCGAGATGGGCTTCCGCGGTCTCCTTCATCTTCTGCAAGATGAACGCCGAGACCTGCGAGGGCGAGTAGGTCTGGCCGTCGGCCTCGACCCAGGCGTCGCCGTTGGAGGCTTTCACGATCTTGTACGGGACGAGCTTCTTGTCCTTCTCGACCATCGGATCGTCGTAGCGGCGGCCGATGAGGCGCTTCACTGCGAAGAAGGTGCGCTCGGGATTGGTGACGGCCTGGCGCTTGGCCGGCTGGCCGACGAGGCGCTCACCGTCGTCCGTCACGGCGACGATCGAAGGCGTCGTGCGCATGCCTTCGGAATTCTCGATGACTTTCGCGTTCTTGCCATCCATCACGGCGACGCACGAATTCGTGGTGCCGAGGTCGATCCCAATGACCTTTCCCATGGTCCTGATACCCTTCTTTTTGCGGCAGGTTGGCTGGGCCCAGAAGGCACCCGAACCGAAACCCCCTAAGATCAAACATCCGCGATATTGCGATGATTGAGGCTCATATAGGAGGGGGGGAGGGGCCCGCAAGGACCGAAGCTACGTTTCTGCCGCGAAAACATTGGGTTTTGAAAGATGATGTCCCGGCCCCGCCGCCCTTGCGGGTGAGGAATTATTGACAGGTTCGGGCCTTGGCAAGCCCCCGCTACCCGCAACAGGCCCTGCCCTGTTGCGGCAGGGCCAAACCCGCTAAAAGGCGAACCGGCCGGACAGCCGGCGCAGCTGCTTCGCGCGACAAAGCGGCCCGGCGGCCGACCATCGAACGGCCTCAATGTGAACCAATCAGAGTGCCCATGAAGCTGATCCGCCCCCTCGCCGCGCTCGCCCTCCTCGCCGTAACGGTGTTTCCGGCCCTCGCCGCCGATCCTGTTTTCCCACCTGGCTTGCGCCTCGGCATGGTGCCGTTGATCGGCCTCAGCACCGCCAAGACCTTTCCGGGCTTCGAGAGCGAGGATGGCAGCGTCAAGGTGCTGGTGACCGAGCTGCCGCCGGCGGCCTATGGCGAGGTCGTGAGCGCCTTCAACTCCAATCCCGCCGGGACCAATGGCGTCACGCAGGACAAGATCGAGACCCCCGCGGGCCTCGCCTATTTCACCACCGAAAGCGGCAAGGCCGGCGATACCCCGGTGAAGCGCTATTCGATGATCGTGCCCGGCGCCGGCTTCTCCGGCTATGTCGCGGTGCAGATCCCGGAGAATGCGACCAAGATCTACACGGATGAAGCGGTGCGGCAGATGTTTGCGAGCACAGTCACCCGCAGGCAGGTCTCGGCTGAAGAGCAGATCGCGCTGATGCCGTTCAAGATCACCGATCTCGCCAACTTCAAGGACATCCGAACGCTCGCGCCGGGCAGCAGCATCATCCTCGCCGACGGCGATGAGAGCACGGGTTACGAGTCGAAGCCGTTCATGATTCTCGGCGTGATCGGCGCCACCCCGCAGCAGGCCGACGACCGCGCCCGCTTCGCCCAGGAGGCGGCGCTCCAGATTCCCGGCGTGCGCGAGTCGCGCATCACCATGTCCGAGCCGATTCGCATCAACGGCCAGCAGGGCTTCGAGACCCGGATCGACGGGGTCAGCGGCAAGGACAAGATCCCTGTGACCGTGGTGCAGTGGATCCGCTTCTCGACTGGCGGCGCATCATTGCGCATCATCGCCAGCGCCCCGCGCGACCAGTGGCTGCCCGCCTTCACCCGCTTCCGCGCCGTCCGCGACGGCATCCAGCCGAAGGGATAGCTGCATCCGCAAGCGAGATGCGCTCCCCCCTCGCTTGCGGGGGGCTGGGAGAGCGCTGTCGCACCAGCGAAGACTCTCCCAGAGGAGAGCCTCAACCAGCCGCTTCGCGCACCATGAGGATCGATCAGTTCGGCGCGCCGTTCGATTCATTGTTGTTGTTGGCGGCGGGGGCCGCCTTCGCACCGCCCTTGGCGACACCGACCAGCGCCGGGCGCAGCACGCGCTCGCCGATGGTATAGCCGGCCTGCACGACCTGCACCACGGTGCCTGACGGCACCGACGCATCGGGCACCTCGAACATCGCCTGCTGGAAGTTCGGGTCGAACTTCTGGCCCTGCGGATCGAACTTCTTCACGCCGTGTTTTTCCAGCGCATTGAGCAGCGAGCGCTCGGTGAGCTCGACGCCCTCGATCAGCGAGGTCAGGCCGGGATCCGCCGCGGCACGCGCCTCGGCCGGAACGGCATCGAGCGCGCGCTGGAGATTGTCGGCGATGTCGAGCACATCGCGGGCAAAACCGGTGATGCCGTAGAGCCTCGCGTCGGCGACCTCCTTGGTGGTGCGCTTGCGCAGATTCTCCATCTCGGCCAGCGTCCGCAGCATGCGGTCGCGCGCTTCGGCGGCTTCCTTCTGCAACGCTTCGACCGAGCCCGGCTCGGGATCGTCGGGCATGACGTAGGGCTTTGACACCACGGGCTCGGGCGTCGGCGCGGTCGTGTCTTCGGGTTGCCGGTCTCGATCGGTCATCGGCTCTAATCTCGAACTCGTTTCCAGGGATTGTTGGCCCGGATATCGTGCCTAAGCTCACGAAAATCAAGCGCCCGTGATCGGAGGAGGCGCCGGTCAGCCCCCCAAGAGGCGGCTGACGATGCGGGCGGCATAGTCCACGGTCGTGATCACGCGGGCATAATTCAGCCGTGTCGGCCCGATCACGCCGAGAACGCCGACGATGTGGCCGGCGGCATCCCGATAGGGCGAGATGATGGTGGAGGACCCCGACAGCGAGAACAGCTTGTTCTCACTGCCGATGAAGATGCGCACGCCCTCCGCGGTCTCGGCGCGGCCGAGCAGGTCGATCACGCCGCGCTTGGTCTCGAGGTCGTCGAACAACAGGCGAACGCGCTCCAGATCCTCCAGCGCATGCAGATCTTCGAGCAGATTGGCATGGCCGCGGACGATCAGCTGGCGATCCTCGTTCTCGCCGCCGGACCAGCTGGCGATGCCGGCCGAGATCACCTTCTGCGTCAGCTGATCGAGTTCGGCACGGGCCTCTCCAAGGGCCGTCTCGAGCTCGAGCCGCGCCTCGGCCAGGGTGCGGCCGCGGATCCGCGCATTGAGGAAATTGCCGGCCTCGGTGAGCGCCGAGGAGGGAACCCCGGGCGGCAGCGCCAGCACGCGGTTTTCCACCTGGCCGTCCTCGCCGACGAGGATGACCAGCGCTTTCTCCGGTTCCAGGCGGACGAATTCGATGTGCTTGAGCCGCGCATTGGATTTTGGCGTCAACACGACGGCGGCGGCCCGGGTGAGGCCGGAGAGCCGCATCAAGGCCTGGTCCAGCGCCGCCTCGACCGACTGCGCCTCGCCGACCGAGGAGAGCTGGCTCTGGATCGACTGCCGCTCGGCCTCGTTGAGGTCGCCGACCTGCATCAGGGCATCGACGAAGAAGCGCAGGCCGAGTTCCGTCGGCAACCGGCCGGCGGAGGTGTGCGGGGCATAGATCAGGCCGAGCTGTTCCAGATCCGCCATGACGTTACGGACCGAGGCCGGCGACAACGGCATGGCGATCAGGCGGGAAATGTTGCGCGAGCCGACCGGCTCGCCGGTCGCGAGGTAGCTTTCGACAATTTGACGAAAGATGTCGCGGGAACGCTCGTTGAGCTGGGCAAGGCCTGCGCGCGGCGCGATCAGATGGATCGGATCGTGATGGGCCACAGACGGTAACTCCTCTCAGATATTGGTAATTTGTCTATCCCGGGCGCTTCTGACAAGCGTGGCGTTTGCGGCCGCGAAATCAGGGGGTGAAAAAGCCTTGCCGCCCATCCCCGCCGCACCTACAAGCACCGCGAGCAGCCTTTTCCCGTGAGTTTTGGAGGATTTCCCATGCGGCCAAGCCGCCGTGCGCCCGACGAATTGCGCCCCGTGACGCTGGAGCGCGGCGTGGTGAAATATGCGGAAGGGTCGTGCCTGGTGAAATTCGGCGACACCCATGTGCTGGTCACCGCCACGCTGGAGGACCGCCTGCCGCCGTGGCTGAAGGGCCAGGGCCGCGGCTGGGTCACCGCCGAATACGGCATGCTGCCGCGCGCGACCTCGGAACGGACCCGCCGCGAGGCCTCCGCCGGCAAGCAGAGCGGCCGCACCGTCGAGATCCAGCGCCTGATCGGCCGCTCGCTCCGCACCATCATCAATCTCGAAGCGCTCGGCGAGCGCCAGATCACGGTCGATTGCGACGTGCTTCAGGCCGATGGCGGCACGCGCACGGCCTCGATCACGGGCGCCTGGGTCGCCCTCGCCGATTGCGTCAACTGGATGAAGGCGCGCAACATGGTCAAGGCCAACGTCCTGCGCGACAACGTCGCCGCGATCTCCTGCGGCATCTACAACGGCACGCCGGTGCTCGACCTCGACTACGCCGAGGATTCCGAGGCCGAGACCGACGCCAATTTCGTCATGACCGGCGATGGCCGCATCATCGAGGTGCAGGGCACCGCGGAACGCGAGCCGTTCACCGAGGCCGAGCTGCTGGCGCTGATGGCGCTGGCCCGCAAGGGCGTCGCGCGCCTGGTGGACTTGCAGAAACTGGCTGTGGCGTAGTCAATAGGTCATGCACCGCCGAATCACGGACAAGCTGGTCATCGCGACCCACAATCCCGGCAAGCTCGCCGAGATGCGGGAGCTGCTTGCGCCGTACGGCATCGAGGCGGTGTCGGCGGGAGAGCTCGGCCTGTCCGAGCCGGACGAGACCGGCAGCGATTTCCGCAGCAACGCCGCGATCAAGGCGATCGCGGCGGCGCAAGCAGCCAGGCTTCCCGCCTTCGCCGATGATTCCGGCATCGTCGTCGACGCGCTCGACGGCGCGCCCGGCATCTACAGCGCGCGCTGGGCCGGCCCCTCCAAGGATTTCAATGCGGCGATGGCGCAGATCGAGCGCCTGTTGCAGGAGCGCGGCGCCACCACGCCGGACAAGCGCAGAGCCCATTTCGTCTCGGCACTCTGCGTCGCCTGGCCCGACGATCATCTCGAACAGGTCGAGGCGCGCGTCGACGGCACGCTGGTCTGGCCGCCGCGCGGAACTGCCGGCTTCGGCTACGATCCGATGTTCCTGCCCGACGGCCACAACCGCACCTTCGGCGAGATGGAGAGCATCGAGAAGCACGGCCTGCCGCCGCTTGGCCTCGGCCTGTCGCATCGCGCCCGCGCTTTCGTGAAACTGGCGGAGATCTGCCTTGAGCCGCGCTAGAGCGTTTTCGAGCGAAGTGGATACCGGTTCGCGCAAGGAAAACGCGTCAAAACAAGCCTTCGGCGTCTACGTGCACTGGCCGTTTTGCCTGTCGAAATGTCCCTATTGCGACTTCAACAGCCACGTTCGCCACGCCGCGATCGACGAGGCGCGCTTCGCTTCCGCCTTTGCGCGCGAGATCGCAACCACCGCAGAGCGTGCGCCGGGTCGCGAGGTCACCTCGATCTTCCTCGGTGGCGGCACGCCATCCCTGATGCAGCCCGCAACCGTCGGCGCCGTGCTCGATGCGATCGGCAAGCACTGGACCGTCGCAGGCGACGTCGAGGTCACGCTGGAAGCGAACCCGACCAGCGTCGAAGCCACGCGCTTCGCCGGCTATCGCAGCGCCGGCGTCAACCGCGTCTCGCTCGGCGTGCAGGCGCTCGACGATGCCTCGCTGAAAGCGCTCGGCCGCATGCACAGCGCGCGCGAGGCACTCGATGCCGTCGCCATCGCACGCCGCTCGTTCGACCGCTATTCGTTCGACCTGATCTACGCCCGTCCCGACCAGACGCCGGCGATGTGGGCCGACGAGTTGCGTCTCGCCATCGATGAAGCGGCCGAGCATCTGTCGCTCTATCAATTGACGATCGAGGAAGGCACGCCGTTCTTCGGCCTGCACCAGGCCGGCAAATTGAAGACGCCGGATGAAGCGGTCGCGCGCGCGCTCTACGACGTCACGCAGGAGACCTGCGACAGGCTGGGTCTGCCCGCCTACGAGATTTCCAATCACGCGCGGCGCGGCGCCGAATGCCGGCACAATCTGGTATACTGGCGCGGCGAGGAATATGCCGGCATCGGCCCCGGCGCGCATGGCCGCCTCGACATCGACGGTATCAGGCACGCCACCGCCACCGAGAAGCGTCCCGAGGCCTGGCTGCTGCGCGTCGAGACCAACGGCCACGGCGTCGTCACCGACGAGCGCCTCAACAGCGAAGAGCGCGCCGACGAATTCCTGCTGATGGGATTGCGTCTCGCCGAGGGCATCGACCCCGAGCGCTACACCGCCCTCTCCGGCCGCCCGCTCGACCCCCGCCGCATCGCGCTGCTGCGCGAGGAAGGCGCGATCACGGTGGATCCGACGGGCCGGCTGCGCGTGACCAGCAGCGGATTTCCGGTGCTGGATGCGGTGGTCGCGGATCTGGCGGCGTAGCGCTACAGACGCGAGCCGCTATCTCGCGATGCAGTAGATGGCTAACACGAGTGAGGGGGGCTTCAGCAGCAATCCCTTGCGCGAGCTATTACGATAATGCAACCTTAGCTTATGTATTTGATTTATGTAGATGAGAGTGGCGATCCTGGCCTCACCAATGCGCGTCTTCAATCCTATTCCCAATGATCAACACCACGGATCTGGGTATAGGCAGATGCCCCTCACCAGAATTATTGAGGACCCGAGCGTTCGAGATTCGGAGCATTCCTATTTCATACAAGCAGCAGACGCCGTAGCTTGGGCCTGTTATCAGAGATACGCGCCGTCAAAATATGTCCGGCAAAAGGGAGCCCGAAACTACTTCGCTCGCTTGGAGCCCGTGCTGTTGAAGGTAGCCACGCGGCGGAATCAGCTGGCTATCGTAGAACTATAAATTAAAAGGGAGCTAACCTTGCGGTTGCTCCCCGGAGAAATCCTAACCTTCCTCAGTGGAAGGGTCAGATTTCGATAGCAATATAGCCGTTTTTAACATAAGAATCAAGAAGTTAAAGCATTTCGACTAACCGACTCATTTCATTGGTGAAATGAGGTTTTTCGCAGCTACGCCCCAAAACTCTTCGGCGAGCCTGCGACCGCAACACCGCCGCCCTGCGTCACCTTCATCACCGCGAGCCCGCGCTCGTTGGTGCCGTCCGCGCGGAAGCGGAACAGGCCGTCGATGCCGGCGAAACCCGAAGGATTGGTCAGCACGTCCGGCGAGAAGCGCGTGGGACCTTGCGTGCGCGCCAGCGCGGCGACGAGCGCGACCGCGTCGTAGGCCAATGTCGCCGTGCGCACCGGCTCGGCGCCATATTTGGTGCGATAGCGGCCGGAGAAGGCGCGGAAACCGGCCGGGTCTGGCGCGGCGTAGAGACCGCCCTGGAGCGCGGCGCTGGCATAGACGCGCGGATTGTCCCACAGGCCGGTGCCGAGCAGCTGGATGTTGCGCAGGTTCGCGCCCGCCGCCGTCATCGCATCCGCCACCGACACCACGGCATCGCCGTCATCGGCAATGAACAGCGCATCCGCGCTGCCGAGCTGCTGCGCCACGGTGCGTGCCGGCGTGGCGCGATCGGCACCGTATTTCTCGAAGGCGACGATCCGCCCGCCGCGCCGCGGCACCGCCGCTTTCACCGCCGCTTCGACGACATTGCCATAGGCATTGTCGGGCACCAGCACGGCGAAGGAGCGCTTTCCGATGCTGGCGGAATATTCGACGATGCGGTTGACGTCGGACTCCGGCAGGAACGAGAGCAGATAGACGCCGCGTCCGGCGATGCTGGAATCGGTCGAGAACGCGATGACGGAAATGCCGCGCGTGCGCGCGACCTGCGCCACCGCCGGCACCGACTGCGCGAACAGCGGCCCGAGGATGATCTCGGCGCCTTCGTCGACCGCCTGCTGCGCGCCGGCTTGCGCGCCTTGCGGGCTGCCATTGTCGTCCTTGATCAGGAGCTGGATGTTCGGGTTCTGGAACTCGGCCAGTGCCATCTCGGCGGCGTTGCGCATGGATTGCGCCGCGAGGCCGGCATTGCCGGCGGCCGAGAGCGGCAGAATCACGGCGACCTTCACACCGCCGGTGCCGGCGGTCGTCGCCTGTTGCGGGGGACCCGCCGGCTGGGCCGGCGGCGCGGAGCTCGAGAACGGGTTGGAGAACTGGCTGAGACTCTGCTGCACACCGGCGCAGGCCGACAGCACGGGCGCACCGAGCAACAGGCCGAGCGCACTCCGGCGGGTGGCTCCCGACGATCGGGATCCCGGAGCGGGAGACTTTGGATGACGCGGGCCCATCATGGCAGCTTCTCTTCTGACCCGCCGTCGCCGGCCGGTCACGACATTCCTTCCGCGACACAGGCCGCGGATTCAGGCATATTGTCGGCAAACAGTTAACCAAAACAAAAGGATAACAGCCGCTTAACGCGACCGCCTTCCTGTCATGGCAGCCGTTCGCCGTCGCTCATCCAGCATCAAGGCGGCGTTTCCGTCGTGAATATGGCGCGATGGCCCCTCATTCCCACTCGAGGTGATCCCGGCCGATCACATTCCCGTCCGTTCCTCGCCCCCCATCTGGGCACGATCTTGGGCACGATCTTTTTCGACCAGAAGGTTCCCAGCCCTGCGGATCGTGCCTAAGTTGGCTTCATTATGCGCGCAAAGCCGGCCCCGATAAATACGTCTGAAGCTCAAGACGCCGCCTCGCGCGGTTTCTCCATCGATGCCCATCGGCTCGCGGCGCCGAAGGCCGCGCCGGGTCTCTATCTGGTCGCGACACCCATCGGCAATCTCGGCGACATCACCCTGCGGGCGCTTCAGACGCTCGCCGGCGTCGATGTCATCGCCTGCGAGGACACCCGCATCACGCGCCGCCTGACCGAGCGCTATGCGATCGCAGCAACGCTCAAGCAATATCACGAGCACAATGCGGAAGCGGCGCGTCCGAAGATTCTCGAGGCACTGGCGCGAGGCGGCTCGGTCGCGCTGGTGTCGGACGCCGGCACGCCACTGATCTCCGATCCCGGCTTCAAGCTGGTGCGCGAGGTCTGCGCCGCCGGTCATCCGGTGCACGCGCTGCCCGGCCCGTCCTCGGTGCTGGCGGCTCTGTCCGTCGCCGCGCTGCCGACCGACCGCTTCTTCTTCGAGGGGTTCCTGCCGGCGAAATCCGCCGCACGCCGCGCACGCCTCGCCGAGCTTGCGCGCATCGACGCGACGCTGGTGATGTTCGAATCGGGCAACCGGATGCAGGCCACCTTGGACGACCTCGCGGAGATCATGGGCGAACGCGAAGCCGCGGTCTGCCGCGAACTGACGAAGTTGCACGAGGAGGTCAGGCGTGCGCCGCTCGCCGAGCTCGCGCGGCAAGCCGACGCGCCCGAGACGCGCGGCGAGTTCGTTCTGGTGATCGGCCCGCCCGCAGCGGATGCCGACGTGCTGGCATCGGACGCGCTCGACGGACTCTTGCGCGAGCAGCTTGCCGCGAACAGCGTCAAGGATGCCGTGGCGCATGCGGTCGCACTGTCGGGCCGGCCGCGCCGCGAGGTCTATGCCCGCGCGCTGGAGCTCGCAAAGGATCGTCGGGGCGGCGATGGCGAAGACTGAGCTCCCCAGGGAACCGAAGATCGCCTCGCCCGAGCGCGTCGCCGCGTTCCGCACCGGCATTTCCGCGGAGAGCCGCGCCGCGGCCTATCTGATGGCCAAGGGCTACCGTATCCTCGCCAAACGCTACCGCACCCCGCATGGCGAGATCGACATCGTGGCGCGACGCCGCAACCTGATCGCTTTCGTGGAGGTCAAGGCGCGGGCGAGCCTGGACGACGCCGCTTTCGCCGTGACGCCGCGCCAGCAGCAGCGCATCATCGACGCCGCGCAAGGCTGGCTCGTGGCGCATCCCGAGCATGCCGAATTCGAATTGCGATTCGACGCGATGCTGATTGCGCCGCGCTCGCTTCCGCGCCATGTGTTGGCGGCATTCGACGCCTCGACCTGAAAGGCAGATCATGAAACTCAACGTCGCCGTCCAGATGGATCCCATCGCCCGCATCAACATCAAGGGCGATTCCACCTTTGCGCTGCTTCTGGAAGCGCAGAAGCGCGGCCATGGCCTGTCCTACTACACGCCCGACAAGCTCTCGATGGTCGGCGAAGAGCTGGTCGCGCCGGTTCAGCTACTGACCGTGCGCGACGAGCCCGGCGACCACTTCACCCTGGGCGAGCCCAGGCGCGAAGCATTGAACGGCTTTGACGTGGTGCTGCTCCGCCAGGACCCGCCGTTCGACCTCGCCTACATCACCTCGACGCATTTCCTGGAGCGCATCCATCCGAAGACGCTGGTCGTCAACGATCCCGCCTCCGTGCGCAACGCGCCGGAGAAGCTGTTCGTGATGAATTTTCCGCAGCTGATGCCGCCGACGCTGATCTCGCGCGACCTGGATGAGATCAACGCGTTTCGCGACAGGCACGGCGCCGTCGTCATGAAGCCGCTGCACGGCCATGGCGGCGCGGCGGTGTTCCGCGTGATGCCGCAGGACATGAATTTCGGCTCGCTGTTCGACATGTTCTCGGTGACGTTCAGGGAGCCCTGGGTGATCCAGCAGTTCATCCCCGAGGTGAAGCACGGTGACAAGCGCATCATCCTGGTCGACGGCGAGTTCGCCGGCGCGGTGAACCGCGTGCCGGCCGCCGACGACCTCCGCTCCAACATGGTGCGCGGCGGCGCGGCGCAGGAAACGGAGCTCACCCCGCGTGAGCGCGAGATCTGCGCCACCGTCGGCCCGGCGCTGCGCGCGCGCGGCCTCCTGTTCGTCGGCATCGACGTCATCAACGGCAACCTCACCGAGATCAACGTCACCTCACCGACCGGCATCCGCGCCATCTCGCGGCTCGGCGGCCCTGACGTTGCGGCGAAGATCTGGGACGTGATCGAGCAGAAGCGGAAGAAGTAGCGCTTTGCGATGATTGCGTTGGGGAGCGCACGAACTCTCCTCGACGTCGTCCCGGCGAACGCCGGGACCCATACCGCGGAATTTATCCGGGGAGCTCGATCGCCGTACCGGGCAATCAGCCTTCGCAAAAGTACTCCCTGGGGTTATGGATCCCGGCGTTCGCCGGGACGACACCGATGTTGTGTGGCGTTGCTACGGTCTCACGCGCATCGTCATGCGCCCACCACTAACCACCCGTTCACCATGACGCCCACGCGCCGCATTCGATCGCGTGCGCCGCTCTGCGTGAAACTACGGAGCCGCCGGCGGATCGAATAACGCCGCGTTCACCATCTGCCGAAAACCAGCACCGCGGCCGGCCATCGCATTCGGCCTCGCAACACCCCTTATACTTTTGCTCCCTACTCATCGACGCGGGGGAACACGCAAGGTGCGGTTCGAGTGCCCCGCGTAAGAGTAGAGGCGCATGAACACCGCACGCATCGTCGTTCTCGTCATCGCGCTGGGCGCCGGCGGCGTCGCTGCGTATCTGGCGAGCGGCTTCGACAACAATCCCGCGCCTGCCCTTCCCGTCGCCGAGAAGCTGCCGACGGTCGAGGTGCTCGTCGCGAAGAACGATATCCAGCTCGGCCAGGCCGTGAAGCCCGACGACCTGCAATGGCAGGCCTGGCCGGCCGCGACGGCGAGCAGCGCCTTCATCCGCCGCGACGGCAGGCCCGACGCGCAGACCCAGATCGCCGGCTCGATCGCACGCGTGCCGTTGATGCAGGGCGAGCCGATCCGCGAACAGAAGCTGGTCAGGGCCGAAGGCTCCGGCTTCATGGCCGCGATCCTGCCGTCGGGGATGCGCGCCGTCTCCACCGAGATTTCAGCCGAAACGGGCGCCGGCGGCTTCATCCTTCCGAACGACCGCGTCGACATCATCCTGACCCGCCGCCTGAAGAATCCCGACGGCAACAGCGATGGCCCGACCGGCGGCAACGACCTCATCCTGTCCGAGGTCATTCTCGCCAACATCCGCGTGCTCGCGATCGACCAGGCGCCGAAGGAAAAGGACGGCCAGAACGCCGTGCTCGGCAAGACCGTCACGCTCGAGCTCAGGCCCGACCAGGTCGCAACGCTCTCGGCCGCACGCCAGGGCGGCACGCTGACGCTCGCGCTGCGCAGCATCGTCGATGCCAACGCATTCGAGGGCACGCCCGAGGACCAGGCGGTCAAGCGCCCGGGCGGCGTGAACGTCATCCGTTACGGCGTGCAGGCACGACAACTGACGTCACAGAAGTGATGGGGATAGCATGAGTTACGGGGGTGATCGGACGGGCCTGCGCATTCGGGGGAAGCGCGCGCGCTCGTTCCTGGCGGGGACGATGTTGATGCTGGGGCTGCTCGCAGCCTCCGAGGTCGTCAGCGCCGCGGATGCGCCGGTCGGCGATCAGGCGCCGATGCAGGCGCCCGACCTCGGCGTGTCGCCGGTCTCGACGGTCGCAGCGGCGAGGACGCGATTCCTGTCGCTCGGCGTCGGCAAGTCCGTCGTCATCGACCTGCCGCGCGAGGTCAAGGACGTGCTCGTGGCCGACCCCAAGATCGCCAACGCGGTGATCCGCTCGGCGCAGCGCGCCTATATCATCGGCGGCCAGGTCGGCCAGACCAACGTCGTGTTCTTCACCGCCGACGGCCAGCAGGTCGCCTCCTACGACATCGCCGTGAAGCGCGATCTCAACGGCATGCGCGCGGCGCTGCGCCAGTCCTTGCCGGGCGTACAGGTCGAAGGCGTCGGCGACAGCGTGATGCTGACCGGCTCGGTGTCGAGCCCGGTCGAGGCCCAGCAGGCCGGTGACGTCGCCGCCAAGCTCGTCGGCGGCGCCGAGAAGGTCGTCAACAACATCGTCGTGCGCGGCCGCGACCAGGTGATGCTCAAGGTCGTCGTCGGCGAAGTGCGCCGCGACATCGTCAAGCAGCTCGGCGTCGATCTCAGCGCCAGCCTGAATGCCGGCACCGCGGTGGTGAATTTCAACAACTCCAACCCGTTCTCGGTCTCCGGCGGCCCGCTCGTCAGCAGCAACGGGCTCGGTGTCACCGGACTCGCAAAAGGCGTGGCCACGGTCAACGCCACGATGCGCGCGATGGAAAGCGCCGGCGTCATGCGGACCCTGGCCGAGCCCAGCCTGACCGCGATCTCCGGCGAGTCCGCCACTTTCATTGCCGGCGGCGAATTCCCGATCCCTGCGGGCTATTCCTGCGATCCGGTCACCCATGTCTGTACCACCCAGATCACCTACAAGAAGTTCGGCATCTCCCTGAACTTCACGCCGGTCGTGCTCAGCGAGGGACGTATCAGCCTGCGCGTGATGACCGAAGTCTCGGAGCTGTCGAGTCAGAACGCCATCTCCGTGACGCAAGCGGTGTCCGCGGGCCAGACCAGCTCGATCACCATCCCGTCGATCCAGACCCGCCGCGCCGAGACCACCCTGGAAATTCCCTCGGGCGGCTCGATGGCGATGGCCGGCCTGATCCAGCAGCAGACCAAGCAGGCGATCAACGGCCTGCCCGGCGTCGACCAAATACCGATCATCGGCGCGCTGTTCCGCAGCCAGGACTTCGTCAACAACGAGACCGAGCTGATGGTGATCGTGACGCCCTACGTGGTCCGCGCGGTCGCCCAGAAGGAATTGTCGCGGCCCGACGACGGCTTTGCGCCGGCCTCGGATGCGCAGACGGCGCTGCTCGGCCGCATGAACCGCCTCTATGGCATCGCGCGCCGCGTCGATCCGATCAGCGGTACGCCGGATGATTTCGGCTTCATCATCGACTGAGACGAACGCGCGGCGTGAGGACCGGGGCAGGAATTGGGGCAGGAGGGGATGAGGCGATGACGAAGACGACAGCCGATCGACGTCGCAATCTGGGCGTGGTGCTGGCACTGGCGGGGATCTCCGTCATGCTGGGCGCCTGCAACACCACCGGCGAGATCGTCACCCAGACGGTGCCGACCGATTATCGCCAGCGTCACCCGATCGCGGTGCAGGAGGGAAAGCGCTCGATCGTGATCTTCGTCGGCAAGGCGAGAGGCGGCCTCTCGGCCGCACAGCACTCGGACGTCGCGGGCATCGCGCGGGACTGGACGCGCGAAGGCACCGGCTCCGTCGTCGTCGACGTGCCTGTCGACAGCGCCAATTCGCGCGCGGCTGCTGCGACCTACCAGGAAATCCGGTCGGTGCTGGCGTCCGGCGGCGTGCCGTCGCGTGCCATCGTCCAGCATCCCTACCGGCCCGAGGATCCCGGGCTGCTGCCCACCATCCGCCTGAGCTATTCGAAGATCGCGGCCGTCGCCGGCCCCTGCGGGCTGTGGCCGGAAGACGTCGGCCCCTCCATCCTCGACCCCGGCTACAACGAGAACCGGCCCTATTTCAATCTGGGCTGCGCCACCCAGCGCAATCTCGCGGCCATGATCGACAACCCGGCCGATCTCGAGCAGCCGCGCGCCGAGACGCCCGCCTATACCGCACGACGCAACATCGCGTTCGAACGCTATCGCAAGGGCACGACGACCACGACCGCCTATCCCGAATCCGACAAGGCCAAACTCAGCGACACCGGCCAATGACAAACTTCGACGACGAAGAAGCGGACGATCCGCGACACCCCGAGGAACACATTGCACCGGTTCCTCGCATTTCCGTGCAGGCCTTTTGCGAGACCGAGCAGACGCTCAAGGCGGTGACCGCGGCGGGCGAAGATCGCCGGCTCGCCAAGGCCCACCTCACCGCCAAGGACGGCGGCCTCGCCGCGGCGATCGAGGTCTATGAATCGATGCCGACGCCGAACGTGATCGTCATCGAGTCCGACGGCACGCGCGACATTCTCGAGGGCCTGGACGACCTCGCCGGCGTCTGCGATCCCGGCACCCGCGTGGTCGTGATCGGCAATCCCAACGACACCGCGCCCTATCGCGAGCTGGTGCGCCGCGGCGTCAACGACTACGTGGTCGGCCCGGTCGAAACACTCGACGTCGTTCGCTCGATCTGCAGCCTGTTCTCGGCTTCCGAGGCCATCATCACCGGCCGCGTCATCGCCGTGGTCGGCGCCAAGGGCGGCGTCGGTGCGTCCACCGTCGCGCACAATGTGGCCTGGACCATCGCCCGGGACCTCGCGCTCGATTCCGTCGTGATCGATCTCGACCTCGCCTTCGGCACGGCGAGCCTCGACTACAACCAGGATCCGGTGCAGGGCATCGCCAATGCGGTGCTGTCGCAGGACCGGCCGGACACGGCGCTGTTGGAGCGCCTGCTCGCCAAATGCACCGATCGCCTCAGCCTGCTGGCGGCCCCGGCTGCGCTCGACCGCGTCTATGATTTCGGTGCCGAAGCCTTCGATGCAGTGTTCGACACGCTGCGCATGACCACGCCCTGCATCGTGCTCGACGTTCCCCATCAATGGTCCGGCTGGACGCGGCGCGCGCTGGTCAACGCCGACGACATCGTGATCGTGGCCGAGCCCGATCTCGCGAACCTGCGCAACACCAAGAACATGCTGACCGTGCTGAAGGCGGCACGCCCCAACGATCGCCCGCCGCTGTACTGCCTCAACCAGGTCGGCATGCACAAGCGCGCGGAGATCGAGGTCAAGGCCTTTGCCAAGACCATGGAGAGCCAGCCGATCGCGGTGATCCCGTTCGATTCGAAACTGTTCTCGACCGCGGCCAACAACGGGCAGATGATCGCGGAGGTCTCCAAGACCCACCGCACCACCCTTCTGTTCCAGAACATGGCGAACCGCCTCGCCGGTCGCGGCGAGGTGAAGAAGCCGAAGCGCTCGCTGCTCGAGCCGCTCCTGAAGAAGCTGAAGGGCAGGTCGGGGCGCGCGTCAGCCCCGCATCGCAAGGCGTCGTAGGAGCCAGAGGCGTTTTCGAGCGCAGTGGATCCCGGTTGCGTCACGAAAACGCGTCAGAATGACAATCCGGAAAGAGCGGGCTACTTGTCCGCGCGCTGCTGCTTCCGCGCCAGCAGCTGCCGCAGTGCCGTGACCTTTGCCGCCGCCTGATCGGGCGGCAGATCGGCTTTCACGATGGACTCGGCCTCGGCCTGCTTTCCTTCCAAGCCGAGCACGAGCGCGAGATTGGCGCGCACGCGGGGATTAGCGGGATTGCGCTCGTGCGCGCGACGCAAGGTTTCCTCGGCCCGCGGCAGATTGTTCTGGAGCATGTAGGACAGGCCGAGATTGGACAGCACCTGCGGCTCGTCGGGCACGATCTTCAAGGCGCTGGCGTAATATTGCTGCGCCTCCTCGTTGCGGCCGAGCTGATCGAGCGCCGCGCCCTGCGCCGACAGGATGCGCCAGTCCGGATCCTCAGGCGTATGCGCACGGCCGAGGACGTCGAAGGCCTGCTGGAAATTGCCGTTGTCGGCGAGCGCGCGGCCATAGCCGGCGAGCAGCGCCTTGTTGCTGGGATGGCCGAGCACGGCCTGCTCCAGCACCGCGACGGCCTGCGCGCGCTGACCGGTCTCGCGCAGCGCCTTGCCGTAGGCGAGCGCAACGGAGGGATCGCCGGGCCTGGCGCGATAGCGCTCGCGAAGCGCGTCCATATCCGGCCTGGCGTCGGCCTTGCCGGCCGGCTCCGATCTGATGCCGAGCGCGCCGGTGACATCCTCGATGCCATTGGTTTGACAACCGCCGAGGCCGAGCGCCAGGAGCGCGGGAAGCAGGAATCTCGCCGGGGAGGCGAGGGACGAACGCTTGGACATACTCTGATCACTCGGCAACTGATCAGAGATGCTGACCCATTAACGCTAAAGTCCCGTTAAGGGACGCGGGTCGCTCTATCCTTTGCGCATGATCTTTTCGGAAAGCCGCTGTGCGACTTTGCGCTATCGCGGCCCTTCGGGTCCGGATCACCCTAGTCGACGAATTCGGCGCCGAACTCGCAGCCGATGCGCCAGCGCAGGCGGCATTGGCGGGAATAATCAGGCGCGAAGATGATGGTGAATTGCGGCGGCACCTCCAGGAATTCCGCCACCACTTTCACGCCGCCATCCGAAATATCCGTGATCGTGCAGTCCCGCGGCAGCGAGCCCGCGCCAAAATGAATCTTGGCGAGCCGGCTGCACACCCGACGTTCGCTTCTCCGGCGATTTGCAAGCATTTGAACTGTTCACCCATTAGACCACGGCCCATCCCGCAGGCCCAAGAGTAACGGACATTCGTTGGGATGTGCTGAGGACAGAAGGCGGCATTCGAGACGTAATCTCCGCGTCACGTTTACGACTGGTTAGGGCCTGCGCAAGCGGCCGGGACGTTCCTGTATTGTTCTTGCGGGGACGGCCGCCCTCTGCTACCCTCGATTGAGTAAAGGGGCAGGCTGGTTTGAGCATGGTTCAGCGGGTTTCTACCGTCGCCTTTGAGGGGATCGAGGCCCGCGCGGTCGACGTGCAGGTGCAGGTCGCGCCCGGCCTGCCGGCGTTCGCCATCGTCGGTCTGCCGGACAAGGCGGTGTCGGAGGCGCGCGAGCGGGTGCGCTCGGCGCTGATCGCCTCGGGGCTGGCGCTGCCGGCGCGGCGGATCATCGTCAATCTGGCACCGGCGGACCTGCCGAAGGAAGGCAGCCATTACGACCTGCCGATCGCGCTCGGGCTGATGGCGGCGATCGGCGCGATCCCGCCCGACGCGCTGACCGGCTTCACCGTTCTCGGCGAGCTCGGCCTCGACGGCTCCATTGCACCGGTGGCCGGTGTCTTGCCAGCCGCGATCGGCGCCAATGCGCGCGAGGAAGGTCTGATCTGCCCGGCAGCCTGCGGCTCGGAGGCGGCCTGGGCGAGCCCGGACATCCAGATCGTCGCGGCAAGCTCATTGATCCAGATCGCCAACCATTTCAAGGGCACGCAGGTGCTGTCGCGGCCCTCGCCGAAGGTGCACGAGGCGCCCGCCTCCACGCTCGACCTGCGCGACATCAAGGGCCAGGAAAGCGCCAAGCGCGCGCTGGAGATCGCGGCCGCCGGCGGGCATCATTTGCTCATGATCGGCGCGCCCGGCGCCGGCAAATCGATGCTGGCGGCCCGCCTGCCCTCGATCCTGCCGCCGCTGTCGCCGGGCGAGCTGCTCGAGGTCTCGATGATCGCGTCCGTCGCCGGCGAGATCGAAGGCGGCGCGCTGACGGCGCGGCGCCCGTTCCGCGCGCCGCATCATTCCGCCAGCATGGCCGCGCTTACCGGCGGCGGCATGCGCGCCAAGCCCGGCGAGATCTCGCTGGCGCATCAGGGCGTGCTGTTCCTCGACGAGCTGCCGGAGTTCGATCCGCGCGTGCTGGATTCGCTGCGCCAGCCGCTGGAGAACGGCGAAGTCGCAGTGTCGCGCGCCAATCACCGCGTCACCTACCCTGCCCGCTTCATGCTGGTCGCGGCGATGAATCCCTGCCGCTGCGGCAATGCGTTCGAGCCCGGCTATGCCTGCAAGCGCGGCCGCATCGACCGCTGCACCGGCGACTACCAGGCGCGCATCTCGGGCCCGCTGATGGACCGCATCGACCTGCGCATCGAGGTACCGGCCGTGACCGCGGCGGACCTGATCCTGCCGCCGCCGGCGGAAGGCTCCGCCGAGGTTGCCACCCGCGTAGCGGCCGCCCGCGACATCCAGCTCGCGCGCTATGCGGATGCCGGCCTGCCAAATGTCCGCACCAATGCCGAGGCGCCCGCCTCGGTGCTGGAGGAGATCGCAAAGCCGGATGCGCAAGGCGCCAAGCTGCTGCGCGATGCCGCCGAGACCATGCGGCTGTCGGCGCGCGGCTATCACCGCGTGCTGCGGGTGGCGCGCACGCTGGCCGACCTCGACAACGCCGACAAGATCGGCCGGCTGCACCTCGCCGAAGCGCTGTCCTACCGCGCACTCGCGGAGGATGTGCGCCAGATGGCGTGATCGCCTTGCGCATCAACCCGGCGGTAACGATTTTCCTTTACGCTCTGCAAACCATAAGGCCCGCGCGTTTCGCATCGTGAGTTCCTGAAGGGCCCGGCGAGTAGAGTGTCATGTTGCGTCTCAAGATCCTGGCCTCGGTTGTTCCCCTGCTGGCGGCTGCGGTGTTCGCCCGTGCCGAGATCGGATCGGTCTCGCATCCCTGCATCGCGCTCAGCGACACCACGGTCGAGCTTACGTCCCTGTTCTGGACCGCCAACGTGCATGTCGCCTTCACCGACGATCCCGCGCAGGCCACGGTGCGGGTCCAGATCACCGATGACGCGGACGCCGCGGACTTCACCGTGGTGGACGACGGTCTCGGCTCCGAGCCGGACTCCTGCAAACTCACCCCCTCGACACGGCTGATCTCGATTGCCGCACAGCCCGTCGACGGCGGGCCGGTGGTCTATCTCTCCAGCGAAGGACCGGCGGATTACCGCATCTATGTGCGCTCGAAGACGTTCTCGCAGCGCGAGGCGGCGGCGCTGATCGTCGGCGCCCGCGGCGGCCACCGCCAGCTCCAGGCCGCCTCGCTCTGAGCCGTTAACATCCCGTCAACCCTGTCGAAAGGCGGGGCCCAGGCTGCAAACTGTTCGCAAGGTCGGCGCGACATCGTGGCAGCTGGCGAACACAGGTTTCGAGCAAGAGAGTCGGGTCAGGTGGCGATGGGTCGGACGTTCCGGATCAAGGTGCGCATGCGCCGCTTCAGGCGGCAGCACCCCCGCATTGCCTTCGCGATCCGCTCCTTCATGATCTTCTCGGCGACCTTCGGCGGCGCCTATGGTTTCGTGTCCGGCAGCCGCTCGGAGAATTCCGCCTACGATCCCCACGCCTTTGCGATCGGCGCGAGCTTCCTGTTCGCGCTCGCTTGCCTCGGCCTTGCGACGCTGAGCATGCGTCTGCGCTTCGTGGGCAAGCGGCTGCGCATGCTCGCCGCCCACAATGAGGCCTTGATTGACCGCAACTGGGAGCTGAAGGAAGCGGAAGAACGCGCCCGCAGCCTGTTCGAACAGCAGGGCGACCTCATCGTGCTGCGCGACACGGAGGGCCGCATCACCTTTGCCAACGAGGCCTATTGCGCGCTCGCAGGGCAGGCGCGCGGCGCACTTGTCGGCACGCGCTTCGATTTCGACGTGCTGGAGCAGGGCGACAACGCCCGCGAGAGCAACGGCACGCGCATCCACGACCAGAAGATCGCAACTCCGCTCGGCGCGCGCTGGATCGCCTGGCGCGAGGGCTATGTCCGGCTCGACGCCGGACAGCCCGCCGAGCTGCAGAGCGTGGGACGCGACGTCACCGACCGCACCGAGACCGAACGCGCGCTGTCCGACGCCCGCGACCAGGCCGATGCCGCCAACCGCGCCAAGTCGCGCTTCCTCGCGATGGCCTCGCACGAGATCCGCACGCCGCTCAACGGCATCATCGGCATGGGCGGCCTGTTGCTCGACACCAATCTGACGCCGGAGCAGGCGACCTATGCCAGGGCGGTGAAGACCTCGGGCGAAGCCTTGATGGCGCTGATCGAGGAATTGCTGGACTATTCCAAGATCGAGGCCGGCAAGCTCGACCTCGATCAACGTCCCTTCGCGCTCTCGACCCTGGTCGAGGAGATCACCGAGCTGCTCGCGCCGCGCGCGCAGGCGAAGACGCTCGAGATTGCCGCCTATGTCGACGAGCGCCTGCCGCTCGAGGTGATCGGCGACGCAGCGCGGCTGCGCCAGGTACTGCTCAACCTCGCCGGCAACGCCATCAAGTTCACCGCGGGCGGCGGCGTTGCGCTGATCGTCGAGCCCGGCATCTGGCCGAACGAGATCAGCTTCCTGGTCCGCGATACCGGCATCGGCATCGCAGCCGAAGCCCAGCAGCGCATCTTCCGCGAATTCGAGCAGGCCGACCAGCGCGTTGCCCGCACCTATGGCGGCACCGGGCTCGGCCTTGCCATCAGCGAACGCATCGTCAAGCGCATGGGCGGCCGGATCACGCTCACGAGCGAGCCGGACAGGGGCTCGACCTTCGAGGTCGCGGTGCCGCTTCCGCCGTCGCAAGCCGGCGCCGGGCAGATTGCATTTCCGAGCCCGGATCTCACCGGCAAGTCGATGCTCCTCGTCGCCGACGGCATCGAGGCTTCGTTGATCGCGCGGCGCCTTGCGCGCTGGGGCGGCCAGACCTGCCTGGTTGCGGATGCGGCGGTCGCCGAAGCGCTGCTGCCGGAACGCTCATGGCACGCGGTGCTGATCGATCGTGCGATCGGTCCTGCCATTGCCGACCACCTGGGTGAAGCGGCCCGCGCGCATGCCTTGCAGCGCCTCGTGCTGCTGACGTCGAGCTCGCGCCACGAGAAGCTGTCGCCGGCCTTCACCGGCTTTCTGATGAAGCCGCTGCGGGCGGCCTCGCTCGCAGCTCGCCTCGCCCTGACGCCGGAGGTCGCCTCGCCCGATCTCGCGCCGGAGCCGCCGGCCGCATCCACCGGTCCAGCGCCGGCGAAGAGCCGGTCGATCCTCGTCGCCGAGGACAACGAGATCAACGCATTGTTGATGCGCTCGCTGCTGACCAAGCTCGGTCACCGCGTCGTCATCGCCGTCCATGGCGAGGCCGCGCTGGAATCCTGGCTCGCCGCCTCATCCGCCGGCACGCCCTACGATCTCGTGCTGATGGACATCCAGATGCCGCAGCTCGACGGCATCGAGGCAACAAAACGCATCCGCGCGCATGAGGCCGCCACGGGCGGTCAGCACACGCCGGTCCTGGCGCTCACCGCCAACACGCTGGCGGAGGATCGCCATGCCTGCTTCGAGGCGGGCATGAACGGATTTCTGATCAAGCCGCTCGACCGGGAGAAGCTGGACGAGGCGCTGGCCGGGCTGGCCGCATCGCGGCATCTGGCAGTCCCGGATCACGGGAACCCGATCCCCGCCGGCAATCGCTAATTGAAGTCGAGCGCGTTGCGCGTCGGGAAGGCGAAGCCTTCGCCTACAAGACCAACGGCTCCGGCCCCGCCACCTTCGCAGGGCGCATCAAGCTTGCGGACTGGAACACGAAAGCAGGCAGGTGAGGGGCTTGGCATCCGGCCGTGACTTTCCGCTCCGCCACGTTGTTGTGATACGGACATCCTATGACGAGCGACTGAAAGGCTGGCGACTACGTGAGAACATCAGAAGACCGCTCATTCCTCTTCTTGCTTGCCGCGATCTCCGTTGCGTTCGGGTGGGTGCTTTGGCCATTCTCCGGCGCATTGTTGTGGGCCGTCCTGCTGGCCATCATCTTCGCACCCCTCTATCGGCGCGCCCTGAAAACCCTCCCGGGCAAGCACAACCTTGCCGCATTGTTCACTGTCGTCGTCGTGATCGTCATGGTCCTGATCCCGGTGGCGGTCGTCATCGCTTCGCTCGTCGACCAGGGCGGGGAGCTGTATCAGCGCGTTCAGAGCGGAGAGATCAGTTTCGCTCATCCCCTGGAGCAATTGAGATCCGCACTGCCTGGCTGGGCTGCTTCGCTGTCAGATCGCCTGGCCCGCATGGATCTTTCGGCCCTGAAGGAACGCCTGTCGGGCCTGGTCGTCCCAGCCGGCCAACAGCTGGCCGGGCATGCGATCAACATCGGCCAGCTGACGCTGGAGTTCGTCGCAAGCCTGCTCGTGATGCTGTACCTGCTGTTCTTCCTGCTGCGCGACGGCGAAGACCTGAGCACACGCATTCGCGACGCACTCCCGCTGCGCCCGAGCCAGACCGCCGAAATCCTCGATGCGTTCACCCTCGCGGTTCGCGGAACGATCAAGGGGATCGTTCTCGTCGCCCTGATACAGGGGGCGCTTGGTGGGCTCATCTTCTGGCTGCTCGGCTTGACTGCGCCGCTGCTGGCGGGCGCGCTCATGGCGCTGGTTTCGCTGCTGCCCGTGCTCGGCTCCGCCCTGATTTGGGTTCCGGCCGCACTTTATCTGCTTGTGTCGGGCGCAGTCACGAAGGGCCTCATTCTGCTCGCGTTCGGTACCTTCGTCATTGGCCTCGCGGACAATTTTCTCCGCCCGATCCTGGTCGGCCAGTCGATCCAGATGCCGAGCTATGTCGTGCTGCTTGCCACCCTGGGCGGCCTTGCGACCTTCGGAGCGAACGGCTTCGTCATCGGCCCGCTCGTCGCCGCAATGTTTCTGACGACGTGGCACATCTTCGTCGCCTCGAAGGCGCAACAGGGGGTCCGCAAATGATGGTCATTCCGAGCCCCGAGCGGGCGACGGGCACCGGCCGGACTTATCCGGCCGACCCGGAATGTCATGCGGCATAAGCAATAAACCGCGGCGCAGACAGCTTTTCAGGCGGCGCCTGGCTTCCCCGGAAGATGGTTTCTACCTTGGCCGCGCGCTTGCAATGCGGGCACACGAAGAGATGCGCGATGATCGGGGTCGGCTCGTCCGCGAGCAGTTCGGAGCGGAACCACTTCATCTCGACCTGGCAGTCGGGACAGATCGGCGCTTCGAGCTGCTCCGCAGCGCTTCTGAGACGATCGACCATGGTGCCTTTCCCGCCGTTTCCAAAGGAATAGCGGAATACCGATTGTTGGTCTGCAACAAAAGATACCTATCGCGCAAACCAGCCAGCGCCGTGTTCAGGTCGCCGTCATAGCCGCCTGAGCGCCACGCTCTCTACCGTGTGGTCGGCGCCCTTCTTCAGGATCAGCGTCGCCCGGGGACGGGTCGGCAGGATGTTGTCCTCGAGATTGGCGAGGTTGGTGCGTTCCCAGATCGCGATCGCGGTGGCCGTGGCTTCCTCGTCCGACAGCAGCGCGTAGCGGTTGAAGTAGGATTTTGGATTGGTGAATGCGGTGTCGCGCAGCGCCAGGAAGCGCTTGATGTACCATTGCCGCAGTGCCGTCTCGTCGGCGTCGATGTAGACCGAGAAATCGAAGAAGTCGGAGACGACAGGCACCGCCTTGCCGTCACGCGGCAGCTTGCCGGTTTGCAGCACGTTGACGCCCTCGACGATCAGGATGTCGGGCTGGTCGATCTCGGCCCACTGGTTCGGCACGATGTCGTAGGTCAGATGCGAATAGACCGGCGCGCGCACGTGGCGGCGGCCGGCCTTGATGTCGGAGAGGAAGCTGAGCAGCAGGGGCAGATCGTAGCTCTCCGGAAAACCCTTCTTCTGCATCATGCCGTGCCGCTCGAGCACCGCGTTGGGATAGAGGAATCCGTCGGTGGTGATCAGCTCGACCTTCGGCCGCGGCGACCAGCGCGCCAGCAGCGCCTGAAGAACGCGCGCCGTGGTGGATTTCCCGACCGCAACCGAGCCTGCGACGCCGATGATGTAGGGGACCTTGCGGTCCCTGATGTTGAGGAACTGGCGCTCTGCGTAATACAGGCGTTGCATGGCATCGACATAGATCGACAACAGCCGCGACAGCGGAAGATAAATGTCCTCGACTTCCTGGAGATCGAGGCGGTCGTGCAGCGAGCGCAGCCGGTCGAATTCACCCGGCTCCAGCGTCATCGGCGTATCGTCGCGGAGGCGCGCCCACTGCTCGCGCGTATAGACGCGGTACGGATTATACTGCTGCTCGGGTGCGCGGATATCCATAACGCCGCCTTTCCGTTACGACCAGAGCCTGATCCGGAAAAGTATGAAGCGGTTTTCCGAAGAGACCATGCTCAAACAAACCCTCTAGCTGCCGCTCTTGCGCGACGCCTTCTCTTCCAGCCCTGACATGTTCGTCCGCTTGTCCAGCGCGGCTTCGACCTCTTCCAGCTTTACGCCGCGGACCTTGAGCAGCACAAGGAAATGATAGAGCAGGTCGGCGCTTTCAGCGATCAGATGCGCGCGATCGTTTTCGACTGCAGCGATTACGGTTTCGACTGCTTCCTCGCCGAACTTCTTGGCGCAATGCTCGGCGCCCTTGTCGAGGAGCTTGCGGGTATAGGAGGCTTCACCACCGGAGGCCGCGCGGGCGTCGATGGTCTCGGCCAGATCGTGGATCGTGAAACGCGGCATCGGACTCACTCGCAAACACACAGGACCACGGCGGCCATCTCCGCCCGCCAATCTAGCATCGTTATGAACCGGAGTCGTCAGGCATCGAGGCGCATCGGCAGCCCGCGCCGCGCCATGTGCTCCTTGGCTTCGCGGATGGTGAATTCCCCGAAATGGAAGATCGAGGCGGCCAGCACGGCCGTGGCGTGCCCGTCGCGGATACCGTCGACGAGATGGTCGAGATTGCCGACGCCGCCGGAGGCGATCACGGGAACGGGAATACTGTCGGCGATCGCACGGGTCAGTGGAATGTCGAACCCCTGCCGGGTGCCGTCGCGATCCATCGAGGTGAGCAGGATCTCACCGGCCCCGAGCGAGACCACTTCCTGGGCATATTCGATCGCATCGATGCCGGTCGAGTTGCGCCCGCCATGAGTAAATATCTCCCAGCGGTCGCCGCCGGGGCGCTTGACGCGCTTGGCGTCGATCGCGACCACCACGCACTGCTCGCCGAATTTTTCGGCGGCTTCCTTGACGAACTCGCGCCGCGCCACGGCGGCGCTGTTGATCGAGACCTTGTCGGCACCGGCGCGCAGCAGCGTCTTGATGTCGTTGACCTCGCGCACGCCGCCGCCGACGGTGACGGGCATGAAGCAGGCTTCCGCCGTGCGCCGGACCACGTCCAGCATGATGCCGCGGTTCTCATGGGTCGCGGTGATGTCGAGGAAGGTGAGCTCGTCGGCGCCGGCGGCGTCATAGGCGATCGCGGCTTCGACGGGATCGCCGGCATCCCTGAGATCGACGAAGTTGACGCCCTTGACGACGCGACCGTCCTTGACGTCGAGGCAGGGGATCACGCGCACCTTGAACATCCGATGTCTCCTAAGTGCGCGCGTTGCGGATCAAGGCGAGGGCGGCGGCGGGATCGAGCCGGCCGTCGTAGAGCGCGCGGCCGGCAATCGCGCCGGCGAGCTTCCTGGCGCGCGGCGTCAGCATCGCCTTGACGTCCTCGATCGAGGCGAGGCCGCCGGAGGCGATCACGGGGATGGAGATGGCCTCGGCGAGCGCAATGGTCGCCTCCAGGTTCAGGCCCTTGAGCAGGCCGTCGCGCGCGATGTCGGTGAAGATGATGGCGGCGACGCCGGCATCCTCGAAACGCTTTGCGATCTCGAGCACCGTGACCTCAGAGGTCTCGGCCCAGCCTTCGACCGCGACCTTGCCGTCGCGGGCATCGAGGCCCACGGCGACGCGGCCGGGAAACTTCTTCGCCGCAGACTTCACCAGTTCGGGGTCGCGCACCGCGGCGGTGCCGATGATGACGCGGGTGATGCCCTTGTCGAGCCAGGCTTCGACGGTCTTGAGATCGCGAATGCCGCCGCCGAGCTGCACCGGGATCTTGATCGTCTTCAGCATCGCCTCGACGGCCTGCGCGTTCACGGGCTTGCCTGCGAAGGCGCCGTCGAGGTCGACGACGTGGAGATATTCGAAGCCCTGCTCGGCAAAGCTCTGTGCCTGCGCGGCCGGATTGAGGTTGAACACGGTCGCGCGCGCCATGTCACCTTGCTCGAGGCGCACGCACTGGCCGTTCTTGAGGTCGATCGCGGGAAAGAGAATCACGGCTTCCATCGCAAAAAGTTCGAGATCAGGGCCAGGCCGAAACGCTGGCTCTTCTCGGGGTGGAATTGCGTGCCGATGGCGGTGTCCTTCGCCACGATCGCGGTGACGGGCCCGCCGTAATCGGCGCGCGCGAGCACGTCCGCCTCGCTGGCGGGATTGAGGTGATAGGAGTGCACGAAATAAGCGTGCTGGCCCTTCGGGCCGAGCGGCAGCTTGTTCAGCACCGGATGCTCCCTGAGCACCTCGAGCGTATTCCAGCCCATGTGCGGGATCTTCAGGCTTTCATCGCGTGGCGTAATTTTCTCGACGTCACCGCCGATCCAGTTCAGGCCTTCGGTGATGACATGTTCCTTGCCGCGGCTCGCCATCAGCTGCATGCCGACGCAGATGCCGAAAAAGGGCCGCGCCTTGACCCGCACCGCCTCGGTGATCGCCTCGACCATGCCGTTGACGGCATCAAGGCCGCGCCGGCAATCGGCGAAGGCGCCGACGCCCGGCAGCACCAGACGATCGGCACTGTAAGCCTGGTCCGGATCGCTGGTGACGAAGACCTTTTGCGGGCTCTCCATGCTGCGCGCGGCGCGCTCGAACGCCTTGGCGGCGGAATGCAGATTGCCGGAACCGTAATCGATGATGGCGACGCTCATCTTGACCCTCCCGGTTCTGGAAACAATCCAATGATGCCGCCGGCCGGAAGTGGCGGCGGGTTCGAAAACGACTGACCCTGCGTGGTGCGGGTCGGCGGCGGACCGCCGCGATCGATGGCCCATTGATCGTTGACGATGCCGTGCTGCTTCTGGCTCCAGCGCTCGAAGAAGCGGCGCTCGGCGGTGTCGCCGTTGTCGGCAACCACCACGTCGAGCTGCCGCCATTTGCCGCGCGACAAGGTCCAGCGGCGCAGGCTCGAGGCTTCGAACCCCATCAGCAGCGCGATGATGAGATTGGCAAAGACGACCGAGCTGCGGCCGACACCGAGGCTGGACAGCCCCGCGCTGAACGCGGCCGTGAAAAGCACCCAGCCAATCAGCGCCAGCCACAGCCGATTCCACAGCAGCCAGAACGGACCGAAGATCATCGCCCAGAAATGGAAGCCGTCGCGCACGAAGACGAACTTGTCGGTCGCGCGCAGATCGGCTCCGCCAGGGAAGGGAGCGTGGACTGTGTAGACAGGCATGGTGATGCCCCGTTCTCTGAATCAATGATACCGCAAGCAGCGCGCCTTGCCGCGGGACGGAATGTCAGCCGCCGAGCGAGCCCTTGGTGGACGGGATTTCGCCCGCCGCCTTCGGATCGATCGCAACGGCGGTGCGCAGCGCCCGCGCCAGACCCTTGAAGCAGGACTCGGCGATATGGTGGCTGTTATCGCCATATAGTGTCTCGACGTGGAGAGTCACGCCGGCGTTGATGGCGAAGGCCTGGAACCACTCGCGCACCAGCTCGGTGTCGAACTCGCCGATCTTGTCGCGGGGGAAATCGACCTTGAACACCAGGAAGGGGCGGCCCGAGATGTCGATGACCACGCGCGAGAGCGTCTCGTCCATGGGCATGTGCACCCCGGCATAGCGGGTGATGCCCACCATGTTGCCGAGCGCCTGCCTGACCGCCTGGCCGAGCGCGATGCCGGTGTCTTCGGTGGTATGGTGATGATCAATGTGCAGATCGCCCACCGCCTTGACCGTGAGGTCGATGCGGGAATGGCGGGCGAGGAGATCGAGCATATGGTCGAAAAAGCCGATGCCGGTCGCGATATTGGACACGCCGGTGCCATCGAGGTTCACGGAGACCTCGATGTCGGTTTCCTTGGTCTTGCGCTTGATCGTCGCGGTGCGCATTGAGAGCTTTCGCTATGGTTTGCCCGAAAACGGCGGTCTTTTAACAGCCAAATGACGGCTTCGCTACTGCGGGAACGCTCCGGCAGGCCGGCACTTCCGCCTATGGTGAGCGAAATCTAGGGCCGGAACGGCCCGTTGTGCCCAGGTTGTGCCCTTTGCTCCGACCGCCTAAATCAGGCCGGACAACGAGGATCATCCATGCAGGCTTCCCAGAACAGCTCGCCGGTCTGGCACGGCACCACGATCTTGACGGTCCGCAAAGGCGGCAAGGTGGTGGTCGGCGGCGACGGCCAGGTCTCGATCGGCCAGACCGTGATCAAGTCCAATGCCAGGAAGGTCCGCAAGCTCGGCAAGGGCGACGTGATCGGGGGCTTTGCCGGCGCGACCGCCGATGCCTTCACGCTCTTCGAGCGGCTGGAAGCCAAACTCGAGCAATATCCGGGACAGCTGACCCGGGCCGCGGTCGAGCTCGCCAAGGACTGGCGCACCGACCGCTATCTGCGGCGGCTGGAGGCCATGATGATCGTCGCCGACAAGGACGTCTCCCTGGTGCTGACGGGCACCGGCGACGTGCTCGAGCCCGAGGCCGGCGTGATGGCGATCGGCTCCGGCGGCAACTATGCCCTTGCGGCAGCCCGGGCCCTGCTCGACACCGACAAGGACGCCGAGACCATCGTCCGCCGCTCCCTCGACATCGCCGCCGACATCTGCGTCTACACCAACCGGAATGTGACCGTTGAGAGCCTGGCGGCGGGTTAGGGCGGACCTGTGACTCAGCAGCGGGGCTCCGGACTGGCTGTAACCTCTCCCGCTTGCGGGAAAGGTCGCGCCGAAGGCGCGGGTGAGGGATTTCTCCTCTGGGGGATTATCCCATTGCGGAGACACCCTCTCCCGCAAGCGGGCGAGGGAGCGCAGTGCCGCCGCGGTCGATAGATGACCCAAAACTACACCTTCCGTCCCATGACCATGGCCGACATGCCCCTGATCCGACGGTGGCTGCATGAGTCCCATGTCGCCGAATGGTGGCACGATCCGGAGACACTTGAATTCGTCGGCGGCGACCTCGCTCATCCTGACCTGGCGCAGTTCATTGTCAGCCTCGGCGACCGGTCGTTTGCCTATCTTCAGTGCTACCAAATCGGCCAGTGGCACCTCAGCTTCGGTCCGCAGCCGGTCGGGACGCGCGGCCTCGATCAGTTCATCGGCGAGTCCGACATGCTTGGATGCGGCCACGGCTCGGCCTTCATTCGTTCTTTCATCGACCAGCTCTTCGCGCGCGGTGTGCCGCGCATTGTGCTAGACCCGAATCCTGCCAATGCCCGAGCCATTCGTGCCTATGAGAAAGCCGGATTCGTGCCGCAGCACGTCATTGTCACGCCCGACGGTCCCGCACTCCTGATGACCCGAGACCCATGACGCTTGCTGCGACCCCCACCGCCAAAGCCCGCCGCACCAAGACCGCTTTTCCACCGCTCGGCTGGGCCGGCATCGCGCTGCTGCTGCTGGCGCTGCAGGCCGCGATTCTTTTCGGGATGGGACGCGTGCCGATCTGCACCTGCGGCACCATCAAGCTCTGGCATGGGGTGGTGAACAGCTCGGAGAATTCGCAGCAGATCGCCGACTGGTACAGCTTTTCGCACGTGCTGCACGGCTTCCTGTTCTACGGCCTGACCTGGCTGCTGTTCGCACGGCTGCCGTTCCTGCCCTTGTCCTGGCCCGCCCGGCTGATCGTCGCCATGCTGATCGAGGGCGCCTGGGAGATCGTCGAGAACTCGCCGTTCATCATCGAGCGCTACCGCGCCGGCACGATCTCGCTGGATTATTACGGCGACAGCATCGTCAATTCGGTCTCGGACAATCTGGCCATGATCCTGGGGTTCCTGGCTGCACGTGTGCTGCCGGTCACGGCGACCGTCCTGCTCGGCATCGCCTTCGAGATCATGCTGGCGCTTCACATTCGCGACAATCTGACGCTCAACATCCTGATGCTGATCCATCCGATCGAGGCCGTGAAACAATGGCAATCGGGCCCGCCGATCATCTGACCTGAAATGCGGCTTGTCCCGGCCCGCATCTGACCCTAGCTAAGCACACATGACAGACTTCTCTCCCCGCGAAATCGTTTCCGAACTCGACCGTTTCATCGTCGGCCAGGGCGACGCCAAGCGCGCCGTCTCGATCGCGCTGCGCAACCGCTGGCGGCGGCAACAGCTCTCCGGCTCCTTGCGGGAGGAGGTTCTGCCGAAGAACATCCTGATGATCGGCCCCACCGGCGTCGGCAAGACGGAAATCGCGCGACGGCTCGCCAAGCTCGCGAATGCGCCGTTCCTGAAGGTGGAAGCGACGAAATTCACCGAGGTCGGCTATGTCGGCCGCGACGTCGAGCAGATCGTGCGCGATCTCGTCGAGGTCGCGATCGCCCAGGTGCGCGAGAAGAAGCGCAAGGACGTGCAGGCGCGTGCCCAGCTCGCCGCCGAGGAGCGCGTGCTCGATGCGTTGGTCGGCGCCAATGCGAGCTCGGCGACGCGCGAATCCTTCCGCAAGAAGCTGCGCGCCGGCGAGCTCAACGACAAGGAGATCGAGATCGAGACGCAATCGTCCAGCGGCGGCATGCCGATGTTCGAGATCCCGGGCATGCCGGGCGCGCAGATGGGCGCGATCTCGCTCGGCGACATTTTCGGCAAGTTGGGAGGCCGCAGCAAGACGCGGCGGCTCACGGTGGAGAGCTCGCACGAGATCCTCGTCAACGAGGAGTCCGACAAGCTGCTGGACACCGAGCAGCTGACGCTGGAAGCGATCAGCGCGGTCGAGAACAACGGCATCGTGTTCCTGGACGAAATCGACAAGATCTGCGCGCGCGACGGCCGCGTCGGCGGCGATGTCTCGCGCGAGGGCGTGCAGCGCGATCTCTTGCCGCTGATCGAGGGCACCACGGTCTCGACCAAGCACGGCGCGGTCAAGACCGACCACATCCTGTTCATCGCCTCGGGCGCGTTCCACGTCGCCAAGCCGTCCGACCTGCTGCCGGAATTGCAGGGCCGCCTGCCGATTCGCGTCGAGCTGCAGGCGCTGACCCGCGACGACATGCGGCGCATCCTGACCGAGCCCGAGGCCTCGCTGATCAAGCAATATGTCGCGCTGATGCAGACCGAGGGCGTGACGCTCGACATCACCGACGGCGCGATCGACGCGCTCGCCGACGTCGCCGTGGCCGTCAACTCCACGGTCGAGAACATCGGCGCGCGGCGGCTCCAGACCGTGATGGAGCGGGTGCTGGACGAGATCTCGTTCACCGCCCCCGACCGCAGCGGCGAGACGATCAAGGTGGATGCGGATTTCGTGCAGAAGCACGTCGGGGATCTCGCCAAGAACGCGGATCTGAGCCGGTTCATTTTGTAATTTTGGTGCAGTCCGCTATCTATCCGCGGTCGTCCCTGCGAAAGCGGGGACCCATAACCACCAGCGGTCCTTGTTGAAACAGATGGCGGCTCCGATCCCGGCACAAACGACCGCCTGTGGTTATGGGTCCCGGGTCGCGCTTCGCTTGTCCGGGACGACAGCGGAGGTTGCTCTCACCGGTTCGGGTGGGGCGTGACCGCGCGCATCCCGCAGAATCCCTGGCGGCTCCTGCTCGCGATCAACGCGGCGGTCATCGTTGGCGTCTTCGTCCACAAGATCCAGCTGCCGCCTTACGTCCCCTATATTCACCTCCTCGTCGACTATCATTTCGGCTTCATCAAGCGCGCGCTGATCGGCGCCGTCGTCGCCCTCTTCACCGACAAGGTGCCGGTCTGGCTTGTGTTCGCCCTCGGCGGGGCAACATGGCTGGTGACATCGGCGCTTTACGCGAGGCTGTTTCAGAAGACCTTCGGCTTCACCGCGAGGACGCTGCCGCTGTTCGTCTTCACCGCGGGCTCGCCGTTCTTCCTGAAGAACTTCATGCACACGCTCGGCCATTTCGACATCTATGGCTGTGCACTGGCGATCATCCTGCTGCTGATGCCCGCGGGCTCGCTGCTGTTCGTTGCCACGGCCGCGCTGTTCTCGATCGTCCTCGTGCTGATCCATCACATTCATCTCTTGATGTATGTGCCGACGATCATCACCATCGTCGCGATCAGGCACTACCTGTCCCATGGCTGCAATCGCACCAACATTGCTTTCGGTAGCGTCGCCCTCGCCGTCGTCTCCGCACTGTTCTTCGCGGCGCAGTTTTGGGGAACGATGCCGATCCCCGAAGCGGATTTCGTCACCTATCTGAAAGGCCGGATGGCCGATCCCGCGCGGACCGACCTGCTGCAATTCGCCTACATCTGGTACCAGCCGCTGGCGAAGGAGGTTGCCGACACCTGGGGTCGCCTGCCGCACAACATTCTCGGCGTGCCCGTGTTCGCACTGCTGATCTGGCTGCACACGCCGTTGTGGCGTTATCTTGCGCACCTGATCGGCGCACTCGCCAGCGAAACGCACCGCCGTCTCGTCGTCGCGGCGCTGGTCGGCGTCACTCTCGCCTATGTCGTGATGTTCGCGATGGTGTTCGACTATTCGCGCTGGATCTCGAACTGGGCGGTCTGCACGTTCCTGATCCTGCATGCGGTGAAAATGCTGCCGGCCGCTCGGGAGACAGAGCTGATCCCGGCGGAGGATCGGAAGACCAACATCTTCGGCTTGATACTCACGCTGATCCCACGCGTCGGAATCGTGCGGCCGTTTTAAAGCTCTGCTTGGGCCGCATCGAAGGTGCGCTCCCTCCCCCGCATGCGGGGGAGGGTTGGGGAGAGGGTGTTTCCGCAATGGGATTCCCCAAGAGCTCCCGCAAGCGGGAGAGGTGTAGAACCGCTAACCTCTCGCCCTGCGAATCCGCACATACAGCGCGCCCTCGCCGCCGTGGCCGATATGCGCGGTCTCGAAGCCGACGACGAAGGTGCGGAATTCCGGCAGGCTGAGCCATTCCGGCACCTGACGGCGGAGCACGCCGCTTTCGCCGCCGCTGCGGCCCTTGCCGGTGATGACGAGCACGAAGGTCAGGCCATCCTGATGGGCGCGGTGCAGAAAACCAGTCAGCGCGCGATGGGCGCGCGTCTGGGTCATGCCGTGCAGATCGAGCCGCGCCTCGATCTCGCTGCGGCCGCGCGAGAGCTTCGTCCGCTCGCGCTTGCCAAGCGGAGCCAGGGGCGGAATGGACGCTTTCGTCACGCGCGGCGCCGGCGCAGCGGCGACGGGCCGCGGCGATGACGCCGGTCGATTGGCCGGACCGGCGGGTGACGACTCCGGGCGCGGCGCGGCATGCGTCTTCACGCGGGTCTTCCTCAGCGGCTTGACCTGCCTCGAAACGAGGTCCCACAGCTCGCGCTCCTCCTCGCTCAGCGCACGGCGGCGCGGCGAGGGGCGAGGCTCCAGCACGGGCGGACGGGACGATCGTTTCATTGCTGCCGATGAGGGCGATTCTTCACCGGCCGACGCGGCTCAGAGCCAGGGTCGATCGCGGGACGCGGCACCGGTAGCGGAACGGGACCGGCGATGGCAACCGTTTCGTTCTTGTCCTGCGGCGCGGCGGCAGCAGGCGTCGCCGCCTTGGCCGGGACGGTCTGCGGAAACAGCTTTGCGATCTTCTCCGAAGGCCTGGGATCCGGTATCGGCAATTTCGCGGCGCGCGGGCCGGGATCGAGGCTCTTCGGCACCAGCATCACAAAACGCATGGGATGGCGCAGCCGCCCGGAGACACGGCCGGCCTCCTGGCCGGCGCCGAAAAACAGATCGGCGCGTGCGGGGCCGATGATGGCCGAACCGGTGTCCTGCGCGATCATCAGCCGGTGAAACGGCGTCTTGGCGCGTTCGGACTCGATCGGCAGCTCGCCCTCGATGAAGAACGGCGTGCCGTAGACATGCAGCGCTTTGTCGACCGCGATCGAGCGGCCGGCGGTCAGCGGAATGCCTTGCGCGCCCACCGCCTCGTCCTTGTCGGAGAGGTTGACCTCGCGGAAGAAGATGTAGGCACGGTTCGCGCGGCGCAGGTCCTTGGCACCATCAGGGTTCTGCGCCATCCACTCCCTGATCTTCTGCATCGACATCTCCTCTTTCGGGATGATGCCGCGCTCGATCAGGATGCGGCCGACGGCCGTGTAGGGATAGCCGTTATAGGCGTCGTAATTGAGCCGAACCGAGCTGCCGTCCTCGAACTTGATCCGTGCCGAGCCCTGGATCTGGGCGAACAGAAGATCGGTCGGATCCTTGAGCCAGGCGATCTCGAGCCCGCGGCCGGCGATCTTGCCGTCCTCGATCTCGCCACGGTCGTAATAGGGCACCAGCTTGCGGCGGCCGATCTTGCGATAGACCGGGCCCTTGTTGGGCAGGCTGACCGAATCCTGCTTGTAGCCGCGCACGAACAGATTCGAGGGACGGCGATAGACCGGCACGTTGTAGACATCGGTTTGCGTGCGCGACCCCTCCAGCACCGGTTCGTAATAGCCAGTGACGAAACCGTCGGGCTCGCCGAGGCGCGAGATCCGCAGCGGCGTGAAGTTCTCCTCGAAGAAGGTCTTCGCCTTGGCGTCGTCGGCGAGATCGAGCGTCTTGGCAGCGCGGCAAGGCTCGCTCAGCGAGGCGCCCAAGGCCTTGGCTTCGAAGGCCTTGGCTTCGAAGCCCTTGGGTTCGGCCGCGCCGTTCTGCGCATTGATCGGCCGGCAGCTGGCGCGGAACGTCTTGTAGGCGGCGAGATGGTCGTCGTCTTCCCAACCCTTCACGTCCGCCCAGGCCAGCGGCAGATATTGCGCGCCGGGAATTTCGAACGGCAGGGGGTGCTGCGGATAGGGCAAGGCCCGCGGCGGGGCGGCAGGCAATTGCCGGGCATGATGATGATGGTGGCTGCGATGGTGGCGCCGCGCCGCCTCGGCACCGAGCGAAAACGACGAGAGCACGACGGCACATGCGCAAAGCGCCGTCGCGCTGTTCTTCAGAAAGACCTTAGTTCGCGCTTCCGGTGCCAACCAGCTTCCAGTTCGGATCGCGAGAGGAGGTGTCGCGGGCGAAAGTCCAGATGTCGGTGATGTCGGCGACCGTATCGGCGCTGCCGTCGACGATGTTGCCGGCCTTGTCGCGGGTGGCCGAGATCATCTGCGAAACGAAGCGCACGGTGAGCTGGGCAGTGCGGTCGCGCATCTCGGCGCCGACGAGCTCGGCCTTGTCGATCGAGACGAAGCGCGTCTCGGTCTTCTGCTCGTTCTTCTCGCGTTCCTTGATCGCGGCATCGAAACTGTCATAGACGTCCGACGACAACAGGTCGCGCAGCGCGCGGCGGTCGCCATTGGCGAAGGCCAGCACGATCATCTCGTAGGCGCCGCGGGCGCCCGAGATGAAATGGCGCGGGTCGAACGTGGAATCCTTCTCGACGATGGCATCGAGGCCCTGCGCCAGCGGAGTGCCCGGCTCGGCCAGCCCCTTCCAGCGATCGGAGGGCGGGGTCGGCTCGGCCGTCGGCGCCAGCGGGGCCTGGTCGATCACCTTGCCCGGCACGGTCACGACGTTGTTGTCCTGGGCACCTCCCAGCGCATTGCGGGCGGCGGTGCGATCGAACGGCGGCCGCTCGTTGCCCGTGCGCTGCCCCAGCACGCTACGCAGTCTCAAAAAGATGAAGACTGCCAGCGCCAGGAATATGATGGTGTAGATGTCCACGTCGTATTCGCTTTCTGGTCTTTTCAGGAGTCGTTGCCGGGAAAATCAATCCGGCCAGTAGACCGTTCCCTACGGAAACGGCAAGTCCACATCACCATTTTGGGTCCGCGTCAGGTCCGTGGGATGTAGGCACGAAATCTTGCCGGGCCAATGGCGCCTTTTGGCACAGCATCAAGTGTAGCGCGTTTTAGGCTTAAGGGGAAACCCGATCCTGCCGGGAAATCGCGCATCTTCAATCATTTAAGGCGCAATTTCGCTGAAAAGGCAGGATGACCCTCCAAACGGCGGGCGCGGCCCGATTCCCCGATCCGGGGCCGTTCGTCCTTGTGGAACGAGGTGGCCCTATGTTAGCCAACCGCCGCGAAATTCAGCCCCAATCGGGTAAGGAGAGACTTTCATGACCAACGGTAACGGCACCCCTCCCGAGGCGGCCCAGGCTCCCCAGCTCAACGTGCTGGCGCAATATACCAAGGACCTCTCGTTCGAAAATCCCAACGCGCCGGGCTCGCTCCAGCAGCAGAGCCAGCCGCCGCAGATCAACATCCAGATCAACGTCAACGCCAACAATCTCAGCGAACAGGAGTTCGAGGTGACGTTGTCGGTCGAGGGCAAGGCCGAGACCGCAGGCAAGGTGATGTTCTCGTTCGAGCTCGCCTATGCCGGCGTGTTCCGGATCGTCAACGTGCCCAAGGAGAACCTGCATCCGCTGGTCATGATCGAGTGCCCGCGCCTGTTGTTCCCGTTTGCCCGCGAGATCATCGCGACCGCGGTGCGCGACGGCGGGTTCCCGCCCCTGATGCTGGATCCGGTCGACTTCGTCGGTCTCTATCGCCAGAACATGGAGCGGCAAATGGCCGCTCAAGGTCAAGCCGGTCAGGCCTGACCGACCGCCACGGCGGCTGGAGCGGGCAGGTACTCGTTCCAGATCGCCTTGTCGCCGAGTGTCGCGATGAAGGCCCGATGGGCCTCTCGCTCGGCCTCCGAAATCCGCGGCACCAGCGGCACCAGGCGCTGCCGCCGCGGCGCATCGCCGCCCGCATTGACGCGGATCTCCTGGGTGTCCGAAGCCAGCAACAGCTGCGACTGTCGCGCCCCGACCAGATCGACATAGACTTCGGCCAGCAGCTCGGCGTCCAGCAGCGCACCGTGCTTGGTGCGACGTGAATTGTCGATCGCATAGCGCGAGCAGAGATCGTCGAGCCGGTTCGACACGCCGGGATGCTTGCGGCGCGCCAGCAGCAGCGTATCCACCAGCCGCTCGCGCGGGATCGCGACGCGCTTGATGCGGTCAAGCTCGGCATTGATGAAGCCGATGTCGAACGAGGCGTTGTGGATCACCAGCGGGGCGTCGCCGATGAACTCCAGAAACTCGTCGGCGACCTCGTGGAACAATGGTTTCGTCGCCAGGAATTCGGACGACAATCCGTGCACCGCGAACGCTTCCGCCGGCATGTCCCGTTCAGGGTTGATGTAGACGTGAAAGGTCTGTCCCGTCGGCATGCGGTTGAGCATCTCGACGCAGCCGATTTCGACGAGTCGGTCGCCGCGGAGCGGATCGAGGCCGGTCGTTTCGGTGTCGAGGACGATTTCGCGCATGTCTTGGTCGCCGTGTGAGACGGCGAATCAGGCTCGCCGCTGCGGCATCTTAACGACCTCGGCCAGAATGTGCGCGATTTGCGCCCGCACCGGTTCAAGTCCGTGTGACGTATCCACCACGAAATCGGCGCGCCGGCGCTTTTCGGCATCCGGCGTCTGCTTGGCGATGATGGCATCGAGCTTGGCTTCGTCCATGGTGCCACGCGCCAGCACCCTCTGTCGCTGGAGTTCGGGCGACGTCGAGACCACGACCACGGCGTCCACCCGCTTGTCGCCGCCGGTCTCGAACAGCAGCGGGATGTCCAGCACCACGACCGGCGCCTTGGCGGCCTCGGCGTCGGCGAAGAATCTCTGCCGGGAAGCGCCCAGCATCGGATGAACGATCTGCTCGAGCTGCTTGATCGCGGCAGGATCGTGCACGACGCGCGCCGACAGTTTTGTGCGATCGACCTTGCCGTTGACGGTGGTCCCGGGGAAGGCAGCCTCGATCGCGGAAGCGGCTTCGCCTTCATAGAGCTGATGCACGGCGGCATCTGCATCGTAGACGGGCACACCGGCCTCCGCGAATAGTTTCGCGGTGGTGGATTTGCCCATCCCGATCGAGCCGGTCAGTCCGAGGATCCGCATCAAGCCAAAGCCATGTCTGTCAGTCACACTGCAACTAGCCGCTCGCGGCGCAGGAACGCAAGCAGCGGCGGCAGTGGCAGGCCGAGAATGGTGAAATGATCGCCCTCGATCCGCTCGAACAGATGAATGCCGAGGCCTTCGAGCTGATAGGCGCCGACGCTGGTCGTGACGGCATCGCCGGCGGCAGCGAGATAGGCCGAAAGCTCGACCTCGGTCATCTCTCGCATGGTCATGCGGGCGACCGACACGTCCTCGAAAACAATCTTGCCGTCACACGCCACGGCCACGGCCGAATTCAGCTCGTGGCTCTTGCCGGCGAGATCGCGCAATTGCGCCAACGCCTGTGCGCGGCCTGCGGGCTTGTTGAAGAGACGCATTCCAAGGGCCAGTGTCTGATCGGCGCCGATCACGTAGCTTCCTGGCTGACTCGCCGAAACCGCCTTGGCCTTTTCTCGCGCCAACAACAGGGCGATCTCGCGCGGGTTCGAGAGTCTCGATGCGGCCTGAATGCCGCGCTCGTCGATATCGGCCGTCACGGCCTCGAATTCGAGCCCGGCATTGGCCAGCAGCATTTTGCGCGCGCTGCTTTGCGAGGCCAGGATCAACGGAGATGTGCCGCGCCACAAAGCCATGGCAGAAACTATTCCGAGGGCCGGTTGCGCTGGCGATCGCTATAGAGCTTCATGATCGCCGCCGCAGTTTCCTCGATTGAGCGGCGCGTGACGTCCAGCAGCGGCCAGTCATGCTTGGCGCTGAGCTTGCGCGCGAACGCGACTTCCTCGGTGACCGACTGCTTGTCGGTATAGGTGTCGCTGCCGCTGCCGGATTCAGCTCCCATGGACAGCAGGCGATTCTGCCGGATCTGGATCAGGCGTTCCGGCGTCGCGTGCAGGCTGACGACCAGCGGCCGCGTCAGCGTCTCCAGTTGCGAGGGCACCGGAATGCCTGGAACCAGCGGCACGTTGGCGGTGCGGATGCCGCGATTGGCGAGATAGATCGAGGTCGGCGTCTTCGACGTCCGGGACACGCCGACCAGGACCACGTCGGCGTCGTCGAGACCGTCGACGTGCTGACCATCGTCATGAATCATCGTGTAGTTCAACGCGTCGATGCGCTTGAAATATTCCGCGTTGAGGACGTGCTGGGCGCCGACGCGTCCGGTGGTCGCAGCGCCGAGATAGGCTTCGAACAGCTGCATGACCGGGCCGATGATCGACAGGCTCGGAACGTTGATCTGCTTGCACTTGTCCTCGAGCCTGGCGACCAGGTCCTTTTCGAGCAGCGTGAACAGCACGATCCCCGGCGCTTCCTCGATCTCATCGAGCACGCGGTCGAGCTGCTTCTGGCTGCGCACCAGCGGATAGACGTGCTCGACCGGCGTCACGTTGGCGTATTGGGCGGCGACCGCGCGCGCCACGGTGATGAGCGTCTCGCCCGTGGAGTCGGAGACCAGATGCAGATGGAAATAATTGTTCGAAGTCGGCACAGAAACTCTTTGTATGAGGGCGGGGCAGTTTGTGGATTTCTGTGGAGCTTAACCCCTTGGAAAGGGATGTGCGACACCAGGGGCGGGACAACGGCCAATTTTCTTCACACCAGTGCCCGTCAGGACAAGTCCGGCACCCTCCGACGAGGCGAGCGGGATTGCGCGGATAACCCTCTTGATAAGCTGCCGACGGGGAACCGCAAGCTCTTGAGTCCGGACGGCTTATCCGAACGGCTCGAGGCCGCGCTGGATATGTTGATGGATGTGAACAAGCGCATGCGAAGCGGCGGACGGAATTGTGTGAGTCCAATCCACGGTCACTAAGACTCAAACCTTAAGATTCTAAAAGTTTTAGGTTTAGAAGAGCCGAGCACGCGGATATGTGTGTGCACCCAAATCTATGAATGAATTCTTACCGAGCTCGTTCCATCCACTGTCCGGTGAGACTGGCCGCGTTCGAACGACATGGATCCCGGTTCGCGTCCGGAAAACGCGTAAGGCAAGACACGGAAGGCTGCCGGAATGTACGAGTGGATCAAGGCGCTGCACGTGATCGCGGTCATCTCCTGGATGGCCGGCATGCTCTATCTGCCGCGGCTGTTCGTTTATCATTGCGAGGCGGAGATCGGCTCGAAACAGTCGGAAACGTTCAAGGTCATGGAACGCCGGTTGCTCAAGGCGATCATCAACCCGGCTATGATCGTGACCTGGCTGGCCGGTCTCTATCTCGCGTGGTCCGGCCATTGGTTCGCATCGCCCTGGTTGCACGTAAAACTGGCATTGGTCCTGGCGATGTCCGCGGTCCACGGCTTTTTTTCCCGTTGGCTGAAGGATTTCGCCGCCGACCGGCGCCCGCGGAGCCAGAAATTCTATCGCATAATCAATGAGGTGCCGACCGTTCTGATGATCTTCATCGTCATCATGGTGATCGTGAAGCCGTTCTAGGCACGTCGCGCCGACGATTCGCTCAGCGCTTCGGCTTGCGGAGCAGGAAGCGATTTTCTATATTATCGACATCCCACCCAACGCAGGCGGATGTGGTTGTGTCCGAGCTTTCCAGAAGCCGGATACCGCATCAGGTTTGAAGCCTCCCGGCGCTCACCTTGCCAGTCCTGCGGACCTTACCTTCTCACGTCCGCATTTCAGAGCCTCCTCGCATCCCCCTCTTCTAAGGCTACCCCACAGGACCACCCCAATGCGGGAAATTAAACTCCAGGACCTCAAGTCGAAGACCCCGGCTGAGCTCGTCTCGTTCGCGGAAGAGAACGGGGTCGAGAACGCCAGCACCATGCGCAAGCAGGAGCTGCTGTTCGCAATCCTCAAGCAGCTCTCGCTCGCCGAGACCGACATCGTCGGCGAAGGCGTCGTCGAGGTGCTCTCCGACGGCTTCGGCTTCCTCCGCTCGCCCGATGCGAATTATCTGCCGGGCCCCGACGACATCTACGTGTCGCCCTCGCAGATCCGCCGTTTTGGTCTGCGAACCGGCGACACCATCGAAGGTCATATTCGCAGCCCGAAAGAGGGCGAGCGCTATTTCGCGCTGCTGAAGGTCAACACGCTCAATTTCGAGGATCCGGAAAAGGCCAAGCACAAGGTCAATTTCGACAACCTCACGCCGCTGTTCCCGAATCAGCGCTTCCGCATGGAAATCGACGATCCCACGCGAAAAGACCTGTCTGCGCGCGTGATCGACATCGTCGCGCCGATCGGCAAGGGCCAGCGCGCACTGATCGTGGCGCCGCCGCGCACCGGTAAGACCGTGTTGATGCAGAACATCGCGCATTCGATCACGCACAATCATCCCGAATGCTATCTGATCGTGCTTCTGATCGACGAGCGTCCGGAAGAAGTCACGGACATGCAGCGCTCGGTGAAGGGCGAGGTCGTGTCCTCCACCTTCGACGAGCCGGCGGTCCGTCACGTCCAGGTCGCCGAGATGGTGATCGAGAAGGCCAAGCGCCTGGTCGAGCACGGCCGCGACGTCGTGATCCTGCTCGATTCGATCACCCGCCTTGGCCGCGCCTACAACACCGTGGTGCCGTCATCCGGCAAGGTGCTGACCGGCGGCGTCGACGCCAACGCGCTGCAGCGCCCGAAGCGGTTCTTCGGCGCGGCCCGCAACATCGAGGAGGGCGGCTCGCTGACCATCATCGCGACCGCGCTGGTCGATACCGGCAGCCGCATGGACGAAGTCATCTTCGAAGAGTTCAAGGGCACCGGTAACTCGGAACTGATCCTGGACCGCAAGGTGTCGGACAAGCGCACCTTCCCGGCGATCGACATCTCGCGCTCCGGCACCCGCAAGGAGGAGCTCATCACCGATCCGCAGGTGCTCAAGAAGATGTACGTGCTCCGCCGCATCCTGAACCCGATGGGCACGATGGACGCGATCGACTTCCTGCTCGACAAGCTCCGCTCGACCAAGAGCAACTCGGAGTTCTTCGAGTCGATGAACACCTGAGTGCATTGCAGCAAAGGTTTGGAGGGCGCCTTTGGGCGCCCTTTTTGTGCGGATTTGCTGCAGCGAAGGTGCAGCATGAAGGTTGAATCCCTGTCCGGATTGCTTTGACTCATTAATTTATTGATATCGCAAAGAAAAACTGGAATTGGACTCGGCCTGAAATCTCTCGGGTAGGGCGCCTTGCAGCGAAATGCTGCGGTTATGCTGCGTTGCAATATAGGGATTGCTGCGAGGTTTAGCGCAGCAAATCCTCTGACTGGCCGGCGGAAATCGGAAGTTTGCCTTTTCGCCAGGAGGCGGACAAATAGGCCATGCATCCGAGAGACCAGACCATTTTTGCGCTGTCATCCGGCCGGGCGCCCAGCGCGATCGCGGTGGTGCGTGTGTCGGGCTCGGAGGCCGGCCGGGTGCTGACAGGGCTCGCGGGCCGGCTGCCGGCACCGAGGCAGGCAAGCCGCCGGTTGCTTCATGACGGCGCGGGCCAGCCGATCGACGACGCGGTCGTGCTCTGGTTTCCAGGACCGGCCAGCGCGACCGGCGAGGACGTCGCCGAGTTTCACGTCCATGGCGGACGCGCGGTGCTTGCGGCGCTCCTCGCAGAAATTTCTATTATTCCGAATACACGCGCCGCTGAGCCTGGAGAGTTCACGCGGCGCGCGTTCGAGAACGGCAAGCTCGACCTTACCGAGGCCGAGGGTCTCGACGATCTCATCCACGCCGACACCGACCGGCAGCGGCGCCAGGCGTTGCGCCAGTTACAGGGCCTGCTCGGCGACCGCGCGCGCGACTGGCGCGAGCGCATCATCGAGGCCTCCGCGTTGATCGAGGCCGGCATCGATTTTTCCGATGAAGGCGACGTGCCGGCGGAGCTGAGGGTGCCGGCGGTGAAAGCGATCAAGGCGCTTCACGACGAAATCTCAAAAGCCCTTGCAGCACAGGGACATTCTGAACGGCTGCGCGAGGGTCTCGTGGTGGCGATCGCCGGCGAGCCGAACGTCGGCAAGTCGACCTTGATCAACCAGCTCGCGCGGCGCGAGGTCGCGATCGTCTCGCCGCATGCTGGCACCACGCGTGATGTGATCGAGGTGCAGCTCGATCTCGACGGCTACCCCGTCACTGTCATCGACACCGCCGGCATTCGCGAGACCAATGATCCCGTGGAGCGGGAGGGCGTGCGTCGGGCGCGAGCGCGAGCCGGGGACGCCGACCTGGTCCTGTGGATGGTGGAGGGCGGGCAGGCTGTCGACCCGGAAGCCATGCGCTCGCTTCGGAGATCCGGCGACGGTGCTGTTTCGCCGGGTGGCTTGGTCTGGATCGTCCGCAACAAGATCGATCTCGGCGGGCCCGAGCGCCTCGTGCCTCCGGGCGAGTTCCCGATCTCCGCGAGCCGGGGCGACGGCATTCCGGAACTGGTCGAGGCCCTCGTAATGTTCGCCGCCAACTTCTTCGGAACCACGGAAGGCGCCTTGGTGACCCGGGCGCGGCAGCGCGATTTGCTGCGTCAGGCGTCGGACAGCTTGCGCCGGAGTCTGGAGCTTGTAGAAGAGGGCGAAGAGCTGGCGGCCGAAGAGCTGCGTGCTGCGGCTTACGCCCTGGGCCGGCTGTTGGGCCGGGTGGACGTCGAGGACGTCCTTGGGGCGATCTTCCAGAAGTTCTGCATTGGAAAGTAGCGCTAGTTCTTCATTGTAGAACTAGGATTTGTTCCATTTCTTGTGTTTCACGTGAAATAGTGGGGTAAGCTCCAACCTGTTTCACGTGAAACACCGGCGCTCATTTGGCTCAGGTTCGCTCGCTCATTACGCGATCTGGCGGCGCTTAGGAGCGGAAGCTAGGGCCGCTGGCCGCGATCTCGTCATCACGAGGAGCCTTGTGGCGACGCAATCCAACCGTCTCTATTCGGCATACTCAAGATAGCTTCGCCGCGCTCACATGACAGCGCGATGCTGATCTCCGTCTCGATAAATCGCCCACGATCCCACCAGCACAATCTACCAAGGCCCATCGCTCATCTCGGCGTCGTGAAACGACAACATCCTCAATGCTCCTCCACTGTGCATGGGGTTGATTTCGCGAAAAGCGGTATCGCCGGCCTCCTCCTGTTTCACGTGAAACACGGCCGGTCCCGAGTTTCCACTTCCGGCTTTTTCCGCTCTGGGATAGAAGTCCGATCATGCGAACAGAGCGAGCAAGCTTCGACGTCATCGTGATCGGCGGCGGCCACGCCGGCTGTGAGGCCGCGGCTGCTGCTGCGCGGATGGGCGCGGCGACCGCTCTGGTGACGCACCGTTTCGCGACTGTCGGCGCGATGTCCTGCAATCCGGCCATCGGTGGTCTCGGCAAGGGTCACCTGGTTCGCGAAGTCGACGCTCTCGATGGTCTGATGGGCCGTGTCGGCGACGCCGGTGGCATCCAGTTTCGTGTTCTCAATCGACGGAAGGGGCCGGCGGTCCGTGGTCCGCGAGCCCAGGCGGACCGGAAGCTCTATGCGGCCGCCATGCAGGCTGCGATCATGGAGACCGAGGGCCTTTCCGTCATCGAAGGCGAGGCCGACGAGCTGATCATGGCCGAAGGGCGGGTCACCGGTCTTCGCTTGGCCGATGGCCGGGAGCTCCGGGCAGGGGCCGTCGTCGTCACCACCGGGACCTTCCTGCGTGGCCTGATCCATCTCGGCGAGAAGAATTGGCCCGCCGGGCGGGTCGGCGAAGCTCCTGCGATGGGCCTTTCAAGCTCCTTCGAGCGTGCCGGCTTCACCCTCGGACGCCTCAAGACCGGAACGCCGCCCCGTCTGGATGGCACGACGATCGACTGGTCCGCCGTCGAGATGCAGCCCGGGGACGAGCCGCCGGAGCCGTTCTCGGTCCTGACCGAGCGCATCACGACCCCGCAGATCCAGTGCGGGATCACCCGGACCACGGCCGCGACCCATGAGGTGATCCGCGCCAATGTCCATCGCTCTCCGATGTACTCCGGCCAGATCAAGAGCTCCGGCCCGCGCTATTGCCCCTCGATCGAGGACAAGATCGTCCGCTTCGGCGACCGCGACGGCCATCAGATCTTCCTGGAGCCGGAAGGGCTGGACGATACGACCGTCTATCCCAACGGCATCTCGACCTCGCTGCCGGAGGAGGTCCAGCTTGCGATCCTCGCCAGCATTCCGGGCCTGGAGCGGGTGAAGATGGTGCGGCCGGGCTATGCCATCGAATACGATCACATCGATCCCCGCGAGCTCGATCCGACCCTGCAGACCAAGCGTCTGCGTGGGCTGTTCCTGGCCGGGCAGATCAACGGCACCACCGGATATGAAGAGGCCGCCGGGCAGGGCATCGTGGCCGGGTTGAATGCGGCGTTGTCCGCCAGCGGGGCCGCGTTGACGGTGTTCGATCGGGCGGACGGCTATCTCGGCGTCATGATCGATGACCTCGTCACCCGGGGCATCAGCGAGCCCTATCGGATGTTCACCTCTAGGGCCGAATATCGTTTGACGCTGCGGGCTGACAACGCGGACCAGCGCCTGACCGAGAAGGGCATCGCCTTGGGATGTGTCGGCGGTGCCCGCATCAGGCATCACCGCACCAAGATGGATGCCCTGAACGCAGCCCGGGCGCTGTCGAAGTCCCTGACCATCACCCCGAACGAGGCGATCAAGCACGGCCTGTCCCTGAACCGGGATGGCCAGCGCCGGTCTGCCTTCGAGCTGATGGCGTATCCGGAGATCGGCTGGAGCCAGATCCGCGCGATCTGGCCGGAGCTGGCGGCGATCGATCCTGTCATCGCCACTCATCTTGAGATCGATGCGAAATACGATGTCTATCTGGAGCGCCAGAGTGCCGACGTCGAAGCATTCAGGCGCGACGAGGGGATGGTGCTCTCGGACGTCGATTACCAGCAGGTCCCGGGCCTCTCCAACGAGGTCAGGGCCAAGCTGGAGAAGGCGCGGCCCTTCACTGTCGGACAGGCCGGCCGGATCGATGGCATGACGCCGGCAGCGCTCGGCATCCTCGCGGCTTATCTACGGCGTGAGGCCCGAAAGACCTCCAAAGCAATTGCATAGGCGTTTCACGTGAAACAGCGCGGACCGGGCGGGGACAGGCCGCTATCGCGACGAGCCGGAGCACGCGCCGCCGTGCGCCAATCCGACACGACACCGGCTCGACCGAAGATCGACAAGGCCAACGCCAACGATCAGTCGCTGGACGCGATCATTGCAGCCGACAAGATCGCGGCGCTCAAGCTTGCTCCCGTTTCACGTGAAACGGAGGCGCGGCTCGATCGCTACATCGCTCTGCTGCGCGAGTGGCAGGCCAAGACCAATCTGGTCGCGCCTTCGACCTTGCCGCATCTCTGGACGCGGCACATCGCCGATTCACTTCAGCTGGTCGATCTTGCACCGACCGCAAGACGCTGGGCCGACCTCGGCAGCGGCGGCGGCTTCCCCGGCGTCGTCCTGGCTTGCGCCATGGCGGGGACGCCGGGCGCGACCGTCCACCTCGTCGAGCGAATCGCCAAGAAGGCGGCTTTCCTGCGCGAAGCGATTCGCGTCACCACATCTCCGGGAGTCGTACATCTCGCTGAGATCGGGGATAATGTGGATAGAATCACCGGCCCCGTCGATTGCGTCACCGCGCGCGCACTGGCTCCGCTACATCAACTCATCGGCTTCGCGGAGCCGCTGATGCGCCAGGGCGCAAAGGCGCTATTTCCGAAGGGTCAAGATGTAGAGGCTGAATTGACCGAAGCCGCTAAATGTTGGAATATTCAACCTCAGCTCCATCGAAGCCGCACGGGTGACGGCTGGATCGTGGAGCTGACGTCCGTCGAACGACGCGGGTGAGGCGTTCAGGGGTGAGTGGGGAATTGCGATGAGCGTGATTGACGAACCGCAGCAAGAACAGCCGGCCCAGGAGACCAACGAGGTCCCGCATGGCCACCCGCGCATTCTGGCGCTGGCGAATCAGAAGGGCGGCGTGGGGAAGACAACCACAGCGATCAATCTCGGCACGGCGCTCGCGGCGATCGGCGAGCGCGTCCTGATCGTCGATCTCGATCCGCAGGGCAACGCCTCGACCGGCCTCGGTATCGATCGCCGCAACCGCTCCTGTTCGACCTACGACGTGCTGGTCGGCGAAGCCGCCTTGCGCGAGGCGGTGGTCTCGACCGCAGTACCGCGGCTGCACATCGCGCCCTCGACCATGGACCTCTCCGGCCTCGAGCTCGAGCTCGGCACCACGCCCGGCCGCGCCTTCAAGCTGCGCGACGCCATCGGCGCACTCAACAACAACGTTTCGCCGGACGCCGACTACACCTATGTGCTGATCGACTGCCCGCCCTCGCTCAACCTGCTCACGGTGAACGCGATGGCGGCCTCCGACGCGATCCTGGTGCCGCTGCAATGCGAGTTCTTCGCGCTCGAGGGTCTGTCGCAATTGCTGCAGACGGTGGAGCAGGTGCGTTCGACGCTCAATCCGAACCTGTCGATCCACGGCATCGTGCTGACCATGTTCGACTCGCGTAACAACCTCTCGAACCAGGTCGTCGCCGATGTCCGCCAGTTCATGGGCGAGAAGGTCTACAAGACCATGATCCCGCGCAACGTGCGCATCTCCGAAGCGCCGTCCTACGGCAAGCCGGTGCTGGTCTACGATCTCAAATGCGTCGGCAGCGAAGCCTACCTGCGGCTCGCCACCGAAGTGATCCAGCGCGAGCGCGAGCTGCGCACGACGCATTGAGGCTGCCGTAGGGTGGGCAAAGGCGCCTTCGCCGTGCCCACCGTCATCCGCAAACAATCGGTGGGCATGCTTCGCTTTGCCCACCCTACGACAATTCAGTTCTGGAGTGCTGCACCGTGAATCCAAGGGAGCTGGCGATGGCCGACGAAGCGCGTTCGCGACTGGGCCGAGGTCTTGCGAGTCTGATCGGTGACGTCGGCGGCGAGGCTCAGCACGTCGATCGTCCGCGCGCGCAGCGCAAGGTGCCGATCGAATTCATCAAGCCCAACCCGCGCAACCCGCGCCGCACCTTCTCGGAGACCGAGCTCAAGGAGCTCTCCGACTCCATCAGGCAACACGGCGTGATCCAGCCGATCGTGGTGCGTCCGGTGAAGGGCGCGCAGGATCGCTACGAGATCATCGCGGGCGAGCGGCGCTGGCGCGCCTCGCAGCTCGCCGGCCTGCATGACGTGCCGATCGTTCCGGTCGACATCAGCGACAGCGACGCGCTGGAATTCGCGATCATCGAGAATGTGCAGCGTGAAGACCTCAATCCGATGGAAGAGGCGCAGGGCTATCACGCGCTCGCCAACGAGTTCAAACGCAGCCAGGACGACATCGCGAAGGTCGTCGGCAAGAGCCGCAGCCACGTCGCCAACATGATGCGGCTGACGAAGCTGCCGGCCGAGGTGCAGGCCTACATCGCGACCGGCGAGTTGACGGCGGGCCACGCCCGCGCGCTGATCGGCGTGCCGGATCCGCTCGCAGCCGCCAAGCGCATCGTCGAGGAGGGTCTCAACGTCCGTCAGGCCGAGGCGCTGGCACATGAAGAGGGCGTACCTGAGCGCAAGCCGCAGAAGGCGCGCAGCACCGCCGGCAAGGAAAAGGACCCCGATACGATCGACCTCGAAAAGCGCGTCAGCGACGCGCTGGGTCTCAAGGTCACCGTCAATCACCGTGATCCCGGCGGCTCCGTGCAGATCAACTACCGCAACCTCGATCAGCTCGACGAGGTGATGAAGCGGCTCGCCAAGGGCGCGCTGTAGCTCCAGCACTCGCAGACGTCCTTGCGGTTCGCGGGGACGACAGCGAGTGTGTGGCGCGCGTCTGCATCCACACCGTCATTGCGAGCGCAGCGAAGCAATCCAGAATCTTTCCGCGGAGGGACTCTGGATTGCATCGCCGCGCTCGCAAAGACGTGGAGAGAGCGGGGGGCCTAACCCCGCCGCTTCGCGTTCGCCGCAATCGACATCAGTGCGCGCTGGGCTATGGCTGCGGCGAGGGTGGACTGCTTGCGGGTGTCGAGCGCCGCGGTTGCGAGCTGCTCCATGATGGCGGCAAGCCGCGCCGGGCTGAAATTGCGCAGCGCGGTTTCGACCGCGGGCTTTCGCGAAAAATGCAGGCGTGGAAAGCCGCCGTCGAGCACGGCGGAGGCCGGCGTGCCGTCGGCGATGGCGAGCGCGGATTTGTGCAGCCACGCAGCCTGCCGCTGCGCGGCGGAGAGGATCACGCCGGGATAGGTGCCGGCGATCATGGCCTTGGCGAATTCGGTCTCGACGATGTCGGGCCGTCCGGCAAAGGCGCCGTCGACGATCGGATCGAGCTTCAGCTCCGACGCATCGGCGACCACGGCCATGACGTCATCCAGCGTGACCTCGCCCTTGCCGTGGGCGTAGAGGGTCAGCTTGCGCAGTTCGTTGCGCGAGGCCTGGCGGTCGCCGCCGAGAAATGACATCAGCGCCGCGCGGGCGTCCTGCGCGATGCGCAAATTCGCGATACGGAGCTCGTCCTCCATCAGCCTGGCCAGATCACGCTCAGTGTCGGGGTAGCAGCCGATCGCCACGGCCGTCTTGGCGCGCTCGCAAGTCTTGCGCAGCGGCGATTCCGGGCGAAGCTCGCCGGCCTCGATCACGATGCGGCAATCCTTCACGTTCATCTCGGCCAGCGTCTCGATGCCGCTGGCAAAGCTGCGCGAGCCGGCGCGAACGCGGATGGCGCGGCGGCCGCCGAACAGCGGCACCGTCATGGCTTCGTCGACGAGGCGCGAGGGCTCGGCGGAGAGCTCGTCGCCGTCGAGCTTGACCAGCGAGAACGGATCGTTGGGATCGTCGACGCTGGACGCGATCAGCGCATCGGCGCGCTCGCGCACGAGGCCGGCATCGGGACCGTAGAGCAGGATGATCGGACGGCCCGCATCAGGGCGGGCGAGGAAAGCGTCGATCTCTTTTCCGCGCAGCGCGACCATGGTCCAGATTGTCGTTCCGGGGCGCGCGTGGCGCGAACTACGGTGCGCAATTGCGCACCAGAGAATCCAGAGGTTTAAGATCGAGATTCCGGGTTCGCCCTTTGGGCGCCCCGGAATGACGGGAGCGAACTAGGTGCCCGCAGTGAAGAACGAGGCGAGCCGGGTGGAGATGTTATCGGCGATCTCGTTGGCGGCGCGATCCTCGGCATCGCGCACGGCGCGGGTGCGCGAGAAGCGCTGATAGGACCCCGGCATGTCATAGGACACGCGTGAGAACGTCGAGCCGGTCATGACGGACTTGCCGGTCGCGACGTCGATCAGATTGTACTGGGCGTCGATGCCGAGATTTTCGCTGGTCGGCAGTCCGGTCGCGGCGCTGACGATCAGCGAGGAGCGGCTGGTGGTGAAGCGGATATCCAGCCGGTGGGTCGGCGGCATGCCCGTCGCCGTGCCGTAGAGCTTGAAGGCCAGTGCGTTACGGATTTCGACACCGACGCGGGCCTCGCGCGAAGCATTGGGTTTGTTGATCGGGGGTAGCTCGACGCCCATCAGCCTTTCGCGCAGACCGGGGGTGCCGTCAGTGCGCTCGGCATACATCGGCTGGAAGCAGCCTGCCGTCAGCGCCGCCAATGCAGCGACTGCCAGCAAGCGGGCTGCGATACGGATCCTAGCCGACAACATTCACGATCCTCTTGGGAACGATGATCACCTTGCGGACGGGCTTGCCGTCCAGGGCCAGCTTTACCGCATCGAGGGCCAAAACGGCAGCCTCGATTTCCGGATTCTGGGCCGCTGTTGCAACTGTGACCTCACCCCGCTTCTTGCCGTTGACCTGAACCACCAGGGTCACGCTGTCTTCGACCAGCAAATCGCGTTCGATTTGGGGCCAATTGGCTTCCGAAACCAGCCCCTTCTGGCCCAGAACCCGCCAGCACTCCTCGGCGAGATGCGGCATCATCGGAGAGAACAGCTGCACTAGGATCTGGCTGGCCTCCCGGATCGCCCAGGCCAGATCCGGCGCCAGGTCGGCTGCGGGCTGGCCCGGACGCTGAAGCACCTCCGAGAAGATATTGGTGAATTCGCGGATATGGGCGAGGCAGACGTTGAAGTGGAGCCGCTCGATGCCGGTTGTGACCTTGTCCAGCGCGCCGTGGGCGGCCTTGCGCAAGGTGGTCGCGTCCGGGCCGAAGCTGGCCGGCCGGGCCGCCGGCGCGGCGTTGCCGAGTTCGACGGAATCGTTCACCAGCCGCCACAGCCGCTGCACGAAGCGCGAGGCGCCCTGGACGCGCTCGTCGCTCCAGATCACGTCGCGGTCGGGCGGTGAGTCCGAGAGCATGAACCAGCGGGCCACGTCGGCGCCGTAGGTCTCGATGATGTCGTCGGGGTCGACCGTGTTCTTCTTCGACTTCGACATCTTCTCGATCGGGCCGATCTGGATGTCTTCGCCCGACGTCAGCAACGTTGCGCGGCGCCCGTTGCCGCCGACCTCGATCTTCACCTCGGCCGGCTGCACATAGGTGCCGTCGGCCTTCTGGTAGGTCTCGTGCACCACCATGCCTTGCGTGAACATGCCGGCGAACGGCTCGTCCAGCGCAATGTGCCCGGTCGCCTTCATCGCGCGGGTGAAGAAGCGGCTGTAGAGCAGATGCAGGATCGCGTGCTCGACGCCGCCGATATATTGGTCGACCGGCAGCATCCGGTTGGCGACCGCAGGCGTCGTCGGCGCGTTCTCGTTCCAGGGATCGGTGAAGCGCGCGAAGTACCAGGACGAATCCACGAACGTGTCCATGGTGTCTGTTTCGCGCTGGGCCTTGCCGCCGCATTGCGGGCAGGTGACGTGCTTCCAGGTCGGATGATGATCCAGCGCGTTACCCGGCTTGTCGAAGGTGGCGTCGTCCGGCAGCTTCACCGGCAGGTCCGCATCCGGCACCGGCACCACATCGCATTTCGGGCAATGGATGACGGGGATCGGGCAGCCCCAATAGCGCTGGCGCGAAATGCCCCAGTCGCGCAGGCGGAAATTCACCTGACGCTCGCCGATCGGCGCGTTGCCGCGCAGCTCCGTCTCGAGACGCTTCGCCACCTCCTCCTTGGCCTGCTCGATGGTCATGCCGTCGAGGAAGCGCGAATTGATCATGCGGCCGTCACCGTCATAGGCGGTGTCGGTGATCACGAAGGTCTTGGGATCCTGGCCTTCCGGGCACACGACGGGCGTGTTGCCGAGAGCGTACTTGTTGACGAAGTCGAGGTCGCGCTGGTCGTGCGCCGGGCAGCCGAAGATGGCGCCGGTGCCGTATTCCATCAGCACGAAGTTCGCGACATAGACCGGCAGCTTCCAGCTGGGATCGAACGGGTGCACCGCGCGGATGCCGGTGTCGAAGCCCTGCTTCTCCGCGGTGTCGATGATCTCCTGCGCAGTGCCGATCTTCTTGATCTCAGCGATGAACTCCGCAAGCTCTGGGTTCTTCGCAGCTGCCGCCTGCGCCAGCGGATGATCCGCCGAGATCGCCATGAACTTCGCGCCGAACAGTGTGTCCGGACGCGTCGTGAAGATCTTCAGCTCGCTCTCGCCGGCCGGCGTCGTCGCCGGGTCGAGCGCGAAGCGGACCAGCAGGCCCTCCGAGCGGCCGATCCAGTTGCGCTGCATCAGCCGCACCTTGTCGGGCCAGCGGTCCAGCCCGTCCAGCGCGCTCAAGAGCTCCTGCGAGTACTTCGTGATCTTGAAGACCCACTGGTTCATCTCGCGCTGCTCGACGACCGCGCCCGAACGCCAGCCGCGGCCGTCGATGACCTGCTCGTTGGCGAGCACGGTCATATCGACGGGGTCCCAGTTCACCTTGCGCTTCTCGCGCTCGGCGAGACCTTCGCGCAGGAAGTCCAGAAACATCTTCTGCTGGTGCTTGTAATAGCTGGGATCGCAGGTTGCGATCTCGCGGCTCCAGTCCAGCGACAGCCCGATCGAGCGGAGCTGCTTCTTCATCGCGGCGATGTTGTCGTAGGTCCAGGCCTTCGGGGCGACCTTGCGCTCGATCGCGGCGTTCTCGGCGGGCAGGCCGAAGGCATCCCAGCCCATCGGATGCAGCACGTTGAAGCCCTTGGCGCGCATGAAGCGGGCCAGCACGTCACCCAGTGTGTAATTCCGGACATGGCCGATATGGATGCGCCCGGAAGGGTAGGGGAACATCTCGAGCACATAGTATTTCGGCCGCGGATCGTCGTTCCTGGAGACGAAGATCGCCTGCTCGTCCCAGAGGCGTTGCCAGCGCGGTTCGGCGTCGCGGGCGTTATAGCGTTCGGAGGTCATGGAATCGTTGGGTTTTCGTGGGTTCGGCCGTCTCAAGACGGCGGACTAGGCCATAGAAGACCTCAGGGGGTCAATGGGTTGCCGCGTTCTGGAACTTCGGCCGCGCCTCCGCATAACTACGAGGGCCCGCGTTGGGGTGTGATTAAGGGGTCGATGCCAATTTGCGGCCTGACAAGGCCGCATGACCGCGATGGATTCCAGCTTCGACGATCCCGATTACGACTATGCCGCGTCCATCGCCGGACGGGCGATGCGGAGCATGGCCGAACAGCGCATTGCGCCGACTCCGGCCAATTTCGCGGTCTGGTTCCAGTATTTCGCAGGCAGTCATGACGATCTGCGCAACGCGATCGATCTGCTGATCGACCACAATCGTCCCTTCGATGCGCGAACCAATCAGGATCTGTTCGAGACCTACGTCGCGCCCCAGGCGAGTGCCGCCGCGGTCGACACCTCCGAGCGGCTGCAGGCGCTCATGGGGGCCGCGAAGGAATTTCTGGCAACCGCGATCGCCGACAATCATTCGCAGATGCAGGTCATCAGCCAGGTGGCCGACCAGGGCAGGGCCGGCGTCGATCCAAAGCTGCTGGTCGCCCAGCTCATGAACGAGCTGGCGCGGGCCGCCACAAGGGCGACGCGGCTGGAGGCAGGCTTTGCGGAAAAGACCCGCGAGCTCGACGTGATCCGCGATTCGCTGTCGAGGTCCGAGCAGCGCGCCCGGACCGACATGTTGACGGGGCTGGCGAACCGGCGGGCCCTCGAGGAATTCCTGCGCAAGGCGCAGACGACTGCCGAATGGGGCGAGCCGCTCAGCGTGCTGATGCTCGATATCGACTACTTCAAGGCCTTCAACGACAATTTCGGCCATGGCGTCGGCGACCAGGTGCTGCGCCTGATGGCGAAGGTGCTGCGCGAGAAAGTCCGCGAGCAGGATCTGCCGGCCCGCTATGGCGGCGAGGAGCTGATCGCGGTGCTGCCGGACGCCGATCTTGGCACATGTGCCGAGCTCGCCGAGCGCATCAGGCGCGCGATTGCCGAATGCACGATCACGCGCCGTTCGACCGGCGAGATCCTGCCGAACATCAGCGTGTCGATCGGCGTGGCGCAGTACCGGACCGGTGAGGCGATCACGGATCTGATCGAGCGTTGCGACCGCGCGCTCTATCTCGCCAAGAGCGGCGGCCGCAATCGCGTCGTGACGGAGGTCGAGCTCGAGCGGGCCGGGGCCGCGGGCTAGGCGCTGGCTACCATCATCATATCAGCCGCGCCGGTCTCAATCGCCTGCACGCCGTGCTCGACGACATTGTTGCGGCCGCGGTGCTTGGCGGCGTAGAGCGCGGCGTCGGCGGCTTCGATCAGGTCGCCGGGACGCAAGGACTCGTTCGGCTTTGTCGCGGCAACCCCGATCGAGACCGTGACGATCATGTGGCTCGAGGTGATGTGCGGCAGGCAGAGTCTCAGCACGGCCGCCCGCACCTGTTCGCCGATTTCGGCGGCGCGCATCACGTCGGTATTCGGCAGCAGGAGGCAGAATTCCTCGCCGCCATAGCGTGCCGCAAAGCCCATCGTGTCGGCGGCGATACCGGACAGCGATTCGCCGAGACGGGTCAGGCAGGTATCACCTTCGAGATGGCCGTAAGTATCGTTGAACAGCTTGAAATGGTCGACGTCGATCATCAGGAGTGCGAGGTCGCTGCCATATTGCTGCGCGCGCATCCATTCGAAATCGAGCCGGCTCTGGAAACCGCGGCGGTTGGCGAGCCCCGACAGCATGTCGATCGAGGCCATCACCGTCAGCCGGTCGTTGCTCGCTATCAGCTCGCGCTCGCGCTGGCTCAGCTGCGCGGCCATCGCGTTGAAGGCGCGGGCCAGCGGAACGAACTCGGCCGGCAGCCGATTGCGCGCCGCGCGGGCCGACAGGTCGCCCTCGCCGAGACGCTTGGCCATGTCGGCGAGCATCTCGATCGGCTTGATGACGAGTTTCTCGGCGGCAATCAGCGCGCCGAGCAGGACGAACACGACGACGAAAGCGAGCTGCAGATAGGCGGTGCGGATGTCGCGGTTGACCGCCGCTGACACCTTGTCTTCATCGATGCTGGCGATCAGGCGGGCATTGGTGCCGGCGATGCGGATATAGCTGACCGCCCGGCGGGAGCCGTCGGCGGCGAGGAACGACAGTGAACCCTCGTCCTGGTCGGACCGCAGCGCCTTGTCCGCGATCGCGGACATCAGCGGCATGTTGTCGAGGGGACGGCCGACCATGCTGTGCTGATCGGCGGGCGCCGCCAGCACGGTGCCCGCGCTGTCGACCAGCACCGCGGTGATGCCGGCGCGGCCGCCCAGATTGCTCATGACCTTCGACATCCAGTCGAGATTGACGGTGGCGAGCACGACGGCATCGGGCACCCCGCTGAAGGCCGAGACCGGATAAACCGCCATCACGGTCGGCGAGAGCACCGGCCGCGACAGGATGAAATCGCTGAGAACGAAGCGGCCGGTTTGCTGTGCCTGCTGGAAGTAGGGCCGGTCACTGAGATCGAGTCCGACATACATGTTGTTGGTGGCGCATTGGATGCGTCCGTCCTGGCCGGCGATCAAAAGCGTGCGGATCCAGGGAAGGCTCGACGGCAGGCTTGCGCGCAGCACGTCGCAGCTCTTGCTGATGCCGCCGGCGGAGGCGCGGATGAAGGCTTCCGATTTCAGGATGGTCTCGACCGACGAGATAACCTCGCGCTGCGCATCGGCACTGTGCCTTGCCACCGTGGTGAACTCGGCCGCAGCCTGCGCGATCTGCCGCGCACGCGTGTCTTCGAGCGAGCGGATGCGCTCAAGCATTAACGGCGCCACGAGAATGACCGCAAGCAACGCAAGCCGCGCCCGGATTCCCAGAACCTGCTTGAGTTTCGCGCGTTTGCGGTTGAGACTGACGCTTGCCATCTTCGTTACCCACCCCATGGGCCAAGGTAAAGCGAAGGGTTCAAAAACTGTTTCTTGAACTCGGTAAAATTGGACTTAACTCGGGCTGCGATCCCGGCCAAGAGACGTCATGACAGAAGCCACCGCTGCGCCGGTAACCGGCCATTCACCAAACGCGCTCGCCGCGGTCGAAGCCGAAATCGCCCGCGCCTGCAGGGACGCGCGGCGCGACCGCGCCTCCGTGACGCTGATCGCGGTGTCCAAGACTTTCGCCGCCGATGCAATTATCCCGGTCATCGCCGCCGGACAGCGGGTATTCGGCGAGAATCGGGTGCAGGAGGCCAAAAGCAAGTGGCCGGCCTTAACGTCTGTTTACCCCGATATCGCGCTGCATCTGATCGGGCCGCTGCAATCCAACAAGGCGAAAGAGGCGGTCGCGCTGTTCGACGCGATCCATTCGGTCGATCGCCCGAGCATTTGCCAGGCATTAGCCAAGGAAATCGAATCCCAGAAAAAGCACCCGCAGCTCTTCGTCCAGATCAATACCGGCGAGGAACCGCAGAAGGCCGGCGTCGCGCCCGGCGAGGCCGATGCCTTCCTCGCGAGCTGCCGCGACACCTATGGGCTCACGATCTCCGGACTGATGTGCATCCCGCCGGTCGACGAACCGCCGGCGGCGCATTTTGCCCTCACCGCCAAGATCGCCGCGCGCAATGGATTGACGAATCTCTCGATGGGGATGAGCGCCGATTTCGCGACCGCCATCATGCTGGGCGCCACCCATGTGCGCGTGGGGAGTGCGATCTTCGGGCACAGGTAAGAGCCGTCGTCGGGATACGCGCTCAGCAACCGCCATCGATTTCGTCGCAAGTGCTCCTCGCAATGACGGCGGCGACTTACACGATTTGATCCTTGTCGAGCATGCACCCTCACCCGATGATGATTCTTGTTCGCGGGCCCAGGCGCCGCAGCAATTGCAGCATCGCAGACTTCGTCATGGAGACGCAGCCCGCGGTCGGGCCGAAATTGTCGCGGGCCAGGTGCAGGAAGACCGCGCTGCCGCGGCCGGCGATGCGCGGTCTGGTGTTGTGGTCGATCTCGATGATGAAGTCATAGAGGTGGTCGGCCCGCTTGAGCCGGTCACCGCCCTGCCCCTCGCCCAGCCGGATGCCCTGATTGTAATGGCGGTCCCGTGGATCCTCGCACCAGGCGTCTGCGCCGGTGATCTTCCGGGCCGGCAAGAACGTCTGGGGGCGGCTGTGCCGGTCGCCCCGCCACCACAGCCGCCTGGGACGGAAGTTGCCCCTGGGGGTGCCGCCATCGCCCTCGCGCTTGTTGGCCAGAATGCCGCCCCGCCCCAGCGCGACCGGGATGGTCAGCGCTCCAGCCGTCAGCCAACCCCTGCGCGGATTACCTGCAGCAGGCTTAACGCGGATCGCGGAGAGCGGCCCGGCGCGTCGATTCGTGGCGTAACCGACTGAAGCTGCTTTGTTTTTCATGTGAACGTGCAATGTCGAATTCATTACAGGACATTCATCAAATCGCCCTGCTATTCTGAGTTAGAGTGCTTGTGGCTTGTGAATCGGTAACAGCCCACTACTTCAACACGAATAACAATAAAACGGCGACCCTAAACTTCCCTCGCGGCTGGGCGCGGCATGGATGCGCGCCGAGCCGGACCCTAAAAGGATGACCTCCCATGCCCAATGCCCGCAAGATCCTGATCGTGGATGACGACACCGATCTGCGCGATACGTTGGTGGAGCAATTATCGCTACACGAAGAATTCGAAGCCTCCGCGGTCGACACCGGCGCCAAGGGCGCGAGCGCCGCCAAGGCCAACTCCCCCGATCTGGTCCTGATGGATGTCGGCCTGCCCGACACCGATGGCCGCGAGGTGGTCCGCTCCTTGCGCAAGGGCGGCTTCAAGGCCCCGATCATCATGCTGACCGGGCACGACACCGATTCCGACACGATCCTGGGGCTGGAATCCGGCGCCAACGACTATGTCGCAAAGCCCTTCCGCTTCGCCGTTCTGCTGGCCCGCATCCGAGCCCAGCTCCGCCAGCACGAAGCCAGCGAGGACGCGGTGTTCTCGGTCGGCCCCTACTCCTTCCGTCCCGGCTCGAAGATGCTGACCGCGGCCAATGCGCGCAAGGTCCGCCTCACCGAGAAGGAAACGGCGATTCTCCGCTTTCTCTACCGGGCCGGCCAGATGCCGGTGTCGCGCGAGACCCTGCTCCAGGAGGTCTGGGGCTACAATTCCGGCGTCACCACCCACACGCTGGAAACCCACATCTATCGGCTTCGCCAGAAGATCGAGAAGGACGCCGCCAACCCCGAGATCCTGGTCACCGAAGCCGGTGGCTACAAGCTGGTGCCGTGATACGTTCCGGAAACGCGCGATTCGTCGTAAATTGGCGCGTTCCTCGAGCCACGGACCGGAATGTCAATCGACGACGACGTAGCGCTTCTCGAGCGTGTCCCGACACTGCGCCTGTTGGGAGACGCCTCGTTGCGCATGCTGGCGATCGGTTCCGAGCAGCGTGACTTCGTCCGCGGTGACGTCCTGTTCGATCTCGGCGACGCCGCCGATGCCGGCTTCGTGGTCCAGCGCGGCGCCTTCAGGGTCGAAGACGGCGCCGGCGCCGAAATGATCGCCGGCCCCGGTGCGCTGATCGGCGAGCTCGCACTGGTGGTGCCGATGAAGCGGCCATCGCGTGCGATCGCGCTGGAGCATTCCTCCGTCATCCGCGTCGCACGCAGCCTGTTCCAGCGCGTGCTCGAGAGCGACCCCGCCGCCGCCGTTCGCCTGCGCGACGAATTCGCGGTGCGCTCCAGCCAGATCGCCAGCGACATCCTGATGGCCGGCGCGAAGCTGACGTCTTGAGTCTCTCTGTTGTCATTCCGGGGCGCGACGAAGTCGCGAGCCCGGAATCCATTCATCCACCAACTCTGCCGCTTGATGGATTCTCTGGTGCGCAATTGCGCACCATAGCTCGCGCTGCGCGCCCCCGAAAAGACAGGTGACGCTCATAGATCGAGCGTCACCGTGACGGGCACGTGGTCCGACGGCCGCTCCCAGCTCCGCGCATCGCGCAGGATCTTGAAATCCTGGACCGTGTCCTTCAGCGCACGCGAGACCCAGATGTGATCCAGCCTGCGGCCGCGGTCGCCGACGGTCCAGTCGGCGGAACGGTAGCTCCACCACGTATAGACCTTCTCCGACATCGGGATACGCTCGCGCGCGACGTCGATCCATTCGCCGGCGGCGAGCGCCGCCTTCAGCTTCTCGGTTTCGACGGGTGTGTGCGAGACGACTTTCAGAAGCTGCTTGTGCGACCACACGTCGTTCTCGTGCGGGGCGACGTTGAGGTCGCCGACCAGGATGTGGCGGTCCTCGCCGCGCGGATGCAGCGGCTCGCACGCCTTCATCTCGTCGAGGAAGCGAAGCTTGTGGTCGAACTTCTCGTTCAGCGCGGGATCGGGAATGTCGCCGCCGGCGGGCACGTAGAAATTATGCAGCACCAAAGGCTTTGCGATGCCCGCCTTCTCGCCGAACGACACCGAGATGTGGCGCGAATCCACCTTGTCGCAGAAGGTGCGGATGTCCTTGGACTCGAATGGAATTTTCGAGACGATGGCGACACCGTGATAGCCCTTCTGCCCGTTCAGCGCGACGTGCTCATAGCCGAGCCGCTTGAAGCGCTTCAGCGGAAAGGCGTCGTCGATGCACTTGGTCTCCTGCAGGCACAGCACCTCCGGCCGCGCGCTCTTCAGGAATTTCGCGACCAGGTCGATGCGCAGCCGCACCGAATTGATGTTCCAGGTTGTCAGGGAAAGACGCATGGTGACGATCTAACAAACTCCATCCGTCATGGCCGGGCTTGACCCGGCCATCCACGTCTTTTTGTCGGACCCAGAAACGCGGATGCCCGGGACAAGCCCGGGCATGAGGTGATTGGAGCGGCCATACAATCTCAACCCGGTGACGGGCCGTAATTGGTGAAATCGATCTTGAACATGTTGGGGTCGAGCTTCTTGCTCGAATCCAGATTGTAGACCGCGATGGTGGTGTCGTAGCCCTGCGGGTCGGTGACGGTCCACTGCTTGAGCTGTCCGTCCTTGGCGCCGAACATCAGGAGCAGCCGGCTGGTGCCGACCAGCGCCTGCTTCTCCTCGATGGTGACGCTGACGAAGACGTCGTCGGCCGAGACGCCAACGACGTTGGTGTCCTTCATCAGGTCGATGCGGTCGGACAACAGGAAGCGCAGCGGCGTCTGCGACAGCGGATAGATGTCCTGGGTCGCGAGCTTGCGGTCGCGCACCACCAGCGAGGATCCGTCGGCGACGATGTCGATCGGGCTCGGCGCGTCATATTCGAAGCGCACCTTGCCGGGCTTCTGGATGTAGAAATCGCCCTGTGTCTTGCTGCCGTCGGGGCCGACCTGGACGAAATTACCAACCAATGTCTGAAGCGACGACAGATAGGCGCTGACCTTGGCCGCCTGCGCTTTCTGGTTGGCATCGAAGGTCTGGAAGATGCTGGTCGGCACGTTGCGCCGCGGATCCGGGATGACCGGATTCGGTGGCGCCTGCGTCGCGCCGGTCACAGCGGGCCCACCGGCCTGCCCGCCGTCGCTGCGGCCCTTCGGTGCAGGTTTCGGCACGGGCACGGTCTGCGCGAACGACGTCGCAGTCACCATCGCGGCGGTGACGAGAAGCACGCCGGCCACGCGCGCACTTCGCGCGGCGATGGTGGCGGCGAATCGAATGTCCGGATGTCTGATCAACACGTCGTCCTGTATGGCTGGGCGCCCTTTTAGCGTGATTTCTGGCAAAAGCGGATATCGATTTTACGTGAGATGATGTTCAGAGGCCCTTCGCCTCACATATGGCTGTCTTCTTCCTCGACCAGGATCTCGCGCTTGCCGGCGTGGTTGGCGGGGCCGACGATACCCTCCAGTTCCATGCGCTCCATCAGTGATGCGGCGCGATTATAGCCGATTTGCAGGCGGCGCTGGATATAGCTGGTCGAGGCCTTGCGATCGCGTTTGACGATGGCAACCGCCTGCTGGAATAGATCGCCGCCGCCATCCCCGCCCATGCCGGTCGCGTCGAACACGGCGCCGTCCTCGTCCTCGGCCGGCTCCTCGGCGGTGACGGCTTCGAGATATTCCGGCTGACCCTGCGTCTTGAGGTGACGCACCACCTTCTCGACTTCCTCGTCGGAAGCGAAGGGTCCGTGCACGCGGCTGATGCGGCCGCCGCCGGCCATGTAGAGCATGTCGCCCTGGCCGAGCAGCTGCTCGGCGCCCATCTCGCCGAGGATGGTGCGGCTGTCGATCTTGGAGGTGACCTGGAAGGCGATGCGGGTCGGGAAGTTCGCCTTGATGGTGCCGGTGATGACATCGACCGACGGACGCTGCGTGGCGAGGATCACGTGCAGGCCGGCGGCGCGCGCCATCTGCGCGAGACGCTGCACCGCGCCTTCGATGTCCTTGCCGGCGACCATCATCAGGTCGGCCATCTCGTCGACGATGATGACGATGTAGGGCAGCGGGTCGAGCGAGAGCTTCTCTTCCTCGTAGATCGCCTTGCCGGTTTCCTTGTCGAAGCCGGTATGCACCGTGCGCGTCGGCTCCTCGCCCTTGGCCTTCAATTCGAGCAGGCGCGTGTTGTAGCCGTCGATGTTGCGCACACCGAGCTTGGCCATGTTCTTGTAGCGCTCTTCCATCTCGCGCACGGCCCATTTCAACGCGACCACCGCTTTCTTCGGATCGGTCACGACGGGCGTGAGCAGATGTGGAATGCCGTCATAGACGGAGAGCTCGAGCATCTTCGGGTCGACCATGATCAGCCGGCACTGGTCCGGGCGCAGCCGGTAGACCAGGCTGAGGATCATGGTGTTGATCGCGACCGATTTGCCCGAGCCGGTGGTACCGGCGATCAGCATGTGCGGCGTGCGGGCGAGATCGATGATGACGGGATCGCCGCCGATGGTCTTGCCGAGGCACAGCGGCAGCTTTGCCACCGTGTCGGTCGCCTCCTTCGCCACCAGCAATTCGCGCAAATAGACCTTTTCGCGATGCGCGTTCGGCAGCTCGATGCCGATGGCGTTGCGGCCCGGCACGACGGCGACGCGCGCCGACAGCGCGCTCATCGAGCGGGCGATGTCGTCGGCAAGCCCGATCACGCGCGAGGACTTGATGCCGGGTGCCGGCTCCAATTCGTAGAGCGTCACGACGGGACCCGGATTGGCCTTCACGATCTCGCCGCGTACGCCGAAATCCTGCAGCACGCCTTCGAGCGAACGGGAATTGGTCTCCAGCTCGGCCTTGCTGAGCGGCTGGCGGTCGCCGGCTTTCGGGGCGGCCAGCATCGAGACGGAAGGAAGGTCGAACTTGTCGGAGGACTTCCTGGCCGCGGCCTTCGGTGCAGCCTTCTTGCGCGGCGCGCGCGCGGCAGGCTGCTCCTCTTCCTCCTCCTCGTCTTCCTCTTCTTCGTGCTCGTCCTCGTAGTCCGCGTCTTCGGACTGCGGCGAGATCGGGGGCGCGGCGCGGCCGCCGCCCAGATTCGGCTCCTGGCGGCTGAATGCAGCGGCCTTGGTCTTCGGTCCACTCGAGACCAGCGAGCGGTAGGCGGCGCCAAGCAGCCAGATCAGCCGCGCCTTGGTGCTCATCAGCGCGTGGAACAGCCAGCCCAGCGACACCGAGCCGCGATCGCTCTCCTCGTCTTCGTCGAGCGGCTTGTCGTCATCCTCGATTTCCGCGAGCTCGTCGTCCTGCTCGCGGGCGCCAAGGCCGCAGGCGATCAGGAAGGTCACGGTCATCGCGGCGAACAGGATCGTGCCCAGCACGATGCGATAGATCGTGCCGGCCGGTCCGAAGATCACCGCCGGCGCACGCACCAGCGCGTCGCCGACCACGCCGCCGAGGCCGGTCGGCAGCGGCCATGCGCCGCCATGCGGCCAGCAGCTGACGAAGCCCGCCGCGATCACCGTGCAGAGAATCCAGCAGCCGAGCCGCAGTGCTTCGCGGTCGAACGGGCGATGGGTCATCATGCGCCAGCCCCAGACCGCAACCGTCAGGACCAGCATGATCGCGCCGAGCCCAAGGATCTGCATCGCGAGGTCCGCACCGATCGCGCCGGCATAGCCAAGAATGTTGCGGATCGGCCGCGAGGTGGCGTGGCTGAGGCTGGGATCCTGCACCGACCACGTCATCAGCGCGGCCGAGGCGACGGCCGCCAGCGCGATCAGGCCGAGGCCGGTGAGCTCGCGCATGCGCCGCGCCAGACCCTCGCGGATCGATGGCGGCAGATGGCCCACCAGCGGAATGACACGTTCGATTGCCGACATGCTCATGGGCCCCGCCTAACCCAGAGTCTCGACCAGGCGGTGCAGCGCCTGCGCCGTGGTCTCTCCATCCTGCACCAGTGCGAGGCGAATGTAGCCGGCACCGGGATTGAAGCCGTCGGGCTGGAGCCGGGCCAGATAGCTGCCGGGCACCACGCGCACGCCTGCTTCCTTGAAAAGTCTCAGCGTCACCGACACGTCGTCGCCGAGGGCGGACGTGTTGAGCCAGACGCAGAAGCCGGCATCGGGCCGGCGATAGCCGTAGCGATTGCCGATGATCTGGTCGGCGAGATCGAACTTGATGCGGTAGAGCCTGCGGTTCTCCTCGACATGCGCTTCGTCGCCATAGGCGACGGTCGCGACATGCTGGAGCGGCACCGGCACCTGGGGCGCGGCAACGTTGCGCAGCTCCAGGAACATGCCGATGAATTTCTTGTCGCCGGCGGCGAAGCCGACGCGCATGCCCGGCAGGTTGGAGCGCTTCGACAGCGACTGGAACGCGACCACGCGGGTGAAGTCGGGACCGGCGCATTCCAGGACGCTGCCCGGAGCCTGCCGGGTGTAGATCTCGGAATAGCACTCGTCGCTGAGGATCACGAAGCCGTAGCGGTCGGCGAGTTGCTTCAATCGTTTGAAATAATCGGGCGAGGCGACCGAGCCCTGTGGATTGGCCGGTGAAGCCAGATAGAACGCCACCGTCCGCGCCAGTGTAGCCTCGTCGATGGCATCGAGATCGGGCAGGAAGCCGTTCTCGACCGTTGTCGGCAGATAGACCGGCTCGCAGGCCGCGGCGCGGGTGCCGGCGCCATAGACCGGATAAAACGGGTTCGGCATCAGGATCACAGGCTTGCCGGGACGCGGCCCGACATAGCGCGCCGCGGTGATCGCCGCGAAGAACAGCCCTTCGCGGCTGCCGTTGAGGACGAGAATCTCGCTCTCGGGATCGAGCGGCCGCGGCAGCTTGAACCGCGACGACAGCCAGGCGCCGGCGGCTTTGCGGAACGGCTCGATGCCCTTGCCGAGCGGGTAGCGGCCGAAATCGGCGATGTGCTTCGCCAGCACCGGGCCGACGAAGTCGGGCACGGGATGCTGGGGCTCGCCGACTGCAAGCGTGATCAAGGGCTTACCCGGCTGATGCGGCGCCAGCAGCTCGTTCAGCCGGATGAAGGGCGAGCGGTCGCTGTCGGGGCTTCCACCGGCCAGCGGCGCACGGGATGAAGCGGTCATAGCCATTCTGGGCGCCAGCACTCTTGGAACAGCCGGTCGCGCGAAGGCACCGGCGGGAAGCGGTTCAGTTCACCATAGATAGGGCGAGGTTAAGACGCGATTAACCATCGGCCGCCGCCTGCGTCCAGAGCGGGAATATCGAGCCGGATCACAATGTATGTGGGGCGCTTCTGCCCTGACCTGCAAGCGGAACCGACCAAAAGAAAGGGGCTCCAACTTGCGCTGGAGCCCCTCAACGGTCAGGGCATTGCCGGGTATGTGCCCGAACCGGAGTTGTGGACGCGGCCTCGACGAGACCGCGTCCCGGGAGGAGACTTACATGTTGTAGGCGCGCTCGGTGTGCTCGGTGATGTCGAGGCCTTCGCGCTCGCTCTCGACATTGGCGCGGAGGCCAACGATCACGTCGACGACCTTGTAGAGGATCGCCGAACCGACGCCCGACCACACCAGCGTGGTGCAGACGGCCTTGATCTGGGCGAGGATCTGCGTGGCGAAGTCGTAATCGGCAACCTTCGGCGGGATGGCCGTGTAGTCGACGATGCCGGCGCCGCCGAGAGCGGGGTTGACCAGGATGCCGGTGCCGATGGCGCCGACGATGCCGCCGATGCAGTGCACGCCGAACACGTCGAGCGAGTCATCGTAGCCGAGCGCGTTCTTCACGACGGTGCAGAAGAACAGGCAGACCACGCCGACCACGAGGCCGAGGACGATCGCGCCCATCACGCCGGAGAAGCCGGCTGCAGGCGTGACGGCCACGAGACCCGCGACAGCGCCGGAGATGACGCCGAGCACGGAGGGATGACCCTTGATGATCCACTCCGCGAACATCCACGACAGCGCGGCGGCTGCGGTGGCGACGAAGGAGTTGGTCATGGCGAGCGCAGCGCCGCCGCTGGCTTCCAGGTTGGAGCCGGCGTTGAAGCCGAACCAGCCGACCCAGAGCAGCGAGGCGCCGATCATCGACATGGTCAGCGAGTGCGGAGCCATCAGCTCCTTGCCGTAACCGACGCGCTTGCCGATCAGGAGAGCGCCGACGAGACCCGCGATGCCGGCGTTGATGTGCACCACGGTGCCGCCCGCGAAGTCGATCGCGCCCATCTTGAAGATCCAGCCGGCGTCGGCGTTGATCTCGTCGAGCTTGGCCTGCGCCGCGGTCTTCGCCGCGGCGTCACCCGCCGCCGCCAGAGCCTTGGCCGCGTCCTGGATCATGTCCGGACCGGGCCAGTACCAGACCATGTGCGCGATCGGGAAGTAGATCAGCGTCACCCAGAGCGGGACGAACAGGGCGAGCGCCGAGAACTTCATGCGCTCGGCGAAGGCGCCGACGATGAGGGCGGGCGTGATCGCCGCGAAGGTCATCTGGAAGCACATATAGATGAGCTCCGAGATGTTGGCGTCGACCGAGAAGGTCGCGGCCTTCGAGTCGGTGGTGACGCCCATCATGAAGGCCTTCGAGAAGCCGCCGATGAAGTCGGAGCCGCCGGTGAAGGTGAGGCTGTAGCCGTACACGGCATAGATCACGGTGACGACGCAGACGGTGTAGAACACCTGCATCAGGACGGAGAGCATGTTCTTGGAACGGACGAGACCGCCGTAGAACAGCGCGAGGCCGGGGATCGTCATCAACAGCACCAGCACTGTCGATGTCATCATCCAGGCGTTGTCTCCCTTGTTGACCGTTGGCTCGGCGTAGGCCGCGGTCGCAGCGAACAGGCCGACTGCGAGAGCCGCCAATCCCGCGCCATAGGGACGCTTGAACGTCATATTATTTACTCCTGATTGGATAAGGTTGAGCGCGAAATCAAAGGGCCGCGGCATCGGCCTCGCCGGTGCGGATGCGCACCGCATGGTCGAGGTTGATGACGAAGATCTTGCCGTCGCCGATCTGTCCGGTTTTCGCCGCGGACGTGATGGCGTCGATGGTCTTGTCGACCTGGTCGGAGGCGACAGCGACCTCGATCTTGATCTTGGGCAGGAAGCTCACGGCATATTCGGCGCCGCGATAGATTTCCGTATGACCCTTCTGGCGGCCATACCCCTTGACTTCCGTCACCGTGAGACCGTGAACGCCGATGGCGGTCAGGGCGTCACGGACTTCTTCCAGCTTGAATGGCTTGATAATCGCCATAACAATTTTCATGGGTCCTATCCCCGCTTGGGCCCGGTCCGGACGTGGCCGGGCGTTTCTCGACTGGTTCGCCACGAGGGAGAAGATTCACTACGCGGGCACAGCCGGACCCCTAGAATCAAATGCCGTGCCAGATCGGACGTGTTGCCTAACAGACTATGAAAACGGGTGTTTTCGCGTTCGACGGGTATTGTGGTGCAGTGCGCTATTACGTCGCGCTTAAAACGTGGTCATGCCTGCTCAAATGCAGGGCAGGACAGACTGCCGACACAATGTTGCTCACGCGTCGGGCAGCAAGGAGGTAATTTCGTAGTGCATTCGCCTATTGCAGGGCTTCACCGTGCTGCGAAATATCCAGCCCTTCGAGCTCCTGCTCACGGGATACGCGCAAGGGCACGAACAGGCCGACCAGCTTGAGCAGGATGAAGCTCACGCCCCCCGACCAGACGAAGGTGACGGCGACCCCGTAGAACTGAATCAGGATCTGCTGAGGATGGCCCTCCAGCAGGCCCGCGGTGCCGCCGATGGCGCTGGTCGCGAACACGCCGCCGAGCAGGGTGCCGGTCAGCCCGCCGATGCCATGGACGCCGAACACGTCGAGCGAATCGTCATAGTTGAAACGGTGCTTCAGCCAGGTACAGGCCCAGTAGCAGACCGCCCCGGCGACGATACCGATGACGATGCCGTGCCATGGTGCGACGAAGCCCGAGGCCGGCGTGATGGTGCCGAGGCCGGCCACCGCGCCGGAGATCATGCCGAGCACGGAGGGCTTGCGCCGCGTCGACCATTCGATCGCAGCCCATGTCAGCGCGCCGGCGCAGGCGGCAAGATGGGTCGCGATGATCGCCATCACCGCGCGTGAATTCGCCGAAAGCGCGGAGCCGCCATTGAAGCCGAACCAGCCGACCCACAGCAGGCCGGTGCCTATCACCGCGAGCGACAGATCGAACGGCGAGAGATTCTCGGTGCCGTAACCGTGACGTCGCCCCATCACCTTGGCCGCAACGAGGCCCCCGGTGCCGGCCGACAGGTGCACCACGAGGCCACCGGCGAAATCCAGCACGCCCATGCTGGCAAGGAAGCCGCCGCCCCACACCCAATGCGCCAGCGGGATGTAGACGAAGATGAACCAGGCGACGGAGAACAGGAGATAGGCCGAGAACCGCATGCGGTCGGCGACCGAGCCCGCGACCAGGGCGACCGTGATGATCGCAAACGTCATCTGGTACAGCATGAACAGCGATTCCGGGATGGTCTTCGCCGCGGGGTTGACGCTGTCCATGGTCATGCCGGCGAGAAACCAGCGGTCGAGCGTGCCGATCCACGGCCCGTCGCCGACGAAGCAGAGCGAATAGCCGAACGCCACCCAGAGAATCGAGATCAGCGTCACCGCAGCCAGGCTCTGCGCCATGGTGGCGAGCACGTTCTTCTTGCGCACCATGCCGGAATAGAACAGCGCGAGCCCCGGGATCGTCATCATCAGCACCAGCGCGGTGGCGACGATCATCCAGGCCGTGTCGGCGCCGTCGATCCCGGAGGGCGCGGCATGCGCCGGCACGGCCACCACGGACACGAGCCCGATCGGCGCAGGCATGCACGCTGCGCGGCGCAACAATCCCGCCATGTCGTTTCCCCCGGCATCAATTGGCGTCGCACGCTGTGGCGTCGTTGCCCGGTGCGATCGAAGATTTATCAGAGCGTTTTCGAGCGAAATGGATACCGGCTCGCGTCGAGAAAACGAGCCAGGCCGAAACCTAGAGCGCGTCGCTGTCGGTTTCGCCGGTGCGGATGCGCAGCGCATGGTCGATCGGCGTGACGAAGATCTTGCCGTCGCCGATCTGCCCGGTGCGCGCGGTCGCGGTGATCACGCTGACCGCCTTGTCGGCAACGTCGGAAGCGACCGCGATCTCGATGCGCAGCTTGGGCAGGAAGTTCACGACATATTCGGCGCCGCGATAGATCTCGGTGTGGCCCTTCTGCCGGCCGTAACCCTTGACCTCGGTGACGGTCATGCCGTGGATGCCGATGGCAGTCAGGGCCTGCCTGACCTCATCGAGCTTGAAGGGTTTGATGATCGCGACGACGAGTTTCATGGTCAGGCCTGTTCCCCCGGGATGCGCCGCGCCGTATGTCCCCGGCGCAGCGTCAATCTGGCATCTTTCCGGGCAAATGGCATAAAAAAGTTGCAGACTGAAGCGGAAAAACGACTGGCCACGGGAACGGCCGCCTCTGTACAGGGCAACTGTTCATCATTCACAATGCATTTTTGGCATGGATGCGGTGAACCCGCGGCAGTCAGGCGGTACAAAAGAGTTTTGGGGGACGCTTCATGGCGAGTTGGTTCTACGCATCCGAGGGCAAGCAGCAGGGGCCGTTTCCGGAGGCGCAATTCCGCGATCTGATCGCCCAGGGCACTGTGCGCCCGGATACGCTGGTGTGGACCGAGGGCATGGCGGGCTGGCAGAAGGCTGCCGAAGTCCCGGGCCTGATCGGCGGCGGCGCCCCGCCGATGATGCCGGCCGGTGGTCCGCCGATGATGGGTTCCGGCGGCTATGCCGGCGCGGGCAGCGGCGGCTCTCTGGCGATCGATTTCGGCATCCTGGAATTCACCTGGCGCAGCATCGTCCTGCTGATCGGAATGATCTTCGTCATCCCGGCGCCGTGGGTTTTCGTCTGGTACACGAAATGGATCGTGTCCTGCGTGAAGGTCCCGGGCCGGCCCAATCTCAGCTTCATCGGCGACGCGATGACGCTGGTGCCCTGGTATTTCGGCTTCATCGTTCTGGCGATCGCCCTCGGCTTCATCGGCAGCGAGATCCTGAGCAACCTGCTGTTCGTCGCGCAGATCGTTCTCTACTGGCTCCTGATCAAATGGATGGTCGCGAACCTCGCCTCCAACGGGCAGCCGCTCGGCCTGAGCTTCACCGGCACGATCTGGGCCTATATCGGCTGGAATCTGCTGTTTGCGATCTCCATCCTCACCATCATCGGCTGGGCCTGGGTCGCCGCGGCCCAGATGCGCTGGTTCTGCCGCAGCGTCGAGGGCACACGGCGCGAGGTCGTGTTCAAGGGGAGTGGTCTCGACATCCTCTGGCGCGGCATCGTCGCTGCGATCCTGTGCAGCCTGATCATCCCGATTCCGTGGGTCTATCGCTGGATCATGAACTGGTTCGCCTCGCAGACCGAACTCGTTCCGCGCGGTTCGTTCGAAGCATGACCCGGCCAGCCACCGGCGCGATCCATCGCGCCCGTGGCTCTATGCCTTCCGCTCGCGCACGGAGCCTTCCTGCGCGACGGAGGCGACCAGCGTGCCGTCAGGCTTGAAGATCGAGCCGCGGGTCAGGCCGCGGCCGCCCTGTGCGCTCGGCGAATCCTGCGCGTAGAGCAGCCATTCGTCGGCGCGGAAGGGGCGGTGAAACCACATCGCGTGGTCGAGGCTCGCCGGCATCATGCGCTTGTCGAACAGCGTGCGGCCGTAGCGCGCCATGATCGCATCGAGCAGCGAGAAATCCGAGGCATAGGCGAGCGCGCACATATGCAGCGCCGGATCGTCGGCCAGCTTCGCGGCTGTCCTGATCCAGACGTGAATGCGGCCGTCGTCGATCTTCTGGCCGAAATAGCGGCCGAGCTCGACCGGGCGCAGCTCGATCGGGCGATCGGATTCATAGTAGCGGCGGATGAACTCCGGCATCTCCTTGAACATCGGCTGCTTCGCGACCTCCTCCGCCGTGAGCTTCTCCGGCGGCGGCACGTCGGGCATCTTGTCCTGATGGTCGAACGCGCTCTCCTCCTCGGCGTGGAACGACACCATGATCGAGAAGATCGCGTTGCCGTGCTGGATCGCGGTGACGCGGCGGGTCGAATAGCTCTTGCCGTCGCGCAGGCGCTCGACCTGATAGATGATCGGGATCTGCGGATCGCCCGGCAGGATGAAATAGCAATGCAGCGAATGCGGCAGCCGGCCCTCGACGGTGCGGCACGCGGCAACCATCGCCTGCCCGATCACCTGGCCGCCGAACACCCGCTGCCAGCTCGTCTTCGGGCTGTTGCCACGGAACAGGTTTACCTCGAGCTGCTCGAGGTCGAGGATCGAAATGAGGTCGATCAGGCTTTTGGACATGATGATGCTTTCGAAGTTCTCGTCATTCCGGGGCATCGCAAGGGCGATGAACCCGGAATTCCGAGCTGACAACCTCTGGATTTCCGGGTTCGCGCTCGACGCGCGCCCCGGAATGACACATCGGGCCATTCGGCCCTTGTTTCACCGCACTGTTTCGCCCAGCTCAAGTCTGCTAGCAAGACCGGGAATTGACCGGGAAACTTGGTATGTCGGTACAGGGTAGCATTGTCATCGGTGGCGGCGCGTTTGCAGGGCTTGCGCTGGCCCTGGCGCTGCGCCAGGGACTCGGGCCCGAGATCCCCGTCATCGTCGCCGATCCCGCGCTCGGCACGCGGCCGAGCCGCGATCCCCGCGCCACCGCGATCGTGGCCGCCTGCCGCCGCCTGTTCGAGACGATCGGCGCCTGGGACGCCGTCAGGAGCGAGGCGCAGCCCATCCTCGACATGGTCGTCACGGATTCGAAGCTGGAGGACGCCACCCGTCCGGCGTTCCTCAACTTTGCCGGCGATGTCGCGCCGGGCGAACCCTTCGCGCATATGGTCGAGAACCGCCGCCTGATCGATGCGCTGGTGGTGCGTGCGGAGGCCGAGGGCATCGATCTGCGTGCGACCACCGTGGCGTCCTACGACGCGCGTTCCGACGGCATCGACGTGACGCTCGGCGACGGCAGCGTCATCGCGGCGAGCTTGCTGGTCGCCGCCGATGGCGCGAGGTCGAAGCTGCGCGAGCGCGCCGGCATCGCCACCCATGGCTGGGAGTACGACCAGTCCGGCATCGTCGTCACCGTCGGCCATGAGCGCGATCATGAGGGTCGCGCCGAAGAGCATTTCCTGCCCGCAGGACCCTTCGCGATCCTGCCGCTGTCGGGCAAGCGCTCGTCGCTGGTGTGGACCGAGCGCCGGGCTGAGGCCGCGCGCATCATCGCGCTCAGTGACGAGGAATTTCACAGCGAGCTCGAGCGGCGTTTCGGCCTGCACCTCGGCGAGGTGAAGGCACTCGACAAGCCGCGCGCGTTTCCGTTGTCTTATTTCGTTGCGCGTTCCTTCATCGCCGAGCGTCTCGCGCTGGTGGGCGATGCCGCCCACGTCATCCACCCGATCGCGGGCCAGGGCCTCAACATGGGCCTGAAGGATGTCGCCGCGCTGGCGGAAGTGGTCGTCGATGCCGCGCGGCTTGGCATGGATATCGGCGGCGTCGACGTGCTCGAACGCTACCAGCGCTGGCGCCGCTTCGACACCATGGCGATGGGTGTTGCCACCAACTCGCTGAACTTCCTGTTCTCCAACCAGTCGACGCTGCTGCGCACGGTGCGCGACATCGGCCTCGGCCTCGTCGATCGCGCCCCGCCGCTGAAGAACCTGTTCATCCGCCAGGCCGCGGGCCTCACCGGCGAGGTGCCGCGGCTGTTGAAGGGCGAGGCGTTGTAGCGCGGGATCTTACCGCATACTCAGCTGTCGTCCCGGACCAGCGCGCCATAGGCGCGCGCATCAGCAATAGTTTTGCGAAGACTCGGAGTTGCCAGCCTCGTGCCACAACCACTTCCTGTGGCTATGGATCCCCGCTTTCGCGGGGACGACAGCGAGAATGTGGCGCGGCCATAGCGCCCCACTCAAGCGACGTGAGCTCAATCGATCTTGCGCGCCTCTTCCGGCAGCATGATCGGGATTCCGTCGCGAATGGGATAGGCGAGCTTGGCGCTGCGCGAGATCAGTTCCTGCTTTGCGGCATCGAACTCGAGGGGCCCTTTGGTCAACGGACAGACCAGAATCTCCAGCAATTTGGGATCGACGCTGGCTTCGGCACGTTCGGTGGGCGCGTTCATTGGGGTCTCCGGCAGTTGGTAGACTTTAGCACAGAAATTCGCGCCCGCCCATCACAGGCCTAAGCGGCGAGCATACCCAGGAGTTCGTCGAGCAAGGCCTGAAGCCGCGCGGCCGGCACCGGCGGGCCTGACAGGGCGAAGCCGAGAAATGTCCAGTACAGGATCTGCGCGCGCGCCTCCGCCGTCGCCGGGGTGAGCCCACGCTTGCCCAGCAGCTCTTCGATGTAGTCGAGCCTGCGGCGGTCGATTGCGCGCACCGCCCCTTGCGCCGCCGCATCGAACGCCGCCCAGTTGCGCACCGCGCGCTCGAGGTCGAGCCGCGCGCCGAACGATCTCCGCAGCAGCATCTTGAGCGGCTCGTCGCTGGCGGCTTCGACGTCCGCGATGATCTGCTCGGCCGCGATCTCGCGCCAGCGCTTCAGCACGGCGGCGTGAAACGCGGCCAGGTCGGCGAAATGCCAATAGAAGCTGCCGCGCGAGACGCCCATGGCCTTGGCCAGCGGATCGGCCTTCAGCGCCGTGAAGCCGCTTTTGGCGAGCACCTTCAGGCCTTCCTTGGTCCAGTCGTCGGCGGAAAGCTGTTCGGTCATGCCGGGCTCCAGATGGCGACCATACACTAATGTATTGACAGCTTCCGGCAAGCCGGTGCATATATCCATACAGTACTGTACGGATGGAGCATGCCCATGCGCGACCTTCTCCTGCAATGTTCCGGCCTCGCCGCGATCGTGCTGGCGCTCATCCACGGCGTGCTCGGCGAGACCAAGGTCTTCGCCCGCGCCAGCATCGAGCCGGCGCGCCTGCGCACGCTGATCCGACTGGTCTGGCAGGCCGGCACGGTGGCATGGGTCGGCGGCGGCGTGCTGCTGCTGGTTGCGCCCCGGCTGGAGTCGAGCCTCGCCCGGCACTGGATCGTCGCCACGCTCGCCATCGTGTTCGGCTTTGCGGCCCTCGCCAACGCCTTCGCGATGCGCGGCCGGCATTTCGGCTGGGTCGGCATGGGTGCAGTGGTCGCGCTCGCGGTCGCCGGCTACTAGCCGCTGCGCATGTCGCCCGTCAGGCGCAAGGCCGCACCGGTGGCCACGTTAGAACTTATCTAAAGCGAACCAGGCCCCTACCCGATTGACTTCATTGCCTCCTCTGCTTCCCTCGGTGCGCCCCGCGTGTCTGCGGCGCGCACACGAGAGGAGGAGACGTTCGTGAAGGTCATTCGTGTTGTTGCCATTGCACTGACGATCGGGATTGGCATGGGATCGGCGGCCATGGCCGACGGCTTCAAGGATTGCACCAAGCTCGCCAAGGCGTCGTGGAAGCCGGCCAGCGAAGCCGAAGCCAAGGCCAAGGCGGCGGGCTACGAGGTGCGCCGCTCCAAGGTCGAGGGCTCGTGCTACGAGGTCTATGGCGTCAAGGAAGGCAAGCTGTACGAGCTGTTCTACAGCCCCGAAGATCTCAGCCTGAAGCACACGATCGCCAAGTAGATTGCGCACGTGAGCGACGAAGCGAATTGAGCTTGATGAAAGCAGTGCCGGAGGAGCGCGGCGTGTCCGACAGGACACCCGCGAATCGACTCGTCGCGCGGACGGTCGCGGTCTGGGACCTCCCGCTGCGCCTCTGGCACTGGGTTCTCGCGATCTCGGTTGTGATCGCGTGGTTCACGCCGACCGTGTATGACGGCGTTCACCGCATCGTCGGCTATGCGGTCATCGGGCTCCTCGCCTTCCGCCTGCTCTGGGGCTTCATGGGAAGCCGCTATTCGCGCTTCCGGATGCTCGGTGTCAGGCTGCGTGCCGCGCCGAACTATCTGTGGAATCTGCGGCGCGGCATGACCGGCCGCTATATCGGGCTCAATCCCGCCGGCAGCTTGATGCTGGTCGCACTGCTGGCCTCGCTCGCCGTCTCGACGATCACCGGCGCGATGTCGGTGACCGTCACCTTCTTCGGCGTCTGGTGGGTCGAGGACACCCACCATTATTCATCGGACGCGGTCATCGTTCTGGTCGTGCTGCACGTGTTGGGCGTGCTGGTGATGGGGATTCTGCAGCGGGAGAACCTGATCCGCGCGATGATCACCGGGCGCAAGCGCATCCGCGGACATCAGTGAAATTGAGTTGGAATGATCGAGCCGCGGGCTCGCTTCGCCTCTCCACCTGCGGGAGAGGCCGACGTGCTCGGAGAGCGCGGCGGGTGAGGGAGCGCACAGTCTTCGCGGAAGCTTGGTCGCCCCTCACTGCAGCGGCGGATCGCCGCTGGTGCGCTTCTTGGCGAGGTCCATCTCGGTGACGGCGATCAGAATCTCGGCGCGGGTCTTCAGGTCGGGTGCTTCCAGCATCGCCTGCTTCTCCGCCGGGCCATAGGGCGACATCATCGCCAGCGCGTTGACCAGCGCCTCGTTGGGCGCGCTCTCGACGCCTTCCCAGTCGACCTTGAGATTGTTGGCCTTCAGGAAGTCGGCCAGCACGGCCAGCAGCGCCTCGCGATCGACCTCCTCCTCGCCCATGCGCGCGGTGAAGTCGTCGACGAAGGTGAAGAAATCCACCTTGCACTGCCGGTAGGCGGTCAGCACTTCGAGCTCCTCGACAATCTTGAAGCGCGCGACGCCGGTGAGTTCGAGGATGTAGCGGCCGTCGCCGGATTCGGCGAGCTGGGTGATGCGGCCGACGCAGCCGACGCGGAACAGCGCCGGCTTGTCCGAATTCTTCGGCGAGTGCGCCACGTCGGGCTGGATCATGCCGATCAGGCGATGCCCGTCACGCAAGGAATCGTCGACCATCGCGAGGTAGCGCGGCTCGAAGATGTTGAGCGGCATCTGGCCGCGGGGCAGCAGCAGCGCGCCCGGCAGCGGAAACACCGGAATGATCTCCGGGAGGTCGGCGGGCCCGCGATATTCGATGTTGATCGGCATCTGCCCGGTCCCACTGGCGTTGCTAGCGCATGATCCGGAAAAGTGTGGAGCGGCTTTCCGAACAGATCATGCTCAAAAAAGGCCCTTACGAAAACAGGATCGTCGACAAACGTTTCCGTCCTTCGACGGTTGCATCATCCGTGCCGCCCCAGGCCTCGAAGAACTGCACCAGCTGCTTGCGGGCGCCGTCGTCGTTCCACTTGCGGTCGCGCTTGATGATCTCGAGCAGTTGCTCGGTCGCCGCCGCGCGGTTGCCTTGCGCGTTGAGCGCGGTGGCGAGGTCGAAGCGGGCCTGATGATCGAGCGGGTTTGCGGCGACTTTCTGTTCCAGCTCGGCGACCGGTCCAAGCGATTTTGCCTGCTCGGCGAGATCGATCGCAGTCTGCACCGCCTTCACGGCCGGATCGTTGCGCTTGGACTCCGGCACCATGGCCAGCGTCTGCTTGGCCTGCTCCATCGCGCCGGAGACGGTGTAGCACTTCGCAAGGCCGGCAAGTGCCGCGATATTCGTCGAATCATGCTGGAGCGCCTCGGCATAGATCTGCGCCGCCGCCGCCGTGTCGCCCTCGGCGAGCACCGCTTCGGCCTCCTGCACGATCTCGGCGACGTTGACCTCGCCCGGCGCGGTGACGCCCTTGGTCAGCCGCTCGATGAAGGCATTGACCTGGCTCTCCGGCACCGCGCCCATGAAGCCATCGGCCGGCTGGCCGTTGACGAAGGCGATCACGGCCGGGATCGACTGGATGCCCATCTGGCCCGGGATCGCCGGATGCTGGTCGATGTTCATCTTGACCAGTTTGACCTTGCCCTTGGCCGCCTTCACCGCCTTCTCCAGCACGGGGGTGAGCTGCTTGCAGGGGCCGCACCACTCCGCCCAGAAATCGATCAGCACCGGCTGGCGCTTCGATTCCTCGATGACGTCCTTCACGAAGGTCTGGGTGGTGGTGTCCTTGATCAGGTCGGCCGCAACCGGACCCGCCGCTCCGTTACCCTGGTCGATGATCGTCACGGGATTCCCTCGTCATGTCTGGAATGACGGCTCTTTAGCACGCCGCCACATCATATGCTTGTGGTCGGCTCCTAAATTGGGCCGAATGGGCCGAATTTCAATCCAGGCCCTCCGATTCGCCGGTTCCGGGGTCTTTCCGGTCGATTTGGCGATCTTCGGGGTCCATTGGGGCCCTCAATTGCGAATTGAGGCCGCCGGTAGCTGTTGCATTCCCCTCCCGCTTTTGGCATACGACAGCCGTTGCCGGCGCGTCACGCGACCGACACAGGATGCGGGTGTAGCTCAGTGGTAGAGCACGACCTTGCCAAGGTCGGGGTCGAGGGTTCGAGCCCCTTCGCCCGCTCCAGTTTTCGTAGGCTGGCCTAGGAAACGCTCTCCAACCTCGGAGAGCACTGTATGAAGCCTCAAAGACTCCAAAGGACAAGCGCGAGCCGTTGTTGGGCATGAGCCGTCTCGTACGGCGATTGCGGTCTGCACTTGCCGCAGCGGCCTCGGACCGGGGTCGGAGCAATTTTGAACGTCTTTCGGGAGCTTACGGGCACGTGAAGACGTCCGGAAGGCAGCAACTCAATGGATTCTCAGGCCTCGGTTCACTATATTTGGGGAGAGGAATTTCCATGTCTGCTCAGCGCTCCGCTACCAAGGCCCAGTATACTGCTGGTGTAATCCAGCGGTTGGCGGCCGCTAACAACGTGGCAGTGGTCGCGACATCGAACGATGTCTTTGCCCATCACGTGACGCGGCTCTCCGGGGATGACGTGAATTTCGATCCTATCGAGAATACCATCGTCGCACTCCAGCGCGCCGGGATTTTGGATCGTGTTCAGGCCGTGCGCCTACAGGCGCGCTATCTTCGCGAAAACCGTCCGTGACGTTTGATCCGTTTGGAGATTTTGCGACGCGCGGATATTTGCGCAACGTCGCAAAAGCCAAGGATCCCGAAATCGTTCAGCGCCTCCTGCACAATTCTTTCCTGACTGGCATCGATGCGTCATTGGATCATCTCAAGGCGCAATACGAAGCGCAAGAAGTCAAGCGCAAGGGCGGGCAAGGCTTGCAATGACAATTCTGGTTACCGGCAGCGCAGGCCACCTCGGAGAGGCCCTCTTGCGGACGCTCCGCGGGCGCGGTTGCCCCGCGCGTGGGATCGATCTCAAGCCCTCCCCCTTCACCGATGCCGTCGGCTCCATCGTCGATCCCGCCTTTGTGCGGCGCCAGATGGACGGCGTCACCGCCGTCATCCACACCGCGACGCTGCACAAGCCGCATGTGGCGACGCACTCCAAGCAGGACTTTGTCGACACCAACGTGTCAGGCACGCTCAACCTGCTCGAGGCGGCCGCGGCGGCCGGCGTGAGGAGCTTCGTCTTCACCAGCACCACCAGCGCGTTCGGCTCGCAGCTGCGCCCCGAGGCGGGGCAGGCCGCGGTGTGGGTCACCGAGGATCTGCCGTCGGTGCCGAAGAACATCTACGGCACCACCAAGCTGATGGCCGAGAATCTCTGTGAGCTCTTCTTTCGCGAGCGCGGTTTGCCCGTCGTGGTCTTGCGGACCTCGCGCTTCTTCCCCGAGGACGACGACGATCCATTGATGCGGTCGGCTTACGCGCTCGAGAACGCGCAGGCCAACGAGCTGCTCTATCGCCGGCTGGATATCGCGGACGCCGTGAGCGCGCATCTGCTCGCCGTCGAACGCGCGGCCAGAATCGGCTTCGCCCGCTACATCGTCTCGGCCACCAGCCCGTTCGAGCCACGTCATCTCGCCGCGCTCGCGTGCGATGCGGCGGGCATCGTGCGCGAGCTCTATCCGGAGTGCGCGCAGCTCTATGCGGCGCGCGGCTGGCGGCTCTTCCCCGCGATCGACCGCGTCTATGTTAACGACCGCGCGCGGCGCGAGCTGGGCTGGCGGCCCGAATTCGACTTCGCGCATGTGCTGCGCAGCCTGCAAGGCGACCGCGATTTTCGCAGCATGCTGGCACGCGAGATCGGGTCGAAGGGCTATCATGACACGATGTTCGACGACGGCCCCTACCCTGTCGCCTCGTAAACGTCGCAATCGCCATTTTGCTCGATGATTCAGATGTCTGGCCGGCGTCGCCGGGAGCGCGCCAGCCTGAGCCGTTCTACTGTGCATGGGGTTGTTTTCGCGTTTTTGCATGAGCCACCCCTCGTGCCGTCGGCAAAACGATCCGTGCGCCACTACGATTCCGCGCTGCAGCGAGAGCGTCGCCGTGCAGCGTTCGACCCTTCATTGACATTCCGTCTCAATTTTTGCGGAGCGTGAACGCGATGCAGGCGGTGCGCTTCTCACCGTTCGCAGATGTGCTAACCTTTTTGCGTCTGTCGTTCTGACGGACCCGAAACTTCGTCTCTCGACTGGCAAAACCAAAATAATGCGCAGCCCTGACGGCTGCCTTAGGGGAGTGACGCGATGAAATTCCATCGATCCGTCTTTCAATCCGTTCTGGCGCTTGCAGCGGTTGCCCTTCTCGCGGGGACCAGCGCTGGCCATGCGCAACAGCAGGACAAGAGCAAGCCGCTGAAGAAATACGAGTCCGGCACCAAGGAGTTCTGGACCCATCCGCCGGACGACTGGTTCCTCGGCGACGAGACCGAGGCGCAGAAGGGCCTCGCGCCGCCCTCGGGCCCGCCGACCGGCGCCTCGGATGCCGAACTCGCCAACATCGTCAAGAAGATCAAGCTGCCGCCGGGCTTCAAGATCGAGGTCTACGCCTCGGGTGTGCTGGCCGCGCGGCAGATGGCCTGGGGTGACAAGGGCACGCTGTTCGTCGGCTCGTTCGGCCTCGGCAACGTCTATGCCATCAAGGACAACAACGGAAAGAAGGAGGTCAAGACGGTCCTCAAGGGCCTGAACATGCCCACTGGTCTCGCCTTCAAGGACGGCGCGCTCTACGTCATCGCCGTCGACAAGCTGATCCGCTACGACAACGCCGAAGCCAATCTCGACAATCTCGGCCAGGGCAAGGTCGTCTATGACGACATGCCGTCCTATGCCGCGCATGGCTGGAAATACATCGCGGTCGACAAGGAAGGCTGGTTCTTCCTGCCGTTCGGACCGCCCTTCAACATCGGTATCCCGCCGACCAGCGTCTCGCAGATCCGCCGCGTCGATCCCAAGACCGGCAACGCCGAAATCTGGGCGCTCGGCGTTCGCAACTCGGTCGGCGGCGACGTCGATCCGCGCACCGGCAAGCTCTGGTTCACCGAGAATGCCCGCGACTGGATCAGCGACGATCTGCCCAGTGACAAGCTGAACATGATCAACCGGATCGGCGAGCATTTCGGCTATCCCTATTGCCACCAGGGCAATCTGCCCGACGACAAGTTCGCGATGGGCCACAAATGCTCCGAGTTCACACCGCCCGTGCTGAATCTCGGCGCCCATGTCGCTCCGCTCGGCATGAAGTTCTATACCGGCGACCAATTCCCCGCCGAGTACAAGAACAACATCCTGATCGCCGAGCATGGCTCCTGGAACAGGCACAAGTACCAGGGCGCGCGCATCGTGCGCGTGATCGTCGGGCCGGACGGCAAGAATCCCAAGCAGGAGATCTTCGCCTCCGGCTGGCTTGAGGGTGACCAGGGCTATCTCGGCCGTCCCAACGACATCATCCTCGCCAAGGACGGCTCGATCCTCGTCGCCGACGATTGGGCCGGCGCGATCTACCGCATCAGCTACAGCAAGAAGTAGCGCGCGCACGACACGAGGCTGCGGCGGCCGAAAGGCGCCGCAGCCTCTTCCATGTCGATAGTCCCTCGCTGTCGTTCCGGATTGCGCGCCAGCGCAAGTTCGGAACCCGTAACCCCGGCTGGTGGTTATGGATTCCCAGATGCGCAATCGCGCATCGTGCCCCGCACGCCTCCCGAATGATGAGCTCGATAGATCGGATTCCTCACCATGCGCCGCCAGGTTTCTTCGTACGCAATCGGCGCGCTGTCGCTCGCTGCGCTCGCATTCATCCCGGCCCGAGCCGCTGACAATGCCGCGATCAAGGAAAAGGCCGCCGTCTGCTCCGGCTGTCACGGCGAGAACGGCATCTCGCAGACCGAGAACGTCCCCTCGCTCGCCGGCCAGCCGGATCAGTTCATCCAATGGCAGCTGGTGTTCTTCCGCGCCGGCTCGCGCAAGAACGAGCAGATGCAGCCGATCGTCGAGGAGATCACCAACGAGGACATCCGCAATTTCGGCGCCTATTTTTCTTCGCTGGCGCCGCCGAAGGGTGCCGAGGACGGAGATCCGGACCTGTCGAAGAAGGGCGCGCAGGTTGCCGCCGGCCGCCGCTGCGCTTCATGCCACACGGACAGCTATGCCGGCACCAAGGCGGTCGCGCGGCTCGCGGGACAACGCGAGGAATATCTCGTCAAGGCGCTGCACGACTACAAGGCCGGCCAGCGCGTCGGCGGCGGCGTCGCCGCGATGGCTGATGTCGCCTATCACATGAGCGACGAGGAGATTACGGCGGTGTCACACTATCTCGCGCATCTGAAATAACGCGGAGCTGTTTCGGCAAACTCCACTGTCGTCCCGGACAAGCGAAGCGCAGATCCGGCAACTGTTATGTTGATGGTGCGATTTTATAGGGTTTTCGGTCGCGCAGCATTGCGTTGAGGATGGTCAGCAGCTTCCTTGCGACAGCAATGAGGGCGAGCTTTGCTGGTTTGCCGGCCAGACGGAGCCGGTCATAGAAGATTTTGAAGTGATCGGCGCGACGAACGGCGTTGAGAGCAGCCATGTAGAGGGCGTCGCGGACGCGCTTTCGTCCGCCGCCGATCTTGCGCTTGCCACGATAAGCCCCGCTATCGACATTGAAGGGAGCCAGGCCGGCAAGAGCGGCCACCTCCTTTGGCCCGAGACGCCCAAGTTCGGGCATCTGGGTGAGGAGTTGCATGCAAGCGACGGGTCCCACGCCGGGCACCGAGCGCATCAACTGTGCATCATTGGCAAGCTCCGGTTCGGCTTTGACGAGCGCATGAATCTCAGTGTCGATTTCGGCGATCTCATCATTGAGGACCTCGATGAGGCGAGCGATGCGTTCCACCATGGCGCGGTCCTCGGCTTCGCTGCGGCGGTTCTTTTCCTGGGCCCTCATGGCAACCAGTTGGTCCCGCCGTTTTGCAAGCCTTGCCAAAGTGTTGCGAGCAGGCGTCGCGGCCTGCTCGGTGGCGGGCTTCATGGCGCGGGCAAAGGCCGCCAGCATCCGCGCATCGATCGGATCGGTCTTGGCGAGCTGGCCGCTGGCGCGGGCAAAGTCGCGGGCACGGGCCGGATTGATCCGGGCAAAGCGGATGCCGGCCCGATGCAGAGCCTCCCGAAGCTCGAGGTCATAGACCCCCGTAGCCTCGAAGACGATCAGCGCATCGCATCGCCAACGCGCCACCAGCTGTGTGATGGCCTGTGTCGCGTTGGCGATGCGTTCCGCTACGCCGATGGCCTCATCGAAAATATCAAGGTGATGTTTGGAGATGTCGATCCCGACGCAACGAGAGGATATGATCACGGTGCCTGTCCCTGTGATGCGAGGTCTGTTGACGCAGCCTCGTGCAACTGTTCAGGTTGACAGATGGAACGGGCGGGAGACCGAGCCGGCTCACGGCGTCAAGCGCCAAGGACCCAACGGCTTCCCGCCCACCATCATCATGCCAGACTTCCCAGACACAGGGACCCATACCCACAGGACGTTGTTTTGCGATGACTCGGAGTGGGAGCATCGCCTCGCACTGCCGCCTGTGGTTATGGATCCCGGGTTCGCGCTGCGCGCGCCCCGGGACGACAGCGGATTGTGTGGCTACGACCTACCCTGCCCGCTGCCTCTCATACGCCTTCAGATGCGTGTACGCGATACGCAGCTTCGGCACCGGCACCTTGGCGGCGTCGGCGCGCGCGATGAGGTCGCCGATGACGTGATCGGCCTCGACTGGCAAGCCAGCCTTGATGTCGCGGAACATCGAGGCGGTCATCGGCGAGCCTTCGGCGGTGAGGTTGCCCTTCACCCGCTCGAAGAACGGCCCGCCCGGCGGATAGCCCGATGCAGTCGCGACCGAGCTCGTCTCGTCCAGCATGCCGAGCAGGAAGTCCCGGCCGCCCGGAGCCGCCAGGATGTCACCGACCGCGGCGCGCATCAGGCTGGTGCTTGCCGCGAGCGAGGATAGGAACACCCACTTCTCCCACATGTCCTGCATGATGTTCTGGCTGGCGGTGGCGCCCGTGATGCCGCTCTTGAAGGCTTCGTCGATCGCCTTCACCCGGTCCGACATCTTGCCGTCGCGCTCGCCGTAATTGATCGACTGCATCGGCTGGAGCTGCACCACCTCGCGCTTCTCGTTCAAGGTCGCGGCGATGGCGCAGAGGCCGCCGAGCACCCGCTCCTTGCCGAACCTGGCATCCAGCGTGTCGAGATGCTTCATGCCGTTGAGCATCGGAATGATCGCGGTGTTCGGTCCGACCGCCGCGGCAAACGACTTGATGGCGTCGTCGAGGTCGAACGCCTTGCAGCTCAGGAGCACGACGTCGAACTTGTCCTTGAGCGCGTCCGCCTGCACGGTCGGCGGATTTTTCAAGGTCACGTCGCCATTCGGGCTCTTGATGACGAGGCCGGCGGTTGCGAGCTCGCTGGCGCGTCGTGGCCTGACCAGGAAGGTGACGTCGCGGCCGGCCTGCAACAGCCTGCCACCAAAATAGCCGCCAATGGCGCCGGCGCCGACCACGAGGATACGCATAGAGATGCTCCGCTATTGTTGTTCTTAAGGAAAGGCGCGAGTGGCGAATAGGGAGTAGCGAATAGGATAGCAAGCGCTGGAATGCGAGTCACGTTTCCACTACTCGCCATTCGCCATTCACTACTCGCCCTTCTCGAGCACCATCTCCTCGACTTCGCGCAGCTGTTCCTTGCCGAAGAACATCTCGTTGGCGACGAAGAAGGTCGGCGAACCGAAGGCGCCGCGGGCGACCGCCTCCTCGGTGTTCTTGATCAGTTTGCCCTTGACCTCGGGTTCCCCAGCGCGGGCGAACAACCGTTGCGCGTCGAGGCCAGAGGACGCCAGCGCCTTCGCCGCGATTTCAGGATCGTCCATCTTCTTCGGCTCGCGCCACATGTGGTGGAAGGCGGCCTCGACATATTTCTCGAACACGCCCTCGAGCTGCGCCGCGATTGCCGCGCGCATCAGGTTCAGCGTGTTGACGGGGAAATGCGGATTCCAGACATAGGGCTGGACATGGAAGCGCTTGATGAAACGCTCGGTCTCGACCGCCTGGAATTCGCGCTTGTTCTTGATGCCGGCCAGGGTCTCCGCCGGCGACTTGTTGTTGGTCGACTTGAAGATGCCGCCGAGCAGGATCGGCACATACTCGAACTTGACGCCGATCCGCTGCTCGATCGCCGGAATCGCCAGATGGCTGAGATAGGCGTTGGGGCTGCCGAAGTCGAACAGGAATTGCGGGGCGGTGCGGGTCAAAATCATTCTCCCTGACGTCGCTTTTCGTCATTGTGGCGCAGGCCGCGCCACAGGTCCACCGTTTAATGACGGTCATAATACTTAAGGCCGTCAGATCAGACGCTGGATCGCCTGCTTGCGCCACACCAGGAGGTAATAGCCCATCTGCAAAATGAACATGGCGCAGAACACGATCGGATAGGCCGCCCAGACGCCCGCAAGGCCGATCGTGCGGCTCAGGATCACCGCGGCCGGCAGCTCGATCGCGACAATCGCGAAGATCGACAGCAGCATCGGTGTGAACGCGACACCGGCCGCACGCATCGCGCCTGAAAACACCGTGGCGAGGCCGAACGGCACCGAGCTCCACAAGGCGATGTACAGCAGCCCTTTCGCCAGATCGAGCACGGCGCCATCGGTGATGAAGATGCCGAGCACCGCGCGCGGCGCGAGATAGATCAGCGCCACCAGCCCGCCGGTCAGGACGATGTTGAACATGAGGCCGGTACGGACGATGCTGTCGAGCCGCGTCCTGTCGCCGCCGCCGACAGCCTGGGCGCCGAGGATCGAGACCGCGATCGAAATCGACATCGCCGTAAACTGCGTGTAGCCCATCACCTGGTTGACCGCGCCGTACGCGGCCGTGGCGTCGGACCCGTAGCCGTTGACGAGGCCGAGCAGCACCAGCTCGGCGATCGCCATCGCCACCATGCCGATCGCGCTCGGCAGTCCGATGCCGAGCACCTTTCCGAGCACGGCGCCGTTCAGCCGCAGGTGACCCAGCAACGCCGCGTCCGGCGCAAGCGCGTGCTTCTTTCGCAGCAGATAGGCCGCCAGCACGATCAGCGTCGTCGCGTTGGCGATCGCAGATGCCCACGCCGGGCTGGTGATGCCCGCCGCCGGCAATCCGGGCGCGCCGCGGATCAGCAATGGTGTCAGGATCAGGCCGGTCGCAGTCGACAGCGCCAGCGCCAGCAGCGGCGTCAGCGCGTCGCCGACGCCGCGGATCATTGCGGTCATCAGCAGGAAGACGAAGCCGAGCGGCATGGTCAGCAGCATGATTCTCGCATAGGCGCTGGCCTCATCGAGAATGTCCGCGGGCGTGGCGAGCGCCATCATCAATTGACGGCTGAAGAGCCCGCCAACCAGTGCAACCGAAATCGACAGCAGCAGGCCGACTGCGAGTGTCGTGCCCGCGATGACCTTGATCCGGCCGTGCTCGCCCGCGCCGAAGGCCTGGCTGATCAACACGGTGGCGCCGGTGCTCAACCCCATGACGAAGGCGAACAGGAAGAACATCACCGCGAAGAACACCGAGACCGCGGCGAGCGCGTCCACCCCGATCATCTGGCCGAGATAGACATTGCTGACGGTGCCGAACAGCGATTGCAGCGCGTTGCTCAGCATCAAGGGTGCGAGGAAGCGGAGGAATGTGGTCCAGAGTGGTTTTGGAGCGGACATGGATCGGCCTTTCATCAGGGCGTGCGAAGCCGTTGCCGCGCAATGCGCGGCCCGGCCGTCGATGGGGCTGTGAGAAGAGCGCCGCGCTTTAAGCGCGGTCGCTGTAGGCGAGCTTGACGATGTGGTCGCGGATATCGGTCGGCCAGTCGGCGATCAGTCCGGTGAAGCGCCGCCGGTCATCTGCGAACAGCGCGCGCGAGGCCTCCTCGAACTGCGGCAGATCGCCGGCCATGGTCGACATGAAGTGATAGGCCGCATCGCGCGCCTGGCGCTCGCGGTCCTTGGCGCCGCTGGCGCGCCTGGCGTCGTCGACGAGCTTGCGCAGCGCGACCGAGGCGCCGCCCGGCTGCGCGCCGAGCCACTCCCAGTGCCGCGGCAGCAACGTCACTTCGCGCGCGACCACGCCGAGTTTCGGCCGGCCGCGGCCGCGCGGCTCTGCGGGTGTCTCAGCCGTCTGGGCCGGCGGCGGTGCCAGCTTGTCCAGCCGCGCCAGCACCTCGCGATCCTCGCCGCGCAGGTCGAAGTCGATCGACCGCCCGGTCCCGTCGTCGAAGATGACGACCGGCTGGTCCGGCGGCTGCGTTGCCCGCTTGACGGCGAGCGCGACCTCGCCGGCCGTGCCGGAGGCCAGCCGGCGCTGGCCGACGAACGCTGTGTAAGTCCCTTGCATTGGAATCATTGCCATATTGATCGTGTTGGTCGCTTAATACCCGGGTAAATTACTCACGTCAATACACCCGGGTGAAAATATCCGCACCGCCGCCTCGACAATGTATTCCCGGGCTGGCACGAACGCTCGGCCGATCGACCACGCCTAGCCCTGAGGACCCCGCGATGCTGACCGTTCACCACCTCAACAATTCCCGCTCGCAGCGCGTGCTGTGGCTGCTCGAGGAGTTGGGCGTGCCCTACGAGATCGTGCGCTATCAGCGCCAGCCGGACATGCGCGCGCCGAAGGAGCTGCACGCCATCCATCCGCTCGGCAAGTCGCCCGTCATCACCGACAACGGCAACACCATCGCCGAGTCGGGCGCGATCATCGAATATCTCATCGCGACCTACGGCAACGGGCGGCTGATCCCGCCGCCGAACACGCCGGAGCGGCTGCGGTACACCTATTGGCTGCACTATGCGGAAGGATCCGCGATGCAGCCGCTGCTGCTCAAGCTGCTGTTCACGCTGATGCCGAAGCGCGCCCCGGCACTGCTGCGCCCGCTGGTGCGCAAGGTCTGCAACCAGGCGCTGACCGCGCTGGTCAATCCGCAGCTCAAGCAGCACATGGACTATTGGGAAGGCGAGCTCGCCAAGAGCGAGTGGTTCGCCGGCAGCGAGTTCACCGCGGCCGACATCCAGATGAGCTTTCCGCTGGAAGCAGCCCAGGCGCGCGGCGGGCTCGAGCAGGGCCATCCCAGGGCGATGGCGTTCCTGGAGCGCATCCACGCCCGGCCGGCCTATGCGCGCGCGCTGGAAAAGGGCGGGCCGTATCTGGTCGGGCGGTAGTTTCTTCACCGTCATTCCGGGGCGCCCGAAGGGTGAACCCGGAATCTCGAGATTGTGGCGCGAGATCCCGGGTTCGATGCTTGCGCATCGCCCCGGGATGACAATCGAATATCAATCGGCGTACAGCACGCGCCCGCGCGTCTCCGGCAGCGCGAAGGCGGCGATGAAGAACACCGCGTAAGCCACCACCGCGAAGATTGCGATCGCATTCGCGAGCGACGTCGTCGCCGACAGCGCGCCGACGAGGAATGGAAACAGCGCGCCGATGCCGCGGCCGAAATTGTAGCAGAAGCCCTGGCCCGAGCCGCGCAGCCGCGTCGGATAGAGTTCGGTCAGGAACGCGCCGATCCCGGAGAAATAGCCCGAGGCGAAGAAGCCGAGCGGGAAACCGAGTATCCAGAGGATCTCGTTGGTCAGCGGCAGCTGCGTGTAGAGAAGCACCACCGCCATGGCTCCGAGCGAGAAGATCAGGAACAGATTACGCCGCCCGATCCGGTCGGCGAGCCACGCGCCCACGAGATAGCCGATGAAGGAGCCGATGATCAGCGTCGCGAGATAGCCGGTCGATCCGACGATCGACAGGTGCCGCTCCTTGGTCAGGAATTGCGGCACCCAGAAGGTGACGGCGTAGTAGCCGCCCTGGCAGCCTGTCGCCATCAGCGACGCAAGCACCGTGGTCTTCACGATCGGAAAGGTGAAGATCTCCCAGAGTTTCGGATGACTGCCCGTTTCCGCCCGCCTGGCGCGGGCCTCGGCTGCGATCTCCGGCTCGGTAACAGAGCGGCGGATGTAGAACACCAGAAGTGCCGGCAACGCACCGATCACGAACATCCAGCGCCAGGCCGTCTCCGGGGGCAGGGCCGAGAACAGGATCGCCTGCGACAGCACCGCGAGGCCCCAGCCGACCGCCCAGCCCGACTGGACCGAGCCCACCGCGCGCCCACGATACTGAGGCCGGATCGCCTCACCCATCAGCACGGCGCCCGCCGCCCATTCGCCGCCGAAGCCGAGACCAAGCACGGCACGTGCGATCAGGAGCTGATCGAAATTCTGCACGACGGCGCAGACCAGAGAGAAGAACGAGAACCAGATGATGGTGATCTGGAGCGTCCTGACACGCCCGATATGATCGGAGAGATAGCCGCCGAGCCAGCCGCCGATGGCGGAGGCGAGCAGCGTCACCGTGCCGGCAAGGCCCGCCGAGGCCGCATCGACCTTCCACAGGGCGATGATGGTGCCGATCACCAGCGGGTAGATCATGAAATCCATGCCGTCGAGCGCCCAGCCCGCCGCGCAGGCCCAGAACGTCCGCCGCTCCGGTGCGTTCATGTCGCGATAGAAGGCGAGCAGGCTGGTGTCCTCGATCGCGGCGCGTTCGATGCGCTGGCTCGGATCGGCAGTGGTCATGTGCGTTTCCCTGGCAATTTTGCTTTGGCCGGGCGGTGGTAACACGCACGCCGGCCTGCGCAAGCCGGCGCGCGCTGCCGTGCCATGCAGAGAGCGGGCTACTGCCCCGCTGCTTCCGCACCGCGCGTTCGCAGATCGGCCGCGCCAAGCAATCCGTTCGGCGTCACGAGAATCGAATTCGCCGATGTCTGCCCCATCGGCTCGACGACGAGGTGGCCCTTGGCCTTCAATGCGAGCAGCACGTCGTCGGGAAAGCCGCGCTCGACGCGCACCTCATCCGGTAGCCATTGGTGATGCAGCCGCGGCGTTGAGACGGCGGCCGCAACATCCATCTTGTAGTCGAGCACGTTCACGATCACCTGGAGCACGGTCGAGATGATGCGGCTGCCGCCGGGGGAGCCGGTCACCAGCACCGGCTTGCCGTCCTTCAGCACGATGGTCGGCGACATCGACGAGAGCGGCCGTTTGCCTGGGCCTGGCAGGTTTGCCTCGAAGCCGACGAGGCCATAGGCATTGGAAGCGCCGACTGCCGCGGTGAAATCGTCGAGCTCGTTGTTGAGCAGCACGCCGGTGCCGTCGGCGACGAGGCCGACACCATAGCTGAAGTTCAGCGTATAAGTGTTGCTGACGGCGTTGCCGCGACTGTCGACGACGGAAAAATGCGTCGTGTTGCTGCCCTCGCGCGGTGCGGCAGAAGCGGACACGAGCTCCTTCGACGGCGTGGCGCGTTCGGCAGAAATGCCCGCGCGCAGCCTGGTGGCGTAGTCCTTGGCGATCAGCGTCTCGATCGGTGCGTTGACGAAGGCGGGATCGCCGAGATAGCGCGCGCGATCGGCATAGGCGCGCTTCATGGCCTCGATCAGCAGATGCAGCGATGCCGGCGATCCTTGCTTCAAATCGGCAAGTTGAAAGCCTTCGAGGATGTTGAGCGTTTCCAGCAGTACCACCCCACCGGACGAAGGCAGCGGCATCGACACGATGTCGTAGCCGCGATAGGTGCCGCGTACCGGCGCGCGGATGACCGGCTGATAGGCCTTGAGGTCGGCCGGCGTCATGATCCCGCCGGCATCGGTCACGGCCTTGGCGAGTTTCTCGGCGACCTCCCCCTCATAGAAGCCGCGCGGCCCCCGTGCGGCGACGGCCGACAGCGTTTCGGCGAGATCGCCCTGCACCAGCCGGTCGCCTTCGCCAAGCGGCGTGCCGTCAGGTCGCGAGAAGATTCTGGCCGAGGAGGGCCAGCGCGCCAGCCGCGGGTGCCAGCTCGGCAGCGTATCGGCGATGTCGTCGCCGACGATGAAGCCATCGCGTGCGAGCGCGATGGCGGGCGCGAGCAGTTGCGCCAGCGTGAACCGGCCGGAGCCGTATTTGTCCAATGCCAGCGCGAGGCCCGCGACCGTGCCGGGAACGCCGACGCCGAGCGCGGAATCCCGTGACTTCGTCGTGTCAGGCTTGCCATCAGCGCCGAGGAATATCTGCGGCGTGGTCGCAGCCGGCGCGGTCTCGCGATAGTCGATCGTGATGTCTTCGTTGCGATCGGCGGAATGGATCACCATGAAGCCGCCGCCGCCGATATTGCCGGCGCGTGGGTAGGTTACGGCCATCGCAAAGCCGGTTGCGACCGCAGCGTCGACCGCATTGCCGCCGCGCCGCAGGATGTCGGCGCCGATCTGCGCGGAGATCTTCTCCTGAGCCACCACCATGCCGTGCTCGGCGGCGACGGCGCGCACCGTGTCGCGCGCGGGCGGCACGTAGCCCCGCCGCGCATCCTGAGCGGTCGCGCTAGCGAGACTGAACGCCAGGGTGGCTACGAAGGCGAAGAATGTCCGCCGTGTCGAATGTGATGACATCATCAAAATTTCCGCCGCGGCCTCGGGCCAGTTCACACGCCTCGCTGCAATGCTATACGGTTTGCCCCAACAGGGACAAAACTGTTCGTGATAAGGACTGCGGGATGACGACGATTGCCCCCGATGTGCGGATGGCCAGCGCGCCGCGGACCTATCCGCCGCGCGCCGCCGTCGTCGGCTGGATCTTCTTCGACTGGGCCGCGCAGCCTTATTTCACGCTGATCACGACCTTTGTGTTCGCCCCCTATTTCGCGACCAGCGTTGCGCCAAATCCCGCCACCGGCCAGTCGCTGTGGGGTTTTGCGATGGCCGCCGCGGGCCTTGCGATCGCGCTGCTGTCACCGGTGCTGGGGGCGATCGCCGACGCGGCTGGCCGCAGGAAACCATGGATCGCAGGTTTCGGCGTGGTGCTGGTGCTGGCATCCTGCACGCTGTGGATCGGCAAGCCCGGCGACTACGCCATCATTCCGTTGCTGCTCACCGCGGTTGCGCTCGCCAGCGTCGGTGCGGAGTTCGCCACCCTCTTCAACAATGCGATGATGCCGACCCTTGTGCCGCCGGAGCGCATCGGCCGGCTCTCCGGCACCGGCTGGGCTACCGGCTACGTCGGCGGCATCGTCAGCCTGATCATCGTGCTCGGTTTTCTCGCCGCCAATCCCGAGACCGGTCGCACGTTGCTCGGCTTCACACCGTTGTTCGGGCTCGATCCCGCGACTCATCAGGGCGACCGCGCTGCCGGACCGTTGACCGGGCTATGGTTCATCATCTTCGTGATGCCGATGTTCCTGTTCACGCCGGATTATCCGGCGAAGCGCCCGTTGCGCGAGGCGCTGCGCGAAGGACTGTCCGAGCTGAAGCGATCGATCAACGGCCTGCCCAGGCGGAAGTCGCTCGCGGCATTCCTGCTCGCCAACATGATCTACACCGATGGTCTGGTGTCGCTGTTCGCGTTTGGCGGCATCTATGCCGCCGGTACGTTCGGCTGGCACACGATCCAGATCGGCACCTTCGGCATCATGCTCGCGATCGCCGGCGCGTTCGGCGCATGGCTCGGCGGCAAGCTCGACGATCGTCTCGGGCCGAAGCGCGTCATCGCCGGCAGTCTGCTGGTCCTGCTGCTGTCGGTGGCCGCGATCCTTCTGGTCGACAAGGACAGTGTCCTGTTCGTCCAGGTCGCACCGCCGCAAGCAGGCGCTCCCCTGTTCTGGAGCGCGGCGGAGCGCGCCTATCTCGTGCTGGGCTGCCTGATCGGTGCCGCCGGCGGCCCGCTCCAGGCCGCCTCCCGCACATTGTTGATCCGCCTCGCACCGAAGGATCGCATCGCGCAGTATTTCGGCCTGTTCGCATTGACCGGGAAGGTGACATCCTTCATCGGCCCGCTCTTGATCGGCATGATCACCGCCGTGACCGCAAGCCAGAAGGCCGGCATGGCCGTGCTGGTGGTGTTCTTCGTTGCAGGACTGGGGCTGCTGATGCGGGTACGGGAGTAGCATCCCGACCGTCATTCCGGGGCATCGCGGAGCGATGAACCCGGAATCCCGAGATTGTCACGCGAGATTCCGGGCTCAATGCCTGAAGTGCCGCGTGCCCGTGAACACCATGGCGATGCCGTGCTCGTCGGCGGCCTTGATCACCTCGTCGTCGCGCATCGAGCCGCCGGGCTGCACCACGGCGGTGGCGCCGGCCTCGATGCAGGCGAGCATGCCGTCGGCGAACGGGAAGAACGCATCCGATGCCACCACCGAGCCCTTGGTGAGCGGCTCTGCGAGCTTCAGCTCAGCTGCGGCATCCTGCGCCTTGCGCGCGGCAATGCGGGCTGAATCCACCCGGCTCATCTGGCCCGCGCCGATGCCGACGGTGGCGAGATCCTTGGCGTAGATGATGGTGTTGGACTTGACGTGCTTGGCCACGCGGAATGCGAACTTGAGATCGCGCATCTCGGCATCGGTTGGCGCCCGCCTGGTCACGACCTTGAAGGTCATGTCGTCGACCACGGCGTTGTCGCGGCTCTGCACCAGCAGGCCGCCGGCCACCGTCTTGGCGGTCAGGCCCGGCGCACGCGGATCGGGCAGGCTGCCGGCGAGCAGCAGGCGGAGGTTCTTCTTGCCGCCGATGATGGCGATCGCCTCCTCGCTGGCGTCGGGCGCGATGATGACCTCGGTGAAGATCTTGGTGATCTCGCGGGCGGTGTCGGCATCGAGCGGACGGTTCATCGCAATGATGCCGCCGAACGCAGAGGTGGAATCGCAGGCTAGCGCCTTGCGATAAGCGTCGACGAGGCTGGAGCCTTCCGCGACGCCGCAGGGATTGGCGTGCTTGACGATGACGCAGGCCGCGGTGCGCTTGGCGTCGAACTCGCCGATGCATTCATAGGCCGCATCGGTGTCGTTGATGTTGTTGTAGGACAGTTCCTTGCCCTGGAGCTGCCGTGCGGTCGAGACGCCCGGGCGCTTGTCGGGCGTCGCGTAGAACGCCGCGGTCTGGTGCGGGTTCTCGCCATAGCGCAGCGACTGGATCAGCCGGCCGCCGAAGGCGCGGAAGTCGGGCGCGTCGATCTCGAGCTGACGGTTGAACCAGTTCGAGATCGCGGCATCATACGCCGCGGTGCGGGCATAGGCCTTCGCGGCAAGGCGCCGGCGCAGCTTCAGCGTGGTCGCGCCGTTGTTGGCGGCCAGCTCGTCGAGCACGGCCTGATAGTCCTGCGCCTCGACCACGACGGCGACGTCGTCATGATTCTTGGCGGCGGCACGGATCATTGCAGGTCCGCCGATGTCGATGTTCTCGATGCAATCCTCGAAGCCCGCGCCATTCTCGACGGTCGCTTCGAACGGATAGAGATTGACGACGAGGAGATCGATCGGCGCGATGCCATGCGTCTTCATCGCGTCGGCATGGTCCTTGTTGTCGCGGATCGCGAGCAGGCCGCCATGCACCTTCGGATGCAGCGTCTTGACGCGGCCGTCCATCATCTCGGGGAAGCCGGTCAGCTCGGACACGTCCTTCACCTTGAGGCCGGCGGCGGCAATGGCCTTGGCGGTGCCGCCGGTCGAGACCAGCTCGACATCGTGCGCGGCAAGCGCCTTTGCGAATTCGATCAGGCCGGTCTTGTCGGAAACGGAAAGGAGAGCGCGGGTGACGCGGCGGGGACGGTCAGTCATGAGCAAGATCCTCTGTCTTAAGGAGTGTCTATGCCCAGGCGCGCGGCGGATGTATCCCGCGCTTCCCGATGGTGCTCCATCCAAGGTCGCCAGTCGCGCGAGCGCGTGTTCGTTAGCAGCTTTTGCCCGTTTTCACAACGACGAGATGCATTGAATTCGCGCGACTACAGCGGAAGTTCCGGCTCGCGGCGAGCGTTGCGGCGGGCGTTGGTGACGGCCGGCGAGGCGGTGGAGCGGACAAAGCTCCAGCGGATCGAGGGCGCCTGCCGCGCGTCCTGACGGATCACGATCTGGGCGGTGCGGCGCGGGCCGTCATTGCCGGCCAGGAACACGCTGTCCTCGAGGTCGACCTTGTCGTCGAGCGCCTCGAAGGTCCAGACGTCGCGGTTCGGCAGCACCAGCATCACGCCGCGGGCATCCGAGAGCCGGCTCGCCTTCACCGCCGGATGCAGATGGAAGCGCAGCGCGAAATCGGCATCCGCGCCCTTGAAGCGTCGGCCCTGCGGCGGCGAGAGCGTGTCCTCGCCATCGATGCGTGCGCCGTCATTGGCGATCATCAGCACGCGACGGTGGATTGCCCCGAACTTGGCGAGGTAGCCGTCATGCGATGTGGTGAGCAGCGTGCCGTTCTGCATGATCTCGCGATAGCTCTCGACCTCGACGGGACCGCTGGTGATGGGCGCGCCGTGCAGGAGCCGCTTCATCGCCGACATCTCGACGAACTGGCATGACGAGGTCTCGTGATAGGTCAGCGTCGAATGCGCCGCCGTGCTGCGTGCGAACGGTCGCCAATTGTCGCGGCCCGTGGTCGGCATGCCGCAATTGGTGACGATGCGGCTGATGCCGGACGACAGTTCGAACGACAGGCAGCCGGCGTGGGCGTCGTGGCTGACGCCGGCCGGCGGCGGCGGGCCGGTGTCGATGATCAGCGTGGTCTGGCCGGCATCGAGGCGCTGGAAGCCGGTATGCGGCATGTTCGCCATCGGCACGCCGTGGGTGTCGTCATAGGCGAGCAGCGTGGCGAGCAGGTCCGAAGAGGTCGCGCTCATGCCGTTGAACAGGGCGAAATTGCCGTCGCCGTGCCGGAAGAAGCGCAGCATCGGCATCATGCGATCGATCGCGTTGAGCAGCGCCGGCGGCGGCGCGATGTTGCGCGCGGCGAAGGTCTGCCGCAGTGGCAGCAGGTCGATCAGGAGTTCGATCAGCGCGCCCGGGTTGCGGGAGATGTGGCCACCGTCGGGCAGGATCTGCCGCTGCAATTCGTCCGACAGCTTCTTCGAGGCGCTCCGGATGTGTCGCGCCTGGTTGGCGAGACACAGGGCCGCGTAGCACAGCGCGATCAGCACCTGGAGCTTCGGCACCCCGTCCGGAATGTCGACCATGGCGTAGCGCAGGAATCGGATCTCGCGGGCCAAGGCGCGCAGATAACGGCGATAGAACTTGTTGTCGGTCTCGCCCAGCACCAGCGGCGCCTGCGACAGCAGCGAGATCACGCGTCTGGCCAGCACGTCTGCGCGGCGCGCGACCGGGCGGCGCTTGTTGGCGGGGTTGGCGATCCAGTCCTCGATGAGTGCGCGCGCATTCGCCCGCGTCAGCGCGGTGTCGGCGGCACGCAAATGACGCAACCAGCCGAAGCCGAGCAGCGCAACTTCCCAATCCTCCGACGGCGGCTCGAGATCGAAGATCGAGCGGCCGTGGCAATTGACGATCTTGCCGGCGAAGACGAACCGGCCGGCATAGATTTCCGCGGCGCGGGTCGCGTCCGCGGTGCGCAGGTCGTGCGGTGCGATGATCAGCCGATCGGTGCGGCCGGGCCAGACCCGCGACAGCGCAACGGAACCGCCGCTCGCGCGCGCGAGCATGTTCCGCGCGAAGCGGTTCATGACCAGCGTCGAGATATGTCTGCGTTGAGCGACCGACACGCCTTGCCTTGAAGGGGGAGAGGATTAACGACGAATCCTTATTAATCCCAAAATCGGACGGCTGACACCACCTTGAACGGCGCGAATCAGCGTCGTGATCGCAAAATCCAGTGCAAAATCAGGATTTAACGAGCCGGGCCGCGAAAAATCCGTCGAGGCCGCCGAGCTTGGGATCGGCGTTCGGCAGATGGCAGGGCAAGGTGCGAAGATCGCCGTCCCGGTTAAGGATTTCGTCGAGGCCTGCGACCTCCGACGCGTCGATCGGAACACGGCGAAGCGCAGGCTCGGCGGCGAGCAGCGCCGCCACGGCCTGTTCGCCTTCCTCGGGTTCCAGCGAACAGGTGCAATAGACGAGCGTCCCGCCGGGCTTGAGCAGCGACACCGATTTTCGCAGCAGCCGCTGCTGCAGCGCCGCCAGCGCGGCGATGTCGGATTCCTGCCGCAGCCATGCCACGTCGGGATGACGGCGGATCGTGCCGGTCGAGGTGCAGGGCGCGTCGATCAGAATACCGTCGAAGGCCTCGGCCGGGCCGGCCCATTCCACGGCGTCAGCAACGACGGTCTCCGCCTGGAGCGACAGTCGCGCCAGGTTTTCGCGCAACCGCGCCACTCGCGCGGGCGAGCGGTCGATGGCCGTGACACGCGCGCCGGCATGCGCCAGCTGCGCGGTCTTGCCACCGGGGGCGGCGCAGAGATCGGCAATGGACTTGCCCTTGACGTCGCCGAACAGCCGGGCCGGCAAGGCGGCAGCGGCGTCCTGCACCCACCATTGTCCTTCGGCGAAGCCGGGCAGCATGGTCACCGAACCGTGCAGCAGCATCCGCACCGTTCCCGTCGGTAGTGTTTCGCCATGCAGGCGGCTCGCCCATTGCGCGGGATCGGACTTCACCGTCAGATCGAGCGAGGGCTCGTGGCCGAGCGCCAGCGCCATGTCGCGTGCGGTCGCCTCGCCATAATGCGCGCTCCAGCGTGCAAACAGCCATGGCGGCAGATCCAGCGATTGTGTCGCGACCTCCTCGATCAGCCCCTTGCCCTCGCGCGCGCAGCGGCGCAGCACGGCGTTGACGAGGCCGGCATAACGCGCGGCGCGGCGGTCGGATTGCACGAGGCGAACAGAGAGGTCGACCGCGGCGTGATCCGGCACGTCCATCCAGAGGATTTGCGCCGCGCCGATCAGGAGCGCGCTCTGCGCGCGGGGCGCATCGGAGGGAATACCCTTGTCGAGCAGGCGGGACAACACATGGCCCAAGGTGCCGAGCCGGCGCAGCACCGTGGCGACGAGGCGGCGCATCAGCGCGCGGTCGCGGTCGGCCAGCGTCTTCAGTCCGGGATGGGCGCCGCTGCCGTCGAGCTGGTCGTCGAGCGTGCGGTGCTTGTGCAGCACGCCGTCGACGATGTCGGCGGCAATCCGCCGTGCCGCAAGACCGGGCACTTCGGATGGAGGGACGAAACGTTGAGATGGCATGCGGAAGCAAGGTTCTGAGCGAGCGGCAGTTCCGCCGCAATGGCGCATGCCTCGAGAGACTGATCTCTGGCACGCGAATATGCCAAATGTAAGAATGGACCCTCGCGATTGCAGCCCGCAATGACCATTTCAGCAATGCGTTATTGGACCTCGCACTTCCCGTGATCCTGCGATAGGAACCCGCCGAGATGAGTGACCAACCCTCCCCTCCCGATCGCAAGCCGCTGTCGCCGGCCGCCCAGCGGGCGTTGGCCGAAGCCGAGGCGCGCCGGCAGGCTGCGGCGGCCGCGCGTGATGAAGCTGCGCCGAAGGAGTTGCAGGGACCAAAGGGGCCGGAGCCAACCCGCTACGGCGATTGGGAGCGCAACGGCATCGCTTCGGACTTTTGAGACGCCGCTTGACGCGCGCTCCTCATGAGCCATCTTGCCGGTTCAGCCGACTCAGCCCTAGCGTGCGCGGATGTCGCGCTTCGATCCCAGCCGTCCCTACCGGACTTCATACAGCGGCTCGCCGCTCGGCCGTCGTTTCTCCGGACTGTTGCCGTGGATGTTCGTGGTCGGCGTTGTGACGGCCGTCGTGCTCGGCTTCCGCCAGGGAACGATCTGGCCCATCCCGCATGTGGATGACGAACGGTCGCGCGATGCCGAGATCATCCTGAAGCAGTCCGGCGCGGCGGGTGTTCGTCAACCGGTCGAGGTCATTCGCACCGTCGACGGCGACACGTTTCTGGCGCGCGTGCACCAGCACAACGGCGGCGATCTCGTCGCACGTGTGCGGCTGCGCGGCATCGATGCGCCCGAACTGAAAGCGTCCTGCCAGGAGGAGCTGAACAAGGCCGAAGCTGCTGCCCGCGCGTTGCGCGATCTGCTCAGTCAGGGGGGCGTGACGATCACCAATCTCGGCCCCGACAAATACGGTCGCGTTCTCGCCGACGTCGCCACCCGAAAGACTGCGAGCGTTGCGGCGGCAATGCTCGCCGGCGGCTTTGTGCGCAGTTACAATGGCGGCCATCGCGACGGCTGGTGCGCGCGGGGCTGGCGCTTGTGGTAACAAGAAAGCCGCGTCGCAACACGCAGCTTTGATCTCGACTGATTCAGGCGATCAGCGCGTCACCACCACCGTCGTGCCGACGGAGACGCGGCTGTAGAGATCGGTGATGTCGTCGTTGAGCATGCGGATGCAGCCATAGGAGACGAAGCCGCCGATCGAGCCCGGCACGTTGGTGCCGTGGATGGCGTATTCGCCGCCGGCCAGCGTCATCGCCGCGACGCCCATCGGGTTGCGTGGCGAGCCGCCGGGAATGACGTCGGGGATATCAGGCTTGTCGCGCTTCACCTCGGCGGGCGGCGCCCAGGCCGGGTTGAGATACTTGCCCTCGATCTTCGTCGTGCCGGCCCATTGCTTGCCGGCCTTGCCGACGCCGACCGGATAGCGCACGGCGTGGCCGTTATCGAGGATGAGATAGAGCCGCCGCTCGCTTGTCTTGACCACGATGGTGCCCGGCGAATAGTCGGCGAGGTGTGCGCCCACCAGCTCCGGCCGCGCCTGTGCCGCGGTCGACATCAAGACCCCAACCCCGATGGTGGCGGCCAGCGCCACCGCAATCCTCATCGACATCGATGCTTCCCCTTGCCCAAACGGATCGTCCAAAAAATACACAGCACCCGGCAATCGTCGCCGCGCCAGGCCCTCGTTGGCGCTTATTCTTAACCGCGCCTGTTAACCGGATGGTTTCCGCGCGCGGCCGCCGAGGGCCTGCCGGCAGCGGGAACAAAGGAAATGTTCGAAACAAAGTAAATGACTTGAAAACAACACTTTCCGGGAAAGATGCCGGTCGCACGGGTGCGCGCGCTGACAAGAGCGTGAGGATGTGAACGGCTGTTGGCTGCTAGGGGGCGCGACACGCGCACTCGTGTCCCGGACAAGGCGCGGCGCGTAGCGCCGCGACGCTGAGCCGGGACCCAGCTCTTTACTTTGTGCGGATAGATGGGCCCGGCTCTGCAGCGCACCGCCGAAGAAGCGCTGCGCTGCGTCCGGGGCACGAGAGCGTCCTTACGCCGACTTCCGGTTCTGCCGGTTCTTGACGAGGTCGTCGACGACAGCGGGATCGGCCAGGGTCGAGGTGTCCCCTAAGCTGCCCGGCTCGTCCTCGGCGATCTTGCGCAGGATGCGGCGCATGATCTTGCCGGAGCGGGTCTTGGGCAGGCCCGGCGCGAACTGGATCTGGTCGGGCGAAGCGATCGGGCCGATCTCCTTGCGCACCCAGGTGACGAGCTCCTTGCGCAGATCCTCGGTCGGCTGGACGCCGGCCATCAGGGTGACATAGGCGTAGATGCCCTGGCCCTTGATGTCGTGCGGGAAGCCGACCACCGCCGCTTCCGAAACCTTCTCGTGCGCGACCAGTGCGCTCTCGACCTCCGCGGTGCCCATGCGATGGCCGGAGACGTTGATTACGTCGTCGACGCGGCCGGTGATCCAGTAATAGCCGTCGGCGTCGCGCCGGCAGCCGTCGCCGGTGAAGTACTTGCCCTTGTAGGTCGAGAAATAGGTCTGCTCGAAGCGGGCGTGATCGCCATAGACCGTGCGCATCTGGCCGGGCCAGGACCGCGTCAGGCAGAGATTGCCGGTGGTCTCGCCTTCCAGCACTTTGCCATCGGCGTCGACGATCTCGGGCACCACGCCGAAGAACGGCTGCGTCGCCGAGCCCGGCTTGAGCTTGGTCGCGCCCGGCAGTGGCGTGATCAGGATGCCGCCGGTCTCGGTCTGCCACCAGGTGTCGACGATCGGACAGCGGTCGTCGCCGACGACGCGGTGATACCACTCCCACGCTTCCGGATTGATCGGCTCACCGACCGAGCCGAGCAGGCGCAGGCTCGCGCGCGAGGTCTTCTTCACGGGCTCGTCGCCCGATTGCATCAGCGCGCGGATCGCGGTCGGCGCGGTGTAGAAGATGTTGACCTTGTGCTTGTCGATGACGTTCCAGAACCTGGAATTATCCGGGTAATTCGGCACACCTTCGAACATCAGCGTGGTCGCTCCGTTCGCCAGCGGCCCGTAGAGGATATAGCTGTGGCCGGTGACCCAGCCGACGTCGGCGGTGCACCAGTAGATGTCGCCGTCGTGATAGTCGAAGACGTATTGATGCGTCATCGCGGCGTACACGAGATAGCCGGCGGAGGTGTGCAGCACGCCCTTGGGCTGGCCGGTGGAGCCCGAGGTATAGAGGATGAACAGCGGGTCCTCGGCATGCATGTGCTCGACCGGGCATTCCGTCGTCACCATCGCGGCCGCCTCGTGGTACCAGAGGTCGCGGGTCGGGTTCATGTCGACCTTGCCGCCGGTGCGTTTGACCACCACGACCCAGTCGACGCCGTCGGCCTTGGCGAGCGCCGCGTCGACATTGGCCTTCAGCGGCACCTTCTTGCCGCCGCGCAGGCCTTCGTCCGCGGTGATGATGACCTTGGACTGGCAGTCGTTGATGCGCTGGGCGAGGCTGTCCGGCGAGAAGCCCGCGAACACGACCGAGTGGATCGCGCCGATGCGTGCGCAGGCGAGCATCGCATAGGCGGCCTCGGGAATCATCGGCAGGTAGATGGTGACGCGGTCGCCCTTCTTGACGTTGCGGGTGCGCAGGATGTTGGCCATCCGGCAGACCTCGTCGTGCAGCTCCTGATAGGTGATGTGCTTTGACTGCGAGGGATCGTCGCCTTCCCAGATGATCGCGGTCTGGCTGGCGCGCGTGTGAAGATGCCGGTCGATGCAATTGTGGGCGACGTTGAGGACGCCGTCCTCGAACCATTTGATCGAGATGTTGCCGGGCGCGAACGAGACGTTCTCGATTTTCGTCGGCGCCTTCATCCAGTCGATGCGCTTGGCCTGCTCTGCCCAGAAGCCGTTCGGGTCCGAGATCGAGCGGGCGTACATCTCCTTGTACTTGGCCTGGTCGACCCAGGCGCGCTTCGCCCACTCCGCGGGGACGTCGTAGATCTTCTCGGACATGCTTCCCTCCACATGCGGCAGGCCGAACGCCAGCGACCGGCGAGCCGACTTGATCATTGACTGATTATGCGTCGGGCTAACCGGACCCGACAAGGAGCACAAGCTGGACCTTCGGCGGGCCTCCGGCCATGCGGAAGATCAAGGCCACCTGCCGCAACTGTCGCAGATCTGAAACAGGCCCGGGGCGGCCTTCGGGCCTTTACCCAAATCCCCCGGAACCGGCCCGCGCAGAGGCCCATGCACCCGATAGAGGTATTCAAAGACCTTTCCTCACTGATTCGGGACTCGCAATACGGTTCGGAACACCCTAAATGGCCAACCCGGGTCCAAAGAGACCCCTCGGAACAAAAATCAGAACAGCGGCATTGACCGATAACAGGCAGGGCTAAGGCGTAACATTATGATGGATCAGCAGAATCCCGGGACGATGCGGCCCGCTTCAGCCGATCCTGCGGCCATTGCCCTGGCCAAAGCCCTCGGACAATGGCCCAAACCGGCCACTTTCAGGCGCTCCAGCCCGAAAAAGACCTTCGATACGGCGCCGGCGACGGTCGAGGCACTCGCCAGGGAGCACGGCTTGCGGCTCGGCGACCAGAACGAGCTGACCATCCGGCGCGTCAAGCGCGGCAAGAGCTACTCCTTCGTCCGTCCCAACGGCGCGCATATCCGCGACGCCCGCACCATCCGCCGGCTGCACGCGATGGCGGTGCCGCCGGCCTATCGCGAGGTGCGTTACTCCGCCGATCCCAACTCGCACCTCCAGGCGGTGGGCCGCGATGCCGCGGGCCGGCTGCAATATCGCTATCACGCCGATTGGGAGAAGGTCCGCGAGCACCGCAAGGCGCATCGCCTGGAGAAGCTCGTCGGCGCACTGCCAAAAATCCGGCGCAAGGTCTCTGCGTTCCTGTCGGGCGACGAGCCGACGCGCGAGTTCGCACTCTCGGCCGTGATCGAGCTGATCGCGCGCACCGCGATCCGTCCCGGCAACGAATCCTATGCCCGCCTTAACGGTACCCGCGGCGCCACCACGCTGCTGAAGTCCAACGTCATGCTCGAAGACGACTGCTTCGTGCTGACCTTCAAGGCAAAGGGCGGCAAGGCGGTGCGGAAGGAGTGCGACGCGGCCAAGCTTGTGCGCGCCATCGGCATCCTGCAGGGCGTCCCCGGCAAGCGCATGTTCCAGTATCGCGATGCCTATGGCATCGTGCGCGCGGTCAACACCACCCAGGTGAATGCGTTTCTGCGCGAGATCGCCGGCATCAAGATCTCGCTGAAGGATTTTCGCACGCTGATGGCGTCCGCCGTCGTCGTGGAATCGCTGTCGCGGATCACGCCGGCGACCAGCCAGCGCGGCCGCAAGAAGCAGGTGCTGGACGCGATCCGCGCCGCGGCGGACAAGCTCTCCAACACGCCGGCGATCTGCCGCAAGAGCTACGTCCACGATACCATCGTCACCGCGTTCGAGGAGGGCATCCTCGAGCGCTTCGCCGCGACCATGAAGGGCCAGCGCTCCCAGGCGAGGCGCGAGCAGCTTCTGGCGCAGGTGGTGGCGACCGCCGCGGTGTGATGGCGATGCTGTAGAGTGGGCAAAGCGAAGCGTGCCCACCGTCGATCATCACGGAAGAATGGTGAGCACGGCGGCTTGCGCCTTTGCCCACTCTACGAGAGCTACATCCGCGACGACTACACCCCGCCCATCTTGCAGACGAGCTTCCACTCCTCCGCCGTCACCGGCTGCACCGACAGGCGCGAATATTTCACCAGCGCCATGCCTTCGAGCTTCTTCTCGGCCTTGACCGCGGCCATCGTCACCGGCGTCTTCAACGGCTTGTCGGCCTTGATGTCGACGCAGACGAACTTGCCGGTCTTGTCGGTCGGATCGGGATAGGCTTCCTTGATGATCTCTGCGATCCCGACGATCTCCTTGCCCTCGTTGGAATGATAGAAGAACGCCTTGTCGCCCTTCTTCATATTCACGAGGTTCTGGCGCGCGGTGAAATTGCGCACACCGGTCCAGGCCTCGCCCTTGGCGCCCTTCGCGACCTGCTGGTCCCAGGACCACACCGACGGTTCGGATTTCACGAGCCAGTAGTTCATGACAACGCGCCCTATCCATTCGTCATGGCCGGGCTTGTCCCGGCCACCCACGTCTTTGTCACCAGTTCAATATCAAGACGTGGATGCCCGCGACAAGCGCGGGCATGACGAGAAGACGTCATTCCTCTGCCTTGAAGGGGCGGGTCATCAGCCCCGAGATCGCGGCATCGATCGTGCTTCGGCCGCTCAGGATTGCCGCGACCGCTTCCGATACCGGCAACTCGATGTGTTGCGAAGCTGCGAGTTCGATCAGCACAGGTGCCGTGAACTCTCCCTCGGCGAGCTTGCCGGCGGGAGGCTGCTCGCCGCGCCCGAGCGCAAGTCCGAGCGCGAAGTTGCGCGATTGCGGGCTCGCGCAGGTCAGGATCAAGTCGCCGAGGCCGGACAGGCCGGTGAGCGTCTCGCTGCGCGCGCCGAGCGCGCGGCCGAGGCGGGTGAGCTCGGCAAAGCCGCGCGTCGTGAGCGCCGCCTGCGCGGAGGCGCCAAGCTTGCGTCCGACCGCGATGCCGACTGCGATCGCCAGCACGTTCTTGGCCGCACCGCCGATCTCGACACCCCGGATGTCCGTGGAGTGATACGGCCGGAATGTCGGCGAGCCCAGCGCCTGCACGAGCGCGCGTGCCAGCGCCTCATCGCTTGCCGCCAGGGTCACCGCCGTCGGCAGGCCGCGCGCGACGTCGTCGGCAAAGCTCGGGCCCGACAGGATCGCCGGCTGCGCGTGCGGCGCCGCCTCCGCGATCACGTCGGTCATGAACTTATGGGTGCCGTGCTCGATGCCCTTGGCGCAAGCGACGATCGGTACCGGTCTCGCCAGATGCGATGCCAGCATGTTGACGGCGCCACGCAGATGCTGCGCAGGCGTTGCGATCAGCAGCATGTCGGCGCGCGCGGCCAGCGCCAGCTCGCCCGTGACGACAATCTCCGGAGCGAGCCGCACGCCGGGTAGCCGCGGATTGTCGCGGCTCGACGCAATCCGCGCGGCATGCTCCGCATTGCGAGCCCAGAGCGTGACACTCCGCCCGGCTCGCGCTGCCACCGTGGCCAGCGCCGTACCCCAGGCGCCCGCGCCGATCACCGCGACGGATTGCAGCGCGGCCATCGCTAATATCCCGCCCGCGTGTTGCCGTAGCCTGCGGGCGCCGTCGCGTTGGCGTCGAGCAGCCACCGTGCGCGCGGCTGCGCCTCCATCGTGTCGGTCAGGCCGAGCGCGAGGCGCTCGGCGCCGGCCCAGGCGATCATCGCGCCGTTGTCGGTGCAGAGCGCAGGCGGCGGCATGACCAGTTGCGTCCCGGCCTGCCTTGCAACGTCATGCAGAGCGCCGCGGATCGCTTGATTGGCGGCGACACCGCCGGCGGCCACGAGCGCGCGCGGCGCGCCGAACTGCTCGCGGAAAAGTTTCAAGCCGACGCTCAGCCGGTCGGCGGTCGAGTCGAGCACCGCGGCCTGAAAGCTCGCGCAGAGATCGCTGACGTCCTGCGGCGTGGGCTCAGTCAGCCGGCTCGCTTCGGTGCGCACCGCCGTCTTCAATCCCGACAGCGAGAAATTGGCATCGGGGCGTCCTTGCATCGGCCGCGGAAACGCAAAGCGCGTGGCATCGCCGCCTGCCGCTGCGCGCTCGACCTGCGGTCCGCCCGGATAGGGCAGTCCCAGCATCTTCGCGACCTTGTCGAAGGCCTCGCCGATCGCGTCGTCGACCGTGGTGCCGAGCCGTACATATTGGCCGACGCCGGTGATTGCGACGATCTGGGTGTGGCCGCCGGAGGCGAGGAAGAGGCAGTAGGGAAATTCGATTCCGTCGGTGAGGCGCGGCGTCAGCGCATGCGCTTCGAGATGGTTCACCGCGACCAGCGGCGTGTCGTGCACCATCGCGATCGCCTTCGCGGTGGTGAGCCCGACGATGACGCCGCCGATCAGGCCCGGCCCCGCGGCGGCCGCGACGCCGTTGAGCTGGGCAAAGCCGATGCCGGCCTCGCGCATGGCGCGGTCGATGATGCCGTCGAGCAGATCGACATGCGCGCGCGCGGCGATCTCCGGCACCACGCCGCCGAAGCGGGCATGTTCCTCGATCTGCGACCGCACGATGTTGGACAGGATCCTGCCGCTGCCGTCAGGCGCGCGCTCGATCACGGCCGCGGCGGTCTCGTCGCAGGTGGTTTCTATGCCCAGCACCAGCATTGGCGAATTGTTATCCAATTTGCGCCCTTGCGCTCATCCGCAAAGCAGCGTTCTGGTACGTCCGGTAGCATTCCGGGGTCGGCTTGCGCAATCGTCACGCGCAGCCGTCCTGATCAATGCGCCACCGCCACGTGGTTCGGGAACACCCGCGATGTCCATTCTTGTCACACGGCCGCATCCCGACAATGAGGCGACGGCGGAAAGTCTGCGCGCGAGGGGGCATGCGGTGCTGCTGGCGCCGGTGCTCAAGTTCGAGCCGGTCGCCGTCCATGACGAGAGTGAAGGTCCCTACGGCGCCGTTCTCGTCACGTCGGCCAACGCGATCCGCGCCGTCGCGCCGCAATTGCCGGAGCTCGGGCTCCTGAAGCTGCCTTTGTTTGCGGTCGGCGAGCATACGGCGGCTGCGGCGCGCGAGGCCGGATTCGCCGATGTGATCGTCGCCGGCGGCGATGCTGCTTCCTTGCGCGAAAAGGTGATGCAAAGCGCGCGCGACAAGGTGCTGAAGAAAAAGAGCGCGCTGCTCTATCTCGCCGGCGCCGATCTGTCGCGCGACCTCGGCGGCGAACTCGGTGCGGAGGGCTTCCGCGTCGTCACGCGGACCACGTATCGCATGGCGCCGGTCAAGCATCTGCCGCGCGGGGTTTGCGAGGGCTTTGCCGCGCACGGGGTCGAGGCGGTGCTGCACTACTCCCGGCGCAGCGCACGCGCGTTTCTGGATGCGGCGCGGGACGAAGGCGTCGAAATCTCGGCGCTGGCCATACCGCATTGCTGCCTGTCCGAGACGGTTGCGAGCGTGCTGCGCGACGCCGGCGCGTCACGGGTTCTGGTGGCCGCAACGCCGGACGAAAGTGCCCTGTTCGACACCTTGGAGCGTGCGTTGCGCACCCGTTTGGCGTAAGAGGTCAGGCCGAATCCGACGCAATCTAGTTCACCCGGGTATGGAAGTGTGAGGAACCGTCACGATGGCCGACGACAAGCCTGAAGACGCTGGATTGGCGCCCGAGACGGGTCGTACCAAGCGCACCCCGCCCACCATCGATCTTGAGGCGACGGAGGTCTCGACCCAGCCGCAGCAGGTCGCGGGCGAACCCGAGGCGTCCGAGCATGTCGCGCAGGAGCAGGCCAGGTTCGAAGAGCCCGGATCCGAGGAGGTCAAGGCCGAGCCTCAGTCCGAGCCTGCAGAGGAGCAGGTTTCCGTCGCCGCCGCACCCGTGTCGGCGCCGATTTCACCCTGGGTCATCGCACCGTTTTCCGGCGCTGTCGCGGCTGCGGTCGTGATCGCGGTCGGCTGGATGCTGGGCTGGCCCGCGGTGCAGGCGCCGCCGGCCGCGCCTGAGGTCACCCGTGCGACGATCGATGCGCTGAGCGCACGTGTTGCTGCGGTCGAAGCCAAGGCCGGCAAGCCCGCAGCCGATCCGGCCATGGCGGCGCGGATCGACGCGCTGGAGAAATCCGCGAGCAGCCTGCGCAGCGACATGGCCAATCTGCGTGCGCAGTCCGACAAGACTGCGAACGCCCTGAACGACGTGAAGGTTGCGTCGCCTGCTGCCGCGCCTGATCTTGCTGCCGTCATCGACCGCATCGCCCAGCTCGAGCGCGCCGGCAAGACGGAGCGCGCCGAGCGCGCGCGGCAGGGCGAGAAGATCGCCGAGGCCAGGACGATGGACGACAAGCCGCTCCGCCATGTGGTGGCGGCGTCCCTGCTCGACGTCGCCGTTCGCCACGGCGATCCCTATCAATCGCAATTGGCCGCGGCGCGGTCACTTGCGGCCAAGCCCGACATGTTGAAGCCGCTCGACGCGTTTGCGTCGTCCGGCATTCCGACGTCGGTCGCATTGAGCCGCGAGCTCCTCAACATCGTGCCGAAGCTGTCGCCGCCGCCGGAAGCTCCGTCGAGCGACGCCGGCATCGTCGAGCGTCTCCAGGCCGGCGCGTCAAAGCTCGTCCGCATCGAGCGGACCGACGGGGTCGGCAACGATCGCGGTGCCATCGTTGCGCGCGTGACCGCGGCGGCGCTTCGCAATGATTTCGTGGAAGCGCGGCGCGAGCTGAAGACTCTGCCCGAGGCCGATCGTGCCCCGGCGCAGGCCTGGCTCGACAAGACCGATGCCCGCGAAGCCGCGCTCGCGGCGTCCCGCAAATTCGCCGACGATGCCATGGCGGATCTCGCCAAGCCTGATTCGGTCAAGTCTGATCCTGCCAAATCTGATCCTGCCAAGTCTGGTCCTGACAAGCCTCTTCAGTAAAAGTTCGCGCAACAATCGGCGCGTATAGGGATCGCCATGCTTCGCATCGTCCTCTTTCTTGTCCTGATCGCACTGGCGGCGGCCGGCGCGGCCTGGGTTGCCGATCAGCCCGGCGATCTCGTGCTGACCGCGGCTGGTTTCCGAATCTCGACGACGCTTCCCAGGTTCGTTCTCTTGCTTGGCCTGTTTGCCGTGGCCGTCGTCCTGGTCTGGAGCATCCTGACCGCGATCTGGCGCACGCCGGGGCGTCTGCGCCGCCGTCGCCACGAAAAGCGCCAGGCCCGCGGCCGCCACGCCATCACCCACGGCTTGCTCGCGATCGGTCATGGCGATTCCGCGCTGGCCCGCCGTCACGCCGACGCGGCGCGGCGGCATGCGCCGAACGATCCGCTCGCGCTGCTGCTGCACGCGCAGTCGGCCCAGCTCGAAGGCAATCGCGACGAGGCGCAGCGCGTGTTCCGCGTCATGGCCGAGCGCGAGGACACGCGGCTGCTCGGCCTGCGCGGCCTGTTCATCGAGGCGCAGCGCGCCGACGATGCGGTCGGCGCGGTGATGATCGCGGAGGAAGCGATCAAGCTGTCGCCGTCCTCGACCTGGGCCTCGCATGCGGTGCTCGGCTTCCGTTGCGCGCGCGGCGACTGGAGCGGCGCACTCGCGATCCTCGACTCGAATCTGCGCGCGGGGCAGATCGACAGGCAGACCTATCGCCGGCAGCGCGGTGTCCTGCTCACCGCGCGCGCGCTGGAATTGCAAACGATGGACCGCGACGTTGCGCGCGAGAGCGCGATGGAGGCCGTCAAGCTCGCACCGACCCTGGTGCCGGCGGCGGTGCTCGCGGCAAAATTCGAGAGCGAGGCGCATCAGGTGCGCCGCGCCATGAAGCTGGTGGAGGCCGCCTGGCTCGCCAATCCACATCCCGATCTCGCGGACGCCTATGCGCATGTGAAGCTCGGCGATAACGCATGGCACCGTTTGCAGCGGGTCGAAACCCTCGCCGCGAAGACCCCCGTCGACAAGCCCGGTCATGTCGAGGGGCAGCTCGCGATCGCACGCGCTGCGATCGACGCCTCGGAGTTTGCCCGCGCGCGCGAGGTGCTCGCGCCTTATCTCAAGGATCCGACACAGCGCGTCGCGCTGCTGATGGCCGAGCTCGAGCGCACCGAGCATGGTGACGGCGGCCGCGCCCGCGCCTGGACCTTGCGCGCGGTGCGCGCCCGCCTCGATCCCGCCTGGACCGCGGACGGCTATGTCAGCGACCGCTGGCGTCCGGTCTCCCCGGTCACCGGCCGCCTCGATGCGTTCCAGTGGCAGACTCCGGTCGCGAGCTTGCCCTCGGACAGGGGTCCCACGCTCGAATCCTCGGCCTTCGAGGAGGCCATGCTGGCCGCCCCGCCGCCGAAGCGGGTGGCCGCCGCTCCCGGCGAGGCGCCGGTGGAACCGCCGGTAACGGCACCGTTGTCAGCGCCGGCTGCCCAGGACAATTCGCCCCCTCAGGACCAAGAGGTTGCCGGGGAATCCGCGAAGGAGGAGCTGGTGGTCACGCCCTCCGAGCCCGCGAATCCGACTCAGGCGCCCGCCGAATCATCGCCGCCGGCGGCAACGCCGGTGTTCCGAACCCGGGCCGATCTCGGCAAGCCGGCATCGGCGCCGGTCCAGGCCGTCATCCCGATCGTCCGTGCGCCGGATGATCCTGGAATCGACGACGACGGCCCGAGCGATGAATTTACGGAACAAATCGGCACGCCGAAGGCCCAGGCCGGCGGCTGGCGCGGATTCTGGTCCCGCTGGGGCGCGTGAAGCGCATTTCAGACCCGGCTCGTCCTTGCCAATTCGGGCCATGCCCGATATCAGGAGCGCGCGTATCGGGGCCGGCATCGCCCAGGTCCCGGCAGGGTCGCCGCAATAGCTCAGTCGGTAGAGCACGTCATTCGTAATGACGGGGTCGGGGGTTCGAATCCCTCTTGCGGCACCAGCGCCTCGACTTTCCGAGACGGCATTCATCTGGTTCGTGAAGCGCGGCCCTTGGTCAGCGCATCAGTCCCGTTCGGTTGGGTGATCGCGATCACATAATCTCGGACATGACGCCCCTAACATCCCCGTCACGAAACACGGGGAGACTTTCACATGCGCAAGTTCATTCTGGTTGCCGCCATGCTCCTGGCTTCTGCCTCCGCCCAGGCAGGCGGCTCCCGCGGTCTGTCCTTGGCCTCTGCGGGCGAACAGAGCTCCGCGCCGCAAACCACGACCTCGTCAACGACCAATGTGACGACGCGGGTAAGCGAAGCCGCGCCGGCCACCGAGGCTCCGAAATATACCGATCGTCCGCCGGCAGTGTCGCTCTCCGCGCCGGCTGCGGCGACCGCTCCGACGGTGACCACACACGCGACCTCTGCGCTGGTCACGACGACCAAGCCCGCCACCAAGAGCGCGGCAAGGGCAGACAAGCCGAAGCACAAGCGCAGCTGGACCGAGCGCCGCATCATCAGCGAACTGCATCGTCACGGCATCTATTGGTAAGCCGCAGACCTATACCTCAATCTCGCCGTCATGCCCGGGCTTGACCCGGGCATCCACGTTTTCGCCCCTGATCCAAAAACGTGGATGGCCGGGACAAGCCCGGCCATGACGCAAGAGTTTTGGATTGGACCAATCGCGCTTTACTGCGACACCGTCTGCACCACGCTCGAGATCGGGCGTGCATTCGTGCCGGCGGTCGGCACCTTCATGTCCTTCATCAGCGCCTCGTCATATTCCGGCAGCGTCTGGAGCGTCGCCTTGGCCTTCATCTGCACGACCTTGTAGCCGCCGGCCTTGAGCCGCGCGAGCAGCGCCGGCATGGCTTCGCCGGTGTGCTTCTGGAAATCGTGCATCAGGATGATGCCCTTGCCGAGCTTGTCGAGTCTCGTCATCACGGTCTCGACGATCTTCTCAGGCGTCGCACCTTTCCTGAAGTCGAAGGAGTCGATGTCGGTCGAGAACATCGCGACGTTCCGGGTGCCGAAATAGCTCACCATCGCGGGATTGTGCTGGAGCTGCGGGAAGCGGAAGAACGGTGCCGGGTTGGTGCCGAGCGCGAATCGCACCGCGCTGAAGCCCTTCTCGACCTCGTCCTTGACCTGTTGCTCCGTCAACTTCTTGCTGTTGAGGTTGACGTGCGACCAGGTGTGCGTGCCGACCGTGTGGCCCTGGGCCAGCACCTGCTTCAGGATTTCCGGATGGTAGGTCGCGTGCTTGCCGACCGAGAAGAACAGGCCCTTGGTGCATTCATCCGCGAGCGCCTTCAGCACGGCGGGCGTGTTGACCGGCCACGGACCGTCGTCGAAGGTCAGCACGACCTCCTTGTCGGTGAGGAAGTCGAACTGCTTGAAGTGCTCGAAGCCGAAGCCGGGACCACCCGTGGTGTCGATCTCGACGACGCGGGACACACCCAGCGCGTTCGGATTGGCGCAGGCCTGCTTCGGCTGCATCGGCATAACCGGGGCGGGCGCGGGCGCCGGAGCGGCTGCCGTGGGCTTGGCCGCGATCGTCGCGGTGGTCTCGACGTCGTCCTTGGCGGCGAGCTTCGCCTGTGCCGGCAGTTGATCGGCGGCACGAGCGGCAACTGTCTTGGGAGCGCCCTGGTCGGCGCGCGCGGAATAATAGAACCAACCGCCGGCGGCGATCACGACCGCCGCAACTACACTGGCCAGCATCAGGCCCAACGCATTACGCATCGCTGCTCTTTCCAATTACGCAACCAAACCAGCGGAATTTTCCGCGCGACCAGCCATTAATGCGAAGTAAGAGTTAACGTGACACCAACACGACGGCGGCTGTGGAGGAATTTCAACGGGGTGCGCCAAAGTGACCGGGATCACAGATGGTGGGTCTCCCGTGAGCGTCATCACAGTGGAAACGGTTTTGCCGGAGCATCGTGGTTCCCATCAACAACCGGCCCGCTTAGCGCGGAGCCAATGGGAGCTTCAAATGACCAGGTCTCTGAACGCCAAGTCGTTTACCAGCAAGATCCGCGACACCAGCCTGGCTCTGGGCTTTGCCGCCATCGTCTCGATCGCTTCGACGAGCGCGAGCTTTGCGTTCTCGGCCGAGGCGCAGCAGATGTGCACCGGCGATGCCTTCCGCCTGTGCTCGGCGGAGATCCCCAACATCCCGAAGATCACGGCGTGCATGATCAAGCATCGCTCGGATTTGAGCGCCGGCTGCCGGGCGGTGATGGACAAGAACCTCGCCAAAGGCGCCTCGCGCAAGGTCGCTGACGCCCAGGACAAGCCGTAAGAGCGCGCAACCGAGATCGTTGCGTCGGTCAGCTCCCTTCGCGATGAGCCCCGGCGTCAAGCCGGGTCTCCCCGCGGCGGCGCTCGCCCGGCTCGGCCACAAAGCCGTTGCAGCCCCGGGATCGTCGCACTAGCTTCGCCCGCACGTCTTTCCGGGTAAGAGGCATTACGCGATGACCAGATTTCTTTTCATCATTTCTTTGCTCATGTTCGCATCGGGCGCGTCGGCGCAGCAGCTGGGCCAAGACGCTTGCGCGCGTGACGTCACGCGCTTCTGCCGCGCCGTCATGAACAATGGCGATGGTGCCGTGCTCGCTTGCCTGAAGCAGCACCGCACCCGCCTCAGCAAGGCCTGCGACAAGGTGCTGACGGATCACGGGCAGTGATCGTCATTCCGGGGCGCGCCGTTAGGCGAGCCCGGAACGACGGTCCCTACGTGCTGCTGCCCGCAGCGGTCGCAACCACCGGCAGCACCTCGCCATCGGCGCGGTCCGGCGTCTCGTCCTTCCAGCGCACCGAACCGAACGGGCGCTCCAGCATGCGGCGGATCCGCACCGGCTCGGGGCCGACGTGGAAGTCGATCGCCTGCTGATGCAGGGCGCGTTCGGACTGGGTCGAGCGGTTGCGCTGGCGCAGGTAATCGAACCAGGTCGGGCAGTGATAGCGCTCGGTCCACAATTCGGGATCGGCAATGTCGCGCGCGATCGACCAGCCATAGGCGCCGTTGCGCTGGCGCGAGAGCTGCACGTCCTGCATCACGTTGTGGAACGCGCGCGCGTTCTCCTGGGCGACCCGGTATTCGATCTCGACCACCAGCGGTCCGCTGCGTCCGGTCAGCGAGAGCTTCACCTCGGGATCGGCCAGCACGTCCGCATCCTCGTTGCGCGCGCCGACGCGCGGCATCGTGAGCCAGATGCCGAGCAACGGCGAGATCAGCATCAGGCCTGCCGCCGTCAGCAATGCGATCTCGACGCCGGCATAGTCGGTGAGTCGGCCCCAGCCCCAGGCGCCGATCGCGATTCCGCCGGAGATCGAGGCCTGGAACGCCGCGAGCGAGCGGCCCGCGACCCAGCGCGGTGCCGACAGCTGCACGCCGATGTTGAACAGCGCGATCGCAGCCATCCAGACCGCCCCGGCCAAGACCAGCGCCGTCGCCGTCAGCACCGGCTCGCTGCTCACCGCGAGGGCGGCCATTGCGAACGCCATCGAGATGGTGCAGGCGCGGATCGCGGCCTCGCCGCTCATGCGCTTGCGCAATTCGTGGATGTTGAGTGCGCCGATCACCGCGCCCATGCCGAAGGCGCCGAGCATGATGCCGTAGGTCTGCGCGCCGCCGTGCAGGAGGTCACGTGCGACCAGCGGCATCAGGGCCATCACGGCGCCGCCGATCAGGCCCATCACCAGCGTGCGCAACAGCACGATCTTGATCGGCGGCGAATTGGTGATGTAGCGCACGCCCGAGACCATGGCGCGGTTGAGCTTTTCCCGCGGCAGGCGCGAGGGCTCGGTGCTGCGGCGCCAGAGCAGCAGCACGACCAGCAGCGGCAGATAGAGGATCGCATTGCAGGCGAACGCGGCCACGGCGCCGAGCGCAGCGACGATGACGCCGCCGACCGCAGGACCGAAGCTGCGCGCGATGTTGTAGCTGATGCCGTTGAGCGCCACCGCGGACGCCAATGCCTCGGGCGGCACCTGTTCGCTGACCGAGGACTGCCAGGCCGGGCCGAACAGCGCATTGCCGCTGCCGACGACGAAGCAGAAGACGAGCAGCAATTCGGGAGTGATCAGGTTGAGGCCGGCCAGAACGGTGAGCGCGCTCGCGCCGATCAGCGCGATCGATAGCGAGACCAGGGTAACGATGCGGCGGTCGTACATGTCGGCGATGGCGCCGGCGGGCATCGAGATCAACATGATCGGCAGCATCAGTGCGGTCTGCACCAGCGCCACCTTGTCGGCCGAGGCGGCCATCTGCGTCATCGCCCAGGCCGCGCCTACGCCCTGGATCAGGAGGCCGAGATTGGAGAGCAGGCTGGCGAGCCAGATGCGCCGGAACAATGTGTACCGCAGGGGGGCGGTGATGCCGTCGCCGGCAAATGTCTGGCGGTTCGTCTGCTCGGTCATATCCCCTTCCATATCGGGTGTCAGAACTAGCTTCAGCGATTCCGATCGGATCACTGATGCCTGCGAAAGTCCTTCGCTGTCCAGTGGTTAGGCAGGTATAAGCGGTGCAAAGGCATGGTTTTGCAGGAGGAACAGATGAGGCTGTCGCGACGGACGATCCTGCTGGGAGCTGGCAGCCTGCCTTTCGCGGTTGCGAGCATGCGGGCCGGCGCGATCGCCCAGACCTCGCCTGGCGTTCCGCCGAGCACCGAGGTGCCGCCGATCCTGTTCGTTCACGGCAATGGCGATTACGACGCGCTCTGGATGACGACCTTGTGGCGGATGGAATCAAACGGCATCGCCCGCGAGCGCATGGGGGCGATCAATTTCACCGATCCCCTGGCGCGCAGCGATGACAAGGTCGAGCAGGCGAACCGCTCCTCGACCGAGGACCAGCGCCGCGAGCTCGCCGCTGCCATCACTGAATTGAAGCGCCGGACCGGTGCGGCGCGGGTGGCCCTGGTCGGCAGCTCGCGCGGGGGCTATGCGATCCGCAACGTCATCAGGAACGGCGGTGCGGGCGATGTCAGCCACGCCGTTCTGTGCGGCACGCCCAATCACGGCGTGTTCGCGACCGATGACCAGCCGAACAACGAGTTCAACGGCCGCGGCGTATTCCTGCGCGGCCTGAATGAGGGCGCGAGCGAGGTGACGCCGGGCGTTGCCTTCCTCACTTTGCGCAGCGACGGCATGGACAAATATGCGCAAGCCGACGGCCGCTTCATCGGCAAGCCTGGTACGCCGACCGGTGTGACCGCCGAGGGGCCTGAGCTGAAGGGCGCCACCAACCTCGTGCTCGGTGCGCTGGATCATCGCGAGGTGGCGTTTCATCCGCGCGCCTTCCGCGAGATCTACAAGTTCATGGCCGGCCGCGAGCCCGCCCGCATCGCGATCGTGCCCGAAACCAGCGTGAAGTTGAGCGGGCTTGTCACGGGAACGCCGGGCGGTGTGCCGACCAATCGCCCGGTCGCGGGCGCAACCGTCGATGTCTTCCGTGTCGATCCTGATACCGGGGAGCGCAAGGGTGGTGCGCTGCACAGCGCAAAGACCGCCGCCGACGGCCGCTGGGGGCCGGCGCAGGTCGATCCGGCCTGGTCGCTTGAATTCGTCCTGACCTCCCCGGATGCGCCGATCACGCACATTTACCGCTCTCCGTTCCCGCGCTCGTCCGACGTCGTGCACCTGCGGCCTGCGCGGCCGCTCGGGCCGGCAGACAAGGACGCAGGGGCGGTCGCGATCATGTCGCGGCCGCGCGGCTATTTCGGCCTGCCGCGGGACGTGGTTCTGTTCGATGGCAAGGTGCCGGCCGACGTCAAGCCGGGCGTGCCCACGGATGCGGCAGCAACCCTGCGGCTTCCGGCCAGCGAGATCGGGCGTAACATCGTGGCCCAATTTGGCGAAGAACGTATCGTGGCGCGCACCTGGCCCGCCGCCGAGAACAGGATTGCGATCGCCGAGCTGACTTATTAGCTGTTTGGCTGCGTCACATCTGCGGGAGAGAGCCATGAACTTCGCCAGCGTGCGTCGGCCCATCATCCCTCCGGCTCCTCCGCGTGCGCCCGACGATATGTCGTTCTTCGGACGGCTCGCGGTCGTCCGGCAGAACATGATCGCGACCTGGGGGCAGCGCGCCTATGAGGAAGAGGTCATCCCGGGCCGCTTCTTTTTCCGCAACAGTTTCATCCTGAACCAGCCGGACGCGATCCGGCACGTTCTGCTCAGCAACTACGAGAACTATACGCGCACGCCGGCCGGCATCCGCATGCTGCGCCCGGTGCTCGGCGACGGCCTTCTGATCGCGGAAGGTCATTCCTGGACATTTCAGCGCCGCACCCTCGCGCCGGCCTTCACGCCGCGCGCCACCGCAAATCTCGTCCCGCACATGACGGCGGTGCTCGACGAGACCATCGCGAAACTGGATGCCCGCACGGGCGAAGACATCGATTTGCGCGAGGTCATGCAGCGCATGACGCTCGAGATCGCTGGGCGCACGATGTTCTCGTTCGGCATGGACCGGCATGGCGCGACCTTGCGCAATTTCATCATGGAATATGCCGCGCGGTTGGGGCGCCCGTATCTCCTCGACATGGTGCTGCCGGTGTCCTGGCCGAGCCCGATGGATTTTGCCCGCGCGCGCTTCCGCAAGCGCTGGACCGAGTTCGTTGCCATGCTGATCGCCGAACGGCGCACGATGGGCAAGAAGGACGGCGCGCCGCCGCGCGACCTGTTCGATCTCATGGACGAAGCGCGGGACCCCGAAACCGGCAAGGGCTTCTCGGACGAGCAGCTCGTCGACGAGGTCGCGACCATGATCCTCGCGGGCCACGAGACCACCGCGACCGCGCTGTTCTGGGCGCTCTATCTGCTCGCGCTCGATCCCGATACGCAGGAGGAGGTGGCGTCCGAGACGCGCGGCGAGCATCTCGACAGCATGGCCGACATCGACCGGCAGAAGTTCACCCGTGCGGTGATCGACGAGACCATGCGGCTCTACCCGCCGGCCTTCCTGGTCGCGCGGGCCGCGCGCGACAAGGACAATGCGGCCGGCGTCGAGATCGGCAAGGGCGACATCATCATGATCGCGCCCTGGCTGCTGCACCGGCACGAGAAGCTGTGGGACCAGCCGAACGCGTTCGTTCCAAAGCGCTTCATGTCGAAGGAGGCGCCGGACCGTTTTGCCTATCTGCCGTTCGGCGCAGGTCCACGCGTCTGCATCGGCGCGCCGTTTGCCCAGGCCGAATCCGTGCTGGCCCTGGCCCGCCTGATCGGCGCATTCCGTGTCGAGCTCGCCGACCCCGCGAATCCCGTGATCCCGCTCGGCGTCGTCACGACCCAGCCGGACCACTCACCCATGTTCCGCATCACGCGTCGGTGACAGGCGCTCGTCTGGCCGATGGCGTGATCCACCCTAGATAGAGACCCGCCATGAGCGACATCCAGGCCCAGTTTTCCGTTCTGAAACAGACCGCCGATCCCGTTGTCGTGGAGGCCATCGCGCAGCTGATCGCCAACGGTCATGACCGCGACCTCAACCGGATCAATGCGCTGGATTTTGCCAACCGGACCGGGCTGGACCAGGAGAAGGTCATTTCCGGTTTCCTGCACGCCTCCCGGCTCGGCCTGTTCGACATGAGCTGGAACGTGCTGTGCCCCGGATGCGGAGGCGTGTTGGGCGCGCACGCCACGTTGAAGTCGTTGAAGCACGACGACTACAATTGCGCGCTCTGCGCCGCCGGATACGAGGCCTCTGTCGACGAGATGGTCGAGGTCGCCTTCACCGTCAGCCCGCGGGTGCGCCGCATCGGTGCTCATGATCCCGAGACGTTGCCGATCTGGGAGTATGTGCGGCAGATGTTCTGGAGCTCGGGCGTCGACATCAACGACGAGTCCTTTTCCCGACTGATCAACGACGTGACGCTCGAAGCCCTGGAATTGCCTCCGGGCGAGAAGGCGATCCTCTCGCTCAATCTGCCCAGCCAGTTCATCATCGTGTTCGAGCCGGTGACCCATTCCGCCCATTTCCTGGACGTTCAGGGCGAGCCGACGACCGAGCGTCAGCAGCTTTCGATCATGTTCAACAAGCTGGAGGCGCCGACGGGGACCACCGTGATGCGCCCCGGACCGTTGCGGCTCACGCTCGAGAACCAGTCGGGCAATCGCGTGTTGCCTTCGGTCTGGATTGCCGCCGACGCGCTGCATGAGATGATCGGCAAGCGCAAGCCGATCCTGACCGCGAAGCGCATGCTGTCCAACCAGACCTTCCGCGACGTCTTCAAGGCCGACAACCTCAATGTCGACCAGCGGCTGAAGATCACGTCCCTGACATTCCTGTTCACCGACCTGAAGGGCTCGACGGCGCTGTATGAGCGGGTCGGTGACCTCAATGCCTTCGATCTCGTGCGGGCGCACTTTCGTGCACTGCTGGAGATCATCGCCGCCGAGAAGGGTGCGGTCGTGAAGACGATCGGCGATGCCGTGATGGCGACCTTCGTCAGGCCCGAGCACGCCATCATCGCAGGATTGCACATGCGCGCGGCGATGGAGGAATTGAACAAGCAGCGCGGCGCCAACGACCTCATTCTCAAAATCGGCATCCATGAAGGTCCCTGCCTTGCGGTCATGCTCAACGAGCGGCAGGATTATTTCGGTCAGACCGTCAACATCGCCGCCCGCGTGCAGAGCCTGTCGACCGCTCAGGAGATTCACATCACCGGTCCGGTGCTGGACGCTCCCGCGGTCGCCGAGGTGCTCGAGCAACGCGCGATCAAGCCGATCCAGAAGCAGGCCGCGCTCCGCGGTATCGCCGACAAGATGGTGGTGTACGAGATACCGTGAGGCGGGATGAGGTCGCCACATTCTCTGTCATTGCGAGGAGCCCTTGCGACGAAGCAATCCAGCCAGCCTCCGCGGAAAGATCCTGGATTGCTTCGCTGCGCTCGCAATGACGGTGTGGGGACGGACGTGCGCCCCGCTCTCCATCGTGATGCCCGGGCTTGACCCGGGCATCTACGTTTTTCCTGGTGGCCGTGGATGGCCGGACGAGCCCGGCCATGACGGCGAATGAAAAGTCCGCAGATTGCCGAAACGTAATACGCGCGCGGAACTGACGCACGTTGCGCCGGTTGGGTTTCCTGCTCATATAATGCAGGTAACGGCCGCACTCCTTGCGGCGTCATCGATCTCGGTAGGACCCATGCTCGACGGCTTACGTCAATTCATCGCCGACATTGTCGGTCCTCAAGCCTCGGACCGCGCATTCGGCGACAGCGATTATCGGCTGGCGGCCACTGCACTGCTGGTCCACGTGGTCTCGCTGGACGGCCAGCCGAGCGCGGCCGAGCAGCGCAAGCTGCACAGCCTGATTGAAAGCCATTTCGGGCTCGATCGCGGCACTGCCGATCGTCTGATCGCAGATGCCACCCAGGTCGAGGGCGAGGCGGTGGACCTCTATCACTTCACCAGCGTCATCATGCGCTCGCTCGATGAAGAGGGCCGCAAGCGCATCGTCCGGATGATGTGGGAGCTGGTCTATGCCGACGGCCAGGTCAGTGAGTTCGAAGACAATGTCGTCTGGCGAGCTTCCGACCTGCTCGGGATTTCCCAGCGCGACCGGATCGAGCTGAAGCACGCGGTCGCGGAGCGTGCCGGTGGTCAGCTCAAGGACAGCGCCGTCGGCTGACGGCACTGGACTTGGCGGATCGCGGCCCGCGTGGGCACATGACGAAAGTTTAATATGCTCGTCGCCTGCGCCGAATAGGCCTGCAAATCAACGGTTTCTCTGCATTGCCGGTCGTTCTGCTCAAGCGGCCATGCTGCCAGTGCCGCTTGCCTGTTGCGCACGGCCTATGCTCTCGTTCCGCCGTTGTGGGGCCAAAATAGTTGAATTCAAGAGACTTCGATCGTGGCTGAGCGGGTGACGTTGATTACTGGTGCTTCGGCGGGCATCGGGATGGAGCTGGCGCGTGTGTTTGCCGCCAATGGACACCGCCTCGCATTGACCGCGAGACGGGCGGATCGGCTCGAAACGCTCGCGAGCGAGCTTGTTGCCAAGGGCAGCAAGAAGCCGATCGTGATCGCCTGCGATCTCGAGAAAGCGGATGCCGGCGAGACGATCGCGGCAGCCCTTGCAGCCGAAGGCGTCGAGCTCGACCATCTCGTCAACAATGCCGGCTTCGGCGTGTTCGGCGATGCCATCGAGCGCGATCGCATCGCGCAGATCGGCATCGTCGATGTCAATGTCCGGGCCCTGACGGATCTGTCGCTGCGCTTTGCCGATCAGCTCATCAGGAACAAGGGCGGCCTTCTCAATGTCGGGTCGGTCGCCGGTTTCCTGCCCGGTCCCGGCATGGCCGTCTACTACGCGTCCAAGGCCTATGTGATCTCCTTGACCGAAGCGTTGCGGGCGGAGCTTGCGCCGCGCGGCGTCCGCGTCACCGTACTTTGCCCGGGTCCGGTGCCGACCGAATTCCAGGCGCGCGCCGGCGTTGGATCGCAACATGATACGGCCGTTCTCAACGTCTCTGCCGCCGAAGTTGCGCGCGAGGCGTATCGTGGCCTGATGGCCAACAAACGGGCAGTGCTGCCTGGCCTCGGTATCAAGATCGTGCCGTTCGCGCTGCGTTTCTTCCCGCGCGGCTTCATCCTGGCGGCCACCAGCCGGTTCCAGAGGCAGAGGCACTAGAGGCCCCGTAGTGGCCCGGAGCTTGCTTCAGGATCGGGGCGTGTGTGCGCGAACTCACACGATGTTAACCATCGCTTAGCTATGCTGGCGGTCTGAACCGATAGCACTCGCAGAGGCCATGTCGTTCCGGACGGACAGGTTTGGTGGCGCAGAAGTGGTGGCCTTCCCACGGAAGGCGCCGAGCGCCGCCGCCTCTGAAACCCGGCGGCCGGTTCTGATCGTCCTGCATCAGGAATGCTCGACACCGGGGCGCGTCGGCAATGCGCTGCGCGCGCTCGGTCATCGCCTCGATATCCGCCGTCCCCGCTTCGGCGATCCCCTGCCCGAGACGCTCGATCGGCATGCCGGCGCCGTGATCTTCGGCGGCCCGATGAGTGCCAACGATCCCGATGACTACATCCGCCGCGAGATCGACTGGATCGAAATTCCGCTCCGCGAGCAGCGGCCGTTCCTCGGCATCTGCTTAGGGGCGCAGATGCTGGCGATGCAGCTCGGGGCCCGCGTCGCTCCCCATGCGGAGGCGCTGACGCAGATCGGGTATTACCCGATCAGGCCGACCGCTGCGGGCCATGCGCTCTGTCCGCACTGGCCGGCGCAGGTCTATCACTGGCATCGCGAGGGATTTGAGCTGCCTGAAGGCACCGAACTGCTCGCCGAGGGCGATGACTTTCCGGTGCAGGCGTTCCGTGCCGGCAATGCTTTCGGCGTGCAGTTCCACCCCGATGTGACCTATGCGATGATGCATCGCTGGACCACGCGCGGCTATGACGGCTTCAGCGCGCCGGGGGCGCGGCAGCGGCATCATCATTTCGCGGATCGCGCCGTCTACGATGTCGCGGAGCGCGCCTGGCTCGATCACTTCATCAACGGCTGGCTCGCACGCCGGCCGGTGCTGGCGCAAGCCGCCGAGTGATCGCGTCTTCGCGCAGGTCCTTGGCGCAAGTCCTTGCCTCTTCCCTGGATATGCTAGGTTCGCTGCCAACGAGCGCGCGAAATCGCGCCGGCAAACAGGGGAGAGCGCCGTGGCCTACGAACACATTCTCTACGAGGTGAGCGACAAGATCGCGACCATCACGCTGAACCGCCCCGACCGCATGAATGCGTGGACGCCGATCATGGAGCGCGACGTGCGTCACGCGATGGAAGCGTCAAGCGCCGACGAGAGTGTCCGCGTCATCGTGCTCACCGGCGCGGGCCGCGCCTTCTGCGCCGGCGCCGACATGGATGCGCTGAAGGGGCTCGATCCCGATGACGTCAGGCGTGCCTCGAACCTGCCGCCCTTCGACATGAATCGCCGGCCGGATTGGCAGACGCGCTACGGCTATTATCCGTCGATCAGGAAGCCTGTGATCGCCATGCTCAACGGCGCCACGGCGGGCATCGGCCTCGTCCACGCACTGTATTGCGACCTGCGCTTTGCCGCCGACAACACCGTGTTCACGACCGCGTTCGCGCGGCGTGGCCTGATCGCCGAGCACGGCATCAGCTGGATGCTGCCGCGGATCGTCGGCCACGCCAATGCACTGGATCTGTTGCTCTCGGCGCGGCGCGTATCGAGCGAGGAAGCCTTGCGGATCGGGCTGGTCAACCGGCTCTCTCCGCCGGAGAAGCTGCGCGAGGAGACCTACGCCTATGCGCGCGACCTCGCCGATTTCGTCTCGCCGAGCGCCATGGCCGTCATCAAGCGGCAGCTCTACGAGGTGCCGTTCCAGACGCTCGCCGAGGCGACGATCGAGGCCAACCGGGAGATGATGGTGGCGTTGAACGGGAGTGATTTCAGGGAAGGCGTGGCGAGCTTCATGGAGAAACGGTCGCCGCGGTTTACGGGGAGGTAGGGGAGATTCGGAGGGAGCCCGCCGTCGCCCTTCGGGCTATGGCGCGGCAGCCTTCGCTACGAAACGGCTTGCCGAGCCGAAGCAGGCGCAGCCTGCGAAGGCTGGTGGAGCCAGGCGGGATCGAACCGCCGACCTCGTCATTGCGAACGACGCGCTCTCCCAGCTGAGCTATGGCCCCTTTGCTGGCCGCTCTGGTGAACGCGGCCGACAACCGGGCGCCATTTAAGTCCCCGCCAAGGTCAAGTCAAGGACGGGCGTAACCCGGTTTTAGCCATTCCGGTGCCCGAACTTCCCTTGTTTGGGCCTGACGGAACCGATATCTAGCAAAAGGCGTCAATCCCGACCGCAGCCAGAGTTTTCAAAGCCAGAGTTTTCAAAAGCCATGCGTGCCGTTCTCGACATCGTCATCATCGTGCTCGACCTCTACGTCTGGCTGCTGATCGCTTCCGCGATCCTGTCCTGGCTGATTGCCTTCAACGTGGTGAACACCCGCAACCAGTTCGTGTCGGCGGTGGCGGAGTTCCTGTACCGGATCACCGAGCCTCTGCTGGCGCCGATTCGCAATTTCCTGCCCAGCCTCGGCGGTCTCGACATCTCGCCGATCATCCTGATCCTGATCATCATGTTCGTCGAGCGGGTGATCCTGTACTACATCTACCCGAACGTGATCTGAGCAGGCTGGAGCGCCTTTGGTTGCCAAGGAAGCTCATAAAGAACCCTGGCGCTACTCGGCCACAGGAATCAGCATCGCTCTGAGGGTGACGCCGCGCGGCGGCCGCGACGACATCGACGGGATCGAGCAACTCTCGGATGGGCGTACGGTGCTCAAGGTGCGGGTGCGCGCCATTGCCGATGGCGGCGAGGCCAACAAGGCGGTTTTGGCGCTGCTGGCGAAATCGCTCGGCGTTCCCAAGGCCAGTGTAAAGCTGCTATCCGGAGCCACCTCGCGGCTGAAGCAGATCGCGGTCGATGGCGACCCGGCGCGGCTCGGAGAAACCCTGCGCCAGCTTGTGTCGGCCAAACCGAACGACTGAGGGAACTGACATGACGGCCAAGATCATTGATGGAAAAATCATTGCCGCGGAGCTGCGCGCCCGGGTCGCCGAGGAGGTAGCCCGCGTCAAGCGCGAGCACAATCTGGTGCCGGGCCTTGCGGTGGTCCTGGTCGGAAACGATCCCGCCAGCGAGGTCTATGTCCGCTCAAAACACACCCAGACCCAGGCTGCGGGCATGGCGTCGTTCGAGCACAAGCTGCCGGCCGATGTCTCGCAAGGAGATCTGCTGGCGCTGGTCGCAAAGCTCAACCGCGATCCCGCCGTGCACGGCATTCTGGTGCAGCTGCCGCTGCCGAAGGGGCTGAACACCGAAGCCGTCATCAACGCCATCGATCCCGCAAAGGATGTCGATGGCTTGCATCCGAACAATGCCGGTCGGCTCGCCGGTGGTTTCGAGGCGCTGTCGCCCTGCACGCCGCTCGGCTGCATCATCCTGACGAAGAGCGTGCATGCTTCGCTCGAGGGCATGAACGCGATCGTCATTGGCCGCTCCAACCTGGTCGGCCGCCCGCTGGTGCAGCTGCTGTTGAATGAAAACGCCACGGTCACGATCGCCCATTCGCGCTCGCGCGATCTGCCGGGTCTCGTGAAGAAGGCGGACCTCGTCTATGCCGCGGTGGGCAAGCCCGAGATGGTGCGCGGCGACTGGCTGAAGCCGGGTGCGACCGTGATCGATGTCGGCATCAACCGCATCCCGAAGGAGGACGGCAAGACGCGCCTCGTCGGCGACGTCGCCTATCAGGACGCGCTTGGCGTGGCCGGCGCGATCACCCCGGTACCGGGCGGCGTCGGCCAGATGACGGTGGCGTGCCTGCTGGTGAACACGCTGCGGGCCGCTTGCGCGATCGCAGGGCTGCCGAAACCGGCGGTGTAGGGACGCCGTCGTTCCGGGGCGCACGAAGCGCGAACCCGGAACCTCGAGATTCCGGGTTCGATGCTGACGCATCGCCCCGGAATGACGATTAGCCCTTCTTTTTCTTCTCGCGCTCAATGCCTTCGAGGATCAGCTTGTGCGCTTCCTCTGCGTCGCCCCAGCGCAGGATCTTCACCCATTTGCCCTTCTCGAGATCCTTGTAGTGCTCGAAGAAGTGCTGGATCTGCTGCAGCGTAATATCCGGCAAGTCGGAATAGCTTTTCACCTTGTCATAGCGCTGCGTGAGCTTGGACGACGGCACCGCCAGGATCTTCTCGTCGCCGCCGGCTTCGTCTTCCATGAACAGCACGCCGACCGGACGCACGCTCATGACGGCGCCGGGAATGATGGCGCGGGTGTTGATGATCAGGACGTCGCAGGGATCGCCGTCATCCGACAGCGTGTGCGGGATGAAGCCGTAGTTACCGGGGTAACGCATCGGCGTGTAGAGGAAGCGGTCGACCACCAGCGTGCCGGCCTCCTTGTCCATCTCGTACTTGATCGGTTCGCCGCCCACGGGGACCTCGATGATGACATTGACGTCGTGTGGTACGTTTTTCCCGATCGAGACCGCATCGATACGCATTCAAGGCTCCGTTGTTGCCGAGGTGAGATCGCGCCCGGCAGCGATTTTGGCGCTGTCATACGCGGGCTGGGCCCGCTGATCCATCGCGTTTTTGTGAAATAATGAATCCGGCGATCACCGGGCTCGAAAGACGGGCGGTATCGACGGATGGGAACGCTGCCGGGTAAGATTTCAGCAGCTCAATTGGTCCAAGCGAAGGCAACCTTGTCGAGCGACTTCGGCCCGAATCGCTCGGAAGATCGCGCCACCATGCGGCCGCCCAGGGCACGGTAGAATTCCGTGGCCGGATCGTTGTCCGAGAGCGCCCACACCACCATGCTCTTCAGTCCGCTCTGCATGAGGTCGCGGCGGGCGGCAGCGAACAGGCGGCGGCCGAAGCCGAGACCCTGGAATTCCGGTCGCAGGTAAAGCTCGTAGATCTCGCCGTCGAAATGCAGGCTGCGGGCGCGGTTGCGGCCGTAATTTGCATAGCCGGCGATCTTGTCACCGAAGACGAGCACGCTGACGCGGCTGCCCTTGCGGATGGCACTGTCCCACCACTGCGGACCGCGGCGGTTGATCAGCTTTTCCAGCTCGGCGCCGGGAATGATGCCCTGATAGGCCGAACGCCAGGCTTCGTCATGGGTCGACGCCACCGCAGTTGCATCTGCAGCTTTGGCCGGCCGAACCTCGATCAGGGTTGTGCTCATGGACGCGATCAAACCAAGTCGCCGCGCCGGCGGCAAGACCTATCGTTAATTATCGGTTAACCTGTGGACTTTCTGCATCAGTATTTCGACCATGTTGTACCGAAAGAGGACAAGCCGCTGCCTCGAACCGCAACCACGTGCCGCGCGTCGGTGCAAAACTACGTCTCGGCGGCGAGGGGACGGCAACAGCAACGCGGAAAGTCGGCCGAAATTGATTCGTTCCTACTAATCTGGCCGACGCTGTTCGCGTTCGCCCTCGGCCAATTCATGCGGCTCTTCAACACCATCGCGCTCCTGCCTCTGCTGGCCTTGCTGACTGCGTCGCCTCTGTGCGCCGAGGTCACGTTTGGCCCCTCGGGAGGGGAGAGCGAACCGTTTCGTCGGCAAGCGTGGCGGGTGCCCGCGCCGGATACCGACCTTGCCGCGCATGCTCTCCTGTTTCGTCCCCCGGGCCCGGGTCCGTTCCGACTCGCGGTGATCGCGCACGCCTCGACGCAGAACGCGCTGCGTCGTGCGCAAATGCCGCAGCCGGAATACCGCCCGCTTGCCGCCTATCTCGTCGCGCGTGGTTTTGCCGTGCTGGTGCCGGAGCGGCTCGGCCATGGCGCGACGGGCGGCCGCTATGTCGAGGATCAGGGCGGATGTGACGAGGCCGACTATGTGCGCTCAGGCCGCGCAACGGCCGACGCGATTTCGCTCGCGCTGGGCTTCTTGCGAAAGCAGGATTTCATCCGCAAGGATGCCGCGATCGTGATCGGCCATTCCGCCGGCGGCTGGGGTGCGCTGGCGCTCGCCAATGCCGATCCGAAGGTGATCTCCTCGATCACGGTGTTTGCACCGGGACGCGGCGGCCATGCCAATGATGAGCCGAACCGAATCTGTGGGCCGCATGCGCTTCTCGCCGCCGCGGCGGAGTTCGGCAAGGCGGCGCGCATTCCCGTCACATGGCTCGTTGCAGGCAATGACAGCTATTTCGCGCCCGCATTTTCGCAGAAGCTCGCAGATGCATTTCGCGGAAGTGGCGGCAACGCCGACCTGCGCTTTCTGCCCGCCGTCGGCAGCGAGGGCCACTGGATGATCGAGACCGAAGCCGGCGTCAAAGCCGCAGGGAGTGCGCTCGAACGCGCGCTGAACCCGCCCAAGCCTGTGGCGACCAAGAAGCCATGACGCTGTATTTCCTGGTCAAGTTCCTTCATGTGCTCGGCGCCATCGTCATCCTCGGCACAGGAACCGGCATCGCCTTCTTCATGCTGATGGCGCATCGCACGGACGACGTGGAATTCATCGCGCGTACCGCTTCTGTGGTGGTGATTGCGGATGCGATCTTCACGCTGTCGGCGGTGATCCTCCAGCCCGTCAGCGGCGGCCTGTTGATGATGTTGTCTGCCACGTCGATCACCGAACACTGGCTACTCGCTTCGCTGGCGCTCTATGCTATCGCTGGCCTGTTCTGGATTCCCGTTGTGTTCATGCAGATCGAGATGCGCGACCTCGCGCGCAAGGCCGCCACGCAGCGCAGTGCGCTGCCACAGCGCTATCACGTCCTGTTCCGCCGCTGGTTCGCATTCGGCTTCCCCGGCTTCGGGGCGACCATGCTGATCCTCTGGCTGATGATCGCAAAACCGTTCTGAGTGCAGCGATGAATCAGCGAACCATTTTGGTGCTCGGCGCCTCCGGCCTGATAGGCCGCTTCGTCACCGACGATCTGCGCAGGCGGGGATTTCGCGTCGTCGGCGTGGCGCGCAGCCTGTCGCCGGCGCAGAGAATGAGCGCGCTGGACATCGAGCTGCCGATCCTCTCGCTCGATGTGACCGCGCTGACGCGCCTCCTCAAAGAGCATGCCGCCGATGTCGTGGTGAACTGCCTTGGCGTGCTCCAGGACGGTCCCAGCAGCAGCACGAGCGGGGTGCATCGCGATTTCGTCGCGCGCCTTCTTCAGGCGATCGGCGGCAGCGGCCGCGCGATCCGGCTGGTGCATGTCTCGATTCCCGGCGCCGCTGAGACGGATCGCACCGCCTTCGCCACGACCAAGCGCGAGGCCGAGCGCCTGATCGTGGCGTCCGGCATTCCCCATGCCATCCTGCGGCCCGGCTTCGTGGTCGCGCCGGCAGCCTATGGCGGCAGCGCCATGCTCCGCGCTCTTGCCGCCTTCCCGGTTGATCTGCCGGCAAAGGAAATGGTCACGCCATTCCAGCCCGTCGCGATCGAGGACATTTCGGCGACCATCGCCTGGCTCGCCGCACGCGACATCGACGATGCCTCCGTGAAGGCGGTGAGTTGGGACCTGATGCAGGCCGAACCGGTCACCATGGCCGGGGTCATCGAGCCGTTTCGCGTCGCGTTCGGCACGGCCGGCTGGCCGCGCATCGCGATGCCGCGCTTCATGCTCGATCTCGGTACGAAACTCGGCGATGTCGCCAGCTATCTCGGATGGATGCCGCCGATGCGCTCGACGGCCATCGCCGAACTGCGCCGCGGAGTGATCGGGGATCCCTCCCCGTGGATCGCCGCAACGAGCATCGCTCCGAAGACGCTGGCTGATGCAGTCGGGCGTCATCCCGCCACCATCCAGGACAAATGGTTCGCGCGGCTGTTCCTGGTCAAGGCGTTGATCTTCGCGAGCCTGGTCGCATTCTGGATCGTCTCGGGGTTCATCGCCCTGTTCGTGTCCTACCGCGCCGCCGCCGGCATTTTGAGCGCGCATAACTTCCCGCCCGCGCTCGTCGACCCCATCACCATCGGCACCAGCCTGATGGATATGGGCATCGGCGTATTGATCGCCTTCCGCCGGACCGCGGCGATCGGGCTGGTTGCGGGCATCGTCGCCTCGCTCGGCTACATGGTTGGTGCGGCGATCCTCACTCCCGACCTCTGGATCGAGCCGCTCGGCGCGTTGGTGAAAACGGGGCCGGCAATCGTGCTGATGCTCGTTGCGCTGCTCATGCTGGACAATCGATAGCGTTTTCGAGCGAAGTGGATCCCGGTTCGCGTGAAGAAAATGCGCCAAAAAGAGAAGCTGATGTCAAAATGGCCCGACGATGACGTGATCCTGTTCGACGGCGTTTGCATCTTCTGCTCGCGCTGGGTCCGCTTCGTCGCCAGGCGGGACACGGCGAAACGGTTCCGGTTCACGCCGATCCAGTCGGATTATGGGGCTCGGCTTGCGCGCACGTTCGGTATCGATCCGGATGATCCAGACACGAACGCGGTCGTCCACGGCGGCGAGGCGTTCACGAAGTCGGATGCGGCACTGACCGTGCTGTCGCAGCTCCCCGGCTGGAGCTGGGTGCGCGCATTATTCGTCGTGCCGAAGCCGTTGCGGGACCCGATCTACAGTCTCATCGCGCGCAATCGCTATCGCATCTTCGGCAAGTACGATGCCTGCTTCGTGCCTGATGCGGATCTGCGGGCGCGGGTGATCGAATAGCTCGCAATGACGGCGTGTGCGGTTACGGCCCGCCAAAAGCCGCCAGCACTTCCTTCGCCGCCCGCTCGCCGCTGTCCCGCGCGCCATGCGCCGTCGTGAAGAAAGTCGGCGACGTCGCTTCGCCCGCGAAGAACAGCCGGGCATCCACCGGTGCGGCCAGCACCGCGCGATCCCCCGCGTGACCCGGCAGCGCATGCGAATAGGAGCCTCTCGCGAACGGATCGCGCGCCCAGCGGGATTCGCAGAGCGGCCTCAGCTTGCGCCTGATCTCGTTGCCGAGGAAGCCCGCGATCTCGTCGATGCTCTGCGCGGCGATGGCGCCGTCGCCGGCCTCTTCCAGCTCGCGCGCAAAGCTGCCGCCGAAGAAGCCCTCGATGCAGGGCTGGCCGAACGGGCGGATGTGGTAGGTGCCCATGTCGGTCCGCATGGTGGCGCCACGCAGATTGGCCTCCTTCGGAAAGGCCTCGGCGTCATCGAGCGCCAGCGTCACCTTGTCGTCGACGCCCAGCGGCAGGCCGGCTGCGGCCTCGACCTTGGCGGGGAGCAGCGGCGAGAAGCGGATCGCCTCCTCGGCGATCAGATTGGTCGGAACGGTGACGATCGCCTTGGCCGCGGTCAGCGTGCCCCGCGACGTCTCGATGCGGATGCGCTTGTCGGAATGGTCGATCAGCGTGACGTTGCAGTTCAGCGCCACCGGGCAGGGTGCCCCATACGCCGCAACCAGCGCGCCATAGCCGCGGCGGACGCGCCAATTGAGGCCAGTATCCTCATAGGCGTCCCAGTCCAGCGTGGACATATCCTTGAGTTCGCAGCCGTTGATGTAGGTCGAGATCGCGTCGATCATGGGATTCCAGCGATTGCCGGCCTCGAGGCTCAGGCTCGCCGGTTCGTCCCTGCCCTTTTGCGCGGCTTCCCACAGGCGCTCGTAGAACGCGTCCATCGCGCGCATGAAGTCGTCGCGCTCGGCCTGCGGAAAGGCATTGCCGAAGGCGCGCTCGCGCCAGGGCGGCAGGTCCTTGTTGAGCTCGAAATCGAGCTGTCGCGCGATCGGAACGTAGGAATTCTTGTCCGCGGAGTGAAGCCAGCCGCAGCCGACGTCGAACGTCACCTCGGCCGAGGCCTGTACGGTCCAGGCCCGGCCGCCGAGCCGGTCGCGGGCCTCCAGCACGATCACGGAGAGGCCGGAGCCCGCCAGCGCATGCGCCGCGCCGAGGCCGGCGGCACCGGCACCGATGATCGCGATGTCGACGGTGGAGGGCAGGGAGGTCATGGGCGGGCTTTAGCACGTTCGCGAAGAGTGCTGAAGCCAGTCAAGGATGCAGCTCTCGTGTCCCGGGCGCGCTGCAGCGCGCAGCGCTGCGGCGCAGAGCCGGGACCCTGGTGATGCGTGGGTGCTGAGAGAATCTGGGCCCCGGCTCGGCAGCGCACCACTATCGTGTTGCGCTGCGTCCGGGGCACGAGAGAACGGCGGCCTTACGCCACCGCTTCCTTGGCCTTTTCCGCGCGCTTGCGCTCGTTGGGGTCGAGGTGCTTCTTGCGCAGGCGAATCGACTTCGGGGTCACCTCGACGAGCTCATCGTCCTCGATATAGGCGAGCGCCTTTTCCAGGGTCATACGGATCGGCGGGGTCAGGCGCACCGCTTCGTCCTTCGAGGTCGTGCGGATGTTGGTGAGCTGCTTGCCCTTGAGCACGTTGATCTCGAGATCGTTGTCGCGGGTGTGCTCGCCGACGATCATGCCCTTGTAGACCTTCCAGCCCGGCTCGATCATCATCGGGCCGCGGTCTTCCAGCTTGAACATGGCGTAAGCCACCGCCTCGCCCTGGTCGTTGGAGATCAGGACGCCGTTGCGGCGGCCCTGGATCTCGCCCTTGTAGGGGGCGTAACCGTGGAACAGGCGGTTCATGATCGCGGTGCCGCGGGTGTCGGTGAGCAGCTCGCCCTGGTAGCCGATCAGGCCGCGGGTCGGCGCGTAGAACACCAGACGCAGGCGGTTGCCGCCGGACGGCTTCATCTCGATCAGCTCGGCCTTGCGCTCGCTCATCTTCTGCACGACGACGCCGGAATGCTCCTCGTCGACGTCGATCACGACCTCCTCGATCGGCTCCATGGTCGCGCCGGTGGCCTCGTCCTTCTGGAACACCACGCGCGGGCGCGACACCGAGAGCTCGAAACCTTCGCGGCGCATGGTCTCGATCAGGATCGCGAGCTGCAATTCGCCGCGGCCCGAGACTTCCATCGCGTCCTTGTCGGCAGCTTCGACCACACGCAGCGCGACGTTGCCCTCGGCTTCGCGCAACAGACGGTCGCGGATCATGCGGCTCGTCACCTTGTCGCCTTCGGTGCCGGCGAGCGGGGAGTTGTTGACGATGAACGACATCGACACGGTCGGCGGATCGATCGGCTGCGCCGGCAACGGCATGTCGACGGTCGGGTCGCAGAAAGTGTCGGCGACGGTGCCCTTGGTCAGGCCCGCAATGGCGACGATGTCGCCGGCTTCGGCTTCATCGAGCGGCGTGCGCTCGAGGCCACGAAACGCCAGGATCTTGGTGATGCGTCCGGATTCGACCAGCTTGCCGTCGGCGTTCAGCACCTTGACCTGCTGGTTCGGCTTCAGCGTGCCGGAAGAGATGCGGCCGGTGATGATGCGGCCGAGATAGGGGTTGGCTTCGAGGATGGTGCCGATCATCCGGAACGGACCCTCTTCCACCTTCGGCGGCGCGACGTGGCGCAGGATCAGGTCGAACAGCGGCTCCATGCCCTTGTCCTTCGGACCCTCCGGGCTGTCGGCCATCCAGCCCTGCTTGGCCGATCCGTAGAGGATCGGGAAGTCGAGCTGCTCCTCGCTGGCGTCGAGCGCCGCGAACAGATCGAACACCTCGTTGATGACTTCGGTCGGGCGCGCGTCGGGGCGGTCGACCTTGTTGATGACGACGATCGGCTTCAGGCCGACCTTGAGCGCCTTGGAGACCACGAACTTGGTCTGCGGCAGCGGGCCTTCGGCGGCGTCGACCAGCACCAGGGCGCCGTCCACCATGTTGAGGATGCGCTCGACCTCGCCGCCGAAATCGGCGTGGCCGGGGGTATCGACGATGTTGATACGGGTGTCCTTCCACTGCACCGAGGCCGCCTTGGCCAGAATGGTGATGCCGCGCTCGCGCTCCAGGTCGTTGGAGTCCATGGCGCGATCGGTCACCTTCTGGTTCTCGCGGAACGTGCCGGACTGCTGGAGGAGCTTGTCGACGAGGGTTGTCTTGCCGTGGTCGACGTGGGCGATGATGGCGACGTTACGAAGATTCATGAGTGAGCTTCTTTGCGGTCGAACAATGGGTTAAGCGCGATCTCGCCGGTCGGACCGGGACCTCTTCTCGAAACAACGCTGGAAGACTGGAAACGGGGCGCTTTCCGCCCAAAAAGGAAGCCCGGCCATATCAGCCAGGCGCCCTGCGCGTTGCGGCGCAATATATGCAAAAACGGCCAAAAAACAATGTGTTCTTTGGCCGTTGGTTGACTGAATTTTGTCCGGGAATCTCCGGGGCTTAGCGGAAAGACGGGGCCTAACCGCGCCGTCCCTTGATGGCCGCCCAGATCAGGGCGACCCCGCCGATGCCCACGAGCAGGCCCAGGAACACCAAAGGCGCGATGTCGGAGGCGATCCTGCCGTCCTCGAACACCGACACTCCGCCGAACAGCAGCGCACAGACACCCGGCAGCAGCAGGATGATCCCGAAGATCGCCATGAGCGCGGTCAGGCAGCCGCTGCGTTTTTGCGTCGGTGGAGGCGGCGGCGGAACGGGAGGTGCGGGCGGCGGTGTGTCGCTGATGCTCATGCCTGCAAGGCTCCTTCGGTCGCCTGAGCGGCCAACCCGGCGCGGATGCCGTCGATCTGTCCGTTCCGATAGAACAAGTTGTAGGTGTCGAACGGAATGATCGCGCCCTGCTCCGTCACGAAATGGATACAGCTGCGCTTGACGTTGCCGACGCAGAAATTGAAGCGATCGAGGAATTGCACGATGGTGACGCGGAAGACGTTTTCGTAAGTGAGGCCCTGTGGCACCTCGAAGCTCGGCAGGCAGCACAAGAGTTCGCAGACGCGCTCGGAAGTGTTGAGCGGGCCCGACGACAGCGAGAACAGATCGACGAATTTCTCCCGCAGGATCGGATATTTTTCCGGGCTGATGGTGTTGGGCATCACCGCAACCAGCTGCTCCTGCGGGATCAGTGAGGTCAGCGGCAGCACCTTCTCGCCGTTGCGCAGGCCGTAGCCGATCGAGATGCTTTCAGGGTTGCAGGGCAGCGGGATCATGTCCGTGTCGCCGAACACGCCGGTCTCGATCACGCGCTTGCGAATCTCCGACAGCATGATGCGGTCGGTGGTCTTGTCGAAATTCTCGTTGCGCCCGGCATCCTGCACCGGCTGCAGCGTGACGCCGCGCACGCACTTCCAGGTCAGGGCATGGCGAACGATGTCGCCGATCTCGGCGTCGTTGACGCCGCGCTTGATAGTCGCGACCAGCGTGGTCGACACGCCATAATGCTCGAGATTTTCCAGCGCCTGCTGGCGGATTTTTCGCAAATCCGCGCCGCGCAGATCGATCAGCGCATCGCGCTGAAGCGAATCGAACTGGAGATAGACCTCCAGCCCGCGCTTGTTCTCGGCGAGCCGCGCCACAAAATCCTTCTCGCGGGCGATGCGCAGGCCGTTGGTGTTGATCATGACGTGGCGGATCGGGCGGGCGCGCACCGCGTCCAGGATCTCGAAGAAATCCGGATGCAATGTCGGCTCGCCACCGGATATCTGCACCAGATCGGGCTCGCCTTCGCTCGCCACCAGCGCGTCGAGCATCCTCTCGACCGTCGCGAGCGGGGTGAATTTCGTTCGTGCCGGCGAGGATTCGGCAAAGCAGACCGGGCAGGTGAGGCTGCAGTGCTCGGTGATCTCGATCAGCGCCAGGCAGGAATGCTGCTCGTGGTCGGGACAGAGGCCGCAATCATAGGGACAGCCGAATTCCGTGCGGTGCTGGAATTGCAGCGGCCGGTCGCCCGGCTTGATGAAATCCTTGCACAGGCGCCAATAGGCCGCATCCGTCGACACCAGCGTCGACTGCACGCCATGCTCCCCGCAGCGCTTTTCGTACCAGACCTCGTTGTCCTGGATCTGGATCTTGGTCGGCACCAGCTTCAGGCAGGTCTCGCAGAGGGATTGGGTCTGGCCCCAAAAGATGTAGGGACGCGACTTACGCAGCGGCGCGTTCATGCAGGGATCTCGCTTTGGCCGCCGTCGCCAGCATGAAGGCGGCATAGAGCAGGATGGACAGCGACAGCAGGTGAAACAGCGTGAACGGACCGATCAGCGTGCCGTAGGGCTTGAGAAATTCCCATAGGAAGCGCTGCGCTCCATAATAGGCGAGAACCAGGTAGAAACCATTGGTGATCGTGAAGGCGTTTCGGTTCAAGACCGCCAGCACATAGACAATCGCGAATACGGCCATGGCTGCGCTCTCGTAGAGCTGGACGGGATGGCGAAGGACGCCGTCGCCGAAATCATGGCCGAAAGGCAGCGCCGTCGGCGTGCCGTAGGTGAAGTCGTCGAGGCCCGCGAAGTAGCATCCGAGGCGGCCGATCGCGATGCCGAGCGCCAGCGGCAGCGCAAACCGGGCGCCGGTTCGCACCGCGATTCCTGCGGACCATTTGTAGAGCTCGATCGCCACGATGCCGCCGGCCAGCGCGCCCTCCACCGAGCGCGCGATGCCGTTCTGCCCGGACAGCCACAGATTGGCCGACCCGAACAGATAGGCGCCAAGGCCGGCGCCGAACACCAGCGCGGCGATATAGGGCAGCTCGAAGGATTGCGCCGGAAACTGCAGGCCCTGTCGCGCCAGCCAGTAGACGGCCGCCGCGGCCGCCAGCCACGCCGCGATATCGAACAGAGTGTGAAGGAAAGCCCCGCCCATGTGGGGGCAGTATAGCACGGTTACGTTCACACAGCGCGATGCGCATGACTGCGCCCTCTCCCCTTGTGGGAGAGGGCATCACCGCTCGCAGACACAGGCTCATCGGGGTGAGGGGTATCTCTCCGCATACTCCTTTGCGAATGTGCGCGCGGATAGAGACCCCTCACCGGCGCCATAGCCGAAGCTCCGCTTCGGCGTTTCCCAGGAACGGCGGCCGGAGGCCGCCTATGCCACCTTCTCCCACAAGGGGAGAAGGAAGAAAGCAAGTGGAGCTACCCCGCCTCCCGCTCCTCGGTCGGGTAGACCCCGCGCAGCACCTCCTCGAAATGCATCTTCACGGCATCGTTGCACAGGCAGGCGCGAAGCTTCAGGCCATCGCGATTGCGAACCAGGATCGAGCCGCGCCGTGTGTCGAGAATCCGTTCCGCCTTGAACGACTGGAGCACGCGGCTGGCATAGCTGCGCCCGACCCCGAGCAGCGTCGCGAGTTGTTCGTGAGTCAGCGGCACACTGGTCTCGTCGCCGGTCCGCTCCATCGCCGCCAGGATCCATTTGGCGGTGCGCTGCTCTATCGAGTGGATCGCGTTGCAGGCGGTCGACTGGAAGATCTGGGCCAGCAAGCAATCGGCATAGCGGGCGAAGATGTTGCGCAGCGACGCCGAGCGCAGCTTGGCCGCTTCCAGCTTGGCAACGTGAATGCGCGCAAACGGCCCGCCGAACTTCACGCAGATCCGGGTATAGGCCGGCAGGAATCCCTCGCTGACGATGCCGCCCACCGCGCCTTCGCGGCCGACCAGAATGGTTTCGACGTCGCGGCCGTCCTCATTGGGGACGAGGAAGGTCGCGAGCGACGGCCCGCAGGGGAAGTGGACGACCTGCACGTCATCGCCAGGATTGTAGAGCAATTGGCCGGCTGCGGAGTCTTCGAAAGTCACGTGCGGTGCAAGGAGGGCGTAGTCGGCCTGGCTCAAACGCCGCAGCAGATTGTTGGCCGGCCGGCTTTCGACCTCGGTGACCTTGCCGATACGCGCATCCATCGTGAAACTCCCGTCCTTCCTCCCACCTTAGCGAGTTCCGCGCCTCGCCTGTGTGCACAAGTGGACAGACTGAACAACGATGATGTGGTGAGTTTCGTTCCGGGAACCCTTCGATGCGCTACGCGCAGGCATCGTGTCGCGGCAGTCCTGATCCTACAACCCCAACGCAAGATGCGATCATGGCACCCGCACTTTCCAACGGCTCAGGCTGGCCGGCCGATGTTCTGATCGTCGAGGACGATCCGATCATCGCGATCGATTTCGAGGACCGTCTGCTCGGATTTGGTGTGACCGGCGTGCGGACCGTCGGCTCGGTGACGCAGGCGCTGAACGCCATTGCGAAGCGTACGCCCGACTTCGCGCTGCTCGATGTCGAGCTGATCCGCGAGACCAGCTTTGCGGTCGCCGAGCGGTTGACCGCGCTGGAGGTTCCGTTCGTTTTCGTCACCGGCTATGGCGCCGAGGCGCGCATTCCGCCCGAATTGGCGGGCCGGCCGCGGTTGCAGAAACCGTGTTCGAGCGATGCGCTGGAAGCGGCGCTCAAGCTACGCGCCGCCAATTAGCGGTCAGCTTTGCTTCGGGTCGAGCGTGGTCGACCACAGCGCCACGTCGGCGCGGTCGCGCAGGGTCACCGTCATTTGACCCGAGGCGCCGTCGATCTTGACGTGACCGAAGAACTGCATGCCCGCTGACGGCGGCAGGTTCTGGCTGTCCTTGCCCGGAGCCTTGACGAAGCGGACCTCGGGGCCAAAGGTGTTGTCGAGCGCGTTCGGACCGAACGTGCCCGCGTGCAGCGGACCCGACACGAATTCCCAGAACGGCTCGAACTCCTGGAACTGCGCCTTGTTCGGATCGTAATAATGCGCGGCGGCGTAGTGCACATCAGCGGTCAGCCACACCGTGTTGGTGATCGGCGCCATCTTGATAAAGCGGAGGATGTCGGCGATCTCGAACTCGCGACCACGCACCGGACCGTCGCCCTGTGCAATGGCTTCCGAGCCACCCTTCGGCGTGTCCGAGACAATCAGGCTGATCGGCATGTCTGACGCGATCACCTTCCATGTCGCGCGCGAATTTAGGAGGCCGCGCTTGAGCCAGGCGATCTGGTCCGGGCCGAGGAAATAGCTGGCGGGGCCGTAGGCGGTGTCGAGATTGGCGCCGTTCGGGCCGCGATAGCTGCGCTCGTCGAGCACGAACACGTCGAGATGCGGGCCGTAGGCGATCTGGCGATAGACCCGGCCGGGCTCCACGATGCTTTCCCGCATCGGGTACATCTCGTGGAAGGCGCGCCCTGCGCGGGCCGCGAGCAGCGAGATGTCCCGCACCTTGTAGGCGGCCGGCAGCTCCTTCGACAGCGACCAGTTGTTGGTCACCTCGTGGTCGTCCCACTGCACGAAGATCGGCACTTCTGCATTGAAGGCTCGAAGGTTCGCGTCGGTGAGATTGTACTTGTGCGCGGCGCGGTACTCGTCCAGCGTCTCCGCTACCTTGGCCTTCTCCGGGATCGTGACGTTCTTCCAGATCTTGCCGTCGGCAAGCTTCACTTCGGATTGGATAGGACCGTCGGCATAGATCGTGTCGCCGGAATGCAGGAAGAAATCCGGCCGGTGCTTGCGCATCGCCGAAAAGGTGAACATGCCACCGTCGTCAGGGTTGATGCCCCAGCCTTGGCCTGCGACGTCGCCGCCCCAGACGAAGCTGACGTCGCGGCGGTCGGCCGGCGCGGTGCGGAAGCGGCCGACCACCGGCTCGCCCTCGACCGCGCTGTGCGCGAGATCGCGGAAGCGAACGCGGTAAAAGATGTCCTGGCCGCCCGGCAGATTCTCCAGCAGCATTTTTGCTGTGAAGTCGCTCTCGGGCAGCGCCGCGATCGGCGGCAGCGCGCGGGCGTCCCTGAACGTATCAGTCGTCGCCACCTCGACCAGCATCTGTGCCGGCCGGTCGGTACGCGCCCACACCACACCGCCATCGACGGTGACGTCGCCAGACTGCACGCCATGAGTGACCGCCGGCCGATCGGCCGCACGCGAGAGATAGGGCATTGCGATCGTGCCGAGCGCACCGGCGCTGGTGGCGAGGAAGCGGCGGCGGGAGAATGTGATGTTCATGAAGATGGCTCCGAAGTCGAGCTTGCAGCAAGGCACGTCATTCCGGGGCGCGCAGTCAGGCGCGAACTATCGTGCGCAATTGCGCACCCGAGAATCCATTTCTCCTCGCGAATGCAGCTCGATGGATTCCGGGTTCGCGCGTTGTGCGCCCCGGAATGACAGTGGGAGCTATATTGAGACAATGTGACGCAGCTATTACGCCGGCAAGCGCCTACGCGTTGCCGGCGGCCCTGAACTGCGCGCCGGCGCGCTGCAGGTTCTGCGGCAGGCTCATCAGCAACGCCTTGCGGTCGGCGACCGCAGAGTGGAACTGGTCGAGTGCGATGTTGAAGGCGGTGAGTGCGCCTTCCTCGATCGCGCCGTGATCGTAGCAGCGCAGCGTATCGCGCAGGATGTCGTCAGCCTCGGTCTGCATCTGATCGAGCTCTTCGGCCGTCTCGCACTTGCGTGCAGCGGAGATCATGTCGAGCAGGCGTTCACGCTGATGATTGTTGCTGTCGCGCTCGTCCTTCTTCAGGTACCCGGCAAACCAGGCGCCGATCGAGCCCATGGCGGAAAGTGCCATCAGGCTCCACCAGATGTAGTCGCTGTATTTGTCGAGAAAGGTCTTTTCCTCGCCGTCGACGAAGGCGGCCGCACCTGGGTGCACCGGGATCACCGCATCCTTGTCGGTATCAGGCGTTTCGATCTTCGCCGCGAGCGGAAATTCCGTGACCAGTTGCTGGCGAACGGCGAAGAGCTGGCGCGTGAACGCCGCAATGGTGGTTTCGGCCACGCCTTTGCGCGCCACGATGTGGTGCGAAAAGCTGATGGTCTTCACCTCGTCCTCCGGGCGAGCAGGCGAGCCACCATAGGTGCCGGCGGGAATCTCGGACGCTTCGTAGACTGGATGGTTTTGCGCGATCGCATCCGCCGAATCGATCGCGAGGAAGGTGGGCGCCCCGAAATCCTTGGTGGAGGCGGCGATCGCATCCGACGTGATTTTGCTGTTGACGGGGCCGGCCGCGAGATAGACGTCGGCCTTCTGCGCCTTGATCGCCTCGGCGGCTTCGTTCGCCGGGAATTGCACGATCTCGACCTTGGCGGGATCGATGCCGTACTGCTGGAGAATCACCTTAAGCAGATTGACGTTGGCCTGGGTGCGGCCGACCACGCCGACGCGATGGCCGGCGAGCTGTGCGATCTTGGTGATCTTCGGGCCCCGTTTCTTGCCTTTGGCCGGCACGGACCACAGCACCACGACGTTCTTGCGCAGGGTCGCGACCGCTTGCGCGTTCTTGGGCACATCGACGTCGCCGCGCACGATGGCGAGATCGACCTTGCCTTCCGCGAGCGCGTCGGCGCTGGCCGTGGCGCCGTCGGTCTGGAACGGCCGCAGCCTTACCTGACCCTTGGTCTGGGTGAAGGCCTGCGTCAGCGCCTGCACCACCTTGATGTCATCGCTGTTGGCAGGGCCGACCGCGATCTTGAGCGTCACCGGACGCATGGCGAAGTAATAGCCGCCGACGAGCGCGCCCACGATCGCAAGCACGAGTGCCAGAGACACAAGCGCCGTCTTCCGCGCCGCCGATCGCGGCGAAGGCGGAGGGGGCGCTTCGGCCAGGTCCAATCCCCCGGTCATCGATCTCCCAAACAGGCGCTTCAGGCTCAGTTTCATCTTGGCCGGCGATTTACCGTTGCAATTGTAGCAAATTTCCTTGTCCGGCGGGGTTACATCTCCGTCATGGTTAGCGGACCCGGGAAATCCCGTATGAACCCGGGCGGCGGCGCGGTGTTAGAGTAAAGTTCCCCCCAAAGGGCAAGGAGACGATCATGGCAGAACGGCTCTCGGCGGAGGAGCGCAGGCAGGCGCTGGGCGGACTACCAGGCTGGAGTGAGGTCCAAGGCCGCGACGCCATCGGGAAGATCTTCGTCTTCAGGGATTTCAACGAGGCGTTCGGCTTCATGACCCGCGCCGCGCTGGTGGCCGAGAAGATGGATCACCACCCCGAATGGCGCAACGTCTACAAGACGGTGGAGGTGGTGCTGTCGACCCACGACGCCGGCGGCCTCACCACGCGCGACATCGCGCTGGCCAAGGCGATGAACGCGATCGCAGGCTGACACCGGGCTGACATCTTGCAGGGATCGGCCGCATCCCCATCTTGTGATCAGCCGGGACGGGACGACCCGCCGCCTCCGGCAGAACGGGGAGTTCTTGAGCATGGCTGCCGAGCACAGCGTCGGCTTCGAGCCGGCCGATCGGCTCGCGGAAGATCGCGAGAGCGTGCGCCGCCGCTTCTGGCGCAAGCTGAAGCGTGTCGCCGCGCACCTGCCGTTCGCGGAAGACCTGCTTGCCGCCTATTACTGCGCGTTCGACCGGCAGACGCCACGCCACGTCCAGGCCTCGCTGCTCGGGGCGATCGCCTACTTCATCCTGCCGTTCGACTTCGTCACGGACGTGATGCCGATGCTCGGCTTCGCCGATGACGCTGCCGTGCTCGCCACTGCCATCCGCATGGTCGCCAGCCACATCACGAACGAGCATCGCGAGGCCGCCCGCGCCGCGCTGAAGCGCGGGGTTGAGGAGGCGGAAGAAGCGGCGTAGCAGACGCGGCCCCAGTCACACCCACCGCTGTCATTCCCCGCGAAAGCGGGGAATCCAGTACGCCGCGGCCTCTCGATTCAATCACGCCGTCACGGAGTACTGGATCGCCCGCCTTCGCGGGCGATGACAGTGAGTGTGTGGCGTGCAGGTCGCGACAAACGCGCTTCCGCCACAACATCCTCACGGATGCAGAATCACCTTCCCCATCGCCTGACGTCCCGCCAGCACCTTCAATGCGTCCGCCGTCTGCGCCAGCGGGAAAGTGCGGTCGACATGCGATGAAATCTTTCCTTCCGCTGTCCACTTCACGAGCTTTTCCAGATTGGCGCGGTTCTTGGCCGGGTTGAGCCGGGTCCATGCGCCCCAGAACACGCCGCGGATGTCGCAGCCCTTCAGCAAGGCGAGGTTCAGCGGCATCTTCGGAATGTCGCCGGCGGCAAAGCCGATGACGAGGAAGCGGCCCTCCCAGGCGATCGAGCGCAGCGCCTGCTCGGCGTAAGCGCCGCCAACGGGATCGAAGATGATGTCGACGCCCTTGCCGCCGGTGAGCTTGCGCAGCCCTTCCTTCAGATCTTCCTTGCCGTAGTTCAACGTCAGCTCGGCGCCATGCGCCTTCGCGAATTCCAGCTTCTCGTCCGATGAGGCGCAGGCGATCACCTTCAGGCCCATCAGCTTGCCGAGCTCGCAGGCGGCGAGGCCGGTGCCGCCGGCCGCGCCAAGCACCGCGAGCGTCTCGCCGGGCTTCGGGCTCGCGCGATCCTCCAGCGCATGCAGCGCGGTGCCGTAGATGATGATGATGCCGGCCGCGCGGTCGTAGTCGAGATTGTCGGCGATCTTCACGATCGATGCCGCCGGCAGCGCGATCTTCTCGCGCGCGCCGTTGTGGCCGCAGGATGCGACGACGCGGTCGCCGACCTTCAGATCGGTCACGCCGGGGCCGATGCTCTCGATCACGCCGGCAACTTCCGCAGCCGGCGAGAATGGGAACGGCGGCTTGATCTGGTACTTGCCCTGGATCATCAGGATGTCGAAGAAGTTCAGCGCCGCCGCCTTGATCGCAATCACGGCTTCGCCGGGACCGGCCACCGGGTCCGGCACCTCGGCCAGAACGAGATCGTCGGGCTGGCAATATTGCGAGCAGAGGATGGCTTTCATGGCGGCACCTGAGGCGTTTCGAGTGGAATTATAGTTTGGTCCGGTTTTGCCGGATTTAGCGCGACTGGACAATCCGGATTCTTTGTCTGAGGTCACGCGACGGCCTATCCTCCCGTCATTGCGAGCGCAGCGAAGCAATCCAGACTATTTCCGCGGCGCGGACTCTGGATTGCTTTGCTGCGCTCGCAATGACGAAATCCGCGGAGAAAGGATTCAAACGATGTTTGAAACGGGCCTGCTCAAGAACAAGCGCATCCTCGTCACCGGCGGCGGCTCGGGCCTTGGCGCCGCGATGGGCCGTCGCTTTCTCGCGCTCGGCGCCGATCTCGTGATCTGCGGCCGCAAGCGCGACCGGCTCGAGGCGACTGCGAGCGAGATGCGCGCGCAGATTGGCGGCAAGGTCACGACGATCGCCTGCGACATCCGCGATGGTGCCGCGGTCGACGACATGATGAACGCGATCTGGCGCGAGGCGCCGCTCGATATCCTCGTCAACAATGCCGCTGCGACCTTCATCGCCCAGAGCGAGCATCTCTCCTTCCGCGCCGCGGATGCGATCCTCGCGCCGACGCTGCATGGCGCGATGTATTGCACGCTCGCCGCCGGCAGGCGCTGGATCGCGGGCAAGCATGGCGGCGTCGTGCTGTCGATCCTCTCGACCTCCACCATCACCGGCCGCGCCTTCACGGTTCCGTCGGCGATGGCGAAGTCCGCCCTGCTGGCGATGACCAGGAGCCTTGCGGTGGAGTGGGGCCCGAAGGGCATCCGCACCGTCGCGATCGCGCCAGGCCCGTTTCCGACCGCCGGGGCGTCCGGACAGCTCCGCCCCGAGGGCCGCGATGAAGGCTGGGCCTCGCGCAATCCGCTCGGCCGCACGGGCGAGCATAGCGAGCTTGCCGATCTCGCCAGCTTCCTGGTCTCCGACCGCGCCGGCTACATCAATGGCGAAATGGTGGTGATCGACGGCGGCGCGCATCTGCGCAGTTCCGGCGCCGAGGATTTGCTCGGCTGGACCGAGGCGCAATGGGCCGAGCAGCGCGCTGCGCGATCCAGGGCCTAGCTGCAGCCGATACCGCTAACTGCCTTCCCAAATTGGACTTTCCCGGCTATCCCTGCCCGGGGACAAAGCGCAGTCGGGCCATCTTCCAGTCACAATATTGAGGGAACCACTCCGAGCATGTGGCGGGTGCTGATTTTAGCTTTGATGACTGGCGTCATGGCCGGGGGAATCGCCGATTCCGCGCGGGCGCAGACGGCGCAACCGGCGGCCAAGTCCGTTCCAAAAGAGTCTGCTCCAAAAGAAGCGACGCCGAAGCCGGCTGCGCCGCCGGCCCATACGACCTCAAAAGGAGCTTCGAAGCCCGAGAGCAAACCGGTGGCCTCGCCCGCGGGAGTTGCGGGTGGCGCCGAGCCGACCTTGATCGGGCAGTTCGGCACCTGGGGGGCCTATGCGGCCGCGCCCAATGGCAAGAAGGTCTGCTTCGCGCTGGCCAAGCCTTCATCTTCGAAGACCAATCCGCCGAACCGGCCGCGTGATCCCGCCTATGCGTTCGTCTCGACCCGGCCGGCGGAGAAGGTCAACAACGAAGTCTCGGTCATGATCGGCTACGCGCTGAAGCCGGGCTCGGAATCGACCGTCGAGGTCGGCGGCGCCTCCTTCGCGATGTACACGCAGGGAGACGGCCTCTGGATCAAGAACGCGGCCGAGGAGGAGCGGATGGTCGAAGCCATGCGCAAATCCGCCGACCTCGTGGTCAAGGGCGTCTCGGCCAAGGGCACGGAGACGACCGACACCTTCTCGCTGAAGGGCCTCGCCCAGGCGCTCGACAAGATCGCCCAGGACTGCAGGCGGTAAGGCTAGGCAACGGCCACGGTCGCAATCGGCAGTTCCGGTTGCTATATAAGGCCGGTTCCAGATTCTTCCGTCATTCCGGGGCAATGCGCAGCATTGAACCCGGAATCTCGAGGTTCCGGGTCTGGTCCTCAGGGTCGCTTCGCGATCCCTTCGGACCATCCCGGAACGACGACAACAAATTCCAGGCCCAACGATGCAACCGACGACCGAGCCGCACAACGCAACCCTGGTGGAGAAGACTGCGCTCGAAACCTATGTGCCGCCGGCAAAACCGTCGCTGATCGGCCTGTCGCGCACCGAGCTTGCCGATCGCCTCGGCGAGATCGGCGTCGCTCCGGCCCAGCGCAAGATGCGCGTGCAGCAGCTGTGGCACTGGCTCTATTTCCGGGGTGCCCAGAGTTTTGACGACATGACTTCGATCTCGAAGGGCATTCGCGCCGATCTCGCCCAACATTTCACGGTCGACCGGCCCGAAGTCGTGGCCGAGCAGATCTCCAACGACGGCACCCGCAAATGGCTGCTGCGGCTGCCGAGCGGCGATTCCGTTCAGAAGGCGCATGAGGTCGAGTGCGTCTACATCCCCGAGACCGACCGCGGCACGCTCTGCGTCTCCTCGCAGGTCGGCTGCACGCTGAACTGCGCCTTCTGCCACACCGGCACGCAGCGTCTGGTGCGCAATCTCACCGCCGGCGAGATCGTCGGACAGGTCATGGTCGCGCGCGATCGTCTGAACGACTGGGCCGATCGCGAGGACGGCACGCGCCGCGTCACCAACATCGTGATGATGGGCATGGGCGAGCCGCTCTACAATTTCGACGCCGTCCGCGATGCGCTCTTGATCGTCGGCGATAACGAAGGCATCGGCATCTCCCGCCGCCGCATCACGCTGTCCACCTCCGGCGTGGTGCCGAACATCGTGCGCGCCGGCGAGGAGATCGGCGTCATGCTCGCGATCTCGCTGCACGCGGTCCGCGACGAGTTGCGCAACGAGCTCGTGCCGCTCAACCGCAAATATCCGATCAAGGAGCTGCTGCAGGCCTGCCGCGACTATCCCGGCGCCTCGAACGCGCGCCGCATCACCTTCGAATATGTGATGCTCAAGGGCGTCAATGATTCGCTCGACGATGCCAAGCTGCTGGTGAAGATGCTCAAGGGCATTCACGCCAAGATCAACCTGATCCCGTTCAATCCCTGGCCCGGCACCGCCTATGAATGTTCGGACTGGGACCAGATCGAAAAATTCTCCGAATACATCTTCAACGCCGGCTATTCCTCGCCCGTGCGCACCCCGCGCGGTCGCGACATCCTCGCCGCCTGCGGCCAACTGAAGTCGGAGACCGAAAAGCTCAGCGCGCGCGAACGTCAGGCGCTGCGCGCCATGGCGATGACGGATTGAGCTGTTCATGTTTTGGCTCTCGCCACCGCGTCATTGCGAGCGAAGCGAAGCAATCCAGAATGTCACCTCGGAAGCAGTCTGGATTGCTTCGTCGCAAGAGCTCCTCGCAATGACGGGTGAGTGTCGCTTCGCATGTCCCTGATCGGCCGCCTCATCGTCATCTTCATCGGCTTCCTCGCCGCCTGCTTCGTCGGCGGCATGATTATCGTCGTCGCGCTGCTGTTTCCGGAGTTCGCCGATCTCGGCGCCGGTCCGGTCGATCAGGGCACGATCGACATCCTGCTCGGCTTCGGCTTCATCTTCGTCTCGGGCTTTGCCCTGGTGCCGGCAGCGGTGATCGTCGCGATCACCGAAGCGCTCTACATCCGCAGCGCGCTCGCCTACGCCGTCGGCGGCGGCGTCGTGGGGCTCGCCTGCTATCTCGGTCTCGTTCCCTTCCACGCTGAAACCTTCCAGTTCGAGGGCATCGTGCGCCGTCACCTCGAGATCATGACCGGCGCCGGCATCGTCGCCGGCGTGGTCTACTGGCTGATCGCCGGCCGCAATGCCGGCGCCTGGCGCAATCCGCCGCCCGCGCGCAAGCCGCCTCCGCCGTTGCCGTCGAACTCACGGCCGGATGCGCGGTAAGTCTCTTACCCTCCAGGGGAGGATGGGCACCGCCGTTGGGGTTTTCATCTCCGCCTCACTCCGCTAAACCGCGCGCCATGAACCGGACTGGACTCTTCATCGCCCTGGCGCTGTGGCTCGTGATCGGCGTCGTCTTCGGCCTCTATCCCGAGCTCGATCTCAAGCTCGCAGCGCTGTTCTTCGATCCCGAGACCAGGACGTTTCCGCTCAAGCTGAACGGCTGGGCCAGTTTCGCACGTGACGCCGCGATGTGGGTCGCCTGGGCATTCGTGCTGCCATCGCTGGTCGCACTCGTGGTCAAGATGATCCGGCCGGACCGGCCGCTGATGGTGTCGGGCCGCGCGATGGTGTTCTTGCTGGTCACGATCATCCTGTCGGCCGGCATCCTCACCAACCTCACCTTCAAGACCTATTGGGGCCGGCCACGCCCGGTGGTGGTGACGGAGTTTGCCGGCGACCAGCAATTCGTGCCGTGGTGGGATCCGCGCGGCGGCTGCGCGCGCAACTGCTCGTTCTTCTCGGGAGAGGGTGCGACCGCGTTCTGGACGCTCGCGCCGGCCGCGCTGGCGCCGCCGCCGTGGCGCCCGCTCGCCTATGCCGCCGCCGTGGTGTTCGGCGCCTTGACCAGCGGGCTGCGCATGGCCTTCGGGGGCCACTTCTTCACCGACGTTTCCATCGCCGGCCTCGTCACCTTCGTCGTGATCTGGTTCGCCTACGCGCTGATTTACCGCTGGCCGCGGACGCGGTTCTCGGACGAGGCGGTCGATGCCGCCCTGACCCGGCTGAGCATGCCCGGCTACCGGCTCCGCCAGCGCCTGTTCGGCCGCAAGACCGGTCCCGAGCCGTCGGTTTAGGCCATTAAAGGGGTGCCGAGCCCTGCGAAATTTGATATTCGCGCGGTCAAGTTCGCACCTTCATCAGCCCTTGAGACCCGATTGGAAGCCCCATGACCACGATCCTGAAAAGCCTGCCCAAGGGCGAGAAAGTCGGCATCGCGTTTTCGGGCGGCCTCGACACCAGCGCGGCGCTGCTCTGGATGAAGCAGAAGGGCGCGCGCTGCTACGCCTACACCGCCAATCTCGGCCAGCCGGACGAGGCCGACTACAACGAGATCCCGCGCAAGGCGATGGAGTTCGGCGCCGAGAAGGCGCGCCTGGTCGATTGCCGCACGCAGCTGGTGCACGAAGGCATCGCCGCGATCCAGTCCGGCGCCTTCCACATCTCGACCGGCGGCATCACCTATTTCAACACCACGCCGCTGGGCCGCGCGGTGACCGGCACCATGCTGGTCGCGGCGATGAAGGAGGACGGCGTCAATATCTGGGGCGACGGCTCGACCTTCAAGGGCAACGACATCGAGCGCTTCTACCGCTACGGCCTGCTCACCAATCCCGGCCTGAAGATCTACAAGCCCTGGCTCGACCAGCAGTTCATCGACGAGCTCGGCGGCCGCGCCGAGATGTCGGCGTTCATGACCGCGCAGGGCTTTGCCTACAAGATGAGCGCCGAGAAGGCGTATTCGACCGACAGCAATCTGCTCGGCGCCACCCACGAGGCCAAGGATCTCGAGAGCCTCGACAGCGGCGTCAAGATCGTCAACCCGATCATGGGCGTGCCGTTCTGGCGCGACGACTGCGCCGTCAAGGCCGAGAAGGTCGTGGTGCGTTTCGAGGAAGGCCAGCCCACGGCGCTGAACGGCCAGACCTTCTCCGATCCCGTCGCGCTGTTCCTCGAAGCCAACGCCATCGGCGGCCGCCACGGCCTCGGCATGAGCGACCAGATCGAAAACCGCATCATCGAGGCCAAGAGCCGCGGCATCTACGAGGCGCCGGGCATGGCGCTGTTGCACATTGCCTACGAGCGCCTCGTCACCGGCATCCACAACGAGGACACCATCGAGCAGTACCGCATCAGCGGCATGCGCCTGGGGCGCCTGCTCTATGAGGGCCGCTGGTTCGACTCGCAGGCCCTGATGCTGCGCGAGACCGCGCAGCGCTGGGTGGCGCGCGCGGTCACCGGCGAGGTCACGCTCGAGCTGCGCCGCGGCAACGACTATTCGATCCTCAACACCGAGAGCCCCAACCTCACCTATGCGCCGGAGCGGCTCAGCATGGAAAAGGTGGAGGACGCCGCCTTCACGCCGGCCGACCGCATCGGGCAGCTCACCATGCGCAACCTCGACATCGCCGACACCCGCACCAAGCTGAAGCTCTACAGCGACACCGGCCTGCTCTCGGGCAGCGAAGGCTCGCAGATCTTCCGCCTGGAGAGCGACAAGGGCTGAGCCTCGTGTCGTAGCAGGGACATCGCATATGGTGCGTTGCGCGAGCTGAGCGCGCGCCTCGTCCTTCGAGACGCCCGCCTCCGGCGGGCCCTCAGGATGAGGCTAAGCGGCATCGGTGCTGATTGAAACTAGCGCAACGCACTCGGTCCTCATCCTGAGGGCCCGCCAACGGCGGGCGTCTCGAAGGATGGCCACAGGCGATATCGCTCCCATATGCGTTGCCCTGCCACGCGCTTAATGACCTTGTCATTCTCGATCGCTACGCTCCTGTTTCTGTCGGAATGGGATTTCGGAGCGTCGCAAATGATCAGGAGATCGGCACTCGCCTCTCTCATCGTCCTCTGTTGGACATCGTCACTGTCGGCGCAGACGATCTATCCGATCGATCGTGCCGAGATCCTGGCCGGAGCCAAATTCGACTTCAAGGTCGAGCTGCCCGGGCCGGTCGATCCCGCCAAGTTGAAGGTGACGGTGAACGGGGCGGATCATGCGACCGCGTTCGGTCGTGACGGGACCTTCATCGAGCGCGAGGACGGCAAGGATCAGTCGGCCCTGATCCTGCGCGACGTCACGCTGACCAGGCCGGGCAACGTCGTCGTCGACGTGAGCGACGGCATGGGCCAGCATAGCGTCACATGGACGGTCTACGACACGGGTCCGCGCAAGGCGAAGAACGTCATCCTTTTCATCGGTGACGGGATGTCGCCGGCGCATCGGGTCGCAGCCCGAATCCTGTCCAAGGGGATTTCGGAGGGCAAGAGCCGCGGAAAGCTCGCCATCGACGACATGCCTCACATGGCACTGGTGGCAACCGCAGGCTCGGATTCGATCGTCACCGATTCCGCGAACGCGGCCAGCGCCTATGCGACCGGGCACAAGAGCGCCGTCAACGCGCTCGGCGTCTATGCGGACCGCACCGCGAGCCCGTTCGACGATCCCCGCGTCGAGACCATCACGAGCCTCGCCAGGAGGCGGCTCGGCATGGCGATCGGTATCGTCACCAACACCGAGATCGAAGACGCGACGCCGGCGGCGATGGTGGCGCACACGCGCCGCCGTGCCGCCTACGACGAGATCGTCGAGCAGTTCTTTGCGGCGAAGCCGGATGTCCTGATGGGCGGCGGCAGCGCGAATTTTCTGCCGAAGTCGGCCGCCGGCTCGAAACGCAAGGACGAGACCGACTACATCGCCAAGTTCCGCGATGCAGGCTATCAGGTGGCGACCACCGCGAGCGAGCTCGGCGCTCTCTCGGCAAAGCCCGAGACGGCCAGGCTGCTCGGCCTGTTCGCCACCGGCAACATGGACGGTGTGCTCGACCGCAAATTCCTGAAGGGTGGCGGCGTCAAGAAATTTCCTGAGCAGCCCGACCTGACCGAACAGGTGCAGGCGGCGCTGCAACTGCTGTCGCGGAACGAGGCCGGCTTCTTCCTGATGGTCGAATCCGGAATGATCGACAAATATGCACATCTGCTCGACATGGAGCGGGCCGTCTACGACACGATCATGCTCGACAATGCGGTGCGCCAGACGCGTGAATGGGCGCGGGCGCGCGGCGACGACACTCTCATCCTGGTGCTGGCGGACCACAATCATCCCAACAGCCTCGTCGGCACGGTGAACGACGACATGGCCACCGTGCCCAACGTTCCCTTGCGCGAGCGCGTCGGCGTCTACGATCGGGCTGGATTTCCCAACTATCCGGCTCCCGACGCGGAAGGTTATCCGGCACGCATCGACGTGAGCCGCCGGCTGGCCATTTTCTCCGCCAGCCTGCCGGATCACTACGAGACGTTCCGTCCGAAGCTGGACAATCCCAACGAGCCGACCGTCAAGGCCGGCGCCGACGGGACCTTCAAGGCCAACGACAAATACAAGGACGTTCCGGGCGCGGTGCTGCGCCCCGGCAATCTTTCGGCGATGATCGGCGCCAGCGTGCATTCGGGCGAGGACGTCATCCTGACCGCGACCGGACCGGGCAGCGAGCGCGTGCATGGCTCGATGGACAATACCGAGGTGTTTCGCGTCATGGCCGACGCGTTGGGATTGGCCGCGGGGCAATGATGCAGCGGTTCGATTGCGAACTGCGACCCGGTTGCGCTCCTCCCGCGAACGGGCGCGGCAGTGCGGTCCGCACCCGGCTCGCTCAGGTCACATGCCTTTCATGATGAGGGAGGCGGCGCGAAGATCAGCTTCACGCAGCTGCGGAAGAGCAGGATCTGCCGCTCCAGCCGCTTCGGATCGTTGAGTGTCTTCGACATGATGATCGCGCCGTCGACCACGCACGAGATCATCTCTGCGAGATCGTCGAGGTCGATCGCCTCGCGCGGCGGATAGACCGCGGCGATGCCGTCGAGGATCGCGCGGAAGTGCGCATTCCAGCTCCGGACAGATTGCGCGGTCAGGTCGCGAACCTCGCGGTCGAACAGGCGCTCCTGATAGCAGATGCTGGCGATCAGGCAGCCGGGATGGCCGTTCGGTAGGTCGGCCATCACCTCGGCGAGCAGTTTCAGCGAGATCAGGAACGACTGCAGCGGATCGTCCGAGAGCTCGCGCCCCCGCCTGAAGATATCGTCGAACAGGCGATCGTTGGTCTCGACGTACCGGCGCAGCATCTCCCGTGCGAGGGCGTTCTTGTCCCTGAAGTGATAGAAGAATCCGCTCTTGGTCAGTCCGGCCTCGGCGATGACCTCGTCGATCGAGGTTGCTCCGAAGCCCTTTGCGAGCACCGCCGCTTCCGCGATCTCGAGAATGCGCTCGCGCGTCGCTTCGCCCTTTCCCATCGATGCCTCCAAAACCGTACCGGCGGTGCGGAATTTGCCGCCTACCGGCCGACGACCACTCCGAATGGATCATGCAAGTCTTTGATCTGTCTCTGCTTGCGGGCGGAAGTTCAGCCGCACCACGGGGCTTCTAGAGCGACGCGACATTATGCGGCACCAAATGCCGAGACCGAAGACGGGCATGGCGCGACCGAAGAGAGCGGGCCCGTCCAAATGATGGAGCGATCGATGGCCAGATACAGACATGGTCTGCCGCAGCATGGCGGCGGCATTTTCCTGACCGACGGCGGCATGGAGACCACCCTGATCTTCCACCAAGGGCTGGAGCTGCCGCACTTCGCGGCATTCGTGCTGCTGAACAGCGCCGATGGTCGCGCGCATCTGAAGCGGTACTACGAGGCCTATCTTCGCATCGCGCGGCAGCATGGACTCGGCTTCGTGCTCGACAGTCCGACCTGGCGCGCCAACCCGGACTGGGGCGCCAGGCTCGGCTACGATGCGGCCGGGCTCGAGGCCGTCAACATGGGCGCCATTCGCTTTCTCGACGAATTGCGCAGCACATGGGAATCGCCTCGCACCCCATGCGTGATCAACGGTGCGATCGGTCCGCGTGGCGACGGCTACAAGGCCGGCAACATGGACGCGGCGGAGGCGGAGGTCTACCACTCGGCCCAGATCGCAGCCTTCGCCGAGGCGGGCGCCGACATGGTGACTGCATTCACGCTGAACAGCATCAACGAAGCCGTCGGCGTGGTGCGTGCAGCCAAGACGCAGGACATACCGGTCGCGATCTCCTTCACGGTCGAGACCGATGGCCGCCTCGTCAGGGGCGAGTCGTTGCGCGAGGCGATCGAAGCGGTCGACGACGCAACGGACCGTGCTTGCGAATATTTCCTGATCAACTGCGCGCATCCGGCCCATTTTGACGGCGCGCTCGCGGCCGGCGAATCGTGGGTCCAGCGCATCCACGGCATCAGGGCCAACGCGTCGATCAAGAGCCATGCCGAGCTCGACGAATCGGAGACACTCGACAGCGGCGATCCCGTCGATCTCGGCCGCCGTTACCTCTCGCTCAGGCGCGCGTTTCCGCAGATGCGGATTCTCGGCGGCTGCTGCGGCACCGATCACCGGCACGTTGCGGCCGTTTGCGAGGCCTGCCTGCCGCCAGAGGCGATGAGTGCGTAATACATGCAAAATGAAATGGCCGGGATCGCTCCCGGCCATTTGCGTTTGTGGCTTGTGCCTCAGCGCGGCGGCGCGGTGCCGGGCGGGGGCGGCGGCAGCGAGGCCGTCCCGCCGTTGAGCAGCGGCGTGATGCGGCGGACCGTGACGCGCCGGTTGATCGCGCTCGGTCCTTGCGTCTGCTCCTTCAAGTACTGCTCGCCGTAGCCTTGCGACGTCAGGTTCTCCGCCGGGACACCGAACTGCTGCGTCAGCAGTTCGGCCGCGGCCTGCGCGCGACGGTCAGACAATGACAGATTGTCGACCTCGTTGCCGACCGCGTCGGTGTGCCCCTCGATCAGGAACACCTCGCGCGGGTTGCGCTGGATCGCACGGTTGAGGCCGTCGGCGATCGCTTGCAACCGGGCCGCCTGGTCCGGCGGGATGGTCCACGATCCCGTCTCGAAGTTGATCGTGTTGACGTCGATGCTCGGCATCTGCATGCGAACATTGGGGCTGTAGCGGATCTCGTCGAGCGAGTAACGCCGATCGATCCGCTGCACCGGCGGCGCCTCCATGGTCTCGTAGATCAAGTCCGGCGACGCCTCCTGGGCATCGACGATGTAGCGATCATAGGGGATGTTCACGACCGGCGGCGGTACGTCGACATAGAAGCCGCCGACCGACCGCGGATCGCGGTAGGTGTTGTCGATGATGATGACCTCGCGCCCGGCGGGGTCCCTGCGGATGCGCCGCATCAGCCGGCCGTCGGTGCCGACCACGGTGATGATCTCGCTGCCGTCGGGACGGATCACGACGGTGCGGGTTTCGCCGCCGACGGTGTCGGTGCGGATGTCGCGGGCCCCGTAGCGGAAGCGATAGAGATCGTTGCCGCGGACATAGGCCTGCCCGCCCGGATCGCGGACGATGATGCGGTCCGGCTCGGTGTAGACAGTGCGGCCGCCTTCGATGGTCTCGCGGCGCTGGTTATGGAGATCGGCGATGGTGGCACCGATCACGGCGCCGGCCACGACGCCGGCGCCGATCGCGAGCGGCGTGAGGTCACGCTGCGGCGGACGCGGCGGTGGCGGCAGCGGTGCAGCAACCGTCGGCGCGGCGCGGAAGGCCGGTGCCACCGTCGGCGGCCGATATTGTGCCCTGTCGGCGGGCGGCGCTGCGGCCGGCGTGCCAGGCACCACGGTCGGAGCCGCGGCGCCGGCCGGAGGCGCCGGCGGCCGGGCCGGGGCACCAGCCTGCGGGGGCGGAGCTCCGGCTGCCGGTGCTCCGGCGGGTGGCGTGGCACCCTGCTGACCCGGGGTTGGCGTCGCCGTCGGAGCTGGGGTTGCCGTCGGCGCTGGGGTCGCGCCAGGTGCCGGCGTCGCCGCCCCCGGGCGTCCAGGCGGCGGCGTCGGGGTGCTGCCGGGAGCTGGCGTCGCGGCCGGAGCGGGCGGCGGTGTACCGGGGCGGCCGGCTGGCGGTGCGCCAGGCGTGCTGCCCGGAGCCGGCGTTGCTGTCGGTGCGGGTGTTGCGGTCGGCGCAGGTGCGGCCGTCGGAGCAGGCGCACCCGGTCGTGCCGCCGGCGCTGCGGGCGCAGGCGTCGGTGTCGCGGTGGGAGCCGGCGTCGGGCGGCCTTGAGGAGCTGCTGCGGGAGGCGGCGCCGGCGGCGTCGGAGCCGGGCGTGCGCCGGACGGTGCCGGAGGCGGCGGCGTGTGCGGCTGTGCTGCGGGTGGCGGCGTGGTCGGCGCGCGTTGCTGCGGAGCCGCTGCAGGAGGCGGTGCTGGCGGCGTGGGAGCCGCGCGCGGAGCGGGCGGTGCCGGAGGCGGTGGTGTCGGGGCGCGCTGCTGCGGAGCCGCAGCCGGAGGCGGCGCAGGCTGCTTCGGAGCGGCCGGCGGCGGCGGTGGCGGCGGAGGCGCCGGACGGGCCGCAGGTGGAGGCGGAGGCGGTGGCGGCGCTGCCGGACGCGGCGGTGCGGCTGCCGGCGGGGGCGCGGCGGGCGGATGGGGCGGTGCAGCCGCGGGCGGTGGTGCCGCCGGGCGCGCGGGTGCTGCAGGCGGAGCCGCTGCCGGCGGTCCCTTCGGCGGCTGCTTCGGTTTTCCGTCAGGGCCCGTCTCTTGAGGCTGGGCCTGCGCGACCACGAGCGGCGAAGCGTCCTGCGCATGCGATGCGGTGTTTGCCAATTGCATCGCGGTCAGAGCCGTCGTCGCAAGCAGCACGAAACGAAGGTTGGTCATGGTGTTGAACTTCCCCGGAAGGTTCTTTGACGAAGTGTCGGGATGAACAGCTACGCGTTAGGCCGCATTGTGGCAGGCGATGCAGCCGCAGCCCGATTTATTTCTGCACGCAAATCATCTCACTATGGCGACGTTCATTGCGCATTCAGATGCTGGTTGCAATCGCCTTGCATGTGATTGGAGAGTTCATGCGTGATCCCGCGGCATTGCATCTGTCGCAGGATTCGGCGTGAGCGGCCCATTCGGTCCGCGCGATGGAATCTCTTCGGGCACGTTGCCAGGCAATTCGTCGGGCCGCGGTGATTCGCCTGGCTCGCGGACCGGTGGTGTGATCTCAGGCTGCGGATTGCCAGGGGGGATTCCGGGCGGCGGCTCAGTTGGCGTGCCTGGTGTCGACGGCGGAATCTCGGGCGGTTCGATCGGCATCACATCGAGACCTTGCGGTTCTCGCCGATGTCCGGGCGTGTGTTCGTGACGGCCGCGGCCGCCATCTTCACGTAGGAGATCACCGTTCCCGGCGAGTCCCAGAATTCGGCGTCGTCAGGCGTGACCTTGAGCACGCGGATGTTGGGATCTTCCGCAGAGTCCCACCAAGCCTTGGCCGGCGTCGAGAACAGCTCCTTGATCTTGGCACGATCGTTGGAGACGACGGCAGTGCCGGTCAGCGACACATATTTCTGGCTGCCGGCATCCGCGAACGACAGGTTGACGGATGGATTGAGCGCGATTTCCTCATCCTTGTGACGCCGTGCATCGGTCAGGAAAAGAATCGTGTTCGCGTCGCGGTCGAGATAGGCGCTCATCGGCCGCGCGCGGAGCTTGTCGCCGTCGCGCGTGACCAGCATCGCGAACCCGATTTTCTTCATCAGGTCCCAGACGCGATCGACGTTGCCGGCATTGTCGTTGGCCATGTCGTGCTCCTTTTTGCAAGGAACGATAACGGCCTGCCTGGAACGATGTTCCTGTCGAATCCTCCTATTCCGGCGCGTGGCAGACGGCCTCGATATTGTGGCCATCAGGGTCGAGCACGAACGCGCCGTAATAGTTCGGATGGTAATGGGGGCGGATGCCGGGCGAACCGTTGTCGCGGCCGCCAGCCGCGATTGCGGCCTTGTAGAAGGCATCGACCGTGGCACGGTCCTTGGCGCGAATGGCGACATGCACCGGCTTGTTCATGGCGCCTTCGCCGCCGATCCAGAAATCGGGCTTGCCCTCGGCGCCGAAGCCTGCGGCGGAAGCGTGGCCGGTCTGCTCTGCCGTGACCTCCATGACAAGGCTGTAGCCGAGCGGCGCCAGCGCCGTCGTGTAGAACGATTTCGCGCGTTCATAGTCGGAGACCGAGATACCCAGATGATCGATCATGGCAACCTCCCTTGTCCGCCCCTGTCGGCGTGACAGGAACGTATTGCGTCAGGTCTTGCGTGTCATCGCTGTTGAGCGAATGTGGCGCGAGATGCCCAGTCCAAGTCTTCGCCACATTGCTCCCTGTGGGTGGGCCCCGGATCGGCGCACGCTTGTTCGGGACGACGGAGAGAGAGTGCTACGCGGCCCTTTTGCGTTGCCTCAGGAAGCGGCCGAGCAGCTTGCGCTTGCCCTTGCGCGGAATCAGGTCGATGTCGCTGACGAGCTTGGCACCGCCCTTGCGCCGCTCCAGCACGATCTTGCGGCTGTGGAAGGCCTCCAGCTCGGCACGATGCGCGACGCTGACGATCGTCGCCTTCGGCAGCGCGTCGGTGATCATCTTCATCATCTTGTCCTGGCTCTTCTCGTCGAGCGCCGAGGTCGCCTCATCGAGCACGACGATGTCGGGATTGTGCAGCAGCAGCCGCGCAAAGGCGAGGCGCTGCTTCTCGCCGCCGGACAACGTCTGGTCCCAGGGTCCTTCCTCTTCGATCTTCTCCTTGAGATGATCGAGGCCGACCTTGTGCAGGGCCTCGCCGATCTCCTCGACGGTCCAGTGGTCGGCAGCGCCCGGATAGGCGACCGTCCGCCGCAAGGAGCCGGAGGGGACGTAAGGCCGCTGCGGCAGCATGAACAGCCGGCGGTCGGCATGGAAATTGACGCTGCCGCCGCCCCAGGGCCATAGGCCTGCGATGGCGCGCACCAGCGTGCTCTTGCCGGTGCCGGATTCGCCGGCGACCAGCAGTCGTTCGCCGGGCTCGATCACGACCTCGGTCTCGCCGACCACGGCGGTGCCGTCGTCGAGCGTGACGGAGAGATCCTTCAGCTCCAGCATGGCGTCGTTGCGCGTCTCGCCGCGCTTGATGCGGCCAAGGCCATCGCCCCGCTCGGCGCGTTCGAGGCCGTCGAGCGACATCATCAGCGAGGCGATGCGACGCGCACAGGCGTTCCAATCTGCCAGCCGGGGGTAATTGTCGACCAGCCAGCCGAACGCGCTCTGCACGATGGTGAAGGCGGAAGCCGCCTGCATCACCTGCCCCAGCGTCATGCTGCCATCGAGGAATTTTGGCGCGCACAGCAGCAGCGGCACCACCGGCGCAACCAGGCTCGATCCCTGCGACACCAGCGTGGTGCGCATGTGCTGGCCGGCGAGTCGCGCCCATTGCCGCAGCACGCGGGTGAAATTGCGGTCGATGCCGTCGCGCTCCTCCTCCTCGCCGCCGAGCAGCGCGATGCTCTCGCCGTTTTCGCGCACCCGCGTCAGCGTGTAGCGGAAATCGGCTTCGGCCTGGTTCTTGTCCTCGGAGACCTGGACGAAGCGCCGGCCGATCACCACGATCGAACTGGATGCGATCGCGGCGTAGAGGATCGCGGCGATCACGAGGAAGCCGGGGATGGTGATGGCCGAGCCGCCGAGGGTGACGGTGAGCGCGCCGCCGATGGTCCAGAGCACGACGATGAAGGTCACGGCCGACAGCAGTGCGGACGTCACGCCGGCGAGGAAATCGACCGGGGAGTCGGTCGCGATCCGCAGATCCTCCGCGATGCGGTATTCGGGATTTTCGTGATCGCCGCCGACCAGGTTGAGCTGGTAGTAACGCCCGTTCTTGAGCCACCGGGTCAGCGCACTCGCCGTGAGCCAGGCCCGCCAGCGCCGCTGGATGCCCATGCGCGCGAACACCTGCGCCACTGCGAGCACGATGCTGCCGATCGCGAGTGGGACGAACACCGCCGTGAGATGGAAGACACTCGCCGCGTCGCGCTTCTCGATGGCGTCGAAGATCGCGCGATTCCAGACATTGATGCCGTACTGGAAGCCAACCGTCAGCACGACCAGCAGGCCGAGACCGATCGAGAACGGCCAGGCCAGGCGGTCGCCGTTGCGGCCCCAGAAGCCGCGGGCGCTGATCCAGAACCGGGTCAGCAGATAGTCCTTGCGGGCCTGCTCGGCTTCCTCGGGTGAGAGCTCGGGGTCGGGTTCGACCAGCTCCGGCGGGGGCGGTGCCACCTCATCGCCGTTCTCGCCTTTGATCTCCACAATGGGCGGTTTCCTGCCCGGTTCGCGCGTTGTGGCCGGCTTGTGCATGAGCGGACAACGCACGAGGAAATCAAACGGTTCCCTTCGGTTCCGGCCGCCGTATCACTCGGCGGCGCCGTTGTTGACGTGCCGCAGCCGCGCGGCCCGGTGCAGAACGCGCGACAATTCCTCGATCGAATAGGGCTTTTGCACGAGATCGCAGCCGGCCGCGCCCTCCTGTGACAGGGCCTGGCTGTAGCCCGTGGTCAGCACGACCGGCACGGCGATGCCGCGCTCGCGGATCGCCCGTACCAAATCGAGCCCGGTCATCCCGGGCATCACCACGTCCGAGAGCACGACGTCGAAGCGATCCGCGTTCACGACGAGCTCGGCAAGCGCATCGGCGGCATTGTCGACCAGCGTGATGCTGTAGCCGAGCTCGGTGAGGCCATCGGCGGCGAAATTGGCAAGCTCGATATTGTCCTCGACCACCAGCACCGACATGCCGGTACCGGCCATTGCCGGCGCAGTGTTGGGCGCCTGGCGCTGCGGCAGCAGCTCCGGCGGCACGCGCGGCAGATAGAGCGAGAAGGTGCTGCCATGCCCCACCTCGCTCGTGACGGTCACTTCACCGCCGGACTGCCGGGCGAAGCCGAACACCTGGGACAGGCCGAGACCGGTGCCGTGGCCGATCTGCTTGGTGGTGAAGAACGGCTCGAAGATGCGCCCGAGCCGTGCAGCGGGAATGCCGACACCGGTGTCGCTGACGTTGACGCGGACGAAGCCATGGTTTGCCAAGGTCTGGCTGGCCGAAAGCTTCGCCAGCGTGTCCGGAACGGTTGTTGCGGCCTCGACGCTGAAAACGATCGTGCCTTTGCCCCGCATGGCATCGCGCGCATTGGTGGCCATGTTGATCAGCGCCGTCTCGAACTGGCTGGCATCGGCATTGACGAGGTACGGCTCCGCCGGCAGCCGCATGACGATCTCGATCGCGGAGCCCAGCAGCGTGGCGAGCATGTCGTGCAGCGATTGCACCCGCGCACCGACGTCGAACACCTCCGGCTTCAGGGTCTGGCGCCGCGCAAAGGCGAGCAGCTGCGAGGTCAGCTTGGCCGCGCGCGCCACCGAATCCGCGATGGCCGTGATATAGCGCTGTCGGCGCTCCTCCGTCAGTTGCGGCCGGTTCAGGAGGTCGACCGACGCGCGGATCACGGTCAGGAGGTTGTTGAAGTCGTGCGCGACGCCGCCGGTGAGCTGCCCGAGCGCCTCCAGGCGCTGGCTGTGCTTGAGCGCCTCCTCGGCCTCGCGCCGCTTCGCAGCTTCCGCCTGAAGGTTCTGCGTGCGCCGCAAGGCGAGCGCCAGCAACAGGAACAGCAGCGCTGTGGCGGGAATGCCGAACACCAGATGCTGACCGATGGTGGCGAGCCAGCGCGCGCGGATCGCAGAGGTCTCGAGCCCGGCGCTGACATAGATCGGATATTCGGCGACGCGCCGGTAGGCGATGCGCCGCTCGATGCCGTCCGAGGGCCAGTCGACGGTGATGAAGCCGTGCTCGGGTTGAGCTGCGATCTTCCGGCCCACCGGCCCGGCCGGATCGAGCCGAAACTCACGGTCAAGCCGGGGAAAATGCGTGAGGATCGCGCCGTCGGTGCGGCCCATCGCGAAGAAGCTGCCGGGATCCGATCCAATTCTGGCGTAAAAACTCTCGAAATATTCCGGCAGGACCGAGGCCTGGATCACGCCGATGAAGCTGCCGTCGTCGGAGTCGCGGCGGCGGCTGACCCCGAAGAAGCGCGCGCCCTGATAGGGTGGCCGTGGCGTCAGGGCCGTGCCGATGAAAGTGCCGATGCCATGGTCGACGTGGGCGTAGAAGTAATTGCGATCGGCAAAGCTGAGGTCCGGCGGCGGCGAGACAAGGCTGTTGACCAGCGCTTTTCCGTTCGCATCGAAGATCCAGGCCGATTTCAGCTGCGGCAGCGCATCGGTCAGCCGCTTGAGGCGGCGATGCAGCGCCGGTTCTCGCGCGCGGATGATGTCGTCCGGCAAGCCGCGCACGACCTCGTTGAGCTCGGCGAGGCTGCGGTCGATGGTCTCGAACACCTTGAGCGCATGCTCATGAGCGACATCGACCGTCCGCTCGATCTCCCGGTCGGCGATATCCCTGGTGGACGTGTAGGAGATCGTGGCGGCAACGGCGAAGAGCGCAACCGGCAGCGCCAGGGATGCCGCCATCATCCACTGCAACAGCCTCAGCGAGTTGCGTTGCGCCCTCTGCACAGTCGCTCCGGTCCCTGATCGCCAGCTTAACTGAGTTTCGCGCAAGGAAGGAAGTCGATTATAGATATAATCTGTGGTTGTATTCCAATGAATCACGCGCGGGACATTCCCGCCGGACCGGCGCGATAGCCCCCCTCGCGGCTTTGTTCGAGGGGGGCACGTGAGGTGAGGCGGCAGCAAGCCGCCGTTCGGGGAGGCTGGCGGTCAGATATCGTGCTCGTCGCGCAGCGCGCGTGCCGCCTTCTCTCCGATGATGACGCAGGGCGCCATCGTGTTCCCGGTGGTGATCCGCGGCATCACCGAACCGTCGGCGATGCGAAGCCGGTCGATGCCGTAGACCTTGAGCTTGCCATCGACCACGGACATCGCATCACGTCCCATCTTCGCCGAGCATGTCTGATGCCAGTAGGTCACCGCGGAGTCGCGCACGAAGCGTTCCATCTCGGCGCCACCGAGAGGGCCGGGCATCGACTCGCGCGCCACCAGCGGCTCGAAGGCGCGGGTATTGCCGAGCGTACGGCAAACATCGACGCAGGCGATCGCCGTCTTCACATCGTCAGGATGCGACAGCATGTTGGCTTCGATCCGCGGCGTCGCAAGCGGCTCGGCGTTTCGGAGCCTCACCCTGCCTCGGCTCTTCGGCAATGCAAGGCCGGCGAACATCGTCCAGCCATGGGCAGGCGCCCGGCCGGCCGTCTCGGGGCTCGGCACGGGAAACTCGACCTGGCAGAACAGCAGGTCGGGAGCCCTGAGTGCAGAATCGGATTTCCAATAGAGCGTCGCCCCGTTGCCGGTGTTGCGCGGCGCGATCGGCTCGCGATACTCCCAGATGCATCCGAACGATACGTGATCCTGCAGATTCTGACCGACACCGGGCAGGTGCTGGACCACGGGTATGCCAAGCGCTCGAAGCTCGTTCTCATCGCCGATGCCGGAGCGCATCAGCACGGACGGTGTCTGTATTGCACCGAGCGCAAGCACGACCTCCCTGGACGCGTTGATCCGCAATGTCCTGCCGTCACGCACCGCCTCGACGCCGACGGCCCGCCCGCGCTCGAGCAGGACGCGGGAGACCTGCGTGCCGGTCAGCAGGGTGAGATTGGGCCGATCGAGATAGGGATAGGTATAGGCGCGGAAGATGGAATGGCGTCTGCCGTTCCGGACCAGGATATCTGTAACGGCGCAGCCGCCTTCGCCCTCCATCATCTCACCATTGGGGCTTTCGAAAGTCGGAATACCGATCTCCTCTGCTGCATCGAGCATGGCCAGGGCGGCGGGACCGGGATTCGGTGACGGCTGCACGAAGACGGGGCCCCCGGTGCCGCGATGGCGCGGATCGGGCTTGCCTTGCCAGTTCTCGATCTGCCGGAAGATCTTCGAGACTGCGTCGTAACCCCAGGATTGATCGCCGGTTTCCTCGGCGAAGAAATCCCAATCACTGCGATGACCCCGCGCCCACAGCATCACATTGATGCTGGAGCCGCCGCCGAGAACCTTGCCCATCGACATCGGAAGCGCACGGCCGTTCAAATGCGGATTGGGCTCTGCGACAAAGCCCCAATCGGTCGCGCTGCCGAGGTTGCCCGGCCATGCCGCCGGCTCCATGACGGTCGGCACCTCGTCGCTTCCCCCTGCTTCGATCAGCAGAACAGTGACGGAGGGATTTTCGGCGAGGCGGCGCGCAACGACCGACCCGGAGCTGCCAGCGCCGCAAACGACGAAGTCGTAACGGCCGCTGGAATTTTCGTGGAGGCGACGCTGATTGGCCGCAACGCGGTCAGCAAACTCCGGAAGATCGGAAGGCAGAAAGTCACTCATGAGGATGCTCCAGACAAATCGACGGTGCGGGGGACGCAACGCGCCAGGAAGACGGCGGTAAGGGAGATGAAGAGGGGGCGTCGCCGGGACGAAGCTCGGTCGAGAGGCGTCACGGATCGCGACATTCCCGTGGTTGAGAGTGTGTGGAGTGGCCAGCCGCGCGCCGGTTCGGCTTGCGCGAGGACGACTCGCAGTGCGGCTCAGGGCCAGAGCCCGGCTTCTTCCAGAGGAAGACGTGCCCCTCGGCAGCTCGCATCTGCCATGCAGTGCGGAGCAGTCCTATCAGATTTATCAAATCTATCGTTATCATCAAATTTATCAAAATAGCAGCAACCGGCTCTTGTCAACACAGGTGGGAGCACGACATTGTGAGGTCTGGGACGAGGCCGGCCGGCGCGCGGTCGGGGGCAAAGATGGATGGTATGGCCAAGGACATTCTGACGACGGCGGAGGCTGCCAGGATTCTGGGCGTCTCGGTCCGCACGGCGCAGCTGCTGATCGAAGGCGGCTCGATCCCGTCCTGGAAAACCCCTGGGGGTCATCGCCGCGTCTACCGCCGCGACGTTCTCGGGCTGATCGCCGGCTCCGGCGAGCCGCCGATGCTGGCTTCCGCCCGGGTGATCCTCATTGCGCGGCAAGAACGCATGGCCGATTACAAGGCGGCCTTGGCGAAGGTCGATTTCTGCGTCGTCGAAAGTTACTCGGACATCTACACCGCGCTGCTTGCGATCGGCACGCGGTTGCCGGCTGCCGTTGTGATCGAAGCCGAAACATCGGACGTCAGCAGACTCGCCATGCTGGAGAGCCTGCATGCCGATCCATCACTCGGCAGTACCGAGATCCTTGTCGTCGGGCGCTCGGCTGCGACCCCGCGATCAGGCGAGGGCGGGCCCGGCTCCAGAATGACGGTGTTCGTCGACGAATTGCCGGCGTTGCCTGCAGCCATCGAAACCGTTTTCAAAGCCGCCGTCGGACATCCCTTTCCGTTCGAGACGCCGCCTTCCTTTCCCTTCCCGGACAATGAGGGCCAGCGGCTTCTCGCACTCGAACGCTCTGGCCTCGTCGACACGCCGCCTGAAGATTCTTTCGATCGCCTGACCTGGCTGGCGGCGCACAGCCTTGATGCTCCCGTGGCACTGCTGACGATGCTGACCCCGACCCGACAATGGTTCAAGTCGCGCTATGGGCTCGATATGGTCGATACGCCGCGCGGCTGGGCGTTCTGCAACTACACCATTCTGCAGAAGGGGATCATGGTCGCCGAGAACCTCGCGACCGACTCGCGGTTTGCGGAGAATCCGGCGGTGAAGGGTGAGCTGGGGTTTCGGTTCTACGCTGGCTGCCCAGTGAGCGATCCCGACGGCTTTACCCTGGGGTCGCTCTGCGTGATCGACACTCGGCCACGCGCGCTGGACGAAACGCAGAAGCAGATCCTTGCCAATCTCGCGGCGCTCGCCTCGGACGAGATCAAGTTGCGCGCCACGGACCGCCAACTGCGCTGGGCAATCGAGCGCGGGAATTCAAAACCTGGCGCGGCGGCAGCGTCGCCTCTGCCTGGCACCAAGCGTGTCGTGGAGCATCAATAAAGCGCGACGGGGATCGGGTGATCGACGTCGCGCTTGGATCATCGTTTGAGGATGATTTCAAGCGTCGGTTCTGATTCGATCAGAACCGACAACGCTCCGGGCCGCAGTGAGACACGTCGTCGCTCACACAGGGCCAATCAGATCTGGCGCTCGACCATCTTGAGCTTGAGCTCGGCGATGGCTTCCGCCGGGTTCAGTCCCTTCGGGCACGCCTTGGCGCAGTTCATGATGGTGTGGCAGCGGTAGAGGCGGAACGGGTCCTCGAGATTGTCGAGCCGCTCGCCGGTTGCCTCGTCGCGGGAATCGGAGACCCAGCGGTTGGCCTGGAGCAGCGCGGCGGGTCCGAGATAGCGCTCGCTGTTCCACCAATAGCTCGGGCACGAGGTCGAGCAGCAGGCGCACAGGATGCACTCGTAGAGGCCGTCGAGCTTCTCGCGGTCCTCATGGCTCTGGCGCCATTCCTTCTGCGGCGTCGGCGAGGTCGTCTTCAGCCAGGGCTCGATCGACGCATACTGGGCGTAGAAGTTGGTGAGGTCGGGGACGAGGTCCTTCACCACCGGCTGGTGCGGCAGCGGATTGATCTTCACAGCGCCGTCCTTGACGTCGTGCATCGAGCGGGTGCAGGCCAGCGTGTTCTGGCCGTCGATGTTCATGGCGCAGGAGCCGCAGACGCCCTCGCGGCAGGAGCGGCGGAAGGTCAGCGACGGATCGATGTGATTCTTGATCCAGATCAGGCCGTCCAGCACCATCGGACCGCAATCATTGGTGTCGACGTAATAGGTGTCGACGCTCGGATTCTTGCCGTCGTCCGGATTCCAGCGATAGACCTTGAACTCGCGAACCTCTGTGGCGCCCGCGGGCTTCGGCCAGGTCTTGCCGCCTGATATCTTGGAGTTCTTCGGAAGTGCGAATTCAACCATTGCTCTAACCTTTCGTCATTCCGGCGCGATGCGCAGCATCGAACCGGAATCTCGAGATTCCGGGTCTGGTCCTCAGGGTCGCTTCGCGATCCCTTCGGACCATCCCGGAATGACGGCTACTGTTCGATCAATACACGCGCGCCTTCGGCGGGATGTACTGCACGTCGTTGGTCATGGTGTAGTCGTGAACCGGGCGGTACTCGATCCTGACCTTGCCGGCATCGTCCAGCCAAGCCAGCGTGTGCTTCATCCAGTTCTTGTCGTCGCGCTCGGAGAAGTCCTCGCGCGCATGGGCGCCGCGGCTCTCGGTGCGGTTGGCGGCCGAATTCATCGTCACCACCGCCTGCGAGATCAGGTTGTCGAACTCCAGCGTCTCGACGAGGTCCGAATTCCACACCAGCGAGCGGTCGGACACGGCGATGTCGCTGATGCCGCTGTGGACCTTCGCGATCAGGTTCTGGCCCTCGCTCAAGACTTCGCCGGTGCGGAACACCGCGCAATTGCTCTGCATCACGTGCTGCATGCCCTCGCGAAGCTTCGCGGTCGGCGTGCCGCCGGAGGCGTAGCGGTAATGGTCGAGGCGGCCGAGCGCCATCTCGGCCGAGTTCGCCGGCAGCTCGGGCTGCTTGCCGTTCGGCGTCAGCTTCTCGGCGAGGCGGAGCGCTGCGGCGCGGCCGAACACGACGAGGTCGATCAGCGAGTTGGAGCCGAGGCGGTTGGCGCCGTGCACGGAGACGCAGGCCGCTTCGCCGATCGCCATCAGGCCGGGGATCACCGCGTTGTCGTCGCCGTCCTTCTTGGTCAGGACTTCGCCGTGATAATTCGTGGGGATGCCGCCCATGTTGTAGTGCACGGTCGGCACGATCGGGATCGGCTCGCGCGTCACGTCGACATTGGCGAAGATCTTTGCCGATTCCGAGATGCCCGGCAGGCGCTCGGCCAGCACGGCGGGATCGAGATGGTCGAGATGCAGGAAGATGTGATCCTTCTTCTTGCCGACGCCGCGTCCCTCGCGGATCTCGATCGTCATCGCGCGCGAGACCACGTCACGCGAGGCAAGGTCCTTCGCCGACGGCGCATAGCGCTCCATGAAGCGCTCGCCCTCGGAGTTGACGAGATAGCCGCCCTCGCCGCGCGCGCCTTCGGTGACGAGGCAGCCCGAGCCGTAGATGCCGGTCGGGTGGAACTGCACGAACTCCATGTCCTGCAGCGGCAGGCCGGCGCGCAGCACCATGCCGCCGCCGTCGCCGGTGCAGGTGTGCGCCGAGGTGCAGGAGGCGTAGGCGCGGCCATAGCCGCCGGTGGCGAGGATCACGGTCTGGGCGCGGAAGCGGTGCAGCGTGCCGTCGTCGAGCTTGAGCGCAATGACGCCGCGGCAGGTGCCCTGGTCGTCCATGATCAGGTCGATGGCGAAGAATTCGATGAAGAACTCGGCCGCATGGCGCAGCGACTGGCCGTACATGGTGTGCAGCATCGCGTGGCCGGTGCGGTCGGCGGCGGCGCAGGTGCGCTGCGCCTGGCCTTTGCCGTAGTCCAGGGTCATGCCGCCGAACGGGCGCTGGTAGATCTTGCCGTCCTCGGTGCGCGAGAACGGCACGCCCCAATGCTCGAGCTCGTAGACCGCCTCGGGCGCGTTGCGCACCATGTATTCGATCGCGTCCTGGTCGCCCAGCCAGTCCGACCCCTTCACGGTGTCGTACATGTGCCAGCGCCAGTCGTCCTTGTGCATGTTGCCGAGCGAGGCGGAGATGCCGCCCTGCGCCGCGACCGTGTGCGAGCGGGTCGGAAACACCTTCGTGATGCAGGCGGTGCGAAGTCCGGCCTCGCTGCAGCCGACTACCGCGCGCAGGCCGGCACCGCCGGCGCCGACCACGACGACGTCGTAGGTGTGGTCTTCGATCGGATAGGCTTTGCCGTTGGTGGCGGGAGCGCCGTTGCCCGTGCCATTCGTTGTGGCGGCCATGGGTTACACTCCGGAAGAAAGTTTCAGGATCGCATAGGTCGAGGCGAGTGCGACGGCGATCGAGAAGAAGTTGTTGAGCATGATCGCGGTGAGCTTCAGCTTCTCGTTATGGACGTAGTCCTCGATCACCACCTGCATCCCGATCTTCATGTGCCAGGCGCTGGCGAAGATGAAGAGCAGCAGGATCACCGCGATCGGCAGTGAGCCGAGGATCTGCGCAGCGCCGGCCTGGTTGCGGCCGAGCAGCATCATCACGATGACCACGACCGGAATCATCAGTAGCGTCATGGCGACGCCGGTGATGCGCTGGCGCCAAAAGTCGGAGGTGCCGGAATGCGCCGCGCCGAGATTGCGGACGCGGCCGAGCGGGGTGCGCATGGACGGCGGCTTCGGAGCGCCGTGCGACTCGGTGTAGCTCATCGTCCGCCTCCGATTGCATAGGCGATGATCCAGATCAGCACCGTCAGCACGACGCCGCCGATCAGCGCGCCCCAGGTCAGGGCTTCGCGCTCGTTGGCCTTGAAGCCGTAGCCGAGGTCCCACACGAAATGCCGGATGCCGCTCAGCATATGGTGCATCAGCGCCCAGGTGTAGCCGAACACGATCAGGCGGCCGATGATGCTGCCGGTGAAGGCCTGGACGTGGGCGTAGGCGGTCGGGCCGGAGGCTGCCGCGATCAGCCACCAGGCCAGCAGCAGCGTTCCGACGTAAAGAGCGATGCCGGTGGCACGGTGAACGATGGACAGCGCCATCGTCAGGGTCCAGCGATAGGTTTGGATGTGCGGCGAAAGCGGTCGTTCGATCCGTGCGGTCATGGGCGGCTTTTGATGTTTGTTGCGGCCCAGCATGGGGCACGCGGGGATCGCGAAAGGTCGGCTCTATTTACGGAGTCGATTTGGCCGGCGCAATCACCAAATCGCCATAAATCGAACTTGGGTTCAGCTCTATGGTCTTGATGAACCAAGGCCAATCCGGCTCTTGGTATACCAGGCCAGCGGTCCACCGGCCAAGAAAAGAATCTAGATTCACATTTTTGGTTGGTCGGGCAAGGCGCATTGAAATCGCTATTGGAACGCCTCTAATCCACCCATTTGCCATCGGCGGTTGGTGCCCGCCAGCGCACCGGCGCCGCCTGCCGCTCATTCCCTGCGGCGGAATCCCGGGACGCAGCTCAACGGTGCAATGGCGCGCCGACCGCCGATATGCGCAGCCCGCATCCCACCCCAGCCGGGCTGTCCCGGCGTGTCGACCACATCAGGCAGATCGCCTACAGCTTTGCCCGCAGCCAGATCCGAGCCGATGATTCGGAGCAGCTGCGCCAGTCGACGGGGCAGTTCGGGTGATCGCGGGTCTCGATATCAAGGAAATCGTCGAGCTCGCGCTGCTGCTGATCGCAACGGGCGCGCTCTCGGGATTTCTGGCCGGCGTGTTCGGCATCGGCGGCGGCGCGATCCTCGTGCCGGTGTTCTATGAGTGCTTCCGCATCGCCGGCGTGCCGCTCGAGGTGCGGATGCCGCTGTGCGTCGGCACCTCGCTCGCCGTGATCATCCCGACCTCGATCCGCTCGTTCCAGGCGCATTACAAGCGCGGCGCGGTCGACATGGCGATCCTGCGCGTCTGGTGGCTGCCGATCGTGATCGGCGTCCTCGCCGGCAGCGTCATCGCGCGCTACGCGCCGGAGCGGCTGTTCAAGATCGTATTCGTGGCCGTCGCCTGGTCAGCCGCGATCCGGCTGATCTTCGCGCGCGAGACCTGGAAGCTCGGCGACGATCTGCCGAAGGGCCCATTGATGCGCGTCTACGGCTTCTGCGTCGGCATCTTGTCGACCTTGATGGGCATCGGAGGCGGCCTGTTCTCGAACCTGCTGATGACCTTCTATAGCCGTCCGATCCATCAGGCCGTCGCGACCTCGTCGGCGCTCGCGGTGCTGATCTCGATTCCCGGCGCGCTCGGCTACATCTATGCCGGCTGGCCCGCGGCGGCGAACTATCCGGCCGTCGCGGCCCTGCAGGCTCCCTTCGCGCTCGGCTACGTCTCGCTGATCGGTGCCGTGCTGGTGATGCCGATGAGTCTTGTGACGGCACCGCTCGGCGTGAGAGCCGCGCATGCGATGTCGAAGCGGACGCTGGAGGCCGCGTTCGGGTGCTATCTGTTCATCGTCGGCAGCAGGTTTGTGCTGAGTCTGGTGGGCGGGCTGTAGCCGTCACACCCTCCGTCATTGCGAGCGCAGCGAAGCAATCCAGAATCTTTCCGCGGAGGCACTCTGGATTGCTTCGTCGCAAGGGCTCCTCGCAATGACGAAAGCGAGAGCGTGCGCGTCTCACTTCTTCGCGTAAATATCCTTGTACGTATCGCGCAGCACGTTCTTCTGCACCTTGCCCATGGTGTTGCGCGGCAGCTCGTCGACGACGAAGACGCGCTTGGGCATCTTGAACTTGGCGAGCCGGCCGTCGAGCGCCTTGAGCACCGATGCTTCGCTGACATCGGCGCCCTTGTTGCAGACCAGCACCGCCGTGACGCCCTCGCCGAAATCGGCATGCGGCACCCCGATCACGGCGGACTCGACCACACCGGGCATGGCGTCGATCTCGCTCTCGATCTCCTTCGGGTACACATTGAAGCCGCCGGAGATCACGAGATCCTTGCCGCGGCCGAGGATGTGGACGTAGCCCTTGGCGTCGATCTTGCCGAGATCGCCGGTGATGAAGAAACCGTCGGGCCGGAATTCGGCCTTGGTCTTCTCCGGCATGCGCCAATAGCCCTTGAAGACGTTCGGGCCCTTCACCTCGATCATGCCGATCTCCTCGCGCGGCAATTCCCTGCCGGCCTCGGGATCGGTGACGCGCACCGAAACGCCGGGGAGGGGAAAACCGACCGCGCCGGGCACGCGCTCGCCATCGTAGGGGTTCGACGTGTTCATGTTGGTTTCGGTCATGCCGTAGCGCTCGAGCACCGCATGTCCCGTCCGCGCCGACCATTCGCGGTGGGTGTCGGCGAGCAGCGGCGCCGAGCCCGAGATGAACAGCCGCATGTGCTTTGTGGTCTCGTGCGACAGCGCGGGATTCTGCAGGAGCCGCGTGTAGAAGGTCGGCACGCCCATCAGCACCGTCGCGCGCGCCATCAGCTTGATGATCAGATCCGGGTCGAGCTTCGGCAGGAAGATCATCGACGCCCGCGCAAACAGCGTCACGTTGGTCGCCACGAACAGGCCGTGCGTATGGTAGATCGGCAGCGCGTGGATCAGCACGTCCTTGTCGGTGAAGCGCCAATAGCCGACGAGGCTCAGCGAGTTCGACGCGAGATTGTCGTGCGTGAGCATCGCGCCCTTGGAGCGGCCGGTGGTGCCGGACGTGTAGAGGATCGCGGCGAGATCGTCGTTTTCGCGCGCCACTGTCGCGAATTCGCTGCTCGCCTTGTCGGCGGCCTCCGTCAGCGAGCCCATGCCGTCGGGCCCGAGCGTCTCGACCTTGGCCTTCACCTTGGCGGCAATGGGAGCGAGGCCTTCCGCCTTTGAGGGATCGCAGACCACGAGCGACGGTTCGGCATCGCCGATGAAGTAGTCGAGCTCGTTCAGCGTATAGGCGGTGTTCAGCGGCAGATAGACCGCGCCGGCCCGCACCGTCCCGAGATACAGCACGATATTGGCGACCGATTTTTCCACCTGCACCGCGACGCGGTCGCCGGGCTTCACGCCGCGGGCGACCAGCACGTTCGCCATCTGCCCCGCGCGCGCGATCAGATCGCCATAGCTGATATGGACGCCGTCATGCGTCTCGATCGCGAGCCGCTTCGGATCGTCCAGGCCATCGAACAGGCGGGAAAACAGGTTGGCGTTGGCAGCTCGGTTCATGCAACATTCCTCGCCGGCAGAGGCCGGTCAAAACCGAGGGCTGGATTAGCAAAAACCGCCCCGCAGAAGCAACGGAGACAGTTTGCATGTCAAAAAACGGGAAACGCGTGGCCTGGGTCACGGGCGGCGGCAGCGGGATCGGGGAAGCCGGCGCCGAGGCGTTGGCTGCCGACGGCTGGACGGTGGTGGTCTCGGGCCGCCGCAAGGATGCCCTGGATGCCGTGGTGGCCAGGATCATCGGGGCAGGCGGAGCGGCCGAGGCCATTGCGCTCGACGTGTCCAATGCGGCCGAGGCCCAGAAGGCGGCCGATCAGATCGTCGCAAAGCACGGCCGCATCGATCTGCTGGTCAACAATGCCGGCATCAATCTCCCCAAGCGCAGCTGGAAGGACATGGAACTGGAAGGCTGGGACAAGCTGGTCCAGGTCAATCTCAACGGCGTGCTCTATTGCATGCGCGCCGTGCTGCCGACGATGCGAAAGCAGCAGGACGGCGCGATCATCAACGTCTCGTCCTGGGCTGGCCGCCATGTCTCGAAGATGCCGGGGCCGGCCTACACCACGACCAAGCACGCGGTGCTGGCGCTGACCCATTCCTTCAACATGGACGAATGCGTCAACGGCCTGCGCGCCTGCTGCCTGATGCCGGGTGAGGTGGCGACCCCGATCCTGAAGCTGCGCCCGGTGGTGCCGAGCGAGGAGGAGCAGGCGAAGATGCTGCAACCCGAAGACCTCGGCCGCACCATCGCGTTCATCGCGTCGATGCCGCCGCGCGTCTGCATCAACGAGCTCCTGATCAGCCCGACGCATAATCGCGGCTTCATCCAGACGCCGAACAACAGGGATTAGTGCGGGCACACCGCCTTAACGGGCACACTGCCGCAACGGGCACACTGCTGCAGGGTGGGCAAAGGCGCGAAGCGCCGTGCCTACCATCTCCCTCCGTACTTGCGTTTGGTGGGCACGCTGCGCTTTGCCTACCCTACAGCACCGCGCGCGCTCACCGCACGAACATCCCCCCGCATGGTTTCACGCATCACAAAGAATTTTTCTCCGAAACCGCATCGCGAACCCTCCCGTAGTTCGGTCCAACGACGGCACTGCTGCATCACTTCTCAACTGTCGCAGTCGCCGTTGTTGCCCAACTCGAACGCCGGCCGTGCCGGTCACCATTCAATCGGGAGACTTTCCATGTCGAAGCGCATTGCCTATCTCGCTGCAGCCGCCTTCAGCGCCCTCGCCATCACCGCGACCGTCGTCGCGCCGGCCAGCGCCGAGGAGAAGACCGTCATGGTCGGCGGCGCTGCGATGTTCCCGTCGAAGAACATCGTGCAGAACGCGGTCAACTCGAAGGACCACACCACGCTGGTGGCGGCCGTGAAGGCGGCGGGCCTGGTGCCGACGCTGGAAAGCAAGGGTCCGTTCACGGTGTTCGCGCCGACCAACGCCGCCTTCGGCAAGCTGCCGGCCGGCACCGTCGACAATCTGGTCAAGCCCGAGAACAAGGCGACGCTGACCAAGATTCTCACCTACCATGTCGTGCCCGGCAAGCTCGCGGCTGCCGACCTCACCGACGGGAAGAAGATGAAGACCGCGGAGGGCGAGGAACTGACGGTGAAGAAGATGGACGGCAAGACCTGGATCGTCGATGCCAAGGGCGGCACCTCGATGGTGACGATCTCCAACGTCAACCAGTCGAACGGCGTGATCCATGTGGTCGACACCGTGCTGATGCCGGCGACGTAACACCGGGCGATCCTGTTTCATCCTCGACAGGATGCTTTCAGATAGCGGGCCGGGGATACCCGGCTCGCTTTATTGTGACCACGATAGCCGCTCTGCATCGATTCCATGGCCGACGCGGCGTAACGAAAGCCGAAACACCGGCGTATAATCGCCGATAGACGAACTTCAGGACGGAACCAGCATGGCGAGTCTCACAGTCACCGACGAGCGGGTCGGGGCCACCCCGGCCAAAGTGATCCAGCCGGCCTGGGTGCGGATCATGCACTGGGTCAACGCGCTTGCCATGATCCTGATGATCCTGTCGGGCTGGCAGATCTACAACGCCTCGCCGCTGTTCGGCTTCAGCTTCCCGCGCGAGTATACGCTCGGCGGCTGGCTCGGCGGCGGCCTGCTCTGGCACTTTGCGGCGATGTGGCTGCTGATGATCAACGGCCTCGCTTATCTCGTCACCGGCATCGCCACTGGCCGCTTCCGCAGGAAGCTGCTGCCGATCACGGCATCCGGCGTGCTGCACGATGTCAGGGCGGCGTTGACCTTCAAGCTCGGCCATGACGATCTCACCGTCTACAATTACGTGCAGCGCCTGCTCTATGCCGGCATCATCGTGGTCGGCGTGCTGATCGTGCTCTCCGGCCTCGGCATGTGGAAGCCGGTGCAGCTCTATTATCTCGTGATGCTGTTCGGCGACTACCCGACCGCGCGCTACGTCCACTTCTTCTGCATGGCCGCGATCTGCGCGTTCCTCGTCATTCACGTTCTGCTCGCGCTGCTGGTGCCGAAGAGCCTGCGCGCCATGATCATCGGTCGCTGAGGAGGAGACTATGGCAAAGCGCTCATTCCTGATCCCCGGCGTCGACAAGCGGCTCCTGATCAAGGACTCACTCAAGACGATGCCCGATGTCACCCGCCGCCGCTTCATCGCAGGCGGTGCCAGTCTCGGGGCGCTGACGCTGCTGACCGGCTGCGACGTCGTCGACTCGTCCTCGGCCGAAACCATGCTCGCCAAGGTCTCGAAGTTCAACGACGCCGTGCAGGCCTGGATGTTCAATCCGGATGCGCTGGCGCCAACCTTCCCCGAGAGCGCAATCACGAAGCCGTTCCCGTTCAACGCCTATTACGATCTCGACGACGCGCCCGATATCGACGGCGCCGACTGGAAGCTCGAGGTGCGCGGTCTCGTCGACAACAAGAAGTCATGGACGCTGGACGAACTCTACAAGCTGCCGCAGGTCACGCAGATCACGCGTCACATCTGCGTCGAGGGCTGGAGCGCGATCGGCAGCTGGACCGGCACGCCGCTGCGCGATTTCCTCAAGCTGATCGGCGCCGACACCCGCGCCAAATATGTCTGGTTCCAGTGCGCCGACAAGGACGGTTACAACTCGCCGCTCGACATGCGCAGCGCACTGCATCCGCAGACCCAGATGACGTTCAAATACGCGAGCGAGATCCTGCCGCGCGCCTATGGCTTTCCCATGAAGATCCGCGTGCCGACGAAGCTCGGCTTCAAGAACCCGAAATACGTGGTCTCCATGGAAGTCACCAACGACTACAAGGGCGGTTATTGGGAAGACCAGGGGTACAATTCGTTCAGCGGGAGTTGAGAGGGCGAAGAGCGAATGGGGAGTAGCGGTAGGGTGGGCAAAGCGAAGCGTGCCCACCAATGCTGTTTCCGCGGTGACAATGATGATGGGCACGGCGCTTTGCGCCTTTGCCCACCCTACAGCACTATTCGCTATCTGCTATTCGCCCTTCTGGTCCCACCTTCCTTTGGCACAGCGCCGCGACCGCGCCCAGCGCCAGCAGCGCCGCCGACACGTTCAGCGCGTAGCTCAGGCTTCCCAGCGCATCCGTGATCGCGCCGACGACGATCGGCCCCAGCGTCTGGCCGACGCCGAACGAGATCGTCATTGCGGCGATCGCGGTCGGCCACACCTCGGGTGCGTAGTTGAAGCGCACGAAGGCGGTGGTCGAGCCGGCCACTGCGAAAAAGCCGACGCCGAACACGACCGCCGAGACCGCGAGCCAGGCCGGCGAATGTCCGAGCATCGGCAAGGCGGCACCCAACGCGTTGGCGCCGAGGATGATGGCGGTGGCGAGCCCGCCACGGTCCAGCGCCAGCACCCCGCGCCAGGCCCAGGGCGTGACGAAGGCGCTGAGCCCGATCAGGCTCCAGAACGCGGCCTGCGCCGCGGCCCCGCCGCCGCCGTCGCGCACATAGGCGATCATGAAGGTCATGTAGGCAATGTAGCCGGCGCCGAACAGGAAATAGCTGGCGAGGTAGATCAGCACGGGGAGGATCGCGAACGACGCGTGGCTGCCTTCCGAGAAGCGGACGCCGCTCTCGATGCGGATCAGGAACAGCGGGATCGTCATCGCGACGGACAGCAGCGTCAGCGCCCACCAGACGATCCACCACGAGCCCGGTCCGAAATATTGCAGCGTGAATGGGGCGATCAGCCCCGAGGACAGAATGCCGATGCCGGGCCCGGCATAGAACAGGCTCAGCAGGAAATTGGCCCGCGCGGGCTGCGACTGCGCGATGGTGGCGGCCAGCGCGCCGCCGGCGACGAAGCCGACTGCCGCGCCCAGGCCCAGCACCAGACGGGCCAGGCTCAGCGCAACGAAATTGCCTGATAGCGCGCAGGTGGCGAGCGCGGCGATGCAGGCCAGGGTCCCGCCGCGGATCGCTGCGGACCAGCCGATGCGCCGGATCAGCCGGGAGGCCACCAGCGCGCCCACGAGATAGCCGACGGCGTTGATCGTGTTCATGAAACCGGCGGCCGAGTAGGACCAGCCGAGGTCCTCCCGCATGTCGGGCAGCACCAGCGCGTAGGCAAACCGGCCGATGCCGAGCCCGACCGTCGCAGCCAGCGACAGGGTCAAGATCAGCCGCGCAGGATGCGGGTCGGGCGGGGGGCGGTCGGGGGCGTGCAAGGGGTACTCCGGCGGCCGCACTGTGGCAGGCCCTGCCTGTCTTGCACAGCGGCGAGGCGGCAATGGTGTCTTGCCAAGCGCGCAACGCCGCTCTAGCACTCCGGCCGAAATTCACGAGATGCCGTCATGTCCGGCCTTGTGCCGGGCATCCACGTTCTTCGCGCCGCAAGCCAGGACGTGGATGGCCGGGACAAGCCCGGCCATGACGAAACGGAGGAAGAACGACCATGGCGACCCACAAACTGCTGCTGCTCCCCGGCGACGGTATCGGCCCCGAGGTGATGGGCGAGGTGAAGCGGCTGATCGACTGGCTCAATGCGGCCGGGATCGCCAAGTTCGAGACCGACACCGGCCTCGTCGGCGGCTCCGCCTATGACGCGCACAAGGTCTCGATCTCCGAGGGCGACATGGCCAAGGCGAAGGACGCCGACGCCGTGATCTTCGGCGCGGTCGGCGGTCCGAAATGGGATGCGGTTCCGTACGAGGTGCGCCCCGAAGCCGGCCTGCTCCGCCTGCGCAAGGATCTCGCGCTGTTCGCCAACCTGCGTCCCGCAATGTGCTACCCGGCGCTGGCCGATGCCTCCAGCCTGAAGCGCGAGGCGGTCGAGGGCCTCGACATCATGATCGTGCGCGAGCTCACCGGCGGCGTCTATTTCGGCGAGCCCAAGACCATCACCGATCTCGGCAACGGCCAGAAGCGCGCCATCGATACCCAGGTCTACGACACCTATGAGATCGAGCGCATCGGCCGCGTCGCCTTCGAGCTTGCCAGGAAGCGCAAGAACAAGGTGACGTCGATGGAGAAGCGCAACGTCATGAAGTCGGGCGTGCTCTGGAACGAGGTCATGACCCAGGTCCACAAGCGCGAATACCCCGATGTCACGCTGGAGCATCAGCTCGCCGATTCCGGCGGCATGATGCTGGTGAAATGGCCGAAGCAGTTCGACGTCATCGTCACCGACAATTTGTTCGGCGACATGCTCTCCGACATCGCGGCGATGCTCACCGGTTCGCTCGGCATGCTGCCCTCGGCCTCGCTCGGCGAGGTCGACGTGAAGACCAAGAAGCGCAAGGCGCTGTACGAGCCCGTGCACGGCTCCGCGCCCGATATCGCCGGCAAGGGCCTCGCCAATCCGATCGCGATGATCTCGTCCTTCGGCATGGCGCTGCGCTATTCCTTCGACATGGGCGATCTCGCCGACAAGGTCGATGCCGCGATCGCCGCGGTGCTCGCCAGCGGCCTGCGCACCGCCGACATCAAGTCGGAAGGCACCACGGCCGCCTCGACCACGCAGATGGGCGAAGCGATCCTGAAGGAATTGCAGAAGCTGCACGCCTGACGGCAAGCACCGCAATCGCAGGGTGGGCACAGCATGGCGTGCCCACCACTTCCATAGCCATTGCCGGAAGATGGTGGGCTCGGCGCAAGCGCCTTTGCCAACCCTACGACACCTGCTCTCGGAGCCCGCCTCATGGATGCCTCGTCCCGACCTAAGATCGCGGAAACCATCGTCCATGAAACGGTGCGCCTGCGCGAGGCGCAGATCGGGCGCCGTTGCGAGGTGCTCGCGGGCACGCGCATCGAATATGCCTCGCTCGGCGACTACTCCTATCTGGGCGAGAATTGCGACGTCGCCGACGCGGTGATCGGCAAGTTCACGGCCATCGCCAACTCGGTGCGGATCGGCGCGCCCAATCATCCGATGGGCCGCCCATCCCAGCATCGCTTCACCTATTGCCCGGAATATTACGATGCGAGCGCGACGCGTGACCGCGACTTCTTCGCGGACCGCCGCGGCGACCGTGTCGTCGTCGGCAATGACGTCTGGATCGGGCACGCCGCCATCCTGCTGCCGGGCGTGAGCGTCGGCGACGGTGCGGTGATTGCCGCAGGCGCCGTCGTCAGCCGTGATGTCGAGCCCTACACCATCGTCGGCGGCGTTCCCGCGCGTGCCATCCGCAGACGCTTTGCCGAGTCCGTCGCGGCAAGCCTGCGCCGGATCGCCTGGTGGGATTGGCCGGATGCGCTCATCTTCGAGCGCCTCGGCGATTTCCGCTCCGAGGCGATCGAAGAATTCTGCGGGCGTTACGATCCGGCATTTGCTTCAGCCGCGGAATCGTAGGGCGGCATCACGAACCAAACAAAAATGGCCGGGCGTGAGCCCGGCCTTTTTGATTCGGGTCGCCTTGCGTCCGCTCAGTACAGCGGGAAGCTCTGCGGATAGCCGCCGACATCGCCGGGCGGAGAGAGCGGCTGCCGATCGATCGGGCGGTTCAGGTTCTCGCGGGCGAACGACGGATAGCCAACGGCCGGCGGAAAGGCGTAGTCGGTGAACTTGCGGTCGCCCGGATTGACCTCGGTGCCGCCGTCCAGCCAGGAACGCTTGCTCACATAGATGCGGGTGCGGCCCTGCTGATAGACCGCGTTGGGGCCGCTCGGGCCGTAGATGGGTCGACCGCGATCGTCATAGCGCTGCTTGGTCTTGGTGTCGGCCGAGGCCGGAGTCGCGAACGCGATGGCAATTGCGGCGCCCGCCGCAAGCCAGGTCGCCAATTTGTCCGCGGCAGAAAATTTCGAGCTCATCACGTCCCCTTCAGGCGGCACGCCGCCAGTCGATTTCATCGCATACTAGCCCGGCGGGGGTGACTGCAACTAGGTCAATTGGGTCACACCAGCGGGGAATAATCGTGCGCATCAGCAAAAGTTGCATGCAAACCAGCTACTTGAGCTTGATGCCGATCAAAGCGCTCCGCGCAATTGCGCGTTCGCGGCGCCCAGCAGCCAGTCCGCCGGGCCCGCGGGGTCACAGCGGCCGCGTTTCAGCTCGGCATGGGCGAACAATTCCGCCAGCCTGGGCTCGTTGCCCGAGGCCAGCAACGTCAGCCGGTTCAGCGTGCAGGCGATCGCCGCGCGCCGGATGGGCAGGCCGTCGCCCTGGCAGGTGAAGCCGGAGATCTGGAGCGCCGGCTCCTCGCTGCGCTTGAGGTAGCCGAGACAGGCCTGCGCGCCCTCCATTGTGCCGGTTGGCCGGAACAGGGCAACGGGGCCGAATTTGGTGTCGATCAGGCCGGCCTGCTCGAGCGTGGCGGCCGCGCCCAAGCCCATCCGGGCGGCGAGATCCGCGGTCGCCGGACGTGTCACGTCGAATTCGGCGCCCTGGCGGTAGATTTCGAGCTCGGCCGCGGGCCTGCCTGCGTCATCGCTCCAGCGCAGCACGTCCCTGCGGCCGCCTTCCGGGTGCCTCAGGATGGTGTAAGACGCTGTTTTGTCGGAGAAATCGCGTCGGCTGACGGCGAAGGCCGGGTGCGAACGGTCAGCCACGCTCCAGCCCGGTTTCCCGGCTGGCGCGTCGCCGCGCAGATCGGGCAGTTGGCCCAGCGCTGCGAGGGCGAGGATGGCAAACAGCGCGAGCGTCCCCACATAGGCGAACAGGCGCGCCAGCGTGCCGACGACCTCGTCGGCGAAGGCGAGCAGCGCCAGCTGGATGGCGGTCCGGGTAGGGCTAACGGCCATGCTGGCCTCAGGCGACTGCATCCACGGCCTTCAGGCATGGTCCAACGTTGTCTTGAGGCCGGTTCTCGCATAGAAGCGCTGCTCTTCCTGTTTAAGCGTCAGCTTCAGGAACGGGCTTTTTCATCGGAGAGTGAACGATGGGTTACAAAGTCGCAGTGGTCGGCGCGACCGGCAATGTCGGACGGGAAATGCTCAACATCCTGGATGAGCGCAAATTTCCCGCGGACGAGGTCGTGGCCCTGGCCTCGCGCCGCAGCGTCGGCGTCGAGGTGTCCTATGGCGACCGTACCCTGAAGGTCAAAGCGCTCGAGCATTACGATTTCTCCGACGTCGACATCTGCCTGATGTCGGCGGGCGGCGCGGTGTCGAAGGAATGGTCGCCGAAGATCGGCGCGGCCGGCACCGTGGTGATCGACAACTCCTCGGCCTGGCGCATGGATCCGGACGTGCCGCTGATCGTGCCGGAGGTGAACGCGGCCGCGACGGAAGGCTTCAAGAAGAAGAACATCATCGCCAACCCGAACTGCTCGACCGCGCAGCTCGTGGTCGCGCTCAAGCCGCTGCACGACAAGGCGACGATCAAGCGCGTCGTGGTCTCGACCTATCAATCGGTGTCGGGCGCCGGCAAGGACGCGATGGACGAGCTGTTCTCGCAGACCAAGGCCGTCTACACCAATGACGAGCTGGTCGCGAAGAAATTCCCCAAGCGCATCGCCTTCAACGTCATCCCCCACATCGACGTCTTCATGGAGGACGGCTACACCAAGGAAGAGTGGAAGATGATGGCGGAGACCAAGAAGATTCTTGATCCCAAGATCAAGCTCTCCGCGACCTGCGTGCGCGTGCCTGTGTTCGTCGGCCACTCCGAGGCCGTCAACATCGAGTTCGAGAACCCGATCAGCGCGGACGAAGCCCGCGAGATCCTGCGCAAGGCGCCGGGCTGCCTCGTCATCGACAAGCAGGAACCCGGCGGCTACGCCACGCCCTATGAAGCGGCCGGCGAGGACGCGACCTACATCAGCCGCATCCGCGAGGACGCGACGGTAGAGAACGGCCTCGTGCTCTGGTGCGTGTCCGATAACCTACGCAAGGGCGCAGCGCTCAACGCGATCCAGATCGCCGAAGTGCTGATCAACCGCAAGCTGATCAGCGCGAAGAAGAAGGCGGCGTAAATTCGAGCTGCCGCAGGGTGGGCAAAGGCGCAAAGCGCCGTGCCCACCATTCTTTCCGATTGCAACAGGTGGTGGGCACGCGGAGCCCGTCATCGGGCGCGCATTCGCGCGACCCGGTGGCTTTGCCCACCCTGCGAGAGCGGTGGCCTACGCCGCGCTGCGCGCGTTCTTGAATTCCTTCGTCGCCTTGTCCAGCACGAACAGCGAGCCCTCCGAGACGCCGAAATAGGCGCCGTGCGTCTGCATCTGGCCGCTCTCCACCGCCTTGCGCACGAATGGGAAGGTCATCAGGTTTTCCAGGCTGCGGAACACGGCGGCCTTCTCGATGCGCTCGACGAACTGCGCCATGCTCTCGTGCTCGCGCTGCTCGACCACTTCGCCCGGCTTGATGAACATCTGCATCCATTTGCCGATGAAGTCGCCGGGCGTGAGCGGCTCGATCTTGTCGACGAAGGCGCGGATGCCGCCGCATTGCGCGTGGCCGAGCACCACGATGTGTTTCACCTTCAGCACCGTCACGGCATATTCCAGCGCCGCCGAGACGCCGTGGGCGGTGCCGTCGGGCTGATACACCGGCACGAGGTTGGCGATGTTGCGGACGACGAACAATTCGCCGGGGCCGACGTCGAAGATCACCTCCGGCGAGACGCGGCTGTCGCAGCAGCCGATCACCATCACTTCCGGCGACTGCCCCTTCACCGACAGCTCGCGATAGCGGGTCTGCTCGGTTGGCAGCCGCTGGGTGGCGAAGGCCTTGTAGCCTTCCAGCAAATGCTTCGGGAATGTCATCATACCTATGCCTAATCATAGACCGCTGGGGTGAACAAGCCTTTCGAATGGGCAGGCCAAGTGCTATCGGCTGATGTCAGACGACAGACGAGGAAGGAACGCTTGCATGACCCGCCCGCGCCGCAGCCATCTGTTCATGCCCGGCTCCAACCCCCGCGCGCTGGAAAAGGCGCGCAATCTCGCCGCCGACGGCCTGATCCTCGATCTGGAAGACTCGGTCGCTCCCGAGGCCAAGGCGGCGGCGCGTGACGGGATCGCCGCCGCGATCGCGGCCAAGGGTTTTGGCAAGCGCGAGATTTTGATCCGGACCAACGGCCTCGACACGCCGTGGTGGGCCGATGACGTCGCGATGGCCGCCAAGGCATCGCCCGACGGCATCCTGGTTCCAAAAGTTTCAAGCATCGAAGATCTCGACGCCATCGCCCGCCGCCTCGCCGAGCTCGGCGCCGCGCCGAGCGTGAAGGTCTGGGCCATGATCGAGACCGCGCGCGCGGTGCTGCACGCCGAGGAACTGGCCGCCGCCGGGCGCGATCCGTCGCGGCGCCTCTCCGGCTTCGTGTTCGGCCCGAACGATATCTCGCGCGAAACCCGCATCAGGATGCTGCCGGGCCGCGCCGCGATGATCCCGATGATCACCCACTGCATCCTGGCGACGCGCGCCCATGGCCTCGAGATTCTCGACGGCCCCTACAGCGACATCGCCAATTCCGACGGTTTCGCCACCGAATGCGCGCAAGCCCGCGATCTCGGCTTCGACGGCAAGACGCTGATCCACCCCTCGCAGATCGACGCCTGCAACGCGATCTTCACGCCGCCCGAAGAGGAAGTCGCGCGTGCCCGAAAGATCATCGCCGCGTTCGAGCTGCCCGAGAACGCCTCGCGCGGCGCGATCCGGCTGGACGGCGCCATGGTGGAACGCCTGCACGCCGACATGGCTCGCCGCACGATCGAGATCGCAGACGCGATCGCGGCGATGGGGAAGGGCTGAGGTGTGAACCCGGTTCGTTCCGTTCTCCTCGATCTCGACGGAACGCTGGTCGATTCCCGCCCGGGCATCATCGCGAGCTGCTCAGCCGCATTGCGCGTGCTCGGACACGATCCCGGCAAGGCAAACGACATAGTGATCGGGCCGCCGCTCGAAGACATCTTGCAGGCATTGCTGGCGGCGTACGGCGACGACCGGATCGATGAAGCCGTCGTCGCGTATCGCGAGCACTACGGCGCAACCGGTCTGCTCGGAAGCGAACCGTATCCCGGAATCAGTATTGCGCTTGACGAGATGAGACGCGCCGGAATGCGGATCTATCTCGCCACCTCAAAGCGGGAGGTTTTCGCGCGGCGAATTCTGGAGAATCTTGACCTCGCGGCGTACTTCGATGGAATCTATGGTTCGGTGCCTGGTGGCGAGCGGGATCATAAGCCACAGCTGCTCGCACACGTCTTGCTCGATCAGGATATCTCTCCATCGCACAGCCTCATGATCGGCGATCGCCGTCACGACATCGTCGGAGCTCGCGCCGTCAAGATGCGCGGCGTCGGCGTGCTCTGGGGCTATGGCAGTCGGGAGGAACTGGAGAGTGCGCGCGCGGATCAACTTGTGCGGCGGCCCTCCGATCTCGCGCGCACGGTTCTGTTGATGCTGAATGGATAGCTCCGGCGCAAACCGCGGGGCGTTGACGCAATCTACAGGACGAGCCAGCCGCCAACGTGCCAGGCGCCAAAGCCGCATAGTTTACGATTCTCTGCTTTTCTCGTTGCGGTAGTGCAAGGGGGTGGTACCCTGATGAACGATATTCGTCGGATAATTATCTATGCGCATATTTGCAGCGATCCTTTTCATCCCATTGCTTTGGTCCGTCTCGCCGCCGGCGCTTGCACAGCAGGTCCGGGTTGCGCTTGTTGTAGGCAACGGCGCCTATGAGAAAGTGCCCGAGTTGCCGAACCCAATGCGCGATGCGACCGACGTCGGTCGCGCGCTTGAACGACTCGACTTCAAAGTCACACAGGTCAAGAACGCGACCGCGCAAGAGATGAGGAAGGCTGTCATCGAGTTCGGCCGGTCTGCCGAAGGGGCCGATCTCGCTGTTGTGTTCTACGCCGGACACGGCATGGAGGTCGGCGGCGAGAATTGGCTGATTCCAATCAACGCAGAGCTACGAAGCGATGCCGACATCGAAAGCGAGGCCATCAGCCTGCGCTCGGTGAGCCTTCAGGTTTCGAAGGCGCGGAAGTTGGGTTTGATCATACTCGATGCGTGCCGCAATAATCCATTTGCAGCGAAGATGAAGCGTTCAATCAGCACCCGAGCCGTCGCCCGCGGACTCGCGCCAACCGAACCATCCGACAACGTTCTGATCGCGTACGCCGCGCGAGACGGAACCACGGCAAGCGACGGCGATGGCCGGAACAGTCCTTTTACGGCGTCGCTTCTTCGCCACATCGAAACGCCGGGCCTCGAGATATCATTTCTGTTTCGTCGGGTCCGCGACGACGTGATGTCAGCGACCCGACGTGAACAGCAGCCTTTCGTGTACGGCTCCCTGTCGAAGGAGGAGATTTACCTGAAAGCGCCGGTCACAAGCGCCCAGCCGCCAGCCGCATCGACCCCTGCCCCTGCAGCTCCTGCGGAAGACGAGAAGTTTTGGCTCGCGATTCAAACTTCGACCGTGGCGGGCCTGTATGAGGAGTTTCTAGCCAGATATCCTCGCAGCGGCCGTGCTGCGGAAGCTCGAAAGCGGATCGAGGATATCAAGGCTGCCGAAGTGGCCGCAGCATCGTCGCCAGCTGCTTCTTCCTCGTCCAATGCGAGCGAGCGTCAAGGACTTGAGGAGAAGGCCGTCGTCCGAAATTTGTTTGCACCCGAGGATAGCCAGAAGGTTGCTGCCATCGCGGCCGCTCAACACCTCAAGCTGCCAAGCTTCAAGATCTCGTCCACCCAGGATGTCTCATCCAAACCTGGTTCCAAGCTCGTTGGTGTATGGTCCAACAAGAGCGGGTGGGCGAATGGCAAGGGACGCCATGCCATGCTGATCGTTACCGAGGTTTCTGCAACGGGATTGGTCAGAGGGTACTATCTCTGGGGTCCGCCGACGAAGGCATCTTGGGCCAAAGACGAGGCCGGCTATCGATCGTTCGCAGAGTACATCACGGACAACAAATTCTCGGTTACCGGGACGCCAGTTACGGTCAGGATGGGGAAGAACGTTCTTGCCCTCTCTTCCTTCAAACAGGACTCTCCCTCCGAGAAGGTGAGTATAGAGCTTCGGGCGGTCTGGCGGCTTGTGCCGGATTCGGAAGATGTCGAGCCTGTAGCCAAGCGCGAGAAAACCTCACGACCTCACGCAGAAAAAAATGAAACCGCAATTAAGCCGCGCGCTTCGGCTGGTGTTGCTGGAGCGAGCATGGAAGAGCGTTACCGCACCTGCAAAAAGCTCGTGAAGGGATTCGCCAGACGCGAGGCTTGCGCCCGGACCGGTGTATTTTAGCGTGCGACGCCGGTAGATCGCTGTGATTTGGATCACACGGCCCGGCCGATTGCTTCGATAGATTTGCGTCGCTTAAAATTCTGCCTCCAGTCCCGATATGGCGAGTGGGCGTCCTCATGCTTCGCAAATTATTCTATTGCTTTGCACTTCTTGTCTTCGCTGGCCCGGTGATTGCCAACGACCGCGTCAAAGCCGAGTCTAGCGTAGCCATTGCCACCGCATCGGAGGCCATACGGCGAGATCCCAAGGACGCGAATGCGTACTACAACCGAGGGAATGCTTACGCCGCCAGGGGCGATACGGACCGCGCCATCGCCGACTACACGGCGACGATCCGGCTCGATCCGGCGCATGCGAATGCGTATTACAACCGGGGCAACGGTTACAGTAGCAAGGGCGACACGGACCGGGCCATCGCTGACTACACGGCGACGATCCGGCTCGATCCGGCCTATGCCAATGCGTACTACAACCGAGGCAACGCCTACAGCAACAAGGGCAACACCGATCGCGCCATTGCCGATTATACCGAAGCGGTCCGCCTGCAGCCGGCGAATGCGAACGCGTATTTCAATCGCGGCAACGCCTATGGCAACAAAGGCGACACCGAACGGGCCATCGCTGACTACGCTGAAACGATACGCGTGGACCCCACCTATGCGAACGCCTATGTCAATCGCGGATTGGCCTATGAGAAGCGCGGCGATGTCGCCAAGGCGAGGGCCGACTTCAATGCGACGCTCGGACTGAGTCACAGCGCCACCAAGTGGGCACAGGACAAGGCACGGGAGCGGCTTGCCGCGTTGCCTTCGCCGCGACCAGCAACAATATTGGTCGAGAAGCCCAGCGCTGCCGCGGCCGTCGTGGCGTCCGGGGTACCGAGCAGTGATCGCCGTATCGCCCTCGTCATCGGCAATTCGGCTTATGAAAACGTCGCCGCACTGCCGAACCCCGTCCGCGATGCGAGCCTCGTCGCCGATGTGCTGAGGCTCACCGGGTTCGAAGCGGTCACTCTGCTGACCGATCTTCGCAAGGATGCGTTGGTGAATGCCTTGCGCGAGTTCGCTGCACGTGCGGAAACGGCGGATTGGGCGGTCGTGTATTATGCCGGACACGGCATGGAGGTCGGCGGCGTCAATTATCTCATCCCGACCGATGCGAGGATCGCGGCGGATCGCGAGATCGGATTCGAAGCCGTGCCGGTCGATCAGGTTCTCAATGCGGCGGAGCGCGCCAGGAAGCTGCGCCTCGTCATTCTTGATGCGTGCCGCGACAACCCGTTTGCCGTCCAGATGAAACGCACGATGACGGTGGCGTCACGTTCCGTATCGCGAGGCCTCGCCCCGGTCGAGCCGGAGGCTGGAACGCTGGTGGTCTATGCCGCCAAGGACGGCGAGACCGCGCTCGACGGTGACGGGATCAACAGTCCGTTCGCGACCGCCTTCGTCAAGAATCTTCCGACGCCGGGCCTCGAAGTCCGCAGGCTGTTCGATTTCGTTCGCGACGATGTCATGGAAGCGACCGGCCGCAGGCAAAAACCGTTCAGCTACGGCTCGATCTCCGGACGGCAGGATTTTTATTTCGTGGCCGGCAAGTGACGCCGGCCTTGGTAGAATTAAGCCGGAGCTTTACCGAAGTGCCTGCAGGAATGAGCAAGGGCTAGGGCGCCGTTTCGGCTTGGCGAGCGATGCCGTGCCATATGGCATCCTTGAGAGCGATGAATGAGGGCGGTGGAATGGTCTGCGGATCGGCAGGTCCGCTCGCCCCTCCCGGCACCAGGACGGCGACGTGGATCTCGCCATCCGTATAGTAGGGGTCGCCGCCACCGTTTCGGCCGAACAGAGTGGGGCCTATGCCGGAGATCTGAAAGAAACTGCTGACGACGCGGGCCGCTCGCAGGTCGGCCATCAGGAGATCCCGCTCGGCATCGATGTTGGCCGCGATGTGATGGGTGACCTGTCCCGTATCGTGGCTCAGCCCGACGCCTCGGTCGAAAGTTGCCGAACCGAGCCAGACTGGTCGACCGTCATCACCCTTTTCGAGGGCCTTCCAGAACCGAACGTGATTCCGCCGGTCTGCACTTTTCCCTGCAGGCTTCTCGAACGCGTATTGCTCCTTCTTTCCCAGATAGTAGAGCGGGCTGACCGGCGCGTCGCGATACGGTCGATCCAGTACCACACTCCCGACGATCTCGATGCTTGATCGCAGCGTCACGGCGTCGGCCGCAGACCATCCCGCCGCGTTCATGGCGCGGACGACATCTCCGCCCTCGCCAACAAGTCCAACGTTCAGAGGGTCACCAGGGATATCGTCCGATGTCCTGGTGAGCATCGGCAACGAAGCGAGCCCCGCTTCGTGTTCGTGGTGAATCCACAGGGTGGGCACCAGAACATATGCGAGGGCTAGATAGACGAGCACAACAAAGGCCAGCACGAAAGGCCACCGTCGCTTCCTCGTCCCGGTCTTCGCGGAATTGGTCATGCGGTATCGTTCGAGCCAGTATACGCGACAGCATACCTATCCAGCATAGTCCGTGACAACGTCCGGTGCGAGGTTTGCGCCCGCAAGGGTGTGCGTCAGGCCGATGGCCCGTTCTCGCCGAAAATCTCATTCGTCGGTCCAGCCCCCGCGACTCAGCGCGGCGCGAGGTCGGCGCGATCGAGCGACTCCAGCGTCGAGGCGTTGGCGCAATAGCCGTGATAGTTCTCCGCGGCGGTGCCCTCGGCGAGATCGCGGTCGCACTGTCCCTTGTGACCGCAGAGCGAGCAGGTCCGCTCCATGTCGCGCAGCAGCAGGGGCTGCGCCTGCCCGAGCCGTTCCGCGCTGATGCCGAGCTGCTCCAGCATCTTCGGAAGTTCGTCGGCGGCGTGCCGGCCGTGACGGACCAGCTCTTCGAGATCGTCGGGCGCGATCCTGAGATCATTCGCGATCCGGTCGAAATCGGCGCGATCGAGCTGCCGCATCTCGTTCATCTCGCGGCGATGCTTCAGCCAGCTCGCAAAGGACTCGATGAGGTCCTGAACGATGGGATAAGGCTTGCTTGCGGTGCTCATGGAACGCTCCATTCGGACGTCGGAATTGGAGCGAATTAAGCACAATGGTGCAGGAGCGCGTTGCGCTGGATCAAACAGGATTCAGCGTCTCGTGTCCCGGACGCGCTGCAGCGCGTTTGGGATGGGCACGATGTGGTCGTCGAAAGAGCGTAAGTCCCTCCACATCGTCATGGCCGGGCTTGACCCGGCCATCCACGCCTTGCTGCGCAGTGCAAAGAACGTGGATGCCCGGGACAAGCCCGGGCATGACGACCACTTATGCTGCTATGCGATCGTTCAAGGTAGCGGAGAGCTACCTAAACCGCTCCGCCGCCCAGGCATACAGGCTGCCCGGAATCGGCTTTTCGCCGCCGCGACCCTTGGGCGAGATGTGCAGGCCAATGATCTCGGGGCTGGTGACGAGACCGAGATAGCTCGAAGGGTCGAAGAAACGTTTCGGCTCGGCATGGACGGCATAGAACGACTGCTTCGGAAGTGCGTTGTGCAACTCACCGGTGCGGCGCGCGAGCGCGGTCAGCGCGGCAGGGCCGTAGATCGCGACGCGAATATCCGAAAGGCGGTTCGAGCCGCCGCGCAGGCGGCGCATCATGAAGGTGACGCGGTGGCGCAGCGACAGCCAGTCCGGCGTCAGCTCATCCTGCTCCATTAGCTCCTCGAACGCGCGCACGATGCCGTGCCCGGGCGGAAGATAGATCACGGAGTTGCCGAGCTGGCGCGGCCGCTCCCAGGCGAAGTACGGTTTTGCCGGATCGATCTCGATGGGCTTCAAGAGCAGCACGTCGGCATCGAGCCAGAGGCCGAGGCCCTTCGCCATCAGCTTCATGCGGAAGAAGTCGCTGAACTGCAGCGTGGTCCAGTCGCGCCAGCTGCCGTCCGGCTGCGGCGGCCGCAGCCGTTCGGAGAACGCGTGCGGCAGGATCGCCTCGGCATCCGCATTCGCGATTCCTGCGGGCAGGCCGGGAATGGTGTCGAAGCTGTAGACCGTGATCTTGTGGCCGGCAGCGAGCTGCGAGCGCAGACAGGTCCGGCGCAGCGCATCCATCGGGCCATGCCAGAAGGTGACGATCTCGGGCAGCATGAGGAAAAGCTATACGGGATATCCGGAGCAAAGAAAAAGCCCCGGCGCGATTGGCGCACCGGGGCTCGAACGAGAATCAGAGCATGATCCGGAAAAGTGTGCAGCGGTTTTCCGGAAAGATCATGCTCAAAAAATACGAGATCAGGCCCAGGCGCGTTCGCGCTTGAGCTTCTCCTCGTAGCTGTCGATCGAGGCCTTTTTCTCCATGGTGAGACCGATGTCGTCGAGGCCGTTGATCAGGCAGTGCTTGCGGAACGGATCGATCTCGAACTTGACCTTGCCGCCGTCGGGGCCGCGGATCTCCTGGTTCGGCAGGTCGATCGTCAGCGTCGCGTTGGCGCCGCGCTCGGCATCGTCGAACAGCTTGTCGAGGTCTTCCTGCGAGACGCGGATCGGCAGAATGCCGTTCTTGAAGCAGTTGTTGTAGAAGATGTCGCCGAACGAGGTCGAGATCACGCAGCGGATGCCGAAATCGAGCAGCGCCCAGGGCGCGTGCTCGCGGCTCGAGCCGCAGCCGAAATTGTCGCCGGCCACCAGCACCTTCGCATTGCGATAGGCGGGCTGGTTGAGAACGAAGTCCGGGTTCTCGCTGCCGTCGTCCTTGTAGCGCTGCTCGGAGAAGAGCCCCTTGCCAAGGCCGGTGCGCTTGATGGTCTTCAGGTACTGCTTCGGAATGATCATGTCGGTGTCGACATTGATGATCTTCAGCGGCGCCGCGACGCCTTCCAGCGTGGTGAACTTGTCCATGGTTGCGCTTTCCCGGGTGGGTCTGGAGGAACGGGTATTTATCGCGATCGGGGCGGGAATCCTAGGCCGAAATGGGCAGGGCTGCCCTTACCTCTCCCGCTTGCGGGAGAGGTCGCGCCGAAGGCGCGGGTGAGGGCTCTTTCCTCTAGGGGATTGTCCCGTTGCGGAGACACCCTCTCCCCAACCCTCCCCCGCATCCGCCTTCGCCAAGGCTTCGGCGGACGAGAGCGGGGGAGGGAGCGCACCTTCAGTGCGGCAACCACCCTTCACTCCGCCCGTGCCTCGATCGCGGCCATATCGTCGTCGGAGAGGCCGAAATGGTGGCCGATCTCGTGGATCAGGACGTGGCGGACGATATGGCCGAGGCTTTCGTCGTGCTCGGCCCAGTAATCCAGGATCGGCCGGCGGTAGAGCCAGACCATGTTCGGCAGCCGCGCCACGTCGCCAAAACTCTGCTGGGGCAGGCCGACGCCCTGGAACAGGCCGAGCAGGTCGAACTCGCTCTCGCACCCCATCTCGTCCAGGACCTCCTCGGTCGGGAAGTCGTCGACGCGGACAATCACGCCTTCGCAGAGCTTGCGAAATTCCGCCGGCAGGCGCTCGAACACCTCGTGAGCCATCGCTTCCATCTCGGCCAGCGAGGGCGCTTTCAATTCCGTCCACATGGGCTTCTTCTAAAGCGTTTTCGAGCGAAGTGGATACCGGTTTCGCGTGAAGAGGACGCGTCAAATAGAATCCGGAGCCTGTTCCGATTCCATCGGAACGGGCTCTGTCGCGGGTTCCGCGGCGATGCATCTGGCTTTATAAGTGCGGCGAGGTTGACGGGCGCCGTCAAAACGGGGAGCGTGGGGCCGTCGATGGGACGTTTCAGGTGGGCGGAAAAATGCGAGCGAAAACAGCGCTGACTCTACTGTGCATGGGGTTGTTTTCGCAGTTTTGCGTCGGCGCGGAAGCCCAGACCGCCAGCCCCGGGATTCGCCTCGCCCAGGCGGCTCCGCCTGACGAAGTTCCCCCGCCGCGCAAGCGGCCCCCGGCGCGCTTGCGCGTCACCCCCTATTACAGCCCGGATGGTGTCTATCCCCGCTACAATCCGGGTCCCGACGCACTCCGCGTGTGCAACGCCACCTATGTGCAGGAGTACCGGCCAAGCGGCACCGTGATCGTGCCGCGCGTGAGCTGCTATTGGCGCCGGGGCTGATCGGTTCAATGCGCGCGCCAGCGGACAGCGCGGTGGCCTCGTGAGGGTCGTGATGGCGAGATGGATCGCACTGGCCGTTGCCGTCGCGCTTGCCGCCGGCCTGCCTCGCGCGGCTTCCGCTGCGCAAAGGGTGACGATACCGGAGGCCTCGGCGGGGATCGCGGTTTTCGATGCACGACGACACGCGCGAACCCGTGACATCGTGCGGCCTGCTGCGCGCCCTGATCCACGCTATTACGCGCGGCCCGTCTACTACCGTCCTTATCCTTACGGCGTGCCCGCACCTTTCGTGTTCAGCTACGGGCCCTTCTGGTGAGGCGCCGCTCTAGCCGGGCGCAAATCCCCTGACCAGCAGCACGGTGGCTTGCGCGCCGGCTTTGCGATCACGTGAGATGTCCTCGTACTCGGGCGAGTTCGAGAAGGCGAGGAACGCGGCCTCGTTGGGAAACGACATCATGACAAGCTTGTCATGCGGCCATGCGCCTTCGAGCACGCGCGGATGTTCGTCGGCGGCGAGCAGCCGTCCGTTGTACTTCCTGAACACGTCGAAGAACCGCGCCTGATAGCGGTCATAGGCCGCGCGGTCCGTCATCTTCAATTGTGCAATGGCGTAGACAGTCATCCGCAAAACTCCTCCCGTCGCGGCACTGCGTCGCATCGCGGGACCCAGCGTCGTTCATTCATGGCGCGTTCACCTCGCTCTCCTCAGTTTACCCGAGGGTGCGACCGTTATTGAACAGCAATGGCGCGGCCAAGACGTCGCGCCGCAGCTCTGCTGTCCAGATTCAGGGAGGATTCCATGCTGAGAATGTTCGGCCTCGGGACGAGCCCGATGCGCTTGCTCGGACTTGCGGCCGCCGCGACGCTGATGCTGTCGGCCGGCACCGCGCGTCGCGCTGAAGCGCTCACCTTGATCAATCCGGCGACGTCACCGGCAACGAAGGCCGCGGCCGACGATCTCGTCACGCAGGTTCGCCACGGCGGCGGGCATGGTGGGCATGGCTTTCACGGCGGAGGTTTCCGCGGAGGCGGCTTCCATGGCGGCGGGCGACATATCGGCGGTTTCCATGGTGGCGGTTTCCGCGGCGGCCATGTCGGCGGCTTCCGCGCCGGACCGGCCTTTCATCACCGTCATGTCGGCGGCTTTCGGCATGGCGGCTTTCGGCACGGCGGATATGGCGGCTATCACCGTCACTGGGGTCATCATCGCCCGCACTACGGCTATCGTCACTTCCACCGGCGCTATTATGTTGGCGGATATTATCCCTACTACAACTATCCGCGCCGCTGCCGGATCATCTGGACCTATTACGGCCCGCGCCGCGTCTGCCACTGGCCGCGCTGGCAGTATCCGTACCGCTATTGGTGACGTGAGCTAGAGCAAGCGAACCGATCAGGAAGCGTCATGGCCGGGCTTGTCCCGGCCATCCACGTTCTGAGGTGCGCGCGGCAAGTACGTGGATGCCCGGGACAAGCCCGGGCATGACGGAGAACCTGGTTACAGCCAATCCTTCAGCTTCCACGATGCAGACTTCCACCGCATCAGATTGTCCAGCTTCCACTGCTTGAACATCGCCGGCGGCCAGCGGCTGAGCCTGGAGGTCTCCTCGACCTCGGGCTTGGCGACGATGCGCAGGGGCGCCGTGCGCCGGCGGTGCTGGCGCGTGGCCTCGCCGATCAGGTCGACATATTCGGGCTTGTTGGCCATGTGCTGCGTCCTCGCGAAACCGTCGCGAGGACGAGAATGTGGCGCCGCCGCTTAACGGCGGTTTGCTGCGATCGCTACAATTGCAGGAACCGGCTTACCGCCAGTCCCTGACATCGACGAAGTGACCGGCGATCGCCGCCGCGGCCGCCATCGCCGGCGAGACCAGATGCGTGCGGCCCTTGAAGCCCTGGCGGCCCTCGAAGTTGCGGTTCGACGTCGAGGCGCAGCGCTCTTCCGGCTTCAGCTTGTCCGGATTCATGGCGAGGCACATCGAGCAGCCCGGCTCGCGCCATTCGAAGCCGGCCTTGATGAAGATCTTGTCCAGACCCTCGGCTTCCGCCTGCTCCTTCACGATGCCGGAGCCCGGCACGACCATGGCGTTGACGTTCGCTGACACAGTCTTGCCTTCGGCAATCTTGGCTGCCGCGCGCAGGTCCTCGATGCGGCCGTTGGTGCAGGAGCCGATGAAGACGCGGTCGAGCTTGATGTCGGTGATCTTGGTGCCCGCGGTCAGGCCCATGTACTTGAGCGCGCGATGCTTGGAGATGCGCTTGGCCTCGTCCGCGATCTTGTCGGGATCGGGCACGATGCCGGTCACGGAGATGACGTCTTCAGGCGAGGTGCCCCAGGTCACGATCGGCGGCAGCTTCGCCGCATCGAGGCGCAGCTCGTGGTCGAAATGCGCGCCGTCGTCGGAGCGCAGTGTCTCCCAATAACGCATCGCCGCATCCCAGTCCGCGCCCTTCGGCGCCTTCGGGCGGCCGCGCAGGAAGTCGAACGCCTTCTGGTCGGGCGCCACCAGGCCGGCGCGCGCGCCGCCTTCGATCGACATGTTGCAGACCGTCATGCGGCCTTCCATCGAGAGCGCACGGATCGCCTCGCCGGCATATTCCAGCACGTAGCCGGTGCCGCCCGCGGTGCCGATCTCGCCGATGATGGCCAAAATAATATCCTTGCCGGTCACGCCGTCAGGCAATTTGCCGTCGACGGTGACGCGCATGTTCTTCGCCTTCTTCTGGATCAGCGTCTGCGTCGCCAGCACGTGCTCGACCTCGCTCGTGCCGATGCCGTGCGCGAGCGCGCCGAACGCGCCATGCGTCGAGGTGTGGCTGTCACCGCAGACGATGGTGGTGCCGGGCAGGGTGAAGCCCTGCTCGGGGCCGATGACGTGGACGATGCCCTGGCGCCTGTCGAACTCGTTGTAATATTCGACGCCGAATTCCTTGGCGTTCTCGGCCAGCGCCTTGATCTGCTCGATGCTCTCAGGATCGGGATTCGGCTTGGTGCGGTCGGTGGTCGGCACGTTGTGGTCGACGACGGCGAGCGTCTTCTCGGGCGCGTGCACCTTTCGTCCCGTTGCGCGCAGGCCTTCGAACGCCTGCGGCGAGGTCACCTCGTGCACCAGGTGGCGGTCGATGTAGAGCAGGCAGGTGCCGTCCTCGGCTTCGTGCACCAGATGGTCGTTCCAGATCTTGTCGTACAATGTGGTCGGCTTGGACATGAGCTTAAGCTCCGGAGAATGTGTGTCGGCGATGAGCGCGGATGGCGCGCGGGCAACAAATCGTCAGCGCAGCTTTTGGGCTGCGCGCGTAAGCTCTGACGTTGCCGAGGTCGCGAAGCGTCCGAAGAACCGGCCAGGCAGCCGCGAGCGATCGTCGATGACGATGCGCTGGGGGCTTACGAAGCTGGTCGGATCTGGAAACATTCCAAGAATATATAGCAGGCCGAATTGGAAGCGCGAGAGGTTTCAAATGCATGGCACGCGCACCGTGTATGACCCTCATCCTGAGGAGCGCGCCCTTGCGCACGTCTCGAAGGATGCAGGCCCGGCCGGTGGCCTCGCCCTTCGAGACGCGCGTTCCGCGCTCCTCAGGGCGAGGGACCGCCACCGTGCGCGCCACACCGGCCAAAACAAAAAAGCGCGGAGCCGAGCCCCGCGCTTTGGAAACTTGCCTGGTGGGGCGAAGCTTACTCGCCGACGGCGGCCTGGCGGTCTTGCTTCTCGACGATGCGGGCCGACTTGCCGCGGAGATTGCGGAGGTAATAGAGCTTGGCGCGACGCACCTTGCCGCGGCGCACCACCTTGATCGAGTCGATCATCGGCGACATCACCGGGAACACGCGCTCGACGCCCTCGCCATAGGAGATCTTGCGAACGGTGAAGCTCTCGTTGAGGCCACCGCCGGAACGGCCGATGCAGACGCCTTCATAGGCCTGCACGCGGGTGCGGTCGCCTTCGACGACCTTCACGTTGACGATCACGGTGTCGCCGGGGCCGAATTCCGGAATGTCCTTGCCGGCGGACAGCTTGTCGAATTGCTCTTGCTCGAGCTGCTTGATCAGGTTCATGGGTAAATCTCCATCGGCGCGCCCAGCCTTTCAAACGGGGGCTGCGCGAAATTCGTCTATCCAGCCATTGCGGATGTGGCCGCTGCTATAAGGCAAGCCGGAGCGTTTGTCACCCGTCTGTCTTGCTTTTTGGCGTTTTTTGGCGCCCGGCCCGATTCGGGACGGGGGTCGGCACTTGCGCCCACAAATCCGGCCGCCGGGCCGCCGTCAGGGCCTCCGATTGCGCCCGCCGCCAGCCTGCAACCTTGGCATGGTCGCCCGAGGTCAGGATTTCCGGGATCGGGACCCCCTCGAACAGCTGCGGGCGGGTGTATTGGGGGTATTCGAGCAGCCCGTCCGAAAAGCTTTCTTCGGTTCCCGAGGCCTCCTTGCCCATCACCCCCGGCAGGAGCCGGACACAGGCGTCGATCAGGGCCAGGGCCGCGATCTCACCCCCGGACAGGACGTAGTCGCCGATCGAGATCTCCTCGAGGCCCCGTCCGTCGATCACCCGCTGGTCCACCCCCTCGAATCGCCCGCAGACGATCAGGGGGCCGGGGCCCTTGGCGAGTTCGACGACACGGGCCTGAGTCAGTGGCCGACCCCGCGGGCTCATGAGCAGGCGGGGTCGCTCAGGGCCGCTCGCGGCCGCGTCGATTGCGGCAGCCAGAACGTCCGCGCGCAGCACCATGCCCGGGCCGCCGCCGGCCGGGGTGTCGTCGACGCTGCGGTGGCGGTCGGTGGCGGAGGCGCGGATGTCGCGCGCCTCGAGCTGCCAGAGCCCGGAGGCCAGCGCCCGGCCGGCCAGGCTCACGCCGAGCGGCCCCGGAAACATCTCCGGAAACAGCGTCAGCACGGTCGTGCGCCAGGGTGAGGGGTTGGTCATTGCAGTCAGCTTAACCAAAAACCACAGCCTGTGGTTATGGATCCCCGCTTTCGCGGGGACGACCTGGCGAGAGAGCCTCGTCGTCGCTCTCCTCGCCCTCGATTTCCTGCGGCAGTGCGATCACCACGCGCCCGCCGGCGAGATCGACTTCCGGCACCACCGCATTGGAAAACGGCAGCAGCAGCGTCGGGCCCTTGGGCGGCGCGATCTCGATGATGTCGCCGGCGCCGAAATTCTGGATCGCGACGACGCGGCCGAGCGGCGCGCCGTCCGTGGTGACGGCGGCGAGACCGATCAGGTCGGTGTGGTAATATTCGTCCGCGTCGGTCGCGGGCAGCTTGTCGCGCGGAACGTAGAGCTCGATGCCGTTGAGGCGCTCGGCCTCATCGCGGGTCGTGACGCCCTTGAACGTCGCGACCAGATGATCCTTGGCCTCGCGCGCCGTCGCAACCTCGAACTGGCGCTTGCCGTCCTTGGACAGCAGCGGACCGTACCGCCTGACGGCGAAGGGATCTTCGGTGAAGGTCCACAGCTTGACCGCACCGCGCACACCATGCGCGGCGCCGATCCGCGCGACGCAGACCAGCGCCGACATGATCTGGCCTTAGCTCTTGGCCGCGGCTTCGGCCTGCGCCTTGCGCTCCTTGCGCGGCACGGCCTTCTCCGGGTTGTTGCGCGCTTCGCGCTTCTTGACGCCGGCAGCGTCGAGGAAACGCGCCACGCGGTCGGACGGCTGCGCGCCCTTGGCGAGCCAGGCCTTCACCTTCTCCATGTCGAGCTTGAGGCGGGTCTCGTTGTCCTTCGGCAGCAGCGGGTTGAAATGACCGAGACGCTCGATGAAGCGGCCATCGCGCGGAAAGCGCGAGTCGGCGACGACGACGTGATAGACGGGACGCTTCTTGGTGCCTGCGCGGGCGAGGCGGATAACGACGGACATTCAGTTCTCCTTCAAAGTACAGTTTGTTCGGTTGATTGATACTTTCGCGTTGCGCGGGACCGGTGCGGTCCCCCGCGACGAATTCCTCATTTCTTCTTGCCGGGAAAACCGCCGAGGCCCGGCAGCGTCGGCTTGCCGCTCAGCCCGGTCAGTCCGGGAAGGTTGGGCAGGCCTTGGCGAAGCCCAGCCGGCAGATCCTTCGGCAGGTTCGGCAGGCCCTGTCCTCCGCCGCTCTGCATCTTCTCCTGCAGCGCCTTCATCTCTTCGGGCGAGGGCATCTTCATGCCGCCGCCAAAGCCCATGGCCTGGGCGATGCCGGCGAGCGGGCCGCGCTTGCCCGAGCCCATGGCCTTCATCATGTCGGCCATGTTCCGGTGCATCTTGAGCAGCTTGTTCACTTGCTCGACGCTCTGGCCGCTGCCGGCGGCGATGCGCTTCTTGCGGCTGGCCTTCAGCAGGTCCGGATGACGGCGCTCGTCGCGCGTCATGGAATCGATCACCGCGACCTGGCGCTTCAGGATCTTGTCGTCGATGCCGGCGGCCGCGATCTGGTTCTTCATCTTGGAGATGCCGGGCATCATGCCCATCAGGCCGCTGATGCCGCCCATGTTCGCCATCTGCAGCAGCTGCTCGCGCATGTCGTTGAGGTCGAACTGGCCCTTGCGCATGCGCTCGGCGGTCCGCGCGGCCTTTTCGGCGTCGATGTTGGCGGCAGCGCGCTCGACCAGCGACACCACGTCGCCCATGCCGAGGATGCGGCCGGCGATACGATCGGGATGGAAATCCTCCAGCGCGTCGGTCTTTTCGCCGGTGCCGAGCAGCTTGATCGGCTTGCCGGTGACCGCGCGCATCGACAGCGCGGCGCCGCCGCGGCCGTCGCCGTCGACGCGGGTCAGCACGATGCCGGTGAGGCCGACGCGCTGGTCGAACGAGCGCGCGAGATTCACGGCGTCCTGGCCGGTGAGAGAGTCGGCGACGAGCAGCACTTCATGCGGATTGGCCGCGGCTTTGATCGCAGCCGCCTCCGCCATCATCTCTTCGTCGAGCGTGGTGCGGCCCGCAGTGTCGAGCAGCACGACGTCGTAGCCGCCGAGCTTGCCGGCCTCCAGCGCACGCTTGGCGATCTGCGGCGGCTGCTGGCCTGCAACGATCGGCAGGGTCGGAATGTCGAGGTCGCGGCCGAGCACGGCGAGCTGCTCCATCGCCGCCGGGCGATAGACGTCGAGCGAGGCCATCAGCACCTTGCGCTTGTCGCGCTGGACCAGGCGGCGGGCGAGCTTTGCGGTGGTGGTGGTCTTGCCGGAGCCTTGCAGGCCGACCATCATGATCGGCACCGGCGGCACGGAATTGACGTCGATGGTCTGGCCTTCGGCGCCGAGCGTGTTGATCAGCTCGTCATGGACGATCTTGACCACCATCTGGCCGGGGGTGACCGACTTGACGACGGTGGCGCCGATCGCCTGCTCGCGGACGCGCTCGGTGAAGCTGCGGACCACCTCGAGTGCGACGTCGGCCTCCAGCAGCGCGCGGCGCACCTCGCGCATCGCGGCGTCGACGTCCTTTTCGGTCAGCGCGCCGCGCCCTGTCAGACGATCGAGAATGCCGCCAAGCCGTTCCGACAGATTGTCGAACAATGCCGTTGTCCTTTGTCCTGCTCGCGCAGGGTTGCCGCGTTCACCGCTGTCATGCCCCGCGAAGGCGGGGCATCCAGTACGCCGCGGCTTCTCGGCTCTAGCCGAGACGCCTCTGGAATACTGGATCCCCCGCCCCAGTGCGCTATCGCGCACAAGGCGGGGGATGACCACTTCCTTGGGCAAGCGATCTTCCAAACACCTTTGCGCCCGAGGGCGCACAGCGCTGTCGGGCGTTAACCTCTGGCCTCCAGGGCCAGTCGGCGGGTCGAAAAGAAAGCCTTTCCGAGAAAGTGGCGGGGTTAAACGCCGCTCCCGCCCAAAAGTCAAGGAAAGTTAGGGTGCCGGGGCGCCCTTGATAAGACAAGGTACTGAAAATGTGACCTTTTTGGCCATGGGTTCCTTTTCTGCCAGCCCCGCCCATATAGCCGGTGATGTCTTACCGCCCGACTATCCCCACGAGCCTGCCGGTCACCCGACTTTTGGGGCCGCTCGCCGGTGCCGGTGCCCTGGTCGGCGTCCTCGCGCTGGATCTTCCGCATGAAACCCTATGACGGCCCCGCCTCCGACCATTTCAACGGCCTGCACTTCTTCGATCCGGACGGGGCGCCGCCGAAATCGCTTCGCGAGGTGCTGCGCTGGCAATTCGGCGGCGGACGGCAGCGCGCGAAATGGCCGGAGTGGGCGCCGAGCCCGCATGCCGACATCCCACCGGAGCGCATCGACGGCGACAAAGTGCGGCTCTCCTTCGTCGGCCACGCCAGCTGGCTGATCCAGGCCGGCGGCCTCAACATCCTGGTCGATCCGGTCTGGTCGATGCGGGTCTCCCCGGTCGCCTGGGCCGGGCCGAAGCGACACAACGATCCCGGCATTGCCTTCGAGAAGCTGCCGAAGATCGATGTCGTGCTGGTCTCGCACGGGCATTACGATCATCTTGATATCGCGACGCTGTCGCGGCTCACCAAGAATTTCGCCCCGCGCGTCGTCACCCCGCTCGGCAACGACGTCACGATGCGCAGCCGGGATTCCACGATCAAGGTAGAGGCCTTCGACTGGCACGACCGCGTCGAGCTCGGCGGCGGCATCGCCGTGCATCTGGTGCCGACCCGGCACTGGACGGCGCGCGGCATGTTCGATCGCAACAAGGCGCTGTGGGCGAGCTTCGTGCTGGAGACGCCGGCCGGCCGGGTCTACGTCGTTTGCGATTCCGGCTATGGTGACGGCCGGCACTTCCGCCGCGTCGCCGACAAGCACGGGCCACTGCGCCTCGCGATCCTTCCGATCGGCGCCTACGAGCCGCGCTGGTTCATGCGCGACCAGCACATGAACCCGGAAGATGCGGTGAAGGCGTTGCTCGACTGCGGTGCCGAGCAAGCGCTCGGGCACCATCACGGCACGTTCCAACTGACGGATGAAGCGATCGACGCGCCGGCGAAAGCCTTGGTCGAAGCGCTCGATGCCGCGAAGATTCCGCAGGAGCGGTTCGTGGCGATGAAGCCTGGGCAGGTGGTGGAGATTTAGCTCTCCACACGCACTGCTCGTGCCCTGGACGCAGCGCAGCACGTCAGTGATGCGTTGCTGAGCCGGGGCCCATGTCGCTGCATTGTATCGTATTGCTGCTTGGGTCCCGGCTCTGCGCAGCGTCACTGCGTGGCGCAGCGCGTCCGGGACACGAGACCTACTGCCCGGGCTTGATCGCCCAGCTCACATTCACCGTCACCGACAGCGTCTCCTCGCCGGGTGCCACAGCGGCCTGCGGTGCTGCGGCCATTGGCGCTGCCATGCGGCCCTTGAACAGCGGCACCGGGCCGCCGCCCTCGGTCACGCTGAGCGGCGCGCCCAGCGTGACGCCGGCGGCCTTGGCATAGACCTCTGCCTTGCGTCGTGCATCGGCGATCGCCTGCTCGCGTGCACCGTCGAGCAGCTTTGACGCCTGCGTCACCTCGAACGAGATATTGCCGATATCGTTGGCACCGGCGCTGACCAGCGTGTCGATGACGCCGGCGACCTTGGTCACGTCGCGAATCTTCACGGTGACGCGGTTGCTCGCGCGGAAGCCGACCACGGGCGAGGCGCCGGTGGATTTGTTCTGGCCGTATTGCGGCTGCAGCGACAAGCGCGATGTCTGGTAGTCCTTCTCGGCGATCCCTGCGCCCTTCAGCGCCAGCAGCACCTTGCCCATCGCGGCGTTGTTGGCGTCAGCAGCTTCCTTCGCCGTCTTGGCATCGTTGGCGACGCCGGCATCGATCTGCGCGAGATCGGGGGCTGCGGAAATCGTGGCTTCGCCGCTCACCGAAATGGCGGACGGAAAATCATCGGCGCGCGCGGGCGCCGTCAGCAGTGCGGTGGCGAAAACGGCGGCGAGCAGGGCAGGCTTTTTCATGGGTCTCACTTCAGCGGCACGAAAACATTGATCACGAGCTTGTCCTCGGCCGTCTTCAGGGGATCGGTGAGGTACTCCTCGATGAAGGTGTCCTTGGCTTCCAGCTTCTTGTCGTCGAGGTGATTGGTGATCGCCTCATAGGTGTTGTCCATGTTGTCGTAGGAGCCGCGATGGACGAATTTCAGGGCTTTGCCCTCCGGCGATTTGCCGATGCTCATGTCCTTGGACAAGTTCTTCGGATCCTGGTCGACCGGGATCTCGGCAAGGAAGGTGAAGCCGGTGTCGTCGGTCGAAGTGTAGACGATCATCGCATTGCCGGCCGGCTTGATGCCCTGCTTGTCCAGCAGCGTATTGAGGGCCTTGAAGGCGTCGATCAGCGTGTCGAAGGCCGAGTCCCAATTGGCAGTGCCCTTGACCATCACGACCTTCCTGGGCTCGAGCGTGGTCTCGAGGCCGAAGGGATCGGCGGTCTGTACCGGGGCGGGCGTCGCGGCGGCCGCCGGGGCTGGGGCCGTCGGGGCGGGGGACGGTGAAGCGCTGGCCGCCGGCGACGGGCCTGCCGCCGGAGCTGGCGAAGCGCTTGCGGCTGGGGCGGGTGCGGCCGACGGCGCAGGCGAGGGGCTTGCCGACGCGGCCGGTGCCGGGCCGGGTGTCTGTGCCGGAGCTCCGGACAGGCCAATCGACATGGCCGCCGGGATCAGCGCGGCCAGAGCGAGACGACGGAAACTGGTCATTCTATTCTCCCCAAGGCCTGGATCCACCAAGGCCCAAATTCATCAAGGCCTTACCCACCAAGGCCTCAACCTGGCCGCGCGTCCCGGCTCGCGCGAACCGCGCCGTTCTAACACGCGGGCGCCGAATTCGTCCCATGACAGATGCGTCATGGCAGGCACCTTGGCCGATGTCCTGGCTCGCGGCCGCAAATCACTGGCCAAGCCGGCAAGGATCGCCATATAAGGCGGGCGAAATTCGGGAATTTTCATGAGCGCGCTGGCCAACCACGCATTTGCCAAGATGAACGGCATCGGCAACGAGATCGTCGTTGTCGACATGCGCGATTCCGCGGGGCCGGTCACGCCGGACGATGCGCGGGCGGTGGCGTCTGCGCAAGGCGGCATCGCCTATGATCAGCTCATGGTGCTGCAGAAGCCGCGGCTGGACGGTACCGAAGCCTTCATCCGCATCTACAACAATGACGGCTCGGAGGCCGGCGCCTGCGGCAACGGCATGCGCTGCGTGGTGCGCCGCATCTTCGAGAAGACCGGGCAGACCAATGCGACCTTCGAAACGGCCGCCGGCCTGCTCAATGCCTGGCAGGGCCCAGCGGCCGATCTCTACACCGTGGATATGGGTGTGCCGAAGTTCGGCTGGCAGGACATCCCGCTGGCGGAAGAGTTTCGCGACACCCGCTACATCGAATTGCAGATCGGGCCGATCGACAATCCGATCCTGCATTCGCCCTCCGTGGTGAGCATGGGCAATCCGCATGCGGTGTTCTGGGTCGAGGACGTCGACGCCTATGATCTCGGCCGCTTCGGCCCATTGCTGGAAAACCATCCGATCTTCCCCGAGCGCGCCAACATCACGCTCGCCCATATCGTCGATGACAAGCACATCACGATCCGCACCTGGGAACGCGGTGCCGGCCTGACCAGGGCGTGCGGGTCGGCGGCTTGCGCCACGGCCGTCGCCGCGGCGCGGCTGAAGCGCGCCGAGCGCAAGGTCGAGATCACGCTGCCCGGCGGCAAGCTCGGCATCGAATGGCGCGAGCGCGACGATCACGTGCTGATGACCGGCACGGCGACCTTCGAATATGAGGGCCGTTTCGATCCGGCGCTGTTCGCGCCCGTCGCGTGATGGGCGTCGAGGTCGTCACCTTCGGCTGCCGCCTCAATGCCTTCGAGGCCGAGGTAATCCGCAGCAAGGCTGAGGACGCAGGCCTTTCCGACACCATCGTCATCAACAGCTGCGCCGTCACCAACGAGGCGGTGGCGCAGGCGCGCCAGTCGATCCGCAAATTGAAGCGCGAGCGGCCCGGTGCGCGCATCGTCGTCACCGGCTGTGCCGCGCAGACGCAAGCTGCGATGTTCGCCGACATGGTCGAGGTCGATCGTGTCGTCGGCAATGACGACAAGCTGCGCGGCGAAGCGTGGCGCGCGACGCAGGCGGCGTTCGACGTCGGCGCCAGCGGGAAGATCGCCGTCAGCGACATCATGGCTATCAGGGAGATGGCGCCGCACCTCGTCGACGGCTATGCGAGCGGCCTGCCGCGGGTGTTCGTGCAGGTGCAGAACGGCTGCGACCATCGCTGCACCTTCTGCATCATCCCGTTCGGCCGCGGCAATTCGCGCTCGGTGCCGATGGGTGCCGTGGTGGAGCAGGTCCGGACACTGGTCGAGCGTGGTCATGCCGAGATCGTGCTGACCGGCGTCGACCTCACCAGCTACGGCACCGATCTGCCGGGCGCGCCGAAGCTCGGCATGCTGACCAGGCAGATCTTGCGGCATGTGCCGGAGCTGAAGCGCCTGCGCATCTCCTCGATCGATTCGATCGAGGCCGACAGCGATCTGCTCGACGCCATCGCTGGCGATTCGCGGCTGATGCCGCACCTGCACCTGTCGCTGCAATCGGGCGACGACATGATCCTGAAGCGCATGAAGCGGCGGCATTCGCGGCAGGATGCGATCGCGTTCTGCGACCAGGTCCGCCGTCTGCGCCCGGACATCGCCTTCGGCGCTGACATCATCGCGGGCTTTCCGACCGAGACGGAGGAGATGTTCTCGCATTCGCTCGACCTCGTCGAGGAATGCGGCCTGACGTTCCTCCACGTCTTTCCCTATTCGCCGCGTCCCGGCACGCCGGCGGCGCGGATGCCGCAGGTTGCGGGACCGGAAATCAAGGAGCGCGCGAGACAATTGCGCGCAGCCGGTGAAGCCGCACTGCGGAAGCGGCTGCATGCCGAGGTCGGTGCGACGCGTGATGTGCTGATCGAGAGCGCGGGGCAGGGCCGCACGGAACATTATCTGCCGGTGGCTGTTGCGGGCGGGCGGGTCGGCAGCGTGGTGCCGCTGACGATTGCCGGCAGCGATGGCGAGCGGCTGACCGCATAGTCGGGCTGCGGTAAGTTGCTCCGCGCTCTATCCTCAGCGTCGTCCCTACGCCCGCAGGCACGACACTGAGGGTGTGGATACGCCGTGACTGGAGCGCGCGCCTCCTACGACGCCCGCACCTGCCAGAACCGCAGCGTGCGCCGCGCGTCCTCCGTCGTCATTCCCGCAAAATGATCCCGCGCCCTGGCGAGATCGGCCGGCTTCATCGCGCCCGTCGTGAATCGACTTTCGAGCACGGCTCCTGTCGTCTCCCAGCTGAGCTGCGCGGCCTTGCATGGCACCAGCAGGCCGTCGTCGCGCACGCTCTGCATCAGGGGGCGAATCACCTCGACCGTCGACCCGGATAGCGCCGCAAGGGTCGCCACCGTCTCCTCATAGCGCCGTTGTCTGGCGAAGCCGAGCAACGCCGCCTCGTCGAGCTGGCCGGTCGCCTTGAGACCTGCGATGGCGCGCTTGGCGCCTTCGAAATCACGGACGCCGGACATCTCGCGCTCGACGCCGATGGTGACGGCGGCGATCGCGCTCCGGATCTCCTCGAACAGATGCGGCGGCGCGCGCGACAACAGGCGGGCGCGCACGGCATCCGTCGCCGAGCGCAGCAATTGGTGGCGCAGATCCGATGGCAAATCGACCCGAACGCCGACGCTGACGGCGAGCTCCGGATCGCTCTCGGCCTGTCCGACGATGACGGCAAATCCGCCTCCGGAAACGCGCGCGCCGGGATTGGCGGCGAGCCGCCGGCTGACGCTGGGATAGCGGCGCGCCAGCAGCGCGTCGGTGACGATCTCCTTCAGCCACCAGCGCCCGGCCATCGCGAGCAGATGCGGCTCGCCCTTGCTGGAGGCGATCTTCACCAGCTGGCCGTCGTCGAGGCGCGCGGATTCCTGCAGCACGGGACCGGCGATGCGGATCTCGTCATTGTTGGCGAGGCGGCGGATCACGGACGGCGGTGCCTGCGCGACCGGCGCGAGCTGGGCGCTGATCTCGGCGAGCGCGATGCGTGCGCCCATGTCGGCGATGGCGCGCAGCTCGATGGTGCCGATCAGGCGCTCGAGCACGTCGTCGAACAGTGCGATCTGCTCGTCGTCAAAGCTGCCGGCGGAAGACAGGAACAGGTCGGTGACGCGGCGGGCCGTCTCCAGCCCCTTTTCCGGCGAGCCTGCCCGAATCGCGGATTCGACCTCGTCGATGATCGATAGCTGGGCCTTGGACATCACGCGCGGCTCGTCCTGAGCGGTTACGGGAGCTTGTTCTAAGCAACCGCTATCATTAGAGGCGAGCGCTGAAGGTTTGGTAAACCATGGCACGGACGGAGTTGCTTCGGCGAGATGTCGCCGCGGCGGAGCTGCGCCCCCTCTCCCGCTTGCGGGAGAGGGTTGGGGAGAGGGTGTCTCCGCAACGGGACAATCCCCAAGAAGAGAAAGCCCTCACCCGCGCCTTTGGCGCGACCTCTCCCGCAAGCGGGAGAGGTAAGAAAGCCCGCGGCGCAATCCGCGCGCAACTCGCGGCCCTGCTGTGCTGAGGCGGGCTTTATTCCCCATTCCACCCGCAAGCCCGGAGCTTCTCGTGCATGTGCGGCGGGGCCGGCGCCACGACGCGGATCGGCTCCTTGTTCCGGGAGATCGGCACCACGATCTCGCGGGAATGCAGGTGCAGCTTCGGCTCGCCGAAGCGCGGGCCGTTGCCGTAAATGTTATCGCCGAAGATCGGCCAGCCGGTCGCGGCCGCATGCACCCGCAATTGGTGGGTCCGGCCGGTGACGGGTTCCATGGCGAGCCAGGTCACGCCCTCGCCCCGGCCCATCACCTTCCAGTTGGTGATGGCCTTCTGCCCTTCCGGGTCGGGCTTCTGCCACCAGCCGCGCTCGGCATTGAGCCGGCCGAGCGGCATGTCGATGGTGCCTTCGTCTTCAGCGGGGCCGCCCTCGACCACGGTCCAGTAGGTTTTGCCGATCTTGCCGTGCTTGAAGAGCAGGCCGAGCGATGCGGTCGCCTTGCGATGGCGTCCGAGCACGAGACAGCCGGAGGTGTCCTTGTCGAGCCGGTGAGCCAGCACCGGCGGCCGCGGCAGGCCGAAACGCAGCGCGTCGAAGGAATCCTCGAGGTTCGGCCCGCCCTTGGGGCCGCGATGCACGGGAAGGCCGGCCGGCTTGTTGATGACCAGCATCAGCCCGTCGCGATGGAGCACGCGCGACAAAATCTCCTCGGCGGTCAATTCGGGAACATCGAGCAATTGCAAGACTTTCGTTTGGAAGCGGGAACGGCTAACACGCCTCCATGAACGATACCACTTCCGAGACCCCCAAGCTGAGCTGGTGGCGCCGCCTGTCCAACGGGCTGAAGCGCACGTCGTCCTCGCTGGGGACCGCGGTCGCCGACCTCGTCACCAAGCGCAAGCTCGACCGCGCCATGCTCGACGACATCGAGGACGTGCTCTTGCGCGCCGATCTCGGCACGCAGGTCGCGGTCCGGATCGCGGACGCGGTCGGCACGGGACGGTATGACAAGGCGATCTCGGCCGACGAAGTCAAGGACGTCGTCGCGACCGAGGTCGAGAAGGTGCTGGCGCCGGTCGCGAAGCCACTCGAGATCGATGTTGGCAGGAAGCCGTTCGTCATTCTCGTCGTCGGCGTCAACGGCTCCGGCAAGACCACGACGATCGGAAAGCTCTCGCAGAAATTCGCGTCCGAGGGCCGCAAGGTGATGCTGGCCGCCGGCGACACCTTTCGCGCAGCGGCGATCGAGCAGCTCAAGGTCTGGGGCGAGCGGACGAAGACGCCCGTCATATCAGGTGCGCAGGGCTCCGATTCGGCAAGCCTCGCCTTCAACGCGCTGACGGCGGCGAAGGAGCAGAACATCGACGTGCTCCTGATCGACACCGCCGGCCGCCTGCAGAACAAGGCCGAGCTGATGAACGAGCTCGAAAAGGTCGTGCGCGTCATCCGCAAGGTGGACGCAACCGCGCCGCATGCGGTGCTGCTGGTGCTGGACGCGACCGTCGGCCAGAACGCGCTGTCGCAGGTCGAGGCCTTCCATCGCACCGCCGGGGTCACCGGCCTCGTGATGACCAAGCTCGACGGCACGGCGCGCGGCGGCATCCTGGTGGCGCTCGCGGAGAAATTCAAACTGCCGGTGCATTTCATCGGCGTCGGCGAAGGCGTCGACGATCTCGCGCCGTTCACCGCGCGTGACTTCGCCCGCGCCATCGCCGGAATCGAGAGCTGAAGAATGGACAAGACCCAGCCGCATCCGCTGTTCAAGCTCGCGACCGAGCTCGGTCCGCTCCTCGTGTTCTTCTTCGTCAATGCGAAGTTCAATCTGTTCGCCGCGACCGGCGCATTCATGGTCGCGATTGTGGTGGCGATGGTCGCCTCCTATGTGGTGACGCGCCACATCCCGATCATGGCGATCGTGACGGGCGTGATCGTATTGGTGTTCGGCACGCTGACCCTGGTGCTGCACGACGAGACCTTCATCAAGGTCAAGCCGACCATCATCTACGGCCTGTTCGCGGCGATCCTCGGTGGCGGCCTGTTGTTCGGCCGCTCCTTCATTGCCGTGATGTTCGACCAGGTATTCAACCTGACCCCGCAGGGCTGGCGCATCCTCACACTGCGCTGGGCGTTGTTCTTCGCAGGCATGGCCGTGCTGAACGAGATCGTCTGGCGCACCCAGAGCACCGACTTCTGGGTGAACTTCAAGGTGTTCGGCGTGACGCCCATCACGATGATCTTCGCCATCGCCCAGATGCCGCTGACCAAGCGCTACCACCTCGCGCCGGTATCGCTGGAGACCAGCGAGGCGGAGGCGGGGGATGTGAGCAAGGGGTAGGGCGAAACGTCGACCCACATACCGCTGTCATTCCCCGCGAAAGCGGGGAATCCGGTACGCTGCGGCTTCTCCGTATACGTCTGACGTCTCTGGAATACTGGATCGCCCGATCAAGTCGGGCGATGACAGTTGAGTGTGTCGCACGAGAGCCGTGATCAGCTCCCCGCCTTCAGCGCCTTCTCCATCTGCGGCATCAGCACCGTCCGCAGATTGTCCGGCGTGACCGGCCCCACCAGCTTGTAGACGATGGTGCCCTCGCGCCCGACGACGAAGGTTTCCGGCACGCCATAGACGCCCCATTCGATCGAGGCGCGGCCGTTCGCGTCCACGCCGACGCGGCCGAACGGGTTGCCGTAGCGGCCGAGGAAGCGGCGCGCATTGTCGGAGGCGTCCTTGTAATTGATGCCGACCAGTTGGAAGCGCTTGTCCTTGGCGAGTTCGGTCAGGAGCGGCGCCTCGTCATGGCACGGCACGCACCAGGACGCCCAGACGTTGACCAGACTGACTTTGCCCTTGAACGCGGCGGGATCGAGCCCCGGCACCTGGGTGCCGTTGTCCTGCAATCCGTCCAGCGGCAGCAGCGCCGTCTGCGGCGCCGGCCGACCGATCAGTGCCGAGGGAATCCGCGAGGGATCGCCGCTGCCGAGCCGGAACCAGAACAGCAGCGCAAGTCCGATGAAGGCGATCAGCGGCAGCACCATCAGGAAGGTGCGGCGCTGCGGCAGGGCGGAGGTCGATTGTTCGCTCATCGCAGCTCCGTCGCGCTGCGGCCTGAACGGCGGGTGATGCCGCGCTCCTCCAGTTCGCGCAAGCGCTGCGTCTGGCTGCGATAATCGAGCACGATCCAGCCGATCAGGACCGCAACCACGGCGGCCGCCGCGGCATAGGACGTCACGATGAAAGCGGCATAGGGACCGAGCGACATGATCAAGCGGCCCCGACTTCGTTTGAAGCGCTTTCACCACGCGAACCGCTTTCGCTCGAGAACGCGATGCGGCTGGCTTGCATCATCTGCAGCGAGCGGACGCGGCGGCGCAGGATCTCGTTGCGCATCGCAGCCAGGTGCAGCGTGACGAACAGCAGCGTGAACGCGATCGCCATCACCAGCAGCGGAATCAGGAACGACTTGTCGAGGGCCGAGCCGCCCATCCGCATCACCGAGGCCGGCTGGTGCAGCGTGTTCCACCAGTCGACCGAGAACTTGATGATGGGCAGGTTGATGGCACCGACCAGGGTGAGCACCGCAGCCGCACGCGCCGCGCGCGAGGGATCGTCCACCGCGCGCCACAGCGCCATCAGGCCGAGATACATCAGGAACAGGATCAGCACCGAGGTCAGCCGCGCATCCCATTCCCAATAGGTGCCCCACATCGGCCGGCCCCACAGCGAGCCCGTGAGCAGCGCGAGGAAGGTGAAGGCGGCGCCGATGGGAGCAGCAGCCTTGGCGGCGACGTCGGCGAGCGGATGCCGCCACACCAGCGTGCCCAGCGAGGCAATGCTCATCACGCCCCAGACGAACATCGACAGCCAGGCATTGGGCACGTGGATGAACATGATCTTCACGGTCGCGCCCTGCTGGTAGTCGTCGGGCGCGAGCGCGGATTGATAGAGGCCGATCGCGAGCAGGATGACGGTCGCGGCCGCGAGCCACGGCAACACCCGCGCCGTCAGGGCGAGGAACCGTGTCGGATTGGCGAGGTCGATCAGCGTCATGGTATCCTGATAATCACCGGGGGCCGCTCAGGCAATCAGCACGAAAGGCCGCAGCGAAAATTGATCGGAGTCAAGGTCGGTCGAGCCCATCTCAATCGAGACCATGGCGCAGGCTCGCCGCCGCCGCGAACGGGCCGACGACGAGGCTGACCAGGGACAGCGCGCAGAGGATCGAGAACGGCGCCCCGAACGTCATGGGACCGACGATCACGGCCTGCGAGGCCGCAACGCCGAAGATCAGCACGGGAATCGACAGCGGCAGCACGAGAACGGCCATCAGCAGCCCGCCGCGGTGCAGCGTCACAGCCAATGCCGCGCCGATCATGCCGGTGAAGGTCAGGGCCGGCGTGCCCGCCAGCAGCGTCAGCGCCACTGCGCCGGTTGCGACCATGTCGAGGTTGAGCAACAGGCCGAGCACGGGGGTTGCGACAATCAGCGGCAGGCCGGCGGCCAGCCAATGCGCCAGCGCCTTGGCGGCGCAGGCGAGTTCCAGCGGCGTCCGGCTCATCGTGATCAGGTCGAGCGAGCCGTCCTCATGGTCGGCCATGAACAGCCGGTCCAGGGTGAGCAGGCTCGCCAGCAGCGCGCCGAGCCACAGGATCGCTGGCCCCAGCCGCGACAGAAGCGCCAGATCCGGCCCCACCGCAAACGGCATCAGCACGACGACGGTCAGGAAGAACAGCACCCCGATCAGCGCCCCGCCGCCAACGCGCAGCGCGATTCGGATGTCCCGGCGGATCAGGGCGGACAGGGCGGTCATGGCGAACTCCAGTCGTGCCCCAAGGGTGGTGCGCTCCCTCCCCCGCTCGCGGGGGAGGGTTGGGGAGAGGATGTCTCGACAACGAAGACTTCCCCAGGGGAGAGAACCCTCACCCGGCGCTGCGCGCCGACCTCTCCCGCAAGCGGGAGAGGCAAGGGAGCTCGCGGCGATATCCGATGCCAGCGAAGTAGCTGCCACGGCGGCCGCGGTACCTCTATCCGAGCGCAGGAAATCTGAGGGTGCACTGGAATCACGCCGTCCCCCCGATCCGCAGCTCCCGCGAATCGATCCCCAACGGGGCATGGGTCGCCGCGATGATCATGCCGCCCCCTCCAAGATGTTCACGCATCAATCCGGAAAACATGTCCTGGCCGGTCACATCCAGCGCATTGGTCGGCTCGTCCAGGAGCCAGACCGGGCGGTGCACGGCCAGCAGCCGGGCCAGCGACAGGCGGCGGCGCTGGCCGGCGGAGAGGAAGCCGGCGGGCAAATGGGTGGCATGGTCGAGGCCGACTTTGGCGAGGCTTTCAGCCGCGTCACTGCGCTCCCCGCCCAAGAAATCAGCCCAGAAGGCCAGATTTTCCGCAACGCTGAGGGCCGGCTTCAGGGCGTCGCGATGGCCGAGATAGTGGCACTGCTCCGGCACCGTCAGCTCGGCGTCGCCCCCTTCCAGCGCGATCGTCCCGGCGGCGGGAACGAGCAGGCCAGCGATCAGCCGCAGCAGCGAGGTCTTGCCCGATCCGTTGCGACCCGTCACCGCCAAGGCTTCGCCCGACGCGGCCGCGAATTCGAGGCCGGCGAACACCTCGCGTCCGCCCCGCACGCATCTGAGCCCATGACCTGAAAGCCGCATCTCGCCTCGTTTCGACCCGCTCAAAGCCGGGCCTCAGGAAATCTTGGGGTAGCGCATGGGAATTTTTGGCTCGCGGATTGCTGCGGCACGATTGTGGCTGTGGCGGCGCCGTTAGAAAGCTTCTATAAGCCCGGAACTACTTGATGCAGCAACTCAACCTGCCCCTGCAAGCGGCCCAGCCTGATACGCTGACGGTGTTAAAATACCCTGCCGGGTATAGCTAACAATTGGGATCTCCTACATGACCTCGCTCGACAGCTTCAAATGCAAAAAGACCCTCAAGGTCGGCGCCAAGACCTATGTGTATTACAGCCTGCCCACGGCCGAGAAGAATGGTCTGAAGGGGATTTCGAAACTTCCCTATTCGATGAAGGTCCTGCTCGAGAACCTGCTGCGCAACGAGGACGGCCGCTCGGTCAAGAAGGAAGACATCGTCGCGGTGTCGAAATGGCTGCGCAAGAAGTCGCTGGAGCATGAGATCGCCTTCCGTCCCGCGCGCGTCCTGATGCAGGACTTCACCGGCGTGCCCGCGGTGGTCGACCTCGCCGCGATGCGCAACGCGATGCAGAAGCTCGGCGGCGACGCAGAGAAGATCAACCCGCTGGTTCCCGTCGATCTCGTCATCGACCACTCCGTGATCGTGAACTTCTTCGGCGACAACAAGGCCTTCGGCAAGAACGTCACCGAGGAATACAAGCAGAACCAGGAGCGCTACGAGTTCCTGAAGTGGGGCCAGAAGGCGTTCTCGAACTTCTCGGTCGTGCCGCCCGGCACCGGCATCTGCCACCAGGTCAACCTCGAATATCTGGCCCAGACGGTCTGGACCAGGAAGGAGAAGATGACGGTCGGCAAGAAGACCGGCACCTTCGAGGTGGCCTATCCCGACTCGCTCGTCGGCACTGATTCGCACACCACCATGGTCAACGGTCTTGCCGTGCTCGGCTGGGGCGTCGGCGGCATCGAGGCGGAAGCCTGCATGCTCGGCCAGCCGCTGTCGATGCTGCTGCCCAACGTCGTCGGCTTCAAGCTGAAGGGCGCGCTGAAGGAAGGCGTCACTGCCACCGACCTCGTGCTGACCGTGACGCAGATGCTGCGCAAGCTCGGCGTGGTCGGCAAGTTCGTCGAGTTCTTCGGCCCGGGCCTCGACCATCTCTCGGTCGCGGACAAGGCCACCATCGCCAACATGGCGCCCGAATATGGCGCGACCTGCGGCTTCTTCCCGGTCGACGCCGCCGCGCTCGATTATCTCAAGACCTCGGGCCGCGCCTCGGCGCGGGTCGCGCTGGTGCAGGCCTATGCCAAGGCGCAAGGCCTGTTCCGCACCGCCAAGTCGCCCGACCCGGTGTTCACGGAGACGCTGACGCTCGACCTCGGCGACGTGGTGCCGTCATTGGCCGGCCCGAAGCGGCCCGAAGGCCGCATCGCGCTGCCCACGGTCGCGGAGGGCTTTTCGCTCGCGCTCGCCAGCGAGTACAAGAAGGCCGAGGAGCCGGCCAAGCGCTTTACGGTCGAAGGCAAGAACTTCGATCTCGGTCATGGCGATGTGGTGATCGCCGCCATCACCTCCTGCACCAACACCTCGAACCCGAGCGTGCTGATCGGCGCCGGCCTGCTCGCCCGCAATGCGGTGAAGAAGGGCCTGAAGGCCAAGCCCTGGGTGAAGACCTCGCTCGCGCCGGGCAGCCAGGTGGTTGCGGAATATCTTGCGAATTCCGGCCTTCAGGCTGATCTCGACAAGGTCGGCTTCAACCTGGTCGGCTTCGGCTGCACCACCTGCATCGGCAATTCCGGCCCGCTGCCGGAGGAAATCTCGAAATCGATCAACGACAACGGCATCGTCGCGGCCGCCGTGCTCTCCGGCAACCGCAACTTCGAAGGCCGTGTCTCCCCGGACGTGCAGGCGAACTACTTGGCCTCGCCGCCGCTGGTCGTCGCCTACGCGCTCGCCGGCAGCGTCACCAAGAACCTTGCCGCCGAGCCGCTCGGCGAGGGCAAGGACGGCAAGCCGGTGTACCTGAAGGACATCTGGCCGACGACGAAAGAGATCAACGCCTTCATGAAGAAGTTCGTGACCGCGTCGATCTTCAAGAAGAAGTATGCCGACGTGTTCAAGGGCGACACCAACTGGCGCAAGATCAAGACGGTCGAGAGTGAGACCTATCGCTGGAACATGTCCTCGACCTATGTGCAGAACCCGCCCTATTTCGAAGGCATGAAGAAGGAGCCGGAGCCGGTCACCGACATCGTCGAGGCGCGCATCCTCGCCATGTTCGGCGACAAGATCACCACCGACCACATCTCGCCGGCCGGTTCGATCAAGCTGACCTCGCCCGCCGGCAAGTATCTCAGCGAGCACCAGGTGCGTCCGGCCGACTTCAACCAGTACGGCACGCGCCGCGGCAACCACGAAGTGATGATGCGCGGCACCTTCGCCAACATCCGCATCAAGAACTTCATGCTGAAGGGCGCCGACGGCAACATTCCGGAAGGCGGCCTGACCAAGCACTGGCCCGACGGCGAGCAGATGTCGATCTACGACGCCGCGATGAAGTACCAGCAGGAGCAGGTGCCGCTGGTGGTGTTCGCCGGCGCCGAATACGGCAACGGCTCCTCGCGCGACTGGGCCGCGAAGGGCACGCGTCTGCTCGGCGTGCGCGCCGTGATCTGCCAGAGCTTCGAGCGCATCCACCGCTCCAACCTGGTCGGCATGGGCGTGCTGCCGCTGACCTTCGAGGAAGGCACCTCGTGGTCGTCGCTGGGCCTGAAGGGCGACGAGAAGGTCACGCTGCGTGGCCTCGTCGGCGACCTCAAGCCGCGCCAGAAGCTGACCGCGGAGATCGTCTCCGGCGACGGTTCGCTGCAGCGCGTTTCGCTGCTCTGCCGCATCGATACGCTGGACGAACTCGATTATTACCGCAACGGCGGCATCCTGCACTACGTGCTGCGCAAGCTCGCGGCGTAAGCGCGGATTTGTGAACGATGGCTCACTGCGAAGTGAGTAGAAGCCCAAACGAAGGCGGCCTATCAAAGGCCGCCTTCGCGCGTTTGCGGTACGTTTCAGATGGGCCCGCCCGGCGGAAAACCTTCCTTTGGACGGTTGGCTGGACGGACGAATGTACTGCGCCCCGTAAGACTACGGTGACCATCCGGCGATAAGATTCCCCTTCCCACGAGCAATGGTGTGCGGCGTTCGACATGACGACAATGACGGCTTCTCATCCGATTTCGCGCTGGTCCAATGCCCTCTGGACGGGAGCTCTCGGCATCTGTGCGATCGTCGCCGTCATCCGCCCCGCGCACGCTGATCCCCGCGCCGTTGTCGAATTGTTTACCTCGCAGGGCTGCTCCTCCTGCCCGCCCGCCGACCAGATCATCGGCGATCTCTCGAAAGACCCGTCGATCATCGCGTTGAGCATGCCGATCGACTATTGGGACTATCTCGGCTGGAAAGACACGCTGGCGGACTCGCGCTTCTCCGCACGGCAGCGTGCCTATTCGCGCATGCGCGGCGACCGCGAGGTCTACACGCCGCAGGCCGTCGTCAACGGCTCCACGCATGTCATCGGCAGCGATCGCGCCGGCATCGAGAATGCGATCGGCAAGACCGACAAGGGCAGTGGCGTGATGAGCGTGCCGGTGACGATGTCACTGTCGGGCAAGCACATCAACGTCTCGGTGGCCGAAAGCAAGGAGCCTGCGGTCTCGCACGGCGAGGTCTGGATCTGCTCGATCGCCAAGTCGGTGCCGATCGCGATCACCCGCGGCGAGAATCGCGGACAGCAGGTCACCTATCACAACGTGGTGCGCAACCTGCTCAAGGTCGGCGACTGGACCGGCCGTCCGGAAAGCTGGACGGTGCCGATCGAGAACCTCACGCGCGACGGCGTCGATGGCGCGGTGGTCTATGTCCAGGACGGCAGCCGGGAGAAGCCCGGCCCGATGCTTGGTGCGGCCTACACGTCGCTGCGCTGAAGCGCAGATATTTCTCAAGACAATCAGTCGTCATTCCGCGGCGCGCCACTTGGCGCGAACGATGGTGCGCAGTTGCGCACCTGAGAATCCATCGATCCAATATCCGAGTTGAGAAGTGGATTCCGGGCTCGCGCTTCGCGCGCCCCGGAATGACAGCGCCGGAAACATTCCGACACAAACAAAAAAGGACCAACTTGCGTTGGCCCTCCTTGCCGTGCGTACAGACCCGATCCTGTTCGACCCCGGGGGGCTGGGGGCTGAGGAATCCGGAACCGAAAGGACCGGGTCAACGCACGGGACTCTATATCGCAGTGCAGGGCGGCGGGCGGTGGGCGGAAAAGCGGCGATACTATGATTCCTGCTAACGATCCCGTGACGGTTTGCCGCGACAAAGTTCCACCCCTGCGTGTGCCCTGACTCGCAGCCAATTCGGTGGGTTGAGCCCCTTGCGGCGCGGAACGGTTGGCGCAATCATGCAATTGTCATGAGCGCGGTTCCGGGGACGGTCTTCGCGGACGCGGTCATGGCATGCGATGAGGAGGCGCTTCCCATGAGCCTGATGTCGGAGGATGCCGATCCGAGCGAGCAGCGCGCGGCGGCGCGCCCCGCCGCTGCGAATGCGCAGCCGAACCGGGTGACGTTCAACCGGCTCGAGTTGCACCGGATTCTCAATCTCTACGGCCGCATGGTTGCCGACGGCGAATGGCGCGACTACGCCATCGACTTCCTGAAGGACCGCGCCGTGTTCTCGGTCTATCGCCGCGCCTCGGAAGTGCCGATCTATCGCATCGAGAAGGACCCGCGGCTCGCGCGCAAGCAGGGCATGTACAGCGTGATCTCGGCCACCGGGTTGATCCTGCGCCGCGGCCACGAGCTCGAGCGGGTGTTGCTGGTGATCGATCGGAAGCTGGCGGTGGTGTGACGACCTTCGGCGTCATTCCGGGGCGCGCAAAGCGCGAACTCCGTCGCGCGATTGTGCGCCCGAGAATCCAGAGGTTATAAGCCATACGAGGTCGAGATTACGGGTTCGCGACCTGGTCGCGCCCCGGAATGACGAGCTGCCCTACGTCCCCGGCACCGTGCTTGCGCCCTCGCCGAGCTCCAGCTGCATCATCACCGTGTCCAGCCAGCGGCCGAATTTCAGCCCGACATTGGGATGTGTGCCGATCATCTTGAAGCCGCACCGGGTGTGCAGGCCGATCGATCCGGCGTTGGCGGAATCGCCGATCACCGCGATCATCTGGCGAAAGCCGCGCGCCTCGCATTCGGTGATCAGCCGTTCCAGCAGCAACGAGCCGACGCCGCGGCGGTGGAAGGAGGGATCGAGATAGATCGAGTTCTCCACCGTGAAGCGGTAGGCCGGCCGCGGCCGGTAGGCGCCGGCATAGGCATAGCCGGCGACGCGGCGGTCGAGCGTGGCGACGAAATAGGGATAGCCGCCGTCGATCAGCGTGCGGTAGCGACGCGTCATCTCGGCGAGGTCGGGCGGCTCCAGCTCGAACGTCGCCGTGCCCTCGCGGACGGCCTGCTGGTAGATGGCGGTGATGGCGGGAAGGTCGGCCTCGGTGGTGGGCCTGATTTCGGGTGCGGACATGGCGGGAAGATAGCAGCGGTATCGCAACGAGCAACGCTGTTTCCGCATGCGTCATGCCCGGGACAAGCCCGGGCATGACGGCGTGTTACGCAAACAAAAACCCCGGCCTTTCGGCCGGGGGTCGTGTCCGTTCTCTCTCGTCGTTGCGCTTACTCGCGCTGGCCGAGCAGCTGCAGCAGCAGCGTGAACAGGTTGATGAAGTTCAGGTACAGCGACAGCGCGCCGGTGATGGCCGCACGCTCTGCGATGTCACCGCCGGCCGAGGCGTAGCCGTAGATGTAGTCGTTCTTCAGCCGCTGCGTATCCCAGGCGGTGAGGCCCGAGAACACCAGCACGCCGACCACCGACACGATGAACTGCAGCATCGAGCTGGCCAGGAACAGGTTCACCAGACTGGCGAGGACGATGCCGATCAGGCCCATGAACAGGAACGAGCCCATCCCGGTGAGGTCACGCTTGGTGGTGTAGCCGTACAGGCTCAGCGCACCGAAGGTCGCCGCGGTGATGAAGAACACCCGCACGATCGAGGTGTGCGTGAACACCAGGAAGATCGACGACAGCGAGATGCCCATCAGCGCCGAGAACACCCAGAACAGGATCTGGGCGGTCGAGGGGGCGAGACGGTTGATGCCCGCCGAGATCACGAACACCATCGCGAGCGGCGCGAGCATGAACAGCCACTTCAGGGGGCTGACGAACATGGCGTAGCCGAACGGCGTCAGGAACAGCTTGCCGACGCGGACCGCTTCCGGGGTCGCAACGTCGGTCACGGCGGCCATGTAGACGCCGAGGGCGGCAAGGCCAGTGATGGCCAGGCCAATGGTCATGTAGTTGTAGATGCGCAGCATGTAGGCGCGCAGGCCGGCATCGACCGTCGCGGCGTCAACACGCCCGGCGGCCCTGCCGAAAGGAGAAGCGTAGTTACGGTCTAGGTCCGACATGGTCGAAATCCCGCTGGTTGGCCGGTCCGGCATGAGGGTCGCCATGCCGCCGGTTCGTCAATTCTATCTCGGATGCCGATGCCAGCCGACTAAATTTTGGCTAACAATCGGGACTCCGAACCCATTCGATATGTGGGAAACTAACACATTCGCTGCAACCGTCCACGCGCGGCCGAATGTCGCCCTCACCCACAATCCAGACGAGCAGTCGTGGTTAATCGCAGGAATCGTGCGATTCCGCTCCCGCGCGGCGGCCCGCTACATTTTGTCACAAATTCCGCAACACCGTCGCGGGCTTTTTGTTCAACGCCAGCAGCGTGCCGGCGAGCCCCAGCCCGACGGTGACCACGAGGGCGGCCGCGACCACGCCGGCCGCGCTGCCGGCCTGCCAGACGAAGCTGAGCGTCATCAGCCGCGTCACGATCATCCAGGCTGCGATGCTGCCGGCGATCACGCCGAACACCGCCGTGGCGAGCCCGATCAGGAGGTACTCCAGCGCGTAGGCGCCGAGCAGCCGCAGCCGCGTCGCGCCCAGGGTCTTCAGGATCACCGCATCGTACACCCGGTGGCGGTGGCCGGCTGCGAGCGCCCCGCCCAGCACCAGGATCGCCGAGATCAGGGTGACGGCACTGGCGCCGCGGATCGCCAGCGCCAGGTTGGTCACCACCGAGCCGACCGTCTCCATCACCTCGCGCACGCGCACGCTCGTCACCATCGGATAGGCGTCGGCCACCTGCTTGATGATCTTGCCGTCGCCCGCGGCATTGCCGCCGGCCTCGGTCAGCGTTGCGATATGGGTATGTGGGGCGCCCTTGAAGGCGTTCGGCGAGAAGACGAGGACGAAGTTGATGCCGAGCCCCTGCCAGTCGATGGTGCGCAGATTGCCGATTCTCGCCGGGATGTCGCGGCCGAGCACGTTGACCACGATCTCGTCGCCGAGCTTGAGGCCGAGTCCGTCGGCGATCTTCTTCTCCATCGAGACCAGCGGCGGCCCGGAATAATCGGCGCTCCACCATTCGCCCTCGACCACCTTGGAACCTTTCGGCAGGTCGCCGGTGTAGGTCAGGCCGCGGTCGCTCTGCAGCACCCATTCGGAATCGGTGGTCGGCTTGAGTTCCTCGGCGCGGACGCCGCGCGCCGCGACGATGCGCCCGCGCAGCATCGGCACGTCCTCGACCTTCGCGCCGGGTGCGATCTGGCGCAGATAGAGGTCGAACTGCTCGGCCTGCGCGCTCGGAATGTCGATGAAGAAAAAGGACGGCGCTTGATCGGGCAGAGCTGCGAGGAACTGCCGGCGCAGATTGCCGTCGATCTGGGTGATGGTGACGAGCACGGCGAGGCCGAGCCCCAGCGACAGCACGACCGAGGGCGTCAGCGCGCCCGGCCGGTGGATGTTGGCGATCGCCAGGCGCAGCATCGGCAGCCGTGTCCGCGGCAGCCGCCGCGCGATTGTCATCAGCAGGGCGGCGATGCCGCGCAGCAGGACGAACACGACCACTGAGGAGGCGACGAACACCGCGGCGATGCGCTTGTCGAAGGCGAGGCCGATCACGACCGCGATGAGCAGGGCGATCACGAGCCCCATGAACAGGAGATAGCCCAGGCGCGGCCGGTGCCATTCCGAGCTGATGGTGTCGCGGAACAGCGCGGCGACCGGCACGTCGTGCACGCGGCCAAGCGGCCACAGGCCGAAGGCGAGCGCGGTCAAGAGGCCGTAGACGAAGGACAGCGTGAGCTCGTCGGCATGCACGGCCGGCACCACCGGCAGCGGGAGCAACTTGCCGAACAGGCCGACGATCGCAAACGGCATGGCGGCGCCGAGCGCGAGGCCGATCACCGAGCCGATGCCTGCGAGCAGTATGACCTGCGCAAGATAGATGCCGAAGACGTCGCGCCCGGTGGCGCCGACGGCCTTGAGGGCCGCGATCACCTCGAGCCGGCGGTCGATATGGCTCTTCACGGCATTGGCGACGCCGACGCCGCCGACGAGAAGGGCGGCGAGGCCGACCAGGGTCAGGAACTGCGTGAAGCGGCTGATGTTGCGCTCGAGTTGCGGCGAGGCATTGGAGCGGCTGCGGATCTCCCAGCCGGCCTGCGGCGCGGCGTTGCGGGCGTCGGCGATGAAGGCTTCGGTGGCGCGCTCGCTGTTCGCGGCATCGGGCAGCTTGACCCGGTAGACCCAGCGCACCAGGCTGCCGGGCTGGATCAGGCCGGTGGCGCGCAAGGCCGCCTCGCTGATCAGGAAGCGCGGCCCGAAGCCGATGCCTCCGGCGAGCTTGTCGGGCTCGGCTTCGACCGTCGAGCGGATCTGGAAGGTCGCCGAGCCGATGGTGACGCGGTCGCCGGTCCTCAGCGAGAGCCGCGCCAGCAGCGTCGGATCGGCGGCGGCGCCGAACGCGCCGTCACGCTCCGCGAGCAGGTCGGACATCGGCAGGGGCGGTGTCAGCGTCAGCTGTCCCAGCAACGGATAGGTGTCGTCGACCGCCTTCATCTCGACCAGCGCCAGCTTGCCGTCGGTCGTGCGCGCCATGCCGCGCAAGGTCGCCGCCGTCGACAGCGTGCCGCGCGAGCGCAGGAAGGCGACCTCTTCGGGCTTGGCCTCGCGCTGGAACAATACGAAGGAGACGTCGCCGCCGAGCAGCGTGCGGCCTTCGCGCGCGAGGCCGTCGGAGAGGCTCGCGGACACCGAGCCGACGCCGGCGATCGCCATCACGCCGAGCGCGATGCAGGCGATGAAGACATAGAAGCCGCGCAGGCCCCCGCGCAATTCGCGCAGGGCGTAGCGCAGCGACAGCGCGACGCCGCCCGGCCTCGCGAATGGTTCGACTGCCGCGCTCATGCCGGCGCAGACTGCGTGTCGATGCGCCCCGAGCGCAGGCGGATGACGCGATCGCAGCGATGCGCGAGCGAGGAATCGTGCGTGACCAGCACCAGCGTCATGCCGCGCTCGGCGTGCTTGCTGAACAGGAGATCGACGATCTGTTTTCCGGTTGTCTCGTCGAGATTGCCGGTCGGCTCGTCGGCGACCAGGATCGCGGGATCGGGCGCCAGCGCGCGCGCGAGCGCAACGCGCTGCTGCTCGCCGCCGGAAAGCTGCGTGGGATAGTGATGCAGGCGGTCGCCGAGCCCGACCGATTGCAGCTCCTGCGCCGCGCGCCGCGCAGCATCGGGATTGCCGGCAAGCTCAAGCGGCACGGCGACGTTCTCCAGCGCCGTCATGGTTGGAATCAGATGGAAGGACTGGAAGACGATGCCGACCTGGCGGCCGCGGAAGCGGGCCAGCGCGTCCTCGTCGAGGGCATTGAAAGGCGTGCCTGATACCACCACCTCTCCGCTATCAGGACGCTCCAGCCCCGCCATCACCATCAGCAGCGTGGATTTGCCCGAGCCTGACGGGCCGATCAGGCCGATCGTCTCGCCCGAGGCGACCCGCAGGCTGATATCCTTGAGGATGTGAACGCGTGCCGCGCCCGTGCCCAATGAGAGATTGACGTTGGAGATGGCGATGGTGTCCGCGGCGGTAGCGGCGAGCGAAGAGGGGTCGATGCGAGTGTCCATGGTCCGGTCATATGGCAACTTCGATAGCGCGGTCGAGGGGCGTTACGGATTGTTCATGCACATAGCCGTGTTGATGCTCGCTTTGATGACGATCGCACCCCCCGCCTGGGCAGAAGCCGCAAAGCCGATCAGGCTCGTCGTTCTCGGCGATTCCCTCAGCGCCGGCCTTGGCCTCCCGGCCCAGGAGGCGTTCCCCCAGAAGCTCAAAAAAGCGTTGCAGGCCAAAGGTATAGAGGTCGACATGATCAATGCCGGGGTGTCCGGCGACACCTCCTCCGGCGGCCGCGACCGGCTCGACTGGTCGGTGCCCGATGGAACCGATGGCGTCATCGTCGAGCTCGGCGCCAACGATGCGCTACGCGGCATCGATCCCGACCTGACGCGCGCCGCGCTGACCGACATCATCCAGCGGCTCAAGGCGCGCAAGATCGCGGTGATGCTCTGCGGCATGCTGGCGCCGCCGAATTACGGCGCCGACTATGCCGCGCGCTTCAATTCGATTTATCCGGATCTGGCGAAAAAATTCGACGTGCCGCTCTATCCGTTCTTCCTCGAAGGCGTTGCCGCCGACGCCAAGCTCAACCAGGCCGACGGCATCCATCCGACGGCTGAAGGCGTCGACATCATCGTCGGCAACATCATGCCCACCGTGGAGGCATTCATCGGCACGATCGCTGAGCAGCGGCGTTGAAAAGCAGGCAGCGCTAACCCTAATTCCCAGGGTTTTACCGGAGTAAGGCGAGCGATGCTTCGCAGAGTCACACAACTGCGATAGGAATCAGGGTACCGGTGATTCGTCGCCGGCTCTAATTTGGATATGGTCCTTGCCTCAAGGGCTGTACCCAAGCATCGGGAGTGCGAAACGATGCCGCGTTTGTTCACGGGTCTGGAGATTCCGGCCGAGATCGGCCAGTCGCTTTCCAACTTGAGGGGCGGCCTCCCCGGCGCCCGCTGGATCGATCCCGAAAATTATCACGTCACCTTGCGCTTCATCGGCGATATCGACGGCGCCTCCGCCAACGAGATCGCCTCCTTGCTGTTTCGCGTCGACCGCAAGCCGTTCGAGGTCAAGGTGCAGGGGCTCACGAGCTTCGGCGGCCGCAAGCCGCGCGCGGTGGTCGCCACCATCGCGCCGAGCAAGCCGCTGATGGAATTGCAGGCCGAGCTCGAACGCATGATGCAGCGGATCGGCCTTGATCCGGAAGGGCGCAAATACATCCCGCATGTGACGCTGGCGCGCCTGCACGACGCCTCCGACCGCGACGTCGCCGACTATCTGTCGCTGCGCGGCTACTTCCCGAGCAAGGCATTCATGGCCGAGCGCTTCGTGCTGTTCTCGTCGCGCGCATCGACGGGCGGCGGACCGTATGTGGTCGAGGACGCCTACGAGTTGTGTGCTTAGGGTTGCTCTCGTGCCCCGGCCGTAGAGCCGGGGCCCAGCGCTCCGCGATGAACGAAATAGTGGGTCCAGGCTCTGCGCAGCAGCGCAAGAGCGCTGCAGCGCGTCCGGGACACGAAACCGCATAGCCAGTCCACCAATTCACGGCTTGCAATTTCCGCCGGTCTCTGGCGGTAAAGGGCCATGCTCTCCACGCCCAGTTCCCCCTTCAGCGAAGCCTATCAGGCCCAGATCGCCTCCGGCGCGATCGAGCCTGATGCCGCGCAGGCCGAGGTCGCCGAGGCCTATGCGGCGCTGGACCTGCGGCTTGCGAATTACAGCCCCAGGCGGAAGCAGGGCCTGCTCAGCCGCCTGTTCGGCGGTGGTGACAGGGACGATGTGCCGCGCGGGCTCTACATCCATGGCGAGGTCGGCCGCGGCAAGACCATGCTGATGGATCTGTTCTTCCAGCACTCCGATGTCGAGCATAAGCGCCGCGCGCATTTCCACGAATTCATGGCCGACGTGCATGAGCGCATCTACGACTACCGCCAGAGCATCGCGCGCGGCGAGATCGCCGACGGCGACGTCATCGCGCTGACCGCGAATGCGATCTTCGAGGAGAGCTGGCTGCTCTGCTTCGACGAATTCCACGTCACCGACATCGCGGACGCGATGATCCTGGGACGCCTGTTCGCGAAACTGTTCGAGCTCGGCACCGTCGTGGTCGCGACCTCGAACGTCGCGCCCGACGATCTCTACAAAGGCGGCCTGAACCGGTCGCTGTTCCTGCCCTTCATCAAGCAGATCACCGACCACATGGACGTCGCGCGGCTCGATGCGCGCACCGACTTCCGGCTCGAAAAGCTCCAGGGCGTGCCGATGTGGCTGACGCCGGCCGACGGCGATGCGGACGCCGCGCTCGACCGCGCCTGGGCCAAGATGACCGGCAACGCCAAATGCAAGTCGCGCGACATCACCATCAAGGGCCGTACCTTGCACGTGCCGTGCTCGGCCCACGGCGTGGCGCGGTTCACCTTCGCCGATCTCTGCGAGAAGCCGCTCGGCGCATCGGATTACCTCAGGCTGGCGCACGACTATCACACCATCCTGGTCGACCATATTCCAGTGATGGACGTCTCCCAGCGCAACGCCGCCAAGCGTTTCATCACGCTGATCGACACGCTCTATGACAATGCGGTGAAGTTGATGGCCTCAGCCGACGCCAACCCGATCTCGCTTTACCTCGCCCATGACGGCGTTGAGGCCATGGAATTCAAGCGGACGGCCTCGCGTCTGATCGAGATGAGCTCGGAATCCTATCTGGCGCTGGCTCACGGCCGCAAGGATTCCACCGCCAGCGGCTCGACCAAGGGCCTGGTCGAGACTTAAGTCCTATCCCCGCCGTCATTCCGGGATGCGCCGACAGGCGCAGGCCCGGAATCCATTGCGCCACGAACTCTGCCGTCCGATGGATTCCGGGTTCGTGCTCCGCACGCCCCGGAATGACAGGGCTGCGTGCCCGTGGCCGCGCCGAGCCCGACAATTGGGCATTCGGCGACTTGAACGGGGGAGGCGAAAGGGATAACCACCCGTCTCAGTTTTCCCCTCCTTACGTGTCTAAAGGACAGGTTCACATGGCGCGCGACAAGATTGCTTTGATTGGCTCCGGTCAGATCGGCGGAACGCTGGCTCATCTCATCGGCCTGAAAGAGCTGGGCGACGTGGTGATGTTCGACATCGCCGAGGGCGTGCCGCAGGGCAAGGCGCTCGACATCGCGCAGTCCTCGCCGGTCGACGGCTTCGACGCGCACTACAGCGGCGCGAATTCCTACGAGGCGCTCGACAACGCCAAGGTCTGCATCGTGACCGCCGGCGTGCCGCGCAAGCCGGGCATGAGCCGCGACGACCTCCTCTCCATCAACCTCAAGGTCATGGAGCAGGTCGGCGCCGGCATCAAGAAGTACGCGCCCGACGCCTTCGTCATCTGCATCACCAACCCGCTCGACGCCATGGTCTGGGCGCTGCAGAAGGCCTCGGGCCTGCCGCACAAGAAGGTCGTCGGCATGGCCGGCGTGCTGGATTCGGCCCGTTTCCGCTACTTCCTGGCGGACGAGTTCAACGTCTCGGTCGAGGACGTCACCGCCTTCGTGCTCGGCGGCCATGGCGACACCATGGTGCCGCTGGTGAAGTACTCCACCGTCGCCGGCATCCCGCTGCCCGACCTCGTCAAGATGGGCTGGACCTCGCAGGCGCGCCTCGACGAGATCGTCGACCGCACCCGCAACGGCGGCGCCGAGATCGTCAACCTGCTCAAGACCGGCTCGGCCTTCTATGCCCCGGCCGCGTCCGCGATCGCGATGGCCGAGAGCTATCTGAAGGACAAGAAGCGCGTGCTGCCCTGCGCCGCCTATCTCAACGGCGAGTACAGCGTGAAGGACATGTATGTCGGCGTCCCCGTCGTGATCGGCTCCAAGGGCGTCGAGCGCGTGGTCGAGATCGAGCTCGCCGGCAAGGACCGCGAGGCCTTCGACAAGTCGGTCGGTGCCGTGCAGGGCCTGGTCGATGCCTGCAAGAAGATCGCCCCCGATCTTCTCGGCCGCTAAGCCGCAAGCAATACCCCGCCGAAGATCGAAACCCGGTCTTCGGCGGTTTCACTTCCGAAACCCGTGACCGGCGGGTTCCGGCGCAGTCCAGATCTCGAAGTCAAAGAATCCAGGTTGCGGTTCCTGTGGTATATGGTATGCCAGCCACAAGACTGAGGTGGGCCCATGAGGTCACCGCCCGCGGGTTCAGGGAGCGACCATATGAATATCCATGAATATCAGGCCAAAGCGCTGCTGGGCGAGTTCGGCGTGCCGATCTCCAAGGGCGTCCCGGTCCTCAAAGCCGCCGACGCTGAAGCTGCGGCCAAGGCGCTGCCTGGCCCGGTCTGGGTGGTGAAGAGCCAGATCCATGCCGGCGGCCGCGGCAAGGGCAAGTTCAAGGAAGCCTCTGCCGGCGACAAGGGCGGTGTCCGCATCGCCAAGTCGGCCGCAGAGGTCGCCGAATTCGCCAAGCAGATGCTGGGCGCGACGCTCGTGACAGTGCAGACCGGCCCGGCCGGCAAGCAGGTCAACCGCCTCTACGTCGAGGACGGCTCCGACATCGACAAGGAGTTCTACCTCTCGATCCTGGTCGACCGCGAAACCTCGCGCGTCTCGTTCGTCGTGTCGACCGAAGGCGGCGTCAACATCGAGGACGTCGCGCACAACACGCCCGAGAAGATCGTGACCTTCTCGGTCGATCCCGCCACCGGCATCATGGGCCATCACGGCCGCACCGTCGCCAACGCGCTGAAGCTCTCCGGCGATCTCGCCAAACAGGCCGAGAAGCTCACCGCGCAGCTCTACGCCGCCTTCGTCGCCAAGGACATGTCGATGCTGGAGATCAACCCGCTGGTGGTGACCAAGCAGGGCCAGCTCCGCGTGCTCGACGCCAAGGTGTCGTTCGACGACAACGCGCTGTTCCGTCACCCCGAGGTGCTCGCGCTGCGCGACGAGACCGAGGAAGACGCCAAGGAAATCGAGGCGTCCAAGTACGACCTCAACTACGTCACGCTCGACGGCAACATCGGCTGCATGGTCAACGGCGCAGGTCTTGCCATGGCGACGATGGACATCATCAAGCTCTACGGCATGGCGCCGGCCAACTTCCTCGACGTCGGCGGCAGCGCCAGCAAGGAGAAGGTCGCGGCCGCCTTCAAGATCATCACCGCCGATCCCAACGTGAAGGGCATCCTGGTCAACATCTTCGGCGGCATCATGAAGTGCGACGTGATCGCCGAGGGCGTCACGGCGGCGGTTCGTGAAGTCGGCCTCAACGTGCCGCTGGTGGTTCGCCTCGAAGGCACCAATGTCGAGCTCGGCAAGAAGATCATCGATGAATCCGGGCTGAACGTCGTTGCGGGCGACAATCTCGACGATTCCGCGCAGAAGATCGTGAAGGCCGTCAAGGGAGGCTAAGGCCATGACCCAGGACCATCTCGCCGCATCATCTCCGCTTCCCGAGCACGCGCGTCTCGCCGCGTTCGCCGGCGAATGGAATGGCGAAGAGGTGGTCTTCCCGTCGCGCTGGACGGAAGGCGGGCCGGCGACCTCTCGCGTCGCCGCCCGCATGGACCTCAACGGGTTCTACCTGATCCAGGATTCGGCTCAGATGCGCGACGGCAAGCAGGTCTTCGCCACTCACGGCATCTTCACCTACGATCGTGACGACCGGACCTACAAATTGTTCTGGTACGACTCGCTCGGCTACACGCCGCCCTCGCCCGCTTCGGGCGGGTGGGTCGGCAAGACCCTGACGCTGGTGCGCGGCTCGCTCCGCGGCAATGCGCGCCACGTCTACGAGATCATCGACGACGATTCCTATTCGTTGAAGATCCAGTTCTCGCCGGACGCGGAAGGCTGGGCCGACGTGCTCACCGGCGTCTACCGCCGCATCCACTGACCTCTCACTCGTTAGTTCGCGAAAGCAGACCTCATGTCCATCCTGATCGACAAGAACACCAAGGTCATCTGCCAGGGCTTCACCGGCAAGAACGGCACCTTCCATTCCGAGGCCGCGATCGCCTACGGCACCAAGATGGTCGGCGGTACTTCGCCCGGCAAAGGCGGCTCGACGCATCTGGGCCTGCCGGTGTTTGACACCGTACGCGAGGCGCGTGAGAAGACCGGTGCCGATGCCTCGGTGATCTACGTGCCGCCGCCGGGCGCGGCGGACGCGATCTGCGAAGCCATCGACGCCGAGATCCCGCTGATCGTCTGCATCACCGAGGGCATTCCTGTTCTCGACATGGTGCGGGTGAAGCGTTCGCTGGCCGGCTCCAAGTCGCGCCTGATCGGGCCGAACTGCCCCGGCGTCATGACCGCCGGCGAGTGCAAGATCGGCATCATGCCGGCCAACATCTTCAAGACCGGCTCGGTGGGCATCGTCTCCCGCTCGGGCACGCTGACCTATGAGGCCGTGTTCCAGACCTCCCAGGAAGGCCTCGGCCAGACCACCGCGGTCGGCATCGGCGGCGACCCGGTCAAGGGCACCGAGTTCATCGACGTGCTGGAGATGCTGCTCGCCGACCCCAAGACCGAATCGATCATCATGATCGGCGAGATCGGCGGTTCCGCCGAGGAGGACGCCGCCCAGTTCCTCAAGGACGAGGCCAAGCGCGGTCGCAAGAAGCCGATGGTCGGTTTCATCGCCGGTGTCACCGCCCCTCCCGGCCGCCGCATGGGGCATGCCGGCGCGATCATCTCGGGCGGCAAGGGCGATGCCGGTTCCAAGACCGATGCGATGAAATCGGCTGGGATTACAGTGTCCCCGTCGCCCGCCCGCCTCGGGCACACGCTTGCCGAAAAGTTGAAAGGCTAATTCACTCCTTCGTGCTTTTCCGGGCGAAGTTTCGCAGCAAATAGGGTAAAGGGTGCCTGTCGCGCCGAGCCTCTGCCGGGGAGCTCGGCGCCAGCGCCGTTTGTTATGCGCGAACCGAAATCGCCAGGAACTCCAGTATGTCTCGCCAGGACGCGAACGCAGCCTTTGCCTTGTCTTCCTTTTTGCAGGGCACCAACGCCACCTACATCGACGAAATCTACGCCCGCTACGAGAAGGACCCGTCCTCGGTCGATGCCGAGTGGCAGGAGTTCTTCAAAAGCCTCAACGACCAGCCCGCTGACGTCCGGAAGAACGCCCAGGGTCCGTCCTGGGAGCGCGCCAACTGGCCGCTGACTCCGAACGACGATTTGACCTCGGCGCTCGACGGCAACTGGGCCGAAGTCGAGAAGACGGTCGGTGCCAAGATCGCTGCCAGGGCGCAGGCCAAGGGAGGCGACAAGGGCGCCGATATCTCCTCCGCCGATCTGCTCCAGGCCACGCGCGACTCCGTCCGCGCCCTGATGCTGATCCGCTCCTACCGCATGCGCGGCCACTTCCATGCCAAGCTCGACCCGCTGGGCATCGAAGCGCCGCGCAACCGCGAAGAGCTCGATCCGCGCACCTATGGCTTCACCGAGGCCGACTACGATCGCAAGATCTTCCTCGATCACGTGCTCGGCCTCGAATACGGCAGCTTGCGCGAGATCACCGCGATCTGCGAGCGCACCTACTGTCAGACGCTCGGCGTCGAGTTCATGCATATCAGCAATGCCGCGCAGAAGGCCTGGATCCAGGAGCGCATCGAGGGACCCGACAAGGAAATCTCGTTCACCCGCGAAGGCCGCAGAGCCATCCTGATGAAGCTGATCGAAGCCGAAGGCTTCGAGAAGTTTTGCGACACCAAGTTCACCGGCACCAAGCGCTTCGGCCTCGATGGCGGCGAATCGCTGATCCCGGCACTGGAGCAGATCATCAAGCGCGGCGGCAATCTCGGCGTGAAGGAGATCGTGCTGGGCATGCCGCATCGCGGCCGCCTCAACGTGCTGACCCAGGTGATGGGCAAGGCACACCGCGCGCTGTTCCACGAATTCAAGGGCGGCTCGGCCAATCCCGACGCGGTGGAAGGCTCCGGCGACGTCAAATATCACCTCGGCGCCTCCTCGGACCGCGAGTTCGACGGCAACCGGATCCATCTGTCGCTGACCGCCAACCCCTCGCATCTCGAGATCGTCGATCCCGTCGTGCTCGGCAAGGTACGTGCGAAGCAGGACCAGCACGGCGATCCGCCGGACATGCGTATCTCCGTCATGCCGCTCCTGATGCATGGCGACGCCGCGTTCGCCGGACAGGGCGTGGTGGCGGAGTGCTTCGGCCTGTCGGACCTGAAGGGCTACCGTACCGGCGGCTCCGTGCACTTCATCGTCAACAACCAGATCGGCTTCACGACCTATCCGCGCTACTCGCGCTCCTCGCCCTATCCGTCCGATGTGGCGAAGATGATCGACGCGCCGATCTTCCACGTCAACGGCGACGATCCGGAGGCCGTCGTGTTCGCGGCCAAGGTCGCGACCGAATTCCGGCAGAAGTTCCACAAGCCTGTCGTCATCGACATGTGGTGCTACCGCCGCTACGGCCACAATGAGGGCGACGAGCCGGCGTTCACCCAGCCGGTGATGTACAAGCGGATCGCGGCCCATCCGTCGACCCTCACGCTGTACTCCAAGCGCCTGATCGCCGAAGGTGTGGTTACCGAGGGCGAGGTCGACAAGCTGAAGGCCGACTGGCGCGCCCGGCTCGATGCCGAGTTCGAGGCCGGCACCTCCTACAAGCCGAACAAGGCCGACTGGCTCGACGGCAAATGGGCGGGCTTCAAGATCGCCGACCAGGAAGAGGATGCGCGCCGCGGCGTCACCGGCGTCGACCTGCCAATCCTGAAAGACATCGGCCGCAAGATCACGAAGGTGCCGGACGGCTTCCGCGTCCACCGCACCATTCAGCGCTTCCTCGATAATCGCGCCAAGGCGATCGACAACGGCGTCGGCATCGACTGGGCGACCGGCGAGGCGCTGGCGTTCTGCTCGCTGCTCAACGAAAACCACCACGTTCGCCTGTCCGGACAGGATTCGGAACGCGGCACCTTCTCGCAGCGCCATTCGGTCCTGATCGACCAGGAGGACGAGAGCCGTTACACGCCGTTCAACCATCTCGGCCACGAGCAGGGCCATTACGAGGTCATCAACTCGCTGCTGTCGGAAGAAGCCGTGCTCGGCTTCGAATACGGCTATTCGCTCGCCGAGCCGAACACGCTGACGCTCTGGGAAGCCCAGTTCGGCGACTTCGCCAACGGTGCGCAGGTCGTGTTCGACCAGTTCATCTCCTCGGGCGAGCGCAAATGGCTGCGCATGTCCGGTCTCGTCTGCCTCCTGCCTCACGGCTATGAGGGCCAGGGGCCGGAGCACTCCTCGGCGCGCCTCGAGCGCTTCCTGCAGATGTGCGCGGAAGACAACATGCAGGTGGTCTATCCGACCACGCCGGCGAACTACTTCCATGCGTTGCGCCGCCAGCTCCATCGCGAGATCCGCAAGCCGCTGATCATGATGACGCCGAAGTCGCTGCTGCGTCACAAGCGGGCGGTGTCGCGTCTCGAAGAGCTGGCGAAGGGAACGACCTTCCACCGCATCCTGTACGATGACGCCCAGATGCTGCCGAGCGAGGCGATCAAGCTCGTTCCGGACGAGAAGATCCGCCGCATCGTGCTCTGCTCCGGCAAGGTCTATTACGACCTCTACGAGGAGCGCGAGAAGCGCGGCATCGACGACATCTACCTGATGCGCGTCGAGCAGCTCTATCCTGTGCCGCTGAAGGCGCTGGTCGCCGAGCTGTCGCGCTTCAAGAAGGCCGAAGTGGTGTGGTGCCAGGAAGAGCCCCGCAACATGGGTGCATGGCACTTCATCGAGCCCTATCTGGAATGGGTGCTGAACCAGGTGAACGGCGTGAGCCGGCGTCCGCGTTATGTCGGCCGCGCCGCTTCCGCCGCGACCGCCACGGGTCTGATGTCCAAGCATCAGGCGCAGCTGAAGGCGTTCCTGGACGAAGCACTGAGCTGAATTTCTTGAACTGCGTCATGCCCCGCCTCGTGCGCAAACGCGCACTGGAGCGGGGCATCCAACACGCCGTGGCGTCCGTGCAGAGTACGAACGTCCGGTTTGCTGGATGGCCTGCTTTTCGCAGGCGATGACACCCGCACTTATGACCGCATTGGCGATCTCCTTAAGGAAAAGACCATGACTGAAATTCGTGTGCCGACGCTCGGCGAATCCGTCACCGAGGCCACCATCGGCCGCTGGTTCAAGAAGGCCGGCGACCCGGTCGCCGTCGACGAGCCCCTGGTGGAGCTCGAGACCGACAAGGTCACCATCGAAGTGCCGGCGCCATCCGCGGGCACGCTGAGTGAGATCATCGCCGCCGATGGCGCGACCGTCGCCGTCGGTGCGCTGCTCGGCCAGATCACGGAAGGCGCTGCAGGTGCTGCCAAGCCCGCCGCCGCTCCCGCCAAGCCGGCCGCTGCTCCCGCCGCAGCCGCTGCGGCTCCGGCTGCTGCCGCCGCTGCGCCGAAGGCGCCGCCGGCCGATGCGCCGCTCGCCCCGTCCGTGCGCAAGCTGTCGGCCGAGACCGGCATCGACGCCTCGACCGTTCCGGGCTCCGGCAAGGACGGCCGCGTCACCAAGGGCGACATGCTGGCCGCGATCGAGCGCGCCGCCTCCGCGCCGACCCCGGTCAATCAGCCCGCCGCCGCCGTGCAGGTCCGCGCGCCGTCGCCGGCCGATGACGCCGCCCGCGAAGAGCGCGTCAAGATGACCCGCCTGCGCCAGACCATCGCGCGCCGCCTCAAGGACGTGCAGAACACCGCGGCCATGCTCACGACCTTCAACGAGGTCGACATGACCAACGTCATGGCATTGCGTGCGCACTACAAGGACGCGTTCGAGAAGAAGCACGGCGCCAAGCTCGGCTTCATGGGCTTCTTCACCAAGGCCGTCGTGCAGGCGCTGAAGGACATCCCGGCAGTCAACGCCGAGATCGACGGCACCGACCTGATCTACAAGAACTACTACCACATCGGCGTCGCCGTCGGCACCGACAAGGGCCTCGTCGTGCCCGTGGTGCGCGACTGCGACCACAAGTCGATCTCCGACATCGAGAAGAGCATCGCCGATTTCGGCCGCCGCGCCCGTGACGGCCAGCTCAAGATCGACGAAATGCAGGGCGGCACCTTCACCATCACCAATGGCGGCATCTACGGCTCGCTGATGTCGACCCCGATCCTGAACGCGCCGCAGTCCGGCATCCTCGGCATGCACAAGATCCAGGAGCGGCCGATGGTCGTCGGCGGCAAGATCGAGGTTCGCCCGATGATGTATCTGGCCCTGTCCTACGATCACCGCGTCATCGACGGCAAGGAAGCCGTCACCTTCCTGGTTCGCGTCAAGGAGAGCCTTGAAGATCCGGCGCGCCTGGTGCTCGATCTCTGATCCCTGTCGCTTTGCGAGCGCCGTCGCGATCAACGCGGCGGCGCGTGTCGAACCATGGAGGTGCGCATGACGGATAAAGTCGTTGTCATCACCGGCGGCAGCCGCGGCATCGGGCGGGCGACCGCGATTGCGACGGCCGCGCGCGGCTATCGCGTCGTGGTCGGCTATGCCAGCAACAAGAAGGCCGCCGACGAGGTGGTCGCGCAGATCGAGGCCGCCAACGGCAAGGCCATCGCGGTGAAATGCGATGTCGCCGAGGAAAGCGACATCCTTGCCCTGTTCAAGGAAGCTGACAAGCTGGGCACGCTTGGCGCGCTCGTCAACAACGGCGGCATTGTCGGCAAGAGCGGCGTGCGGGTCGACGAGATGTCGGCCGAGCGCATCCAGCGCGTGATGGCGGTCAACGTCACCGGCTCCATCCTCTGCGCGCGCGAAGCCATCAAGCGGATGTCGACCAGGCACGGCGGCGAGGGCGGCGTCATCGTCAACCTCTCGTCCGTTGCTGCCAGGCTCGGCGCACCCAACACCTATGTCGATTACGCCGCGTCCAAGGGCGCGGTGGATTCCTTCACCGTCGGCCTCGGCTACGAGGTCGCGGGCGAAGGCATCCGCGTTGCCGCCATCCGTCCCGGCCTGATCGACACCGAGATCCACGCCGCCGGCGGCGAGCCCGACCGCGCCCATCGTCTGGCCCATCTGGTGCCGATGAAGCGCGTCGGCACCGCCGAGGAAATCGCCAACGCCATCGTCTGGCTGATGTCGGACGAGGCCTCCTACGTCACCTCAGCCATTCTCGATGTGTCCGGCGGACGCTGACGCGCCGCGCGGACGCTGACACATCCTCATCACGCCAAACCTCACGGGACTTTCTCTCATGGCTACCTACGATCTCGTCGTCATCGGCACCGGACCGGGCGGTTACGTCTGCGCGGTGCGCGCAGCCCAGCTCGGCATGAAAGTCGCCGTGGTCGAAAAGAACGCCACGCTCGGCGGCACCTGCCTCAATGTCGGCTGCATGCCGTCCAAGGCGCTGCTGCACGCCTCCGAGATGTTCGAGGAAGCCGGCCATTCCTTCGCGAAAATGGGCGTGTCGGTCTCGTCGCCGAAGCTCGATCTGCCGGCGATGATGAACTTCAAGCAGCAGGGCATCGACGGCAACGTCAAGGGCGTCGAGTTCCTGATGAAGAAGAACAAGATCGACGTGCTCAAGGGCACCGGGAAGATCCTCGGCACCGGCAAGGTCGAAATCTCCGCCGACGGCAAGTCGCAGGTGGTCGAAACCAAGAACATCGTGATCGCCACCGGCTCGGACATCGCGCGCCTGAAGGGCATCGAGATCGACGAGAAGCGCATCGTGTCGTCCACCGGCGCGCTGTCGCTGGACAAGGTCCCCGGCAAGCTCCTGATCGTCGGCGCCGGCGTGATCGGCCTCGAGCTCGGCTCGGTCTGGCACCGCCTCGGTGCCGAAGTCGTCGTGGTCGAATTCCTCGATCGCATCCTGCCCGGCATGGACGGCGAGATCGCCAAGCAATTCCAGCGTATCCTCGAGAAGCAGGGCTTTGCGTTCAAGCTGGGGGCCAAGGTCACCGCGGTCGACACCTCGGGCAAGACGCTGAAGGCGACGATCGAGCCCGCCGCCGGCGGCGCTGCCGAGACGCTGGAAGCCGACGTCGTGCTGGTCTGCATCGGCCGCGTGCCCTACACCGACGGTCTTGGCCTGAAGGAAGCCGGCGTCGCGCTCGATCCGCGCGGCCGCGTGCAGATCGATCCGCATTTCGCCACCAGCCTCAAGGGCGTCTACGCCATCGGCGACGTCGTCGCGGGCCCGATGCTCGCGCACAAGGCCGAGGATGAAGGCGTTGCCGTCGCGGAGATCATCGCCGGCCAGGCCGGCCACGTGAACTACGATGTCATCCCGGGCGTCGTGTATACCACGCCGGAAGTGTCCTCCGTCGGCAAGACCGAGGAGGAGCTGAAGCAGGCGGGCATCGGTTACACCGTCGGAAAGTTTCCGTTCACCGCCAATGGCCGCTCCAAGGTCAACCAGACCACTGACGGCTTTGTGAAGATTCTCGCAGATGCGAAGACCGACCGCGTGCTCGGCGTGCACATTATCGGCCGCGAAGCCGGCGAAATGATCCATGAAGCCTGCGTTCTCATGGAATTCGGTGGCAGTGCGGAGGATCTCGCGCGCACCTGCCACGCCCATCCGACCCGCTCGGAGGCCGTCAAGGAAGCCGCGCTTGCGGTCGGCAAGCGGGCCATCCATATGTAGGCACGCGCCCCAGCACCGAATCGGGCGGGGAAACATATGCTGCGCCGCCTTCTTCAACCGGTCTGGGTCCTGCTTGCGATCATCTTCCTGATCGAAGCCTGGCTGTGGGACCATCTCGAGCCGATCGTTGCCAAGGTCGTCGCAGCCATCCCGCTGGCGCGGTTCAAGCATTGGCTGACGGAGCGCGTCAATGCGCTGTCGCCGGCCATGACGCTGATCGTGTTCGCGGTCCCCATCGTCCCGCTGTTTCCGCTCAAGCTGGTCGGCCTCTGGCTGCTCGCGCACGAATACTGGACCAGCGCGGTCTTCATGATCGTGTTCGCAAAGCTGGTCGGCGTCGGCGTCACTGCCTTCGTATTCGACGTGACGCGCCACAAGCTGCTGGAGATGCACTGGTTCGAGCGGATCTACGATCTGGTGCTGAAGGTGCGCGCCAAGGCCGCCGAACTGGTCGATCCGATCAAGCGCCGCATCAGGGAGCTGATCGCCGGCAACGGCGAGGGATGGTCGTCACGAACGCTGCGCATGATCCAGCGCTTCCGCAGGAGCGTGCACCAGGCGCGCTAGCTGCCGAAGGCATGCGCCTCTATCCTCCGTCATTGCGAGCGCAGCGAAGCAATCCAGAATCCTTCCGCGGAGGCAGTCTGGATTGCTTCGTCGCTTCGCTCCTCGCAATGACGCTGAGAGAGACGAGCGATCGCTGCTCACCTCAATGCAAATGCAACAGGTGCGGCCACCACAGGCCGAGCGCGGTCATGATCAGGCCGGCGATCGTCAGTACGCCGCTGACATAAGCAAGCGCGAGCATGCCGGTGATGATGGTGGCGGAGGCCAGCACGATGCCGATCTGGAACGCGGCGGAGGCCAGCTCGAAATGGTGGTATTTCGCGGTCGCCTCGTCGCGCGCATGCTCGGCGTGCTTGGCCTTCTCGGCGAGCTGCTCGGTGCCTTCGCCGGTCTCCGGCTCGGAGCGGTAGCGCTGTGCGGTCTTGGTCCAGTCGTCGATCTGCTTCTGCACGGCCGGCTTCTGGGCCTCGTCCGCGGCGGCGAGCGTCAGCTTGCCCTGCTCGGCCGCGGTCACCACCACGGTGCGGCGGATGCTCTTGGCCTGGAAGAACGCCCAGAGATTGGCAGCCTCGACGTTCTTGCTGATCGATTCGGTCTGGGCACCCTTGCCGAGCGTCTCCGAGATCGCCAGGAACAGCGCCAGCACCGCGATCAGGAGCGCGATCTTCTTGTTCGAGCCGGACGCGTGTTCGGCGTGCTCGGCATGCTCCATGCTTTCGTGGGCGCCCATCATGTCTCTCCTGTCTCGGTTCCCCACGATTTGACCGAACCGTGGACGCCGCGCAAGAGGCACGCGAGCTATGACGAGAGTGTGTCAGCGCCGCGGATGCGCGCTCGCATAGACTTCGAGCAGCCGCTCGGAATCGATGCCGGTATAGACCTGCGTCGTCGAGAGCGAGGAATGGCCGAGCAATTCCTGGATGGCGCGCAGGTCGCCGCCGCGCGAGAGCAGATGCGTGGCGAAGGAATGCCGGAGCGCGTGCGGCGTGGCGCTGTCGGGAAGGCCCAGCGCGCCGCGCAGCCGCTCCATCGCGAGCTGGATGATGCGCGGGCTCAAGGGCCCGCCGCGCGCGCCGACGAAGATCGGCCCCTCCGCGGGTAGCGGATAGGGGCACATCGAAACGTACTCCTGCACCAGCTCCAGCACGTTTTGCAGTACCGGCACCATGCGGGTCTTGTTGCCTTTGCCTGTCACGACCAGCACGTCGCCTTCGCCGGGACGCGGCACCTCGCGGCGCTTCAGGCCGAGCGCTTCGGAGATGCGCAGGCCCGAGCCATACAGCAGCGCCATCACCGCAGCGTCGCGCGCCAGGATCCAGGTCTCGCGGTCCTCGCCGGCGCGCTCGTCGGCGTCGGCCAGGCGTTTTGCGGAGGCCATCGGCAGCGGTTTCGGCAGGCTCTTGGCCACCTTCGGTGCGCGAATCGCCGAGAGCGCACCGACCTTGCCCTTGCCCTCGCGCTCGAGGAAGCGCCCAAACGAGCGCAGGCCTGCGAGCGCACGCATCAGGCTACGTCCGGCAATGTCGTCGGCCCTGCGCATCGCCATGAACGCGCGGACGTCGGTGGCCTCCAGCGCCGCGAAGCGCGCGAGGGTGACGCGCTCGCCCCAATGATTGCTGAGGAAATCCAGGCACTGCCGCAAGTCGCGGCCATAGGCCTCCAGCGTCTTCGGCGACAGCCGCCGCTCGGCGCCGAGATGCGACAGCCAGCGTGCCATCTCCTGCGCGATCGAGGGATCGGCGCTGGCGAGCTCGATTCTTGGGGCGGCCGCTTTGCTCATGCGCTCTGGACGTGGTGATTCCGTACAGTATATCGCATCACACTCGTTTATCGTTCGCTAAGGCCGGCCCGCGGCGCTAGCCTGAAGTCCCCGAGTTCCGATTCTCCACCCATGGATCACACACCGCGCAGCCCCGCCTCCGCCCACGCGACCGGCATGGTCGACGTGCTGGTGCCGGTCGCGCTCGACCAGACCTATTCCTACAAGGTGCCGCGCGGGATGGAGCTGAAAGCGGGCGATCTCGTCGGCGTGCCGCTCGGGGCCCGCGAGGTGCTGGCGGTGGTCTGGGGCGAGAACGCCAATCCCGATCCGCGCCTGCACAATCGCCTCAAGGAGGTCAGCGAGAAGCTCGACATCCCGCCGCTGAAGCCCGAGCTGCGCTCGGTGGTCGACTGGGTCGCCAATTACACGCTGAGTCCGCGCGGCATGGTGCTGCGCATGTGCCTGCGCATGGGCGAGACTCTCGGCCCGGAGCGGGTGCGCGCCGGCGTTCGCCTGGTCGGCGATCCCCCGAAGCGCCTGACGCCGGCGCGGCAGAGGGTGATCGCGGTGCTGTCCGACCGGCTGCTGCACGGCAAGTCCGAGGCGGCCAAGGAAGCGGGCGTCTCCTCAGGCGTGATCGACGGCCTCGTCGACGAAGGCACGCTCACGGTCGAGCCGATGCCGCCGCCCCCGCCGCCGCCCGCGCCAGATCCTGATTTCGGCCGGCCGGATTTCTCGCCGCTGCAGCGTGCCGGCGTGGATGCGATGCGCGCGCTCGCGGCCAACGGCACCTTCCATGTCGCGCTGCTCGACGGTGTCACCGGCTCGGGCAAGACCGAGGTCTATTTCGAAGCCGTGGCCGAGGTGATCCGTCGCGGAAAACAGTCGCTGATCCTGATGCCGGAGATCGCGCTCACCGGCCAGTTCCTCGACCGCTTTGCGCAGCGTTTCGGCGTGCGGCCGATCGAATGGCATTCCGAACTCACCCCGCGCACCCGCGCGCGCAATTGGGCCGCGATTTCCGAAGGTTCAGCGCCGGTCGTGGTCGGCGCGCGCTCGGCGCTGTTTCTGCCCTATGCCAATCTCGGCCTCATCATCGTCGATGAAGAGCACGACCAGGCCTACAAGCAGGACGACGGCGTGCATTACCACGCCCGCGACATGGCGGTGGTGCGCGCGCATATCGCAAAAATCCCGGTCGTGCTGGCCTCCGCGACGCCGTCGGTGGAGTCCGAGGTCAATGCGCGCAAGAGCCGCTACCAGCGCATCGCGCTGCCTTCGCGCTTCGGCGGCCAGCACATGCCGCATATCGAGGCGATCGATCTGCGGCGCGAGCCGCCCGCGCGCGGCCGCTTCATCTCGCCGCGGCTTGCCGGCGAGATCAGAATCGCGATCGAGCGGCGCGAGCAGGCGCTGCTGTTCCTCAACCGCCGCGGCTATGCGCCGCTGACCTTGTGCCGTGCCTGCGGCCATCGCTTCGCCTGCACCATCTGCGATGCCTGGCTGGTCGATCATCGCTTTCGCCAGCGCCTCGTCTGTCACCATTGCGGCTTCTCGATGCCGCGCCCGCACATCTGCCCGAACTGCTCGGCGGAGGAATCGCTGGTCGCGGTCGGGCCCGGTGTCGAGCGCCTGCAGGAGGAGGCGGCCGCGCTGTTCCCGGAAGCGCGCACCATGGTGCTGTCCAGCGATCTCATCACCTCGATCGAGACGATGCGCTCGGAGCTCGCCGAGATCGCGGAGGGCCGCGTCGACATCATCATCGGCACGCAGCTCGTGGCGAAGGGCCACAATTTCCCGCGGCTCAATCTGGTCGGCGTGGTCGATGCGGATCTTGGCCTCAGCAACGGCGATCCGCGCGCCGCGGAGCGCACCTGGCAATTGCTCAACCAGGTGATCGGCCGCGCCGGACGCGAGCAGGGCCGCGGCGTCGGCTACCTCCAGACCCACCAGCCCGATCATCCCGTGATGAAGGCGCTGATCGCCTGCGACCGCGAGGCCTTCTACGACAGCGAGATCGAGCTGCGCGAGAAGACGCTCTATCCGCCGTTCGGCCGGCTCGCGAGCCTGATCATCTCGGCCGGCGACCGCCCGAGCGCGGAAGGTTTCGGCCGCAAGCTCGTTGCGCTCGCGCCGCGCGACGAGCGCGTGGTGGTGCTCGGCCCGGCGGAAGCGCCGCTCGCCGTCATCAAGGGCCGCTACCGCTTCCGCATCCTGGTGAAATCGGCGCGGGGCTTCGATCTGTCGGACTATTTGCGCAACTGGCTCGCCGTCTGCCCGAAGCCGACGGGCAATCAGAAGCTCGAAGTGGACGTCGATCCGCAGAGCTTCTTGTAAGCGCCACTGTCACCAAATGCTTGGTCGTCATTCCGGGGCGCGACGAAGTCGCGAGCCCGGAATCCATTCCTCCACCAACTCTGCCGCGCGATGCATTCCGGGTTCGCGCTGCGCGCGCCCCGGAATGACGACAAAAAAAGCCCGCGGTCCCCCAAGACCACGGGCTTGTCTCACGCGCGCAGCAAACTGATGGAAACTACGCGTGCGAGGAGAGGCGTTGAAGCGCCCCTTTAGGAAACGACTTCCGCGGTGACGCGGCCGACGCCGGCACCGGTGAGGCCGATGGCGCGGGCAGCGCCGGTGGAGAGGTCGAGGACACGGCCGCGAATGAACGGACCGCGGTCATTGATGGTGACGACCACGCTCTGGCCGCGATGGGTGACACGCAGCTTGGTGCCGAACGGCAGTGAACGGTGCGCCGCGGTCATGGCGTTCTGGTTGAAGCGCTGGCCCGACGCCGTCCGGCTGCCGGACTCGTTGCCGTAAAAGGAAGCCATGCCGGAGAAGCTGCGGCCCGTGCCGGAGGTTGGCGTCATCGACGCATTGGCGTTGCGCCAATCGGAGGTCGCGTTGGTGTCGGTCTGGGCGTGGTGGCGGTGATGATGATGGTGCCGGTGATGCCGGGATTTGGCGGACGCTTCGGTGGCGGTTCCACCGATGAGGAGGGTTGCGGCGACGAAAGCGATCGCCGTACGCGGCCGGGTCACAAAGCCCAGCGTCTTCAAAGACAGCATTTATTGGTCCCTAAGCTAGTATTGCCACATGTGTGGCTAGTGGAGCCCCCATCAGTTTGTGAGCGGTTTGGCGTTTCGATTCCCAATGAGGCGTGAATTGGGCAGTAAATTGGGTATGTTTCGTCATGAAACATCTTGTTACCGTTGTGCGATAATCAGAGGATGTTCCGTAATCTTCGGCTTTAACGATTCATTAACCTCATGATTACTTCGTAATACTGTAAAACGAAGTGATCGCTTCGATTGTTCAGAATTCGGTAAGTATTCGGCCAGTGGAACCGGCGCCTTCGAAATCACGCCTCAGCGATCCGTGTTCATGGCCGCTATGCGCTAGGGGCGGGAACCAAACGCCGGGAGGCTCCCGGCAATTTCCGCAATGCGGGAGGTCATCAGCCCGAACGCGTCAGCGACGCCGTCGCGGCGTCGTCCGCTGCGACGAACTGGCGAGAGAACCTCGTGCCTTTAATTTGGCGTCATGTTGCACGTGCGCGCCTGCTATGTTAGCAAAGCCGCGATTTTAACGAGCCCGGCACCTCCCGTGCTGGTCGAAAATCGAAGTCCCGCTTGAATTCCAAGGGCTTGGATCGCTAGGCGCCGCTTCGTGGCGACGGTTTTTCCCTTGCGAGTTTGACAGCAAAAAGAGCGCGTCTGTGGCTGCAGAAGATACGTCCGTTTCAGGTGTGTCCGGCCGTTATGCAACGGCCTTGTTTGAACTGGCCCGCGACCAGAAAGTGGTCGACGAGGTCAAAGCCGATCTCGATAAATTCGATGCCCTGCTGAACGAGAGCGCGGATCTCAAACGCCTCGTCCGCAGCCCGGTGTTCGCGGCCGACGCCCAGTCTCGGGCCCTCTCGGCCGTGCTGGCCAAGGCCGGGATCGCCGGCATCTCCGCCAACTTCCTCAAGGTGCTGACCGCCAACCGCCGCCTGTTCGTGGTGGCCGACGTCATCCGCGGCTACCGCGCCCTCGTCGCCAAGTTCAAGGGCGAGACGACGGCCGACGTCACCGTGGCGGAAGCGCTCTCGGACAAGAATCTCGATGCCCTCAAGGTTGCCCTGAAGTCGGTGACCGGCAAGGACGTCGCGCTGAACGTGAAAGTCGATCCTTCGATCATCGGTGGCCTCGTCGTCAAGCTTGGCAGCCGCATGGTGGATGGTTCGCTTCGCACCAAACTCAATTCGATCAAGCACGCGATGAAAGAGGCAGGCTGATGGACATCCGCGCCGCGGAAATTTCCGCGATCCTCAAGGACCAGATCAAGAATTTCGGCCAGGAAGCTGAAGTCTCCGAAGTCGGACAGGTGCTGTCCGTCGGCGACGGTATCGCCCGCGTCTACGGTCTGGACAACGTCCAGGCCGGTGAAATGGTCGAGTTCGAGAACGGCACCCGCGGCATGGCGCTGAACCTCGAAACCGACAACGTCGGCGTCGTTATTTTCGGTGCCGACCGCGAGATCAAGGAAGGCCAGACCGTCAAGCGTACCCGCGCCATCGTGGACGCGCCGGTCGGCAAGGGGCTGCTCGGCCGCGTCGTCGACGCGCTCGGCAACCCGATCGACGGCAAGGGCCCGATCCAGGCCGAGAAGCGCATGCGCGTCGACGTCAAGGCGCCCGGCATCATTCCGCGCAAGTCGGTGAGCGAGCCGATGGCGACCGGCCTCAAGGCGATCGACGCCCTGATCCCGATCGGCCGTGGCCAGCGCGAGCTGATCATCGGCGACCGCCAGACCGGCAAGACCGCGATCGCACTCGACACCATCCTGAACCAGAAGCCGCTCAACGCGCAGCCCGACGAGAACATCAAGCTGTACTGCGTCTACGTCGCGGTCGGCCAGAAGCGCTCCACCGTCGCCCAGTTCGTGAAGGTGCTGGAAGAGCAGGGCGCGCTCGAATATTCGATCGTCGTCGCCGCCACCGCCTCCGATCCGGCGCCGATGCAGTACATCGCGCCCTTCACCGGCTGCACCATGGGCGAGTACTTCCGCGACAACGGCATGCACGCGGTCATCATCTATGACGACCTCTCCAAGCAGGCCGTCGCCTACCGCCAGATGTCGCTGCTGCTGCGCCGCCCGCCGGGCCGCGAAGCCTATCCGGGCGACGTGTTCTATCTGCACTCCCGCCTGCTCGAGCGCGCGGCGAAGCTGAACAAGGACCAGGGCTCGGGCTCGCTGACGGCGCTGCCGGTCATCGAAACCCAGGCCAACGACGTGTCGGCCTACATCCCGACCAACGTCATCTCGATCACCGACGGCCAGATCTTCCTGGAAACCGACCTGTTCTTCCAGGGCATCCGTCCTGCCGTGAACGTCGGTCTGTCGGTGTCGCGCGTCGGCTCCTCGGCGCAGACCAAGGCCACCAAGAAGGTCGCCGGCAAGATCAAGGGCGAGCTCGCGCAGTACCGCGAAATGGCGGCGTTCGCGCAGTTCGGCTCCGACCTCGACGCCTCGACCCAGCGCCTGCTCAACCGCGGCTCGCGCCTGACCGAGCTCCTGAAGCAGCCGCAGTTCTCGCCGCTGAAGATGGAAGAGCAGGTTTGCGTGATCTGGGCCGGCACCAACGGCTATCTCGATCCGCTCCCGCTCAACAAGGTGCGCGCGTTCGAGGATGGCCTGCTCTCGCTGCTGCGCGGCAAGCACGTCGACATCCTCAACGCGATCCGCGACAGCCGCGATCTCGCCGACGACACCGCTGGCAAGCTGAAGTCGGTGGTCGAAGGTTTCGCGAAGAGCTTCGCGTAACAACGCCGTCATGGCCGGGCTAAAGCGCGAAGCGCGTCTTCGCAACTGAAGTCCCGGCCATCCACGCCTTGCTGCGTGGAATGTGAAGACGTGGATGCCCGGGACGAGCCCGGGCATGACGACAGAGATAGGCTAGCGGCTTGATCCGAGGGATCGAACCGTCGGGGACGAAGAATGGCGTCACTTAAAGACATGCGCGTCCGCATCGCCTCCACCAAGGCGACGCAAAAGATCACCAAGGCCATGCAGATGGTTGCAGCCTCCAAGCTGCGCCGTGCGCAGACTGCCGCGGAAGCGGCGCGTCCCTATGCCGACAAGATGAGCGCGGTGATCTCCAACATCGCCAGCGCCGCCGCGGGCTCGCCCGGCGCGCCGGTTCTGCTGGCCGGCACCGGCAGGGATCAGGTGCATCTGCTGCTGGTCTGCACCGGCGAGCGCGGCCTGTCCGGCGCCTTCAACTCCTCGATCGTGCGCCTGGCGCGCGAGCGCGCCCTCGCGCTGATGGCGCAGGGCAAGGACGTGAAGTTCTTCTGCGTCGGCCGCAAGGGCTACGAGCAGCTGCGCCGCCTGTTCGACAAGCAGATCGTCGAGCATCTCGATCTGCGCAGCGTCCGCCAGCTCGGCTTCGTCAACGCCGAGGACATCGCCAAGAAGGTCCTGGCCCGTTTCGAGAACGGCGAGTTCGACGTCTGCACGCTGTTCTATTCGCGCTTCAAATCGGTGATCGCGCAGATCCCGACCGCCCAGCAGGTGATCCCGCTGGTCGTCGAGGAGAGCGCTGCTGCGAGCACCACGTCCTACGAATACGAGCCGGAAGAGGACGAGATCCTCACCCGCCTTCTGCCGCGCAACCTCGCGGTCCAGATCTTCCGCGCGCTGCTCGAGAACAACGCCTCGTTCTACGGTGCGCAGATGAGCGCGATGGACAACGCGACGCGCAACGCCGGTGAAATGATCCGCAAGCAGACGCTGGTCTACAACCGCACGCGTCAGGCGCAGATCACCAAGGAACTGATCGAAATCATCTCGGGCGCCGAAGCCGTCTGATCAAGGCGCGTCGGTACCCATCATACGCAACATCCCGGTCACGCTGACCGTGGTTTAGAAGTTCGGATCGAAGGAGACATTCAATGGCAGCCCAGGTCGGTCGCGTCACCCAGGTCATCGGCGCCGTCGTCGACGTGCAGTTCGAAGGCCACCTCCCGGCCATTCTCAACTCGCTCGAGACCAAGAACGGCGGCAACCGCCTGGTGCTCGAGGTCGCCCAGCATCTCGGCGAATCCACCGTGCGCACGATCGCGATGGACACCACCGAAGGTCTGGTCCGCGGCCAGGAAGTGACCGACACCGGCGCGCCGATCCGCGTTCCCGTCGGTGAAGGCACGCTCGGCCGCATCATCAACGTCATCGGCGAGCCGATCGACGAAGCCGGCCCGGTCAAGTCGGAAGGCCTGCGCGCCATCCACCAGGAAGCGCCGAGCTACACCGACCAGTCGACCGAAGCCGAAATTCTCGTCACCGGCATCAAGGTCGTGGACCTGCTCGCGCCCTACGCCAAGGGCGGCAAGATCGGCCTGTTCGGCGGCGCCGGCGTCGGCAAGACCGTGCTGATTCAGGAACTGATCAACAACGTCGCGAAGGCCCACGGCGGCTACTCCGTGTTCGCCGGTGTCGGCGAGCGCACCCGCGAGGGCAACGACCTCTATCACGAGTTCATCGAGTCCAAGGTCAACGCCGATCCGAAGAATCCGGATCCGAGCGTGAAGTCGAAGTGCGCGCTGGTGTTCGGCCAGATGAACGAGCCGCCGGGCGCCCGCGCCCGCGTCGCGCTCACCGGCCTCACCATCGCAGAGGACTTCCGCGACAAGGGCCAGGACGTGCTGTTCTTCGTCGACAACATCTTCCGTTTCACCCAGGCCGGCTCGGAAGTGTCGGCGCTGCTCGGCCGTATTCCTTCGGCGGTGGGCTATCAGCCGACGCTCGCCACCGACATGGGCGCGCTGCAGGAGCGCATCACGACCACGCAGAAGGGCTCGATCACCTCGGTGCAGGCCATCTACGTTCCGGCCGACGACTTGACCGACCCGGCGCCCGCGACCTCGTTCGCGCATCTTGACGCGACCACCACGCTGTCGCGTTCGATCGCCGAAAAGGGCATCTACCCCGCGGTGGATCCGCTCGACTCGACCTCGCGCATGCTCTCCCCGCTGGTCGTCGGCGAGGAGCACTACGCCGTCGCCCGTCAGGTCCAGCAGGTGCTGCAGCGCTACAAGGCGCTCCAGGACATCATCGCCATTCTCGGCATGGACGAGCTTTCGGAAGAGGACAAGCTGACGGTGGCCCGCGCCCGCAAGGTCGAGCGCTTCATGTCGCAGCCGTTCCACGTTGCCGAAATCTTCACGGGATCGCCGGGCAAGTTCGTCGAGCTCGCCGACACCATCAAGGGCTTCAAGGGCCTGGTGGAAGGCAAGTACGATCACCTGCCGGAAGCCGCCTTCTACATGGTCGGCACCATCGAAGAAGCGGTCGAGAAGGGCAAGAAGCTCGCCGCTGAAGCGGCTTAAGAGGCGAATGGCGAATGGGGAGTAGCGCATCGTCCGCTGCTCCCGACCGCCACTCGCTATTCGCCACTCGCTATTCGCAGGTTTCCCATGGCCACCTTCCACTTCGATCTCGTCTCTCCGGAAAAGCTCGCCTTCTCGGGCGAGGTCGATCAGGTCGACATCCCCGGCGTCGAGGGTGATTTTGGCGTGCTGGCCGGACATGCGCCGGTCGTGGCCGCGATCCGCCCGGGCATTCTCACCATCACCAGCGGCGGCAGGCACGAGAAGGTCATCGTGCTCGGCGGCATCGCCGAAGTCTCCGACAAGGGCCTGACCGTGCTCGCCGACGTCGCGACGTCGCTGGCCGAGCTCGACCGTGCCCAGTTCGCCGAGACGATCGCGGAGATGGAAGAGGGATTGAAGGAGCACGAAGGCGGCGAGCTCGATCACGCCATCGAGCGGCTCGACCACTTCAAGAGCATCCAGCAGCAGCTCAGCTCCACGGCTATGCACTAAGCCCCGGGGCACCGCTCCGGGGCTCAAATCTGCAATTTCTGAACAGTTTCAGCGCTCGTCACGGAAGTGGCGGGCGCTGAAACTTTGTTGCGGGATCGCTGGAGCTGCCGCCGATTTTATCGCGACGTGTCAAACACTTCGCTACTGTGCATGGGGTTGTTTTCGCCCCTTCAGCTTCCGAAGGCAGCAAACTCTCGCGCCACGGCGCGGTACACGTCGCGGCGGAACGGCACCACGAGATCGACGACACGGTCGAGGCGCTCCCAGCGCCAGGCGTCGAACTCGGCGGGCTGGCCGTTGCGCGGTGTCAGCGGATCGATCTCGTCGTCGCGGCCGGTGAAGCGCAGCGCGAACCATTTTTGCCGCTGGCCTCGGAATTTCGCCAGCCGGTGCGTCTCCGGCCCGTCGTAAGGCGGGAACTCGTAGGCCAACCAGTCGGTTTCGCCGAGAAAGTCGGCGCTCACGACATTGGTCTCCTCCCAGAGCTCGCGCATCGCCGCATCGCGCAGATCCTCGCCCTCGTCGACACCGCCCTGCGGCATCTGCCAGTCGAGCCCCGGCAGGATGATCTCCGGCCCGTCGCCCTTGAAGCGGTGGCCGATCAGCACACGGCCGTCGGCATTGAATAGCGCGATCCCGACGTTGGGGCGGTAGGGTTTTTCATTGGTCACGCGCGGATCCCTTGTCGTCATTCCAGGGCGATGCGAGGCACCGAACCCGGAATATCGAGGCTCTCAGGTGCGCAATTGCGCACTGGGGGTTCGATACTTCGTATCGCCCCGGAGCGACAGTGGATCATTCATCCGCCAGCGCAGAAAATTCCTTCACCACGCGCTCGTAGACCGGGCGCTTGAAGGGGATGATCAACTGAGGGAGATTCTTCATCGATTCCCAGCGCCAGCTCACGAATTCCGCCTTGTGGCCGCCACCGCCGGGCTTCTCGACATTGATCTCGCTGTCCTTGCCGGTGAAGCGCACCGCGTACCATTTCTGGCGCTGGCCGCGGTAGCGGCCCTTCCAGGCGCGCCCCGCAACCGTGCGCGGAATGTCGTAAGTGAGCCAGTCCGGGACTTCCCCGAGCCGCTCGACCGAGCGCACGCTGGTCTCCTCGTAGAGCTCGCGCTTGGCGGCTTCCCAGGTGTCCTCGCCGGGGTCGACGCCGCCCTGCGGCATCTGCCAGACATGGGTGTCGTCGACATGCTCGATGCCGCCGGCGCGGCGGCCGATGAACACCAGTCCCTTTGGATTGAGCAGCATCACACCGACGCAGGTCCGGTAGGGCAGATCCTCGTAACGCGCCATTCCGCCAGACCTCTCGCATGCCTCAGGTCCGGCTTGATGCGGCCCCGCGGGAGCCGTGCCGTACCAATTCGTTGATTTAGCTGGATTTTGATTTCAGCATCGCGGTTGTCAATGGCACCAAAAGGATACCTCGGTCGCCCAATGTCTTGGTCCAGGCGCCGATGCGCTCGATCGAGACGGGCAGGGCCGAGGCCGTGCCGACAGCGATGCCGCGTTCGCGTGCGGTCGATTCGAGCTTGTTGAGGGCGCGGTCGATCTCGGTCGGCGTCGGCACCACGTCGATGGCGATGTCGCCCCTGCCGAACGGCATGGCCTGGTTCGCCGCGGCCTGGGGCGCGATGCTGCGCGGCGAGGAGCCGTCGTCGAAGAAGCCGAGGCCGCGCTTGGCCGCCTCGCGGATGATCGGCTGCATCGCCGGCTCGGTCGCGATGAATCGCGCGCCCATGAAATTGGTGAGGCCGGCATAGCCTTGCATCCGGCTCAGGTGCCAATAGAGACGGTCCATGTTCTGGTCCGGGCTGAGCGAGGTCAGCAGCGTCTGCGGTCCCGGATCGTTGTCGGGGAAGTCATAGGGCTCCATCGGGATCTGGAGGAAGATCTCGTGGCGCTGCGCGCGGGCGCGCTCGGCGAGCTTGCCGGGGTCGGCGCCATAGGGCGTGAAGGCCAGCGTCACCGCCGCCGGCAGCTTCATGATCGCGTCGGTTGTCTTGGCGGCGCCGACGCCGAGGCCGCCGATCACGATCGCCACCACGGGCATCTTTGCGACCTTGGCGCGGTCGGCGTCCGCCGCATAGACGTCGAACGGCTTCAGCCCGTCAGCGGCCACCGGGATCATGCCGTAGCGCGATTTCTCCAAGAGCTTCGGATTGATTCCGGCCATGACGGGCGGCGGGGCGGATGCTGCCTCGCCCCTGTCGGCGGCGTCGCCACCGCCGATCACCACGTCGTGGCGGGCGCCGGTCGAGCCGTCGATCATGGTGATGGTCTTCTGCTCACCGGGGGCGGCCTGCTTCGGCGCCTCCTTGGTCTCGTGCTTGCCCTCCGGCTTGGTCTCCGAGCCGTGGCCGGAGGCCGCCGGCTTCTCGTCCGTGGCATCGGGAGCGCGGATCGCGATCCGGGTCATCGGCTCGCCGCCGAGCGGATCCTTGTTGAAGATGGCGAAGCCGGCAAAGGTGAGGAGGAAAAGTCCGAGCAGGACGGCAAGCAGCTGCATGGCCGTGAACGGCAGCCGCAGCCGGCGTTTCCGGCGCGGCTTGTCCTGTCCGAGCGGCGCACTCAGATCATCGGCCGTTTCAGTCATGCGAGATCCCGAATCACTCCAGCCGACGATACCATGCCGAGGTCAAGCGGCGGCAGGCCGGGATAGGCCGGGGATCGGACTTGCAAGCAAAAGGGCAGCTCCAGGAGCCGCCCTTTTCGTCAGATCGCAGAATGCGAGGACTCAGTTCGCCGCTTTTGGCTTGTCGGTCGTCGCCTTGTTGTCGTTGCCCGGCGTGGGCGCCGCGGAGGCGCTGTTCTTGATGCCGTGGAGCAGGTCGCCGGCGAGCTTGAGCGCCTTGTCGTCCTTGGCGTCCGGCGGGACGTAGGACTGCGAGCCGGTCTTCTCGTCGCCGTCGTTCTTCAGATGGCCGCGCAGCGAGGCCTCGCCCTTGGTGTCGGTGCGCGACTTCAGCTCGTCCGGCACGTCCTGCAGCACCTCGATGTCGGGCACGATGCCCTTGGCCTGGATCGACTTGCCCGACGGCGTGTAGTAGCGGGCCGTGGTCAGCCGCAGCGCTCCGTTGCCACTTCCGAGCGGAATGATGGTCTGCACCGAGCCCTTGCCGAACGAGCGCGTGCCGACGATCGTCGCACGCTTGTGGTCCTGCAGCGCGCCGGCGACGATTTCCGACGCCGAGGCCGAGCCGCCATTGACCAGCACGATGACCGGCTTGCCCTTGGTCAGGTCGCCCGCATGCGCGGTGCGGCGCTGGGTCTCCTCGGCATTGCGGCCGCGGGTCGACACGATCTCGCCCTTCTCAAGGAACGAGTCGGAGACGGTGACCGCCTCCTCGAGCAGGCCGCCCGGGTTGTTGCGCAGGTCGATGATGAAGCCCTTGAGCTTGTCGGCGCCGATCTGGTTCGTGAGGTTGCCGACCTCGCGCTTCAGGCCTTCGGTGGTCTGCTCGTTGAAGGTGGTGATGCGGATGTAGCCGATGTCGTCCTGCTCGACACGCGCGCGCACCGAGCGGACGCGGATGTTGTCGCGCACGAGCGTCACGTCGAGCGGATTGTCCTGACCCTTGCGGATGATCTTGAGCTTGATCTTGGTGTTGACCGGACCGCGCATCTTCTCGACCGCCTGGTTCAGGGTCAGGCCCTGCACCGCCTCGTCGTCGAGATTGGTGATGATGTCGTTGGCCATGATGCCGGCGCGCGAAGCGGGCGTGTCGTCGATCGGCGAGACCACCTTGATCAGGCCGTCTTCCATCGTGACCTCGATGCCGAGGCCGCCGAACTCGCCGCGGGTCTGCACCTGCATGTCGCGGAAGCTCTTGGCGTCCATGTAGCTCGAATGCGGATCGAGGCCGGTGAGCATGCCGCTGATGGCGGATTCGATCAGCTTGGTGTCATCGGGCTTCTCGACATAGTCGGAGCGCACGCGCTCGAAGACGTCGCCGAACAGATTGAGCTGGCGATAGGTGTCCGCGGTGGCGGCTCGTGCGCTTGAGCCCATGAATACCGCGCGGGGCTGGGTCACGAACAGCGTCAGCGCTGCACCGGTGGCGGCGCTGAGGAGGATTACTGAAGTCTTGCGCATCATCCGCGAACCTTCTCGCCTTCATTTGCGGCCCACCATGGGCCTGGATCGATTGGAGTGCCGTCTTTACGGAACTCGACATACAGCACAGGTTGACTCGCGTTCGTGGCGAGAATGGAGGCGACTTGAGAGGTCGACCCCATGGTCGCGACCGGCTCCCCCGTGAGCACAAACTGTCCGATGTTGACCGAAATGCGCTCCATCCCGGCGATCAGGACATGATACCCGCCACCGGCGTTGAGGATCAAGAGTTGTCCATAGCTGCGGAACGGCCCGGCATAGACCACCCAGCCGTCACACGGCGTCGTGACCTGGGAGCCGGGCTTGGTGGCCAGCGAAATCCCCTTCTGGACCCCGCCAACCCCATCGGAACCGCCAAAGTCCCTGATCTTGTTACCGTTAACCGGCAGAGGCAGGAGTCCCTTGGCGGAAGCGAAGGCGATCGCCGGGGTGGTGCGGGACTTGTCCTTGAAAGCGCCTGGACCCGACTTGGCGCTGGCGGCCGCTTTCGCCTCGGCCTGCCTTGCGGCCTCCGCGGCCTTCTCGGCAGCCTTGGCGGCGCTTTGCAGGTCCTGCTCCATCTTGGCGATCAGCCCCTGGAGATCGCCGACCTGCCTTGAAAGCGCGATGGCGCGCGAACTCTCGGCGTCCAGGTCCTTCTCGCGCGCCGCCTGCTGGCGTTGCCGCTCGTCGACCAAAGCCGCGAGCCGAGTCTGATCGTTGCGAACCCTGTCGCGGTCTGAGGCGAGCTGGTCGCGCTCGGTGGCGATGGCCTTGCGCAAGGCCACGAGCTCGCCGAGCTCGGCCGCGATCTTCTCCGCGCGGCCGCGCAATTCCGGCACGACGGCGCCGAGCAGCATCGCTGTGCGCAGCGATTGCAGCGCATCTTCGGGCCGCACCAGCAGCACCGGAGGCGTGCGCCGGCCGGCGCGCTGCAAGGCCGCGAGCACTTCGACGATGTCGGCACGGCGCGAATCGAGCGAAGCACGCATCTGCTGCTCGCGGCCGTTCAGCGCGCGCAGCCGCGCTTCGGCCTCGTCGATCTTAGTCTCCACGGTGCGCACATTGGCGGCGGTCTCGATCAGCTGCTGATTGAGTTGGGTGCGGTCCTGGCCGAGCGCGGTGATCTCGGCCTTGAGCTTGGCCTGCGCTTCTTCCGCGCTCTTCTGCCTGGCGCGCGCAGCTTCCAGCTCCTGCTCGCGCTGCTTGATCGCGTCGGGCGAGATGGCTGCGGTCTGGGGCGCCGGTGTTGCCGTCTGGGCTTGCGCGAGGCTTGCGCCGGCGACGTTGGCGATCAGCAGCAGGTTGAGAATCGGCGCTCGCATCGCTTCTCGGCAAAAGTGCCCGTTGTGGCGCGCATCACGCGCGGTGATAGGGATGGCCGGCCAGAATGGTGGCGGCCCGATAAAGCTGTTCCAGAAGCATGACGCGGACCATTTGGTGCGGCCAGGTCGCAGAGCCGAACGCGATCGCGAGCTTGGCCTTACGGCGCAATTCGGGCGAAAGTCCGTCCGCCCCTCCGATCACGAAAATAGTATGTCCGATGCCTTCGTCGCGCCAGCGCCCGAGATGCCGTGCGAATACGGTGGAGTCGAGATTCTGGCCGCGTTCGTCCAGCGCCACCAGGACGGATCTTTCCGGGATATGCGCCGAGATCGCCGCGGCCTCTTCGGCCATCCGTGTCGCGGTATCGCGCGCGCGGCTCTCGGGAATTTCGTGGATGCTGAGCTCGCGGAATCCAAGCTTGCGGCCGGCCTCGTCGAACCGCTCGAAATAGCGGTCGGCAAGCTCCCGTTCGGGGCCCTGCTTGAGCCGGCCCACCGCAATGACAGCAACACGCATGATATCTTCGGGGTCTGATATCTTCAGGGTCGCGCTTCAGGACCGCGCGCAACAAGCGCGCGCACGACGCTAGCATGCGCGTCAGCCGATTCGAAATCGGCTCGATGAGCCTAGATCGCCTTCGCCGCCCCTGGGCCCTGCGTGTACAATCTCTCGAGATTGTAGAACTCGCGGACCTCGGGTCTGAACACGTGCACGATCACGTCGCCGGAATCGATCAGCACCCAGTCGCAATTGGGCAAGCCCTCGACATGGATGTTCTTGATGCCGTTTTCCTTGAGGCTCTTGGTGACGTTTTCCGCGATCGCGCCGACGTGCCGGTTCACCCGGCCGGTGGTCACGATCATGTAGTCGGAGTACGCCGATTTGCCGCGAAGGTCGATGGTGACCGTCTCTTCCGCCTTCATGTCCTCGAGGCGGGAGAGGATCAGGCTCAGCGTCTTGTCGGCGTCGGGTTGCGCCTTCAAGGCCGCAGCTTTGGTCGATGTTTTACGCGTAGGCTTGGCAACCTTGGGTAAAACAGGCTTCGTCGAAGCTGACTTGGACAATACAGATGTGGTCAGGGACCATTCCTTTCACTGTATCGCGAACGCCGAATCCGGCGCTCACTGGTTACACTACATCATGTGGGGTTAAGGGTTTCAATATGCCAGAGAGCCTTCAGCCCGCACAGTTCGTCTCACTTCGTACCTTTCCAGCTCCCGTCCGGGTTCCGCAGGCCCGTCGAGGAGAGGTTCAGCTTCAATCCGGTCAGGAAGACCCAGGCGGGCGCCCGCCGATCCGCAAGTCCTGCTGCCTTCGTCTCGGGCAGGCGGTAGCGCGATAACGCCTGGGCGGCGGGGGAGGCGAGGGCACGAAAACTCTGCGGCGGGCGATCGATGATGGCCATCGGCACCTGGGCGGCGATGCGCCGCCAGTCCTGCCAACGGTGGAATTGAGCGAGATTGTCGGCGCCCATGATCCAGACAAAGCGCAGGCCAGGGAAGCGGCGGCGCAACGTGTTGATCGTGTCGATAGTGTAGCGCGTACGGATGACGGATTCGAGACAGCTCACCTCGATGCGCGGATCATCAGCGACGTCGCGTGCGGCCTGCATGCGCTCGCCGAGCTCGTGCAGCGTGCCGTTCTCCTTCAGCGGATTGCCGGGCGTGACCAGCCACCACACGCGATCGAGCTGCAATCGCTTCAGCGCAAACCGGCTGATGGCGCGATGCGCCTGATGCGGCGGATTGAAGGAGCCGCCGAGCAGGCCGATGCGCATGCCCGGCGTGTGGGGCGGGACCGCTTGCGCCGGGGAACGCGGCACGACGAAATTGTTGCTCAATGCCGGCGCCTCGCGACGTCTACGGCCGGGTCTGCCCGGTGCCGTGGACGCGATATTTGAAGCTCGTCAACTGCTCGGCGCCGACCGGACCGCGGGCGTGAAACCGGCCGGTGGCAATTCCGATCTCGGCGCCGAAACCGAACTCGCCGCCGTCGGCAAACTGCGTCGAGGCGTTGTGGAGCACGATCGCGGAATCGACCTCGCTCAGGAACTTGTTCGCCGCAGCCTCGTCCGCGCTCACGATTGCATCGGTGTGATGCGAGCCGTGGTCCTGGATGTGCGCGATCGCGCCGTCGACGCCGTCGACCACCTTCGCCGCGATGATGGCGTCGAGATATTCGGTGTCCCAATCCTCCTCGCTCGCCGGCTTGACGCGCGCATCGGCCTTCTGCACGGCGTCGTCGCCGCGCACCTCGCAGCCGGCATCGAGCAGCATCTCGACCAGCGGCTTCAGGTTCTTCGCAACAGCGGCGCGATCGACCAGCAGCGTCTCGGCCGCGCCGCAGACGCCGGTGCGTCGCATCTTGGCATTGAGCACGATCGACTTCGCCATTGCGAGGTCGGCGCTGCCGTCGACATACACGTGGTTGACGCCTTCGAGATGCGCGAACACCGGCACGCGCGCCTCCTGCTCGACACGCGCGACGAGGCTCTTGCCCCCGCGCGGCACGATCACGTCGATCGCACCGTTCAGGCCTGACAGCATCATGCCGACCGCGGCGCGGTCCCGCGTCGGGACCAGCGTGATCGCAGCCTCGGGAAGGCCCGCTTCGCGCAGGCCCTGCACCAGGCACTCATGAATGGCACGGCAGGAGCGAAAACTGTCGGAGCCGCCGCGCAGGATGACGGCATTGCCGGACTTCAGGCACAGCACGCCGGCGTCCGCCGCAACGTTCGGACGGCTCTCGAAGATCACGCCGACGACGCCGAGCGGCACGCGCACGCGCTCGATGGTCATGCCGTTCGGCCGCTGCCAGCTCTCGGTGACGACGCCGATGGGATCGGCGATGCCGCGGACGATGGCGATCCCTTCGGCCATGCCCTCGATCCGCGCCGGCGTCAGCGTCAGGCGGTCGATGAAGGAAGCGGTCATGTTGCCGGCGGCGCGGGCTTCGGCGACGTCCTCGGCATTGGCGGCGAGAATCGCAGCAGAGCTTGCGCGGATCGCCCGCTCCATGGCCTCGAGTGCCCGGTTCTTCTGCTCCGGCGGCGCCAGCGCCAGCACACGCGCGGCAGCGCGGGCTCTTGCGGCGAGATCGGACATCAGCGCCAAGAGATCGCCAGCTCGATCGGCATTGCCGTCAACGGCTTTGAGGGGGGCGGCCATGGGGTTCAACCTTCTGCTAAGGCGGTGTCCTAGCACGGAAATCCCGCTTTTGCGAAGGGTCGGGAGGGTATGGCAGGTCTCCCCGATGGGTTGGCATTGGCTCACCCCGGACGTCATGGCCGGGCCTGTCCCGGCCAACCACGACCTTCGCGCGGTACCAAGAACGTGGATGCCCGGGACAAGCCCGGGCATGACGGCAGGGGTTCTACCCACCCACCACCAGATCGTCGCGGTGGATCATCTCCGAGCGCCCGCTGATGCCGAGGATGGCCATTACATCAGGCGAAGAGCGGCCCTTGATCCGCTCGGCGACCTCGGCGTCATAGGCGATCAGGCCGCGGCCGACCTCGCTGCTGTCGGGGCCGCGGACGATGACGGCATCGCCGCGGGCGAACTGGCCCTCCACCTTGATCACGCCGGCCGGCAGCAGGCTGGCGCCGGCGCGCAGCGCCGTCACGGCGCCGGCATCGATCGTCAGCGTGCCCTTCGGCTCCAGCGTGCCTGCGATCCAGCGCTTTCGCGAGGTGATGGGGTTGGCCGGCGTCAGGAACCAGGTGCAGCGGCCGCCATTGGCGATCGCCTGCAGGGGATGCTCGATCTTGCCGGAGGCGATCAGCATGTGCGTGCCGCCCGTCGTGGCGATCTTGGCCGCCTCGACCTTGGTGCGCATGCCGCCGCGCGACAGCTCGGACTCGGCGTCTCCCGCCACCGCCTCGATCTCCGAGGAGATGCTCTCGACCACGGGAATGAGCTTTGCGTCCGGGTTGTTCTTCGGCGGGGCGTCGTAGAGCCCGTCGATGTCGGACAGCAGCACGAGCAGGTCGGCGCTCGCCATGGTGGCAACGCGCGCGGCGAGGCGGTCATTGTCGCCGTAGCGGATTTCGTTGGTGGCGACCGTGTCGTTCTCGTTGATCACGGGGATGGCGCGCCATTCCAGCAGCTTGCCGATGGTGGAGCGGGCGTTGAGATAACGGCGGCGCTCCTCGGTGTCCTGGAGCGTCACCAGGATCTGGCCGGCGCCGATGCCGTGCGCCCCCAACACCTCGGACCAGATCCGCGCCAGCGCGATCTGGCCGACCGCGGCGGCGGCCTGGCTCTCCTCCAGCTTCAGCGGGCCGCGCGGCAGCTTGAGGCGGCTGCGGCCGAGCGCGATCGAGCCGGAGGAGACGACGAGGACGTCGCGCCCTTCGTTGTGCAGCTTGGCCATGTCGTCGGCGAGCGCGGCGAGCCAGGACGCCCGCACCTCGCCCTTGTCGGAATCAACCAGCAGCGCGGAGCCGACCTTGACGACGATACGGCGGAATTGACTGAGTTCGGGGCTGGCCATGTGGGTATGTGTTGGCGCGCGTGGCGAATTGCTCTGCATCGGAAGCGGCGGAGCGAAAGAGCGGCGCCGGTGAGGCCTGCTTTTGCAGCAGGACGATGGCCGGCGCAAGGCGGGCGAGATGGTAAACGGCCAACCCCGGCCTTGTCTTGGATGCCGTTCAGGTTCTAATGCCGGCAACCAAAAACGGGGCTGGAGAGGAAACCTATGGACCGCCGCAAATTCATGACCGGATGCCTCGGCCTGCCGCTCCTGGCGCATGCGGGTGGAGCGCAGGCGCAGGCCGGGCTGAGCAAGATCATCTTCCCGTTCGCAGCGGGAGCCGGCGGCGATACGCTGTGCCGCCTGATCGCACATGAGATGGCCCCGGTGCTGCAACGGACCATCGTGGTCGAGAACCGCACCGGCGGCGACGGCCTGATCGGGATCAAGGCGGTGAAAGGTGCAAGCCCCGACGGCAGCATGGTGCTGGTGACGACCGGGCCCACCATGTACCTGCTGCCGATGGTGGAGACGACACCGAGCTTCGACACGGCCAGGGACTTCATGCCGGTGTCGCTGCTGGCACGGTTCGAGTTCGCCGTCGTGATCGGCCCGGGGATCGACGCCCCGGATTTCAAGAGTTTTGCCGCCTGGCTGAAGGCGCATCCCGACAAGACGTCGTTCGGCGTGCCTAGCAACGGCACCATCCCTCATTTCACCGGCTCCAAGCTCGAGAAGGATCTCGGCATTGCCATGACCCGCGTGCCCTATCGCGGCAGCGCGCCGATCCTCAACGACCTCGTCGGCGGCCACATCTCGTTCGGCATCGTGACACTGGCCGACGCGCTGCCGCAGCACCGCGCCAAGGGCGTAAAGATCGTCGCGGTCGCGAGTGCCGAGCGCTCGCCGTTCGCGCCCGACGTTCCGACGCTGAAGGAGAGCGGCATCGATCTCGTTGCAGACGCCTGGTACGGCATGTGGCTTCCCGCCGGCAGCCCGCCGGAGTTTGCGACCAGGCTCGGCGCGGCCGCGAGCGCGGCGCTGGCCAAGCCCGAAGTGAAGGAGAAACTGACGGCGATCGGGATGATCCCGGTCGGCAGCAATGCAGATGGGCTCACCAAGGAGCTGGCAGCGAACATCGCCTTGTGGCAGCCGATCGTGAAGGCGACGGGCTACAAGATCGAGAATTGAGCTTTCTCCTCCGTCATTGCGAGGAGCCCTTGCGACGAAGCAATCCAGAATCTCTCCGAGGAAAGAACTGGATTGCTTCGCTGCGCTCGCAATGACCGCGTGGATAGATGTTCGATCGTATCGACGTTATGGCGCGCGGAGCAGCTCACATCTTCGCGCGCTGGGCGATGCCATCCTTGATCGCGGCGAGCTCTTGCTCGTCCCAGATGCCGATCAGGATCCCGCCCTTCACCTGCAGCTGGTTGTCCGCATAGGCGGCGATCTTCTCGCGCGGCGTGGTGATGTGGCCGTTCGGATGCAGCGCCCAGTCGAACAGCTCGGCCTGCAATCGCGCGATGATCGGGGCGCAATCGGGGTCGTCGCCGCGATCCAGATATTCGTCCGGGTCGGTTTCGAGGTCGTACAGCATCGGGCGGAAGCCGGAGGCGTGAATGTATTTCCAGCGGCCGTCGAACACCATGAACAGGCGGCAGCGCTCGATCGGCTGGTTCAGCTTCAGCCGCACGTCCTGCATGGCGTAGTCGTATTCGGAGAATGCCACCTTGCGCCAATCCGATGGCTTCGGGCCACGCAGCAGCGGCAGCAGCGAACGTCCTTCGAGAATGTGGCCCGGTACCTTGCCGCCGAAATAATCGACGAAGGTCGGCGCGAGATCGATCGCCTCCACCAGCGCATCGCTGTGCGTGCCGCGCGTGGCGTCGGCCTCCTTCGAGGGATCGATGACGATGAGCGGGATCTTGGCTGACTGCTCGTGGAACAGATCCTTTTCGCCCATCCAGTGATCGCCGAGATAATCGCCGTGATCGGAGGTGAACACGATCATGGTGGTGTCCAGGAGGCCTCGGTCCTCCAGGAACTTCATCAGCACGCCCATCTGGTCGTCGATCTGCGTGATCAGGCCCATATAGGTCGGGATTACCTTGTCGCGGGCATCGTCGCGCGCCATGTTGCGGGAGTAGCGCATGTCCATATAGGCGCCGAACACGGGATGCGGATTCTGGCGCTCGCGCTCGGAGCGGATCACCGGAATCATGTCGTCAGTCGAATACATGCTCGCATAGGGCTCTGGCGCGATGTAGGGCCAGTGCGGCTTGATATAGGACAGATGCAGGCACCACGGCCGGCCGTCGGTCTCGGCCTCGCTGATGAAGTCCATCGCGCGCCGCGTCATGTAGGGCGTCTCGGAATGCTCGTCCGGCACGCGCGCGGCCTTGTCGGCATGCACCAGCAGCCAGCCGTTCTGCAGGGAGCCATCGTCGGCCGCGCCTGAATTGGCCCAGTGCTCCCAGGGATTGGTCGCGTCAAAACCCTGCTGGCGAAGATATGCGTCGTATTTCGGTCGCGGACGTCCCGTCGGATGCAGGCCGTCGTCGCGCTCATAGGGCTCGAAACCGCATTCGGCGACGTGCACGCCGATGATCGATTCCGGCGGGATGCCGAGCGCCTTCATGCCTTCGAGGTCGGGCGCCATGTGGGTCTTGCCGACCAGCACGTTGCGCACGCCGACCTTGTTGAGGTGATCGCCGAGCGTGGGCTCGCCGACGCGCAAGGGCCAGCCGTTCCAATGCGAGCCGTGCGAGCGCATGTAGCGCCCAGTGTAGAACGACATCCGCGAGGGCCCGCAGATCGGTGATTGCACATAGGCCTTGCTGAACAGCACGCCGCGCTTCGCCATGGCGTCGATGTTCGGTGTCTTCAGCGTGGGATGGCCGGTGCAGCCGAGATAATCATAGCGAAGCTGGTCGCACATGATCCAGAGAACGTTCTTCGCGCGCGCCATGCTTTGTCCCTGCATTTCTTGATTATTTGATGCTGCGCTATCGATAGCGCGATGACAAGCCGGTGATGCGCGCATTCATAGCCGCATCCTCCGCTGTCGTCCCTGCGAACGCAGGGACCCATAACCCCAGGCAGTGGTTTGGCGAAGACTGGTCGTGCGGGACTGCGACCATCCGCAATCGATGAATCACGCGGTATGGGTCCCTGCGCCCGTGCGCAATTGCGCACTAGGCAGGGACGACGATCAAGCCGACCACGGCTCCGCCTCGGCCGCGCTCTTTGCCTTCGCTGACACCGGGCTCTCGCCGATCACCTCGGCAAGCGCGCGCAACGCTTCCTTGACGCCCTGGCCGGTCGCGCCCGAGAGCAGCAGCGGCGTCTTCTTCGCGGCACGCTTGAGGCGGTCCTTCTGCTTCTTGAGCTCATCCGGCTCGACCGCGTCGATCTTGTTCAACGCGACGATCTCGATCTTGTCGGTGAGCTGTCCGCCATAGGCATCGAGCTCCTTGCGCACGGTCTTGTAGGCCTTGCCGGCGTGCTCGCAGGTCGCATCGACGAGATGCAGCAGCACCCGGCAGCGTTCGACATGGCCGAGGAAGCGGTCGCCGAGGCCCGCGCCCTCATGCGCGCCTTCGATCAGACCGGGAATGTCGGCCAGCACGAATTCACGGCCGTCGGCATTCACGACGCCGAGCTGCGGATGCAGCGTGGTGAAGGGATAGTCGGCGATCTTGGGCTTCGCCGCGCTGACCTTGGAGAGAAAGGTCGACTTGCCGGCATTGGGCAGGCCGACGAGGCCGGCATCGGCGATCAGCTTCAGCCGCAGCCAGATCCAGCGCTCCTCGCCGGGCTGGCCGGGATTGGCGTTGCGCGGCGCGCGGTTGGTCGACGACTTGAAATGCGCGTTGCCGAAGCCGCCATTGCCGCCTTCGGCCAGCACGAACTTCTCGCCGACCTTGGTGAAGTCGTGGATCAGCGTCTCGCGATCCTCGTCGAAGATCTGGGTCCCCACCGGCACCTTGAGCACGATGTTCTTGCCGTTGGCGCCGTGGCGGTCCGAGCCCGAGCCGTTCTCGCCCTTCTGGGCCTTGAAGTGCTGCTGGTAGCGGTAGTCGATCAACGTGTTGAGCCCGTCGGCGACCTCGATGATGACATTGCCACCGCGGCCGCCATTGCCGCCGGAGGGACCGCCGAATTCGATGAACTTCTCGCGGCGGAACGCCACGCAGCCGTTCCCGCCGTCACCGGAGCGGATATAGACCTTTGCTTCGTCGAGGAATTTCATGGGCCATAGGTAGGCCAGCCGGTGCCTTGCGGCAACCCGCATTACCCCGCGGCGCGGCCGAATTCTCGCGATTTGGTGCCTTGCTTAACCTGTCGGGCGGCGCCGGATCAGGAATTTCTGCATGCCGTCCAGCACCAGCTCCTTGCGCTGGTTGAACACGGTACTGCGAAGCGTCACCACGCCGGTCGAGCGGCCCGGCACCAGCTCGGTGACTTCGAGCGCGGGGTAGATCGTGTCGTCGGCCAACACCGGCTTGAGGAACCGGCTCGATTGCTCGAGGAAGCCGACCAGGGAGTCCTCGACCATGAACGGAAACAGGCCGGCGCCGGGCGCAGTGTGGATCAAGGTCTGGAAGCCGTGGGCGAGCAGATGCGGCATGCCGCGGGCGCGGCAATATTCCACGTCATAGTGGACCGGATGGGTGTCGCCGCTCGCGGTCTGGAATGCGGCGAACACCGCCGAGGTCTGGGTGCGGCTCGGCAGCACGAAACGCTCGCCGACGACGAAATCCTCAAACCAGCGCTGCGCGGGGATCATGCGATGCTGGGTGGGATCGAAGTCGGTCATGCGCTGCACCATCGGAACGGACTTGGAGAATGATCCGTATCGCGCCGCACGCAGTGCGACAATGCGTTCAATTGATCGAACTCGGACTTGTTTGGTGCCTTGTCGCCATTAAAAGGACCTTCCGACGCCCTATCGATCGCGCTGCTGCCCCGTCCTCCGTCATTGCGAGGAGCGCAGCGACGAAGCAATCCAGGCTGCCGCCGTGGTGACAGCCTGGATTGCTTCGCTTCGCTCGCAATGACGCGTTTCCCGAAGCAAACCCTGTCGATGCCCCTGTTCAAGAACCTCTCCGCCTATGACGACCGCTCGGCGCGGCTGGCCGGCATCGCGCTGATGGTGCTGTCGATCTTCATGTTCTCGTTCGGCGACGCCATGGGCAAGTTTCTGGTCGGCACCTATTCGGTCGGGCAGCTCTTGTTCCTGCGTGCCTGCGCGGCGCTGCTTCTGCTGTCGCCGCTGGTCTGGACGCAGCGTCACCAGTTCCTGCATCTGGAGCGGCCGGGCTTGCAGCTGATCCGCGTCGTGCTGTCGACGCTGGAGGTGGCGGCCTTCTTCCTCGCGACCGTCTATCTGCCGCTCGCCGACGTCATCACCTATTATCTCGCCGGTCCGATCTTCGTCACTGCGATGTCGGCTATCTTCTTAGGCGAGAAGGTCGGCTGGCGGCGCTGGACCGCGATCCTGATCGGCTTTTGCGGCGTCTTGATCGCGCTGCGCCCGTCCGCGCAGACCGCCAGCCTGCCGGCGCTGATCGCGCTCGGCGGCAGCCTGTCGTTTGCGACCTTGATGCTGATCACGCGCAGCCTGCGCAAGACGCCGGACATCGTGATGGCGTCCTCGCAATTCATCGGCACGTTTTCGCTGGGGGCCGTGCTGTCGGCGTTCCACTGGGTGCCGCCGACGCCAGGCAGCCTCGTGATCTTCGCTGCCGCCGGGCTGGTTTCGGTGACGGCGCTGTTCTGCGTCAACCGCTCGCTCAAGCTGGCGCCGGCCAGCGTCGTCGTGCCCTACCAATATTCGATGATCGTCTGGGCCGTGATCTTCGGCTTCGTCGTGTTCGGCGACGTGCCGTCGATCGCAACCCTCGTCGGCGCGGCGATCATCATCGGCGCCGGGTTCTACATCTATCTGCGCGAGCGAGATCTGGGGCGCGCGAGCGCCGATGTGAATCCGCCGGCGTAGCTCTTACCCTGCCCTGGAGAGGGAGGGTCGCTCGCGCGAAGCGCGAGCGGGGTGGGGTGACAGTCTCTCCGCGCAGATGGTGCTGCGGTCGGATCAAGCATTGCATGCGGGTGGGGTAAGACCATTGCCGTGGCTTCACCCCACCCCGCTGCGCATTCCGCTTCGCTGCATGCGCATCGACCCTTCCCCTCCAGGGGAGGGTGATCGGCGCCCTACCTCAGCCGCCGCGCACTGCTCCAGCTCTTCAGCGACGCCCACACCCCGCGCGACAGGCGGAAGCAGTCGACGGGCGTCGAGGAGCCCAGCGCCAGGAAGCGGTGCAGCTGAACGCCGCTCCACTGGAAGCCGCACTTCTCCAGCACGTTGCGCGAGGCCGGATTGGTGACGCGCGCACCGGCATGGAGATGCTCGTCCGCGAACTCCTCGAAGAAGAAGTCGATCGCGCCGCGCGCGGCTTCGGTCGCAAAACCCCGGCCCCAGTGCTCGACGCCGAGCCAGTAGCCGAGTTCGGCGTTGCCGGGCGTGGAGCAGTCGATGCCGACCATGCCGACCGGCCCGGTGTCGTGCTCGATCAGGAACACGGTCTCGCTGCCGAACTCGGCGGTTGTGCGGATGAATGCGACGGCGTCGTCCTGCGAATAGGGATGCGGCAGGCGCCGCGTGTTCTCGGCGACACGGCGGTCATTGGCGAGCCGGGCGATGGTCCTGACGTCGGCGAGGGTGGGGCGCCGCAAGGTCAGCCGCTCGGTGGCGACGACGCTGGGTCTCGCCTCCTGCAAGGTCACGCTCGAGAAATCCTGCAACATGTCCGGCTCCGTGAAAGTCACTAATTCGAAGTGAGCAAGTCAAAGAAAAGGGGAGGCCGGTTTCCCGCCTCCCCTGGAGCCTGCTTGTGGACTCCGCCGGTTCAGTCAGGACCCGGCGGACTCCAAATTTGATCCACCGTCTATTCAGCCGCCTCGGCGATCGGGAGTACCGATACGAAGGTGCGGCCGTTGGCTTTAGCCTGGAACGCAACGCGGCCCTCGATCTTGGCGAACAGAGTGTGGTCCGTGCCCATGCCGACATTGAGGCCCGGGTGCCAGGTCGTGCCGCGCTGACGCGCAATGATGTTGCCGGGAGTGACGATCTCCCCGCCGAACGCCTTGATACCGAGGCGCTTGCCTTTGGAATCGCGTCCGTTACGCGATGAACCGCCTGCTTTTTTGTGAGCCATGGCTCGTCTCCGAAATCCTGCGTATGTCTAGGTCAATTCCTTGACGGAATCATTTCAAAAGGTCTCACGCCTCATTTCGTGAACTGGCGTGATCGATTCTCGTTACTCGGCAGCTTCGGCTGCCGGCTCCTTGGCCACCTTCTCCCGCTTCGGGCGCGGGCCCTTGGTGGGCTTGGCGCCGTCCGTCAGGATCTCGCTGACGCGCAGCACGGTGATCTCGTCGCGGTAGCCGCGCTTGCGGCGCGAATTCTTGCGGCGGCGCTTCTTGAACGCGATGACCTTGGGGCCGCGCTTGTGGTCGAGCACCTCGACCGCGACGGAGGCACCCGCGACCGTCGGAACGCCCAGCACCGGCGTGTCGCCACCGACCACCAGAACTTCATTCAACTGCACGATCGAGCCGACTTCGCCTTCGATCTTGCCTACTTCCAGGACATCATCCGGCACGACGCGGTATTGCTTGCCGCCGGTTTTGATGACTGCGAACATCGTTTTTTTCCTTCGTGTTCAATCCCGGCCTCGCGACTGATATCGTCGGGGCCGGCTTTTTGTCAGTCGCTAAGGGTTTATGCGCGATTGTGCGGGCGGGACGTACCCCTTTGAAAACCCACGCAAAAGCAAGCGGCGCGAGAAACGCCCCGCGCCGACTGTGGGACTTATAGCCGCTGGACGCCGCGAGTCAAGGAAAACCACGGGAAAAGGCCGAGATCTGAAGGATTTGGAGCGTTTGCGAGGGCCGAGGGGAATCTCGGCCCGGGCTGCAACCATCGGGTTCCCTCGCCGTTGTCCTCGCAAATCTCTCGCGGGCAAGGGCTATCATGGCAACTGACGAACTGGTCAAGACAACGGGCATCGCCCAGCACGGCGCCGAGCGGCTGCCGTCGGTGGATGTCGACAGCTTCAACATCGAGATCAAGGACGAGGACGGCTTTCTCGGCGACCGCGCCAGCAAGGGCGCGTTCCGGGACGTCCTCGAGCGCTGGCGCAAGCCGCTGCGCAAGACGGGAGAGGACCCGTTCGGCAAGGTGCCGACGGAGGAGATCAACAAGAAGACGCTGGACGCCATCCTGGTCGGGGACGACACCGAGGCCTCGGCAGTGGTGCACAGCGCGATCGAGGATTTCTCCCAGGAGCTCGCCTATGTCACGCGCCGCTTCCTCAAGACCAAGGCCTGGGCCAAGACCGAGCGCATCGTCGTCGGTGGCGGCTTTCGCGATTCCCGGCTCGGCGAGCTCGTGATCGCCCGCGCCGAGATCATCCTGAAATCCGAGGACTTCAAGATCGACCTGCAGCCGATCCGCCATCATCCCGACGAAGCCGGCCTGCTCGGCGCGCTGCATCTGGCGCCGTCCTGGATCTTCGAAGCCCATGACAGCATCCTCGCGGTCGACATCGGCGGCACCAACATCCGCTGCGGCCTGGTGGAGACCAGCTGGAAGAAGGCCAAGGATCTGTCGAAGGCCAAGGTGGTGCATTCCGAGCTGTGGCGTCATGCCGATGACGAGCCGACGCGTGAAGGCGCGGTGAAGCGGCTCACCAAGATGCTGAAGGGACTGATCACGGAAGCCGAGAACGAAGGCTACAAGCTCGCGCCTTTCATCGGCATCGCCTGCCCCGGGGTGATCAACGCGGACGGCTCGATCGAGAAGGGCGCACAGAACCTGCCGGGCAATTGGGAGAGCAGCAAGTTCAACCTGCCAGCGAGCCTCATCGAGGCGATCCCCATCATCGGCGAGCACGACACCGCGATCCTGATGCACAATGACGGCGTCGTTCAGGGCCTGTCGGAAGTGCCGTTCATGCAGGACGTCGATCGCTGGGGCGTGCTCACCATCGGCACCGGGCTCGGCAATGCGCGCTTCACCAACCGCCGCAAGGAGAATGGCAACGGCAAGGACCGGGATTCCACGGAGAACGGGAAGAAAAAGGGCAAGTCGGACAAGGAGTAACCTTGACCGGTTAGGTTAAGGGACGGATTGCGTTGCGCCATGCGGACTGCACGCTACGGTCGAAAGCGCCGCTTTCACTCGGCCGGCGAAGCCGCCCTTCCTGGCCAGTATTTCAATGAGCGGCACGGGACCGCCAGTGTTTACCGCGTCTGGCGGTCCCACCCCCGTCTGTTTTCCTTCGAGACGTGATTCGCGTCTGCGTCCGCGGTCCCCCGCGCCGGGCGAAGCGCGAAAACTCCGGGCCGAAAGGCTCAAACGCACGCCAAAATCCGCAATCGACGCCGTCAGCACCGCGACCGGCGCGGGTTCGGCGGAAAACCGTTCCGATTTTCGTCTCCCGCGCCTTGTCTGGCCCGCCATCCTCGCCTATTAACGCCCCGAACCACGGGAGCCGCTGCTCCTATATGGCGCCTTCAGGAGAGGTGGCAGAGTGGTTGAATGCACCGCACTCGAAATGCGGCATAGGTGCAAGCCTATCGGGGGTTCGAATCCCTCCCTCTCCGCCATATCAAACACGACGCTTCCAAAAAGCTCTGCCAAATCAGCCTGATGCCGGTGCCGTTCGCCCCGCCAGCACGGTCCGCGCTGTCGCGACGAACGCCTGCGCCGCCGGCGACAGCGTCCGGCCTTGGCGCTGCAGCAGCGACACCGGACGGGTGATGGCCGGCCGCACCAGCGGTCTTGCGATCAGCGTGGGAAACTGATCGGCCGGCAGCATCGTGGCGGGGAGAATGGCGAGGCCGAGGCCCTGCGCCGTCATGGCGAGGGCAGTGTTGATCAGCGTCACTTCATAGGTCGGATCGAGGCGCTTGCCCTGCGCGCTCAGGGCCTGATCGATCTGCATCCGGATCCGGCTCTCGCGGCGCATCGCAATGGTCGGCAGTTGCGCCAGCTCGTCCCATGTGAGGGAGCGACGTGCCGCGAAGTCGGCGGTGCGGCGGCCGATGGCGCTGAGGCGGCCGCTCGTCAGCGTCTCGATCGTCATGTCGGCGAATTCGCCCTCCGCGCTGCCGATCGCGAACTCCGCATCGGTTGCGGTCAGGCGTGGTACGAGATCGTCGGCGGCAACATCCCGCATGTCGATCTCGATGTCGGGATGGCTGGCGCGGAATTTCGCCAGAACCAGGGGTAGCAGCGCCGATGCGGTGCCGGCCGAGGAGAGAAACGCAACGCGGCCGGCGCGGGCCTGCGCGAGGTCGCGCATGCGGCGCGACAGGCCTTGCGCATCGCTCAGCATGCGTTCGGCGGCATCGAACGCCTCGTCGGCGGCCAGCGTCGGCTGCACCGAGCGCGTGGAGCGGTCGAACAGTTTGACGCCGAGCTGGGCTTCGAGCTGCTGGATCAACAGGCTCGCCGCCGACTGCGTGATGCCGAGCTCGCGCGCGGCCCGTGTAATGCTGCGCGTCCGGTACACGCCGGTGAAGGTCCGCAATTGGCGCAAGGTGACATTCATAGGCAAAGCTCATGAATTGATGAGTTCTTTCTGGCTTATCGCATAAACGGACCTGCAATAAAATGCATGCTGCGGGCAACGAATTCCGCGGCGATAGAGGAAACGAGCATGAGGACACAGGTGCTGGTGGTAGGCGCCGGGCCCGTCGGATTGACCGCGGCGATGGACCTGGCCTCGCGCGGGATCGATGTCATCGTCGCGGAGATCCGTCACGCCGGCGATCCGCCCAGCGTCAAGTGCAATCACGTGTCGGCGCGCTCGATGGAGATTTTTCGACGGCTCGGCGTTGCCGCCAAGCTGCGCGATGCGGGGCTCCCTGCGGACTTTCCCAACGACTGCTCCTACCGGACCACGGCGACTGGCATCGAGCTGTGCCGCATCGACATTCCCTCGCGCGCGCACCGCTATAGCGCGACCGGCGGCCCCGACACCTGGTGGCCGACGCCCGAGCCGCCGCACCGGATCAACCAGATCTATCTCGAACCGATCCTGTTCAGCCATGCCGCGGCGCAGCCGCGGATCAATATCCTGGCGCGCACGGAAATCATCGAGATCGAGCAGCACGACGACCGTGTCGTCGCACTGGCGCGCGATCTCGACAGCGGAAATTCACTTCGCATCGAAGCCAGCTTCGTGATCGGCTGCGACGGCAGCCGCTCCCTCGTTCGCAAATCGATCGGCGCCAGCCTGTCCGGCACACCCGTAATCCAGCGCGTGCAGTCTACCTTCATCGAAGCGCCGCAACTGAAAGAGTTGATGGGCGCACACAAGCCGGCCTGGATGGTGCTCTCGCTCAATCCGCGCCGCTCCGGCACCACCGTTGCGATCGACGGTCTCGATCGCTGGCTGATCCACAATCACCTCAAGCCCGACGAGCCCGAGTTCGATTCGGTCGATCGCGACTGGGCCATCCGTGCCATCCTCGGCGTCGACGAGCGCTTCGAATACCGGGTGCTCAGCAAGGAGGACTGGGTCGGACGTCGTCTCGTGGCCGATCGCTTCCGCGACCGCAGGGTCTTCATCTGCGGCGACGCCGCGCATCTGTGGATGCCCTATGCCGGCTACGGCATGAATGCGGGCATTGCGGACGCCGTCGACCTCTGCTGGCAATTGGCGGCGCATCTGAACGGCTGGGCCCCGGCTGCGATCCTCGATGCCTATGAGGCGGAGCGCCAGCCCATCACCGAGCAGGTGTCGCGCTTTGCGATGGACCATGCGATGAAGATGATGGCCCAGCGCGGCGGCGTCTCGGCGGAGATCGAGGACGACACGCCGCGCGGCCATGCGGCGCGCGCAGCGCTGGCGAGAGCGGCCTACGATCTCAACGTGCAGCAATATTGCTGCGCTGGCCTCAACTTCGGCTACTATTACGACGCCTCGCCGATCATCGCCTATGATGGCGAGACACCGCCGCCCTACGCGATGGGGAGCTTCACGCCCTCCACCGTGCCAGGCGCCCGCGCGCCGCATCTGTTCCTGCGCGACGGACGATCGCTCTACGATGCGTTCGGCGCTGGCTACACATTGTTGCGGTTCGACCCGGCGATCGATGTGACGCGGCTGCAATCTGCCGCGAAGGAGCGTGGCGTGCCGCTCGCGCTGGTCGACATCGCGCCTGATGAGGCGAACGGCGCCTATGCTGAAAAGCTGGTGCTGGCGCGGCCCGACCAGCACATCGCCTGGCGCGGGCAAGCTGCGCCCGAAAATCCACTGGGCTTGCTGGCGCGCATCACCGGCGCTGCGGCGTAAGGCGACTTCAAGCGGACGGCCGGCGGCGCCGGCCGCCGGCCGTGTTTCAAGAACAAGAGCACACTTAAGGAGGAGAACGTGTTTCACGTTGCAAGGCGCCGCATCCTGGCCGTGCTGACGGCTGCGACTTTCGCTGTGTTGCCTCTGGAGGCAGGCCGTGCCGCCTATCCCGAGCAATTGATCAAGATCATGGTGACCTTCCCGCCCGGCGGCAGCGCCGACACCGTCATCCGCGCGCTCGAGCCGTTGGTCTCGGCCGAGCTCAAGCAGAGCCTGGTCATCGAGAACCGCGCCGGCGCCGGCGGCAACATCGGCATGGCCGCCGTCGCGCAGGCCAAGCCCGACGGCTACACGCTCGGCGTGGCGCCGGCGGGCGCGCTGACGGTGAATCCGCACCTCAATTCCGCGATGCCGTTCGAGCTGAAGGATCTCGCGCCCATCACCCTGCTTGCGGAAATTCCCTTTGTGCTGGTCGCCTCCGCGAATGTCCCGGCGCACAGCACGGCGGAGACGATCGCGCTCGCCAAGGCCAAGCCGGGCGCGCTGTCGATCGGACATGGCGGCAACTCGACGGCGATGCATTTGACCGCCGCGCTGTTCACGCAGAAGGCCGGGATCGCCATGGAACTGGTCCCGTATCGCGGGACAGCGCCGGCGACGGTCGATGTTCTCGCGGGGCACGTCCCCTTCGCAGTGCTGGACATTCCGTCGTCGCGGCAATTGATCCTCGATGGCAAGCTCAATGCGATCGGCGTTTCCTCCGCGCGCCGCCTTCCGTCCTTGCCCGATGTACCGACGCTGGCCGAGAGCGGTATTGCGGGCTTCGAATCCGTGGGCTGGTTCGGGCTCGTTGCTCCCGCCGGCACGCCTGCGGATGTCATTGGCCGGCTGAACGAAGCCTTCACCAAAGCCCTGAAGGATCCTTCGGTGGCGGAAAAGATCCGGACCCTCGGCGCAGAGCCAGCACCGACATCGCCCGGGCAGTTCGGCCGCTTCATTCAGAACGAAAGCACGAAATGGGGCAAGCTCATCAGCGAGGCCGGGATCAAGGCGAATTAGGTTCGCTCGTCACGCCACGCCGACCGGCTTTTCCAGATCGGCCCAGATCTTCGCAAAGTAATCCTGGAACTGCGGGTCGGTCCGCAGTGCCGCCGGGTCACGGCCGGCGCGGGGCAGGTCGATCACGTGCAGCGCACGGACCATGGCCGGCCGTGCGCTCAGGACCAGTACACGATCGGCCATGGCGATGGCCTCGCCGATGTCGTGGGTGACGAGAATGGCGCTCTTGCCGCGCTCGGCGATGATTCGAGAGACGTCGGCCTGCATCAGCAGCCGGGTCTGGAAGTCGAGCGCCGAGAACGGCTCGTCGAGCAGGATGACCTCGGGATCGAAGGCCAGCGTGCGCATGATGGCGACGCGCTGGCGCATGCCGCCGGAGAGCGCGGCCGGCTTGGCATGCTCGAACCCGGCGAGGCCATAGGCCTTGATCAGCTCCAGCGCGATCTCGCGCGCGCGAGGTTTTGGTGTCTTGCGGATCTCCAGCCCAAGCATGACGTTGTCGAGCACGCTGCGCCACGGCAACAGCAGGTCCTTCTGCAGCATGTAGCCGACATGACCGGCGGCATCGTCGACGCGGCGGCCGCCGACCTCGACATGGCCGCGGGTCGGCCGCAGCAGCCCGGCAATGGCGTTGAACAGCGTAGATTTGCCGCAGCCCGAAGGACCGACGATTGCCAACGTCTCGCCGCGGCGGAGCTCGAAGTCCACTTTCCGGATCGCCTCGACCGGCCGGCCGGCGCCATCGAAGGTGACGCCGAGATTCTCGGCGCGCAGCACGATCGGCGCCGCTTCAGCGAGAGTCTGCGCGAGCGCGTTCATCGGTCCACCTCCTTGCAGAAGCCGAGCAGCGTGTCGTTGAAGATTCCTGGCGTGACCACGGTGAAGGCGTGTGCGCCCCAATCGACCTCGTGCACCCGCGCCCCGGGAATGGCGGCAGCGAGCTCGCGGGTGAGATAGGCCGGCACCAGCGCGTCGTCTTTTGCCGAGGACAGCAGCGTCGGCACGTTGATCTCAGCGAGGCGCCTGCCGCCCTCGAACGCCAGAAACATGTCGATTCGCTGGTTCATCGTCGCGACGGGCGGGAAATGCTTGAGGATGCGCTCTTCCTCGGCGTCGAGATGGGCGATGTTCTCGGAGATCCATTGCGGTGGATAGAGGAACAGCGGCTGCGCCCGCACGTAGGCCTGCGGGCCGGATTGGTTCAGCAATGCTTTGCGGATTTCGAAGCAGCGCCGCAGGAACGGATCGGCGCGGCCCCAGCCGTTGACGACAACGAGGCTGCGCAGGCGTTTCGGATGGCGCAGCGCCAGCTCGATGCCGACGATGCCGCCGATGGCGTGGCCGACCACATGCGCGGTGTCGACGCCGGCATGGTCGAGCACGCAGGCGACGTCGTCGGCCATGCCGGCGATGCTGCGGCTGGCAGCCGCGCTGCGGCCGGTGCCGACATGATCGTAGAGAATGACCTGGTGTCGCTCCGCCAGCGCGTCGAGCTGCGGTGCCCAGAACGAGCCGCTGCCACCCATGCCGGCCGAGAGCACGACCGGCGTGCCGCGCCCGTGAACCTCGTAATAGATATCGGCATCCTCGCCGCGCGCAAAAGCCATGACGTCCCAGCTGTTGAAGTGATGTCGTTTCGGATCAGGAGAGCAGGCGCCGTTCGATCAGGTCGATCGCGCCGTACATCAGGAGCGCCACCACCATCAGCGCCGCGATGCCGACCCAGACTGCGTTGAGGTCGTAGAGAACGCCCGCGTAGTAGATCATGTAGCCGAGGCCCTCTTTCGAGGCGATGTACTCGCCGACGACGGCGCCGATCAGGGCGAAGCCGACATTGAGGCGGAAGGCCGCGACGATCCACGGCATCGCGCCGGGCACGATGACGGTGCGCCAGGTCTTCAGCCGGCTGGCACCGAGCGAGCGCAACAGCTTGACGAGATCGGCATCGACCTCCTTGGCGCCCTGGAGCGCGGTGATCACAGCGACGATGAAGGTGATGATCGCCGCGATCGCGATCTTCGAGGAGAGGCCGATGCCGAACCAGACGATGATCAGCGGCGCCAGCGCGATTTTCGGCAGGCCGTTGAGCGCGACGAGGTAGGGACGCAGCACGGCGGCGCCGGTCGGGACCAGCCACAACGACAGGCCCGCCGCGCTGCCGAGCACCGTTCCGATCAGGAAGCCGGCGATGGCTTCCCATGCGGTGAGCGCGGCGTCGCGGAGCAGCTCGCCGCTGCCGATCAGCTTGCCCGCCTTGGCGATGATGCCGCTCGGCTGGCCGTAGAGATAGACGGCGATCAACCCGAACCGGATCGCGAGCTCCCACGCCGCCAGCAGCGCTATCAACAACGCGATCTGGAGCAGCGCGATGCGAACCGCGGACGGCAGTTTGACTCGCGTTCCCGTCACCGCAGCCTGGCCGGCGTCGAGCACGGCCACCTCACGGCCTCTTGTGCGCGATCGAGGCGATCTCGACGAGACAGGCCGGCTTCACGAGACCGCACTGGATGCAGAAGCGCGCCGGCTTCTCGCCCGGAAAATACTCGGCATAGACCTTGTTGACGGCGGCATAGTTCGCCCAGTCGGTGATGAAGATCGAGTTGAAGGTGACGTCGGCAAGGCTCGAGCCCGCTGTCTCCAGCACGCGCTTGATCGTTTCCAGGATGTGCCGGGTCTGGCCGGCGGCATCGCCCTCGTGGACGACGTCGTTGTTGGCATCGAAGGCCAGCGTACCCGACACGTAGATCACGTTGTCGGCCATCATGCCCGGCGAGAACGGGGCGATGGGGGCGTGGGTGCCCGGCGGAATGATGGCGCGGTCGGTCATGGCGTATCCTCTTTTGCTGGAACGGCTTCGGTCTGGGCAAAGGCGCGGCGGAAGTCGCTCGCGCTTGAAACCCAGCCGAAGAAGGTCTCGATGTTGAAGACGGAGGCCTTCTGGATGTAGTCGGGACCGGCCTGATGCGTTGCGTCCTCCAGCATCACGCCGAAATATTCGAGGTGGAAGCCGTCGCGCAGCGTCGATTCCACGCACACATTGGTGGCGATGCCGCAGAACACCAGGTTGCGGATGCCGCGGGCGCGCAAGATGCTGTCGAACTGGCTGTTGAAGAAGCCGCTGTAACGCGTCTTCGGCACCACGATGTCGCCGGGCTTCGGTTGCAGCTCGTCGACCAGTGCATAGTCCCAGCCGCCCTTGGCGAGCAGCTTGCCTTGCAGCTCGGGCCGCTTGCGCATCGTCTTCAGCGCGTTCGACTTGTGCCAGTTCGGCGAGCCCGGCCCGCCGGCCTCGACATAGTCGGCGTCCCAGCCGTTCTGGAAGAAGATCACGGGAACGCCGGCGCCGCGCGCGACCGTCACAACGTCCTGGATCGCCGTGATGGCGGCCTTGGCGCCGGAGATGTCAAAGCCGGCGAGGTCGAGATAGCCGTTCGGCGAAGCATAGGCGTTCTGCATGTCGACGACGACGACGGCGGTCTCGTCGACGGCGAGGCGGAGCGGCTCGGGTCGCGCAGGCAGCGTGACGTAGCGCGGCTCGCGCGCGGGAGAGGTATTCACCGTCATCACACCAGACCGAACTGCTTGGTGGCCTGCTCGGCAAAGCGGTTGTCGACCATCCGCGCATAGGGAAGGGCGGACTGCACCGCGCCGCCGCCCTGTTCGAGCTGCATCGCGCGGTCCCACTCATCCGCGGAAATGGTCGGATTGCGCGGGATCGCGGTCTTGGAGCCGAAGAAGTTCTTCGTTGCGCTCGCGACCACCGACGGCGTGACTTTCGGGAAATACTTTTCGGCGACCTCGGTGAAGACGGCATTGTTCTCGTGCATCAGCTTCTGCGCTTCCGCGATCGCGTTGCAGAAGCCCTGCACCGCGGCCGGATTGCTCGCGATCGTCTCTTCGGTCGCCATCGCGGTGGTGAAGCAGAGCGAACCGAGCGCGTCGGCAAAGGACAGCACGGGGACGAGGCCGAACTGCTCGGCGGCGATGCTGACGTCCCATTCGAACGCGGTGGCGATGTCGGCGCGGCCGTCCTTCACGGCGGCGGCCTGCGCGCCCGGCGGAAGCTCGAGGAAGGTGACGCCGGCTTCCTTGGGATCGAACTTGCCGATGGTCTTGATCGCGTAGGTCGGCACCTGGATCGTCGAGGACGGGAATTTCAGCGTGGCGATGGTCTTGCCGCGCAGATCCTCGATCGTCCTGATCTTGCTGTCGGGCTTGGCGATGCCCCACATCGACACGCCGCCGACGATCTTGGCGATGTTCTTGATCTTGCCGCCCTCGCGAACGGCGTTGACCGACATGCCCGGGCTGGTGACACCGATCTGGCCGCGTCCCGAAAGCAGGATCGGCACCGGCAGCGCGATGCCGCCGGCGGTGGCGAGGTCGGCATCCAGGCCGTGCTTGGCGAACAGCCCTTTGTCCGCGGCGACATAAAGTGAGTTGTACATGCCGAGCCGCAGCGCTTCGGTGATGGCCACTTTGGTGCCGGCCGAGAAAGCCGGGGCACTCAGGCCCGCCAGCGGTGCCGTTGCCGCGCCGAGCAGTGAATACTTCATGAGGTCGCGTCTGTTGATCACGTCCCTGTCCTTTAGCTTGTCAGAACAGTGGGTTACGCCCTGTTCTGCCTAATTGACGATCATCCCCGGTCTTCGCCCAAAATCTTTGCATCGGAGATTTTTATTAACAATCCGGAATAGAGAGATATATTTATAAGGAATGCCGATAGATCAGCTCGACCTCAAGCAGCTCCGCGCCTTCGTTTGCGTTGTCGAGACCGGCAGCTTCAGCGCTGCAGCGCGGGCGCTCGGGATGTCGCAATCCGCCGTCAGCCAGGCGGTGCGCCAGCTCGAAGACGGATTGCGCGTGCGGCTGCTCGACCGCACCACGCGAAAACTCCAGCTCAGCAAGGTCGGCGCGGATTTCATGCCGGGCATTCAGCGCCTGCTCGCCGATCTCGATCGCCAGCTCCAGGATCTACGCGACCTGCGTGAGCATCGCCGCGGTCACGTCACGGTGGCTTGCGTGCCGTCGGTGGCGCTGCGGCTGATGCCGCGCGTGCTCGCCGCGTTTCAGCGCGAGCATCCGATGGTGGCGGTGACGCTGAAGGAGATTTCGCGGCATCAGATCTTTGCGGCGCTGCGTGGTGGCGATGCCGATCTCGGCATTGCGAACGTGCCAGGCGACGATCCCGAGCTCGATGCCGCGCGCCTGCTGGTGGACAATTTCGCGCTGGTGATGCGCCGCGATCACCCGCTCGCCGCGCGCGATGCCGTGAGCTGGGCCGAGGCGTCGAAAGCGGGCCTCGTGGTCATGGCATCAGGCACCGGCATCCGGCTCGAGATCGAGCGCGGAGTCGCCGAACTCGGCCAGGGCACGCCGATCCACGAAGCCGAGCATCCGGCGACGCTGCTGGCCCTGGTCGAGGCCGGCGTCGGCGTTGCGCCGCTGCCGAGTCTCGCCTGGCCCGAGGCCAGCCATCCCGTGCTCACCTGGCGCAAGCTGGTCGATCCCGTGATTGAGCGCGAACTCTATCTGATCTGGCGCATCGGCCGCGATCTGTCGCCGGCCGCGCGCGCACTCCAGCGCGGCATTCTGGCGGGCGCGCAGGCGATCCGCGAGCGCAGCTTCGCCAACTGATGCCTTGCGCCGCCGGCGAAGCAGTGCTCTCGCCACCAGAGCGTTGACGGCTTGAACCTGTTATGGGTGCGGACCGACCTAGCAACATCCGCCGCCAGGCGAGAGTCAGTGAATCACCACAATGTTCGACACAGCCTACCGGCAGCGCCTCGAAGCCGATCTTGCGCGATGGGAAGCCGATGGCGTGATCGCGCCCGCGGCAGCCGCCAGCATCCGCCACGCGCTGCCGCCGCTCTCGCCCGGCGTCAACATCGCCGTGGTCGTCGCCATCGTCGGCGGCCTCTTGATCGCAGCCGCGTTCCTCGCCTTCGTGGCGGCGCACTGGACCGAGATCGCGCGGCTCCTGCGGTTCGCGAGCCTCTTGGCCGGCATGGCCGTTGCCGGCGGCCTCGGCGCCTGGTTCGCCGCGCGCGGCCGCACCATTCTCGCCGATCTCTGCGCCAGCGTCGGCGCCATCATCTTCGGTGCCGGCATCGCGCTGGTCGGGCAGATGTACCATCTCGGCGAGGATTTCGCCGGCGGCATGCTGCTGTGGTCGATCGGCGCGTTTGCCGCGGCGCTTCTGACCGGCTCGCGCGGCGCGCTCGCGGTCGGCCTCGTCGCGGCCTCGATCTGGACCTGCCTGCGGACCAACGACGCGCCCGACATCCTGCATCTTCCTTACGTCGCGGTCTGGCTCGTCGCCGCCGCGGCGGCCTTTGCCTGGAATTCCCGCGTCGCGGCCCATCTCGTCGCGCTCGCGCTGCTGCCGTGGTGGATCGCGACCTCGCTTCGCTTCGAGCTCGACGGCGCCCAGCCGGCCTTCCTGCTCGCCAATGGCGCGGCATTGGCGTTCGGCGCGGGGCTCGCGATCGCGGCCATGCCGTCGCCGCGGGCGCTTCGTTTCGGCAGCGTGCTGTCGGTCTATGGGGCGTTGTCGCTGGCCGGCGTCGCATTCCTCGAGGTGACGACCATCGACGACATCATCCGCCTGCGCACCCTCACGGTGCCGGTCCAGCCGTGGTGGGCGATCCTGCGCGGCGCCGCCGGCGTGATCCTTGCCCTGGTGTCCGCCGCGTTCACCCGGCGCGCCGGTGAAGTCCTGGCGGCCGGCGCGATCGGCCTCGTGCTGCTCGCCGCACCGCTGTGGCCGGCGCCTGCTTCCGGCGAGCCCTGGCTCGCCTATGCCGCGCTGCTCTCAGCCATGCTGTGCCTCGTCGTCTCAGGCATGCTCGACGACGTGCGCCCGCGCATCGTCGCCGGCTGGCTCGGCATCGCCGGCGTGGTCGCGGGCATCACCTGGGCCGTGAAGGGCTCGCTGCTGCGCCGCTCGGTCTTCCTGGCAGTGGCGGGCGTTGCCGCCGTCGCCTTTGCCACCGCGCTGGGCCGCCTGCTGCCGAGGGCCGCGCGATGAAGGGGCTGATCGCTTCGCTCACCGCGTTCTGGCAGCGCATCCCGAAACCCGTGCTGTTCGGCCTCGCCGTCCTGCTGCAATCTGCGTTGCTGGTGCTGATGGTGGCCGACCGCATGCAGATCCTGCGCGACGGCGTCGAGGTGACCTTGCAGACGCAGCCGGTCGATCCCCGCGATCTCCTGCGCGGCGACTATGTCGTGCTCAATTACGACATCTCTCTGGTCGCTGCCGGCGCGCTCAAAGGCAAGGTCGCCGACGCGCGCCATCCCATCGTGTTCGTCAAGCTCGCGCCCAATGCCGATGGCGTCCATCAGGCGGTCTCGGTGCACGCCGAGCCTGTTGCGGTCACCGCGCCCGATGTGCTGATCCGCGGCCGCGTCGCCAATTACGGCGGCTCCTGCGGCGACGACCGGCGACGGTTCTGCGACAAGCTGCCGGTCAAATACGGCCTCGAAAGCTATTTCGTGCCCGAAGGCGAGGGCAGGAAGCTCGAGGACGCCCGCAACCAGCAGAAGCTGCGCATCGTCGCCGCCGTGCTGCCCTCAGGCCGCGCCGCCATCAAGCGGCTGCTGCTGGATGGGGAGCCGGTGTATGAGGAGCCGTTGTATTAGGGCGGGATGGCGTTAGGATAGATCGATTGCCGCGGCGCTCGTTCATCTCTCCCGCTTGCGAGAGGGCCGCGGCCTCTCCTACGGAGGAAATGGATTTTACTACCGTTTAAGGCCAGGGCTGAATGAGACTAAGTTGATGGTTGGAAGCGCGGAGCTACTCCATCTCGTGCCGTGACAAGGAGCGTCGGCACCATATTTTTCTCCGAAGACTCGGCAGGCAGGAGGGTTCGCGTGAATCAAAAGGACTCAGGCAGCGTCGGAATTGGCGCATCATCATGCGTGGGAGATGCGCGGTGGTGGGTATATTGATCGTTGTGCTGAATGATGCCTCAGAAATTGGAGGGGGCCAGGGGGGAAAGCTCGCAGCCGACCCCCCGAGGTGACCTCTCAGATTCTGGACCCCTGCACAGTTCTCGCTCGGGTCCCTCACCGCGCGGCACCAAGCGTCACAGAACGTTATGGCAGTGCGTAGCCTAGAGAACCAGCTGCGCAAGATAAGGTCGCAAATGTTCGCTAACAAATGCAAACTGATTGTCGTCAAGTAGCTGGCGTTTCTGGACCCCCACGCCGACGATATCCGCGTCATCGGCTGTAATGCCAACCGCATCTTCTACGCCAAGTATCAGTTGCGCGTTCTCTGGGCGCTTCTTGACAAGGAACGAGATAATCGCGGGCAGATGCTGTCCATCTTGTCCTTGCTGATTCGGGGCATCGATCACGATCGGACAAAATGTCGACGATCCAAATTCCTTTGCTGTGTGCAAGAAAGCGTAGAAATAGGCGGTGAGACCGCGCGGCCCTTCACTGCCACGAGCTAAATGCGCATTCGCGATTGAACCTGACTTAAAGCTCTCCATCCTCACATCTAGACTCATCGAAAAGCCTGTGAGGCGACTGAAGAAGAAATCATTAATCGCGGCAGACCTCTTACGGTCGAGTGATTTGCGCATCGCAAGCTTAAGCTCCGCGATACGGGCGCCAAGTGCCCCCACCTTGCCTTCAATTTCGGTCATGCGCTCTCGCAGCACGCGGCTTGCCGCATTGCGACCCTCCGCAGCCATTACTTCCTCTAGGCTGACATCATTCTTGCGCGTTGAGAGAATCGCCCTAATACGGGAAAGCGCAGTCTCGACGTCGCCCAGTTCTCTTTGAGCGGCGTCGATCTGTTTCTGAAGCTCGTCCTTTTGTTCTTTAGCTTGGTGGAGGATGCCGATCAGAGCTTCGGTGTCTGCCGCAATGCCGAATCGTTCAGCAATATCGTTTGTGTAGTGTTCTCCGCATGTGGGGCATTCAACGTCCGCCGGGTGTCCAATTGCGCTCTTGAATACCTCGTCAAGTTCCGCAAGGGCCGCTTTTGCGATGTCTATCTGTGTCGTCCACAAGGCGCGAGTATCAATCAATTCTGATAATTTTGCCCGGTGGGAATTCTGTCGGTCGAGAAGTTCCGAGCACTCCGCCAAGAGACTGTTCGTTTCAGCCTCGAAATCCTTCAGGTCGAAATAAATCCCCGTTTCGGGTTGCACGGAACGAATTTGCTCCAGTGCATCTCGGAATCCTTGAAGCTTTGCTTGCGCTTCTTGAAGTGCGATCGTTAGTCGATCCCTCTCAGCCCTCGCAACGTAATAGGCGTTGGGTTTAAGGCCGGAGTGATACTCGGCGAGACTTGCAGCTGAATTCGGAAGATACATCCCACGAAACGGCTTCCATGGTTCGGACCAGCTCTTATCTTGATCGATACAAAAAGGAGCAAATGCGTAAGCCGGCGGTGGGATACCCCAGCCAGCGATTGCGATACCCTTGCGATCTCTGCATTCCTGCAAAATCCTTCGTATATGACGGTCGTTTTCCGGACCTATTGGATCGGCAAGCAATTTCCAGGCTTGGGGTTGTGTGGCCCGCCCTGCTCCTAAATTCCAAACGATCAGGGACCCGAACCCCATCGCCCGGGCACGTTGAATATTACGCGTTATCGTCGGGTCGTCACGGTCGGCGTCCGCCGTCGATGGATTGAGCATCCCAGACACGAATGGTGGAAGCGAGTCGTCCCAAACTCGCCTAAGCTCGTAACGGTATGTTTCACACCGCGAGAGAACTGCGCTGGATTTCTCGAACAAATTTCGCATTAAACCTAGTAGCTGCAAGCGATGCGGCTTCATCGTGAAGGCGAAGCGGATCGTCTTCAAGACCAAATAGCTCCCGAAGCAGGTCAGTTCTAAGAAGACTCGCTTTCTCTGCCGATCCACCGGCGCAGCGGCGACCAGCAGGGTCCAGCGGCAAAACTCGAACCTGCGTCGACCGCGCAATGGGATCGCTTTTAAAGGCCCTGCATACCCCAGCCACTTAGACCTTGCGATGATGCCACTATGCTCCTGTTTTGCCCGACGAAGCAAATGACGCGAGACGTCATTCGAATGGGCGGCAACGATCGCGACCAATTCTCGTTCGGCCCGCATGGCTGCGCCGGGACAAGCGCGTCAAACCACGATCCCTCGGCCTTTTAGCTCCCGAAACGCCCTCCGACCCGCACTCGATCCCGCACCCCACCTAACCCATTGATCTTGCAACCCCCGTCTACTGTGCATGGGGTTGTTTTCGCACTTTCGTTGCTTCATGCCATCACGCGAGGCCCTCAACCGCCCCGGCACCCGATCCGCGGCCCCCACCCCAAGCGAGACCAACATGCACTCTTCGGCCAGCGGCTGGGGCAACGGGCTTCTCGGCGTCATCATCTTCAGCGGCTCGCTGCCGGCGACGCGGGTGGCGGTCGGCGGCTTCTCGGCGCTGTTCCTGACCTCGGCGCGCGCCGTCATCGCGGCGCTGATCGGGGCAGTGGTGCTTGCCGTGCTCCGGCAGGCGCGGCCGCAGCGCCGTGATCTCGGCTCGCTCGCCATCGTCGCCGTCGGCGTCGTGGTCGGCTTCCCGCTGCTGACGGCGCTCGCGCTCCAGCACATCACCTCGGCGCATTCGATCGTCTTCATCGGCCTCCTGCCGCTGTCGACCGCGATCTTCGGCGTGCTGCGCGGTGGTGAGCGGCCGCAACCGCTGTTCTGGCTGTTCGCCGTGCTCGGCAGCGCCACCGTGGCCGGCTTCGCGCTCTCCGGTGACGGCTCCGCCTCGCTCGAAGGCGATCTCCTGATGGTGGCCGCGATCGTGCTGTGCGGCCTCGGCTATGCCGAGGGCGCCGCGCTGTCGCGCCGCCTCGGCGGCTGGCAGGTGATCTCCTGGGCGCTGCTGCTCGCGCTGCCGTTGATGGCGGCGCTCGCGATTCTGACATGGCCGCCCGCCTGGAGCGGCATCGGCGTGCCGGCCTGGATCGGGCTCGCCTACGTCTCCGTCTTCAGCATGTTCGTCGGTTTCATCTTCTGGTACCGCGGGCTCGCAATCGGCGGCATCGCCCGCGTCGGCCAGTTGCAGCAGCTGCAGCCGTTCTTCGGTCTCGCGCTCGCGGGCTTCCTGCTGCATGAGCCCGTTGCCTGGAGCATGATCGCCGCGACCGCGCTCGTGGTCGTCTGCGTCTTCTTCGCGCGGCGGTTTGCGTGAGGCCTGTGCCTCACGCCTCCCCCATCACCGTTCGCGTCAGCGCGCTCCTTGCAAACTTCTTCAGCGGCATCGGCTTGCCGAACAGAAAGCCCTGCACGAGGTCGAAGCCGAGCTCGTTCGCCGCGACGAGGTCGGCGCGGCTCTCGACCCCTTGAGCCACGGTGCGTGCGCCAAAGCCCTGCGCCAGCTCGACGATGTGACGGCACACCGTGCGCTTCAGCCGATCACTGCCGCTGCCGGTGACGAATTGCCGATCGGCCTTCAGCTTGACGAAGGGAATTCGGTCGAGCCCCATCAGCGACGGCCAGTTGGTGCCGAGATTGTCGATCGACAGGCCGATATTGTGCAGGCCCACCTCGCGTGCGACCTCGGTCAGGAGATCGACCTCGCGGATCGCCTCCTCGCTGTCGATCTCGACCGTCAGTCCGCCGAAGGCCGGATGCGTCGGCACGCGGCGGCAGAGATCCCGCACGGCCTGCGGTTCCCTCAGATAGGAGGCGGGAAGATTGATCGACAGATCGACCGGGCTTTGTTGTTCCAGAAGATAGTGCCAGTCCTGCACGGCGCGATCGATCACGAACTCCGACAGACCGCGGAAATGCGGATCGTGCGGCTCCGGGATGAAGTAGGCCGGCGGCACCACGCCCCAGGTCGGATGTCGCATCCGCACCAGCGCCTCGGCGCCGCTGCGCACGAGCGTGCGCGCATCGATCTTGGGCTGGTACCAGAGCTCGAGCCAGCCGGCGTGCAAGGCCTCGCCGACATGCACGGCCGGGCTCGGCGCCGGCTCATCCGGCAGCAGCATCGCGACACGCTCGCGCAGCGTCTCCGCGGCAAAGGGCGTGGTCAGCGGCGGCAGCATCGCAAGGCCATATTCCTCACCGACCTGCCGCACGGCCTTGACGATGATCGACTCGCGGGCACCGACGGCGAGGACCCTGCCGGCAAATGCCTCGCGCACCAGGATTTCGAGGAATCGTCCCGGCTCGATGCCATCGGCGGCGACGCCGAGCAGGATCAGGTCCGGCAACTCGGTGGCGAGCACGGTTTGCAACTCGTCGGCACTGGCGCATTCGCAGGTGACGAACCCGAGATCCTCGAGCACCTCGCTGAGAAAGGCGCGCAGGTGACGCTTGCTGTCGGCCACGCAGGCGCGCGGCGTCACCTTTCGTCGTCCGAAGGTCACAGGCCTCCGGCCGACGAGTTCAATCATCCCATCGTTCATCGTACACCACTCCCGTTCCGTGACGGTTTTTTAAACGGCGAGCGTGGGTTCAAATAAGGAGAGCTTCACTTCGTTCTTGAATAATTTGGGTAACGTTAAGCTCTGCAATTCGAGCTAATTTTTCGACAGATGCTTCGAAAAGAATCCGCATATCCAGGCGTCGCACGCGCAACGACGGTCGAAGCACGTGAAAAGTCTGTTGCGCGCAATGGGCGTGCAATCTGCCGCTCGACTGCATTGCGCAATGCGGTTGCCTGGCGCAGCGAAGAGGCCGGCCGAGGATTGATTGCCGGCGACTTTCTCGTGTCACGCCGGCCCGCGTGCTCGTTCGAGGGACGCGGCTGGTGGTGCTTGTCGTCGTGGTCGGTGTGCAATTGCCTTGCGGCTATGACGCCAGCGCCATTGTCGTCGATGCGAGCGTCAGCGCGCGCATCGGAGCGACGGCTGCGCCGGAACAGCTCGTCTTCCCGCCATGCGCGCATCTTGCGCTTTCGCGCGCGGTGGTCCTGCGACAACGGGGCCGGCCCGGCGGCCGAGAATGTGAAGTGCATCACACGCGCATTGCTGCGCCTGCGCTATTGGTCCGCGCAGCCGGTGGTGGGCTGTCGAGGACTACAGCAATGTCGATGCGGCGAATGATGTATTGGTGGTTCAGATTCGTGCTGTCGGGGCGGTTTTTCGACCGTTTCCTGAGCCTGCCGCGCGCCCGGCGCGCCTAAAGCATGATCCGGAGAAGTGCGCAGCGGTTCTTCGAGAAGATCACGCCTAGACAGCACCCCAAAGCGCGATGACGATTCATCCTCATCGTAGCGCGCTTTAGTTTTGCCCGATCAACTTGCGGAACGCCGCCGCACCGTCCTGCATCGCGTCGCGTCCCTTCCAGGCCAGATAAGTCAGCTTGCCGCCGAGCGTGTCGTGGTTGCGCAGCCGCCGCGATCCGAGAATGTGGCCCACATTGGCGGGGAAGCGGCTCACCTCGGCGGAGACCAGCTTTGCGATCGCGTCCATCAATTGCTGGAGGCGGACGCCCCAGTCGCAATGCTCGATGCCGTCGATGCGGACCTTGAGCGCATATTCGGTGTCGTAGATTTCGGCGAGCAGGTCGCGGGCGATCAGCACGCGGTTGTTGCGAAGCGCGATACGAAGCGCGAGGCGCTTGTCGTCGAGCCGGTCGAGGACCATGTGAACGACGCAGGCATAGGGCGTGGCGGCGACGTCTGCGGCGGCCTTGCTCGCAGCGGCCCTGGTGGCAAGCCGCACCAATTGCCAGGACGTCTTCAGGCGTCGCGCCACCAGCGCCAGCGCGAAGGGCAGCGCCTGGGGGTGGGCCTTCTTGAAGGCGTCGAGCTGCGCGGTGATCTGGGCGACCTGGCCGTCGTCGAACTTCGCGATCCTCTCGGGCAGCTTCTCGTTGAACTTCGGTAGCGCATTGCCGGCGCGCAGCACATGCAGCATCTTCACGACGTCGTCGAAGGCGGTGCGTGAGGCGGTATATTGCCCGAGCTTGGCGCGCGCGGATTCGGCGCTCTCGGGCGAGGCGAGGGTGTTCTCGAGAACCTTGACGACCTTGGTCTGGAAGGTCGACGCGATCTTCTGCACCTCCTTCGGGTTGTTCGCCGCGACCTGGTCGTTGATCGCCTTGATGTAGTCGCGCGCCATCGTCGGCAGCAGGTCGCGGCAGATCCATTCCCAGATCGGGGTGAGGGTATTGCGCGAGATCCGCCCCATGTTGGCATGCTCGGGCGCGCCGTCGATCAGCAGCAGCTCGAGCGGCGCGAAGAAATAGCGCGACGGGCTGGTGGCGCGGGCCTGGGTCGATCCGTCCTTGCGGAACTCGGCGCGCAAGCGGGCCTGGATGTTGGCCGAACCCGGCATGTCGATGCCGCACAGCTCGAGCCGCTCGAGCTCGCTGAGCAGACAGCTGCGCGACAGCGGCGTCAGCCTCTGCAGGAATTCCGACAGTCGATCGATCTCGTTCATGGCACGCATCTTTCGCAGCGTGTCCCGCTGGCTTGCGGGCCCAATGCGTGGAGGCATTTGCGCGCTCAACCTCCCTAGAGAAGCAAGTCGCCGTTAATTAATCCGTAAAAGCCGGGGGCCGGCGCCGGTTGGAGGCGGCGATCAAGGGGAGTTCTCCGGTCCGACGGCTCAAGGCGTTGGCCGGAACTCAACCGCTGCACGATCGAGGGCGGCCGCACGCAAGCACAAATTGTGCCGAAGTCGCCTTTTTAGCGCAAAAGAGCCCAAATCACCGTAGTCTTACGGAGAAGAAAGTTAAGCACAGACCGGCCCCGGTTCCGCTAAACGAGTGCCATGGGGTCACCGAATAATACGGCCACTGATTCGCGGCCGTCGGAATGGGACGAAGGCGGCGCGGCGCCGGCTGAAGAGCCCGATCTCGTCCGCCTGAGCGCCGCCCGTGCCAAGGCGGCCGACGAAATGGCCGCGGCCATCGCCCGCGAGCTCAACGGCCCCCTGACCGCGCTCCTGCTCTACATGGGCGAGATCAAGCACCACAGCGATCAGCTCGTGCCTGCTACGGGCGATCGTGCCTATCTGCAGCGGGTGGTGGAGAACGCGCTGGTACAGACCGAGCGCGTTTGCGGTCTGGTCAAGCAGCTCGCCGGCAAAGGCGGCTTGCCGATCCCGTCCGGCACCGAGGAGGCGCGATCCAAGGCCGCTCGCGCGCTGCAGCCGCAGCGCGTGCCGAGCGCCGAGCTCGTCGGTCCGTCGGGCCAGAAGCGGCTGACCAAGCGCGAGCGCGAGGTGCTGAGGCTGATCAGCGAAGGCTATTCGAACAAGCAGGGCGCGCTTCGCATGCAGATCAGTCCGCGCACCTTCGAGAGCCATCGCGCCGAGGCGATGCGCAAGCTCGGTGCGCGCAACACCGCGGATCTCGTCCGTGCGGCGCTGCTGCATTCGATCGACTGAGGCGGGCGTGCCGCGTCGCCGGCAGGCCATGCGCCCGCGATATCGCTCGAGACGTTCGGAAACCCGTCCTGCTCAGAAATAGTCTTCGGCGAACGGACGCGCGGGGGAGGCGCGACGCAGCGGCTTGACCTCTTCCTTCGGCGCGTTCGGAATGATCGTGATGGTCCAGCGGGGAGGCACGCTCGATTCCTGCTCAAGCACCGAACGCACGAAACCGGTCACGGTGGACTCGCCAGCCTTCACTGTCGCCATCCGGCCGTTGAACTGTGCGATGCGGAAGCGACGAACCTCTTTCTGGTCTGCCGTCTCGTACTTGAACATTGGAAACCCTCCTGGTTTTCCCCGGGACTATCGCCTCCTATGATTAGCCATCTATGAACATCCCAAACCGTAGAAGTACGGCGGGCTTCGCGCGGTCCTCGCCGGGCGGAGTGGATACCGGTTCGCCCAAGGAAAAAGCGTCAACGCGCAAGGCTGCGCGATTTCGGTCCGACTTCGATCGGAAGGAAGATGGTTCTAGACCTGCGGCTCTTGCGCGCGCGCGGCGGCGTAGGCGGCATCCATCCGGTCCAGCAGAGCGTGGAATTCGGCCTCGCCGAGGCCCTCAACGGTCTTCTCCAGCCGCAACGCCAGCGCTGCGAGCCTGACATAGCCGAACGTCCCGGCCGTGCTCTTGAGCGAATGCGCCTCGCGCGCGATCCGGGCGTGGTGCTGCGCAAGCGAGAGCGTGCGGAACAGTTGCAGGCGCGCGCGGGTCTCGCTCCAGAATACATCGCGTACTTCACAGGCAGCATCCTCGCCGATCTCGCGCACCAGCGCTTCGTACGCGCGCGGCTCGCGCGCGGGGTCGGCATCGAGCACGTTCTGCGCAGGTGCGACGGGTGCGTCAAACATGGGCTTGCCTGCCTCGATCATCGTGCGTTGTCGCGCGGCACGTGGCGGCGCGAGGGACGCCCCCGTCTACGGCATCGCAATTTCAGTTCCGATAGCAGGATGGCCAGTGTTTGCAGACCGGCATTAGCCGGCGGTTTACCAATCGCCCGCGGCGGTCAGCGTATGCCGAGCAGCCGGTCGTACTGGGCCTTTACCGTGGCGTAGCATGCACACGCCGTCCGGCGCAGGCCGTCGATGTCGATGATCTGGATGTGTCCGCGGCTGTAGTGGATGAAATTGGCCTGTTGCAAGGAGTGGGCGACCAGCGACACGCTGTTGCGCCGCGCCCCGATCATTTGTGCCATGGTCTCCTGGGTCAGCAGCAGCCGGGAGTCGCCCGACAGATCATGGGTGTGCAACAGGCACCGCGACAGCCGCGACTCCACGGGATGGGCGACATTGCAGCCGGCGGTCTGCTGCACCTGGACGTAGACCGCAAGCCCGTGGCGCATGAGCAACGTGCGCAGGGTTCTGCTCTGGTCGGCCGCGATTCGCAGCGGGTCCAGATCCACCACCGACGCGACGCCGGGAACCAGCACAAGCGCGGTGTTCAATACAGACGCCTCGCCCATGATCGAGAGCGTGCCGAGCAGGCTGTCGCGGCCGATCATGGCGACTTGCACATGCTCGTCCCTGGCCAGCTCCACCACCAGCGAGATGACGCCGCGGTGCGGAAAATAGGCGCGCTTCAGCGTCTCGCCGGTCTCGGCCAGCACTGCGTCATGGGGCAGATCAACCGTTCGCAGGTGCGGACGGATCAATTCATAATCGTCCGCCGACAGTGCGGACAGGAAACCGTTGGGTGGACGCGCCATCGTTTCCAAAGCTGCCTCCGCTGTTCCTGCACCGTCAAATCGCGACGCGCGAAATCACGGCCCTGCGCGGTAGGTTCAATCATGTACAGGCCGGGATATATTGGCAATTGAGACAGGTTGTCCGGCCGCGGCAATGGCTTCCTGCGGCGCTTCGCACTTGCAAAGCGGCGCGCTTGCGGCAGCGCCCGGAAGGGAAGCTCCGATTTCAAGCATGGAGCCAGTTCCGGGGAACAGCACGACGCGTCCATCGGATGCCGTCGGCAAGTGCCCGTTCGTCGCTCAGTTGTAAGACTGGAAGATATTAGCCTAAAGGTTGTGACGTCGTCCAACAATTTTCGGATGATGATGGCAAGGCCGGCGAAGCCGGGCTGCACGTTCGAGCACGACCAGCTCGATCTGATGTTCATCGACATCGTCATGCCGCGTTGCCTGCCAGAGCATCGTGGTGGCGGCATTGCCTCGGCTGCGTGGCTAGGTTAGCGCGGCACGAGTCGCTATGGCCGCAGGGTAAGAGTTCGTTTACCTCATGCGCGGGCCGCGCACGTCGCAGCAATACCGCAAGGCGCAGGTCGCGAGAGCATCGCCGGTTGCGAGCGGCCCGGTCCAGTCGCCACAGGCCGTCTCCAATGCTCTTCGCGAGCAGGACTTTCCCGCGCGCCTCGCCTCGCTGTTATCGGCCCGTTTACTTCGCACGCCGACTCCTTCGCGGCGTGGAGACGGACTTGCCGAAAAGCGCTGGGGCATGCGGTCGAACCGCAAACTTCTCTTCAATATCCGTAGTAGGACGGAGGATGAAATTAACGGGACTGTGAAAGGGGATGTCTAACGATCGAGGAGAGGGCGTCCGTCCGTGCCAAGGGTGGCTCAGGCGTCCAGTTTAAATCCAGGTCAGTAAGGCGTAGCTCATGGATGATCTGTTGCGGGAGTTTTTGACGGAGACCAGCGAGAGCCTGGACACCGTGGACAATCAGCTGGTGAAGTTCGAGCAGGAGCCGAACAACGCCAAGATCCTGGATAACATCTTCCGCCTGGTCCACACCATCAAGGGCACCTGCGGCTTCCTCGGGTTGCCGCGGCTGGAAGCGCTGGCGCATGCCGGCGAGACCTTGATGGGCAAATTCCGTGACGGCATGCCGGTGACCGGGCAGGCGGTGACGGTGATCCTGTCCTCGATCGACCGCATCAAGGAGATCCTGGCCGGCCTGGAGGCGACCGAAGCCGAGCCCGAAGGCAACGACCGCGACCTCATCGACAAGCTGGAAGCGATGGTCGAGCAGGGCATGGCGGCAATGGCGGCCGGTTCGGCTCCCGTCGCTGAATCCCCGCCGCTGGCGCCGGAGGCGCCGGTTGCCGCTGCGCCCGCGCCGGCAAAGGAACTGACCACGGGCTCGCTGATCGACCAGACCCTGGAGCGCCCGTTGCGCCCCGGCGAGGTCTCGCTCGATGAGCTCGAGCGCGCCTTCCGCGAGACCGCGATCGAAGCGCCGGTGCCCGCGCCGGCTGCCAAATCCGAAGCCAAATCCGAAGCCAAGGCTGAAGCCAAGTCCGAAGCCAAACCTGAAGCAAAGCCTGAGCCCGCCCCCGAAGCGCCTGTCGCGGAAGCAAAACCCGCCAGGGAGAAGGCTGCGCCGAAGAAGTCGACGGCCGACGAGGGCGCCTCCGAGGGCGACCGCATCGCCAACCAGTCGATCCGCGTCAACGTGGATACACTGGAGCACCTGATGACCATGGTCTCCGAGCTGGTCCTGACCCGCAACCAACTGCTGGAGATCTCGAGGCGCAACGAGGACACCGAGTTCAAGGTGCCGCTGCAGCGCCTCTCCAACGTCACCGCCGAGCTGCAGGAAGGCGTCATGAAGACGCGCATGCAGCCGATCGGCAATGCCTGGCAGAAGCTGCCCCGCATCGTCCGCGATCTCTCCAGCGAACTCGGCAAGCAGATCGAGCTGGAGATGCACGGCGCCGACACCGAGCTCGACCGCCAGGTGCTCGATCTGATCAAGGACCCGCTCACCCACATGGTGCGCAACTCCGCCGATCATGGCCTCGAGACCCCCGCCGAGCGGCTCGCTGCCGGCAAGGGCGAGCAGGGCACCATTCGCCTGTCCGCCTATCACGAGGGCGGCCACATCATCATCTGCATCGCCGACAACGGCCGCGGCCTCAACACCGAGAAGATCAAGGCCAAGGCGATCTCCTCAGGTCTCGTCACCGAGGCCGAGCTGGAGAAGATGAGCGAAGCCCAGATCCACAAGTTCATCTTCGCGCCGGGCTTCTCGACCGCGGCCGCCATCACCTCGGTGTCGGGGCGCGGCGTCGGCATGGACGTGGTGCGCACCAATATCGACCAGATCGGCGGCACCATCGACATTAAGAGCGTGGCCGGCGAAGGCTCGAGCGTCACCATCAAGATCCCGCTGACGCTCGCCATCGTCTCGGCGCTGATCGTGGAGGCCGCCGGCGACCGCTTCGCCATCCCGCAGCTCTCGGTGGTCGAGCTGGTGCGGGCCCGCGCCAACTCCGAGCACCGCATCGAGCGCATCAAGGACACCGCGGTCCTCAGGCTGCGCAACAAGCTCCTGCCGCTGATCCATCTGAAGAAGCTGCTCAAGATCGACGACGGCGCGGCCTCGGATCCCGAGAACGGCTTCATCGTGGTGACCCAGGTCGGCAGCCAGACCTTCGGCATCGTGGTCGACGGCGTGTTCCACACCGAGGAGATCGTGGTCAAGCCGATGTCGACCAAGCTGCGCCACATCGACATGTTCTCCGGCAACACCATCCTGGGCGATGGCGCGGTCATCATGATCATCGATCCCAACGGCATTGCGAAGGCGCTCGGCGCCGCCGGCTCCTCGGCCCATGACATGGGCGACGACGCGGCCGGCCATCACATCGGATCGGGCGAGCAGACCACCTCGCTGCTGGTGTTCCGCGCCGGCTCGTCCCAGCCCAAGGCGGTCCCGCTCGGGCTCGTCACCCGCCTGGAAGAGCTCCCCGCCGACAAGATCGAGTTCAGCAACGGCCGCTACATGGTGCAGTACCGCGAGCAGCTGATGCCGCTGGTGGCCATGGAAGGCGTCACCATTGCCAGCCAGGGCGTCCAGCCGATCCTGGTGTTCGCCGACGACGGCCGCTCCATGGGCCTCGTCGTCGACGAGATCATCGACATCGTCGAGGAACGGCTCAACATCGAGGTCGGCGGTTCAAGTTCGGGCATCCTGGGCTCGGCCGTGATCAAGGGCCAGGCCACCGAGGTGATCGACGTCGGCCACTTCCTCCCGATGGCGTTCTCCGACTGGTTCACCCGCAAGGAGATGAAGCCGTCGATGCACTCGCAGTCGGTGCTGCTGGTCGACGACAGCGCCTTCTTCCGCAACATGCTGGCGCCGGTGCTCAAGGCCGCCGGCTACCGTGTCCGCACCGCGCCGACCGCGCAGGAGGGTTTAGCTGCGCTCCGCGCCCAGAGCTTCGACGTGGTGCTGACCGACATCGAGATGCCCGACATGAACGGGTTCGAGTTCGCCGAAGTGATCCGGTCCGACAACAACCTCGCCGCGACGCCGATCATCGGCCTGTCGGCGCTGGTGTCGCCGGCGGCGATCGAGCGCGGCCGTCAGGCCGGCTTCCACGACTATGTCGCCAAGTTCGACCGTCCCGGCCTGATCGCGGCGCTGAAGGAGCAGACCGCGGGCGCCGCCGGCGCTTCCGAGCTGAGCCGGGCCGCGGCGTAAGAGCATGATCCGGAAAAGTGTGAAGCGGTTTTCCGACAAGATCATGCTCAACCAAAACGCAGGATCAGGAGACAAGCGATGACCAGCAAGACCCAGTCGGCCGACGGCGCCATGGTGGAATACGTCACCGCGATGATCGGCGGCCAGCTGTTCGGCCTGCCGATCTCCCGCGTCCAGGACGTGTTCATGCCCGAGCGCGTCACCCGCGTTCCCCTGTCCTCGCGCGAGATCGCGGGCGTGTTGAACCTGCGCGGCCGCATCGTCACCGTGGTCGACATGCGCGCCCGTCTCGGCCTGCCCAAGGCCGAGGACGGCAAGGTGCCGATGGCGGTCGGCGTCGACCTGCGCGGCGAATCCTACGGCCTGCTGATCGACCAGATCGGCGAGGTGCTGCGCCTGCCCGAGGCCGGCATGGAGGAGAACCCCGTCAACCTCGACCCCCGCATGGCCAAGCTCGCCGGCGGCGTCCATCGCCTCGACGGCCAGCTCATGGTCGTCCTCGACGTCGATCGCGTCCTCGAGCTCGCACCCGAAATGATGGCGGCCTGAACCAACGAAACCATCGAAGTCGGAGAACCAAAATGAAGACGTGTTTGGTGGTCGATGATTCCAGCGTGGTGCGCAAGATCGCGCGCCGGATTCTGGAAGGTCTGGAATTCGAAGTCACCGAGGCGGAGGACGGCGCGAAGGCGCTCGAGATCTGCCAGCGGCAGCTGCCCGACGCGGTGCTGCTCGACTGGAACATGCCCGTCATGGACGGCTTCGAGTTTATGGGCCACATGCGCCGCCTGCCCGGCGGCGACCAGCCCAAGGTGGTGTTCTGCACCACCGAGAACAACGTGGCTCATATCGCGCAGGCGCTCAGCGGCGGCGCCAACGAGTACATCATGAAGCCTTTCGACAAAGACATTATCGCCGACAAGTTCGCTGAAGTTGGTTTGATCCCGGTCGGACAAGCCATGGTCTGAGTGTGTCTGGCCCGAGTGCTTGGGCCAGAGTGTTCCAGTACAGCTTCCGAGAGGCCATCCGTGACCCCGACCGAGTACGAGTATCTGCGCAAGTTCCTAAAGGACAATTCCGGTCTCGACCTGTCCGCAGACAAGCAATATCTGATCGAGAGCCGCCTGCTGCCGCTCGCCCGCAAGACCGGGCTCTCCGGCATCGCCGAGCTGGTGCAGAAGCTGCAAGCCGGCTCGCGCACGCTGATCACCGATGTGGTCGAGGCGATGACCACCAACGAGACCTTCTTCTTCCGCGACAAGGTCCCGTTCGATCATTTCCGCGACCACATCATGCCCGAGATCATCAAGGCGCGGGCCAACCGCCGCAGCGTGCGGATCTGGTGCGCCGCCGGCTCGACCGGGCAGGAGCCCTATTCGCTGGCGATGTGCCTGAAGGAGATGGGCGCGGCCCTCACCGGCTGGCGCATCGAGATCATCGCGACCGACCTGTCGCAGGAGGTGTTGGAGAAGGCGAGGGCCGGCATCTACAGCCAGTTCGAGGTGCAGCGCGGCCTGCCGATCCAGATGCTGGTCAAATATTTCAAGCAGACCGGCGAGACCTGGCAGATCAATCCCGAATTGCGGGCGATGATCCAGCATCGCCAGCTCAACCTGCTGCACGACTTTGCCCAGCTCGGCACCTTCGACGTCATCTTCTGTCGCAACGTGCTGATCTATTTCGACCAGGACACCAAGATCAACATCTTCAACCGGCTGGCGCGCCAGATCGAGCCGGACGGCTTCCTGGTGCTGGGCGCCGCCGAGACCGTGGTCGGACTGACCGATACGTTCAGACCGATTCCGGAGCGGCGCGGCCTCTACAAGCCGAACGATCCGCGTGCGGCAGCAGCCAAGCCGGTTCTCGCCGGAGCGGCGCCGCGCATGGCGGCGGCGATGGCGGGGCAATAACATGGCCGACGATGGCAAGGGCGCGGAGCGCGTGACGTTCAGCCGCGGCTATGATGTCTGCATCATGGCCATCGACGGCACTTGGCGACGGGACTGCAAGCTCAACGCAATCTCCGACACCGACGCCATCCTCACGGTGGAGGGCTCGATCCAGGGATTGAATCTGAAAGAGTTTTTCCTGCTGTTGTCGTCAACGGGCCTCGCCTACCGCCGCTGCGAGCTGGTTCGCGTCAACGGCGCCGAAATGGACATCCAGTTCCTGCGCGGCAAGAACAGGAAGAAGCGCGGTGCGGCCGGCGGCCACGACGCCGCGGCGTGATCTGGCCGCAGCTGCAGCCATCCTTCCGGCACCTTGCTTCACATTTGCTGAACACATTCGAATCAAATGGCCGCAGCGGTTTTACATCGCCTAAGCGCGAGCCGTGTATCCATTGAGGGTCTCAATCCCAGGATACGGAAATGCCCAGAAGTTCTCTTTCTCCCGTCTCGTCAAACCTGCCAGATGTCGCCGAGCGGCGTGCGCTTCAGCTCCTGGTGGTCGACGACGACGCCACGCAGCGCCACCTGATTGCGGTCGCCGCCAAGCAGGCCGGCCACGAAGTCACCGTGGCGCCATCGGTGATGGACGCGATCGAGAAGCTCCGCGCCGCGCGCTTTGATTGCGTGACGCTCGACCTCGTGCTGGAGGATGGCGACGGCATCGACGTGCTGCGCGAGATGGCGAGCGCGAAATTTGCGGGTTCCGTGATCGTCATCAGCGGCATGGACGGCAAACGCCGCAGCGCCGCCCGCAGCTTTGCCCGCTCCGTCGGGATCGAGTTGCAGAGCCTGCCGAAGCCGCTGGATCTCGCGGCCCTGCGCATCAGCCTCGCCAACCTCGGCAAGATCGCGATGGGCCTGCCTGCGATCCACACCTGGGGTGGTGTCGCCAACGACGCGATCGTGGAACGGCACCGCGCCTGACGCGCGGAGCTGCCATGCAAGCGGCTGCGGCGGCTCCGCCGCGCTGATTCCGGCTCAGGCCCGCTTGCCGGATTCCGACAATTGCTGCAGGGCGTGGTCGAGCCCCGCCCGGCAGGCAATGAGCGCGGCGCCCGCGGCGGCGTAACGGGGCGTGACGTCGTCGAGCACGAAAATCTCATTGGAACCCGCGGCAGCGCTCACGTGCCCTGCCGCGTCTTCTTCCGCCATGACTGCGTCGATCAGGCGCAGATTGATGTCGATGCGCGCGATCAGAGAGCGAAGATCGGCTGCGATCAACTGATGGCTGTCAGTTGCAGATGTCGCGACAAGCGGGGCCGTGCCGGCGAAATTTAGCATGGATAATCTCCGTGTCCCGCAATTAGGCACCCTGCCGCTACTTGTGCGTTAAGTCCATGTCCCGTACAAATACGGGTGGGCCGAATCCGCGCCGAGCGCCATAAGGGTTGGCGCGGACGCGAGTCCCTCATGCCAACCGGATGTGGCACATGGCCGAACAAAGCTCTCGCGGTGAAATCTTCGTGGTGGACGACGACCCTGCCGTTCGCGATACCTTGTCGATGGTGTTGAAGGCGGCGGGCTACGACGTGATCTGTTTTGCGGACGGAGCAGCACTGCTCTCGGTCGCGCGGAGCCGCACACCGGCTGCGATTCTGCTCGACGTGCATATTCCCGGAAAGTCGGGTCTCGACATCCTGAAGGAGTTGCAGGGCGAGGACTATCCGGCGCCGATCTTCATGATCTCCGGTCAGGGCGACATCGCGATGGCGGTCGGCGCGATCAAGAGCGGCGCCCTCGACTTCATCGAGAAGCCGTTCCGCGGCAGCGAGATCGTCGGCCGGCTCGATGAGGCGATCGGCGCCTACGCACGCAGGCAGGCGCAGAATGCAGCGCCGAAGTTCGGCTCGCTGCACTTCCCCGGACGCGAGCCGTTGACGCGCAGGGAGCGCGAGGTGCTGGAGCAGTTCGCCTCCGGTGCATCCAACAAGGAAGCCGGCCGCACGCTTGGCATCAGCCCGCGCACGATCGAGGACCATCGCGCCAACATCATGAAGAAGCTCGGCGCACGCAATGCCGCCGATCTGATCCGCATCGTGATGACTGCGGCCCAGCGCGCGTCGTAAGGGGTTGATTCTCTCTCGTGCCCCGGACGCGGTGCATCATGAAATGATGCGCCGCTGAGCCAGGGCCCTTCTCTCCAACTTCACGGCTCAACATTCTGGGTCCCGGCTCTGCACAGCAGCGCTTGCGCGCCGGAGTGCGTCCGGGACACGAGAGCAATCACCCGCTCAGCGCCTTGCGGATGATCCGCGCCAGGTCCGATTTGCGATAGGGCTTTGCCAGCAGGAGAACACCCGAATCCAGCCGGCCGTGATGGATGATCGCGTTCTCGGTATAGCCTGACGTGTAGACCACCTTGAGATCCGGACGCGTCTTCATCAGCTCGTCGGCGAGCTGCCGTCCGTTCATCTTGCCGGGCATGATGACGTCGGTGAACAGAAGGTCGAACGGCCTTCCGCTGGCGACGATCGCGAGCGCCTCCGCGGCGTTCGCAGCCTGCAAGGTGACGTAACCCAGCGAATGCAATTGCGCCAGCACGTAGTCCCGCACCAGACGGTCGTCCTCGACCACGAGGATCGTCTCGTGTCCGCCCTCGATCGTCGCCGGCGGCACGCCCTCGCCGACCGCTGCCGCCGTCTTCCCGGGCGGCAGGTACATCTTGATCGTGGTGCCGTGGCCCTCCTCGCTGTAGATCTTGATGTGACCTGCGGACTGCTTGATGAAGCCGTAGACCATCGAAAGCCCGAGTCCGGTGCCCTTGCCCGGTCCTTTCGAGGTGAAGAAGGGGTCGAACACCCTGGTCAGCATGCTCGCGGGGATGCCGGTGCCGGTGTCGCTCACGGCGATCAGCACGTAATGTCCCGCCGGCACGTCGTTCGCCCTGGCATAGACCTCGTCGAGATAGGCGGCTCCGGTCTCCAGGATCAGCTTGCCGCCGCCGGGCATGGCGTCGCGCGCATTGAGCGCGAGATTGAGGATCGCGGTGGTGAGCTGGTTGGGATCGACGATTCCGACGCAATTCTCGTCCTCGAACACCGATTCGATCTGGATCTGCTCGCCCAGCGTCGGCCGCAACAGTTTTGCGGTGTCGACGATCAGCGAGTTGATGTCGATCTCGCGCGGCTGGAGCGGCTGCTTGCGCGCGAAGGCGAGCAGGTGCTGGGTCAGATCGGCGCCGCGCGCGGCGGCCTCGTCGATCATCTTGGTGATGGCCGCGAGCTGCGGCTCCTTCGCGACCGCCTCCGCGAGAATCTCGATCGTCCCGGTGATGACGGTCAGAATGTTGTTGAAGTCATGCGCCACGCCGCCGGTGAGCTGGCCGACAGCCTCCATTTTCTCGGCGTGACGGATGCGTTCCTCGGCGGCGATCTTGTCGGTGAGGTCGCGGCAGAACACGTTGAACAGCAGGCCCTCGCGGCGCTTCAGGGCGGTGACGCTCAGCTCGGCCCTGAATTCCCTGCCGTCGCGGCGGCGGCACATGAGCTCGCGGCGGCGGTTCAGCGTCGTGCCGTCCTCGTCCTCGAGGAAGCGCTTCAGCCCCGCCCTGACCCTCTCGCGCTCGCTCTCGGCGACGATCAGATCGATCGTGCTCTTGCCGAGCACCTCGTCCCGGCGCCAGCCGAAGAGCTGCTCGGCCTGCGAATTCCAGTTCAGGATGCTGCCGGTCTCGTCGGTCTGGACAAAGGCGTCGAGCGAGGTGTCGACGATGTTGCGGGCGAGCCGTTCACTCTCGCGCAGCGATTCCTGCGCGAGCCGTGCCTCGGTCATGTCGCGACCGACAAAGAAGAAGCGATGCGCCGGCTCGGACCAGTTACCGAGCCAGGACAGCCAGACCTCGTGGCCGTTCCTGTGGAAGCAGCGGGTGTCGGCGAGCTTGGGACGCTCGCCGCGCCGCAAGGCGCGCATCTCGTCGCGCGACTGCTCAAGATGATCGGGATGAATGAAATCGGCGCCGCTGCGGCCGATCATCTCGTCCGGCCGGTAGCCGAGAATGACTTCGGTGCTCGGGCTGATCTGCGCGATATGGCCCTGCGCATCCATGATCATGATCAGATCCTGCGATGTCTCGAAGATCTGTCGCCGCTCCTCGAGCTGGTGCTGCAACACCCGCTCGGCGCGCCGCGCCTCGGTCAGGCTGCTCGCGCTTCCGGAGACGCCGACGATCTGGCCGGATGGCCCCCTGATCGGCGAGAGGCTGAGCGAAATTTCGACCGGCGTGCCGTCCTTGCGCAGGCGCACGGTCTCGAACCGTTCGATTGGTTCGCCCCGCGCGATCCGCTGCAGATAGTCCTTGCCGTGCGCGCGACGGTCGGGTGGGACAATGATCGACGTGGGCTTGCCGATCGCCTCTTCCGCCGAATAGCCATAAAGACGTTCGGCGGCCGGGTTCCAGCCCGTGATGACCGCATCGAGCGTCTGCATCACGATCGCATCGTCGGACGATTCCACCGCGGCGCTGAACAGTCTCTCGCGCGCCGCGTGATGGCTTCGCGCAACCTCGGTGCGGCGATGCTCCTCGATCTCGCGCTCGAGAGCGGCCGTTTTCACACGGGTCTCCTCGACCATCCGGGCAAAGGCCCGCGCCAGTACGCCGGTCTCGCCGCCGGCGTCGACGGGAATCTCCGCTGGATGTCCACTGCCGATCGCCTGCACCGCCGCGGTGAGGCGCCCGATCGGGCGTGTCAGCGAACGCGCCAGCAGCACTGCGAGCGAGGCCGCTGCGAGCACGGCCAGCACACCGACGAGCAGGGAGGTTCTCTGGATGGCTCCTGGCACGAGGCCGAACACAGGCGCCGGAATCGTCTCGATGATTGCGACCCATTCCTTGCCCACGAGCAGAGCCGGCGCGATGGCTGCGCCGCTCGGCCGGCCCGATTCGTCCGTCATGAGCCGCGTGGAGACTTCCAGCGTGCCGGCCAAGGCGGCGAAATATGGAAAGTCCTTGCGCCAGTCGTTGGGACGGTCATGCAATGCGCCGAATTCCCGCGTGCGATCGGGATGGATGAGATAGTCGCCCCGCGAATTCACGACGTAGATCTCTCCTCCTGAGGTCGCGGTGGAGCGGAGGCGGTCGAGTGCTGGGCGCATGTCGACATTGGCGACGATGATGCCGAACGGCTTGCCGTCGGATGTGAACAGAGGCATCGCAACCCGCAAAGTCGGAGCGTGAGCGGCCGTGGTTCCCCCGTGGCGGGTCGCGAGATCGACGGGGGACACGTAGATCTCGCCGGGTCCGAGCCGCATGGTTTCCTTGAAGTAGGCTCGGTCGCCCTTGCGCTCCAGTTCGCCGTCCGCGGCGATCCGTGCCGTTCCGCCCGGTCCGGAGCGGTCGACGCGGACCAGTTCGCGCTGGTCGTTGTCGATACCGATGATCCGGAACTGCCCATAGATGGGCTTGGCGTCGATCTCGGCCGCGAGCCGCGTCGCGATACGCTCGCGCCAGGTTTGCTCCGAGACGCCATCGATGGGGTCGGTTCCTCCACCAGTGTGAGCGCGGATGAGGCCGTTGATTGCCGCTGCGGCGCGGTAGCCGATCAGATCGCCGCGCACCCCGGCAACGTAGGATTCGAGATTGGACGCGAGCAGGTGTGACTGGGCTTCAACCCGCTCCAGGACCCGTGGAATGACGGCCTGTGTGGTGTTGCGATAGCCCAGCCATCCGACTGCGGCCACGGTCACCGCCACCAGCAGGATCATCGCGATGGCCAGCCGCGTTGCCAGTCTCATGGGGATTTTCGCCGGGCTTGCCGTATTGCGTCCGTTCTGGCCCGGAGCAGAGGAGGTGTCCTGGTCATCTGCAGCCATCGCCGGCGACGGTCACGTGATGACCAGCCCGTTCCAGCAGCCGGATGGTGATCTCCAAGGCCGGATCGTCATCCACAATCAGGATGTTGGCCACGTCTGAAATCCTCCGGGTCAGTGGGGAAGTCCCCGGCGACCATCAAAGCCATCAAAAACATGAAATTGTTGCGCGGATTCTCGTCTGCCGGCAAGCACTTCGGAGCCTCTCCGGCCTGAGGTGCCGATTTTTTGCCCCGCACCGTCCCTATGCCCGCCTGAGTGCATAGCAGAGGTTCGCTCTCAGCCCGCCCAGCGCCTTGCCGGGCATGGAGAGCCTGTGAGAAGAGCAGGGCCGATCCTTCGGACGGACAAGGAATAAAATGACCAACAAGAAGAAGTCGCCCGACCAGCTCCGCAGCGCGCGCTGGTTCGCGCCCGACGATCTGCGCTCGTTCGGCCACCGCTCCCGTGCCATGCAGATGGGCTATGCCCCTGAGGAGTGGAAGGATCGCCCGATCATCGCGATCCTCAACACTTGGTCGGACGCGCAGCCCTGTCACATGCACTTCAAGTCGCGTGTCGACGACGTCAAGCGCGGTATCCTGATGGCCGGCGGCCTGCCGCTGGAGCTGCCGGCGCTGTCGCTGTCGGAATCGCTGCTCAAGCCCACCACGATGCTCTATCGCAATCTGCTGGCGATGGACGCCGAGGAATTGCTGCGCAGCCATCCCGTCGACGGCGTGGTGCTGATGGGCGGTTGCGACAAGACCACGCCGGCGCTGCTGCTGGGGGCGACCTCGATGAACATCCCGGCGATCTATTTGCCGGCAGGTCCGATGCTGCGCGGCAATTGGAAGGGCAAGACGCTCGGCTCGGGCTCGGACGGCTGGAAATATTGGGACGAGCGCCGTGCCGGAAAAATCTCCGACAAGGACTGGCTCGACATCGAGGCCGGCATCGCCCGCAGCTACGGCACCTGCATGACCATGGGCACGGCCTCGACCATGACGGCGATTGCCGAGGCGATCGGCATGACGCTGCCCGGCGCCTCCTCGATTCCCGCGGCCGATGCCAACCACATCCGCATGGCCTCCGAATGTGGCCGCCGCATCGTCGAAATGGTGTGGGAGGACCTGACGCCGAAGGTGATCCAGACCCGCAAGGCGTTCGAGAACGCGATCGCGGTCGCCATGGCGATGGGCTGCTCCACCAATGCGATCATCCATCTCATCGCGCAGGCCCGCCGCGCCGGCCAGGACATTGGCCTGGACGATTTCGAGACCGCGAGCCGCAAGGTGCCCGTCATCGCCAACGTGCGGCCGAGCGGCGATACCTATCTGATGGAAGACTTCTTCTATGCCGGCGGCCTGCCGGCGCTGATGGCGCAAATCAGGCCGCATCTTCATCTCGACTGCATCACGGTCACCGGCAAGACGCTGGGCGAGAACATCGAGGGCGCCGAGGTCTACAATGCCGACGTGATCCGCGGCATCGACAATCCGATCTACAAGGAGGGCGCGCTCGCGGTGCTCAAGGGCAATCTCGCGCCCGACGGCTGCGTCATCAAGCCTTCCGCCTGCGCGCCGCGCTTTCTCAAGCATACGGGACCGGCGCTGGTGTTCGACGACTATGCCTCGATGAAGAAGGCGGTCGACGATCCCGACCTCGACGTCACCGAGGACCACATCCTGATCCTGCGCAACGCGGGGCCGCAAGGCGGGCCGGGCATGCCGGAATGGGGCATGCTGCCGATTCCGACCAAGCTCGTGAAGCAGGGCGTGCGCGACATGGTGCGCATCTCGGATGCGCGCATGAGCGGCACCAGCTACGGCGCCTGCATCCTGCATGTTTCGCCGGAATCCTATATCGGCGGTCCGCTGGCGCTGGTGCAGAATGGCGACCGCATCACGCTCGACGTCGCCGCGCGCACGATCAATCTCGACGTCCCCGAGGCCGAGCTCGAGAGGCGCCGCGCCGCCTGGAAGCGGCCCGAACCCCGCTTCGAGCGCGGCTATGGCTGGATGTTCACGAAACACATCAAGCAGGCCAATGACGGCTGCGACTTCGATTTCCTCGAGACCGATTTCGGCGCGCCGATCGGCGAGCCGTCGATTTATTGACTGTCGTTCCGGGGCGCGCGTCGCGCGAACCCGGAACCCATTTCACCGCGCTCCGTGTGGCCCGATGGATTCCGGGTTCGCCGCTGCGCGACGCCCCGGAATGACAAGAGGATGTCTATGTCAAAACTCAGCGATGCCACCCGCAACAAGCTCAAATCCGTTTCCACTGCCACGGTCGCCACCGCCCTGTTCAAGCGCGGCCTGCGCATCCAGATGATCCAGGATGTCCGCCCCTTGAGCCCGGAGCAGCCGACCATGGTCGGCGAAGCCTTCACGCTGCGCTACATGCCGGCGCGCGAGGATCTCAACACCATCGACGTGTTCAAGGACCGTTCGCATCCGCAGCGCAAGGCCGTGGAAGATTGCCCTCCGGGCGCGGTGCTGGTGATGGACAGCCGCAAGGACGCCCGCGCGGCCTCCGCTGGCGCTATCCTAGTAACGCGATTGATGAAACGCGGCGTCGCCGGCGTCGTCACCGACGGCGGCTTTCGCGATTCCGCTGAAATTGCAAAACTCGGTTTCCCCGCCTTTCACCACCGTCCCTCGGCGCCGACCAACCTCACGCTGCACCAGGCGATCGAGATCAACGTGCCGATCGGCTGCGGCGACGCGCCGGTGTTTCCCGGCGACGTGATCCTCGGCGATGCCGACGGTGTCATCGTGATCCCCGCGCATCTCGCAGACGAGATCGCCAACGAAACCTTCGAGATGACGGCGTTCGAGGACTTCGTCACCGAGGAAGTCGGCAAGGGCCGCGGCATCTTCGGTCTCTATCCCGCCACCGACCCGCAGACGCTGACCGACTTCGCGCAATGGCGGAAGAAGAACGGGCGGTAGTTCCTTCGCCTCTCCCCGCTTGCGGCAGGGCTATCGCATATGGGCTCGCCTGTGGCCATCCTTCGAGACGCCCGCCGTTGGCGGGCCCTCAGGATGAGGACCCAAGTCGTGGCGACCGTTTCAACGAGCACGGATGCTGTTTAGCCTCATCCTGAGGAGACCGCGCAAGCGGTCGTCTCGAAGGACGAGGCGTGCGCACCGGCCGCCGCTACAAGTCATATGCGATCGCCCTGCCGCTTGCGGAGAGAGGGAGAAGAGTTAAGCCTCCGCCATGCCCGCCGCCCATAGCGCGAACGCATAGACGATCGCGACTTCATCCAGCCGGTCGAATCGTCCCGAGGCGCCGCCATGGCCGGCGCCCATGTTGGTGCGGAGCAGGACCGGGCCGCCGCCGGTCATGGTGGCGCGCAGGCGCGCAATCCATTTGGCGGGCTCCCAATAGGTGACCCTCGGATCGGTCAATCCGCCCATGGCCAGGATCGCCGGATACTCCTTCGCGGCGACGTTGTCGTAGGGCGAGTAGGACAGGATGGTGCGGAAATCGGTCTCGCTCTCGATCGGGTTGCCCCATTCCGGCCATTCCGGTGGCGTCAGCGGCAGCGTGTCGTCGAGCATGGTGTTGAGCACGTCCACGAACGGCACCTCGGCGACGATGCCGGCGAACAATTCGCCGGCGCGGTTGGCGACCGCGCCCATCAGCATGCCGCCGGCCGAGCCGCCATGGCCGATGATGCGCCCGGCGCTGGTGTATTTCGCATCGATCAGCGCCCGGGCGCTGGCGGCGAAATCGTCGAACGAGTTCGTCTTCTTCTCGCGCTTGCCGTCGAGATACCAGCCCCAGCCCTTGTCGGCGCCGCCGCGGATATGGGCGATGGCGTAGACGAAACCGCGATCGACCAGCGACAGGCGGTTGGCGTTGAACGAGGCCGGCATCGCCATGCCGTAGGAGCCGTAGCCGTAGAGCAGCAGCGGCGCCGAGCCGTCCAGCTTCAGCCCGCGGCGATACAGGATCGAGACCGGCACGTCGGCGCCGTCATGCGCCTTCGCCATGATGCGCGTGGTGACGTAGTCGGCGGCATCGTGGCCGGATGGTATCTCCTGCCGCTTGCGCAAGACGCGCGTGCGCTTGACCATGTCGTAGTCGTAGACTTCCGACGGCGTCGTCATCGACGAATAGGCAAAGCGCAGATTCGTCGTCTCGAACTCGTAGGAGCCCATCGTGTCCAGCGAGTAGGCCGCTTCGTCAAACGCGATCGCGTGCTCTTCGCCCGAGGTGAGGTCGCGGATCACGATCGACGGCAGAGCGTTGGCGCGCTCCAGCCGCACCAGATGGCCGGCATAGAGATCGAGGTCGATGACGTAGATGCCCGGACGATAAGGGATCAGGTCGCGCCAGTTCTTGCGCTCGGGCGAGCCAAGCGGCGCCGTGACGATCTTGAAGTCGATGGCGTCGTCGGCATTGGTGAGGATGAACAGCTCGTCGCCGCGGTCGGCCAGTGAATATTGCACGCCTTCCTCGCGCGCGGCGACCAGCCGCGGCGGCGCCTCGGGCTTGGCGAGATCGATCAGCCGCTGCTCGCTCGTCTCGTGGTCGCCGCCCGCGATCACGCAGAAGCGGCCGCTGGTGCTCTCGTGCAGATGGGTGAACCAGCCGGCATCCTGCTCTTCGTAGACCAGCGTGTCGTCGGCCTGCCTGGTGCCGAGCCTGTGGCGCCAGACCTGCATCGGCCGGTGATTGTCGTCGAGCTTCACATAGAAGAAACTCTTGCAGTCCGCGGCCCAGACCACGCCGCCGTCGGTCTCCTCGACGAGATCGTCGAGATCGGTGCCGGTCGCCCAATCGCGCACGCGGATCGAGAAATACTCCGAGCCTTTGGTGTCCGCGCTCCAGGCCTGCAGCTTGTGATCGTTCGAGTGCCGGCTGCCGCCGAACTTGAAGTACTTGTGATCCTTGGCGAGCGCGTCGCCGTCGAGCACGATCTCGCTCTCGCCGCCGTCGCGCGGCATGCGGCCGAACATCTCGTGCTGCCCGCCCTCGCGAAACCGGCGGAAATAGGCGAAGGGTCCGTCGGGCGACGGCACGCTCGAATCGTCCTCCTTGATCCGCCCGCGCATCTCGCGCACCAGCGTCTTCTGCAGGCTGGCTGTGTGGCCGAGCAGGCTCTCGGTGTAGGCGTTCTCTTCGTCGAGATATTTGCGGATATCAGGGTCGAGCACCGCAGGGTTACGCAGCACCTCCTGCCATTTCGCGTCCTTCAGCCAGGCATAGTCGTCGGTCACGGTGATGCCGTGCCGCGTGAAGGAATGCGGCCGGCGCGGGGCGACGGGCGGCTTGGAAGGCGTCTTGGCTTGTGTCACTCGGTCCTCGTTCGTGTCCGACGTCGCTGCTCCCCCCGCAAGCGGGGAGAGGGGGAAGAAAGCGGCTTGCCGCGTTCCCTTATATCGTCCCGATTCCGCGAATTGCCAGCGCAGCTGGCGAAGGACTGCGCCGGGCCGCCGGGTTGTTGACCGGCTCCTTGTATGCTTTAGGGACGATATCCCGCCGCCGGTCCAGCCAGATGCTGTTTAATTCCTATTCGTTCATCCTGCTGTTCCTGCCGGTTGTGCTGGCCGGCTACTTCCGGCTCGGCCAACGCAGCAATCTCGCTCCGGTGATCTGGCTGGCGCTGGCTTCGATCACCTTCTACGCCATCGGCAGCTGGCAGTTCGTGGCCCTGTTGCTGGTATCGATCGCGTTCAACTACGGCGTCGGCCATCTCCTCATCGAGGCGGAGCTCACCCCGTCACGGCGCCGGGCTGCGCTCGCTTTCGGCGTCGTCGTCGATCTCCTCGTGCTCGGCATCTTCAAATATGCCGGCTTTGCTGCTGAGAACATCAACGCGCTGCTCGGCACGCATGTTGCGGTCCACATCCTGCTGCCGGTCGGCATCTCCTTCTATACGTTCACCCAGATCGCGTTCCTGGTCGATGCCTATCGCGGCCAGGTCGCGGCCTACGCGCTGCCGCATTACACGCTGTTCGTGACCTATTTCCCGCATCTGATCGCGGGACCGATCCTCCATCACAAGGACATGATCCCGCAATTCGAGCAGGAGGAATCGAAGCGTCCGGACGCGCATCTGATTCTGTGCGGACTCATCATCTTCGCCATCGGCCTGTTCAAGAAGACCTGCCTTGCCGACGGCATCCAGCCGCTGGTCGCGCTTGCCTTCGAGGCGCGCTCGCCGAGCTTCGACCAGGCCTGGCTTGGCGCGCTCGCCTACACCTTCCAGCTCTATTTCGACTTCTCGGGCTATTCCGACATGGCGATCGGGATCTCGCTGATGTTCGGCATCTTCCTGCCGGTCAATTTCAACTCCCCCTACAAGGCGACCAGCATCGTCGAGTTCTGGCGGCGCTGGCACATGACGCTGTCGCAATTCCTGCGCGATTATCTTTACATCCCGCTCGGCGGCAACCGCAGAGGTCGCGTGCTGCGCTATGCGAACCTGATGATCACGATGCTGCTCGGCGGGCTCTGGCACGGCGCGGCCTGGACGTTCGTGGCGTGGGGCACGCTGCACGGCGCCTATCTCTGTCTCAATCATGCCTTCAACGCGCTGGTGCCGGATCTCCCGTCGTCGCTGGCGCGCCCGGCCCGCATCGCCGGAGCGGTTCTGACGTTTCTCGCCGTCGTCGTCGCCTGGGTGTTCTTCCGCGCCGAGAGCGTCGCATGGGCGCTACGCATCCTCCGCGCCATGGCCGATCCCGCCGATATCGTTTTCGGCCGCGAGGAGATTGCGGCGCTGGTGCTGGTGTCAGTCTACGCGGCGCTGGTGTGGCTGACGCCGAACACGCAGGCGATCATGGGCTACGATCACGGCAACCGCAGGGTCGGCGCGGCCTTGCTGGCAGGGCGCCTGCGGCCGCTGTTTCTCTATGGCGCGTCGCTGGTGCTCGCGTTCGGCATTTTGGGCATCCAGAGCCACAGCGAGTTCATTTATTTCCGGTTCTGATGCGCGCACCGTTCACCAATGTGAGACGTCTTCTCCTCGCGAGCATCGTGTGCGCGCTGGCGGCGGCTGCGCTGACCTTCGTGGTCGATCCCCTGCAACTGTTTCGCCCCTCGCGCCTCATGGCGGCCTTCTACTCCGACGACACGCGCGTGCAGAATGCCGGGCTGATCCGCAGCCAGTCGTTCGACACCGCCTTCATGGGCACATCGCTCGCGATCCATTTCCGCCAGAGCGAGATCGATCGCGTGCTCGGCGTCCATTCGCTCAAGCTGGCGATGACCGGCTCCAATTCGCGCCAGCAGGCCTTCGTGCTGGCGCAGGCGATCGACCGCGGCGCGCGGCGCGTGATCTGGGAGATGGATGATTTCATCTTCGTCGATGCCGCCGACATCGAGGCCGACCCCTATCTCTCCGTCGACCTCTATCGCGGAACGGCCAGGGGCATCGCGTCCTATCTGTTCAGCGCGGCGATGGCGAAGGAATCCCTGTTCGCATTGCTGCGTTCGATCCCGCCGCTGCGGGAGCCGCTGACCCGGGCGGCGCCGTTTCTGCCGGTCAAGTTCGCGCTGTCAGACGTCGATGACATCTACGCGCTGCCGCGGGATTTCGATGTCGCGCGCGGCTACAACGCGACGAGGACGCTCGCGGCCTTCGCCCACATCACCGATCCCGTTCGCCGCCGCTTCCTCGGCGAAGGCTACGGCTACGACGCGATGGCCGGGCATTTCGAGCGCGGTGCCGTCGCCCTGATCACGCGCCACCCCGACGTCACCTTCGACATCTACTTCCCGCCCTATTCGATCCTGCAATTCGTCGCCATGCGCGATGCTTCGCCCGAAACGCTGAAGATCGTCACCGATCTCACGGCGTACATCGCGCGGCGCCTGACGCAGTTGCCCAATGTGCGCCTGCATGATTTCCGCGCGATCAAGATGGTCACGCACGATCTCGATAATTACAGCGACGTCATCCACCATTCGCCGGTGGTGGACGCCATGGTGCTGAAGTGGCTGGCGAGCGGGGAGTATCGGGTCGATCCGGACGCGCCGCTTGCGTCACTGAATGAGCTGAAGGCGCAGGTTGAAGTATATCGCGTCGAGCACTGATTTTCCCCTCTCCCCTTGTGGGAGAGGGTGGCTCGCCGCGCAGCGGTGAGACGGGTGAGGGGTTCTCTCCGCGAGTCCATCTAGCCGTATGGATCGCGGAGAGAACCCCTCGTCCGGCGCTTCGCGCCACCTTCTCCCACAAGGGGAGAAGGAAGGCGAGTGCGCAGCGCGCCTGTGCTACGCCGCCACCTCGTCGCCGAGATACGACACCGCCGCTTCCAGCCCGCCTTTGCCGTGCGGGATCTTCAGCGCGTTGAGGCCGACCTCGATCACGCCCAGCGTGCCGAGCAGCATCGGCGCATTCACATGGCCCATATGGGCGATGCGGAAGGCTTGTCCCGAGAGGTCGCCGATGCCGGTGCCGAGCACGACGCCGCACTTCTCCTTGCAATAGCGTTGCAGCACGGCCGGGTCGTGGCCGTTGCTCATGGTCACCGTGGTCACGGTGTTGGAGCGCTCGCTCGCTTCGGCCACGTTGAAGCCGAGCACCTGGCCTTCCGACCATACGGCGACCGCGCGGCGCGCGGCTTCGGCGAGCAGGCTATGGCGGCGGAAGGCGTTCTCCAGGCCTTCTTCGTGCAACAGGTCAATCGCCCGGCGCAGCGCGAACAACAGATGGACCGGCGCGGTGCCGGCATATTTACGATAATTCTCGGTGCCTTCGCGCTCGCTCCAGCTCCAATAGGGCGTCGACATGTTGGCCTTCTTGTGCACCTCGAGCGCGCGCGCATTGGCCGCGACGAAGCCGAGGCCGGGCGGCGTCATCAGGCCTTTCTGCGAGCCGGACATCGCGACGTCGATGCCCCATTTGTCCATCTCGAACGGCATGCAGCCGAGCGAGGCCACGGTATCGACCATGTACAGCGCGGGATGACCGCTCGCCTTGATCGCCTTGCCGATCGCCTCGATGTCGTTCTGCACACCCGAGGCGGTGTCGACCTGGACCACGACGACCGCCTTGATCGTGTGCTCCTTGTCGCGGCGCAGGCGCTCCTCGACCTCGTGCGGCCGCACCGCGCGGCGCCAGTCGCCCTTGAGCACCTCGACCTCGGCGCCCATCAGCGCCGCCGCATTGCCCCAGCCGATCGCAAAGCGCCCGCTCTCCAGCACCAGCACCTTGTCGCCGCGCGACAGCACGTTGCTCAGTGCCGCTTCCCAGGCGCCGTGACCGTTGGCGATGTAGATGTAGGACTTGCCCTTGGTTGCAAACAGCTTCGAGATGTCGCTGAGCAGGCTCTCGGTCAGATCGAGCATCTCCTTGGAGTAGATGTCGATCGCCGGACGATGCATCGCCCGCAGCACCTCGTCGGGCATCGTGGTGGGCCCGGGGATGGCCAGAAACTCCCGGCCCGCGCGAACGGTCATTGTTGTTGGTCCTTGTTGCTTGAGAACAGGCTGATAGGTCGCTGGTCCATGCTTTTACGCGCCGCCGGGTCTTGAGAAAAGCACGTAAAATGCAGGGCTGGGTTATCGCTTCGTCTCCCGGCAACCGGCCGCTTCGGCTTCCTCCACCGAGCAGAACCAGCGAGTGCCCTTGCTGATCTTCATCTTGATCTGGGTGTACCAGCGGCTGGTCGGCTGGTGAAAGATGCACTCGCCGGCGCTGTTCACATTGCCCTTGATGGTGCAGTCCGGCGAGGGCGCGACCGGCCCCGAGGCCGAGGCGAGCAGCACCGCATGCGCGCCGTCGGGCGGCTTGGTGGCGCCCAGGATGGTCGTCTTCTTGTTGCGCACGCGCCAGTCCCAGGGCGCGATGAAGGCGCCCTGCCACATCCCGGCCTTGGCCTCGCGCGCGGCCTTCTCATCCGCCTCATAGTCGTGGGACATGCGGGTGTAGGCCAGTGCCCAGCCGTTGCGCACCAGCCATCTCTGGATGTCCTCGCCGCCGACCTCGCAGCGCGCCACGGTGCGGCCGCGCCGGTCGATCGACCTCGTGTGGCAGGCCCAGCTCTTGCCCTCGGCGTATTTGGCAAGCTCGTCGCGGGCCGCGACGCCGCAGGTCCAGCGCTCGGTCCTGGTGTTGAGGCAGAGCTGGTCCACCGCAGGCGCGTCGATGCCGCCAAGCCGGATGCGCGTGTTCCCGATCACGACGGCATCGCCCGCGCGCACTTTTGCGATGCCGGTGATGTCTGCGGCCTCAGCCAGCGAGGGCAGGGCAAGCAGAGACAGCGCAATCAGGACTTTTCGCAACATGCCGGTCCGGTGTGATGGACGTCTTGATAGACCGGGCAATTGTGGTCGGCTTTTGGCCGCCCGGCCAGCTTATGCCTCAAGGATGGGCTTTCAACTTCCCGTCATCTTGCGACGGTCCTTCACTTACCCTCCCCTGGAGGGGAGGGTCGATCGCGCACAGCGCGAGCGGGGTGGGGTGACGGTCTCTCCGCTACGAACAGTGCGCGTGTGGAGAGATCACCCCCGTCACGCAATCTCGCTTCGCTCGATCACGTGCCGACCCTCCCCCTCCAGGGGAGGGTAAGATGAAGCATCACCCCCGCGCCATCGCTCGCTTCGCCAACGCCAGCCCCATCAGCACGAAGGCCGAAGTCACCTCGGGACCGCCGACCAGAATCCGCGTCGGTGTCTTCATCTTGTTCCATTCATAGGCGCGGAACGGGCCGCGTCGGCCGCCTTCGCCGAGGCTCGCGATGATGACATTCAAGGCCGGCGCAAAGGCGCGCGGGTCGGCGCCGAGATGGCCGAGCGCGATCAGCGCGAGCGCGGCGTCGAACACGTTCATCTCGGCCGCCATCAGCTCGCCCTTGACGTAGGACAGCACGCGGTGGCGGATGAAGTCGAAATCGCCTTCGGGATCGATCGCGGCCTGCGCCGCCAGCGGCAGCGCCAGGAAGGCGGCATAGCAACGGCCGAAATAGGCGCTGTAGAGTTCCGGCAGGTAATAGATGTGCGAGCGCGGATTGGCGAAGGCACCGCTGGCCGCCAGCCGCTTCTGGAAGCCGATGATGCGATGTACGGTGGCGAGCCGCGCCGGCGTCTCCAGAATCTTCCAGCGCACCAGATTGCGGAAGCTGACCTCGAGAATGTCGAGATTGAGCGTCGGATCGAGATCGTTGCCGTAAGGGCGCTCGCCGTCGAGATTGTCGATCCAGGTCGCAACCCCGCCCTCATAGTCGATATTGTCGTTGAGCGGCACGGTCACGCGCGGCGCGTTGACGCCGGCGCGTACCTGATAGCCCGCGTAGAAATCCAGCAATGGCTGGTCGATGATGGGATCGGTGCAGCCGGCCTGCGTTGCCGCGGAGATCGAGCACGCCGTGGTGTCGCAATCCGGCACGTAGATTCCGAACCCGAGATCCTGCTTGATCTGCGCGAAGTAGCGGGAAAAGCGTGGATGCGGCGCCGGCGCGAGTGCGGTGATGACCTTGAAGCGCGCGCCGTCGATGCCCTCGACCTCCTCGCGGCTGATGTTGACGCAGAAATCGACCATGTCGGCGATCGCGCGCTCCGCCGCGACCTTGTCGGCGACCGAGGCGAGCCCGGTCTCGACGTAGCTCAGCAGCGCCTCGATGAAGAACGCATCGTAATAGGCCGAGCGGTGACGGATCTGCACCGGCTCCCACATCGGTTCGGCAATGCCTTTCCAGGACGGATTGACGACGGCGCGCGCCGGCGAGCGCGCGATGAAGACGCGGGCGAGATTGAACAGCAGCGAGGAGTTCTTGTAGCCGCGCGCGTTGAGGCCCGTCAGGGCCATGATCAGCTCGCGTCCGCGGAAATCGGGATCGCCGATCAGGTTGAAGGCGGCATAGGTCGGCAGGAAGCCGTTGCGGCGGTACGAGCCGAGCAGATGCTGCGCGCAGTCGCGGATCGCGCCGTCGATCTGCGCGCCCTGCGGCATGGCGGCGATGAACGGCGCCGGCGGCGGCCTGGGGTGGTCGAGCGCGATGCTGTCGACGAGATCGGCGATCGGTCGCCCGACCGCCGCCCAGTCGGGCTCGACCTCGTCGCGGGCGTGGACGAGTGCCTCGCGCAGCCGGGTCAGCCTGGCTTCGTCGCGCAGCTCGGGCAGGCCTGCGCGGCGGAGCAGGATGCGCAGCGCGGGATTGCCGAGGGCGGTCTTGTAGAATTTGGCCAGATGCAGATCGCCGCCGGTCGTGTCGGACAATACGGGATCGCAGACGTCGTAAAGCGAGGGGCCGTCCTTCCGCGCCGTCAGCGCCCGGCAGGCGGCGCCGGCAAAATAATGAAAGCTCATGAAATACCTGGTCGCGGGGGGCTCGTCCGGGGCCGGCGAGCGCGCAACTGTCCGCACACCACCCCCTGCAAGTCTTTGAAAAAGCTACCCGGATTCGCAGGAAAAACAAATGTGATTGACGTCACAGAAAAAGCCGGCACGAGGCCTGCATGATCGGCCTCCGGAATGCTACGGGGGCGTCAAGAATGAGCCATCCAGCTCGGGGAATTAACTAACATATTCAGAGGTTTATCTCAAATTTCGAGCAATCTATTGCCCGAGGGCCTATATGCGGTTAAGGGTTTGTTTGGTGCGGCGCCGCAAATTGCGCGCAATTCGGGGGCACTCCCCGGCCAATCCCTCAAACCTAAAGACGCTATCGCGCTACTCAAACAGTGTGCGCGCGCGTGGCTGGTCTTTGGCACAGGAAACGAACCGAGATGAATGTAAAGCAGCTCGACCTTTCCAGACGCACGATCGCCTTCGCCGCAGCCCTCATCGGCACGGTGTCGCTGGTGATCGGCGCCCATGCTGCTCTCAACATGCGCGCGATCGACGCCGCCAAGGCCGTCTCGACCGACCAGATCACCGGTTCGATCGGCCAGACCTCGCGCCTGGCTCTGGTCATCGGCAACGGACACTATCCCGACGCCAGCGCGCCGCTGACGCAGTCGATCAACGACGCCCGTGCGCTGTCCTCGTCGCTGCGCAAGAACGGCTTTGACGTCGACATGGTGGAAGACGCGACCAAGGACGACATGGTCCGCGCCGTGGGCCGCCTGAAGTCCCGGATCAAGCACGACAGCGTCGTCATGCTGTTCTTCGGCGGCTTCGGCGTGCAGGCCGGCCGCGAGAGCTACATGCTGCCGGTCGATGCCGTGATCTGGAAGGAAAGCGACGTCCGCCGCCATGGTGTCTCCATCGAGGGCGTGCTCGAGATGATGAAGGAGCAGGGCGCCAAGGCCAAGCTCGTCGTGGTCGATGCCTCCCGCCGTAATCCTTACGAGCGCCGCTTCCGCTCCTACAGCCACGGCCTCGCGCCGATCAGTGCGTCGGACAATGCGCTGATCCTCACTTCCGCCTCGCCCGGCAAGGTCGTCGACGACGGCAAGGGCGAGCACAGCGTGCTGGTCAGCGAGTTCCTCAACAATCTCAGCAAGCAGGGCAGCGCCGAGAGCGTCTTCAACAAGACCCGCCTCGCCATCTCCCGCGCCAGCGAAGGCGACCAGGTCCCGACCGTTTCCTCCTCGCTGCTCGAAGACGTCCAGTTCGGCGAAGCCGGCGGCTAGCTTCTTGCAGCAATCGCGGTTGCTGTAGGGTGAGCAAGGCGCAAAGCGCCGTGCCCACCATCCTTCCAGGCTTTCGATAAAAGACGTGGGCACGCTGCGCTTTGCCCACCCTACGATAGGCGTGCGTGGCGCACGCCCGCCTCTCCATCGTCATTGCGGGGAGCTCTTGCGACGACGCAATCAAGGATCCCTCCGCGGAGAGATTCTGGATTGCTTCGCTTCGCTCGCAATGACGATCGTGGCTGCTACTTCGCAGCTTCCGCGCTCGCCATCACCGGGCGCACCGGATCGCCTTCGCGCAGCAATGCGCCGGCGCGGGCGACGACGACATCGCCTTCGTTGAGGCCGTCGCGGACCTCGATGTTGCCGCCCGACATCAAGCCGACCTCGACACGCTTGGTCTCGACGCGGTTGCGGCGGATCACCTGCACCACGGTGCCCGCGGACGAATACTGCACGGCGGTCAGCGGCACCGCGACGTTGCAGCTCTGTCCGGTCTTGATCAGCGCGCGCCCGCTCGCGTTCAGGAGCAGACGCTTCTGCGATGAGATGCCGATATAGACCATCCCCTGCTGGATGTTCGGCTCGACGGTCGCGCCGATGCGGCGCACCTTGCCGCCGATGTCGTCGGCGCCTGCGATCCACACGCTCGCCTGCTGATTGACCGCGAGCTTGCGCACATCGGTGGTGGCCACGAGGCCGATGAGATCGTATTCGCTGCGCGCGACGATCGTGAACAGCGCCTCGCCCTTGGGCGAGGCGAAGTTGCCGATCTGCGCAGTCGAGGTCGCGATCACGCCCGCCACCGGTGCGGTGACCTGAAGCGAGCCGCCTTCGGGCAGCGCCAGCCGGGCCAGCACCTGGCCGGCGGTGGTGGTGTCGCCCGCTTCCGCCAGCACCTCCGTGACCTTCAGGCCGGGACGCTCGGGCCGCACCGAGGTTTGCTCGCGCGCGACGATCGTGCCGGTCGCCTCGACGATATCGGAGAAGCAGGATTTCGCGACCTTCAGCACCGTGACCGCCGGCCCCTTGGGCGCGTCGTCATCGGCGGCTCCGGCCGGATGGGGGCTGAGGACGAGCAGGCCGGCGACGGCTGCGGGACACAGGCTTCGACCAACGGCACGGGGCAAATGACGCATCGGAAATTCCACAGGGGCTATGTCTCCAATCGATAGCAGATGGCCGCCGCCCGCACTATGGCCGCGTCGTCCCAAAGCAGGATGCCGCGCCGCAGGCGGTCACGGCAAGTCTTTGATTAGTCGCGGGATTGGAGAACAGGTTCGCGCTCCTGGGGTGCCCTTTGCCGTGGCCGTCCGGGCCCCGGGTGCGGCCGATCACGGTCTTCTCATCTGCCAGAGCCAGCTGTATGGAATTAGGATCAGGAACGATGCGGCGTTGCCGCCGTACAACTCGTGGTCGAAACGGGATGCAGCAGTTCGTATGCGAGCAGAATATCGTCCATTTCGAGCGGCTGCTCAATGAGACGAGCGACCCGACGGTCCAGGGTACCGTGCGCGCGCTGCTGGCGTCGGCGAAGCGCCAGTTGGCGTTGCTGAACTCGGCCGCGTCCGGCGCCGATTCGACACCGCTCGAACAGCGCCGGCGGCAGCATATCGACGGCGCAACGATCCGGCGGCAATTCCAGCCGGAGTTCGATAGCTCGCCGCACCCCTACATGTTGCTGGATCCCGGCCCGGGGCTGTCGATCGTCGACATCAACGACGCCTATGCGGCGGCGACCTTCATCAGCCGGGCCGACGTGGTCGGCCGGTCCCTGTTCGAGATATTTCCCGACAATCCCGACGATCCGCTCGCCGATGGCGTCAGCAATCTCTACGGCAGCTTGCGGATCGTCGGCGAGACGGGGCAGGCCCATGCCATGGCGGTCCAGCGCTACGACATAAGGGATCCCGGCGGCACCTTCGTGGAGCGTCATTGGCAGCCGATCAACTCGCCGATCCATGACACGGGCGGCCATCTGGTCTTCCTGCTGCACCACGTCGAAGACGTCACGGCGCAGGTTACGGCGCGGCGTTAACCGTCAGCCGCGCCGATCGCCCAGCAGCTTGCCGGTCGAGCGCTCGATCAGATGCAGCCGCGTGCAGGCCGGGCATGACACGGACACGTGTGTGCGATCGGAGGGCTCATCGGTAAGCCGATGCTGCACGTTGAGGCCGGTCTGAGGGCATTTGAAGACAATCTGTCGGTCCATGGTCGAGATATGACGCCAAGCCGGACCTTGCGAAATTACGGATGTTTACGTAGGTCGGCGGCGGTCTCTCACTGCAGGTCCAATCTTGTCGTGAACCAATGCCGTGCGAACGCATTGAACCGGCATGCCCCGTGAAAACGATCTCGAAGGCAAGCCCGACATGGGTGGCAAGCATGGCGGTCAGGCCGGCCAGCCCAAGCTTCCGCCGCGCCCCCACGAGGGCGAGCGCGACGAGGACGTCGTGGCAAAGCGCCACACCGGCCAAACCGATCGCGCGCCGCCGCCGACCAAATCAAAATAGCGCCTCGTCCGCCCGCGTGCTGTTGGACGGTCATCGCGCCGGGGAACGGCGGCATCGCCACGCCGTTAGCCTCGCGCGGCGGGCGTGAGAGATGGAAACGGAGGCTGGCTCGTGTTTTGGATCTATTGGAACACCGCCTGGTCGCTGATCATCAGCGGCATCATGGTCGCCACCATCGTCAGCCATCCCGACGCCGAATTCGCCGAAGTGCGGGCGGCCCGGCGATCGATGTGAGCTTCCCGAGCTCGCGGGTTTGCGCCTGTTCTGGCGAGGTCCTGAGCAGCAGCCCGTCAGGCCTTGCCGCCACCGTGATCCCTGTTGTCGTCAGCCGGAAGCCCGCCGCGGCCTGACCGATGTGCCGGAGGCCGCGGGCCGCGCTCCCGTGACGTAGTCGGGAAGCTGAAACTTGCGCCGATAATCCTTCGGTGACACGCCGGCCTGCTTTCGAAACAAACGACGAAAGGACGCCACGTCCTCGTATCCGACCTCGCGGCAGATGTCCTCGATGGCCGTCTCCGTCGTCTCGAGCAGTTGCTTGGCTTCCTCGATGCGCAGCGTCTGCACATAGGCGAGCGGCGAATAGCCGGTCGCTGCCCGGAAGCGGCGATCGAATGAGCGCTTCGGCAATCCGGAGTGATGCACCAGCGCCGCAATGAGGTCCTGCCGCTGGTAGTTCTGCGCGATGTAGTCCTGGGACTTCCTGATCACGCCGTCGCCGTGATCCACGTTCTGCACCATCGAGGCGAACGGCAATTGTCCTTCGCGGTGCCACTGGTAGAGAAAGAGCTTCGAGATGCGAATCGCCTCTTCCGTACCGCCGTATTTCGCGACGATCAGCAGCGCGAGATCCTGCCAGGATGAGGCACCGCCCCCGCAGACGAGATTGTGACCGGGACCGTTCTGCACCAGGACGCGCTCCATGCGGAGCTTGACCTTGGGGAAATGCTTTCGAAACACCGGCTCGTAAACCCAGTGCGTGGTAGCCTCGTATCCGTCGAGCAGGCCGGCTTCGGCGAGCACGAGAGACCCGCCGCAGGATCCGTACATCTGCGCGCCCGCTTCGTGCATCCGCCTGATCCATGCGATGAGCCGGCGATCGAGCACGGCAGTGCCCGTCTCCGTGGTGACGATGACATTCGGCACGAACACAATGTCGGTTGACTCAACGTGATCGGCCACGTCCTGCGGCAGGATGCTGACCCCGGTGATCAGCGCGATCGGGCCGGGTTCGGCGCCCACCAGCCGCGGCTCGAACAGGCCTTCCGGCGTGCCGCCCTTGACGCCGTCCCACATCCGTCCCGCGCCCCACAGCGTGTCGAATACGCCGTAGATGATCGACGGATCGCATTCGGCGAACACGGGAATACTCACGCGTACACGTCCACGTGACATTCTGCAGCCTCTGGCTCGATTGGCTCGAAACCGACTATTCTGCCTCTCCATCCGCGAGTCCAGACACCCTATGTCGCACCTCAGCGGCGCATCTCCGCGCCCTGAGGAGCCAGACATGAACTTGGATGAGAGAAAGCTCGAGCAGCTGCTTGGACTCGTCGTCAACGAACTCGGCGCCGCCTCCAATGCGGCGCTCGTCGTCCTCGGCGATCGACTGGGATTATTCCGCGCGCTGGCCGACAGCCCGATGACGTCAGCCGAACTGGCCAGGCGAACGGGGACTCACGAACGCTACGTTCGCGAATGGCTGTCCTCACAGGCGGCTTCCGGCTTCGTGAGCTTCGATGCGACGAAAGACACGTTCAGCATGACACCGGAGCAGAAGGCCGTATTCGCCGATGAGAACAGTCCGGTCGCGATGGTCGGCGGCTTCAGCCTGCTGCCGGCGGTCTATCACGACGAGCCGCGACTGGCCGAGGCGTTCAAGACCGGCAAGGGCCTGCGCTGGAGCGATCACTGCAATTGCATGTCGTGCGGCGTCGACCGCTTCTTCCGGCCCGGCTATCGCGCGCATCTGATCGCCGAATGGCTGCCTGCGCTCGACGGCGTCGTCGAGAAGCTGGAGCGAGGTGCCAAGGTCGCAGACGTCGGTTGCGGCCATGGCTATTCGACAAGGCTCATGGCCGAAGCATTCCCCAACTCGGACTTCACCGGCATCGACTACGACGAGGCCTCGATCGACTGCGCACGGGCCGAGACCTCCGGCGCGCGCAATCTGCGATACGAGGTCGCCAAGGCCCAGGATTTCGCGGGATCCGGCTTCGATCTCGTGACGATGTTCGATGCGCTGCACGACATGGGCGATCCCGTCGGCGCCGCCCGCCACATTCGTTCAGTGATGAAGAACGACGGCACGCTGATGCTGGTCGAACCGGCGGCGGGCGACAGCCTGGCCGACAATCTCAATCCGGTCGGGCGGGTCTATTACGCCGGCTCCACCCACATCTGCCTTCCGACGTCGCTGAGCCAGGACGTCGGTCTGGGCCTGGGAGCGCAGGCCGGCGAAAAGCGCATCGCGCAGGTGTTGCAGCAGGGCGGCTTCTCGCAGATCGGCAAGGCTGCCGCCTCGCCCTTCAACATGATCCTGGAGGCGCGGCCATGAGGGTCGCGCACATCCTTGCGCGCATCGGCGCGGTCGCGGTCGAGCCGCACGCTGCGGGCGCGAGGCGAGAACGGCCGTGATTGACATCATCTCCCACCTCCTCCTCGCCCGTGCCTCGCTGGTCGCCGGCCTGTCCCGCCTGTCCTGGAGGCGGCTGGCTGCGCTCGGCCGCCGCGGATGGCGCGCGTTCTGGACGGTCGCCGCGGGGGCGTGAATGACGCCGATGCTAGGCCGCCACCGCCTGCGCCGGGAGACAAGCCCGGGCATGGCGGCCTCGCGTCAACGATGAAGCCTCACCGCCTGATCTCCCATCGCAACGCTTCCGCATTCGCCCTGGCGAATGTCGACGGCACATCGAAAGTGCCGGTCTCGAGATCATAGCGGCAGCGCCAGTCGTTGAGCCCCTTCGCGGCAACGTTCTTCGGATGCTTGTCCATCTCGCCCGACAGCGAGATCACGAGATAGCGGTTGTTGGGCCAGCGGACGCCGAGCCGGCGATAGCCATCCTCCGTGCCTTTCACGAGATTGGCCGAGACGTGGTAGTCGAGCTTCATCCTCTTCGTGTCGGGCCGGCCGTGGAAATAGGCCCAGGCGAGATCGCTGAGCGACCTTTTCGTCGCACTCACGAAGGCTCCCTTCTCCGCGTGGTAGAGATAGAGGTCCTGTTCGCCGGCACCGGTCTTCTGCATCCGCACCAGCCATTGCGAATCGTCGGTGAAACGGAAGCCGGCCGGATAATCCTGCTCGGGCTTCAGCTCGGTCATCTCTTCGCCGTGCCGGGCCCAGGCCTGCCACTTGACGTCGGATTCCTCGCTCTCCTTCACGTACTGCTCGATCCTGGTGGCGCCGTCGGGCGAGGTGAAGGCGAGATCGGTGTTGTCGGAGAGGGTGAAGCCGGGCGGCGGGCCGGAGGCACCGAGTGCGGGTGAGGCGGCCATCGTCAGGACCAGCGCCAGCCATCGAGCGGGACGGCGAAATACGGCCACGGGAAAATTCCTTGAAGAAATGCCGCGCTGCGGCCTCGCCGATTGGACGCCGGCGGGGTCACGCCGGTTCATCCCGGGCGCCGGGATAGAGGCTTATCATCCCATCGACCGTCTTGCTGCCGCAGCCAAATCGGCGCACTTTGCCGCCTTCGGCTGATTTGCCATTCAAGGTCCTTTTCAGATGATTACCGCATCCAAGGCCCTCATTGCCGTCTGTCTGCTCGCGCTGGCCGGCACCGCACTGGTGATCGGCCCGACCGAGCTGCGCCGCCTGTTGTCGTCCGGGAGGGAAACCGCCGTCGCCGCCAAGCCGGAGGCCAAGGTCGAACCCAAAGCGGAGGTCAAGGCCGAGCTCAAGCCGGAACAGCCAAAGCTCGCCGGCGGCTCGCCGCCGGCCACGGCCGCCGGACCGAAGGCGGGCGCGCTGGCCGAGACGCAGAACCAGGTCACGGCCGCGCTCGCCGATCTCGCGCCGGTCAAGCCACCGCCGGCGGTTGCGGAGAGCGGCCCTCGTTTCGACGTCGCCCGCGTCGACGATCACGGCGAGGCGGCGGTGATCGCGGGCCGCGCCGCGCCGGGTGCAAGGGTCGAGCTGCTGCGCGACGGCAAGCCGCTCGATAGCGTCGTCGCGGACGCCTCGGGCCAGTTCGTCATGACCCCGCCGCAGCTTCCCTCCGGTTCCTATGAATTGACGCTCCGGGCCAAGGCACCGGACGGCACGGTGACAGAGTCCGGGCGGACCATGCCGGTGACCATCGCCGCGGCAGCGCCGCCGCCCGCGCGGCCCACATCGGCCGCGAAGCAAGATGCGGGACAGGAGCCGAAGCAGGCCGAGAAGCCCGACGACAAGCCGGACGTCGTGGCCGCCCTGCCATCGGCCTCGCCGCGCCTGGCTTCGGCGCCTGACAGGCAGGCGGCCCGGCCGAGATTGACCGGCGCGCCGAAACCCAAGGTCCTCGCGCGCGCGCCGGCGGACACCACGGTCGCATCGGCCTCGCCGGCGGACGTGCTCACCACCGCACCGGCGCAGGCCGGCGGCAGCCGGGTCATTGCTCGTGGCGACAGTCTGTGGGCTCTGAGCCGGCTCGCCTATGGTGACGGCGCTCGTTACGCGGTGATCTTCAAGGCCAACCGCGACAAGATCAACAACCCCAATCTGATCTATCCCGGCCAGACTTTCGTGATGCCGCAAAAGGCGGAGTGAGGGCGCGGTCCGTCCTCTCCCCGCCCAGGCGGGCGTCTTGAAAGCTGCCTATCCCGCGGGTCGAGTGCGCGGTCGCCCGCGACGCTTTGCCCTGTGTCTCTCCGGAACAATCGGTTCCCTTGCGCGTCATTGTGCTACGACGCATTGCGCTTGGTGCTGGGAGGAGGCCGAGGTGGCCAGGTCGGCGATCATGTCGGGACGCATGGGACTGGCTCTGGCCGGCGCGACCCTCGTGATGGCGGCAGTGTTGCTGCCCAACAAGGCGGAGGCGCAGTTCGGATTGCGCGGCGGTCCGCTTGGCGTTGCACGTTTCGCGGTCGGCCACATGTTCGGCCTGTCGCGACTGCGCCACTCCCGCATGGCCGTGCGCGGCAGCCGATACCGCTCCGCTGCGCTGCGGTCGCAAGATCTGCGCGGGGCCGAGCGCGGCCAGCTGTCCAATCCTTACGTCCTGCGTGCGGCCCTCACCGCGCAGGCGGCGCTATCGGGCTGGCATGGCGGCCGGCGCCCGCAAGGCTGGTGGCGCCATCCCGACGGCAGCTACGGCTGGGTTGGCCCGGTGTTCTGGCCGTTCGCACATGACGATCTCACCATCGCGATCATGTTCGGCGACACCACCAGCCTTTCGTTCTACGGCTATGGCGACATTTATGCCGCGATCTTCTCGCCCTATGCGGCGACGGAGCTCGCCGCCTACACCGCGCCGCAAAGCCGGCGTGGACGAAGGGTCCCGACGGCGGAGACGCTCTGCGAGGCCAGCGACACCGGCGGCCTGCCGGTCGACCGCATCGCCGCGGCCGTGACACCGAACGAGCTGCAGCGCACCGCGCTCGACGAGCTCGCATCCGCCTGGAATGCGGCGCGCGACGCCATTCACACTGCCTGCCCGGAGCAGGCGCCTGCGACTGCGTCGGAGCGCCTCGGCCTGATGCGCGAGCGCCTCGAGGCCATGATCAGGGCGATCGACGCAATCGAAGCGCCGATGGCGAAATTCACCGGCCTCCTCAAAGACGACCAGAAGGCCAGGCTCAATGCCCTCGCCAGCGAACGTCGCGCTGCACTGGCGTCACATCAGCCAAAGGATTCGCAGAAGGATGCGGCCAGGGATGCGCAGGTGATCGCCGCCTGCCGGCCCGACTACGATCCGCGTTATGACGAAAAGGCGCAGCGCCAATACGAGCAGCTGCTCCAGCAGCAATGGCCCGCAAACGACATTGCCTCCACGCTCCACCTCGACGAGGTGGCCCGCGCCCGCCTCGAGGTGCTCCAGGACACCACCCTGCGCACCATGCAGACGCTCAGTGCCTGCCCGACAGAGCCCGCCGCGACACCGCAAGCCCGCCTCCCGGCCGTGAAGGCGCGGCTGCAGACGATGCTGCAAGCCGTCGGCGACGTCGCCGATGCGCTCGACGATTTCGAGGCGGATCTGAGCGACGAGCAGAAGGCAGGCTTCGAGGCAATCGGGCCGAAGCGGGGGGCGTGAGACCGAAGCCGCAACGCCTCCCGTGAAGGTCGTTAGCCGACCTCCCGCCGAACCTTCGCCGCTGCGTCGCACATGGCCTTCAGCTTCCCGAACGCGGTCGCACGCGGCATGTATTTCATGCCGCAATCCGGCGCCGGGACGAGACGATCCGGCGAGACATATTTCAGCCCGTTGCGGATGCGCTCGGCGACGGTATCGACGCTCTCGATCGCGGGATCCGCGAGGTCGAGCACGCCGAGCATGATCTTCTTCGACGACAGGTCCTTGAGCACGCCGAGGTCGAGCTTCGGCTGCGCCGCCTCGATCGAGATCTGGTCGGCGGTCGTGTCATCCAGCTCTGCGAGGAAGGAATAGCCGGCCGGCTTGTTCGAGCCCGGCACGACCGCAGCATAGCCAAAGCAGAGATGCACCACGGTCGGCACCGTGATCCCTTGCAGCGCGCGGTTGATCGCCTTGACGGCGTAGCGCTTGGCGAGCTCCGGATTGTTGCGCACCCAGGGCTCGTCGAGCTGGATCACGTCGGCGCCGGCCTTTTGCAGATCGAGCGCCTCGGCATTAACGGCCTCGGCGAGAGCCATCGCGAGCTCCTCGTCGTCCTTGTAGTACTCGTTCTTGGCCTGCTGGCTCATCGTGAACGGGCCGGGAAGGGTGATCTTCGCCGCGCGCTCCGTGTTCTTGCGCAGGAACTGCATGTCATGCAGTTCGACCGGGCCCTTGCGCCTCACAGGGCCGACGACGCGCGGCACCGGCGTCTGGGTGTTGCCGGTGCGCGCCACGATCATCGCGGGATTGTCCCCGTCGATGCCGTCGAGCGCGGTGGCGAAGCGATTGGAGTAACTCTCGCGGCGGATCTCGCCGTCGGTCACGATGTCGATGCCGGCGCGCTCCATGTCGCGGATCGCGACGATGGTGGCATCATCCTGGGCTTCTTCCAGATGCTCCGGCGGCAACCGCCACATGTCGTGCAGGCGCGTGCGTGGCACCACCTTCGACAGCATGGCGCGATTCACCAGCCATTCGGGCTGCGGATAGCTGCCGACCACGGTGGTCGGCAGGATGTGCGACGGCATGGGCATAGGATTCTCCTTCTTCTTGTTGTTGTGGCATGTCGTTGTTAAGCGCGGCCGTTCAGGCCGCGCGCGTTGCCGCGACTGAACCCTCGTCCTTGACGGGATTGCGCAGGATACCGATGCCGGAGATCTCGATCTCGACGACGTCGCCGCCCTTCATCCACAACGGTGGCGTACGATAGGCGCCGACGCCGCCGGTCGTCCCGGTCACGATCACGTCGCCCGGCACCAGCTCCGTGAAGGTCGAGCAATAGGCGATCAGGGCCGGCACGTCGAAGACGAGGTCGGAAATCGGAGCCTTCTGCACTTCGGCGCCGTTGAGCCGGGTGATCAGCGTCTGCTTGGCGATATCGGTCAACTCGTCGGTCGTGACCATCCAGGGCCCGAAGCCGCCGGTGCCGGCAAAATTCTTGCCCGGCGCGAATTGCGAGGTGTGGCGCTGCCAGTCGCGGATGCTGCCGTCATTGTAGCAGGCATAGCCGGCGACATGGCTGAGCGCGGCTTCACGCGAGATGCGGCGGCCGGCCTTGCCGATGATGACGGCCATTTCGCCCTCATAGTCGAAACGTTCGGATTCCAGCGGCCGGATCATCGGCTGGCCGTGGCCGACCTGGCTGTTGGCGAAGCGGGTGAAGATCATCGGATGCGCCGGCGTCGGATGGCCGCTCTCGGCCAGATGCGTGGCGTAGTTGACGCCGATGCAGAAGATCTTGTCGGGATCGGGGACCGTCGGCAGCAATGCAACGTCCTCGAGCGCGTAGTCGGGCTTCTCGCCGCCGAGCTTCTTCAATTCGTCGAGCGATCCCTTCGCGAGCAGCGCCTTCAGCGTCGGATACGCCTTCAGGCGCTTGCCGGCGTCGATGACACCCCTGTCGGTGACGATGCCATAGCTCGCCGTGCCGGCGATGGTGAAGCTTGCAACTTTCATCGGTCAAACACTCTCTTCGATGGAGGAAACATAGTCGTCGATGGGAAGCGCGATCTCGCCGTTGCGGACGGGAACGCAAGGCGGCGGAAAATCCTGGCGGAAGCGGGCGCCGGCCGCGGCGGCGCGATCGAGAAAGCGATCCAGATGATCCATCGCGCCGGTCGGCAGGTCGTGCAGCACCATCAGCGTCCAGGGCTGTCGGCTGCACTGGTCGAGCGCACGCGCGGTCCAGCCCTCGGGATCGTCCCAGTCGCGCGGGATGGAATTCCAGAGCACGCAACTGTGCTTCTCGCGGGTGAGGTAATCGACCACGGACGGCTTGAGCAGCCGCCTGTCCAGATTGCCGCCGCCGCCGAACGGCCGGAACCAGCGCTGCGGATGTGCGAGATCGCCAATCGCGTCCTGCGTGCGGCCGATCTCGCTCTCTGCGGTATCGCGCCCGGATTGATCACCAAGCGGAATGCTATGCGTAAAGGTGTGATTGCCGACCCAGTGCCCCTCACGGTGCGCGCGCTCCGCAAGCTTGCGCCGCTCGGGATCGACAAGCTTCTCACCGATGACGAAGAAGGTGGTCTTGATCCCGCGCTCACCGAGAATGTCGAGCACGCGCGGCGTCACGTCAGGATCGGGGCCGTTGTCGAATGTCAGGGTCAGGTCGTACACGCGAGTACCTCAGGTCGCCGGCTGCATCGCGCCGGTCGCGATGTCGTCGTTGGCCTGGCCGGCGCGGGTGCCGGTCTGCCAGATCGCCGCCTTGCGCTCGATCCACCGGATCACGGCGTTGAACCCGATCGCAAGAAACAGCACGAGCAGCACGCCTGCGAACACGTGCGGGCTGTCGAGGATCGTCCGGTAGCGCGAGATCAGGTAGCCGATGCCCGCCGAGGAGATCAGCATCTCCGAGACCACGACGCCGACGATCACCAGCGCACCGCCGACGCGCAGACCCGACAGCACCGTCGGGATTGCCGCCGGGATGATGACGCGGACAAGCCGCTGGCTCAGCGTCGCGCCCATGCTGCGGGCTGCGAGCAAGAGTTGCGGATCGATGGTCTGGATGCCGGCGGCGGTCGCGAGCATCGTCGGCAGGAAGCCGTAGATCGAGGCGAATGCGATCTTGGATTCGGAGCCGATGCCGAGCCACACGGTGAAGACGGGATAGAGGATCACAAGCGGCACCGCATAGAGGCTCGATACCATCGGCATGATCAGCACGCGCGGACGCGGCAGGCTGCCGACGATAGCGCCGAGCAGGATGCCACCCCCGCAGGCGAAGGCCATGGAGACCACGACCTCGTAGAGGGTGACAGCAAGCGCATGACCGTATTCACCCGCGTCTGTCCATCCCGCGATCAACGTGGACGACAGCGACGGCAGGAACAGTTCCGGAATGAGCCCGGCGCGCGGCAACAGCTCCCACAGCGCGATCAGGCCGATCACGATCAGATGTCGCAGCGTCTTCGCGCTTATCCTGGCACTCATCTCCGCCTCACGCCGATTTGCGGATGTGCCGCCAGATGCGGTCGCGCAGGCTCCCGAAGGCATCGCCGCTCAGCATCTCGTAGGTCCGCGGCCGCGGCAGCTGGACCTGGAGATGGTCGACGATGCGGCCGGGCCGTGCCGACATCACGATCACCTCGTCGGCGAGATAGACCGCTTCGGTCAGGCTGTGCGTGACGAAAACGACCGTCTTGCCGGTCGCGGCCCAGATCCGCAGCAGCTCGTCGCCCATGGTCATGCGCGTCTGCTCGTCGAGCGCTGCAAACGGCTCGTCCATCAGCAGCACCGGCGGGTCCTGCACCAGCCCGCGCGCGATCGAGACGCGCTGCTTCATGCCGCCTGACAGCTCGTGCGGATGACGTCTGCCGAAGCCTTCCAGCCCGACCAGCTTCAACGCATCCTGCGCCTTGGCTCGCCGTTCGGCCTTGGGGACACCCCGCAACGCCAGCGGAAACTCGACATTGTCCTCCGCCGTCAGCCACGGAAACAGGCTCGCCTCCTGGAACACCACGCCGACCCTGTCGGGGTCGGGCTGCAGGATCGGCGCGCCGCTGATCGTGATGGTGCCCGCGGTCTGCTGGCGCAGCCCCGCCATCATCATCAAAAGGGTCGACTTGCCGCAGCCGCTGGGGCCGACCAGCACGACGAAGCGGCCGGGCTTGATCTCAAGCGAGACGTCCTCCAGCGCGACGACGTCCTGCGACCGGGTCTTGAACACCTGGCCGACATTCTTCACCTCGATCGCGCCGGCGCGCGCGGCGGGCTTGAGCGGGGTCACGTTCGCCAATGGCTGCATCGCGTTTCCACCCATCTGACAAGTTCGTTGAAGGTCATGGCGATCGCGGCGACCATCACGACGCCGGCGAGGAGCTGCTTCATCTGGAAATTCTCGCCCCAGATTGCGATCTGGTGGCCGATCCCGTCGCGCGAGGCGTACATCTCGGCGAGGATCACGCCGGTGAGATTGAAGATCATGGAGATCCGCAGCGCCTCCAGCAGCACCGGCAGCATGCTCGGCAGGTAGACGCGGAACGCGGTCTGCATCGGCGTGGCGCCGTAGGAGCGCGCCACCGTCAGATGCTCGACCTTGACCGACTCCACCGCCGTCGTCGTCGACATGATCACGATGAAGATCGTGGAGAAGAAGCCGAAGCCGACCTTCTGGGCAAAGCCGACGCCGAACACGAGGATGAACATCGGCAGGAAGATCGATTTCGGGATGCTGAAGGCGAAGAACAGCAGGGGCTTTGCAACGTCGGCAAAGTAGCGGTTCTCCGCGACCAGAAAGCCGATCAAGGCGCCGACCGGCACGGCCAGCGCGAATGCCGTCAGCACCTCGGTCGCGGTGACCATCAGGTCCTTCTGCACGGCCGCGCGCTGCAGGAGATCGCCGAGCGTCACGAACGTGTCTGACGCCGACGGCAGCAGGCGCGGATTGACGATGCCGGTGCGCGACAGCACCTCCCACAGCGCCAGGACCGCGACGATGATCGCGATCCGCGCAAGGTTGATGGCAAACGTGCTCTGCATCGCCAACTACTTGGTCGGGACGGGCTTGAACCTGGTCGAGATCACGTCCTCGACCGGCACGATGTCCTTGAGCCCGCCGAGCTTGGCAAGGTCGAGCGAGAGCTGAACCGCAGCGTTCACGTTGGCCGCGCCCATGTCGCCGCTGGTCTCGAGCTTCATGATCGTGTTGTCGTACTCGAGGCCGGCGATCTCCGGCGGCATCTCGTAGAGCTCGGCGATCAGCTTGACGGTGACGTCGCGATTGGCGCGCATGAACGCGACCGCGCCGTAGAGAGCGTTCACGGCCTTCTGCACCAGCTGAGGCTTGGCTTCGGCGAATTTGTCGAGCACGATCCAGCCCGCAGTCAGGTTCGGCGGAACGGCGGTCGCGTAGTCGAGGATGGACTTGGCTTCGCCTGATTTCGAGATCTGGAAGCTCAGCGGCGAATAGACCACGGCGGCCTCGACATTGCCGGCCAAAAGGTTCGGCACCAGGCCACCGCCGCCGACGGGAACGCGCGTGAAGTCGATCTTCCTGTCCTGGATGGTCCACAGCGCCAGCAGGTCCGAGCCCGAGCCGGCCGCGGTGATCGCCACCTTCTTGCCGTTGAGGTCCTTGACGTCGAGCGTCGATTTGGTCGGCACCATCAGCTGCCAGCCGAAATTGCCCATCGCGGCGTTGGCGACGATGCGCGACATCACGCCCTTCTTGCGTCCGGCGGAGACCAGCGACGGCGGATCGAGGATGATGTCGGCCGCGCCCGCAGCCATGCCTTCGAAAGTCTCCGCGCCGCTGCGATAGATGGTCAGCTCGGCCTTGATGCCTTCCTTCTCGAACAGCTTTTGCCGCACGGCGGTCTCGGCGATCGTGGTCGGCCAGTATGTTTTCGTGGGCAGGCCGACGCGAATGGTGTCGGCGGCACTCGCGGGGCCGGCGAAAATTGCGGCGGCAACGAGCGACATGAACGCGTGACGGCGATTGATCTTCATTGTTTTCTCCCGGTCTCTCTTTTTTTGTATCGAATTTCTAGGGATCGTCAGGTCGTGCGGCTCACCTCCGCAATGCGCGAGGCGGCGAGCTCGACGAATTCCTTGGTGATGCCGAAATGCTTCGACAGGGCGCGAACTGCCGCATCTGCGTCGCGTTTCATCACGGCAGCGACAATCGCCTCGTGTTCGGCTTCGACGTCGCGCGGCTTGCCACCGAGCTCGCGTCGGATCGAGAGACGGCGATATCTCTCACTCTGCTCGTGCAACACGTCGCGGAAGCCGAGCAGCCATGGCGAGCCGCAGGCGTTGACGAGCGCACGATGGAAAATGCGGTGACGGATCACCCATTCCTCGTAGTGCACGGTCGGATCATCGGGGTAGTGATAGGGGACGGCCTTCAGATCCGCCCAGGTCGACTTCACCGACGCGAGCCAGGCGTCGTCGCCCCGCACGATCGAACGGCGCAGCGCGAGGCCTTCGATGTCGATCCGCGTCTGGGTCACGTCGGCAAGATCGGCCAGCGACACCGGGCTGACGCGAAAGCCGCGCTGGTCCGACGCCTGCACGAGGCCGTCGGCGACGAGACGCGACAGAGCTTCGCGCACCGCCGCAAGGCTCACGGAGAACTGCTTGGCGAGGCCGGCGATATGCAGCTTCTGGCCTGGCAGCAGCCGCGTCGCCAGGATATCGGCGCGCAGCCGCTCGTGCAGCGCCGACGTCAGGCTGCGCGGACCATCGCCGGGGTTTCCGGACATGTCGAACTGAAGCGGACCCATCGCGGGATGATTGCAAGGCGCCACCTCGCGGTCAACAGAAAATCGAAAATCGATTTTATCGGCGCCTCTCGGTTGAGCAGGGGAGGAAGCGGCACGCTCGGCGTGATCACCCGCAAGCCCAATCGAACTTCATCTCCTTGAAATCGAGCTGGGCGTTGCCGCCGCCGAAATTGTAGCCGCCGAAATATTCCTCGAACTCGATGTAGAATGGGCTCATCTCGGGCACGGCCTGGCAGGGCCGCATCGTGCCGCCGAGATGGTTGTGGGCGTGATCCTTGCTCCAGTCATGCAGGCGGAAATTATCGCGGCCGGGCACGCCGCCGACATAATAGTAGTAGGGCTGATAGCCGGTCGGCGTCCTCTCGCGCACGTGCTCGTCCTGCGGGCCCTTGCCGGCGTTTGGATCGTTCGCGCGCGCCGACAAGGAGATCGCGCGATTCTCGACGAGATCCGCGCGCGGCGAAGCGGCGAACATCTTCCTTGCGTAAGGCGGCGCCGCCTCGAAGAAGGCGCTGGCCCCGCCGACGTCGAGCCAGCGCGGCCGCTCGGCCGTCGCCAGCGCCAGCGGTGCCGGCGGCATCGCGAACGCGCCCTCGTACTCGGCCCGTGTCAGCAGCAGCGCGGCATATTCGTAGTCGAGGATGTCCGTCATGCGCGACAGGCGTGGATGGGAGATGCGCGCCAACACCGCCTCGCGAATCTCGGGATCATCGGGCGCGCCGCCGTCGTTGTGATCTGGCGCAGTGGCAAAGAACGACACCGCGACGATGTCCTCGCCATGCACGCGATAATCCTCCGGCAGCAGCAGGGTGAACCCGTGCATCAGGGGATAGCCGGTGACGGGATCGAGCGGCCATTGCTCGCTGGTGATGCCCGGCGGCGATCCAAAGACCCAGCCATGATCGCGCACGCGGTCGGCGGGCCGGTCCAGCATCTGCAGATCGTAGGCACGTGAAGGCAAGGCAAGCGCCACGGGTCGTCTCCATCCGGCTTCAGCCTCGAGGCGAGGGTTGGTCGCAAGGAGGAGGGATCTGGTTCGTGGGGATGCTATCCTGCCGCTGTTTTCGCCCGACGTATCAAACGCTTCGGCATCCGCGGAAAGGCCCCGCTAACCCATTGGTTTTTCAGCCCCCGTCTACTGTGCATGGGGTTGTTTTCGCACTTTTGTTTTAGCTACCCCCGCATCCGCACCGCCGCGGCATCCACCACGTTCTCCACCTCCTCGCGCCAGCGCAAAATCTCCATTGCCAGCACGGGGTGATTGAAGCCCTTGAGCTGGAGATCGTCGAGGGCGCGGGCCTCGACCCAGGGCTCGACCATGCCGTAGACACGGCGGCTCACCACGATCTGGTTGGGCTTGGCTTCGCCGCAGAGGCGGGAGGCGAGGTTGGTGACGCTGCCGATCGCGGCATATTCCAGCCGCTGCTCGAAGCCGACCTGGCCGAGCGTGGCATAGCCGAGCGCGATGCCGATGCCGAACCCCAGGCTGTGCCCGCGGTTGCGCCAGCGCTCGGTCAGGGGGCCGATGGTGTCGCGCATCTCCACCGCCATCTTCACCGCGCGCCTGGTGTGGTCCTCGAACTGGATCGGCGCGTTGAACAGGATCATCACGCCGTCGCCGGCATATTTGTCGAGCGTGCCCTCGTATTTGAAGATCAGCTTGCCGAGCGCGGCGTGATATTCGCGCAGCACGTTCATCGCCTCTTCCGGCTCGGTCGCTTCCGTGAACGCGGTGAAGCCGCGCAGGTCGCAGAACACGACCGTGACCTCGCGGCGCTGGCTGGTGAGCAGCCCTTCGGGGCTGTCGGAGGAGGCGATCAGCTGCGCCACCTGCGGCGCCAGGAAACGCTCGAGCTTGCGGATGCGCTCGATCTCGCCGAGCTGGGTCCTGACGCGCGCCTCCAGCGACTTGTTCCAGTCCTTGAGCTGCTCGGTCTGCTGCTTGAGCTTGTCCGCCTGGGCGCGCACGGTCGTGTTCGCCGCCTCCAGCGCGTGGCTCTTGTGGTCGACCTCGCTGAACAGCCGCGCATTGCGCATCGCCAGCACGGCCTGGTTGGCAAAGGTGCGCATCAATCCGATGACGCTGCCGGCGAACTCGCCGCCGGCGCGGCGCAGCACCACCAGCGAGCCCAGCGTGCCCTGCTGGTCGATCAGCGGCACCACCAGCACCGAGTTGAAGCCGGCCGCGAGCGCGACCTCGCGCAGCGGCTGCTCGGCGGCCTCGCCGAGCTCGGCCAGCGCGATCGGCTCGCCGCTGGCGGCGGCATCGCTCAGGATGTTCTCGCCTTCCTCGATGGTGACATGCGCGCCGTCGGCGGATGTGTCGATGCCGTTGGCCTCGACCAGGTTGAAGCGGCCCGCCTCGGCGTCGAAGCCGTAGATCAGCACCGCGTCGGCATGGGTGATCTCGATCGCACGGGCGGCGATGGTCGCAAGCACGGCGTTGAGATCGAGCGAGGAGGCCACAGCGCGGCCGACCTCCTCCAGCACCTTGAGCTCGTGGATCGACTGCGCGAGATCGCGGGTGCGTTCCTCGACCTTGGTCTCCAGGTTCGAATAGGTCTCCTGGATCTGGTCGGCCATGCGGTTGAACTGGCCGGCGAGGTCTTCCAGCTCGTCGGAGGTGTGCACGTCGATGCGGTGGCTGAAATCGCCTTCGCCGAGCCTGTAGGCGCCGTCGCGCAGCGCCGTGATCGGGATGATCATGCGGCGCGCCAGCAGCGTACCGGCGAGGATCGCGACCATCAGGCCCATGCCGATCAGCAGCGCGATGCGCACCAGCTGGTCGCGGATCGGCATCAGGGCCTGCGTGGTCGGCTGCTCGAACAGCACGCTCCAGCCGAGCTTCGGCACGATGCTCGCGGCGCTCATCACCGCATGGCCGTTGAAGTCGGTGCCGGACGTGTCGGGCTCGTGTCCGGGCGCGATCGCGGCGGCGACCTGCGGCAGCCTGGAGAGGTCCTTGCCGATTTCGGGCCCTTTCGAGGACGTCGCCAGCACACGCCCGCGCGGATCGACGACATAGGCAAAGGCCGCCTTGCCGACCTGGGCGTCCGACAGGAAGTCGGAGAGGAAGCTGAGGTCGATCTCGGCCACGGTGACGCCGGCGTTGAAGCCGGAATGCGCCACCGAGATCGACATCATCGGGGTGCGGTCGGCGAACCAGGCCGATGCATAGCTGACGCCGCGGGCGACGGCGTCGGTGAAGCGCATGTCGCGAGAGAGGTCGGCATTGCCGCCGGTCGTGGTCGACTGCCTGGAGACGCGCAACACCTCGCGGCCGTCGCCATTGAGCTGGAACAGCTGGTTGACGTCGGAGACCTGGTGCAGCAGCGACGCATAGTCGGCGCGGCGCTTCTCCAGCGTGTCCTGGCTCGCCCGCGTCACCCAGCTGATCTGGCGGTCGAGCTCGGAGATCGACTGCTCGATCCGCCGGGCGGTTCCTTGCGCCTTCTCCTCCAGCCCGTCGGTCAGCGACGTCCTTGTGGCGCGGTAGGAGATCCAGGTCTCCATCGCCCCGTTGACGGCGAGGACGAACACGACGAGACCGACGAGGGAGACGACGTATTTGGCGAACAGGCCCCCGCGCAGAGATCGTGTCTTGTCGTTCGCTCCTGCCATCCCGATCCTCTCGCGCCGCCATCGACGCCGGCGCTGTGGGCCGTTCTACCACAATTTGGGCCATGGGGCCGTGGCGGGTCCGTCGGACCGGCCGGTGTGGTTACCCCCTTGCGGACTTCCGGGCCGATGGAAGGGGGAAATTGCCGCAGCCTCATCCGGCTCGGAGGAAGCCGCAGGGTCGAAGCCGATGCAGGGATCTGCCCGTGACGTCCAGCACGCCAGTCCTTCGGTCAGCGATTGAAGAGCTGCCGCAGCACGTCGTTCATTGGCTGACTGTCCTGCTGCGCCAGCGGCGGGTCCTCCAGAGCGGGGGCGGCAGGCGAGGCCTGCGGGGCCGGCGTGGAGGGCGTTGCCGGCACGCTGCGGCTGCGGCCGGAGCCGGTGCCGGTCGCTGCGCCGCTGGAAAGCCCCTGCTGGATCAGATTGCCGATCGCCTCCCCCAGCGGGCCGCCGAGCAGATTGTTCTGCCCCGGCTGCTGGGCTTGCGGACTGGCATTGCCGGGCGCATTGCCGCCGCCGGGCGCGGTGGTGCCACCCAGGCCAAGGTTGCTGCCGAGGCTGCCCAGGATGTTGCCGAGCCCGGCGCCGTCGGGGCCGAACAGGCCCTTGCCCATCTCGCGCAGCTTGGCATAGGCGGCGTCCGGATTGTCCAGCATGCCGGCCATATCAGGATAGATCCGCGGCTGCGACCAGCTGCCCTGGATCATCACGGGGATACCGAAGCCGACCGGCTCGGAGGTGCGGCCCTGGCCTTCAGTCGTCATCACGAGCTTCGGCTCGACGCGAAAGCCCATCATCTTGGTGTCGAGCGCGATGGTGCCGGCGCCGGTCACGCGCACCAGCGGCCCGATCAGATTGAGATCGGTCGTCACCGCCTGACCCTTGTCGATGCGGAAGGAGGCCGAGAGCTGCGACAGGTCCGTGCTCTGTTCCTGGCCGGGGTCCTGATTTGCCTGCCAGCCGGACAGCGTGCTTGTCGTCAGCGAGCGGATCATCTGCGCGACGTTGATGCCGCGAATGGCGCCGTCCTGGAAGTTGACGAACGCCGTGCCCTGCATGTTCGCCATCAACGCGCGCTGGCTGGTGCCGGCGCTGCGCAAAGCCAGCTTGGCCTGCAGCTTGCCGTCGATGCGGTCGAAATCGGCAAGACCCTGAAGCAGCGGCAGCGCGCGCACGCCGACGAGGTCGGAATGCATGGCAAAGCTCGGCGCACCCGTGGTCGCATCCAGGATCACCTCGCCCGAGACCTGGCCGCCATAGGCGCCGAGATTGGAGGTGCCGGCCTTCAGCACGCCGCCGGCGAGCTTGGCGTCGAGCGCCAGCGGCGCGATGCGCGCATCGCCGATCAAGGCTTCGTTCGCGGAGATCCGCAACTGCGCGTCGACATAGTTGAGCCCGGACACGTTGATCGGCGCATCGCTCCAGGGCTGCCCGGCCGTGCCCTGCGGCGATTTCGCCAGCGGCATCGCGAGCCGCTGGAAATCGAGGTCGACCTTGACCAGAGGCTTGCTCGCGATATCGACCGAAGCCCAGCCGTTGAATGCGCCGTCGCCGAGCCTGCCGTTCACGCCGTTGATCATCACCACATCGCGGCTGAGCCGCATCTCGGCGTGGCCGGTGAGCTGGGACTTCAGCACGTCGGGCATGTCGATGGCGAAATCCACGGGAACCGTCGGCCGTTCGGCCGGCGATGCCGGCGCGATTGCCTTGATGTCGAACTTGGTCGGATGATCGCCGACGCGCGCGGTGCCGGTAATATTGACCTTGCGGTCGCGGTCGACGGTCGCGTCGGCATTGATGGCGCTGATGCGGCCCTCGACACGATCGCGCAAGCGCGAGAATGCAACTTCGCCGTCGATCACCTTGATGCGGTCGATGGTGGCGCCATTGGTATCGAGCGCGAGCGGCTTCGACGGGGCGCCGGCACTCGGCAGGCGCTCACGCAGCAGCGGCTGGTAGAGCAGGGGATGGGTGACGACGAGCTCGCCGATCTCAGGGCGGCCGGACCATATGCTTGCGAGCGACATGTCGGCCTGCACGCTGTCGACCGTCAGGCGCGTGATGCCGCTGCGATCCCTGGGGTCGGCAAGCGTGAGGTCGTTCAGGGTGACGTTCAGCGTCGGCCACAGGCTGATCTTCGTGGTGCCGTCGATCGACAGGCGATAGCCGGTCGCGCTCTCGACGCGCGAGGCGATCATGGAGGTCAGGAAGCCCGAGGGGATTCCCACCATCAGCAGGAGCGCGATCACGATGATGACGGCGGCCAAAGCTCCGCCGGCGAATTTCAATGCTCTCATGTCGACTTTCCAACGACGGATGATCGGCGTCGAACCCGGCAGATGACCCGTCCTTTGCGCCTTTAGTTTATCCCCTGACGGGAAGCGGCTCCAAGCGCGTAAAAATAGTCAGGGGGTGCTGCAAAGTTATGTGACTTATGACACACTTCTCCGGCGCGGTTTTACGCGATCCTGAAGTTGATGGTTTCAAGCGATTTGACAGGAATAGTGACCAGGACGTTCACAAGGACATTGAAATGAGCAAGCAGGCCGAATTTGCGGTCATCCTGAAGATGAACCCGATGTTCGCCGATCTCGGCGCAGACGAGCTCCAGCGGCTGTCCAATCTCTGTCACACCCAGCATTTGGGGAATGGCGAGGTGCTGTTCCAGAAAGGCGATCCCGGGGACGCGCTGTTCGGCGTGCGCCGCGGCCAGGTCCGCATCGAGACCGGCGCCTCCGACGGCAGCCGGCTGACGCTGAATTTCATGGGGCCGGGCGACCTGTTCGGCGAGGTCGCGGTGCTGGACGGCCAAAGCCGCACGGCGGACGCCACTGCGGGCGAGACCAGTGAATTGTTCGTGCTGCGGCGCGAAGATTTCCTCGGCTTCCTCGAGCGCGAGCCAAAGGTCGCGATCAAGATCATCGCTCTGCTGTGCCAGCGCATCCGCTGGCAGAGCGAGCGCATGGAGGAATCCATGCTGCAGCCGCTGCCGGTTCGCCTGGCGCGGCGGCTCTGCGCGCTCGCCGCCGATTTCGGCTCCGAGGTCCACATCTCGCAGGAGCAGCTCGGCGTCTTCGTCGGCGCCGCCCGCGAGAGCGTCAATCGCCAGCTTCAGGCCTGGCGCAAGGACGCCATCCTCGATCTCCAGCGCGGCCGGATCCTGCTGCGGAACATGACCAAGCTGACCGCGATCGCGCGGAACGAGTAGGAATCAGCCGATCGGGAGCCTGCGCCGGCGAACGCGATCCCGGTCAATGGTAATGATGCTGCCCTGAACCTCGTCCTCGGTCAGCGCGGAAAGAACTTCCGCGAGCCGGGTTCGGACACCTGCCTCTGTCCAGTCGCCGCCTCGGAAGAGAACGAGGCTTGGGCTGTCGCTGCCCGCGGTTGCAATGAGGCGAGGATAGTCGAGGTCGGCCGTGACGACCGTGCGCGCCTCCCGCCTGGCAAGATCGATGATTTCAACATCGCTCGCAGCATGAAGTCCTATCGCCGAGGCGTGGACGGCGTCGTGCCCCATCTCTGTGAGCCAGCGCGCCAGCATCGGCGACAGAGGCATGTCGACGAGGAACTTCACTTAGCAGAGACTGTGGGGCGCAGCTCGACGGTCTCATCCTCAGCGAGGAAGGCCGCATAACGCAACGCTTCGTCAATGTCTTCACGTTCGAGATAGGGATAATCATTCAGAACGGATTCGCGGGTCTCGCCGGCGGCCAGCAGTCCGAGCAGCCGCGCCACCGGAAATCGCAGCCCGCGGATACAGGGCTTGCCGGTGCAGACCGCGGGATCGATCGTAATGCGCGTAAAGGTCATGGGCACAACATAGCGTTAGCGCTCGCCTTTCGCCAGTGCACGACCGCGGCCTTTGGAATCTTACTCCGCCGCGGGGTGCACGAGGCTCTTCGGCGCTGGCCCCGCTTGCGCCGGCGCCGCTTCGTGATGATCGTCCGTCTCGGCATCCTCGCTGTGCACGATCAGCCGCTTGGCGAAGCGCCAGATCAGGGCGCCGAAATCGTCCATCACCATGAACATCGCGGGCACGAACACCAGCGACAGGATGGTCGAGAAGATCAGGCCGCCGATCACCGCGAGCGCCATCGGCGAGCGGAATTCGCCGCCGGCGCCGACCGCGAGAGCGCTCGGTATCATGCCGGCGGCCATCGCGATCGTGGTCATCACGATCGGCCGTGCGCGCTTCATGCCGGCGTCGATCATGGCTTCCTCGCGCGGCTTCCCGGCGCGAATGGCTTCGATGGCGAATTCCACCAGCATGATCGCGTTCTTGGTGACGATGCCCATCAGCATGAGGATGCCGATCCACACCGGCGTGGTGAGCTGCTTGCCGGTGACGAGCAGGGCGGCGATGGCGCCGCCGATCGAGAGCGGCAGGGAGAACAGGATGGTGATCGGCTGCAGGAAGGTGCCGAACAGCAGCACCAGCACGGCGTAGACCATCATCAGTCCCGCCGTGATCGCGGTCGCGAAGCCGTCGGACAGTTCGTTCAGGCTTTCCGCGTCGCCGGAGGGCGAGACCTTCACGCCCTTCGGCAGGGTCTTCATGACCGGCAGGTCGTAGATCTTCTTGGTGGCATCGCCGAGCGCGGCAGAGCCGACGAGGTCGGCCGCGACGGTCGCCTGCCGTTCACGGTCGTAGCGGTTGATGCTGGTCGGACCCTGGTCGAGCTTGACATCGGCGATGACCGAGAGCGGCACGCCGCCCTTCTCGCCGCGCTCGCCGAGCGGCACGCGGAGCTGCTCGAGCGTCTTCAGATTGCCGCGGGCGGCATCCTCGAGCTGCACCCGGATCGGTACCAGGCGGTCGCCGACGTCGAATTTGGCGAGCGCAGGGCCGACGTCGCCGATGGTGGCGACACGGATGGTCTGCGACAGGCTTTCGGTGGACACCCCGAGCCGTGCGGCGAGATCTGCGCGCGGTTCGATGCGCAGCTCGGGACGCTCCAGCGAAGTCTCCGAGATCACGTTGGCGATGGTGGGAATGCGTTTCATTTGCGTCGCAAGCTCGCTCGCGACGTTGTTGACGATGTTGGGATCGACACCGGTCACCACCAGCGAGATCGCACGCAGGCCGTTCTCGTCCAGGAACCAGAAGCGGATATCGGGAACGTTCTCCAGCTCCTGGCTGATCGAGAATTCAAGCTCGCGCTGGGTGATGTCGCGGCTGTTCTTGGGCGTGTAATTGATGATCAGGGCGGCGCGCCGCACTTCCTGGGTCCCCGGCGGGACGCGCCCGCCGTCGACGAAGATGCTCTTGACCTCCGGCCGCTTGCGCAGGCGCGCGACGATGTCCTCGGTGACCTTTTCGGTGTAGGCGAGCTGGGTGCCCGGTGGCAGCTCGAGGGCAAGCAGCGAGCGGGCGCTGTCCTGCGCCGGCAGAAAGCCCTGCGGCAGCAGCGTGATGCTCCAGATCGAGGCGGCGAAGACGCCGAGGCCGATCAGCACCGTGATGAAATAGTGCTTCACCGACCAGGCCACGATCCGATGATAGGACCGCAAGATGCGGCCGGGCGGCGGTTCCACATGCGTATGGTGCTTGAGGAAGTAGGCTGCCAGAACCGGGGTGACGAAGCGGGCCGCGAGCAGCGAGAAGAACACCTGCACCGAGACGGTGATGCCGAACTGCTTGAAGAACTGTCCGGCAATGCCCGACATGAAGCTCGCCGGTGCGAAGATCGCGATGATGGTCAGCGAGATCGCGATGACCGCGAGGCCGATCTCGTCGGCGGCCTCCAGCGCGGCACGGTAGGGCGACTTGCCCATGTTCATGTGCCGGACGATGTTCTCGATCTCGACGATGGCATCGTCGACGAGAATGCCGGTCGACAGCGTGATGGCGAGAAAGCTGACGAGGTTCAGCGAAAAGCCGAGCAGGTCCATCGCCCAGAACGCCGGGAAGATCGACAGCGGCAGCGAGATCGCGGCGATGATGGTCGCGCGCAGGTCGCGCAGGAACAGCAGCACGATGACGACGGCGAGGATGGCGCCTTCGAACAGGGTCGAGATCGCCGCATGGTAATTGCCGTTGGTGTATTCGACCGAGGTGTCGATCACCTTCAGATCGACGTCGGGATAGGCCGCCTTGAGCGCGTCGATGCGCTTCTGCACGGCTTCGGCGACCTTCACGTCGCTGGCGCCCTTGGAACGCTTGATGCCGAGCGCGACCACCGGCTCGCCATTGAAGCGGGCGAAGGTGCGGCGGTCGGCGATGGTGTCGGTGACGGTGCCGAGATCGTCGAGCCGGACCTCGCCGCCGCCGAACAGCGGGATCATGGTGCCGGCGAGATCGCCCAGCGTCTTGGCGCCCGCGAGCGTGCGGATCGCCTGGTCGTTCTTGCCGATCTCGGCGCGGCCGCCGGCGACGTCGACATTGGTGCCGCGCAGGCTCTGGCTGACATTGACGGCAGTCAGGCCCATGGCCTGCAAGCGATCTGGATCGAGCGAGACCAGGATCTCGCGCTCGACACCGCCGATGCGCTCGACCTGCGCGACGCCGCGTACGCCCTGAAGCGCGCGCTTGACCACGTCGTCGACGAAATAGGAGAGCTGCTCCGGCGTCTTGCCGGGCGAAATCGCGGCATAGGTGACGATCGGCAGGCCGATGACGTCGACGCGTTGGATCAGCGGCTCGGTGACGTTCTGCGGCAGGTTGGAGCGCACGCGCGTCACCGCGTCCTTGACGTCGTTGAGCGCGCGGTCGGTGTTGGTCTCGAGCGCGAACTGGATCGTGGTGACCGACAGGCCGTCGGTGATCGAGGAGGTGATGTGCCTGACGCCCTCGACGCCGGAGACCGCGTCTTCAACCGTCTTGGTGACCTGGGATTCGAGCTCGGCTGGCGCTGCGCCAAACTGCGAGACCGCAACCGAGATCACGGGGATGTCGGCCGAGGGCAGCCGCGTCACCGCAAGCTTGGTGAAGGAGGTCCAGCCGAGAACCAGGAGGATGATTGAAAAGACGACAGACGGCAGCGGATGACGAATCGACCATGCCGAGATATTGAGAGCCATCAGCGTACCCGCGTGCGATCGAGTTCATCGGCGAACATGGTCTTGATCTGGTCGCCATCATGGAGCGAGGAGCCGGCGTCGGCCACGACGATTTCGCCGACCTCGAGGCCTTCCAGGATTTCCGTCGATGTGTCGGACGACAGTCCGACCCGCACCTTGCGCGTCTCGACGACATTGCCTTTGACGACCTGCACCATCAGATGGTCGATCGCGGTCTTGGGGATCGAGACGCCGCAGCTGCGCTTGGCGTCGATCGAGGCGCGGGCGAACACGCCGACCTTGAGCGACGGATTGTTGGTGACGCTGATGCGGACGCGCCCGAGCTGGGTCGTGCGGTCGATTTCGGGCGCGACCAGCCGGACGCGTCCGATCAGATCGGGCGCGTCGTCGCGGCTGATGCGCACGGTCGCGCCGGAACTGAGCTTGGACATGTGCACCGCTGGCACCTGGGCGTCGAGCTCGATCTCGTTGTTGACGGCGATGCGGAACATCGGGCCGGCCTGCGGCGAGGCCGGCGCGCCGACGATGGTGCGGACCTCGGTGATGAGCCCCGGCGCAGGTGCTCTCAACGAGATCGGGCCTTGTGGGCCGGGTCGCTGCGGCTGCCCCGGAATCTGCGGCGGCGCAGTCAGGCGCGCCAGCTCCTGGTTGTCGGTGACAATGGCGCCTTCGGTGACCAGGAGGTCGGTGACTCTTGAGCCTTCCTGGTCGGCAACGACCACCGCCTCGCGGCGCGGCACGAAGAAGCCGGTCACTCGGACCAGGTCGGAGAAGCAGCCGTTGGTCGACTTCGTCACGATGACGAGCGCCTCGCCCGGCGTCTCCTTCGCTTCAGGGCGATGCCGATGCTCGAACAGATAATAGCCGACGCCGAGCACGGCGACGAACAGCACAGTTCCGGCCGGCTTGAGATATTGAGTCAGATTCATCGCCGGATCATCCTGGCCTGGCTCACGGCCGTCCGTGCGAGGCCCAGACAGAGCGTTTCCCTGAAACAAAGCGTCCCGCAAGGTTGCGGGACGCGCTTTGGAAGCGAGACCTTACACCACATCACGACTGTTCACTGTAAAGAATTACGTCGAGCTCACTTCGACGCGGTAGTCTTGTTTTCCATGTTGACGACCTGCACGCGTCGGTTGACCTCTGCCAGCGGCTGGCTCGGATTCTTGAGCTTGCTCTTGCCATAGCCGACGGTGACGAGATCGGTCGCGGAGATGCTGTATTTCTCGACGAGGTAGCGCTTGATCGAATCGGCGCGACGCTCCGACAGGTCCTGGTTGTAGGCTTCGCCGCCGGCGGCATCGGTGTGGCCGGCGACCACGAAGGTCGAGCCCTTCAGGTCGGGACTGGTCAGCGCCCGGCCGAGCGCCTGCACCGACGGCATCGACTTGGCGCTGATATTGGCGGAGTTGTAGTCGAACGTGATTTCGAGATCGATGTTCGGCTTGTCCTTGACGACTGAAGCGATTTCCTCGCGCTCGGTCGACGACAGCGAGCGCGTCGAGCGGCCGCGCACGGACTGAATCAGCTTGGTCTCCGCCGCGTTCGGCGCGGATTCGGTCTGCGGGCCGATCGAGAGGCCGCGGGTCAGGGGCTTCTTGGCTGGCGGCGCGAGTGCGCGAACGATCTCGTCCTCGGTGACATTCTTGCTGTTGCCGTCATCGCCTGCGTATGCGCGCGGCAATGACAGAGCGGCGCCGACGATGATGATGGACAGGATCGCGGTAAGTCCTTTTGCAGCCAATCTCATAGCCAGTCCCTCCTGCTCAGCCAGCTTGCGTGCTTCCAAATTCCAGCAATAAGCCTCGGAAAAGGCCTCTTGCGGCATCCGCCCATTAGTCTTTCTTGGCCCGTTCAAGGTTCGAGGCTTCGACTGCCTCAACTCGAAAAAATATCAACGCACTCCGTAGCTTGCGAATTCCTGAACGATGTTCGGATCCATCGCCTTGGCATTGGCGATGTCCAGCGCTCCTTCCTGGGCGGAGCCGTTGCGCTGCTTGGCAAGGCCCCGTCCGTAGAGCGAAGAGGTCAGGCGCGGGTTAATCTTCAGGGCCGCATCAAAATCGGCGATGGCGTTCTTCACAGCGCCCGACTTGAGGTTGACGAGTCCCCGGCTGTCCAGTGCATCGACGAAGTTCGGCCGAAGCCGCAGTGCCTCGTTGCAATCCTTCAGCGCGCCCTGGAGGTCACCGACCACGGTACGAGTCCAGCAGCGGTTGTTCAGCGCCTCGACGTCCTTCGAATTGATCCGGAGCGTGTCGTCGAAATCCTTGATCGCGAGGTTGTAGGCGCCCTTGCTGGCATAGACCTGGCCGCGCCGGTACAGCGCGTTCACGTCGTCCGGATTGGCGGCGATCTTGGCGGTCAGGCCCTTGATCGTGGGATCGTCAGCCAGCGCGGCGGCGCTGGGTCCGCTGTCGGTGCTCGGCGCGAGGCCGGGATCGATCGGTTTTACCGGCGGTGGCGGCGGAGGCAGGGCAGCCTCGATCTGTGGCTTCGGCGCGGGGGGCGGCGCGGGTGCCGGGGCGGGGGCAGCTGGAGCGGGTGCCGCAGCAGTGTCGGCCGGCTTCGGCGGCGGAGGCGGTGCCGGCGGGGCGGGTGGTGCCGGCGGCGGGTTGTTGGCGACGACGGCCGGCGCAGCGGGAGGCGCAGGCGGCGGCATCGTTGCGGGACGTGATCCGCCGGCGCCCGGAATGAACGAGAAATCTTCGGCCAATGACGAGGAAATCCACGGCACCTGCTCGCCGCGAGAGGCACGGGTGACGCCCATCTTGGTACGGTTCAGCGTCTCTTCGGCCATCAGGTCGGGAACGCGGATCTCCTTCAACAACTCCTGGACGAACAGGCTGTGGTCACCACCGGCGTCCGAGACCACCGAGGCCAGCGCCGCCGAATACATCACCAGCGTGCCGTTGGGCGCGATGACCGGGGTCAGGCCGGCCGAGAAGCTGCGGAACCGGCGCTCGAACGGATTGCGCCTGGACGCATCGATCAGCGCGATCTTGACGCCGGCGCCGCGGCTGTTGAGCTCGCCGAGCACGGTCTCGAGGCTGAAACCATCGCGGCGTACGTCGGACTCCGTCCAGATCTGCGCATCGACCGGCAGCAAGTAGCTCTGGCGCGCCGACTGGATGCCGAAACCGCTGAAGAACACCAGCGCCACCGATCCCGGCTTGATCTTGCCGTAGAGCTTGTCGAAGGCGCGGCGCATCGCGTCGCCGGTCAGGTTCTCGCCGATCTCGACCGAGAAGCCGTCCCGCTTGAGCTCATCGGCGACGTCGCGCGCATCGTTGATCGGTTCCTTCAGCGGAGCATCCGCGTCCGGATATTTGGCGTTGCCGATGACCAGCGCAAAACGGTCGCCGGCCGCAAGCGATGGGGCAGTCGGGACAAGCAAGACGAGCAAGGGCAGAAGAAAAAAGAAGCGAATTTTCATATTCAGCGCGGTCCAGCCAAAAAGGCGCCGTTCCAGCTTGCGCCGCGGCGACCTTAACTTACGCTTCCTGCATTATCAAACCGGGGACGGGGGGCGTCAACCGCTTGGAGATTCGGCATTATCGTAGCGATTGACCGCAATGTATGGGCATGCCGCGAGGGGGATAGACGGGCTGTCATGATGGTACTCGGCGCGGCCTGGTTCGATCCTATCGGCAGCATGTTAGGGCAACCGTTGCGAAGAAAAATGTGATTGGTCTCACATTGCGGGCCGGCTCTCGGCGCAATGCCCCGTTTGACCTTTCCTGCCGACGATGGCTTGGTGTGCTCGATCGTCCCAGAAGATCCAACGCAGAAAAGAAAGACCATGGGAAACGTCTACGAAATCTACGCTCTTCGCTACGCGACGATGTCGCCGCGCACCCCCAGCATGAACTTCCTGGCGCCCGATCCACATGACAGTGCGGCGCAGGACCTCGACTATTTCGTCTGGCTGATCCGTGGCGGTGACCGCGACATTCTGGTCGACACCGGCTTCAATGCCGAGGAGGCGAGCGCGCGGGCGCGCAAGCTGACGCTCAACCCGGTCGATGCGCTGGAGCGCTTCGGGGTCGCCGCATCTGCGATTCGCGACGTCATCGTGACGCATCTGCATTACGACCATGCCGGCAATCTCGACCGCTTCCCGAATGCGCGCTTCCATCTCCAGGAGCGCGAGATGGCTTACGCGACCGGCCGCTGCATGTGCAACGGACTGTTGCGACATCCGTTCTCGGTCGAGCACGTCACGCAGATGGTGCGAAACGTCTATCGCGAGCGCGTCAGCTTCTATTCGGGTGAAGGCGAGGTTGCTCCAGGCGTCACCGTGCATCGCGTCGGCGGACATTCCGACGGCTTGCAGGTGGTCAGGGTCGAGACCGCGCGCGGCCTGGTGGTACTGGCATCCGATGCCGCGCATTACTACGCCAATCTGCAGCGCAGGAGCCCGTTCCCGATCGTCTACAATGTCGGCGACATGGCGCAGGGGTGGGAGACGATCGAGCGTCTTGCCGGCCATCCGGATCGCTTCATTCCCGGACATGATCCGATCGTCACGGAGATCTATCCGCGCGCCAGCGAGAAGGTCGATGCCTGGGCGCTGCATATGCCGCCGACGCGGTCGTTTGCCAAATGACGGCGTAGCGTCATTCCGGGGCGCCGCATCGCGGCGAACCCGGAATCCATCGCGCCACCGGTTACGTAGATCAATGGATTCCGGGTTCGCGCTACGCGCGCCCCGGAATGACAGCATCGGCTAATACGCCTGTTTTGCGTCGGCCTCTTCGCTGGTCTGGATCAGGTCGAGGCTCTGCTCGATCTTGCCGAGCAGGGCCGAGAGTTGCCTGCGCTCCTGCGCGGAAAGGCAGGCGAGGATCTCGTCTTCCCGCCGCAGCAATTGCGGGAACAGCTCTTCGTAGAGCGCACGGCCCTTCTTCGTCAGTTGCAGCCGGAATTCGCGGCGGTCGGCCTCGTTCTCGACTCGTTCAATCAGATTGCCGTTGAGCAGCGCGGTCACCGCGCGGCTGATGGTGGATTTGTGCGTTCGGGTGCATTGCGCGATGAACTGTGCGCTGCAGGCATCGTTGCGGAAGCCGAGGGTGGCGATCACGCGCCACGCCGGAATGTCGAGGCCATGCCGTTCCTGATATTCGACCGAAAGCGCGGAACTGACCTCCGCTGCGAGCCGGTTGAGGCGGAACGGCACGAACTTGAAGAGGTCGAGCCGTGGCTTTGGCCGCGCTGAAGCCTCGCCGGCCTCGCGCGCTTTCAGCGCGATGTCGCTGGATGTCCTCGCCAAGGAAGCGCTCCGAATTCCAGTTGACGGCCGGCCGGCTCCGGTCCAAAATAGTTGCACGTGAGACTATCTAGCAGATCAGTCCTCTCCTGACCAGAGCCGAGGTTAGTGTATGGCGCAGGCCAAGTCCCAGTTCGGCTATCGACGCCACCCCGATCAGGATCGTTCCGGCCAGAGCCCGGCCGAGCACGTGGTCGTGGTCGTCGGTGCGGGCCCGGTCGGGCTGTCGCTGGCGATTGATCTTGCTCAGCGCGGTCAGCGCGTCGTCCTTCTGGATGATGCCGATCGTATCGGCGAGGGCTCCCGCGCGATCTGCTTCTCGAAGCGCTCGCTGGAATATTGGGACCGGCTCGGCGTCGGCGACCGCATGGTCGACAAGGGGGTGGTGTGGAGCGTCGGCCGCATCTTCCACGGCGAATCCCAACTCTACCAGTTCAATCTCCTGCCGGAGAACGGCCACAAGCGGCCGGCCTTCATCAATCTCCAGCAATATTACGCCGAGGCCTATCTGGTCGATCGCATCGACGATCTGCCCGAGATCGACCTGCGCTGGCGCAACAAGGTGACGGCGCTCGAGCAACGCAACGGTTCCGTCGCGTTGACGATCGAGACGCCCGAGGGCGCGTACCGCGTGCTCGCCCAATACGTCATCGCCTGCGACGGCGCGCGATCCTCGCTGCGGCAGATGGTCGGCGCCGAATTCGCAGGCCAGGTGTTCGAGGACCAGTTCCTCATTGCCGACGTCAAGATGACTGCGGAATTCCCGACCGAGCGCTGGTTCTGGTTCGATCCGCCGTTCCATGCCGGGCGTTCGGCGCTGCTGCACCGGCAGCCCGATGATGTCTGGCGCATCGACCTCCAGCTCAACCGCTACGCTGATCCCGTCGTCGAGAAGAAGCCCGAGAACGTGCGGCCGCGGATCGCGCGCATGCTCGGCCACGACAAGTTCGCGTTCGAGTGGATCTCGCTCTACAAATTCCAGTGCCGCCGGATGGACCGCTTCATCCATGGCCGTGTGGTCTTTGCCGGCGATTCCGCGCATCAGGTCTCGCCCTTCGGCGCGCGCGGCGCCAATTCCGGGCTCGAAGACGCGGAGAATCTGTCCTGGAAGCTCGACCGCGTGCTGCGCGGCAGATCGCCCGTGAGCCTGCTGGAGAGCTATCATCTCGAGCGCAGCATGGCGGCCGACGAAAACATTCGCGAATCCACCCGCTCGACCGACTTCATGGCGCCGAACTCGCACCAGGAGGCGCGGCTGCGCAAGGCGGTGCTGTCGCTGGCGAAGGAGACCGAGTTCGGCAAGCGCATGGTCAATGGCGGACGGCTTTCGGTGCCATGCAGCTATGATTCCCCCTTGTCCTCGCTCGACGCGGATACGTGGCACGGCGGACCGTCGCCCGGCTGTTCCATGCTCGACGCTCCCGTCACGACGCCGACCGGCGAGCAGATCTATCTGACGGATGCCTTCCGCAAGGGTGGAACGGACTTCACCCTGCTGTCGTTCAGCAATGGTGCGGCCATCGATGCGCCCGATGGCGTCAAGGGCATCCGCATCGGCGGTGAGGGCGGGTTTGCCGATCCCTCGGGCTTGGTCGCGAGCCGCTACGGCGCTGAACCGGGCGCCGCCTATCTGCTGAGGCCGGATGGTTATGTCGCGGCGCGTTTCCGCCATCCGACGCGTGCGACGATCGCGGCAGCGCTGGCGCGTGCCGAAGGCTTGTATTGAGGTTCGCATGCCGCTTTCCACCAGCTCCAACTTCGCACGTCCCGACGACGCCTTCCGCGCCATCGTCGAGGCGCATCGCGGTCTCACCGAGGAGCAGAGCGCCGATTTCGACGCGGCGCTGGTGCTGATCCTCGCCAACCATATCGGCGATATCGACGTGCTGCGCGAGGCGATCGGGCTGGCGAAGCGCCGCATGATCGACGGTCAGCAGCAACAACAGCAACAGCAATAAACCTGTAAGGACGAATTGATGGCGAAGAACTTCGCATCCACTGGCGATCTCTCTGAGAAGAAGATCACCTTCTCCGAGATTGGTACGGACCTCTATGCCTTCACCGCCGAGGGCGATCCCAACACCGCCGTCATCGTTGGCGACGACGGCTGCCTCGTATTCGACGCGCAGGCGACGCCCGCGATGGCGAACAAGGTGATCGAGCGCGTGCGTGCTGTCACCGACAAGCCGATCAAATATGTCGTGCTGTCGCACTATCACGCCGTGCGCGTGCTTGGCGCCTCCGCCTACAAGGCGCAGGGCATCGTCGCCTCGCAGGAGACCTATCGGCTGATCGCGGAGCGTGGCAGGCAGGATTGGGATTCCGAATACGGCCGCTTCCCGCGGCTGTTCCAGGATGCGCAGAGCATTCCCGGCCTGACCTGGCCGACGCTGACCTTCGAAGGCGAGATGACGATCTACCTCGGCAAGCGCGAGGTTCGCCTGATGCAGCTGGGCGCCGGCCACACCTCCGGCGACATCGTCGCCTGGGTGCCGGACGCGGAGGTGATGTTCTCCGGCGACCTGATCGAATATCACTCGGCCTGCTATTGCGGCGATGCGCATTTGCGCGAATGGCCGATGACGTTGAACGAGATCCGCAACTTCAATCCCAAGGCGATCGCGCCGGGCCGCGGCGATGCGCTGAAGGGCACAGCCACGGTGCGCGAGGCCATCGCGATGACGCGCGACTTCGTCACCTCGCTCTATGGCGCGGCCGAAATCTCCGTTGCTCGTGGCCGCACGCTGAAGGAATCGATGGCGGCGACCCGCGAGGTGATGGATCCGAAATTCCACAGCTTCGCCATCTACGAGCACTGCCTGCCGTTCAACGTCTCGCGCGCCTACGACGAGGCGTCGGGGATCGACGACCCCGTGATCTGGACCGACAAGCGCGACCAGGAAATGTGGGCTGCCTTGCAAGGAGGAGGATAGTCATGAACATCAACACCTCGCCTGACCAGATCATCCGCAGCTCGGCCCAGGTGACGCCGGGCTACATGTCCGGCTTCGGCAACAGCTTCGAGACCGAGGCACTGCCGGGCGCGCTTCCGATCGGCCGCAACTCGCCACAGCGCTGCGCCTACGGGCTCTATGCCGAGCAGCTCTCCGGCTCGCCTTTCACCGCGCCGCGCGGCGCCAATGAACGCTCCTGGCTCTATCGCATCCGCCCGTCGGTGAAGCATTCCGGCCGGTTCGAGAAGGTCGACGCCGGCCTGTGGCGCTCGGCGCCGTGCCATGAATACGATCTGCCGATCGCGCAGCTGCGCTGGGACCCGACGCCGCTTCCGAAGGACGAGGTCACCTTCGTTCAGGGTGTGCAGACCATGACGACGGCCGGTGACGTGAACACCCAGGCCGGCATGGCCGCGCATGTCTACCTCATCACCAAATCGATGGTCGACCAGCATTTCTACAATGCCGACGGCGAGCTGATGTTCGTGCTTCAGCAGGGTAATCTTCGCCTCGTCACCGAGTTCGGCCGCATCGATGCCGAGCCCGGCGAGATCGTGGTGATCCCGCGCGGCGTCAAGTTCCGCGTCGAGATTCCGAATGGCCCGGCGCGCGGCTATCTCTGCGAGAATTACGGCGGTGCCTTCACCCTGCCGGAGCGCGGCCCGATCGGTGCCAACTGTCTCGCCAACGCCCGCGACTTCCTGACGCCGGTCGCAAGCTACGAGGACAAGGACACGCCGACCGAGCTCTACGTGAAATGGGGCGGCTCGCTGTTCAAGACGACCTTGCCGCATTCGCCGATCGATGTCGTCGCCTGGCACGGCAATTACGCGCCCTACAAGTATGATCTGCGCACCTTCTCGCCTGTCGGCGCGATCGGCTTCGATCATCCCGATCCATCGATCTTCACGGTGCTGACCTCTCCGTCTGAGACTGCGGGCACCGCGAATATCGACTTCGTGATCTTCCCCGAGCGCTGGATGGTCGCGGACAACACCTTCCGTCCGCCCTGGTACCACATGAACATCATGAGCGAGTTCATGGGCCTGATCTACGGCGTCTATGATGCCAAGCCGCAGGGCTTCGTCCCCGGCGGCATGAGCCTGCACAATTGCATGCTGCCGCACGGCCCCGACCGCGACGCCTTCGAGCACGCCAGCAACGGCGAGCTGAAGCCGGTGAAGCTGACCGGCACCATGGCCTTCATGTTCGAGACCCGCTACCCGCAGCGCGTCACCGCACATGCGGCGAAGGCTTCGACGCTGCAGGACGATTACGCCGATTGCTGGAAAGGCCTGGAGAAGAAGTTCGATCCGAGCAGGCCGTGATGTCTCTTACCCTCCCCTGGAGGGGGAGGGTCGCTACGCATGCAGCGAAGCGGAACGCGTAGCGGGGTGGGGTGACGGTCTCTCCGCAAGGAGCGCTGCCTGTGTTGAGAGATCACCCCACCCCGTCTCATATTTCGCTGCGCTCAATATGAGCCGACCCTCCCCCTCCAGGGGAGGGTGACACCACCACCGCTGCGCACGGGAAACCAATGCCCCACCCCAACGATCCCAGCCTCCGCTCCTTCATCGACGTCGATCCTTCTTCCGACTTCCCGATTCAGAACCTGCCCTATGGCGTGTTCTCGACAAACGACGAGCGCGCACCGCGTCTCGGAGTGGCGATTGGCGACTACGTGCTCGATCTCTGGGAGCTTGAGCAAGATGGCCTGATCAGTGCGGGCGATCCCGGCACATTTGCTGCAGGACTAAACGCCCTGATGCATCTGGGTCCAAAGGTTTGGTCTAAAACCCGCGCGCGCATCAGCGAGCTCTTGCGGCACGACAATCCGGAGCTTCGCGATAACGAGCAGTTGCGCTCGCGCGCTTTCGTTTCCATGCGCGATGCCAAACTGCACATGCCCTTCGCGGTCTCCGGCTACACCGACTTCTATTCCTCGAAAGAGCACGCCACCAATGTCGGCGTGATGTTCCGCGGCAAGGACAATGCCCTGCAGCCGAACTGGCTGCATATGCCCATCGCCTATAACGGCCGCGCATCGACCGTCGTGGTCTCCGGCACGAAGGTGAAGCGGCCTCGCGGGCAGCTGAAGCCACCGAATGTGGATGTGCCGAGCTTCGGGCCGTGCAAGCGACTCGATTTCGAGCTGGAGATGGGCGTCGTCATCGGCCAGCCCTCTCCGATGGGCGGCATGCTCACGGAGCAACAGGCCGAGGAGATGATCTTCGGCTTCGTGCTGCTCAACGACTGGAGCGCGCGCGACATCCAGCAATGGGAATATGTGCCGCTCGGGCCGTTTCTCGCCAAGGCGTTTGCGACCTCGATCAGCCCCTGGGTGGTGACGCGCGAGGCGCTGGAGCCGTTCCGGCTGAAGGGGCCGGAGCAGGAGCCGGTGCCGCTCGACTATCTCAAGCAGACGAAGCCGCAGAACTACGACATCGCGCTCGACGTGTCCCTGCGCGCCGCCGGCGCCAATGCACCCGCCGGCATCAGCCGCACCAATTTCAAGTACATGTACTGGTCCTCGGTGCAGCAGCTCATGCACCACGCTTCCAGCGGCTGCGCCATGAATGTCGGCGATCTCTTAGGGTCCGGCACCATCTCCGGCCCGGAGAAGAACCAGCGCGGCAGCCTACTCGAGATTTCGTGGAATGGTACTGAGCCCGTGGAATTGCCCGGCGGCGCCAGACGCTCATTCCTGGAAGACGGCGACAGCCTCGTGATGCGCGGCTGGTGCCAGGGCAATGGTTATCGTGTCGGCTTCGGCGAGGTCGAGGGGACGATTCTGCCGGCGGAGTAGGAGCGTCGCATCCTCGATCTATGTTGGGTGGGCAAAGGCGCAAAGCGCCGTGCCCACCACTCTTTCCGGCGGCTCGAAAGTTGGTGGGCACGCTTCGCTTTGCCCACCCCGCAGCTTCAGTGGAGAGCGCCTACCGCATCTCCGGCGGCACATCCTTGATCCGGGCGCAATGCGCCGCGACATCCTCCGCGCTGTACTTCAGATGCACCCGCTTGTCGGACGGCGCCTGCTTGCTCGTGCACACGCCGGGGCGCCATTCCTGCGCCGGCCTGATCGGGCGCGGGGCAAAGCCGCCGCCGCAATTCGGGCAGACGTTGAACAGCTTGGTCTCGACGCAATCCGCGCAGAACGTGCATTCATAGGAGCAGATCCGCGCGTCCGTTGCGCTCGGCGGCAGGTCGCGGTCGCAAAATTCGCAGTTCGGCCGAAGCTGGAGGGCCATGTCGAATCTCCGCACGTGGAGCCGAATCATCGCAGATCGCGCGCGCCGCGCGAATGCCGTAGTTCCCTCGATTTCAGCCGGCCCTGATCTCCTTGAGCGGCAGCCGTGAGCTTTCCTTGAGCCTGTCGAGCACGATCGAGGAGCGCACATGCGCCACGCTCTGGTGCGGCATCAAGACGTCGTTGACGAGGTTGGAGAGGCCCTTGAGGTCGCGCAGCACGGCTTTCAGCACATAGTCGGCATCGCCCGTGAGCGAATACGCCTCCTGGATCTCGTCGATCCGGTTCACCAGCGCGCGAAAACGCTTGGAATTGTCCGGGGAGTGGGTCGCGAGCCCCACCTGGATGAAGGCGATCACGCCGAAGCCGAGCGCCTCGCTGGAGAGGTCGGCATGATAGCCCGCGATCACCTTCTCCTCCTCCAGCCGCATCCGCCGGCGTGAGCATTGCGAGGCGGAGAGGCCAGCGAGATCGGCGAGCTCCTGGTTGGTGAGGCGGCCGTCGTCCTGGAGTGCGCCCAGGATCTTGAGGTCAAAGGCGTCCACAGGAATCATGCGTCAATCGTCCGTTTCTTGCACAAAGCGTGCATAGAGTAGCGAAATTGCGTCCCGTTTGCACGCCTCTTGCGCGCCCTATGAAGGATAGTTCCTCCCGGCAGCAAATTGGAGAACAGCATGGGTCCGTTTCCGCACGATGCACCGCCGGCCACGATCAGCGCCGACAATCCGATGGGCACCGACGGGTTCGAGTTCGTCGAATATGCGCATCCCAATCCGGAACAGTTGCACGCGCTGTTCAAGCTGATGGGCTATGCGCCCGTCGCGCGCCACAAGACCAAGAAGATCACGGTCTACCGCCAGGGCGACATCAACTATCTCGTCAACGAGCAGCCCGGCACCCACGGCTACGAGTTCGTCGCCGCGCACGGTCCCTGCGCGCCGTCGATGGCCTTTCGTGTCGTCGACGCGAAGGCGGCCTATGACCGCGCGATTTCGCTCGGCGCCGAACCTGCAGATGTGTCATCCGCGCAGAAGACTCTCGACGTTCCCGCGATCAAGGGAATCGGCGGCAGCCTGCTTTATCTCGTCGACCGCTACGGTGCCAACGGCTCGGCCTATGATGCCGAGTTCGAATGGCTTGGCGCACGCGATTCCAAGCCGGTTGGCGCCGGCCTGTTCTATCTCGACCATCTCACCCACAACGTCCATCGCGGCCGCATGAATGTCTGGGCCGGCTTCTACGAGAAGCTGTTCAACTTCCGCCAGATCCGCTTCTTCGACATCGAGGGCCGCGCCTCCGGCCTGTTCTCGCGCGCGCTGACCAGCCCCGACGGCAAGATCCGCATTCCGATCAACGAGGACGCCGGCGAGTCCGGCCAGATCGAGGAATATCTCAAGACCTATCGTGGCGAAGGCATCCAGCACATCGCCTGCGGTTGCCGCGACATCTACCGCACCATCGAAGGCCTGCGCGAGGCCGGCCTGCCCTTCATGCCGTCGCCGCCCGACACCTATTTCGAGAAGATCGATGCGCGCCTGCCCAAGCATGGCGAGGATCTGGCGCGACTGAAGAAGAACGGCATCCTGATCGACGGCGAGGGCGTGGTCGAGGGCGGCCAGACCAAGGTGCTGCTGCAGATCTTCTCGGCCAATGCGATCGGCCCGATCTTCTTCGAGTTCATCCAGCGCAAGGGCGACGACGGCTTCGGCGAGGGCAATTTCAAGGCCCTGTTCGAATCGATCGAGGAGGATCAGATCCGGCGCGGGGTGCTGAAGGTGGGGAACGCGGCGTAGGCTGCCGCCGTCACGCATCCTGCTGTAGGGTGGGCAAAGCGAAGCGTGCCCACGCGCTGCCTAATTGATGCGAAGACGTGGGCACGGCGCTTCGCGCCTTTGCCCACCCTACGCGACCTTTGCCGACGCCAGATCTATCGCTGCCACGCCTGCATCACCGCCCCAATCTCCGCCGGCTCCGGCTCGCGCACCGTCGAGGGCGTGCGCGAGAAGCGAGGTGCCGGCCCCGGCTGCTTGATGCCGTGACGCTCCACGAAGACCTTTCGCGCGACCATGTGCGGGTGCTGCGTGGCCTCCGACATGGTCAGCACCGGCGCAAAGCAGATGTCGGTGCCTTCCATGATCTTGCACCAGTCGTCACGCGTCCTGCTCTTGAATACCGTCTTGAGCTTTTCCTTCAGCGCGGGCCAGGCCTTGGGATCCATCTGCGCGTCGAAATCGGCGTCGGTGAGGCCGGCGTGCTCGCGCAGCAGCGCGTAGAATTGCGGCTCGATCGAGCCGATCGAGACGAAATGGCCACAGGCGCATTCATAGACGCCGTAGAAATGCGCGCCGCCATCGAGGAAGTTCTGGTTGCGCCCCTCGGTCCAACGTCCCATCGCGGTCATGTCGAAGAAGAACGACATCAGCGATGCCGCGCCGTCACACATGGCGGCATCGACGACCTGACCCTTGCCGGACTTCTGCGCCTCCAGGAGCGCTGCGAGCACGCCGACGACGAGATAAAGTGCGCCGCCGCCGAAATCGCCGACCAGATTGAGCGGCGGCACCGGTGCTTCCTTCGGTCCGATCGCGGCGAGCGCGCCGGTGATGGAGATGTAGTTGATGTCGTGGCCGGCAGCATTGGCGAGCGGGCCTTCCTGGCCCCAGCCGGTCATGCGGCCATAGACCAGCTTTGGATTGCGCGCGAGCACCACGTCGGGCCCGAGCCCGAGCCGCTCCATCACGCCGGGACGGAAGCCCTCGACCAGGGCATCGGCGCTGGCAAGCAGGTCGAGCACCTGTGCAATCGCGGCCTTGTCCTTGAGGTCGAGCTCGATCACCTTGCGGCCGCGGCCCGCCACCGACTTCGTGCTCTTCTTTGCGCCGACGCGATCGAGCGTGACGACGTCGGCGCCCATGTCGGCCAGCATCATGCAGGCGAACGGACCAGGTCCGATGCCGGCGAATTCGACGATGCGAAAGCCCGAGAGCGGGCCGGAGGTGCGGACGGATGAGGTGGGGGCTGATTTGTCGAGCACGTTGTTGTTTCCTCGGGTCGCGGGCAGGTGCCGGTGATCCGGCAAACGCCTCACGTTGCTCTTGGGGGCGAGTTAATCGGCTGATTAACTTTTCTCGCCTTCCCGCCAGCGAGGCAAGCGGTTTTCATGCCGCATGGTCAAAATAAAACGGCGCGCACCGAAGTGCGCGCCGCGGAAAATTTGCGTGGAGGCGCTATCAGCGCGCAGCGGCGACCGCGCGCTGGGCCATCACCTTGACGAGATTGGCGCGGTACTCCGCCGTGCCGTGAATATCGGCCAGCAATCCGCTCGCCGAAATCGTCACGTTGTCGATCGCCGATGGTGACCAGTTCGCCTTCAGCGCGGCCTCGATCGCAGGCACCCGCATCACGCCGCTCTGTGAGGCGCCGGTCGCGGCAACCCGAACCTCACCCGACTTGGTCTGCGCCACGAACACGCCGGTCAGCGCAAAGCGCGAGGCCGGGTGCCGCATCTTTTCGTAGCCTGCCTTCGCCGGCACCGGGAATGACACGGCGGTGATGATCTCGCCGTCCTCGAGCGCCGTGGTGAACAGGCCCTTGAAGAAGTCATCCGCCGAGATCGACCGCTTGTTGGTCTTCACGGTGGCGCCGAGCGCGAGCAGCGCGGCCGGGAAATCCGCGGCAGGATCGTTGTTCGCGATCGAGCCGCCGATCGTGCCGCGGTAGCGCACGGCGGGGTCGCCCAGCACCGAGGTGAGATAGGCGATCGCGGGAATCGCCTTCTTCACGTCGGCATTCGTCATGATGTCGTAATAGGTCGTGGCGGCCTTGATGGTCAGCACGTCGCCCGACAGTTCGACGCCCTGCAATTCCTTGATCTTGCCGAGGTCGATGACGTCCGACGGTGCGGCGAGCCGCTGCTTCATGACCGGCAGCAACGTCTGGCCGCCGGCAAGGAACTTCGCCTCGCTGCTCTTGCCGAACAGGCTGACGGCTTCGTCGACCGAGGAGGCGCGATGATAGGTGGTCTGGTACATCTTCGTTCCTCCCTCTTAAGCCGCGTGGATCGTGCGCCACACCCGGTCCGGGGTTGCGGGCATTTCCAGAGTGTTCTTGCCGATCGCATCCGTGATCGCGTTGATCACGGCCGCTGACGCACCGATCGCGCCGGCCTCACCGCAACCCTTGATGCCGAGCGGATTGCCGGGACACAGCGTCGTGGTGTGGGACAGGTTGAACGACGGCACGTCGTCGGCGCGCGGCATGGCGTAGTCCATGAACGAGGCCGTGACCGGCTGGCCGTTGGCATCGTAGATCGCATGCTCGAGCAACGCCTGCCCGATGCCCTGCACGAGGCCGCCATGGACCTGGCCCTCGACGATCATCGGGTTGATCAGCCGGCCGAAATCGTCGGCCGCGACGAAGTTGACGAAGGAGGTCTTGCCGGTGCCGGGATCGACCTCGAGCTCGCAGATATAGGTGCCGGCCGGGAAGGTGAAGTTGGTCGGGTCGTAGAAGGCGCTTTCCTTCAGCCCCGGCTCCATCCCGTCAGGCAGATTGTGTGCGGTGTAGGCCGCGAGCGCGACCATCGGCAGAGCGATCGCCTTGTCGGTGCCTGTTACCTTGAACTCGCCGTTCTCGATGACGATGTCGGCTTCCGACGCTTCCAGCGCATGCGCCGCGATCTTCTTGGCCTTGGACTCCATCTTCTCCATGGCCTTCAGGATGGCGGTGAGGCCGACGGCCGCCGAGCGCGAGCCGTAGGTGCCCATGCCGAACTGCACCTTGTCGGTGTCGCCATGGACGATCGAGACTTGGCTGATCGGTATCCCCAGCCGTTCCGCGACGAGCTGGCAGAAGGTGGTCTCGTGACCCTGGCCGTGGCTGTGCGATCCCGTGAGGATCTCGATGGTGCCGACCGGGTTGACGCGCACCTCGGCCGATTCCCACAGGCCGACGCCGGCGCCCAGGCTGCCGACCGCCTTCGACGGCGCGATGCCGCAGGCCTCGATGTAGCAGGACACGCCGATGCCGCGCAGCTTGCCGTCGGCTTTCGCCTTGGCCTTGCGGGCGGGGAAGCCGGCATAGTCGATCGCCTTCATCGCGGCATCGAGCGAGGCGTTGAAGTCGCCGGTGTCGTAAGCCATGATCACCGGCGTCTGGTGAGGGAACTGGGTGATGAAGTTGCTCCGGCGCAGCTCCGCCGGGTCCACCTTCAACTGCCGCGCCGCCGTTTCCATCAGCCGCTCGATCAGATAGCTCGCCTCAGGGCGGCCCGCGCCGCGATAGGCGTCGACCGGCGTGGTGTTGGTGTAGACGCCGACCACCTCGGCATGGATCGCCGGGATGTTGTACTGGCCCGACAGCAGGGTCGCGTAGAGGTAGGTCGGCACCGAGGACGAGAACAGCGACATGTAGGCGCCGAAATTGGCGTAGGTCTTCACCTTCAAGCCGATGATCTTGTTGTTGGCATCGAAGGCCATCTCGGCATGGGTGATGTGGTCGCGGCCATGCGCGTCGGTAAGGAAAGCCTCGGTGCGGTCGCCGGTCCATTTCACGGGCCGGCCGACCTTCTTCGAGGCCCACAGCGCCACCATCTCCTCGGGATAGATGAAGATCTTGGAGCCGAAGCCGCCGCCGACATCGGGGGCGATCACGCGCAGCTTGTGCTCGGGCGCGATGTTGTAGAACGCCGACAGCACGAGGCGGGCGACGTGCGGGTTCTGCGAGGTCGTATATAGAGTGAAGTGCTCCTCCGCCGCGTCGTAGTCGGCGATCGCCGCGCGCGGCTCCATCGCGTTCGGGGCGAGACGGTTGTTGGTGACGTCGAGCTTCACCACATTGGCAGCCTTGGCAAAGGCAGCATCGGTGGCCCCCTCGTCGCCGATGACCCAGTCATAGACCTGGTTGCCGGGCGCTTCGGGATGAAGCTGGGGCGCGCCGGCCTTGATGGCGGCTTGCATGTCGGCGACCGCGGGAAGCTCCTCGTAATCGACGACGACGGCTTCGGCCGCGTCGCGTGCGAGGTTCTTGCTCTCGGCGATCACGACGGCAACGGCCTGGCCGACGAAGCGCACCGTCTCGGGCGCCATTGCCGGCCACGCACCCATCTTCATCGGGCTGCCGTCCTTGGAGGTGATGGCCCAGCCGCAGATGAGGTTGCCGACCTTGTCGTCGACGAGCTGCTTGCCGGTGAGCACCGCGACCACGCCCGGCATCTTCAGCGCGGCGGAGGAGTCGATCCCCTTCACCTTGGCGTGCGCGTGCGGGCTGCGGATGAAATGCGCATGGGTCATGCCCGTCAGCTTGATGTCGTCGACGTAGCGGCCCTTGCCGGTAATGAAGCGCTTGTCTTCCTTGCGCACGACGCGTGCGCCGATGCCTTCAACACCCATGTCTGGTCCTCCCGACCGGAATTTTTGTTGACCCGCGCTTTCCCTCGAAAGCGGGAGTGGTGATGTCCTGCTTCGCGACGGTCGCTCTACTCGGCCGCCTGCGCGACCTTCATGCGTCCGGCCGCATCCAGCACGGCTTTCACGATGTTGTGGTAGCCGGTGCAGCGGCAGATATTGCCCTCGAGCTCGTGGCGGACGGTCGCCTCGTCGAGCTGGCCACCATGGCGTTGCACGATGTCGATCGCGGACATGATCATGCCCGGCGTGCAGTAGCCGCATTGGAGGCCGTGATTGTCGCGGAAGGCGGCCTGCATCGGGTGCAGCTCGTCGCCCTTGGCGATGCCCTCGATCGTGGTGATGCTGGCGCCATCGGCCTGCCCTGCCAGCATGGTGCAGGATTTCACGGCACGGCCATCCATGTGCACGACGCAGGCGCCGCACTGGCTGGTGTCGCAGCCGACATGGGTTCCGGTGAGGTTGAGGTGATCGCGCAGGAGCTGGACCAGCAGCGTGCGGTCCTCGACGTCGACAGCAACGGCCTTGCCGTTCACTGTCAGGTTGACTTTAGACACGGTGTAGTCCTCCCGGGATTGATTTTGATTGCTTCTAATTAGAGACAGCGGCCCGGAACTTTGCAACTAGGATTTTGGTCGCCGGCGTCATTGAAAAGTCATTGATCCGGTTCGACGCGCGAGGATTTGGGCGGCGGAGCAGCCGGGCTGGGGCGTGGGATGCCAGCAATCATCTCGATCCAGATCGGCCTTTGGCCGATGCGGCGATTATCGTGCGGGCCTGCCAAATTTACCGCCCCTTATCGATTCTGCCTTAGTTTTGCGCATCCAGGTCGGGGGGCGGGGCGCCTCCGGATCGCGGCTGAATTACAAATGGGGGTGGGAATGTCCGGGCGTATCGCGTCGCCGTCTAAGCGTGCACTGTTTCCGGCCCTCAGGTTCCGCGCAAAGATCATTCTCGGCTTTGCCGCCGTGCTGGTCATTTCCGCCGGCAGCATGGCTTTCTCCTATTTCGGCTTCGAGCGGGTCGCCTCCGGGGTCGGGTCGTACCGCAGCAGCGTTTCCGAGGCCGATCTCGCCCGCAACATCGATCGCGAACTGCTCGCCTATCGTTCGGCCGCTCGTTATTTCGTGGTGACCGGCAAGGAAGACGACGCCAAGGCGGCGCTGGATGCTGAAGGCAGTCTGAAGAACGCCATCGACCAGGCCGTGAAGGGCGCCAAGACGCCGGCGCGGCAGGAGAGCCTCGACAAGCTCGCCAAGGAGTTCTCCAACTTCTCCGCGACCTTCGCAAAGGTGCTCAAGGCCAAGCGCGACAGTGCGCTGCTGGTGCAGAACCAGCTCAGCCGCAACGCCAATCTCTTGAAATACAAGCTGGACGATATCGGCAACAACGCCTCCGATTCTGAAGCGCAGGCGATCGAGTTCGGCACGAAGCAGGTCAACGCCCAGTTCCAGACGGCGAGTGCGGCGGCGACCAATTTCGTTCTGACCTCCGACCAGTCGATCGCCACTAGCGCGCTGGCGCGGCTGAAATTCGTCGAGAATTCGCTCGGTGCGATCTATTCCATGGACGACAAGGTCGTCGCCGGCCTGAAGGATGCCAAGGCTCTGCTCGGCGCCTATCGCGAAGCGCTGGAGAAGCTGATCGCCAATGCCAAGCTGGTCGATGATCTCGTCACCGAGATGAACGGCTCCGCCGGTGCGATCCTGCAAGGAGCGACCACCATGAAGGCCGACCTCCTCGCCGAGCAGCAGCGCCTGGATTCGGAGTCGGAGGCGACCATCGGGCGGACCGAGCAGCTGGTGCTGATGTTGGCCGTTGGCGGCACGCTGCTCGGCGCGGTCCTTGCTTTTCTGCTTGGCACCGGCATCTCGCGGCCGATGATCGCGATGTGCAAGGCGATGCGCGAGCTTGCCTCGGGCAATTTCGACGTGGTGCTGCCGGGTCTCGGCCGCAAGGACGAGATCGGCGAGATGGCCGGCGCGGTCGAGGAGTTCAAGGTTCAGGCGGTCGCCAAGGCCGAGCGCGACGCCGCCGCCAGCGAGGTCCAGAACCGGGAGCAGGCCGCAAGCCGCCGCGCCGAGCTGATCCGCTTTGCCGACGATTTCGAGAGCGCGGTCGGCGCCATCGTCTCCAACGTCTCGGCCTCGGCCGTGCAGCTGGAATCGGCGGCCTCGACGCTGACCCGCACCGCCGAGACCACGCAGAGCCTGTCGAGCCAGGTCGCCGGCGTCTCCGAGCAGGCCTCCTCCAACATGCAGTCGGTCGCGACCGCGACGGAAGAGCTCTCGGCCTCGGTCGAGGAGATCGGCCGCCAGGTCCGCGATTCCAGCCGCATCGCGGAGGCTGCCGTGGTGCAGGCCAAGGAGACCGACGGCCGCATCGGCAAGCTGTCGCATGCTGCCCAGCAGATCGGCGAGGTGGTCAAGCTGATCACGGCGATCGCCGAGCAGACCAACCTTCTCGCGCTCAACGCCACCATCGAGGCCGCGCGTGCCGGCGAGGCCGGCCGCGGCTTCGCGGTGGTTGCGAGCGAAGTGAAATCACTGGCGAGCCAGACCGCGAAGGCGACGGACGAGATCTCCTCGCACATCGCCGGCATGCAGGGGGCCACCGCCGAATCGGTTGCCGCGATCAAGGAGATCGGCGCGACCATCGGCCAGATCTCGTCGATCTCGACGTCGATCGCGAGCGCGGTCGAGCAGCAGGGCGCCGCCACCCAGGAGATCGCCCGCAGCGTCCAGACGGTCGCGCAGGGCACGCAGACGGCCGCCACCGACATCGGCGAGGTCAACCGCGGCGCCGCCGAGACCGGCTCGGCCTCGGAAGAGGTGCTGAATTCGGCCAAAACGCTGTCGAGCGAGAGCACCCGCCTCCGCGCCGAGCTCGACCGCTTCATGGCGAACATCCGGGCGGCGTAGGTTCACGGCGCGTGAACCCGACCCTATTGCCTCACACTCGCTGTCGTCCCGGACAAGCGCGCTTTGGGCGCGCTTGTCCGGGATGACGGCGGAGATTGGCGCGGCAATCGATTTGTAACGGCGCCAGAAAGCGCGCCTTAACAATTCCTTGGGTCACCTAACCGCCAGTTGCGGCGCCACAAATTTACCACAGCTTATCCTTTGCCCCGTAACGTGCAGAAGAGCCGGGAAGCGGGCTGCTTCCGGGACGCGCCTGGTTTTCCGCGAATGGAATGGGGTGGGGGAATGTCGGTCAAGTCGAAGTCGAGCAAATCGAAGCTGCCAACGCTGCGCTTTCGCGCAAAAATCATCCTCGGCTTTGTGGCGGTGCTAGCCATCCTCGCCGCCAGCATGGCGTTCGCCTATTTCGGCTTCGAGCGAATCGCAGGCGCCGTGGCGTCCTACCGCACCAGCGTATCGGAAGCCGACCTGGCGCGGACGGTCGATCGCGAGCTGGTCGCCTATCAGGGGCTGGCGCGGGCCTATACCCTGACCGGCGCGGCCGATGATGAAACCGCAGCCAAGGCCGCTGAAGGCAACCTGAAGAGCGCGATTGCCAAGTCGATGGCGGCGACGACCGGCGCCGCCCGCCGTGAGCAGGTCGGCAAGCTCGAGGCCGAGTTCCAGAACTTTACGAAAGTCTTCGGCGAGATCATCACGCTGACGCGCGAGAACAACAAGATCGTTGCCGACGAGCTCAACAGCGTCGGCAACAAGATCCGCTTCAAATTCGACGATCTCGCCGACACCGCAGCTCTGGCGGGCCTGAACTCGGTCCAGACCACGGCCAAGGACGTCACCTCGCAATATCTGGCGGTCTCCACCTCGGTCGGCGCCTTCGTGGCCAAGCCGGAGCCGAAGACCGCCGACGGCGTGATCGCCCGCATCAAGTTCCTCGAGACGCTGCTGGTCTCCATCTACGCGAATGACCAGAAGATCACGGACCGCGTCAAGGAGATCGGCGATCTCCTGAAGCAGTACCGCACCTCGTTCGCAAAGCTGAATGACAACGTGAAGGTCATCGTCAAGCTGAACGGCGAGATGACCAAGACGGCCGCGACCATCCTCAAGCTCTCGGCCGAGCTGCGTTCGGATCTGACCGCCGACCAGCAACGCATCGAGGCGAGCGCCAATTCCACCATCGTGGAAACCGAGCAGCTGATGCTGATGCTGGCGCTGGGCGGGCTGGCCGTCGGCACCGTGCTGGCCTTGTGGCTCGGCAACGGCATCTCGCGTCCGATGATCGCGATGTGCAAGGCGATGCGCGAGCTTGCCTCGGGCAATTTCGACGTCGTGCTGCCGGGTCTCGGCCGCAAGGACGAGATCGGCGAGATGGCCGGCGCGGTCGAGGAGTTCAAGGTTCAGGCGGTGGCCAAGGCCGAGCGCGACGCCGCCGCCAGCGAAATCCAGAACCGGGAGCAGGCCGCAAGCCGCCGCGCCGAGCTGATCCGCTTCGCCGACGATTTCGAGAGCGCGGTCGGCGCCATCGTCTCCAACGTGTCGGCCTCGGCCGTGCAGCTGGAATCGGCGGCCTCGACGCTGACCCGCACCGCCGAGACCACGCAGAGCCTGTCGAGCCAGGTCGCCGGCGTCTCCGAGCAGGCCTCCTCCAACATGCAGTCGGTCGCGACCGCGACGGAAGAGCTCTCGGCCTCGGTCGAGGAGATCGGCCGCCAGGTCCGCGATTCCAGCCGCATTGCGGAGGCTGCCGTGGTGCAGGCCAAGGAGACCGACGGCCGCATCGGCAAGCTGTCGCATGCCGCCCAGCAGATCGGCGAGGTGGTCAAGCTGATCACGGCGATCGCCGAGCAGACCAACCTTCTCGCGCTCAACGCCACCATCGAGGCCGCGCGTGCCGGCGAGGCCGGCCGCGGCTTCGCGGTGGTTGCGAGCGAAGTGAAATCGCTGGCGAGCCAGACCGCGAAGGCGACGGACGAGATCTCCTCGCACATCGCCGGCATGCAGGGGGCCACCGCCGAATCGGTTGCCGCGATCAAGGAGATCGGTGCGACCATCGGCCAGATCTCGTCGATCTCGACCTCGATCGCGAGCGCGGTCGAGCAGCAGGGCGCTGCCACCCAGGAGATCGCCCGCAGCGTCCAGACGGTCGCGCAGGGCACCCAGACGGCCGCCACCGATATCGGCGAGGTCAACCGCGGCGCCGCCGAGACCGGCTCGGCCTCGGAAGAGGTGCTGAATTCGGCCAAGACGCTGTCGAGCGAGAGCACCCGCCTTCGCGCCGAGCTCGACCGCTTCATGGCGAATATAAGGGCGGCGTAGGTTCGCGGCGCGTGAACCCGACCCTATCGCCTCACACTCGCTGTCGTCCCGGACAAGCGCGCCTCAAGCGCGCGTAGATCCGGACCCATACTCCCCGGGCGTCGTTGGGACGGACGGTGGCAACCCCGAGTCTTCGCCAAACCACTCCCTGTGGCTATGGATCTCGGATCGGCGCGCGCTTTGGGCGCGCTTGTCCGGGATGACGGCGGAGTAAAGAGCGAGAATCTTATTCTCTCCTTCTCTCATTCTCTCCCGAACGCCCGCTTCAGCTCCACCTTCGCGCGCTCCAGCCGCGTGCGCTGTGTCTTCGGTAGCGTCTTGCCGGCGCGGTTGATGTAGAAGGTCAGCATCGACAGCGCCGAGCGATAGGCGCCGGTCTTGCGACGCGAGCTCTGCTCCGCCGAGCGCTTCAGGGAGGCTGCGATCTTCCTGGGGTCCGTGAGCTTGAACACTCCGCGCTTGAGATCGAGCGCGTCGCTCTCCCGCGTCACCCGTTGCGACCAGCGCTTCGGTGTCGCACGGCGATTTGACCTCTTGTGCGTCGTGCTCGCCTTGCGACGCGCGGTGCTGCGCGCGCCTGTCTTCCTTGAATGTGTCGTCTTTCTGACGTGAGCCATGCGTCAACTCCTTGCGGCTCCATCGGAAACGAGCGGCGCCAACGGGCGTTCCCATGGGAACCGGGCCCCGCCGCAGGCGTTGTCGCAGGTGGCAGGCGAATTGCCGCACCCCGATGATCGGATCGACCCGTCCACATCACGTGAGAGGGGTCCTTTCCATTGATCAGACGCAACAACCCGATGGAATTGCAGCAAAGCCCAGCGCTGAACTATGCACCCGTAGTCCCGGCGGCGACCGCGACCGACCGTATCGTCGAGACCAGCATTCCCTCGCGGCTGGACGCGCTGCCGTGGAGCGGCTTCCACACCCGTGTCGTGCTCGCGCTGGGCATCACCTGGATTCTCGACGGGCTCGAGGTGACTCTGGCCGGTGCGCTCTCGGGGGCGCTGAAGCAGAGTCCCTCGCTGCAGTTCTCCAATCTCGATCTCGGCATCGCCAACTCCGCCTATCTGACGGGCGCCGTGCTCGGCGCGCTCGGCTTCGGTTGGCTCACCGACCGCATCGGCCGCAAGAAGCTGTTCTTCATCACGCTTGCGCTCTATCTCTCGGCAACGGCGGCGACCGCGCTGTCATGGGATGTCGCGAGCTACGCATTGTTTCGTTTCCTCACCGGCGCCGGGATCGGTGGCGAGTACACCGCGATCAATTCGACCATCCAGGAACTGGTGCCGGCGCGCTATCGTGGCTGGACCGATCTCGTCATCAACGGCAGTTTCTGGATCGGCGCCGCGATGGGCGCGGTGGCGGCCATCGTGCTGCTTGATCCGGCGGTGATCGATCCCGATCTCGGCTGGCGCCTGGCTTTTCTCATCGGCGCGACCCTCGGCCTCGTCGTGCTGTTGATGCGAATGTGGATCCCGGAAAGTCCGCGCTGGCTGATGATCCATGGCCGTCCCGACGAGGCCCATGCCATCGTCGACGCGATCGAGCGCTCGGTGATCGGGCATGATCAGGACCTGACGGACGGGCGCTTCACGAAGATACGCCTGAGGATGCGCGATCACACGCCGATCAGCGAGGTCGTGCATACGTTGTTCTCGGCCTATCGCCAGCGCGCGGTGGTCGGCCTCGTGTTGATGAGCGCGCAGGCGTTCTTCTACAACGCCATCTTCTTCACCTTCGCGCTGGTGCTGACCGATTTCTACGGCATCAGTGCCGATCACGTCGGCTGGTACCTGCTGCCCTTCGCTGCCGGCAATTTCCTCGGCCCCCTGCTGCTCGGCCGTCTGTTCGATACGCTCGGCCGCCGCGCCATGATCATGTTCACCTACGGCGCATCGGGCGTGCTGCTGGCGCTATCGGGCTATCTGTTCTCGATCGGCGTGCTGAGCGCGCAAGGGCAGACCGTGGCCTGGATGGTGATCTTCTTCTTTGCCTCGCCCGCTGCGAGCGCGGCCTATCTTACCGTCAGCGAGACGTTCCCCCTGGAGGTTCGCGCGCTGGCGATCGCGGTGTTCTATGCGATCGGCACCGGCATCGGCGGCGTGATCGGGCCGGCGCTGTTCGGCGCGCTGATCGACACGGGATCGCGCAACAGCGTGTTCGCCGGCTATTTGCTGGGGGCAGCCCTGATGATCGCGGCTGCGATCGTAGCGTGGCGCTACGCCGTCTCCGCGGAGCGCAAATCGCTCGAACAAATCGCGCGGCCGCTCGCCTTTATGGAGTAGACTGATGAAATCGGAACTTGCGGAGATGGCTTTGGACCAGAAGCGCACCATGCTGGATGACGATGCGCCCGACGCGGTGCCGGTGCCGCATGCGCTGGTGCCGCATCTCGACGAGATCGCGATCCTGCTAGACATCGACGGGACGCTGCTCGACCTGATGCCGACACCGCGCGAGGTGTGGGTGCCGCCGGGCCTTTCGGAAACGCTGGGCCGGCTGACCGAGCGCACGTCCGGAGCGCTGGCGCTCGTCAGCGGCCGCTCGCTCAACGACATCGACCTGATCTTCGCGCCGGACGTGTTCCGCGCCGTTGCCGGCCACGGTGCGGAGATGCGGCTGTCGGTGGACAATGAAGCGGATGATGTGCACGCGCCGCCGCTCGACAAGGAGCTGAAGCGCCGCCTGGCCGCCATCGCCAAGCTCAGCCCGGGCATTCTGCTCGAGGACAAGGGCTACTCGCTCGCGCTGCACTACCGTCTGGCGCCGCATGCGGAAAAGGCGATCTACGAATCGGTCTCGTTGATCCGCGCCGACCTGCCCAATGCGCCGATCGAGGTGCTGCCCGGCAAGTTCGTCTGCGAGATCAAGCATTCCGGCTTCACCAAGGCGAGCGGCGTGCGCGAATTGATGAAGCACGAGCCGTTCAGGGGGCGGCGCCCGATGTTCATCGGCGATGACGTCACCGACGAGACGGTATTCGCGATCATGCCCGACATGGACGGGCTTGCCTTCTCCGTCGGCCGCCGCGCCATGGGCGTGAATGGCCATTTCGATGCGCCGGCGGATGTGCGCGCGTTCCTTGCGCGCCTGCTCGATCCGAGGTGAAACGAAGGCAGCGCCACCTCGCAGACACAAAGCGCTGAGTGCAGCGCCGCTGCGCGCCGCGAGACATGCTGCGCAACACGACCGGAAAAGCCGTCTTTGCAGCGAAATTCCAGGGTTCCGCAAGCGAAACCAGTTCCAACGCGCGCGCCCGATTTTGGTTTCAATTGGTTGAAACGATGATCAGGAACCATATTGATGAACGGCAGTTAAACGGGGTGGAATGAACAGGAGGGGACGACCTGTGAACTTAGTCGTCGTTTCAAATCGCGTCGCCCGCGGCAAACCCAACGAGCCCATGACGGGCGGCCTTGCGGCGGCACTGCTTCCCGTGGTGGAACACTCGGGTGCGATCTGGGTCGGTTCCTCCGGCCGGGTGCGCGATGGCCATCAGAAGGAGCCTTTTGCCGAGATCGAGGCGCTCGGGACCGGCGCGATTGCGACGCTGGACCTCCCGGCGGCGCATTATGGTGGTTATTACGAAGGCTTTGCCAATTCGGCGCTGTGGCCGGCGTTGCATTCGCGCAGCGATCTGATCCGCGTCTCGCGGGAGGACTATGTCAGCTATCGCGAGGTCAACGCCTTCATGGCGCGCGCCCTGCTGCGCTTCCGAAAAGCCAAGACGGCGTTCTGGGTGCAGGACTATCATTTCCTCGCGCTCGGTGCCGAGCTGCGCGACCTCGGCGTCGATGATCCCATCGGCTTCTTCCTGCATACGCCGTGGCCCGTCACTGCTGTGATGCAGGGCGTGCCCAACCATCGCGAGCTGATCACGGCGATGCTGGCCTACGATCTGCTCGGCTTCCAGACCGAGGAGGATCGCCAGAACTTTCTCGGTTATGTCGGCGGTGAGCTTGGCCTCGCCATCGAGGACGGCGTTGCGATCTCGCAGCATGGGCGCACGCGCTGTGAAGTGTTTCCGATCGGCATCGATGCGGAGAAGTTCGCGCAATATGCTGCGAAGTCTGCCTCGCACCCCGATGTGTCGCGGCTGCGGCGCAGCCTCAACGGCGAGCGGCTCGCGATCGGCGTCGACCGGCTCGACTATTCGAAGGGTCTCGTCAACCGCATCAGCGCGTTCGACCGGCTCTGGACCGAGCAGCCGCAATTGGCGCGCAGCATCTCGCTGCTCCAGATCGCCAACCCGTCGCGCGGCGGCATCGAGGCCTATGGCAGTCTCCAGAGCGAGGTCGCGCGCCTCGTCTCCGACGTCAACGGCCGCCACGGCGAGGTCGACTGGACGCCGATCCGCTATCTGAACAAGGGCTTCAGCCAGGCCGTGCTCGCCGGTCTCTACCGCACGGCGCAGATCGGCGTGGTGACGCCGCTGCACGACGGCATGAACCTCGTCGCCAAGGAATATGTCGCCGCGCAAAACCCGGCCGATCCCGGCGTGCTGGTGCTGTCGAAATTCGCGGGCGCTGCCAACGAGCTGGACGCCGCACTGCTGGTCAATCCGCACGACGTCGACGGTATGGCGCGTGCGATCGCGGTCGCGGCCTCCATGCCGCTTACCGAGCGCAAGATGCGCTGGGACGCGATGATGAAGAAGCTGCGCGGCCACACCATCCAGCAATGGTCCGCCGACTTCGTCGCCGAACTCGAGAAGTGCCGGACGGAGAAGGCGGCGGTCGAGCCGCTCGCAGCCCAGCCGCCGCAGGCGCTGCGCTGGCTGAAGTCGGCGATATCAGGCGTGCGCTTGATCTGATCTCAGCTTGGCTCGATCTCACCTTCTCCCACAAGGGAGAAGGAAGGGCGCCCCTCAATAGCAATACGACACGCCATCCAGAATCGCGCATTGCCGCTTGTTCGGCGCGTTGGGATCGTCCAGTGGCACCACGCCCTTGCCCTGGCCGACGAACACGCCCGGCCCGACATGGACCGAGCTCTTGTTGCCGACGATCACGCTCTGATGCGGCGTCGAGCTCGAGCGCGTGCCATCCGGCCAGAGGATGGCATCGCCCGAAAGCACCCCGCGCCGGCCATCGTCACAGCTGACGTCGACGCCTTGCCGGGTGCAGACCTGCGCCGCGGCGGGCACGGCGAGGGCGGAGCCGATGGCCGAAATCAGGCCAAGGGCGGCGATGGTCCTGCAGATGGTCATGGCGTCCCCGGTCGTGTTGGGCGGCTTCCCGTGAATCGTCGCGCCAAACCCGCCTGCGGTTCAGCCGGCAGGCGGGTCAAGGCACGTCTGCCGTCAGATATTGTCCTGTAAATACAATAAGTTGCGGAAAAATCGCCGGATATTTCCGCGATCCCTTGCAAAATCATCGGCGCCCCTTCAAGAGAGGGCGCTCCGGAGAGATGGCCGAGTGGCTTAAGGCGCACGCTTGGAAAGCGTGTGTGCGGGAAACCGTACCGTGGGTTCGAATCCCACTCTCTCCGCCATTTCTACGCCACGGACACGCTGTTCGTCTGACCGCGCGTTCGAGCGCGGCGGCATTCATGCCGGCTGCCGGGCCTGCTTCTTTCCCCTCCGAGTCGTCATGGCCGAGGCCTCCTGCAAGATGATTTCTCGCATCCAGATGCTCGCCTGATCATTGTTGTGAAGAGCCGGCCACTGCACTGCCTCGGTAAAGGCCGGCAGCGGCAGCGGAAGATCGACGATGCGGAGCGGCATTGTCGCTGCGAAGTGCCGTGCAAGGCGCGAATGCATTGTTGCGATCCGCTCGGTGCCCAGCAGCAGCGGAGGGATCATGCCGAAGCCCGGCACGGCAACCTCGATGCGCCTCTTGTGCCCATGCTGAAGCAGGAGCCATTCCTCAATCGAAGGCTTGCGCGTCCGACCGAACTGGGCGGCCACATGCCCCATCGCCATGTATCGTTCGAAGGTAAGTTTCCTCGACAGTTGCCGGTTTTCGCCGCAGCCGACGCACACGAGCGTCTCGTCGAACAGCTTCGCCTTGGGGTGGGCGCTGCCCATGTATATTTCAGGAAAGATTAGAAAATCCACCTCACCGCGCCGGAGCGGCTCGTCCGGCTGGTCGTCGAACTGTATCAGCTCGAATGTGATGCCAGGCGCCTCGCGCGCGACACGCGCGATCACCGCCCTGAAAAACACGATCGCCATGAAATCGGACAGGACAATTTTGAAGCGGCGGTCCGATTTCGCGGGGTCGAACGTGTCGCGCGAGGCAATAGAGAGCTGGATGTGCAGCAGCGCCTCGCGCGTCGGAGCAGCCAGCGCTTCGGCCAATGGCGTCGGTACCAGCTCGCGGCCACGCATCGTAAAGAGATCGTCGCGGAAATAGGCTCGGAGTCTCGCGACCGCCGCACTCATGGCCGGTTGGCTCAAATTGATGCTGCGGGCTGCGGCCGTCAGGTTCCGCTCAGTCATCAGCGCATCCAACGCGACGAGGAGGTTGAGGTCGAGGCCCCTGAAGCGCATCTCACATCCATATTCTGGATACAAATCATAAAGACAATCAATTTTACCAATGCATCCGAATGGCGCAATCTGCAAAAAAAAATCGGAGGACGTTCATGGCGCAGATTGATTTTGATGTGGCGGTTGTCGGCTATGGTCCGACCGGACTTACGGCGGCTTCGCTGCTCGGGCAGCTCGGGCACCGTGTCCTCGTCGTCGAGCGGTGGCCTTCGCTCTATGGCCTTCCGCGGCTGACCCATATAGATGGAGAGACCGCGCGGCTCCTCAATTTCGCATGCGACATTGACGAGGCGCTTCGGGATTCATCGCCGATCGAGTCCTACATCTTCTACAATGGGAAAGGAAAGCGCCTTATCGATGTTGCCGACATCCCGACTGTGCCGATGGGCTTTCCCGCTCACATCTCGATCCATCAACCGGACATCGAGGCCGCGATCGACCGCAAGGTTCGCAGCTTGCCGAACGTCACTGTCCAGCAGGGGACCGAGCTGGTTGGTTTGCGAAGCTCGGCCGGAAGCGTTGAGCTCTCGCTAAAGCTTGGCGCCGACGTCAAGACAGTCCGTTCGCGCTACGTATTCGGATCCGATGGCGCCAGAAGTTTCGTCAGATCGGCGCTTGGCATCGAGCGCGACGACTCTAAGTTCACGGAGCGATGGCTCAACATCGACGGCGAGCGAAAGCGTCCGCTTCCCGCGAGTTTCGAGGAGGCGAAGCAGTATTGCGACCCGGCGCGAGGACACATGTTCCTGCCGATCGGGAGCAACCGTCAGCGTTTCGAATTCGCATTGCTGCCGCACGAGGATACGGCCAAGATGGAGCGGCCGGAGAGCGCTTGGAGAATTTTGAAGCAATATCACGGCATTGGTCCGGAGGACATCCGCATCATTCGTCAGACCGTCTACACCTTCGAATGCCGGATGGCTCAGAGCTGGCGCAGTGGCTCCGTGTTCCTGGGCGGTGATGCCGCTCATACCATGCCGCCCTATCTTGGGCAGGGAGCGTGCTCGGGCATTCGGGACGCTGCAAATTTCGCTTGGAAGCTTGATCTCGTCCTACGCGGCACCGCTGCTCCGGACATTCTTGCGAGTTACGAGACCGAGCGTCGCCCGCATGTCGCCAACATCATGCGGACAGCGGTGATGTTGGGGAAGGTCGCCAATACGCACAGCCGTGCTGTCGCCCTCTTTCGCGATCTTGCTTTCCGGTTCAACTTGGTCCCGCCGCCACCGCCGTTTCCCTCCTTTTCCGATGGCGTCATCCAGGATGACCGCTGCGGCGAGCGAGGCAAGGTCGTAGGCTCGGTACCACCCCAAGGGCGCGTCGAGATCGGCGGGCGGATTGCACGGTTCGACGACCACATCGGTTATGGGTTCTCTATTCTGGCGCAGCGCAACCCGGTAGCCGTTCTTGGCCCATCGAGGATGGCTTTCTTGCGGAGCCTCGGCTGTCGCGTCCTCACGTTGACTAGTGATGCGGGCAGCGGCGTCGAACAGATGGTCGACGCGGACGGGATCTATTCTTCGTATCTAGCCGAGAAGAGGGCGGCGGCGATGCTGATCCGCCCAGATACCAACCTCTTTGGATTTGCTGGGGAGCTGAAAGATGTTCCGGAGCTCGTGGATGAGTTTCGGCGGAAACTATCCTGGCAGGCCGCGGCCATGGCAGCGTGAACATGCCGCTATCCGAACACGTGACCAAGGAGATCGAGGCATTGTGCCGTGCGATGCCGATCACGCGCATGGTTGACTACGGCATGACGCGCGAGAAGGCGCTTCGCGCACATCGAGAGGTAAGGGCGGGCAAGCGCTGGGACCTCGCACTGGTGGAGATCGCACAAGAAGAGCAGACGCACGCCGAAGCCGCCGCCGACGCAGCGCTCGCTCGCGAACACTGGCACGCTGCTGCCGCGAGCCTGATCTTTGCTCAGATGGCCTTCAATGCGGACAGCGATCGAAAACGGGATCTTTATCGCCGGATGACCCAGTGCTTCGCGAGCTTTGCAGCGCTGTCAAAGTATCCGGCAAAGAAGATCGAGGTCTCGTACCGGAATGCGACACTGCTCGGGTGGCAGTTCCAGCCGCCCGACGGGCCGAGCGGTGCGACCGTGATAGCGTTCGGAGGCATGAGCGGGTGGTCGACAGCCTACCGCTCCATGGCGGAAGCGCTTTGCGTGCGGGGGATCGGCTGTCTTTTGGTGGATGGTCCCGGGCAAGGTGAGAGCAGGCTCGAGGGGGGCGTTTACGCCGACGCCGACGTTGCGACGGGCTTCTCCCGCTTCATCGATCTTGCCGTGACGGCCTCGGCTGATCAGAGGATCGGATTGTGGGGCAATAGTTATGGCGGCTTGCTTGCAGCGCTTACGGCCGGGCGGGATGACCGGGTTCTTGCCTGCTGCATCAACGGAGCCCCATCGCGGACGGACGTGCCACCGTTCCGCACCGCGCAAGAGCAACTCGCTGCCATGTTCGGCTGCGAGGATCCGGTCTCGCTTGGCCGCGCTGTCGCGCCGCTGGCTTTCGATCCTCGCCGCACCCCGCTCAGTTGCGCCACGCTCGTGCTCGAGGGCGGCGCCGACGTTCTGGTTGCGCCAGGCTCTCAGAGAACCTTTCTCGAGGGCAACCCCAATCCAAAGTCGCGCCTGCAGGCGTGGCCCGACGGGGAGCACACGATCTACAACCATCCCCTCGAGCGAAACACAGTGGTTGCCGACTGGTTCAAGTCGGTGCTCGCACCGGAGAACTCAGCGTAACGTTGCAGCAGAATACGGACCATATCACCCCACCAATCTCCACTTCCCATCCCCGGCCCGCTTCAGCGCCGGATCGCTCACCCGCACGTGCTCGGCCAGGAAATCGATGAACGCGCGCACACGCGCGGGCAGTGGCGCGGTGTGGCCGACATAGACGGCGTGGATGTCTTCGCGGTCGCCGGGATTGTAGCCTTGCAGCACCGGGACGAGGCGGCCGGATTCGATGTCGGGGCCGATGTGGAAGAGGGCGAGCCGGGCAAGCCCGACGCCGCCCAGCGCAAGGCGGCGGGCCGCTTCACCGTCGCTGGCGCGCGCAACCGGCGTGGGCACGGCCTCCTCGGTGTGATCACCGCGCCTGAACGGCCAGCCGCGGATGCTGCGTGGAAAAGTCCAGCCGATGCCACGGTGATCGGCGAGATCCGCCGGCGTTTTCGGCGTGCCGCAACGGGCGAGGTAGTCCGGCGCGCCGACCACGACCATGCGGCTGCTGCCGAGCTTTCGCGCGACGAGACGCGAGGCCCGCAGCGGGCCGACGCGGATGGCGACGTCGGCGCGCTCCTGCATCAGGTCAATCAGCGTGTCGGTCAGCACGAGATCGAGCGTGACGTCGGGATGCCGTTCCAGGAAGCGCGGGACCAACGGCACCACATGCAGCATGCCGAAGGGAATGTTGCAATTGACCGTGAGGCGGCCGCGCGGCGCCGCGCCTGAGGCGGCCTCGCGCTCGGCCTCCTCCATTTCGGCGAGAATGCGCAACGAGCGCTCGTAGAAAGCCCGGCCCTCCTCGGTCAGCGTCAGCTTGCGCGTGGTGCGGTTGACGAGCCGCGCGCCGAGCCGCGCCTCCAGCCGCGACATCAGCTTGCTGACGCCCGACGGCGTCAGGCGCAGCTTTCGCGCGGCCTGGGTGAAGCCGCCGAGATCGACCACGCGGACGAAAACCTCCATCTCGGCGGAGCGGTTGGTGTCGAAACGGGCCATGTTGAATTCATGTCACAAATGATTGGATTGCTGACATTCTAATGGTTTTGCGGCCATGCCGCTATCTGCGGGACTTCGTCTCATCCATCGGAGCCATGCATGCCTCCCGCCGTCCTCGCGCTCACCGCCGGTGCCTTCGGCATCGGCACCACCGAATTCATCATCATGGGCCTCTTGCTCCAGGTCGCCGCCGACATGCATGTTTCCGTGCCGGTCGCCGGCCTGCTGATATCGGGCTATGCGCTCGGTGTGTTCGTCGGCGCGCCGGTGCTGACGCTGGCGACGCGGCGGATGCCACGGAAAACAGTGCTGCTCGCGCTGATGGCGATCTTCACGCTCGGCAATGCGGCTTGCGCGCTGGCCCCGAATTACGAACTGCTGATGGCTGCGCGCGTGCTGACCTCGCTCGCCCACGGCACGTTCTTCGGTGTCGGCTCGGTCGTGGCCACCAGCCTCGTCGCCGAGGACAAGCGTGCTTCCGCGATCGCCACCATGTTCATCGGCCTGACGGTCGCCACGCTCCTGGGCGTGCCCTTCGGCGCGTGGTTCGGCCTGATGCTCGGCTGGCGCGCCGCGTTCTGGGCCGTGACGGTCATCGGCGTGATCGCGTTCGCGGTGGTCGCCGCGCTCGTGCCTAGCCATGTCGGCAATGGCGACAAGCCGATCTCGCTCGCCGAAGAGGTCGCCGTGCTCGGTCGCCCGCAGGTGCTGCTCGGCCTCGCCATGACCGTGTTCGGCTTCGCCGGCCTGTTCGTCGTCTTCACCTATATCCAGCCGATCCTGACGCGTTTCACCGGTTTCTCGGAGGCTGCCGTCTCGCCGATCCTGCTGGTGTTCGGCGTCGGGCTCGCGATCGGCAACGTGGCCGGCGGCAAGCTTGCGGACCGCGGCCTGGCACGGGCCTTGACCGGCACGCTTGCCGCGCTTGCGATCGTGCTGCTTGGGCTGGCAGCCGTGCTATCGATCAAGATCCTTTCCATCGCGCTGATCCTGCTGCTCGGCATCGCCGCCTTCGCAACCGTCGCCCCGCTCCAGCTTCGCGTATTGGAGGCAGCCGGCCCCAGCGGCCGCACGCTCGCCTCCAGCCTCAACATCGCCGCGTTCAATCTCGGCAACGCGCTCGGCGCCTGGGCCGGCGGCGTCACTATCGATCGCGGATTCGGGCTTCCCGCGCTGCCGCTGGTCGCGGCCGGCATCACAGCGATCGGCCTCGCGCTGGCGCTGTGGAGCCTTCGGCTCGATCGCGCGTCGGTCGCCGCCGCGGCGTGTCCAGCGGAATAGCGGAGGAAACCCGTCATGGAATACCGCAATCTCGGTGCCTCCGGACTCAGGGTCCCCGTCCTCAGCTTCGGGACCGGCACGTTCGGCGGGCAGGGCCCCCTGTTCTCGGCCTGGGGCCGCAGCGATGCGGACGAGGCGCGCAGGCTGATCGACATCTGCCTCGATGCCGGCGTCAATCTGTTCGACAGCGCCGACGTCTATTCGAACGGCGCGTCCGAAGAGATTCTCGGCGCTGCGATCAGGGGCCGGCGTGACAAGGTGCTGATCTCCACCAAGATGAGCCTGCCGACGGGCGAGGGGCCGCACGATGCAGGCTCGTCGCGGCAGCGGCTCCTGACCTCGGTCGACGCGGCGCTGCGCCGGCTTGGCACGGACTACATCGACCTGCTCCAGCTCCACGCTTTCGACGCCTTCACCCCGATCGAGGAGGTGCTGTCGACGCTCGACATGCTCGTGCGCGCGGGCAAGCTGCGCTATGTCGGCGTCTCCAATTTCGCCGGCTGGCAGTTGATGAAGTCGCTCGCCATTGCGGACCGGCATGGCTGGCCGCGCTATGTCGCGCATCAGGTCTACTACTCGCTGCTCGGCCGCGACTACGAGTGGGAGCTGATGCCGCTCGCGCGCGACCAGGGGGTGGGTGCGCTGGTATGGAGTCCGCTCGGCTGGGGCCGCCTTACCGGAAAGATCCGGCGCGGCCAGCCGCTGCCGCCGAACAGCCGCCTGCACGCGACCGCACAGTTTGGTCCGCCGGTGCGCGAGGAGATGCTCTACGCCGTCGTCGACGTGCTGGACGCGATCGCGATGGAGACCGGCCGCACCGTGCCCCAGGTCGCGATCGCCTGGCTGCTGAGCCGCCCCACGATCGCCTCCGTCATCATCGGCGCTCGCGACGAAGCGCAGCTGCGCGACAATCTCGGCGCAGTAGGCTGGGCGCTGAGCGCGGATCAGATCAAGCGTCTCGACGAGGCCAGCGCGGTGATGCCGCCCTATCCCTACTATCCCTATCGCATCCAGCAGGGCTTTGCCCGGCTGAATCCGCCGGCTGTTTAGGCCGGGGGACGCAGGCAATTCGTCGCATCGGTGTGCCGTCGCAAAGCGCCATGCAGAAACGCAGCTGTACACGCCTCATCCTCGTCCGTAACCTTCGCCGCACAGTTTCAGGAGATGCGACGTGGCGAAGAAAACGGCAACCAAGAAGAAAAGTGCTTCCAGGAAAGCGGCAATGAAGACGAGCAAGAAGGCATCGAGCAAGAAGGCATCGAGCAAAAAGACCTCAGCCCGAAAGGGCGTCGCTGCGAAAACAATCAAGCCCGCCAAGAAGGTCGCCGCACGCAAATCAGCCACCGCGCGCCGGCCCAGGGGACCGGCCTGGCAATGGTCCGCGGTCGATACCGCGGCCGCGATCCGCTCCGGCGCAATCTCCGCGGTCGAAGTCGTGGAAACGCATCTCGAGCGGATGCGCACCGTCAATCCGGGGCTCAATGCCGTTGTCGTGGATCTCTCGGAAGAAGCCCTCGCGGCCGCGCACGCCGCCGACAAGCAGCGCGCCAAGGGCGGTGAGCTCGGCCTCCTGCACGGTGTGCCCATCACCATCAAGGAGAATGTCGACTACGAAGGCCGGCCCAACTTCAACGGCGTTCCCGCCAACAAGGATCTCATCGCGCCATCGGATGCGCCTGTCGTCCGCAACCTCAAGAAGGCCGGCGCCATCGTTCTTGGTCTCACCAACACTCCGGAATTCTCCTTCCGCGGCTTCACCGACAATCCCCTGCACGGGCTGACGCTGAACCCCTGGGATCCCGATATCACCTGTGGCGGCTCCTCGGGCGGTGCGGGTTCGGCGGTCGCGGCAGGCATCGGCACCATCGCTCATGGCAACGATATCGGCGGTTCGCTGCGCTGGCCGGCGCATTGCAACGGCGTCGCCACCATCAAGCCGACGCAGGGCCGCATCCCCGCCTTCAACGGAAGCGCAACGGCGGAGCGGCCGATGCTGGCGCATCTGATGTCGGCGCAGGGGCCGCTCGCCCGCCACGTCGCCGACGTCCGCCTCGCGCTGGAGGCGATGAGCCAGCGCGATCCGCGCGACCCCTGGTGGGTGCCGGCACCCCTGATCGGACCCAAGCCGAAGGGGCCGATCAAGGTCGCGCTGGCGAAGATCCCCGAGGACATGGACGTCGATCCCTCTGTCTCCGCGGCGCTGCGCCAGGCCGCCGACCATCTCGAGCGTTCCGGCTATCGCGTCAGCGAGGTCGAGGTGCCCGACATCAACGGCGTCTGGCAGACCTGGTGCGACATCATCACCAACGAGACCGTGGTGATGCAGGAGGCCGGCATGCTGAAAGTCACGTCCGAGGATTTCCACAAGGCCTGGGGCGGCATGAAGGCCAAGGCCAACGTGCTCGATCTCAAAGCCTGGATGCAGGCGACTGCAGCACGCAGCGGCCACATCCGCGCCTGGCAATTGTTCTTCGAGGAGTATCCGGTCGTGCTGGCGCCGACCACGGTGAAGCCGACGCCGGGCCCGCGTGACGACACCGTCAGTCCCGAGCGCGTGCGCGAGATATTCTGGGGCGAGATCCGCTTCATCTCCGCCATCAACGTGCTGGGCCTGCCCGGCGCGGTGGTGCCGGTGGCGCTGCATAACGGCAAGCCGATCGGCGTGCAGCTCATCGCCGGGCGTTATCGCGAGGATCTCGCACTCGATGCCGCCGCCGCGATCGAGAAGCGTGCCGGCGTGCTCGCTCATCAGCTCTGGCAGAAATTGGCTTGAGCCCGCATGGGCATGGGCTGTCAGTGCTCAGATGCATGGCCGCAATCGCCTGCCGGAGCGGCGCGTTCAGCGCTTCGGGTGATGGCTCGAGACCTCGTGATGGTAGCGTGTGACGACTGCTGTCCTTGTCAGCCTCTCGATCCCATGAGGGCAGGGAAGTTCCACAATCGGAGTATCGGCTCGCATTCCCGTCACGAGAAGTCCTTCGATTCTGGCCTCCTTGATCTAGGTCAAATCCGCTCTTGAGCAGGGGCAGAGATTTCTGCCGGGTGCCGCGATCCGTGAACGGCATGTCCTTCCACGTGCACGGCGCCCCAAGTAATGGAGGAAAGCCATGCTTCGATGTCTTCTCGCTGCTTTGGCGGCGATGGTTCTGATCACTGTCGCTCTCATTCCTGATGATGCATATGCCCGCCGTGGTGGTGGCGGCTTCCATGGCGGCGGTGTGCGCGCCGGAGGTTTCCACGGCGGGGGTGCCCGCGTTGCCCATGTGCGCGGCGGCGGACACCGGGTTGCGGGAGGCCGCTACGGCGTCGCCGGCCGCGGCTATGGCTATCGCCCGATACCGGGGCGCCCTGTGGCGCGTGCAGCGGTGGCCCGCGGCGCTTACAGGGGCGCGGCCTATGGCCTGGGTGCGGCAGCAGTGGGAGCCGCCGCAGCCGGAGCCTATGGCTACTACGGCGGCTATAACAGCTGCACCTACGACGCTTACGGCAATTACGTCTGCCCCGGACGATATCCGTACGGATATCGATATTGAAGTTGGCTGGGACGGTGGCGGCGAACTCCGCTGCCGTCCGTCAACATCGGGCGAGCAACATGAGATTTCCGGCAGCCGTCGTCGCGGGAATGCTCTTACTCACGGGCACGGGAACGAGCCATGCCGTGGTTCGCATTGCCAATGATCGAGGCGGATCGATTGGCCGCTACATCGAGAGATACGAGAAGCTGCGCGCCGCCCGCCAATCGGTCATCATCGATGGCCTTTGCGCCTCCGCCTGCACGATCGTCCTTGCGGCAATGGCATCGGACGACATCTGCGTCACCCCGAGGGCAAGACTTGGCTTCCATGCCGCGTGGGACTTCGGCAGGAACGGGCGCGTATTCACCGACCGCGAGGCGACCAGGATGCTGTATTCGATGTATCCGGCGCCAGTTCAGCAGTGGCTCGATCGTCGAGGAGGTCTGACTCCCCGCACGGTCTTCCTTCAAGGTAGACAACTGCATGGGATGTATCGGGGGTGCGATCTCGAGCGACGCCCACCTGCTACGCGATGAGCGAGGCGACCCGCAAGCTGCGCCAAGCAGCATCTTCATTAATGCAGTTTAACTCGAATTTCAGCCAATTCGCCAGCAAGCGTTAGGGTTACTTCCTCGATCTCTAGGCGAATTATTGTCCGCTTTACCACCCACCTCTAACAGAGGACGGCGGACAACGCACATGCCTCATTCTAGGCCAATAAGTGCGGCCCGCTCCACGCGGAGGTGGCACGATGCGCAACGAGACGATCGCTATTCACGCCGGCTACGAGCCCGAAGCCACCACGCATGCGGTGGCCGTGCCGATCTACCAGACCGCGGCCTATGCCTTCGACAGCGCCGATCATGGTGCCGCCCTGTTCAATCTCGAGACCGAAGGCTTTCGCTACAGCCGTATCGCCAATCCGACCAGTGCGGTGCTGGAGAAGCGTATCGCCCAACTTGAAGGCGGCGTCGGCGCGCTCGCGGTCGCGACCGGGCAGGCGGCGCTGCATTTCGCCTTCGTCAACGTCGCCGATCACGGCGGCAACATCGTTTCCGTGCCGCAGCTTTACGGCACCACGCACACGCTGCTCTCCCACATCCTGCCGCGGCAGGGTATTACCGGCCGCTTCGCCGAGAGCGACCATCCCGAGGCGATCGCAAGGCTGATCGACGAGAACACCCGCGCCGTGTTCGCCGAGACCATCGGCAATCCCGCCGGCAATGTCTGCGACATCGAGGCGCTGGCGAAGGTCGCGCACGCGCATGGCGTGCCGCTGATCGTCGACAACACCGTGGCCACCCCGATCCTGCTGAGGCCGTTCGACTACGGTGCCGACATCGCCGTGCATTCGCTGACCAAGTTCCTGGGCGGTCACGGCACCACGCTCGGCGGCGCCATTGTCGATTCCGGAAATTTCCCCTGGGCCAAACATGCCGAGCGCTTCCCGGCCTATAACAAGCCGGATGCCTCCTATCACGGCCTCGTCTATGCCGAGCGGTTCGGCCGCACCGCGTTTATCGAGCGCGCGCGCAGCGTCTATCAGCGCACCATGGGCTCGGTGCTGTCGCCGTTCAACGCCTTCCTGCTGCTCCAGGGCATCGAGACCGTGGCGCTGCGCATGGAGCGCCATGTCGAGAACGCCCGCAAGGTCGCCGAATTCCTCCGCGGCGATCCGCGCGTCGCCTGGGTCAATTACACCGGCTTCCCGGACAGCCCCTATTATCCGCTGGTGCAGAAGTACCTGAACGGCAACGCCTCCTCGCTGTTCACCTTCGGCATCAAGGGCGGCATGGAGGCCGGCAAGACCTTCTATGATGCGCTGAAGCTGATCACGCGCCTGGTCAATATCGGCGATGCCAAGTCGCTGGCCTGCCATCCAGCCTCGACGACCCATCGGCAGATGTCGGCGGAGCAGCAGCGCGCTGCCGGCGTGCTGCCGGAGACCATCCGTCTGTCGATCGGCATCGAGCATGTGTCTGATATCATCGAGGATATCGACCAGGCGCTCGAAAAAGCCTGCCCGTCGGCGCGGCTCGAGGCCGCGGAGTAGCCGGCGTCGACCATGACGATCCTGATCGACAGGGATCAAGTCGTATCGAGCCCGGCCCTGGTGCCGGGCGAGGGCGATCTCGTTCGCGACCATGCCGGCGCCGACCTCACGATCGGGCTGATCAACAACATGCCGGATCCGGCGCTGAAGGCGACCGAGCGGCAATTCATGAAGCTGCTGCAGGCCGCCGCGGGCCCGCACCGCATCCGCTTCCACTGCTTCTCGCTTCCCAGCGTGAAACGGTCGCCCGAAGCGAAGTGGCATGTCGACAGCGAGTATTCCGACCTTTCCGATCTCGAGCGCGGCAAGTTCGATGGACTGATCGTGACCGGCGCAGAGCCGATCGCGCCCGAGCTCGACCAGGAGCCATACTGGCAGGATCTCACGAACCTCATCGACTGGGCCAAGACCAACACGCGCTCGACGATCTGGTCGTGCCTCGCCGCGCATGCCGCGGTGCTGCACCTCGATGGCATCGAACGGCGGCGGCTGCCGGCCAAATGTCACGGCATTTTCGATTGCGACGTCGTGACGCGCGATGGGTTGACCCGTGCTGCGTCTGCGCCGCTCAAGGTCTCGCATTCACGCCTGAACGAGATCGCCGAGAGCGACCTCGTGCAGGCCGGTTACCAGGTGCTGACACGCTCGGCCCAAGCCGGCGTCGACGTCTTCGTCCGCCAATATGCCAGCCGCTTCGTGTTCTTTCAGGGTCATCCGGAATATGACGCGCTGTCGCTCCAGCGGGAATATCTGCGCGACATCGGCCGCTATCTCGCGCGGGAGCGCGAGACCTACCCGCGCCTGCCGGTGAGCTATTTTGACGCAGCGACGGAAGAGAAGCTGGCTCGCTTCGAGAAGAAGGCGGCGCATCAGCGCCATCCGGCACTCGCCAACGAGCTGCCTGGGCTGAACTTGCGCGCCGATATCGGCGCTGGCAACGCGGCCGCAATGCTATTCCGCAACTGGTTGCGCTATCTCGGCGCGGACGCCGACGCGTCGGTAGCAGCGCGCTAGCCGAAGCGGTCTTGGTCTCACGTTAGGATTACCCAGGCGTTAGGCTTGCCTCAACCTGCGCACGAATGTTTCACTAGAGGAATAGGAATCACGGGAAGCGCAGCGTGTGGTCGGCACTCCAGGGACGCGTGAACAATCGGCTGGCCCGGCATTTCCACGCCGCGCCGCACCGATTGCCCGCGCATGCGCCGATGGTGAGCTTCACCTTCGACGATGCCCCCGATAGCGCCGCACGCGAGGGTGCCGAGCTTCTGGAGCAGCATGGCGGCCGGGGGACATTCTATCTCGCCGGCAGCTTGATCGATCAGCCGTCGGACCATTGGCACGGTCTGTCAAACGATGCGATCGTGCGGCTTCACAGGACCGGTCACGAGATTGCATGCCACACCTTCTCGCACCGGAGTTCGGCCACTCTCGATGAGGCCGCGATGGCTCGCGAGATCGAGCGGAACCGCAGTCATTTCCGCGGCATCGATTCCTCGATCACGCTGGAGAATTTCGCCTACCCCTATGGGCTCGCCTCGGTCTGGCGCAAGCCGCAACTCGCGAAAGCCTTCCGATCCGCGCGCGGCATTCTTCCCGGCGTCAACACCGACGTCATCGATCTCCAGTTCCTGCGCGCCTCGCCGCTTGTGGGTTGCGAGATCGATCCGGCAGGCGTCGATCGCTATTTCGACGAGGCGTTCGCGAGCGGCGGCTGGCTGATCTTCTACGGCCACGACGTCGCCGACACGCCAAGCCCCTATGGCTGCACGCCGCACCTGATGCGTCATGCGCTGGAAGCGGCCGGCAGGCGCAACATGCCGATCGTGACGGTCGCAGAGGCACTGCGGCGAATCGGGGCGTAGCTTCTTTTCCCTTCTCCCCTTGTGGGCGAAGGTGGCGCGAAGCGCCGGATGAGGGGTATGTCTCCGCAAAATCGAATTCGTGGATAGAACCCCTCGCCCGTCTCGCCGCTCACGCTGCGAACCACCCTCTCGCACAAGGGGAGAGGGGAACAGCCGTGCCTCGCCTCCAAACAGTCTTGCCACGCCCACGCCGGCATGCGACTGGCCTTGTGACGAATCTCACGGCCTGATCTGTTCCTCCCATGTCCGTTCCCTCCACCGCTCCGCTCTCTGCGCCGGCCAACGGCCGCGACGCGCTGTCGGTGCTGCATTCGGTGTTCGGCCTGCCGGGTTTTCGCGGAGCGCAGGGCGAGATCATCCGGCATGTCACCGAGGGCGGCAATTGCCTCGTGCTGATGCCGACCGGCGGCGGCAAGTCGCTGTGCTATCAGCTTCCGTCCCTGCTACGGGAGGGCTGCGGCATCGTGGTCTCGCCGTTGATCGCACTGATGCGCGACCAGGTCGCCGGGCTGATCGAGGCCGGCGTCAATGCCGCCGCGCTCAACTCGTCGCTGACGCCGCAGGAGGCGTCCGACATCGAGCGACGCCTTCTCGCGGGCGATCTCGACCTGCTCTATGTCGCGCCGGAACGCCTGGTCACGCCGCGCTGCCTGTCGCTGCTGGCGCAGGCGAAGGTGGCGCTGTTTGCGATCGACGAGGCGCATTGCGTCTCGCAATGGGGGCATGACTTCCGACCCGAATATGTCGGCCTCTCCATCATCGCCGAGCGTTTTCCCGACGTGCCGCGCATCGCGCTGACCGCGACGGCCGACGAGCTGACGCGCAAGGAGATCATCGATCGGCTTCAGCTCACGGGTGCGCCGCAATTCGTCTCGAGCTTCGACCGGCCCAACATCCGCTACGAGATCGTCGACAAGCTCAACGCGGTGTCGCAACTGAAGGAATTGATCCGCGAGCGCCACGTGGGCGATGCCGGCGTGGTCTATTGCCTGTCGCGCAACCGGGTCGAGGAGGTCGCTGCCGCGCTTCAAGACGCCGGCATTGCGGCGCTGCCCTATCACGCCGGGCTCGACGGTGCGTTGCGCTCGCGCAACCAGGATCGCTTTCTCAACGAGGACGGCATCGTCATCGTCGCGACCGTGGCGTTCGGCATGGGCATCGACAAGCCCGACGTGCGCTTCGTTGCCCATCTCGATCTGCCCAAGAGCATCGAGGCCTATTATCAGGAGACGGGGCGCGCGGGCCGTGACGGCAAGCCGTCCACGGCCTGGATGACCTATGGCCTCTCCGACATCGTGCAGCAGCGCCGCATGATCGACGAGTCCAGCGCCTCCGACGAATTCAAGCGGGTCTCGATCGGCAAGCTCGATACGTTGGTCGGCCTCGCCGAGACGCCGCATTGCCGGCGCCGGCGGTTGCTCGCCTATTTCGGCGAGATCGCGATGGGCGAGAGCTGCGGCAATTGCGACAATTGCCTGACGCCGCCCAAGATGCGCGACGGCAAAGTGCTGGCGCAGAAGCTGCTGTCCTGCGTCTACCGCACCGGCCAGCGCTTTGGGGCGATGCATCTGATCGACGTGCTGGTGGGGCGCCTGACCGAGAAGGTAACGCAGTTCGGCCACGACAAGCTGTCGGTGTTCGGCATCGGCCGCGAGCTCAACGAAAAGCAGTGGCGCACGGTGCTGCGCCAATTGGTGGCGATGGGCCATTTGCGAAGCGACAGCGAAGCGTTCGGGGCGCTCAAGCTGACCGAGACCGCGCGCGGGGTGCTGCGCGGCGAGACCGAGGTGTGGCTGCGCGAGGAGGCGCCCGGCACGCGCATTCGCGCGAGCCGCGGCAAATCCCGCCGCGGCGACCTTGCGCCCGCCGCCAACGCCGCGCAAGGCGACGTCGATCCCGAACTGCGCGCGCGCCTGCGCGCCTGGCGTTCAGACGTCGCGCGCGAACGTGGCGTGCCGGCCTACGTGGTGCTGCACGACGCAACGATCGACGGCATCGTCCGGGCATGGCCAACGACGCTGGACGAACTCCGCAATGTGCCGGGGATCGGCGACAAGAAGCTCGAGCATTACGGCGACGAGCTGTTGCAGATCGTCAGGACGCGGTAGGGGACGAGCCAAAAACTCCGCCGTCATCCCGGACAAGCGAAGCGATCCATAACCACAGGCCGATGTGGTGACGGCAGGCGGCAACTACGGGTCCCGGATCAGCACTTCGCTCTGGACAACGCTACGCGTTGTCGAGAGCTGCGCTTGTCCGGGATGACAGCTATGTACAAGACGAGGGCTACGCCCTCACTCACCCATTCCTGAACGCGTACGCATATCCGTTCAGCGCGGGGGCGCCGCCGAGATGGGCGTAGAGGATCTTCGCACCCTTCTCGAAATGGCCCTTCTTCGCGAGGTCGATCAGGCCCTGCATCGACTTGCCCTCGTAGACGGGGTCGGTGATCATGCCTTCGAGCCGCGCGGTGAGGCGGATCGCTTCCTTGGTCTCTTCCGAGGGCACGCCATAGGCGGGATAAGCGTAGTCTTCGATCAGCACGACGTCCTCGGCGACGAGGTCCTTGCCGAGCTCGACGAGCTTTGCGGTGTTCTGCGCGATCTCGAGCACCTGCGTCTTGGTCTGCGTAGGCGTAAAGGACGCGTCGATACCGATCACCTTGCGGGCGCGGCCATCGGCGGCGAAGCCGACGAGCATGCCGGCATGGGTGGAGCCGGTGACGGTGCAGACCACGATATAGTCGAACTTGAAGCCGAGCTCGGCTTCCTGCTTGCGCACCTCCTCCGCGAAGCCGACATAGCCGAGGCCGCCAAACTTGTGCACGGAGGCGCCGGCGGGAATCGCGTAGGGCTTGCCGCCCGCCGCCTTCACCTCCTCGATCGCCTGTTCCCAGCTCTTGCGGATGCCGATGTCGAAGCCTTCGTCGACCAGGCGGACATCGGCGCCCATGATGCGCGACAGCATGATGTTGCCGACGCGGTCATAGACCGCATCCTCGTGCGGCACCCAGGCTTCCTGCACGAGGCGGCACTTCATGCCGATCTTGGCCGCGACCGCGGCGATCATGCGGGTGTGGTTGGACTGCACGCCGCCGATCGAGACCAGCGTGTCGGCGTTGGAGGCGATCGCATCGGGGATGATGTATTCGAGCTTGCGCAGCTTGTTGCCGCCATAGGCGAGGCCGGAATTGCAGTCCTCGCGCTTGGCATAGATCTCGACATTGCCGCCGAGGTGTTTTGACAGTCGCTCCAGCTTCTCGATCGGCGTCGGGCCGAAGGTCAGCGGGTAGCGCGCGAATTTTTCCAGCATCATTGGTCATCCAGATTTGGCGGTGGCGTCTGAGGAACGGAGCTAGCATCGCCTCGGAAAAATGTGCTCTCGAATATTGGGTTAATCCTGAATATATCTTGCATGCTTCGGTTCAATGAGCCAGATTCCTTCCAAATTAGAGCTTACAAGTGAAAGCTTCTTCCGTGGTCGCTCGACTTGATCGCATCGACCTTAAGATACTGAGATTGCTTCAAAATAACGGCCGGCTCAGCAATGCCGAGCTGGCCGAGACGGTCGCGATCAGCCCCGCCACCTGCCATCGCCGCACTCAGCGGCTGTTCGAGGACGGCTTCATCGCCACCGTGCGCGCCATGGTCGCGCCGAAGAAGCTGGCAAGGGGCACGCTGGTGATGGTCGGCGTCGTGCTCGACCGCTCGACGCCCGAGAGTTTTGCCACCTTCGAAAAGGCCATCGCGAAGTTGAAATTCGTGCTCGACTGCCATCTGGTCGCCGGCGACTTCGACTACTTCCTCAAGATCCGCGTCGGCGACATGGAGGATTTCAACCGCATCCATGGCGAGCAGCTCATCGCGCTGCCCGGCGTGCGCCAGACCCGAACCTTCTTCGTGATGAAGGAAGTCGTCGACAACGCGCCGCTGGAGTTTTGAGCGACCAGACGCAATCCGTCGATCAAGGACGACGCCTGCAACAATTTCGTAAGAGCTCTCGAACAGATGCGTGATCGATGGCGCTTTGTGGTCAGGTCGACCGTACTTCGGCAACGGGACCACGGGGCCAATTCAAGCGCGAAAGAGCGAGTGGTGGCTTGAGCGAAATCACCGCGATCGCCGTCCTCGATAATCCAGCTGTCGAGTCCTGCGATCAGCTCGGCCATCCTATCCATGTTCCGCCGGCGACCAGCGCAGCGAGGGCATATCACGGTTGCACGCGTATTTCCGCACCACTTGCAAAATTGCACGACCGTCACGGCAACTTCACTTGCCACGCGCGGGCATGCGGGCGACCGTCACTTCTTCTCAACGAGGAGATCCTGCCGTGCGCCTTCCCATTCTCGATCCCAAGGATCTGACTGACGAACAGAAGCCGCTCTATGACGACATGCGAGCCGGCATCACGGACCATTTCAAGGGCTTTGTGAACATGCGCGACGACGGCGCGCTGCTCGGGCCCTGGAACCCCTGGATCCGCGAGCCGCGCTTCGGCAAGCCGGTGTGGGAGCTGGTCAAGGCGGTCGCGTCGAACCCGCTGCTGCCGGCGCCGGTGCGCGAGGTCGCGATCCTCGTCACCGGCTCGCATTTCCGGTCCGGTTACGAACTCTATGCCCACGTTCTGGTCGCCGAGCAGCGCGGTCTGTCCGACGAGAAGCTGGCGACCATCGTCGCCGGACAGCGGCCTGTCGATCTGACCAGGCAGGAGGGGGTCGCCTATGACATGGCTTCGGCCCTGGTCAGCGGTGGCGTGCTGCCGGAGCTGACCTATCGTGCGGCGGTGAAGGAGTTCGGCGAACACGGCGCGGCCGAGCTGTCCTATCTGGTCGGCGTCTACTGCATGGTCTCGGTCACGCTCAACACGTTCGACGTGCCGGTGCCGGATTAGCAGCGGCTTCGTTTCGTTTGAACATGGTCCTTTTCCGGGATCACGCTCAATTGCGCACGGCGTAGAGCGGCGTGCGCAACGTCAGCTGATAGGCGGGCTTCGGCGTCCACGCGATCTGTGCGGTGATGCCGAACAGGCGGTTGTCGTTGTCATCCATGCGATCGAGGTCGAGCCGCAGGACCGGCTGGGTGAAGGACTCCGCGAGCGTCCGTCCGGCGAGCTGCGCGCCGCCGAACGACTGCACGCCGAGGCGCCCGGTGAACTTCCAGTTGCTCGGCCATTGATAATAGCCGCCGGCATAGAGGATCGTGTTGGGCCGGATGCTGGCGAACGGGGTAGCGATGGTGGTGTATGTGTATTGCATGCCGGCCAGCCAGCCCCGCGTCTCGTCCTCGTCGAGCGCGTAGTCGAATTCCAGGATGTTGTTGAAGGAGTTCGTCATGCCCTGCTCGTTCGGGACGGACTGCGTCAGGGTCGATTGCAGGGTGATGGTCGGGATCCTGCCGCCGTTCTGCTGATACAGGTCGGCCTGCACGCCGATGTTCCAGCTGGTGATGTCGAACGTCGACCAGCCGCCACCGATATCCGCGGTCGAGCCCGACACGCCGCCATAGAGCGAGACGCGGTCGCTGACGTCGACGGTCAGCGGCAGGTCGATCGCGATGGCCTTTGCCGCCGGCAAGCCGTTCGGCAGCACCGTGCCACTACGCAACGCCAAGGTTTGGAGCGCGGCCGACAGCGAGGTGGTGCCGAAGCCGAGCCCGAGCGTGCCTGCGGGAATCATCGCGTAGCTGGTGCGGAGGTCGAGGTAGATGTTCGGAACAGCCGGCTTTGCCGGTGCGTCCTCGTCCGCCTCGGCGGCGAAGGCAGCGCTCGCTGAAACCGTCAGGCAGGCCAGCCCCAGCGCCATCGCGCGCAAAGCCGGACGATGCGGTGGGTTGCGAGTTGACACGTGACAATCCGACGCGTGAGGCTCAGGTGGCGGAAACGCACGCTAGATGGAACGTGATTGTTCCCGCGGTCAAGCGCTATCCGCAAACGATGGACTGTATCGACGCACGCGGCTACCCTGTCGTGACTGCACCGACACTCTCGCCGGCCAGAGTGCAGGCCAGACAACGGAGGACGACAGCCATGAACACGTCACGCCGCATCCTGCTCGCCGGAATGGCGGGGCTCGCCCTCGCTCCGACCGCTGCGGCGGCCGCACCGGCGCCAGTGGTCGACGATGTGACGGTTGCCGAAGAACGCTTTGCGCGCATGATCGCCGCCGCGCATGCTCCGGATGTCACTTGCGCACGGCATGCGGAGCGCTATGCGGATGCGCATTGGCCCGAATATCTTGCGGCCGCCAGAGCCGTTCTCGACGCGCGCGTGTGATTCTCACACTCACTCACTGCTTCACCGCCCTCCGCACCTGTTCGCCGATCTGCGACAGCACGAGCTGGGCCTGCGGCAGGATCGCGCCCATGGCGTGGAAATTGTGGACCATGCCGTCGTGGCAGACATGCTCGACGGCGACGCCCGCGGCGAGCAGCTTGCGGGCATAGGCATTGCCTTCGTCGCGCATCGGGTCGTACTCGGCGGTATGGATGATCGCGGTCGGCAGTCCCGTCAGCCGTCCCGCGCGCAACGGAGAGACGCGGGGGTCGGCGGCGTCGATGCCCTCGGGCAGATAATCGGAAAGATCGGCTTCGATCGTGACGCGGTCGATCAGGTGGCCCTCGGCAAAGGCCTCGCGCGAGGGCGAGGTTTCCTCGAAGTCCAGCACCGGGCAGATCAGGCATTGCGCGGCGATGGAGAGACCGGCGGTCTGCGCCGCCTCCTGGCACACGACCGCAGCGAGCGTTGCGCCGGCGGAATCGCCGCCGATCACCAGGCGGTCCGCGTCGATGCCGAGCGATTCCGCCTCGCGCGCCACCCATTCGGTGGCGGCGATCGCGTCGTCGATGGCGGCGGGGAATCTGTGCTCGGGCGCGAGCCGGTAGTCGACCGACACGAGGCGGCAACCGGTGGCATGCGCCAGCGCGGCCGCGATGCGGTCGTGCGTGGCAATGCTGCCGGCGACGAGCCCGCCGCCGTGAAAGAACACGAAGCCCGGTGCAAGCTCCCCGGCGCTTGCCGGCGTGTAGAGGCGATAGGGCAGTTCACTGGCGCGGCCGATCAGCACGCCGTCGGACGTCGTCACGTCCGGCGCCTCGGCACGCGCGAACTGCATCAGCTTTGCCAGCGATTGCCGCCGCGCCTCCACGCTGGGCCGGCTCCGCGCCTGCGGCGCAGCCGCAGCCATCATGGTCAACAAACGCTTTGCGAGCGGATCGAGCGGCATGGCGGACTCCGTATCATTGCCCGCACTATAGCCGGTTTGGCCTGTTTTACCCTCCCCCTCCAGGGGAGGGTGGCTAGTCCCCGCAGCAAATCGTTTAGAAATTGGGACAATAGTGCCCGGATATTTCCTAAGGGGAGGCCGGTCATGGCCGAGATCAAGAAGCCCATCGACTATTCGCCGAGCTGGACCTTCTTCGAGGGCAAATGGCACGAGGGCAATGTGCCGATCATGGGCTCGCGCACGCATGCGGCCTGGCTTGGCTCGATCGTGTTCGACGGGGCGCGCGCGTTCGAGGGTGTGGCGCCTGATCTCGACCGGCACGTCGCCCGCGTCAATCAATCGGCGATCCATTTTGGCCTGAAGCCGTTGCTCGATACCGGCGCCTGGCTGACGCTCGCGCAGGAAGGCATTGCCCGATTTGCAGCGGATGCCGAACTCTATATCCGTCCGATGTACTGGGCGCAGAACGGGAGCGGTGGCGGCGTGCTGTTCGACCCCGAGACCACCAATTGGTGCCTGTGCATCTACGTGGCGCCGATGCCAAAGCCGGTCGGCAATGCGATCACGCTGTCGCCGTTCCGCAGGCCCACCGCCGAATGCGCGCCGGTCGAGGCCAAGGCGGCCTGCCTCTATCCGAACAATTCGCGCGCACTCGCCGAGGCCGCCGCGCGCGGCTTCAACAACGCGTTGATGCTCGACATGCTCGGCAACGTCGCCGAGTTCGGCAATTCGAATGTGTTCATGGCGAAGGACGGCGTGGTCTTTACGCCGGTGCCGAACGGCACTTTCCTGAATGGCATCACGCGCCAGCGTGTCGTCAGCCTGCTTCGCGCCGACGGAGTCACCGTGGTCGAGAAGACGCTGCGCTATGCCGATTTCCTTGCCGCCGACGAGATCTTTTCATCCGGCAATTTCGCCAAGGTCGCGCCCGTGATCCGCATCGACGAGCGCGAGCTGAAGCCGGGCCCGTTCTGCGCGAGGGCGCGCAAACTCTATTGGGATTTCGCGCATGCGGTGAAGCTGGCGGCGTAGCTGCCTTTACTTCGCTGTCATCGCCCACTTGATCGGGCGATCCAGTATTCCAGAGACAGTTGTGGTTCCTCGATAAGCCGCGGCGTACTGGATGCCCCGGTCAAGCCGGGGCATGACACCGTTTCTAGAGGCTTCTTCTAAAGGCTTCGCGTAAACCGGCTGAACTGAAACGCCTGCGTCGAATCCCACGGCGTGTGATGCGTCTCGCTGCGCGTCTCGACGAGCTCAAACTCCGGCCCGAGCTCTGCTGCAAGGCTCGCGCTGTCGTGGCGCTGAACCGGCAGGCCGCTGCATTTCTCGGGACCGTCGGGCGCGAACGTGCCGATGATGACTTGTCCGCCGGGGCTAAGCGCTGCCCGCAGGCGCTCGACGTAGGCCGCTCTGTCGCGCGGGTCGGTCAGGAAATGAAACGCGGCGCGATCGTGCCAGACGTCGTAGGACTTCGCCGGCTGCCACGTCGTGGCGTCGGCAACGATCCAGTCGACGGTCGAACCGGTTTTGCCGATTCGCTTCTTCGCCGCATCAAGCGCGTTGGCAGAGAGATCAAGCACGGCGACGTCGCGATATCCGTCCTGCAGCAGCGCATCGACCAGCCGCGAGGCGCCGCCGCCGATATCGATGATGGCTGCGCCATGATCAGGATTGGCCGCGCGGATCATCTCGAGCGAAATTGTCGGGCTGTCCTGAAACCAGCTGACCTCGGCTTCGCCCTTGGTGGCGTAGACATGGTCCCAATGGGTGCTTCGGCCAGACATGGCTCGTCTCCGGCGTGCCGGGGGCCGGTGCAAATGAAAGACTACTCGTCCTTCTTCGACATCCGCTCGAGGCGTTCCTGCATCTCCTTCATCTGCTGGCGCAGATCGTCGATATTGCTGTCCTTCGCCGGCTCGGTACTCGCATCGGCCTCCGGCTCGGCAGTGGTGGTCGGACGGGGCGCCGCGAACGGCTTGAACATCGAGAAGGTCTGCTGGAACAGCTCCATGTTGCGGCGGACTTGCTCCTCCAGCGGAGCAAAAGGAGTGCCGGACAGCGTATTGGCGATCTGCTTGCGGAACTTCTCCTGCTCCTGCGTCAGCGTCGCGATCGACTGCTCCAGATATTTCGGCACCACCATCTGCATGCTGTCGCCATAGAAGCGGATGAGCTGGCGCAGGAAGGTGGTCGGCAGCAGGTTCTGGCCGGCCTTGTTCTCCTGCTCGAAGATGATCTGGGCGAGCACGGAGCGGGTGATGTCGTCGCCGGTCTTGGCGTCATAGACCAGGAAGTCTTCACCGTCCTTGACCATGGCGGCGAGGTCTTCCAGCGTCACGTAGGTACTCGTTCCGGTGTTATAGAGCCGGCGGTTCGCGTATTTCTTGATGGTGGTGGGTTGGTCTGATTTCGCCATGGGCTCTCACTTGCAAACGCGGAGAACGGGAACCTGTCGGGCAATGCCGCAGGGCGGGAAGAGTACGCAACGCAACAAAATAAGCATTTTCAAAGGGCTCACGCTACCGTTTTGTGCGGCACGGTTAATTGCAGAGCAAAATCTTGCTTGCGAAAGCGCCAAGAACGCTATTTTGAATGCGTTGCGGCATGAATTCGGAGACCGTCCGATTGACATGCCTCAACGACGTTAACAGGATGCCATTCGAGACTGGCGAGCCGTCTTTTCCCCAGCCCCGTCTGCCCCCTTTCAAACCCAGGAGATGCCCATGTCAGACGATGTCGTCATCGTCAGCGCCGCCCGCACCCCGGTCGGAAGCTTCAACGGAGCGTTCGCGACCCTTCCCGCCCATGACCTCGGCGCCATCGCCATCAAGGCCGCGCTGGAGCGCGGTGGCATCGAGCCCGGCCGGGTCTCCGAAGTCATCATGGGTCAGATCCTGACCGCCGCCCAGGGCCAGAACCCGGCCCGCCAAGCGTCGATCGCCGCCGGCATTCCGGTGGAGAGCCCCGCCTGGGGAGTCAACCAGCTGTGCGGCTCGGGCCTGCGCACGGTCGCGCTCGGCTATCAGGCGCTGCTCAACGGCGATTCCGAAATCGTGGTCGCCGGCGGCCAGGAATCCATGAGCATGGCCCCGCACGCCCAGCACCTGCGCGGCGGCGTCAAGATGGGCGGGCTCGAACTGGTCGACACCATGATCAAGGACGGTCTGTGGGATGCCTTCAACGGCTACCACATGGGCAACACCGCCGAGAACGTCGCACGGCAGTGGCAGATCACGCGCGCCCAGCAGGATGAGTTCGCGGTCGCCTCGCAGCAGAAGGCGGAGGCTGCGCAGAAGGCCGGCAGGTTCAACGACGAGATCGTCCCCGTCACCATCAAGACCCGCAAGGGCGACGTTGTCGTCAGCGCCGACGAATATCCGCGTCATGGCGCCACGCTCGACGCGATGGCTAAGCTCAAGCCCGCCTTCGAGAAGGATGGCACGGTGACCGCCGGTTCGGCCTCCGGGATCAACGACGGCGCCGCCGCCGTGGTGCTGATGACCGCCAAGCAGGCGGCCAAGGAAGGCAAGAAGCCGATCGCGCGCATCGTGTCCTGGGCGCAGGCCGGCGTCGATCCGAAGATCATGGGCTCGGGCCCGATCCCGGCCTCGCGCGCCGCGCTGAAAAAGGCTGGCTGGAGCGTCGGCGATCTCGACCTGATCGAGGCCAACGAAGCCTTCGCGGCACAGGCCTGCGCCGTCAACAAGGATCTCGGCTGGGACACCTCCAAGGTCAACGTCAATGGCGGCGCGATCGCGATCGGCCATCCGGTCGGCGCATCCGGCGCACGCGTGCTGGTGACGCTGCTGCACGAAATGCAGAAGCGTGATTCGAAGAAGGGCCTGGCCACGCTGTGCATCGGCGGCGGCATGGGCATCGCCATGTGTGTGGCGCGCGACTGACGAAAACCTTGCACGGAGCTGACGCGTGCGCTGCACACGTCAGCGCGTGCGTTGCACGCGACCAAAAAGGCAGCGGTTGCAAATCAAATATTCTTCGCAACCACGCAGGCCTCGACTAAAGAGAAACGCCCGGCTCACGCCGGGCGTTTTGTTCTTGATGTCCGTCAAACGTCCCGCATAATCCGTAGCTAAAAACAATCACGTCAGAAGCGTCCGAAGAGTCCAAGGGAAGGAATACGATATGGCACGTGTTGCACTGGTGACGGGTGGTACGCGGGGCATCGGAGCGGCAATCAGCAAGGCGCTGAAGGCGGCCGGCTACAAGGTCGCGGCGAACTATGCCGGCAACGATGCGGCGGCGGAGAAGTTCAAGGCCGAGACCGGCATCGCCGTCTACAAATGGGACGTCAGCAACTTCGACGCCTGCGCGGAGGGCGTGAAGAAAGTCGAAGCCGATCTCGGGCCGATCGAGGTGCTGGTCAACAATGCCGGCATTACCCGGGATACCGCCTTCCACAAGATGACGCTCGATCAGTGGACCGCCGTCATCAACACCAATCTGGGCTCGCTGTTCAACATGACGCGCCAGGTCATCGAGGGGATGCGCGCGCGCAAGTTCGGCCGCATCATCTCGATCTCGTCGATCAACGGCCAGAAGGGGCAGTTCGGTCAGGTCAACTATTCCGCGGCGAAGGCCGGCGACGTCGGCTTCACCAAGGCGCTCGCGCTCGAGAACGCCAAGGGCGGCATCACCGTCAATGCGATCTGCCCGGGCTACATCAACACCGAAATGGTGCAGGCGGTGCCGAAGGACGTCCTGGAGAAGAACGTGATCCCGCAGATCCCGGTCAGCCGGCTCGGCGAGCCCGAAGAGATTGCGCGCGCGGTCGTGTTCCTCGCGGCCGACGAGTCCGGCTTCATCACCGGCTCAACCCTGACGGTCAACGGCGGCCAGTACATGGTGTGATGCGATCGCATCACGCGGGCTGATATTTTCCACGTCGTCATGCCCGGACTTGTCCCGGGCATGATGCCCTGTCATTCCGGGGCGCCGCGCCAGCGGCGAACCCGGAATCTCGAGGTCCCGGGTTCGGCTCTTCGAGCCGCCCCGGAACGACGAGGCCCTGGAATGACTCCCCGCACCGCGACGCTGATCGGATTGACCGCGATCCTGATGTGGTCGCTGCTGTCAGTGATGACGGTGGCGACCGGAAAGATCCCGGCGTTCCAGCTCGCCGCGATGACCTTCGCGATCGGCGGTGTCGTTGGGCTGTTCACCTGGATCGGGCGGAGCGAGGCGGCGAAAAGCCTGCGTCAACCGCTCGCCGTCTGGGTCGTCGGCGTCGGTGGCCTGTTCGGCTATCATGCGCTGTATTTTCTCGCGCTGCGCTTTGCGCCGCCGGCCGAAGCGGGCCTTCTGAACTACCTGTGGCCGCTGCTCATCGTGCTGTTCTCGTCATTCCTGCCCGGCGAGCGGCTGGCCGCGCATCACATCATCGGCGCAGTCCTCGGCCTCGTCGGCACCGTGCTGCTGTTCGCCGGCAATACCTCCGGCTTCGCGCCGGGGACGCTGCCGGGATTGATCGCGGCCTTCATCGCCGCTTTCGTCTGGGCGACCTATTCGGTGCTGTCGCGCCGTTTGAAGGCGGTGCCGACCGACGCGGTCGCGGGCTTCTGCCTCGCCACCGCCGTGCTCGCCGCAGTGATGCATGTCGCGCTGGAGACCACCGTGTGGCCGGAGACCACGCTGCAATGGCTTTCCGTGATTGCACTCGGCATCGGCCCCGTCGGCGCTGCCTTCTACGCCTGGGACATCGGCATGAAACGCGGCGACATCCACGTGCTCGGCGCCGCCTCCTACGCGACGCCGCTGCTCTCGACGGGATTCCTCATCGCTGCCGGGTTCGCCAAGGCCAGCGCCAACATCGCCCTTGCTGCGATCCTCATTGCCGGGGGAGGTCTGATCGCGGCCAAGGATATGGTGCTGCGAAAGCGATGATTGGCGTGGAGCTACGGCTCCCAGCCGGGCGGTGCGAGCTCGAAGCCTGCGAACTCGAACGCGGGCGCCACGGTGCAGCCGACCAGCGTCCATTCGCCCGTGGTTTCCGCCATCTGCCAGGCCTGCGCCGGCACGATCGCCTGCGGCCGCTCGCCGCCGACGAGGTCGGTGCCCAGCCGCACCTCATGCTGGGAGCAGCCGTCATGGGCGATGCGCAGCATCAAGGGGCTGCCGGCGTAGTAGTGCCACGTCTCGACCGCATCGACGCGATGCCAGTGCGAACGCTCGCCGCGAGCCAGCAGGAAGTAGATCAGCGTCGAGCGCGAACGCCCGTTGGCGTCCGTGGCCAGATCGCGAAAGGTTTCGCGGTAATGCCCGCCTTCGGGATGCGGCCGGAGTTCGAGGCGCGCGATGATCTCGGCTGCGGTCGGCATCGATCCCCGTCAGGATTTGTTCTTCAGGACTTGTTCTTCAGGATTTGTTCTTGCGCTCGCGCAGTTCGCCGAACACCGCGGCGGCGTCCGCGCCCTTCATGTGCAGCTTGGCCGCGACCGCCGGCTCATCGGCGCGCAGGAATACGTTGGCGCGCTTCTCCTCGCCCAGCAGCACGGGAATGGTCGGCTTGTTCTCGGCCCGGAGCTTCGCCACTTCCGCGGCGCGCGCCTGGAGCGCCGCGTTGTCCGGCTCGATGGTGAGCGCGAACTTGACGTTGGACGCGGTGTATTCGTGGCCGCAATAGAGCTTGAAGTCGTCGGGCAGCGCCCGCAGCTTCAGAAGCGAATCCCACATCATCGGGTAGGTGCCCTCAAAGACGCGGCCGCAGCCGATCGAGAACAGCGTGTCGGCGGCGAAGACCGTCTTCTCGGTGTCGAACACGTAAGAGATGTGGTCGAGCGTGTGGCCGGGCGTCTCCACGACACGCGCCAGCAAATTGCCGATCTTCACCACGTCGGCGTTGGCGACACGCAGATCGACATTCGCGATCTCAGTCGTCTTGTCGTGCGGCGCCACGACGCGGCAATTGTATTTCTGCTTGAGTTCGGCAACCCCGCCGACATGATCGCCATGATGATGGGTGATCAGGATGTCGGTGAGCTGCCAGCCCTCGCGCTCCAGGGCCTGGAGGATGGGACCGGCCTCCGGCGCGTCGATCGATGCCGTCGCCTTGGTTTCCACATCGTGGATCAGATAACCGAAATTGTCGTTTAAACAGGTGAAAGTACGAATTTCGGCGGCCATGTCGTCTCCATCGGGCTCAGCCCCGCCAGACAAATATGGCGTTAACGTTGCGCAGGCAATGCAATATTCCGCGCGCAGCGGCGGCCATGCGCATGTTACATTGCCGTCATGACCATCGACGTCGTCGACCTCCGCGAGTTCTATTCCCGCCGCCTCGGGATCGTGGCGCGGCAAATGATCAATCGCGGCATCAGGGAGCGCTGGCCAAGCGCCGAGGGTCAGCGCGTGCTCGGCATTGGTTATCCCACGCCCTATCTGGGATTGTTCCGCGAGGACGCCGAACGCTGCATCGCCTTCATGCCGGCGGCCCAGGGTGTCCTGAAATGGCCGACGGGACGACCGGCGCTGGCCTCGCTGGTCGACGAATACTCGCTGCCGCTTCCCGACGCCGCGGTCGACCGCATCCTCCTGGTCCACGCGCTGGAGATGTCGGACGATCCGGCCGCGCTGCTGCGCGAGGTGTGGCGCGTACTGTCGCCGTCCGGGCGCGTGATTGCCGTGATCCCGAACCGGCGCGGGGTGTGGACCCGCACCGACAGCACGCCCTTCGGTCACGGCCGGCCCTATTCGCGCTCGCAGATCACCGAGCTGCTGCGCCAGACCTGGTTCACGCCGACCGCCTGGGGCGAGGCGTTGTTCATGCCGCCCTATGCCGGAGGCTGGGTGCTGAAATCGGCGCAGATGTGGGAGCGCGCCGGCGCAGCGCTGTCACTGCCCTTTGCCGGCGTCCATATCGTGGAGGCGACCAAGCAGGTCTACCGCGCGATCCCTGCCAAGCGCGAGCGCGCGCGGCTCATTCCCTCGCTCGCGAAGCCGGTGCTGGTGCCGTCCCAGACGACAGCGACGCGCGGCTAGCTTCACCTCTCCCTATCGGAGAGGTGGCCCGTGCTTGCGGCTCCCACAGATTGAACCAACGCGCACCGTCAAAAACAAATCGTCCCGACGCGAGGCCGGGACGATTTCAGTTCAGGACATCAGATCAGAAGTGGCTACTCGCCGGGGGCGACCTCGTCGCTGGACGCGACCGGGGCGGCCTCGCGCTCGGGGCGCGGGCCATGCGGCCGGCGCCGCCGCCGCGGATAGCGCTCGCCGCCACCGGCGCCCTCGAACCCGCCCTGGCCGCCATTGGCGGCGACATTCACTTGCGGCTGTGCGCCGGTGATGAAGGAGGGCAGGCGGTCGACGTTGCCGGCATCGGCGATGACGGGCTGCGGCTGGTTGGCGGGTTGCGGCTGATATTGCGGCTGTGCACGATGATCGCGTTCACGGTGCTCGCGCGGCTGCTGGTTGTCGCGCTGATAGGGCTGCTGGCCGTCGCGCTGCTGATGATCACGCTGGTGGTGATCGCGCGGGCCATCGCGGTCACGCGTGAAGGGCTGCTGCGGAGGCTGGGGGACGAAACCCGGCTCCTGGCCGAAGGCCGAGAAATTCTCGCCGTCATCCTCGCCGTCGTCGCTGCTGCTGACGGGCTCATCGCCGCGCGGCTGCTGGTTCTGGCGGAACTGCTCCTGGGCCGCCGCGATCAGGCGGAAGTAATGCTCGGCATGCTGGTAGTAGTTCTCGGCTGCAACGGGGTCGCCGGAGGAGCGCGCATCACGCGCAAGCTGGAGATACTTTTCAGCGATGTGCGAAGCGGTGCCGCGAATCTTGATGTCTGGTCCGTTGGACTCGTAGACCCGGGTCATCGGGTTCTGGCCGCGCCGGTTGTTGTTGTTATTGTTGTTGCGGTTGCGCATCCGCTGCTTGTTCTGACCGTTTCTCATGTCCTGCCTTCGATTCCAGCCCTAAAGGTTGCACGCATTACTGATTGCTAGGAGTGACCTGGGGACAGCGGCTCACATCTCTCGCGCGCACCCCGCGCAAGCCGGATCGAGCCCTGCCAATGTTCGTCGACCGTCGCGTTCAACAAAGACGCGTTCCCCACCCGCCAGCATTCATTGCCAGCGAACCCATTCATTTCGCCTGCCGAAACAAGCCCAGCTTTCTTGCGTAAGTCTTCAAGCGCAATATCAGGCTTTCGTTCACGTTGCGGTCGGAGAGCAGCGCAGCTCCACTGGCCATCGCGCTCAACAGGACCTGCGGCTTGGAACCTTTAAATCAGTAAAGCTCTCGCCCGAGAGCCCGGCTTTCACCCGTAGGTATACGGGGCCGGCACCGATGTGTTGAACGGAACGTAGTCGTTCCCAGGCGATATTCCAAGAGGTTTTTGCAGCCCAATCCGGCTTTTATGGGGGCATTTTTCGGGCCGAAACGGCCCGCGGAATGCCCGCCAGGTCGGCCTTGGGCGGCCGGTCAATTGATAACGCGGCGCCCCTCATCAAGGTTTCAATATTTTCGGCCTGGCCCTGTCCGGCCTCGACGATCACCGCACCGCCGGGCGCGAGCCGTTCGGCCGCCTGGGGGATCAGCGCGCGGTAGGCGTCATATCCGTCATTGCCCCCGTCGAGCGCCAGATGCGGATCGTGCCCGCGCACCTCGATGCTTAGTTTCGGAATCTCGGCCGAGGGAATATAGGGCGGATTCGAGACGATGAGATCAAACGGGCCGCGGAGCGCAGCGGCGTAGGAGCAGGCGACGAAGGTGGCGCGGTCGGCGAGGCCGAGCGCGGCGGCATTGTCCCTGGCGGTTCTGAGCGCGTTCTGGCTGAGATCGGTGCCGACGCCGAAAGCATCCGGAATTTCGTGCAGCAGCGCGAGCAGGATCGCGCCGGATCCGGTGCCGATGTCGGCGATACGCGGCGGATGAGACGCCTGCCGCTCGCGAAATATCTCGAGTGCAAGCTCGACCACGGTCTCGGTATCGGGGCGCGGGACCAGGGTTGCTTCCGACAAGCGAAATGGCAGGCCCCAGAACTCGCGTGTTCCGAGGATGCGCGCCACCGGCTCGCCGGCGATGCGGCGCTGCGCATGCTGCGCGAGCCGCGATGCTTCGGCCGCGGTGAGGGGACGGGCAGCCTGCGCGACCAGGCCGGTGAGGTCGAGACCGAGCACCGCACCGATCAGGATGCGGGCGTCGAGCTCGGCTTCGTCGAGCTGTGCCGATCTCAACAGCGCAGCAAGCGTGCGCCGCGCACCCTCGATGGATTGTCCGGTGAAGGGGTTGCTCACGCCTCAGGCCGCCGCCGCACCTTGCGCAGCGAGCTGTGCGGCCTGGTGCTCCGTCGTCAGTGCGTCGATCAATTCGCCCAGGGCTTCACCCGCGATCACCTGCGGCAGCTTGTAGAGCGTGAGGTTGATGCGGTGATCGGTGACGCGCCCTTGCGGAAAATTATAGGTGCGGATGCGCTCGGAGCGGTCCCCCGAGCCGACCTTCTCCTTGCGCTCGGCGGAGCGTGCGGCGTCGACGCGTTGCCGCTCGGCGTCGTAGATGCGCGAGCGCAGGATGTTCATGGCGGAGGCGCGGTTCTTGTGCTGCGAGCGGCTGTCCTGCATCATCACCACGATACCGGTCGGGATGTGGGTGATGCGGATCGCCGATTCGGTCTTGTTGACGTGCTGGCCGCCCGCTCCTTGCGCGCGCATGGTCTCGATCCGCAGGTCATCGTTCTTGATGTCGACGTCGACGTCCTCGACCTCCGGCAGCACGGCCACCGTCGCGGCGGAGGTGTGGATGCGTCCCTGCGTTTCGGTGTCGGGCACGCGCTGCACGCGGTGCACGCCGGACTCGAACTTCAGCTTCGAGAACGCGCCGCGGCCCTGCACCTCCGCGATGATTTCCTTGTAGCCGCCGACGGTGCCTTCGCTGGCCGAGATCACCTCGACCTTCCAGCCCTGAAGGCTGGCAAAGCGCTCGTACATTCGGAACAGGTCACCGGCGAACAGCGAAGCTTCGTCGCCGCCGGTACCGGCACGGATTTCCAGCACCACGTTGCGGTCGTCCATGGCGTCCTTCGGCAACAGCGCGATGCGGATCTTCTGGACCAGCTCCTCGATCTTTGGCGTCAGCTCGTCGCGTTCGGCCTCTGCCATGCTGCGCATCTCGGCATCGGTCGCGGGATCGGCGATCAGCGCCTCGGTATCCGCGAACTCCTTGACGGCCGAGCGATAGGCCTTCACCGCCTCCACCAGCGGGGTGATCTCGGCGAGCTCGCGCGTGATCTGCACATAGCGCTCGGAGGTGAGCTGTCCGAGCGATTCGGCCTCGAGCGAGGCGTGATGCGCGAGCAGGACGTCCAGTTTGGCTTCGGGGAGTGACGACATCGGTTCAGTCTCAATAGCGGCAAGAGGCGAGGCGACAGGACGCGGCGACAGGCCCGCTACAAGGCCAGGCCTTCGGCCTCGGCAAATTCCGTCAGCTTCTGCCGGATCGAGACGCTGCCGGCCGGCGCGTCCAAGAGCGGGCCAAGCATCGCCTCGGCCTTCTTGGCGTCGAGGTCGAGCACCATCGCCTTGACCGGGCCGAGCGCAGTCGCCGAGAGCGACAGCGAGCGATAGCCCAGCGCGATCAGCGCCAGCGCGCCGATCGGCTTCGATGCCATCTCGCCGCACAGCGAGAGCGACTTCTTCGCCGCGTGCGCATTGCGTGCGATGTCGCGCAGCGCGCGCAGGATCGGCGCCGACATGGTGTCGAAGCGTTCGGACACCTTGGCATTGCCGCGATCGACCGCGAACAGGAACTGGAACAGATCGTTCGAGCCGACGGAGATGAAATCGACCTTCTTCAGGAGCTCGTCGAGCTGGTAGAGCAGGGCCGGCACCTCGACCATGGTGCCGATGTCGATTCGTTCAGGCAGCGTGTGGCCGTGCTGGCGCAGATATGTCAGCTCGCGCTCGACCAATGCCTTGGCCGCATCGAATTCGGCGACCTCCGAGATCATCGGGAACATGATGCGCAGCGCGCGGCCGCCGCCGGCGCGCAGCAGCGCGCGGATCTGGCCGCGCAGCAGGCCGGGACGATCCAGCCCGAGCCGGATCGCGCGCCAGCCGAGCGCGGGATTTTCCTCGATCACGGCTTCCATATAGGGCAGCGCCTTGTCGCCGCCGATGTCGAGGGTGCGGAAGGTGACGGGCTTGCTGCCGGCCGCGTCCAGCACGGTGCGATAGAGCGCGAGCTGGTCGCTGGTGCGCGGCAGGCTCTGGCCGACCATGAATTGCAGCTCGGTGCGGAACAGGCCGATGCCGGCGCTGCCGGTGTCCTCGATATGCGGCAGGTCGATGGCCAGCCCTGCGTTGATCATCAGCTCGACCTTCTGGCCGTCCTTGGTGACGCAGGGCCGGTCGCGCAGCGCCAGATACTGGGCCTGGCGGCGGGCGCGGAAGCGCACGCGCTCGGCGAAGGCGGCCTCGATCTCTTGCGACGGGCGCACATAGATCGAGCCCGAGGTCCCATCGACGATGATGGCATCGCCGGGATCGGCGATGCCGGGTGCGTTCGGCACTTCGCCGACCGCGGGAATGCCGAGCGCGCGCGCCACGATCGAGACGTGCGAATTGGCAGTGCCTTCCTCCAGCACGATGCCGCGCAGACGCTTGCGGTCGTAGTCGAGCAGCGCCGCCGGGCCCATCGCGCGGGCGATGACGATGGCATTGTCGGGCAGTTGTTCGCGCGACGGCGCGTGATCCTGGCCGACCAGCTGCCGCATCAGGCGGTAGCCGAGGTCTTCCAGGTCGTGCAGGCGGTCGCGCAAGTAGGGATCGGTCGAGCGCAGCATGCGCGCGCGGGTGTCGGATTGCACGCGCTCGACGGCGGCTTCCGCGGTGAGGCCGGTGGCGACCGCTTCGTGCAGCTTGTGCGACCAGCCCTGGTCGTTGGCGAACATGCGGTAGGCTTCCAGCACCTCGCGATGCTCGCCGCCGTCGGCGACGTCGCCGCGCTCCAGCATGCGGTCGAGGTCGGCGCGCAGCTTGGCGAGCGCGGTGTCCAGCCGCTTGATCTCCTTCGGCAGATCCTCGGCGATGTAGTCCTTGATGACGACGCGGGGCTCGTGCAGCACGACATGGCCGAGCGCGATCCCCTCGGACAGAATCGCGCCGACCTTCTGCGCGGAATGGCGCGCCGCAGGCTCCTGGCCCGGCTGGGCCAGCGCGGACAGCTCGCCCGAGGCGATCAGCTCGGCCAGCACCATCGCGGTGGTCTGGAGTGCCTCGAGCTCCTCCTCGACATAGTTGCGCTTGGCGCGGTTCTGCACCACCAGCACGCCGAGCGTGTTGCCGGCGCGCAGGATCGGCACGCCGAGGAAGGAGTGGTAGATCTCTTCGCCGGTCTCGGGGCGGAACGAGAAGGCCGGGTGGCTCTGCGCATCGCTCAAATTGAGCGGCGTCGCCTCGCTGGCGACGAGGCCGACCAGGCCCTCATGGGCGCTGAGCACCGTATGGTGCACCGCCTCGCGATTGAGACCTTCAGTGGCGTAGAGCTCGAGCGTGTTGTCGATGCGCAGCACGTAGACCGAGCACACCTCGGCCACCATGTTGGCGGCGATCAGCACCACGATCTTGTCCAGCCGCTCCTGGGCCGAGACCTGCTCCGCCATGGTTTCGCGGAGCCGTCTCAATAAGACGCGGGGACCTCCCGACGCGCTCCGCATGAACCGTCAATCTCCTCCGTCTGCCGGGCCCGGCGGTATCCGCCGGCGGCTGGCCCAAAATTCCAGAAAAACAACCGAATTGTTTGTCCGGCGCAGGCACAAGTCCAAATCTACTTGAGATTTAGCGATTGTACCGAATCAGCGCCGCCTGAACTGGGACACAGTCTGCGGCAGCCCACCCTGTCCGCCGTATAGCGAATTGAGGCTTGTTTTGCCAAGCAAAACGCCTGCCAAACGCGAAGGTGTGTACACCCAAGCGTTTGCTGCGACCGCTAAGAGAAAATTAGCCCGGGCATGGTCCGGAAAAGCGCGAAGCGGTCTTCCGGCGGGGCGCGCTTTAAGCCTGATCGAGGCCGTAGAGCGTATGCAGGGTGCGCACCGCCAGCTCGGTATAGGCGGCATCGATCAGAACCGAGAATTTGATCTCGGAGGTTGTAATGGCCCGGATGTTGATGTTCCGCCCGGCGAGGGCCGAGAACGCCTGGGCGGCGACGCCGGCATGGCTGCGCATGCCGCTGCCGATCACCGAGATCTTGGCGACGTCGGTGGCGGTATCGAGCCGCGCATAGCCAATCTTGGCCTTGGCAGCGGTAATCGTATCCTTGGCGCGGGTATAGTCGGCGGCGGGCACCGTGAAGGTGAGGTCGGTGGTCTTGCCGTCCTCGGAAACATTCTGCACGATCATGTCGACGTTGATGTTGGCATCCGCCAGCGGGCCGAAGATCGAGGCCGCGACGCCGGGCTTGTCCTCGATCTGGCGCACCGAGATCTGGGCCTCGTCCTTCGAAAAGGCGATGCCGGTGACGACGTGGCTTTCCATGATCTCCTCCTCGCTGCAGATCAGCGTGCCGGGCGGCTGGTTGGCATGCGGGTCGATATCCTCGGGCTTGTCGAAGCTCGAGCGGACGAAGATCGGCATGTTGTGGACCATGCCGAGTTCCACCGAGCGGACCTGGAGCACCTTGGCGCCCTGCGAGGCCAGTTCCAACATGTCTTCGAACGCGATCTTGTCGAGCCTCTTGGCCTTCGGCACGATTCGCGGGTCGGTGGTGTAGACGCCGTCGACGTCGGTATAGATGTCGCAGCGGTCCGCCTTGACGGCGGCGGCGATCGCCACGGCCGAGGTGTCGGAGCCGCCGCGGCCGAGCGTGGTGATGCGGTTGGTCTCGGGATTGATGCCCTGGAAGCCGGCGACGACCGCGACCTCCTTGCGCTCCCTAAAGCGCTTGATGATCTCGCTGCCGTCGATGTCCTCGATCCGCGCCGAGGCATGGGCGTCGCTGGTCTTGATCGGAATCTGCCAGCCCTGCCAGGAGCGGGCCTGGATGCCCATGCCCTGGAGCACGATGGCAAGAAGGCCCGACGTCACCTGTTCGCCCGAGGCGACCACGGCGTCGTATTCGCGCGCGTCGTGCATCGGCGAGGCCTCGGTGCACCAGGCGACCAGCTCGTTGGTCTTGCCGGCCATCGCCGAGACGACCACGGCCACTTCATGGCCGGCATCGACCTCACGCTTCACATGGCGTGCGACGTTGCGGATACGTTCGATGTTGGCGACGGACGTGCCGCCGAATTTCATCACGAGGCGGCTCATGACGACGCGTGCATTCCTTCATAAGGATCAGTATGGTGACCCGCGATTGGACGGGTGCCTCGCGGACACCGACGCGCGTATACATAGCGGCGGGGCCGGGGGCAAGCGGGTTCCTGCGGGGGCAGGGCGCGGGGGAAGTAGGTTAACCGAGATCATGGCGCGCTATATCGACGAGATCCTGCAACCGGGCGAGCGGGTGCTGTATTCGACCAATGCGCACTGGATCTTCTACTTTCCGGCCATCGTGGCCTGGATCGTGGCGCTGGCCCTGTTCGTGCTGTCCCGGCAGGCCACCGCCGACTGGCTCGTCCTGCTTTGCCTGGTCGCCTCGGGTCTCGTGGCTCTGGCGGCCTTGTATTGGACCATCAAGGGCTGGTTCCATCGCTTCACCACCGAGACCGACGTCACCAATCTCAGGGTCGTGCACAAGACCGGTTTCATCAAGCGCCGAACCTTCGAGATGGCGCTGGACAAGGTCGAGAGCGTCGACGTCGACCAGTCCATTCTTGGACGTATTCTCAACTACGGCGACGTAACGATTCGCGGCGTCGGCGAGGGCATCGAGACGATCAGGACCATCGCCTCGCCGCTCGCCTTCCGTAGTTCGATCACCACGCGGTAGGACCGCGCGCAACCATGAGCATGCAGCAAAATACTTCCCTTTCCGCCCAGCCGGGCTCCACCGTCGACGCCGCCGAGATCGCGAAATTCTCAAAGCTCTCCGCGGAGTGGTGGGACCCCAAGGGCAATATGGCGCCGCTGCACCGGATCAACCCGCTGCGGCTCGGCTATATCCGCGATGCCGCCTGCCGCAAGTTCGAGCGCAACGTGCGCAGCCTGAATTGCCTCGGGTCCTTGCGCGTGCTCGACATCGGCTGCGGCGCCGGCCTCTTGTGCGAGCCGCTGTCGCGGCTGGGCGCACAGGTCATCGGCATCGATCCTTCCCAGAGCAACATCGCGGCCGCAAAGCTGCACGCCGACAAGAGCCATCTTGCCATCGACTATCGCTGCACCACGGTGGAGGAGATCGACCCGCGCGAGCGCTTCGACATCGTGCTGGCGATGGAGGTGGTCGAGCACGTCACCGACGTCGGCGTCTTCCTGAAGCGCTGCGCCGCGATGCTGAAGCCGAACGGGCTCATGGTGGTCTCGACGCTGAACCGCAACTGGAAGAGCTTCGCGCTCGCGATCGTCGGCGCCGAATACGTGCTACGCTGGCTGCCGCGCGGCACCCATGAATGGAACAAGTTCGTCACCCCCGACGAACTCGCGAAACACCTGCTCGACAACCGCCTCGTCATCACCGAGCAGACCGGCGTGGTCTACTCACCCTTCGCCGACAAATGGTCGCTCTCGTCCGACATGGACGTGAACTACATGGTGGTCGCGGAAGGGATGGTATGAGGGCGGCAGCAGGATGCGAGCTGCCTCTCCACAAACGGCGTCGTCCATGCGAACGCAGGGATCCATAACCACAGGCCCCCGTGGTTAGCAAAGACAGGCGCTCCGAGTATGTACTACGTCTACATCCTCGCCAGCCGCCATCGCGGCACGCTTTACATCGGCATCACCAACTCGCTCCAGAAACGCCTGGAAGAGCATCGCGCAGTAAAGGCTCGGAGTTCGTCAAGCGCTATGGCGTGCACCGCCTCGTCTACATCGAGACCTACGAGCGGGCGGACGAGGCGATCGCCCGCGAAAAGCAGCTCAAGCGCTGGAAGCGCGACTGGAAAATCGAGCTGATCGAGCGGGATAATCCGGAGTGGCGTGATCTGAGCGATCTCTTGGTTTGATACGAAAGGTCCGTGCCAAGCCCCCACTGTCGTCCCTGCGAACGCAGGGACCCATACCGCGGAATCTATCGGAGGCGGACGGTGTTGGATGCTCGGCTTGGCAGCTACCGCAAAAACTTCTCCCTGGGGTTATGGGTCCCTGCGTTCGCAGGGACGACGACGGAGTTTGTGGCGAGAGCATCGCACCCATGACCCCCATGCGGTTGACCGATCAAGCCGCAGCTTGCAGGTTGGCCGCATCTTTTCCTGCTAACGCACCCCCCAATGCTCACCGTCACCAGCCTCTGGATTCCCTTCACCATCGTTGCTGCGCTCGGCCAGGTCGCGCGCAATGCGATGCAGCGGTCGTTGACGAAGCCGCTGGGGACCTGGGGTGCGACCAATATCCGCTTCCTGTTCGGCTTTCCATTCTCGGTGCTGTTCCTCGCCGTAGTGCTGCTTGCGACCGGCGATCATCTGAGCATGCCGCCGAGCGTGTTCTGGCCCTGGCTGCTGTTAGGGGCGCTCAGCCAGATCGTCGCCACCGGCCTGATGCTGCTCGCGATGAACGACCGCTCCTTCGTGGTGACGACGGCGTATCTGAAGACGGAAGCGATCCAGACCGCGATCTTTGGCTTCGTCTTCCTCGGCGATCACCTCACCTGGCTCAAGGTGCTCGCGATCGTGATCGCGACCGTCGGCGTCGTCATCACTGCGCTGCGGCCGGGCGGCGAGAAGAGCTTTGCCGAACTGAAGCCGACCATCACCGGCCTCGTTGCCGCTGCGGCGTTCGCGTTGTCCGCAGTCGGTTTTCGCGGCGCGATCATCACGGTGCCGAACGTGTCGTTCGTGACGGCTTCCTCGTTCACGCTGGTGCTCGGCCTGTTCGTGCAGACGCTGGTGCTGACGATCTATCTGCTTCTACGCGCGCCGGACGTATTGCGGGGAATCCTGGGATTATGGCGGCCGTCGATGCTCGCCGGCTTCACGGGCGCCTTCGCCTCGCAATTCTGGTTCCTGGCGTTCGCGTTGACGGCGGCCGCCAATGTCCGCACGCTTGCTTTGATCGAGGTGCTGTTCGCGCAGGCCGTGGCCTACTACTCGTTCAAGCAGCCGATCGCGCCGCGCGAGCTCGCAGGGATCGCGCTGATCGTGGTCGGCGTGGCAGTGCTGGTGGGAGTGTAGCAGTCATTCCGGGGCGATGCGCAGCATCGAACCCGGAATCTCGAGATCCCGGGTCTGGTCCTTCGGACCATCCCGGCATGACGCGCTCCGCGCGTCAGTTCCGGTCTTCCGGGAGCGTCGGCAGCGGCGAGACTTCGATGCCTTCGTCGATCAGCGACTTCGCCTCTTCCGGCGAGGCTTCGCCATAGATCGGACGGTGCTCCTTGTCGCCGTAGTGCATCGCGCGAGCCTCGTTGGCAAAGCGCTCGCCGACATTGTCGGCGTTCTTGACGATATGATCGCGCAGCTCCTTGAGCTTGGCGCGCAGCTCGCGCTCCTGCGCCATCAGCAGCGAGGTCGGTCCTGACGGAGCAGCATCGGGCGTCGTGGCCGCGGCGACCGGCTCCGGCGGGGGCGTCGCGCGGCCACGGCCCTTCTTGCCGACGATGCGTGGCGCCATGATCGCCTTCTCGACCTTGGCCGAGCCGCAGATCGGGCAGGTCACGAGCTTCCGCTTCACCTGCGAATCATAGGCCGACGAGCTCTGGAACCAGCTCTCGAAGGCGTGGTCCCGGTCGCAGCGAAGGGCGTAGCGGATCATGCCGAGCCCCGCACGAGGTGCAAATGGTCGGGCCCCGCCTTGGGATCGGAGACGCCGAAGCGGCGGCCGTGCTGGAGCGAGGGAATCGCCCGGCGGGCGGTCTCGACCCTGGCCGGATCGATCCTGGCCATGATGATGCCGGGCTCGACGTCGCCCTCGGCGAGGATATCGCCCCAGGGATCGATGATCAGCGAATGGCCGTAAGTCTCGCGCTTGTTCTCGTGCAGGCCGGCCTGGGCCGCGGCGAAGACGAAGCAGCCGGTCTCGATCGCGCGTGCGCGCAGCAGCACGTGCCAATGCGCTTCGCCGGTCTTGCGGGTGAAGGCCGACGGCACCGTGATGAAATACGCGCCGCTCTCGGCGAGCGCGCGGTAAAGTGCCGGGAAGCGCACATCGTAGCAGATCGTCAAGCCCACGCGGCCCCAGGGCAGATCGGAGATCACGGCGGTCTCGCCCGGCTGGTAATTGGCGGATTCGCGATAGCTCTCGCCGTCCGGCAGCTCGATGTCGAACATGTGGATCTTGTCGTAGCTCGCGAGCACATCGCCCTCGGGCCCGATCAGGAAGGACCGGTTGACCGCCTTCTCCGGCGAGAAGCGCAGCGCCAGCGAGCCGACATGGAGATGAATCTTCAATTCCGCCGCGAGCGCGCGGTAGGCCTTCAGCGAAGCGTCGTCCTCTTCACTCTGCAGATGCTCGAACAATGCCTTGCGGTTCAGCTGCATCATGTTGCTGACTTCGGGCGTCTGCACGTAGTCGGCGCCGTTGGCCGCAGCCTGCCGGATCAGTTTCGTTGCCTGTTCGAGGCTCGGCTCGGGCATCAGGCCGGTGCGCATCTGCACCATGGCCGCGGTGAAGGTGCGATTCTCGCTCATGAGACCGCCTTGACGCTCTCGAGCAGGCCGTCGAGCTTGCCGTCGCGGTCGAGCGCATAGAGTTCGTCGCAGCCGCCGACATGGGTGCCGCCGATCCAGATCTGCGGGAAAGTCGAACCTTGGCCGGCGCGGCCGTACATTTCCTGGCGCCAGGACGGGTTCTTGGCGACGTCGAATTCGGTGAAGGTCGCCTTCTTGCGGGTCAGCAGGGACTTGGCGGCGGAACAATAGCCGCAGCCCGGCCGGGTGTAGATCTCGACAGCAGCAGTCATTCGTCTGGCGCTCTCATGTCATGAATTCATTGAACTATATGGGACGGGGGCCGCTTTCGACAACCCGGGCGAAGACCAGCACGTCGACCTGGGCCGCTTTGGCGCGCAGCAGGACCCGCGCGCAGGCATCCAGCGTCGCCCCCGACGTCAGGACATCGTCGATCAGGACAATGCGGCGGCCCTGAATCTCGGCCTGACGGTCGGGAGATACCTGGAATGCGCCCTGCACATTGGTGGCGCGCTGGGCGCGCGACAGGCCGATCTGCTGCTCGGTGGCGCGCACCCGGCGCAGCACCTCGCTCTGCACCTTGACGCCGCTCTGGCGCGCGATGACACGCGCGAGCGCCCCGGACTGGTTGTAGCGGCGGCGCCAGGCCCGCCGCCAGTGCAGGGGCACCGGCACCAGCACGTCGGCGCCGGCGAGCAGCTCGCCGCCCGCGCGCGCCATCCAGCGGCCCATGGCAGGCGCCAGATCGGTGCGGTCCTGGTATTTCAGCGCATGCACCAGCGTGCGGGCGACGTCGTCGTAACGCACCGCCGCCCGCGCGCGCTGGTAGGCCGGTGGGCTCGCGATCGCCTCCATCGACAGCATGTCGGGGCCGGGGTCATAGACGAAGGGGATGCCGAGCCTCGGGCAATAGGGCCGCTCGATGAACGACAGCCGCGCCCAGCACGCCGCGCAAACGCCCTCGCCGTCGACCGGCTCGTGGCAGGATACGCACTGCGTCGGCAGCGCGATGTCGAGTGCGAGCCGCGCCGCGCGCGACACCACGTGGCGGCCAGCCGTCCACGCGGCCCGCAGCGGCGCGGCGATCGAGCGGGTGGGGGCGGCGTCGGCGTCCATGAGAGAAGGCTAGCGTTGCACCATAGATTGCTCAAGCCATCATCTCGTGCCCCGGCGCGCAGCGCAGCAGCGCTAAAGAGCGCTGCAGCGCGTCCGGGACACGAGAGTGATTGCCATGGCCAGCCTGATCGGCGTAACCAGCGGCATGGCTCAGACCCCGCAAACCCCGCCCGCTTTGTTCGATCGTGCGTTGCTGCACGCGCGGCAGCGGCGCGCGCAGGCGCTGGGCGAGGTGACATTCCTGCTCGATCGCGTGGCCGAGGACATGTCCGACCGGCTGGCTGCGGTGATGCGCGAGTTTCACGCTCCGGCCGATCTCTGGACGCCCGGCGACGGGCTCGCGGCGTTGCGCACGCGGCTTCCGACAATCGCGCGGATTGCACCCGATGCGACGGGCGCGGAGACACTGCCCTTCGCGCCGGAAAGCCTCGATCTCGTCGTCTCGGCTCTGGCATTGCAATTCGTCAACGACCTGCCGGGCGTGCTGGCGCAGGTCCGTCGCGCGCTGAAGCCGGACGGCCTGCTGCTCGCGGCGATGATCGGCGGCGACAGCCTGACCGAGCTGCGGCAGGCCTTTGCCGCGGCGGAAGCCGAATGCGAGGGCGGCGTGTCGCCGCGCGTGGCGCCGTTCGCCGACCTGCGCGACATCGGCGCTCTGTTGCAGCGGGCGGGCTTCGCGCTGCCGGTCACCGACGTCGACCGCGTCGTGGTGCGCTATGCCAATGCGTTCGCCTTGATGCAGGATCTCCGCCGCATGGGCGCGGCCAACGTGCTGATCGAACGACGCCGCACACCGAGCCGGCGCGCGACGATGCTGCGGATGGCCGAAATCTACACGGAGCGCTTTGCCGATGCCGACGGCCGCATCCGTGCGACGTTCGACGTCGTCTGGCTGTCCGGCTGGGCCCCGCATGCGAGCCAGCAGCAGCCGCTGAAGCCGGGATCGGCCAAGGCGAGCCTCGCAGAGGCAGTGAAGAAGGCCGGGAGGGAGTGACACGTGTCCCGGACCGCTGCAGCGCACCGCTAAAGGAGCGCTGCAGCGCGTCCGGGCACGGTGCAACTCACATCAGCAGATCGATCAGATGCGGGATCAGCGGAATGTCCGCCGGCGGCATCGGATAGTCGCGCAGCTTGTTGGCGCGGACCCAGGCGAGGTTTTGCCCTTCGCGCGGCGTCACCAGGCCCTCCCAGCGCCGGCAGATGTAGAGCGGCATCAGGAGGTGAAAGGTCTCGTAGCCGTAGCTGGCGAAGGTCAGCGGCGCGAGGCATGGCTCGGCGACGGTGATGCCGAGCTCCTCATGGAGCTCGCGGATCAGGCTCTGCTCCGGCCGCTCGCCCGGCTCGAGCTTGCCGCCGGGAAATTCCCAGAGGCCGGCCAGCTGCTTGCCCTCGGGACGTTGCGCGATCAGGATGCGCTTGTCGGCATCGACCAGCGCGCAGGCCACGACGAGGGTGAGCTTCAGTTCGGCCATCCGATCAGGACCTGTAATCCCCGTTGATCGCGACGTATTCCTTGGTGAGGTCGCAGGTCAGCACGCGGTCGCGGCCCTTGCCGAGGCCGAGCGAGACCTTGATCGCGATCTCCGGCGCCTTCATCGCTTCCGACACCTGCGCTTCGTCATAGTCAGGATCGCGCGCGCCGCTCTTGGCGACACGGATGCCGTTGAACGATATCGAGAGCTTGTCGCGATCGGCAGGCTCGCCGGCCTTGCCGACCGCCATCACCACGCGTCCCCAATTGGCGTCCTCGCCCGCGATCGCGGTCTTCACCAGCGGCGAGTTGGCGATCGACATCGCGATCTTGCGCGCCGAGGCCTTGGTCTTGGCGCCCTCGACCGTGATCTCGACCAGCTTGCGCGCGCCTTCGCCGTCGCGCGCCACCTGCTCGGCGAGGCTGGCGAGCACTTGGTTGAAGGCTTTGACGAAGGCCTTCAGGCGCGGATCGCTGGCGCGGCTGATCTTCGGTGCGCCTTGCCCGGCGGCGGCGCCGGTCGCAAAGGCCAGCAGCGTATCCGACGTCGACGTGTCGCCGTCGATCGTCACCGCGTTGAAAGTATCCTCCACGCCGCTCTTGAGCAGCGCCTGCAGGGCTGCGGGCGCGATCGGGGCGTCGGTGAAGATGAACGACAGCATCGTCGCCATGTCGGGGGCGATCATGCCGGCGCCCTTGGCCATGCCGTTGATGGTGACCCTGGCCTTGCCGAGCTTGACCGTCGCGGTCGCGACTTTCGGGAATGTGTCGGTGGTCATGATCGCCTTGGCCGCGGCGAGATAGTCGCCGGGCTCGGCGGTCTCGGCGAGGCGGCCGAGCACGCCGTCGAACTTGGTCGCATCCAGCGGCTCGCCGATCACGCCGGTCGAGGCGAGGAAGATCTCGCTCTCGCTGCACCCGACCGCCTTGGCGGCGATCTTAGCGGTCAGCGCGGTGGAGGCGCGGCCGGTCTTGCCGGTGAAGGCATTGGCATTGCCGGAATTGACCACGAGCGCGCGGGCCTTGCCGCCCTTCAGCTTGGCGCGGCACCATTCCACCGGGGCAGAGGGGCACTTCGACTTGGTGAAAACGCCGGCGACGGCGGTGCCCTTGTCCATCACCGCCAGCAGCACGTCGGTGCGGTTCTTGTAGCGGATGCCGGCTTCGGCCGTCGCAAGACGGATGCCCGCGATCACGGGCATGTCAGGAACGGTTTTGGGGGCGAGGGGAGAGACGGCAGAGGACATCGTGGGGCGCCTTGGACAAATGGAAATCGTCATGGCCGGGCTTGTCCCGGCCATCCACGTCCTTCAGCACACGTTGATGAGGGTCTTAAGACGTGGATGCCCGGGACGTCTAGCGCGAAGACGCGCTTCGCGCTTTGCCCGGGCATGACGTCAAACTAATGAAGTTCTGGAGTGAAGTCGATTTACTTCTTTGCAGGCGGCGCCATCTTGCTGTCGGACGGCTTTGCAGGGTCCGCCGGCTTCGCATCGGACTTGGCGTCCTTGGATGCATCCGCCGCCGGCTGGTCGAGCCGCTCGACCTTGGCTTCGGTGCGCAGCTTGGCGACATACTCGGCCTGCGCCTTGCGGGTCACGTACTGCTCGATCTGGGCCTTGACCTGCTCGAAATCCGGCGCCTTGCGGTTGCGCTTTTCCTCAACCTTGATGATGTGCCAGCCGAACTGCGACTTCACGGGGTCGGAGATCTTGCCGGGCTCGAGCGAGAACGCCACGGCCGAGAACTCCGGCACCATCTGCTCCTTGGTGAAGAAGCCGAGGTCGCCGCCATCGGCGGAGCCCGGGTCCTTGGACTTCTTCTTGGCGAGCTCGGCGAAATCGGCGCCCTTGTCGAGCTCGGCCTTCACCGCCTTGGCCTCGTCCTCGGTCTCGACCAGGATGTGGCGGGCGCGCACCTCCTGCTCGCCGGTGATCTGCTTGGCGGCTTCCTCGTAGACCTTCTTCATGGCGTCCGGCGTGGTGGCTGCCTTGCCCTCATTGGCGAGCAGGCTGTCCATCAGGAGCCGGTTGCGGGCGAATGCCAGGCGCTTCTTGAACTCCTCGCTGTCGGCGATCTTCTTGTCTTCGGCAGCCTTGCTGACGATCTTCATGTCGATCAGGAAGGACAGGACGTTCTCGTCCTTGGTCGCCGGGTCCATCTGGGCGAGGCTCGGCCCGAGTTCCTCCTCGGCCATGGTGACGTCGCTCTTCTTGATTTCCGCCCCATTGACCTTCGCCAGCACCGGATCGTCGGCGGCCCGGAGCGGGCCCGCGAACGCCAGGGTCAGCGCCAGGGCGAGGCTGCCAGCCAGGGCCGACGCATGCCGGAAGCGCTGGCCGGTGGTTACCGGGAACGAGGTGGTCATGGAAAATCCTTATGTTGAAGCAGGGGGCTGCTCGAGCGGGGCGGACACTCGCCCAATTCAGGGGGGCTTGGCAACGCGAAAAGTCTGTCAAAATGATGAATTAGCCGCAATGCGCCCGCCGTTGACAAGGCCCTGACCGGGCCATATCTCTGCCCGGTCGCGACCATGGCGATGGCGTTTATTTTGCTGCGTTTTTGGCCGTTGAACCCAGACTTGCCCAATTCCCACCCATATGGCGGATGAACCCGCAGTCCGGGCTCTGATGCCGCGAGGCGTCACGGTGAGTTGATAGGCAAGCGGGTGACAACTTCTTGGCTGCAACGCGGTTGAATCGCGAACACAGGAACTAGGCATGATCGGCGCGCTCGCCCGCAAGTTTTTCGGCTCCGCCAACGACCGGCGGGTGAAGGGATATCAGTCCCGCGTCAACGCGATCAACGCGCTGGAGCCCGAGGTCTCGAAACTCTCCGACGAGGCGCTGAAAGCGCGCACCGCCGACTTCAAGAAGCAGCTCGCCGAAGGCAAGACGCTCGACGATCTCCTGGTGCCGGCCTTCGCCACCGTGCGCGAGGCGGCCAAGCGCACGCTCGGCCAGCGTCATTTCGACGTGCAGCTGATCGGCGGCATGGTGCTGCACGAGGGCGACATCGCCGAGATGAAGACCGGTGAAGGCAAGACGCTGGTCGCGACGCTCGCGGTCTACCTCAATGCGCTCGCCGGCAAGGGCGTCCATGTCGTCACCGTCAACGACTACCTCGCCCGCCGCGACTCCGGCTGGATGGGCCAGATCTACGGCTTCCTCGGCATGACCACCGGCGTGATCGTGCACGGCCTCGACGATGCCGAGCGCAAGGCGGCCTATGCCTGCGACATCACCTACGGCACCAACAACGAATACGGCTTCGACTATCTGCGCGACAACATGAAGTACCGGCTCGAGGACATGGTCCAGCGCCCGCACTTCTTCGCCATCGTCGACGAGGTCGACTCCATCCTGATCGACGAGGCGCGCACGCCGTTGATCATCTCCGGTCCACTCGACGACCGCTCGGATTTCTACAACACCATCGACGGCTTCCTGCCCAGGCTCGACAAGACCGATTACGAGGTCGACGAGAAGCAGCGCACGGTGACGCTGACCGAAGTCGGCATGGAGAAGATCGAGACCCTGCTGCGCGACGCCGGCCAGCTCAAGGGCGAGTCGCTCTACGACGTCGAGAACGTCTCCGTGGTGCACCACATCAACCAGGCCCTGCGCGCTCACACGCTGTTCACGCGTGACAAGGACTACATCGTCCGCGACAACGAGGTCGTCATCATCGACGAGTTCACCGGGCGCATGATGCCGGGCCGCCGCTATTCGGAAGGCCTGCACCAGGCGCTGGAGGCCAAGGAGCACGTCCAGGTCCAGCCCGAGAACCAGACGCTCGCCTCGATCACCTTCCAGAACTACTTCCGCATGTACGAGAAGCTGGCGGGCATGACCGGCACGGCCGCGACCGAGGCGGACGAATTGTTCGACATCTACAAGCTCGAGGTCGTGGAGATCCCGACCAATCTGGCGGTCGCGCGCCTCGACGAGGACGACGAGGTCTATCGTACCCAGCAGGAGAAATACGCAGCCATTCTTGCCGAGATCGAGCGCGCCAATTCGCGGCTCCAGCCCGTGCTGGTCGGCACGGCGTCGATCGAGAAATCGGAGGTGCTTGCCGAGTTCCTGAAGAAGAACGGCTACAAGCAGATCGATTTCGGCAAGGAGGGCGCGCTCGACAAGCTCTATGCCGCGGCCCGCGCCGGCAAGCAGGCAAAGCTGTTCGCGGTGCTGAACGCGCGCTTCCACGAGCAGGAGGCCTACATCGTCGCGGAAGCCGGCGTGCCCGGCGCGATCACGATCGCCACCAACATGGCCGGCCGCGGCACCGACATCAAGCTCGGCGGCTCGCTGGAGATGCGCATCCAGCAGGAGGCCGCTGCTATCACCGACGAGGCCGAGAAGGCGAAGAAGATCGAGCAGATCAAGGCCGACATCGAGCGCTTCCGCGAAATCGTGCTGAAGGCCGAGGAGACCGTCGAGATCGAGCCGGCGAAGGGATCCAAGCCTGCGAAGACCGTGAAGAAGCCCGGCGGCCTCTACATCATCGGCTCCGAGCGCCACGAATCCCGCCGCATCGACAACCAGCTGCGCGGCCGTTCCGGCCGTCAGGGCGACCCCGGCCGCTCGAAATTCTTCCTGTCGCTCGAAGACGATTTGATGCGGATCTTCGGCTCGGACCGTCTCGACAGCATGCTCCAGCGTCTCGGCCTGCAAGAGGGCGAGGCCATCATCCATCCCTGGATCAACAAGGCCCTGGAGAAGGCGCAGCAGAAGGTCGAGGCGCGCAACTTCGACATCCGCAAGAACCTCCTCAAGTTCGACAACGTCCAGAACGACCAGCGCAAGGTGATCTTCGATCAGCGCGTCGAACTGATGAAGGACGAGAGCGTCGCCGAGACCGTCACCGACATGCGCCACGCCTTCATCGACGACCTCGTCGCCAAGCACGTGCCCGAGCATGCCTATGCCGAGCAGTGGGATGTCGCGGGTCTGAAGGAGGAGCTGAAGCGCGTGCTCGATCTCGACCTGCCGGTCGACGAATGGGCGAAGGAAGAGGGCATCGCCGACGAGGAGCTGCTGAACCGCATCGAGACCAAGGCCGACGAGCACATGGCGGCCAAGGTCGGACAATGGGGTCCCGACGTGATGCGTTACGTCGAGAAGACCATCCTGCTCCAGACCCTCGACCATCTCTGGCGCGAGCACCTGATCATGCTCGATCATCTGCGCCAGGTCATTGGCCTCCGCGGCTACGGCCAGCGCGATCCGTTGCAGGAATACAAGACCGAAGCCTTCAATCTCTTCCAGGAGATGAGCGCTCACTTGCGCGAGGCGGTCACGGCGCAGCTGATGCGGGTCGAGATCGTCCCGCCCGAGCAGGAAGCTCCCGTCCTGCCGCCGATGGAGGCGCACAAATTCGACCCGAATACCGGCGAGGACGAAATGGCGCTTGCCAGCGTCACCCTCGGCGCCCCGGCCACGGATGCGTCGCTACGCGATCCGAAGAACCCAGCCAGCTGGGGCAAGATCGGCCGCAACGAGGACTGCCCATGCGGCTCAGGCAAGAAGTACAAGCACTGTCACGGGCGGTATGCTTAGCGGCTAACTTCGCCGCCGTGCGCGCGTAAGGCGCGATATTCGCGCCTCATCGCTGTCGTCGCCCGGCTCGCGCGCAAGTGCGCACTGGACCGGGCGACCCGGTACGCCGCGGCCTCTCGATTCAATCACTGACGTTTCTGGAATACTGGATCGCCCGATTAAATCGGGCGATGACGGTTGAGCATGTGGCGCTCAGCTCTCACCACGCCGTCGTCCCTGCGAACGCAGGGACCCATACCGCGGATCAATTCGAACTGTCGATCAGGCTTTCCAGCAGCCGCTTGAGCTCGCTCGTCGACTTGCCGCCGTAGCTTTCCAGGATGTGCTCCTCCTGGTCCACCGCGAGCGAGTTGAGCTTCCTGCACAGCACCTTGCCGCGGTCGGAGATGAACATCAGGACCTTGCGGCGGTCGTTCGGGTCCTGCACGCGATAGACCAGCGTGTCGGAGACCATGCGGTCGATCATCTTGGTCAATGTCGGATGGTTGAGCAGCACCGCATCCGCGAGCTCTCCCATCGAGTGGCCGTTGCCATCCGACAGCACTTTCAGGATGCGCCATTGCTCGACGGGAACGCCCTCCTTGCTCAACCGCAGTTCGAGCTGCCGGTTGATTTCCCGGTTGGCTTGCGCGAGCAGGTAGGCGAGGTGTTCGGTGATCGGGGAGTTTTCTTTCGGCGGTTTTGCCACGGCTAAGACTTCGTCTTGACCCAAATGAGTGAATGTCTTGCAATCGATGCTGCATCTATATGCACTTCAATTCTTGAACATTCAATATTTTCAAAATAGGATCATTGCCTAACAAAAGGGCGGAAGCCGCAGCCGCCCGAAGAATGTGCTTTCAGGTCTGGTCCCGGACAGGAGTTGGCGTGCGCGCGACGGTGAACCTCCCGGCTCATGGCGGCCCGGCGTTGCCGCCGTCCCTGCTGTTCAGGAATTTGTCGTCATCGGCGGCGGATTTCGACCTGTCCCCGGTCGATGCGCATTTCATGAAGCGGCGCGGCGCGCGCAACAAGTTGCGCATCGGCAATTTCCTCACCTTCACCGGCTCGCCCGGAATCTGGGGCCCGAGTTCCACCAACAGTGCGATGCTGGCGGTCGCCGAGATCAACAAGCGCGGCGGCATTCTGGGCCGCGAGCTGGAGCTGTCGATCTACGATTCCGGCGGCCCGATCGACGAGGTGGTTCGTCGTGCCGAGCAGGCGATCGCCTTCGACGAGGTCGATCTGATCATGGGCTCGCATATCAGTGCCGTCCGCGTCGCGCTGCGCAAGGTCACCGGCGACCGCATCCCCTATGTCTACACCCCGGTCTATGAAGGTGGCGAGCGCACGCCGGGGGTCATGGCGATCGGCGAGACGCCGCGCTGGCAGAGCCGGCCCTCGATCCATTGGCTCGCGGAGGTCAAGAAGGCGGCGCGCTGGTACCTGATCGGCAGCGACTACGTCTGGCCCTGGCAGTCGCATCGTGCGGTGAAGCGCTACATCAAGGAAGCGGGCGGCCAGGTCGTCGGCGAGGAGTTCGTTCCGGTCGGCGAGGACAATCACGAGCCGCATCTGGCGCGCATCCGTGCCGCCAGGCCGGACGTGGTGCTCATCTCCCTGATCGGCACCGACAGCATCACCTTCAACCGCGCCTTCGCCGAAGCGGGCCTTGCCACCTCGACGCTGCGGCTCGGGGGCGCGATGGACGAGACCGTGCTGCTCGGCATCGGCGCCGACAACACCGAGAATCTGTTCTGCGCCTCCGGCTATTTCAACTGCATGGCTTCACGCGCCAACGACGAGTTCCTCAGCAAATACGAAGCCATGTTCGGCGCCAATGCGCCGCCGGTCGGTTCCGTCGGCCAGTCGAATTATGAAGGGTTGCGCTTCCTGGAGTCCGTGGCCAACCGCGCCGGCTCGCTGGCGTTTCGTCCGCTCCTGAAGGCCGCGCGCAACACCGTCTACTCGGCCGGCCGCGGTCCCGTGACTCTTCGCGACGGCCGCGCCGAGATGCCGATGTACTTCGCTGAAGCCGACGGTCTCGACTTCAGGATCATCAAGACGTTCTGAATGCGGCCGCCGATACGTCGCAGCCGTTTCGCGAAATAATACTTGAAAAGGAAAATATTTCCGTCTGTAGTATCACCGCGAAGCCGGATTGGCCCGCGTCGTGCAGGCGCGGGCGGAAGGCTTCCGTTCAAACGCCAGGAATCAAGAAGTCTTCAAGGAGAGCGCCGTGACAGTTGTCCTTCCCACGCCCGACCAACTTCGCAGCGTCGCCGAGCAGTGCGGCCTTTCGCTGACCGACGACGACGTCGCCTCGTTCCGCGGCCTGATGCAGGGCTCGATCGAGGCCTACAATCTCGTTGCCGCGATGCCGGACGAGGTGCCGGAGGTGAAGTACCCGCGCACGCCGGGCCACCGGCCCTCGGCCGAGGAGAACCCGCGCAATGCCTGGTATCGCAAATCGACCGTGAAAGGTGCCGCCAGCGGCAAGTTGAAGGGCAAGACCGTTGCCCTGAAGGACAACATCATGCTGGCTGGCGTTCCCATGACCAACGGGTCGTCGACGCTGGAAGGCTATGTGCCCGATTTCGACGCCACCATCGTCACGCGCATGCTGGATGCCGGCGCCGAGATCAAGGGCAAGGTGCATTGCGAGCACTTCTGCCTCTCCGGCGGCAGCCACACCGGCTCCTACGGGCCGGTGCACAATCCGCACAAGATGGGCTACTCGGCCGGCGGCTCGTCGTCGGGCTCGGGCGTCGTGGTCGCGCTCGGCGAGGTCGACATGGCGATCGGGGGCGATCAGGGCGGCTCGATCCGCATGCCGTCCTCGTTCTGCGGCATCTACGGGATGAAGCCGACCTGGGGCCTCGTGCCCTACACCGGGATCATGCCGATCGAGATCTATGTCGACCATACCGGCCCGATGACCGCGACGGTCGCCGACAACGCGCTGCTGCTCGAAGTGCTCGCCGGCGACGACGGCTACGATCCTCGCATCAAGGCTCCGAAGGTCGAGGAATACACCAAGGCGCTCGGCCAGGGCGTCAAGGGCATGAAGATCGGCATCCTCAAGGAGGGTTTCGAGCAGCCGGGCGCCGAAGCCGCGGTGAATGAAAGCGTGCGCGAGGCGGCAAAGCGTTTCAAGGATCTCGGCGCCACGGTCGAGACCGTCTCGATCCCGATGCACCTCCTGGGCGGCGCGATCTGGACCCCGATCGGTACCGAAGGCCTGACCCAGACCATGATGTTCGGCGACGGCTACGGCCTCAGCCGCGGCGACCTCTATTCGACCTCGCTGATGGATTTCCATCGCGGCTGGCGCCGGCAGGCCGATTCGCTGTCGGAGACCACGAAGCTGTTCATGATGCTCGGCACCTACATCAACAACAATTTCGGTCCACGCTTCTACGGCAAGGCACTCAACATCTCGCGCCGCCTGACCGCGGCCTACGACAAGGCGTTCAAGGATTACGATCTCCTGCTGATGCCGACCACGCCGATGAAGGCGACCAAGCTGCCGGAGCCCAACGCCAGCCGCGAGGAGTACGTCGCCCGCGCGCTCGAGATGATCTCCAACACCGCTCCGTTCGACATCACGCATCATCCCGCGATGTCGCTGCCTTGCGGCATGGTCGATGGCCTGCCGGCCGGCCTGATGCTGGTCGGCCGCATGTTCGAGGAGACGACCATCTACCGCGCCGCCCATGCCTTCGAGCAGATCGGCGACTGGAAGAAGATGTGAACGAGGTGTTGATGGAGGGCGGAAGGCCAGGACGTTTTCGCGCGAACCGGACCCCGGTTCGTGTCGGGAAAACGCGTCAAAACTGGATTCTAGAGGCCCGTTCCGATTCCATCGGAACGGGAAAGGCTCCGGCGCATGGCTAACGCGTTCGTCGCGACGTTCGAGATCCTGAGCTTCGGGGCGATCATCGTTCTGATCGTGCTGGGGCTCGGGATCATCGCCAGCATGATGGGCATCTTCAACTTCGCGCAAGGCGAGTTCGTCCTGCTCGGCGCCTACATCACCTATCTCGCCTATGCCAGGGGCTTGCCGATCTGGGCCGGCATGGTCGCGGCGCCCTTCGTCGTCGGCGCGCTCGGCTTCGTGCTGGAGGCGCTGATCATCCGCAGGTTCTACGCCGCGCCCATTGTCGCCATGCTCGGCACCTATGCGCTCGGCCTGATCATCCGCGAATCCGTGCGCGGCCTGATCGGCGGCTTCTATCTCACCGTGCCGGAGCCGATCGGCGGCTCGATTGACATCGGTGCCATGCACATCTCGGCCTGGCGCTTCACCATCATCGTCATCACCCTCCTCGTGATGGCCGGCTGTTACCTGCTGCTCTCGCGCACCAGCTTCGGCCTGCGCATGCGCGCCACGCTGGAGAACCCGTCGCTGGCGCGCGCCTCCGGCATCTCCACGCCCTTGATGTACGGCGCCACCTTCGCGTTCGGCTCCGCGCTCGCTGGGCTTGCCGGCGCGCTGATCGTGCCGGTGTTCAGCCTCTACGCCGATCTCGGGCTGCGCTTCCTGATCCAGGGCTTTGTCGCGGTCATGGTTGGTGGCGTCGGCTCCTTCATCGGCCCGGTCGCCGGCGCCGGCGTCATCGGCACCCTCAGCGCGGCGCTGCCCTGGGTGATGGCGCCCGTCGTCGCCGACGTCCTCGTTTTCGTGCTCGCCATTGTCTTCATCAAATTCCGCCCGCAGGGCCTCATCGCTGGAAAAGGGGTTTAATCACATGCTCGATCGTATTCAGCTCACGCGACGTCGTTTCCTCTCCAATTTCGCCTTTGCGTCCGGCGCGGTCGCAACCGGTGTCGGCAGCTGGGTGATCCCGGCGCCCTGGGCCAACGCGGCCGAGGGCCCGATCAAGGTCGGCATCGCCACCGACCTCACCGGCCCCATCGCCTATGCCGGCAACGCCGACGCCAACGTCGCGAAAATGGTGATCAAGGAGATCAACGCGGCCGGCGGCCTGCTCGGCCGTCCGCTCGAGCTCTACATCGAGGACACCGCGTCCAACGAATCCGTGGCCGTCGGCAACGTGCGAAAGCTGATCCAGCGCGACAAGGTCGACATGGTGCTCGGCGGTATCACCTCCTCGATGCGCAACGCGATCAAGGATCCGATCGTCGCCCGCGGCAAGACGCTCTACATCTATCCGCAGCTCTACGAAGGCAAGGAGTGCACGCCCTACCTGTTCTGCACCGGCCCGACGCCGGCGCAGCAGTGCGACGAGTTCATCCCCTGGCTGATCAAGAACGGCGGCAAGAAGTTCGCGCTGCCCAGCGCCAACTATGTCTGGCCGCACACGCTCAACGTCTACGCCCGCAAGGTGATCGAAGCCAACGGCGGCGAGGTCGTGTTCGAGGAATACTACCCGCTCGACCAGGTCGATTTCTCCTCGACCGTCAACCGCATCATCTCCAACAAGGTCGACGTCGTCTTCAACACCGTCATCCCGCCGGGCGTCGGTCCGTTCTTCAAGCAGCTCTATGAAGCGGGCTTCCTCAAGAACGGCGGGCGGCTCGCCTGTGTCTACTATGACGAGAACACGCTCAACATCAACCAGGCCGCGGAGATCGAGGGCCTCGCAAGCTGCCTCGACTATTTCAAGGTGCTGACCAAGGAGAACCCGTTCGACGCCAAGATCCAGGCCGCGTACGAGAAGGATTTCCCCGGCAACTTCCTATTCGCCGCCGGCAGCGCCGCCACCGGCACCTATCGCGGCCTCAAGCTGTGGGAAGCTGCGGTCAAGGAAGCGGGCAAGATCGATCGCGAGTCGGTCGCCGCCGCGCTCGACCACGCCAAGATCGCGGAAGGTCCGGGCGGACCGGCCGAGATGGTGCCGGGCAAGCGGCACTGCAAGATGAAGATGTACACCGCCGTCGCCAAGGGTGGGAATTACGAGATCGTCGCCCGCAGCAACGGCCTCGTCGATCCCAAGGAATGCTGACGACACATGCCGGATCATCGTCAGTTTGACTTGCATCCGTACCAGCCGAGAGGCTCTCTCTTCACCCCTCCCCGTTGGGGAGAGGTGAACCACGACCAGGCGGACTGATCCCACGATGTCGAATTCGAAATGCTGAAGACCATGGGTGCGGCTAAACAGGCTGTCCACGCCAACGTTGGCAGCGAAGCCGACGTTCCGGTGGCCAAGAGCGCATCGACGGGGCGAAAGATCCTGCCGATCGTTGAGGGCGTCGTGCTGGTCGCGGCGCTGCTCGCGCCGCTGGTGCTGCAGGACTACCTCACGGTCTTCGCGACGCGGGTGATCATCCTGGCGCTGTTCGCGCTGTCGTTCGACCTGGTCTGGGGCTATGCCGGCATCATGAGCTTCGGCCAGGCCTTGTTCTTCGGCTCGGCCGGCTACGGCGTCGCGCTGCTCGCGCGCGACCTCGACATCACCAACATCCTCCTGGTGCTGCCGGCGGGGACCATCATCGGACTTACCTCCGCGCTCCTGCTCGGCGGATTCCTGCTGCTCGGACGGCATCCCTCCAGCGTGATCTTCGTGTCGCTGGGCACGCTCACCGGCTCCTATGCTGCGGACCGCCTAGCCCGCGGCTGGTATTATCTCGGCGGCCAGAACGGCATTCCCTCGATCGCGCCGATGTCGCTCGGCGGCTACGAGTTCACGGAAGGTCCGGCCTTTTATTATCTCGTGCTCGGCATTCTCGTCGTCGTCTACCTGCTCTGCCGCTTCCTCGTGCGCTCGCAGTTCGGCCTCGCGCTCGCGGGCCTCCGCGAGAACGAGCAGCGCATCGCCTTCTTCGGCTACAAGGCGCAGCACCTGAAGGCCATCATCTTCACCATCGGCGGCGCCATTGCGGGCCTTGCCGGCAGCCTCTACGCCTTCCACGAGGGCTTCGTCTGGCCCAACATGGTCGGCGTCGTGGTCTCGACCCAGGTCGTGCTCTACGTGCTGTTCGGCGGCTCCGGCACGCTGATCGGTGCCGTCATCGGCACCGTCATCGTCGAGGGCGTCAGCTTCTGGCTGTCGGACAATTATCGTGACGTCTGGCCGATCATTCTGGGCCTGCTGCTGCTGCTCGTGATCCTGTTCCGGCCGCTCGGCCTGATCAGCTTCGTGCTCGGCGAGCGCGAGCGGGTCGGCAGCTTCGGTGCGAAGCCAAAGGAGAAGCGCAATGCCGCTCCTTGAGGCCGCCGACATCAAGAAGGTCTTCGGCAAGCTCACGGCGCTCGACGGCGCGGCGCTCACCGTCGGCGAGAACGAGTTTCACGGCCTGATCGGCCCGAACGGCTCCGGCAAGAGCACGCTGATGAAGTGCATCGCCGGCGCCGAGGTGCCGACCCAGGGCAAGGTGAGCTTCGTCAACACCGACATCACCGCGTTCACGCCGACCGAGCGGGCGCGGGCCGGCATGAGCCTGAAATTCCAGATCACCAGCGTGCTGCCGACGCTGACGCTCTACGACAACATCCTGCTCGCGTTGCAGGCGCAGTGCTCGCTGCTCGACCTCGTGTTCTCGCGCACGCGCGGGCTGCTGCACGACCAGGTCATGACCATGCTGACGCAGTTCCGCCTCGCCGACCGCGCCTTCGACGCGGCCGCCGCGCTGTCGCATGGCCAGCAGCAATGGCTGGAGATCGCGATGGCGCTCGCCGGCAAGCCGAAGCTGCTGCTGCTCGACGAACCCACCGGCGGCATGAGCCTGGAGGAGCGCCGCGTCACCGGCGAATTGCTGCAGCCGATCAAGCAGCATTGCTCGCTCGTCATCGTCGAGCACGACCTCGATTTCATCCGCGACATCTGCGACCGCCTCACCGTGCTCGACCAGGGCAAGGTGCTGGCGTCAGGCACGGTGTCCGAGATCCAGGCCAACAAGGCCGTCCAGGAGATCTATCTGCGCCGTGCCTGAATTTTTGGACATCAAGCATCTCGACGCCGGCTATGGCCGCAGCCAGGTCCTGTTCGACGTCAGCCTCGGCATTCCCTGGCGCGGCGGCGTCGCCGTGCTCGGCCGCAACGGTGCCGGCAAGACCACGCTGATGAAGACCATTGTCGGCGAGCTGCCGGCGTGGAAGGGCGAGATCGGCTTCGACGGCCGCGACATCAGCCGCCGCGCCACCCAGGAGCGCGTCCGCGCCGGCATCGGCTACGTCCCGCAGGAGCATTCGGTGTTCGCGCGCCTGTCGGTGCGCGACAATCTCGCGGTCGGTTCGCTCGCGAGCAAGAAGGCCGACGCGGTCGATCACGTGCTGACCATCTTCCCGAAACTCGGCCAGCGGCTCGACCAGCCCGCCGGCACGCTCTCCGGCGGCGAGCGCAAGATGCTCGCGATCGGCCGCGCCATGTTGGGCGATCCCAAGCTATTGCTGCTGGACGAGCCGACCGAGGGCGTCTGGATCGGCGTCATCGAGGAGATCACCGAACGCCTGATCGATCTCGCCAAGGAGATCGCCGTCATCATCGTCGAGCAGCACCTCGACCTGGCGCTGCGCGTCGCCGACTACGCCTACGTCCTCGACCGCGGCAGGGTCGCCCTGCAAGGCGAGGCGGGCGCGGTGCGGAGCAATCCGGAGCTGATGCGGTATCTGGCGCCGTAGGTCTGCGCGTGAGGTGCGCCGCTCCGACACCGAGCTCAGCTGTCATGCTCCGCGAAAGCGGGGCATCCAGTACGCCGCGGCCTCTCGATCGATAACGCAGGCTTCCGGAAAACTGGATTCCCCGCTGGAGCCTGTGATCGGGCTCGCCGAAGGCAAGACCCGGTGGCGGGGATGACGACGGAGGATATGGCGGCATCGCCGCAAATGCGGGACGGATCGCTGCTCTTGCAGGGAATCAATCGAACCCTACTTCACCGCCCCAAAGCGGCTGTCGAACGAGTTCGACTGCACCACCGGCGCGGCGCCCATGATCTGCGTCGCTTCGCTCGCGCCGTCCGAGACCGACGGCTTCAGCGCCGGACGCGTCGCGGCAAGGCGCGTATCCGGCTTCGCCGGTTCGGCGGGCTTGGCGGCGGCAACAGCCGGCTTCGGCGCGTCCTTTGCGGCATCCTTGGACTTGTCATGCCCCGGCACGAAGCGGGTCACTGCGGCCTTGAGCCTCGATGCTGCCGTGGGCGGCGTCACGGACGTCTGGGCCGGTGCCACGGACGCAGTGGCCTGCGGCGGAGGCGTGGTCGCCGTGGTGTCGGCGGTGCCGAGGCCCATCTTGCGGCCGAGGTTCGAGAAGAAGCCGCCGCCCGAGGATTTCTCCTGGGATTTCTCTTGAGCTCTCTCCGCCGGCGCAACTGCGGCGACGCGCGTGGTTGCGGGCGCGCTGACGGCCGTGACCGGCTCTTCCTGCGGTGCAGGCGCGGATGCCACCGCATCGAGATTGGGCTTCGGCGGATTGACGTGGCCGGGGATCGTGCCCGGCGCCTTCGCCATCGCCAGCATCTGCAGCGTGGTGCCTTCGGCGCCCTCGGAGAGGCCGGTCGAGCCTTCCGGAATCTTGGCGGCGAACACCTTGTTCATGCCGCCGTCGATGCCGGTGTTCATGCGCGCCACCGGTGTGCCCTTGGCGACGAGCCTGGCGTATTCCGTTTCGTCCCTGGCCTGCTTCCCGCGCACGGCCTCGGCGATCTCCTCGGGGATCACATAGGCCGGGCATTTCGCCGAGGCGTCGAACACCGGATCGCGCTTGGCGTCCGCCGGCTTCGCGGCGTCGAACACGTATTTCTTCTCGCAGAAATCGACCTTCGGCTCCTGCCGCGTCACCTCGAAATGATCATAGCCTTCCTTGATCATCTTCCAGAACGGCATGTTCGGATTGTTCCGGTGCCTGGCCATGTTCACCGGCGTCATCTTGAACGGATAGGCCTGCAGCTGGAACGCCTTCTGGCCGCCGAAGAAGGATTCGCGCCCGAGCGAATAGATCTCCGCGATCTGCTCGTCCGTCATCGCGTAGCAACCGCGCGAGGAGCAATCGCCATGCACCATCAGCTGCGAGCCGGTGCGCCCCAAAGCCTTGTCGAACGCGTTCGGATAGCCCGTGTTGAAGGACAGGTAATAGGCCGATTGCGGATTCATCTGGCTCGGGTTGATCGAGTAGAATCCTTCCGGCGCCTGGCGGTCGCCTTCGCGCACCTTGGGGCCGAGGTCGCCGGACCAGCGGCAGATCGGATAGGTCTTGAGCAGCGCGAACTTGCCTGACCGGGTCTGCTTCCAGATCTCGAGCTCGGCCTCCTGCTTGAACAGGCGGACCAGGATCGGCGATTGCAGATCCATGTCCTTCTCGGCCATCGCAGCGATCAGCTTCGGCGGCACCGGCTGGTTGGCCTTGGCGTTGGTCGCGAGCGAGACCTGGTCGGTGTTGCAGCCGGCCAGCAGGCCGCCGGCCGTCATCAGCGCAACCGAAGCCAAGAGCGCGCGAGCAAGCGAACGAGAAATCAAGATGGACCCCACACCGTGCCGGGCAGCGAGCGCGAACCCCAATTCTTCTGGAGCATGATCCGACCGGCGAACCGGACCCGTCATGACGGGCTTTTTCAGCTCACGCCCCAGCGCTTGTGCCCTGAAGCCATTGATTAAAATTCTAACCTCTGGGTCATGTGGTCGCAACCCGAGCGGGGATCACGAGGGCGTTGGCCCAAAGCTGTGGTCAACAGAGACTTAAACTGGGCCGGAACTTGGACCACGCGGCCACATCGTCACTGAGATCGCCGATTTGGGCAAAAAAAGGGTTAATGCGGGGTTACCGGAGTTGGCAGCCGTCATTCCGGGGCGCCCGAAAGGGCGAACCCGGAATCTCGAGATTCCGGGTTCGATGCTTCGCATCGCCCCGGAATGACGGCATCGGTGGCCGACGAACCCACCCGAATCAGCCCAGTTTCCGGCCGATATCGAGGAATTTCTGCCGCCGCTGCTTGCGGATGGCCTCGGCGTCGAGGTCCCGGAGCTCGTCGAAGGCCTTGGCGATGGCCTCACCCGTGGTGGCGATCATGGCCGCGGGGTCGCGATGGGCGCCGCCGACCGGCTCCTTCAGGATCTGGTCGATCACGCCGAAGCGGAGCATGTCCTGGGCGGTGATCTTCATGTTGTTGGCGGCTTCCTGCGCCTTGGTGCCGTCGCGCCAGAGGATGGAGGACGCCGCCTCCGGCGAGATCACGCTGTAGATCGCGTGCTCCAGCATCAGCACCTTGTTGGCGGTGGTGATGGCGATGGCGCCGCCCGACATGCCCTCGCCGGTGATGATGGCGACGTTCGGCACGGTCAGGGCGAGGCAGGCGTCGGTCGAGCGTGCGATCGCCTCGGCCTGGCCGCGCTCCTCGGCGCCGATGCCGGGATAGGCGCCCGCGGAATCGGCGAGCGACAGCACGGGGAGGCCGAAGCGCTCGGCCATCTCCATCAGCCGCACGCATTTGCGATAGCCTTCGGGTCGCGCCATGCCGAAATTGTGCCTGATACGGCTGTCGGTGGAATCGCCCTTCTCCTGGCCCATCACGCAGATCGGCTCGCCGCGGAAGCGGCCGAAGCCGGCGACCAGCGCCTCGTCCTCGCCGAACTTGCGGTCGCCGGCGAGCGGGGTGAATTCGGTGATCAGGCCCTTGATGAAGTCGTTGAAATGCGGCCGCTGCGGATGCCGCGCGACCAGCGTCTTCTGCCACGGCGTCAGGTTCTGGTAGAGGTCGGCCAGCGCCTGCGCCGCCTTGTCCTCGATCCGCCCGATCTCGTCGCTGATGTCGGTGCCGGACGCCGCGAGCGCCCGCAATTCATCGACCTTGGAGTCGAGCTCGGCGACGGGCTTTTCGAAGTCGAGATAGCTGCGCATCTGGTCTTGCATCAACTCAATATAGGGGGGCGGGGCCTTGGAGCGAAGCGAGGTTAGGGTTGCGGAAAGAAGTTTAGCGTCTTCAATGGTTTGGCTTGTGCGCTCGTGTGCCGCCAGCCAAATCAATCAATAAGGCCCCGGCTCTTTCTGCGGAGATGCGGCCGAAGTCAAGGCGGTTAGTGCACCTCTCCCGCTTGCGGGAGAGGTCGCGCCGAAGGCGCGGGTGAGGGCTTTCTCCTCTAGGGGGTTATCCCATTGCGGAACACCCTCTCCCCGCCCCTCTCCCGCAAGCGAGAGCTTTGCATATTCGCGAATCTGCGATTCCCTAGACCGCTGAGGGAGGACGGGAATGGCCTATCGACAGGTTGGACAACCGAGCTTTGCGGACGCGCTGGTGTCGCGACGGGGAAAAGGCAATCCGGTGCTGAGACGGATTGGGGACTTGGTCGATTGGGCAGCGGTAGGGGGCGTGCTAGGCGGTCTGCCGGAACCGGAGCGTGGGGCGCCGGCCTATCCGCGGCTGGTGATGTTCAAGGCGCTGTTGCTGCAGCAATGGTACGGGCTGTCCGATCCGGAGCTTGAAGAGGCGCTTGATGACCGCGCCTCATTCCGCGATTTCTGCGGCTTTGTGCTCGGCGATGAGACACCCGATCACGCCACGATCTGGCGCTTCCGCGACAGTTTGCAGCGGGCCGGCCTGGACGAGAGGCTGTTCGGTGAGATCCTGCGCCAGATCGATGCGCATGGGCTGGTGGTGCGGCGGGGTACACTAATCGACGCGAGCCTGATCCCGGCGGCGGTGAAGCCGCCGAAGCCACCAGAGGAGCCGCAGCCCCCCGGCCCGGACGGTCGGGCGCCGAGCAAACTGGTCAACAGCAAGCGCGATCCGGATGCGCGATGGACCAAGAAGGGCGGCAAACGATACTTCGGCTACAAGGCCCATGTTGGCATCGACCAGGGCTCGGCAATCATCCGCCGCAGCAAGCTGACCGATGCTGCGGTCAACGATACGGTGCCCGCCGACGAGTTGGTCTGTGGTGATGAGAAGGCGGTCTATGCCGACCAGGCCTATGACAAGCACGAGCGCCGTAGCGGCCTGCGCGCGCGAGGCATCAAGCCGCGGCTGATGTTCCGGCCCAACAAGCATCATCCGCTGACCGCGCGGCAGAAGCGCTTCAACGGTGCCGTGGGAAAGCGCCGCGCACCGGTCGAGCAGGTCTTCGCGCGCCTCAAGGGCAGCTACCGCTGGGCGCGCGCCCGCTATCTGGGCTGGGCGCGCAACCAGACGCATCTGCGCCTGATCTGCCTGGCAATGAATCTCAAACGATGGGTGGCGTTGTCTCCTGCGGGAGTTGCCGCATGACCGCCCAACCCAATCAGTCGACCACGAAAGCGCAAACCTTCGATGCCGCCGACGTCCAACGCTACGCAAAAAACGCCCAACAGCGGCAATCACTCCCCCGCGTCCAATTAAGCAAAGCTCTCGCTTGCGGGAGAGGGAGCGCACCGCGACCCCTACTTCTCCGCCAGCGGGTGCAGGTCGCGCACCAGGCTCTTCAGCCGCTCCTCGACCACATGGGTGTAGATCTGCGTCGTGGAGATGTCGGTGTGGCCGAGCAGCGTCTGCACGATGCGCAGATCGGCGCCATTGTGCAGCAGGTGGCTGGCAAAGGCGTGGCGCAGCACGTGCGGAGAGACCAGCCGGGCCTGCAGGCCGGAGGCGACCGCGAGCTCCTTCAAATCGCGGGCGAAATGCTGCCGTGTCAGATGTCCGCTCTCGCCGAAGGAGGGGAATAGCCATTTCGAGGCGGCGAGGCCGTCTTTCTTCTTCTCGGTCTTCGCGGCTTCCGTCGCGGCGAGGTAATCCGCCATCGCCTGCCGCGAGGCCTCGTTGAGCGGCACCAGGCGCTCCTTGTTGCCCTTGCCGCGCACCACGATCATGCGGGCGTCGCGCTTGGCCGCCGAGCGCGGCAGCGCCACCAGTTCGGAGACGCGCAGGCCCGTGGCGTAGAGCACCTCGAGCAGGCAATAGAGCCTGAGAGCGCGCAGCCGCTTCGCCGGCGAGGCCTCTTCCGCCTCGCTTAACTCCTTGGCGCGGCGGAGCATGCGGTCGACATCCGCGATCGACAGCACCTTGGGCAGGCCGCGGCCGCGCTTGGGGCCGGACAGGATCGCGGCCGGATCGTCGCCGCGGATGCGCTCATTGAGGAGGAAGCGGTAGAGATGCCGCATCGCCGACAGGCGGCGGGCGACGCTGGTGGATTTGAAGCCGCGGATGTCGAGATCGGCGAGATAGTCGCGCAGCGTCTGCGTTTCCGCGTCCACAAAATTGTGGCCGACGCGGCCCAGAAATTCCGAGAAATCGGTGAGATCGCGGCGATAGGCGTCGAGCGTATTGGGCCCGGCGCCCTGTTCCGCCGCGAGCATGTCGAGGAACAGGCCGATGAGCTTGGCGTCTGAGGGCTTGGTGGGCATGCCTCGGAGGCTAGCGCCTATTTCTTGAGAAATTTATCCGGCGGGATCGTCACCGTCATTTCCCGCGGCTTGGGATTGACGAAGTTCGCCAGCGCGAAGACCACGCCATAGACGATGCCGGCGATCACGGCGACGACCGTCAGGAAGCGGAACAGGCTGGGCATCGTTCTGGGGTCTCGGGCAGAGGACTTGGATAGGGGTCTCGCGTAGGGCTCTTGGTAGGTCTCGGCAGCCAAATTAACCAATGAAATCATCCAACATGTTCGCCGTTTCGTGGCAAGAGTCCTCTGGCGAGGGCCCCCATGGGATCGTATAGGTGGCCAAAGCATGCCGCCCCCGGCGGCAGTTCGAGCGAGATCCAATCGAGCGAGACAATGTCCGACGCCGCGGTGCCAGCACAAGCGACCCCTGAGGCCGACATCCTGTCGGCGCTCGGCGCGCGCTCGATCGTGCTGGTCGGCATGATGGGGGTGGGCAAGTCCACCATCGGCCGGCGGTTGGCGGCGCGGCTTGGCCTGCGATTTCTCGATGCCGATGTCGAAATCGAGGTGGCCCACGCCGGCATGACCATTCCGGAAATCTTTGCGACCCATGGCGAGCCCTATTTCCGCGACGGCGAGGCCCGCGTGATCGCGCGCCTGCTCGAGGGCGGGCCGATCGTGCTGGCGACCGGTGGCGGCGCTTTCATGCGCGAGGAGACGCGCGCGCGCATCGCGGCGAAGGCCATCTCGATCTGGCTGAGGGCGGACCATGACGTCATCATGCGCCGCGTGCGGCGCCGTGCCGATCGTCCGCTGCTTCAGACCGCCGATCCCGAAGGAACCGTGACGCGCCTTCTCGCCCAGCGCGAGCCGGTCTATGCCAATGCCGACCTCACCATCGCCTCGCGCGACGTGCCGCACGACCGGATCGTCGAGGAGTGCATCGAGGCGCTGCACGCCCATCTCTGCGGCGGACAGGCCGCCCAACCACCTGCCGACGTTGCGAGTGCTGTACGATGACTGCGCCGTTGAAACATTCCGATCCAGTCAAGGTCGACGTCGCGCTCGGCGACCGCGCCTATGACATCGTCATCGGCCGCGGCGTGCTGTCTTCGCTTGGAGAACGGGTCGCAGCCTTGCGGCCGGGCGTGCGCACGGCCATCGTGACCGACCGCACCGTCGCGAAATACTGGCTCGAGCCCACTGAGGCGTCGCTCGCAGCCAGCGGTATTCCGACCTCGCGCATCGTCGTCGAGGAAGGCGAGATCTCCAAGACCTATGCGGGCCTCGAAAAAGTCAGCGAAGCGCTGATCGCCGCCAGAATCGAGCGCAACGATCTCGTCATCGCGCTCGGCGGCGGCGTGGTCGGCGATCTCGCCGGCTTTGCCGCGGCGATCCTGCGTCGCGGCGTCGATTTCGTGCAGGTGCCGACCTCGCTTCTCGCGCAGGTCGATTCATCCGTCGGCGGCAAGACCGGCATCAACTCGCCGCAGGGCAAGAACCTGCTAGGGGCCTTCCACCAGCCGGTGCTGGTCATCGCCGACACCGCCGTGCTCGACACGCTGTCGCCGCGCCAGTTCCGCGCCGGCTACGCCGAGGTCGCCAAATACGGCGTGCTCGGCGACGAGGCCTTCTTCACCTGGCTGGAAAAGAACCATTCCGACATCTTCAAGGGCGGCTCCGCGCGCGAGCACGCGATCGCGACCTCGTGCCGCGCCAAGGCGGGCGTCGTCTCCCGCGACGAGCGCGAGACCGGCGAGCGCGCGCTGCTCAATCTCGGCCACACCTTCGGTCATGCGCTGGAAGCGGCGACCGGCTTCTCCGATCGCCTGTTCCACGGCGAGGGCGTCGCGATCGGCATGACGCTGGCGGCGCAGTTCTCGGCCAGGCTCGGCATGATCGGCGAGGCCGATGCGATGCGCGTCGAACGGCACCTGATCGAGGCCGGCCTGCCGACGCGCCTGCAGGACATCGCCGGTTTCGCGCAGGAAGGACTTGTCGATGCCGATGCGCTGATGGCGCTGATGGCGCAGGACAAGAAGGTCAAGCGCGGCAAGCTCACTTTCATCCTGCTGGAGGCGGTGGGACGCGCGGTGATCGCCAAGGACGTCGAGCCGACCTTGGTGCGCGATTTCCTGCAATCGAAACTGTCGCAGTGATGGCAGGACCGTTCAGATCGGCCGCCCGCGCAACGGCGGGGAATGCCGAGGCGGTCGCGAGGCAAACATGAGTTCGATCTCGATCAATCTGCTGCTGGCGGTCCTCTTGCTCGCCGCCAACGCGTTTTACGTGGCTGCGGAATTCGCGCTCGTGAAGAGCCGCGGCTTTCGCGTCAAGGCCATGGTCGAGCAGAATCGCTTCGGCGCCCGCCTGCTGCAGACGATGATGGGAAATATCGAATCCTATCTCGCCTGCTGCCAGCTCGGCATCACCATGGCTTCCCTCGGTCTTGGCTGGATCGGTGAGCCGACCGTGTCGGCGCTGCTGAGTCCGATCCTCCAGCCGCTCGGTTTGTCGGAGGCCACGCTGCACTTCGTCTCGTTCGTGGCGGGTTTCCTGGTCTTCTCCTCGCTGCATATCATCATCGGCGAGCAGGTGCCGAAAACGCTTGCGATCAGGGAGCCGATGCCGGTGTCGCAGTGGATCGCCTATCCGCTGCATGTCTCCTACCTGGTGTTCTATCCGCTGAGCTGGTGTCTCAACGCGGCTTCGAGCGGGATCCTGCGTCTGATCGGGGTCCAGGAGTTTTCGCAGCACGAGATCCTGACGGATTCCGAGATCGAGGGCCTGGTCGAGGAGTCGGCCGTGCACGGCAAGATCGAGAGCGGCGAGGCCGAATACATTCACAACGTCTTCCGCCTTGGCGAGCTGACCGTGTCCGACGTGATGGTTCATCGCACCGCCATGGTAATGATCAACGCCGACCTGCCGCCGGAGGAGCTGGTGCGCGAGGTGCTGGCCACCGAATACACCCGCATTCCGCTGTGGCGCGACAAGTCGGAGAACATCATCGGCATCCTGCACGCCAAGGATCTGTTGCGAGCCATCCGCGCGTCGGAGGGCGATACCTCGCGTATCGACGTCACCACCATCATGCTGCCGCCCTGGTTCGTGCCGGAGATGCGGCCGATCTCCCAGCAGCTCAAGGCGTTCCGGCGTCGCAAGACCCATTTCGCGCTCGTCGTCGACGAGTATGGCGAGGTCGAAGGCCTCGTGACGCTGGAAGACATTCTGGAGGAGATCGTCGGCGATATCTCCGACGAGCACGACGTGGTGGTCGCCGGCGTCCGCCGTCAGCCCGACGGCTCCGTCGTGGTCGACGGCTCCGTGCCGATCCGCGATCTCAACCGCGCGCTGGACTGGCACCTGCCCGATGAAGAGGCAACGACGGTCGCCGGCCTCGTCATTCACGAAGCGCGCTCGATCCCCGACCGCGGCCAGAGTTTTACCTTCCACGGCTTCCGCTTCCGCGTCCTCCGCCGCGAGCGCAACCGCATCACCGCGCTCCGTATTTCACCGGTGGCACGCGAGGGCGAGCTGGAGGAGACCAAGCCGAGACGGGCCGGAACGTCGTTTTGACTTTCTCTTACCCTCCAGGGGAGGGTGAAGATCATCACCCTTCCCCCGGCGCCTGCGCCTGGATCGCGAGCGCGTGCACGCCGCCGGCGAGTTCCGCGGCGAGCGCCGAATTTATCATGCGATGGCGGTCGACCCGGCTCTTCCCTTTGAAGGCGGCAGACACGATATACACCCGAAAGTGCGTCTCGCCGCCCGGCTGATGGCCGGCGTGGCCCTCATGCAAATGTGACTCGTCGACGACCCGCAGGCTTTCCGGCGTGAAAGCTTCCTGCAACTTGTTGCTGATAGTGTCTTTCATGACCATGAGTGCCATTAAGGGACGCGATCGCGGCCCGTCAACTCCCGGGCCTCACGCTAATTGCAATGTCAAGACTTGAAGGTTTTTGCATTGCGTAGTCAAAGTCAGCCATGCCGATCGATTCATCAAAGTTCTTCGACTCCATCCGCGTCAAGCCGCGTGGCAAGCAGGCGGAAGCGAAGCCGCGCGACAGCGTGGTCGCCTGCGAATGGACCGGCTGCCAGAACAAGGGCAGCCACCGCGCGCCGAAGGGCCGTGAGAACCAGCGCGAATACTGGCACTTCTGTCTCGACCACGTGCGCGAGTACAACCAGAACTACAATTTCTTCTCCGGCATGAACGCCGACGCCGTCGCGCGCTACCAGAAGGATGCGCTGACCGGTCACCGACCGACCTGGAAGATGGGCGCCAATGGCGGCGTCAAGAAGGGCGCAGAAGCCGAGATCGACGGCGCGTTCGATCCGTTCAGCATGTTCCAGGAGCTCAATGGCCGCACAGGCTGGCGGAAGGGGCCGGAGGCGCCGCCCAAGGCCGAAACGCGCAAGGTGATGAACGCCGAGCGCAAGGCGCTCCAGGTCATGGGCCTCGGTCCCGGTGCGACGCTCGCCGACGTGAAGACCAAGTACAAGGCGCTGGTGAAGCAGCATCACCCCGATGCCAATGGCGGCGACCGCTCCACCGAAGATCGCCTGATCGAGATCATCAAGGCGTATAATTATCTGAAGACGGTCGTGCGGGAGGCGTAAGGCTTCCGCGCCTGTGTTGGATGCCGTCCGCCCGGAAGCGGACGGCCCCATCAACGTCACCTCACCCGACAGACACGGACTCGCTTGACGACGCGGCGTCCATGATAGCCGCGCGTGACCACGGTGCGTACGGTGCAGACCCTTCGCGGAACGTAATGATAGCGTGCGTTCACGACGTCCCCCGACACTGAAGCGTTTGCGATGGGATGCGCCGGCAGCGCATGGGCTGGCACCGCGAGTGACGACAGAGCGAACAGCGTTCCGGCAGCGAGGGCGTAGGAGAGCTTCTTCATTACCATTCCTTTTCGTGACTGCCCCTGAAGACATTCGTAGGGGCGATCATGAATGCGCGGCCAGCGTCTTTGTTCCGGCTGGCCGCGGAGTCCTTTCCGTCGCGTGCTCGAAAAGGCCCGAACAAAGTCAATCCTGACGAGCCCGGATATCGTGCTTGCGTCTAATCTGCAGGCATCGCCCCGACGTAGGACGAGCTCGGCCGGATCAACCGTCCCGTCCGCTGCTGCTCGCGCGCGTGTGCAGTCCATCCCGCGGCGCGTGCCACCGCGAAGATCGGCGTGAAGGCCTGGCGCGAAATGGCGAGCGCGTCGAGCAGGATCGCAGTGAAGAACTCCACATTCGTCTCCAGCGGCCGCTCCGGATTCTTCTTGCGCAGCGCGGCGCGGATATAGGCTTCGACCTCGCCGGCGAAGGGCAGGTCGGCGCCGTTGGAAGCCAGCGCCTCGATCGCGGTCTTCAGGACGTCGGCGCGCGGGTCGCGCACGCGATAGACGCGATGACCGAAGCCCATCATCCGCTCGCCGCGCGAAAGCGCCGCGTCGACCCACGGCTTGATCCGTTCACGCGAGCCGATCGCATCCAGCATTTCCAGCACCGGCTCCGGTGCGCCGCCATGCAGGGGACCGGTGAGCGCGCAATAGCCCGCGGTCACGGCGGCGAACAGATCGGCTTGCGTCGAGGCCACCACGCGCGTCGTGAAGGTCGAGGCATTCATGCCGTGGTCGCAAACCGTGACGAGATACGCATCGAGCGCGGTCACCTCGCGCGTTGCGGGCGCGCGCCCGTGCAGCATGCGCAGCGTGTCGGCGGCGTGGCTCACGCCGGGATCGGGCGCGACCGGCTCGAGCCCCTTGGCGTGGCGGACCAGCGCGCCTGCGATCACCGGGAATGCGCCGACGATGGTCGCTTCATGTTCGAGCCCGTGCTCGGCGCGAAGCCCGGCGACGGCTGCGCGAAACCCGTCGACGATGCCCATGCCGCGCGTCGCCGCCAGCAGGTCGGGCAGCCGCGCGAAGGCACGCTCGCGCGCCGCGCCCAGGCTCGCCCGCACATTGGCTTCGCTCAGGCTGGTCTTGCTGGCGCCGTTCCAGAGCCGGGCGGTGACGCCCTCGAAGCTCGATTTGGCGGCGAGGCTGCCGACATGCTCGCCCGCGATGATCAGCTCGCCGCGCTCGCCATCGACATGGCTCAGCACGGTTTCAGCCGCGGGGACCCCGTCCAGCCCGATCTGGCTCTTTGTGAGATGAATGTTCATGGCCTGTCTCCTTTCACGTCAGAAGGGTCGGGCCTCTCGACAGATTGATCAATCTTGATTACGTAAATCAATATGAAAAATTCCGATGGGCTGTATCTCTCCGCCCGGGAAGCCGCCGCCGAGCTCGCGATCTCCCCGGCCACCCTCTACGCCTATGTCAGCCGTGGCCTGATCCGCTCCGAGCCGACGCCGGACTCGCGCAAGAACCGCTACCGCGCTGAGGATGTCCGGGCGCTGAAGGAGCGCCGCGTACCGTCGCCGGAGCCGCGCGGGCTGCGCAGCTTCGATGCCGACCTGCCGGTGATGGACACGGAGATCTCGACCATCACCGAGGAGGGCGCGATCTATCGCGGCGTCAATTGCGTCGATCTTTCCGAGAGCGACACGCTGGAGCACACAGCGACGCTGCTCTGGGACGTCTCCGGCGTCGATCCGTTCGATCCGGACAATCAGCCGGAGATATCCGAGGAGATGCGCACGATCGGGGCGGCCGCGCGCCGGGCGGCGCCGATCGACCGGGCCATCGCCGTGCTGGCGCTGGCCGCGAGTGCCGATCCCCGCGCCTTCACCCGTGCGCCCGACGGCCGCGCCATGGTCGGCGCGCGCATCGTCCGCCTACTGGTCGCGACCATGCTCAACGCCGAGCCCGCGGCCGAGCCGCTGCATCGGCAGATCGCCAAGGCCTGGGCGCCCGACAACAAGCATGCGCCCGATCTGATCCGCCGCGCGCTGGTTCTGCTCGCCGACCACGAGCTGAACGCCTCGACCTTCACCGCGCGTTGCGCGGCCTCGACCGGCCTCAACCTTTACGATTCCGTCATCGCCGGCCTCGCCGCGCTGAAGGGGCCGAAGCATGGCGGGGCCGGCGTGCTGGCCTCGCAGCTCGTGAAAGCGCTGGTCGACCGCGACGTCGAGCCGATGGTGCGCGAGCGCGTCGCGCTCGGCGAGCGTTTTGCCGGCTTCGGCCATGGCGTCTACAAGCGCGGCGATCCCCGCGCGCAATCGCTGCTGAACGCATTGTCGCGCGCCGGCGCGCCGCGCAAATTCACCCGCGAGGTGCCGGAGCGCATCGCGGAAGCCACCGGCGAATTCGTCAACATCGACTATGCGCTCGCCGTCCTCGTGCACGCGCTGCGCCTGCCCGCGGGCAGCGAGCTCGCTCTGTTCGCCATGGCCCGCAGCGTCGGCTGGATTGCGCACGCCAGCGAGCAGTTGCAGTTCGGCAAGCTGATCAGGCCGCGGGCAAGGTATGTCGGGCCTGCGCCGGGACGGAGGGCGGGGGCCGCGGAGTCCAGAGCCTAGAATCTTTGCCGGTCCTGCTAGCTCAGGCTTCCGGCGAAGCGTTCGGCGAGCCTGTTCTTCTTGAATGCGTCGGCAACCCAGTCCACGAAGACTCTCGTCTTCGCGGGCACAAGCTTGCGCGATGCGTGGTAAATCGAGATTGCGCCTGCGTCACAGTACCAGCGTGGCACCAGGCGCAGCAGCGACCCGTTTTCGAGCGCGGGAAGAATGTCGGCGGTGGCAAGCATGGCAACGCCCAGGCCCAACAGTGCCGCCTCGCGCATCGCAGCGGGATCGTTGACCACGATCGACTCGGATAGTGGGGCTTGAACTTCCCGCCCCGAAACATCGCGCATCGACCAGTGCCGGATGCGTCCCGTCTGCAGCGAGCGCATGACGATGCCATCCAGTGCGGCCAATTCGTCCGGCCTGGTCGGTGACGTTCGCCCGGACATGTAGGCTGGAGACGCCACGGCGATGATGTGTGCCGGCGCAAGGGTGCGACTGACAAGACCGGGCAACAATTCGAACCCACCTCCGATCGCGGCGTCATAGCCTCCACCCACCAGATCGACCTGACGGTTCTCGAAGTGCCACTCAGGGCGGACCTGCGGGTAACGGGCCAGGAAGCCGGGAAGCAGTGGCAGAATATGGGCTGTGCCGAATGTCGGCGGCAGGCTTATCTTGAGAACGCCCGCCGGCTCCTCGCGCCCGGTCGATGCTCCGGCGATCGCGGCCTGCAGTCCCTCAAGATGACCGGCGATGGCTGTGCGAAACGTCTCGCCGGCCTCGGTGAGCGTCAGCCTCCGTGTTGAACGATGAAATAATCGCACGCCGAGATTGCGCTCCAGTATGGCGACGTTGCGGCTGACGGCTGCCGGAGTCAGCAGAAGGCGCCGGCCAGCCTCCGAGAAGCTGCCGCACTCAGCGCTGCGAATGAATGATTCCAGGTTGGCCAGTGTTTCCATGGGATCATTTACAAGTGATCGTTGAAAATCTTACGAGCAATATCCTCCTAATCAAAGGGCAATGTTTGGGTCATCTCTAGGCCAACGATCAGCTCGCCTGATCCCAAACAGCTCGGAGCATTCCATGTCCACCATCGGCATCATCGGCGCAGGCAATATTGGCCGCGCAATCGCCCAGGCGCTGGCGCGCAACGGCATCGCCGTGACCCTGTCCAACAGCCGCGGCCCAGACAGCCTGGCGACGACCGTTGCCGAACTCGGTCCGCTCGTGACCGCCGGCACCCGCGAGGAGGCAGCCTCCAAGGAGATCGTGTTCGTCGCGGTCAACTGGTCGAAGCTGCCTGATGCGCTTGCCGGCCTGCCGCCATTCGGCGGGCGCATCGTCGTTGACGCCAACAATCCGATCGAGGCGCCGCTGTTCAAGCCGGCGGAACTGGGTGGTCGCGCCTCGTCCGAAGTTTTCGCCGATCTGGTGCCCGGCGCTCGCGTGGTGAAGGCATTCAATCACCTGCTGCCGGAACTCCTGACTGCCGACCCCGCGGGCGAAGGCGGCCGGCGCGTCCTGTTCTACTCCGGGGACGAGGCCGGCGCGAAAGCGGCGGTCGGCACGCTGATCGAGCAGCTCGGATTCTTCGGCATCGATCTGGGTTCGCTCGCGATCGGAGGCAGGCTGACCCAGTTTCCTGGTGGGCCGCTTCCGGCGTTGAACCTGGTCAAGTTCGGCTGACCCTTCGAAAATGTTCACCAACAAGATGAGATGATGAAAGGCTACCCAGATGACAACCGATAGTACCGATTTCGACCACCTGCTCCGCTCAAATCTGGAGCGCGTGTTCAACGAGCGGGACGAGGACAGGCGGCGGACCGCCATTGCTGAGTTGTTCGTTGAAGAGCCCGTCATGTACGAGCCGACGACGATCGTTCGGGGACGCCTGGAGATATCGCGCGTCGCTGGAGAGCTTCTGAAGCAGTTCGGACCGACATTCAGGTTCGTACCCGAAGGGGTTGCGGTCGGGCATCATGGCTTGGCGCGTCTGGCCTGGCATGCCGGACCCGAGCAAGGCCCTATTGCAGTGACCGGAGCCGACGTGGCCGAAGTCGAAGGTGGAAAAATCGCGCGGCTGTGGGTGTTGCTCAATCCGCAGTGAGAGAAGTCGCTGCCCAGCTAGGCCTGCGGCTTGGACGCCGCAACATGGCGGCCGTTCCGCCGGCGATAGATCCACACCGCCACGCCCAGCACGATCGCCACGGCGACCACGGTCAAGATCCAGATGTGCTTGCCGACATGTTCATGATGATGCAGCCCGGCATATTCGTGCAGGGCTGACACTGCCAGCACGCCGGGCAGCACATGCGCGGGCGCCCAGGCCAGGATCGCCGGGATGTTCACCGCGTAGAATTTGGCCGGCGCCATGCCCAGCGCGCCGGCGGTCACGGGGACGAAGGCCCGGACCGGCGGCACGAAGCGGGCGAAGAACACGGCCCAGGTGCCGAAGCGGTTGAAGAAGCTCTCGCTCTCGGCGACCACGCGGGGGTAGTTGGTCAGCGGCCAGGTGCTGAGGATCTCGCGCTGGCGGCGGTGCCCGATCCAGTAGGCCGAGCCGTCGCCGAGCACGGCGCCGAGCGCGGCCGCCAGCAGCACCCATTGCAGCTTGAGTTCGCCGCCCGGGACCAGGGCGCTCAGCGCCAGGATGATGGTCGAGCCGGGAATCACCGATCCCACCACCGGCACGGCTTCGAGCAGCGCCGCCAGGAACAGGATCAGATAGCCCAGCCATGCATGGGCCGAGACGAAGGAGATGAGGGGATCGAGGAAAGACGTCACGTCGTCTCTGTGGCGGGCTGGAGTATTCCGAGGTCGGACCCTACCTAAGTAAGCACGAGCGGCAAAAGTGCCATTTGGGCAGGCAGAGGCGTTACCCCGCCCGAAATTCGAGCGTGATTCGCAAGGCAGCCCTCCAAAAACTGCGTTCCTTGCCTATCTAAATGAAAAGACGACGGAACTTTGATTGGAGGGCGGGCTTCTGCCCGTCCCTCGTCTCTGATAGGTTGCTTTCCAGCACCCAGCCGCAGCCAACGTGCGAATAACCGGTTTCGGGACCGCCCGGGACCTCGGAGGATTGATGACGACCGCCGCCCTGTCCAAAGTTGAGGAAGTTTCCGGTCTGCCCGACATGAAAGTGTCGGTCCGCCAGGTGTTCGGGATCGATAGCGATCTCGAAGTGCCGGCCTATTCCGAAGTCGATCCTCATGTGCCCGAAGTCGATGCCGATTACCGCTTCGACCGTGCCACCACGCTCGCCATTCTCGCGGGCTTTGCGCGCAACCGCCGCGTCATGGTGACCGGCTATCACGGCACCGGCAAATCCACCCATATCGAGCAGGTCGCCGCCCGCCTGAACTGGCCCTGCGTGCGCGTCAACCTCGACAGCCACATCAGCCGTATCGATCTCGTCGGCAAGGACTCGATCGTGGTCCGCGACGGCAAGCAGGTCACCGAATTCCGCGACGGCATCCTGCCCTGGGCGCTGCAGCACAACGTCGCGCTGGTGTTCGACGAATACGACGCCGGCCGCCCGGACGTGATGTTCGTGATCCAGCGCGTGCTGGAAGTCTCGGGACGCCTGACGCTGCTCGACCAGAACAAGGTGATCAAGCCGCACCCGGCGTTCCGCCTCTTCGCCACCGCCAACACCGTCGGCCTCGGCGATACCTCGGGCCTCTATCACGGCACCCAGCAGATCAACCAGGGCCAGATGGACCGCTGGTCGATCGTCACCACGCTGAACTATCTCAGCCACGACGAGGAAGTGGAGATCGTGCTGGCCAAGGCCAAGCACTATCGCACCCAGGAGGGCCGCGACATCGTCAACAAGATGGTCCGCCTCGCCGACCTGACCCGCAACGCCTTCGCCAATGGCGATCTGTCGACGGTGATGAGCCCGCGCACGGTGATCACCTGGGCGGAAAACGCCGACATCTTCGGCGATATCGGTTTTGCTTTCCGGGTCACCTTCCTCAACAAGTGCGACGAACTCGAACGGCCCCTGGTTGCCGAGTTCTACCAGCGCTGCTTCAACGCGGAGCTGCCGGAATCGGCGGTGAACGTGGCGCTGAGCTGAGGTGTAGGATGTCGTCCCGGACAAGCACGGCTCTTGGCAACGCGAAGCGTTGTCGAGAGCGGAGCGCAGATCCGGGACCGCCGCGCGAGCACTGGCGCTCGTCGCGACCAACCACAGGCCGTGGTTTTGCGCAGATTGGGCCATCAGTGCGCTCACTAATTGCTTCCTGTGCTGATGGGTCCCCGCGTTCGCGGGGACGACGGATCAAGCTGAGCCCGGGACGACGGTGAGATCGAGATGAGCACCACCTCCAACTCCAAATTCCGCAGCAACAAGGAAGCGCCGACCGAGCCGTTCAAGCGCTCGGTTGCCTCCTGCCTCAAGGCGATCGCCAGGACGCCAGAGCTGGACGTCAGCTTCGCGGCCGAGCGGCCCGGGCTTGCGCCGGGCAAGGCGCGGCTGCCCGAGCCGGCGCGCAAAATGACCAAGCGCGATGCCGCGATCGTGCGCGGCCACGCCGATTCCATCGCGCTCAAGCTCGCCTGTCACGATCCCAAGGTTCATCGCAAGCTGATGCCCGGAAATCCGCAGGCGCGCGGCGTGTTCGAGGCGGTGGAGCAGGCTCGCGTCGAGGCGATCGGCGCGCGCCGCATGGCCGGCGTTGCCAAGAACCTCACCGCGATGCTCGACGATCATTTTCATCGCGGCAAGTTCGACGAGATCACCGATCGCGCCGATGCGCCGCTCGCCGATGCGCTGGCGATGCTGGTGCGCGAGCGCCTGACCGGCCTCGCGCCGCCGGCGGCGGCGAAGAAGATGGTCGACCTCTGGCGGCCGATCCTCGAAGACAAGATCGGCAAGCGGCTCGACCGGCTCGACGGCGTGGTCGAGGACCAGACCAGGTTCGGCGACGCCGTGCACGATCTGTTGTCGGCACTCGAGCTCGGCGACGAGCGCAACGCCGACAGCGAAGACAATGACGAGAACGACGAGAACCGGGACGGCGACAACGACCAGTCCGGCGCCGAAGGCTCGCCCGATTCCGACGCCGCGCAGGAGATGAGTGCCGACCAGGCGCAGGCGAGCTCGGAGGAGATGAGCGAGAGCGCGATGGAGAGCGCGCAGGCGTCGACCTCGGATACGTTCGACGACGGCGAACTCGGCGACGACGAGACGCCCGGCGAGGCGACGCGTCCGAATTCGCACGGCAAGAACGAGCCGCGCGGGCCGGAATATCACGCCTTCGCGCCCAAGTTCGATGAGGTGATCGCCGCCGAAGACCTCTGCGACCACGACGAGCTGGAGCGGCTGCGCGCCTATCTCGACAAGCAGCTCGCGCATCTGCAAGGCATCGTCGCCCGCCTCGCCAACCGGCTGCAGCGCAAGCTGATGGCGCAGCAGAACCGCGCCTGGGAGTTCGATCTCGAAGAGGGCATCCTGGACCCCGCACGCCTGTCGCGCGTCGTCACCGATCCCTATCACCCGCTGTCCTTCATGCACGAGAAGGAGGCGACGTTCCGCGACACCGTGGTGACGCTGCTGCTCGACAATTCCGGCTCGATGCGCGGACGCCCGATCACGGTCGCGGCGACCTGCGCCGACATTCTCGCCCGCACGCTGGAGCGTTGCGGCGTCAAGGTCGAGATCCTCGGCTTCACGACGCGCGCCTGGAAGGGCGGGCAATCGCGCGAGGCCTGGCTTGCCGCCGGCAAGCCGGCCAATCCCGGCCGCCTCAACGATCTCCGCCACATCATCTACAAGTCGGCCGACGCCCCCTGGCGCCGCGCGCGCAAGAATCTCGGCCTGATGATGCGCGAGGGGCTCCTGAAGGAGAATATCGACGGCGAGGCGCTGGACTGGGCGCACAAGCGCCTGCTCGGCCGGCCCGAGCAGCGCAAGATCCTGATGATGATCTCGGACGGCGCGCCGGTCGACGATTCCACGCTGTCGGTCAATCCCGGCAATTATCTCGAGCGGCATCTGCGCTACATCATCGAGGAGATCGAGACCCGCTCGCCCGTCGAGCTGATCGCGATCGGCATCGGCCATGACGTGACGCGCTACTATCGCCGCGCGGTGACGATCGTGGACGCCGAGGAGCTCGGCGGCGCCATCACCGAGAAGCTCGCCGAACTCTTCAGCGAGACCAACACGGCGCCCACGCAAGCACCCGGTCGCCCGCGACGCAAATTGCATTCGTGAGCACGCGTTCATCCCGCCGCAGCTTTCTCAGGCACGCAGCGGCGGGATTCTCCACTCTTGCAGTCTCCCGCCTCGCGCAGGCGCAAGCCGCGGCCGAGCCGCAGTCGCGCCCGCTCCAGGTCGAGCACGCCGTCGCCGCGCCCGTCAACGTCGAGGTGAATGCGCGCAGCATTCCAAATTTCGAGCCGCGCGACCGCTCGCGCACGCGCTTCGGTTCGCTGGAATATCGCAGCGGCCTGGTGCTGACCTCGCCCTATCGCGGCTTCGGCGGCTTGTCCGGCCTCCGCTTTCTCGACGGCAAGGGCGAGCGCTTCCTCGCGATCTCCGACCAGGGCGGCTGGTTCACCGGCGCCATCCGCTATGCCGGCCGCGAGATGACCGGCCTTGCGGACGTCGAGGCCGCACCGGTGCTGGGTGCTGACGGCCGGCCGATCACCGAGAAGAAGCTCTGGTACGACACCGAGTCGCTCGCGCGCGACGGCAACCTCGTCTATGTCGGGCTCGAGCGCGTCAACCAGATCCTGCGCTACGATTTCGCCAAGGGCGGCACGCGCGCCCGCGGCGAGGTGATCAGCGTGCCGCCGGCCTTGCGCAAGCTGCCCTACAACAAGGGGCTCGAGGCGATGGTCGTCGTGCCCAAGGGCAAAGACCAGAACATGCCGCTCGCGGGCACCCTGATCGCGTTCTCCGAGCGCGGGCTGGATGCCAATGGCAACCTCGTCGCCTTCCTGATCGGCGGCCCCACGCCCGGCCAGTTCAGCGTGCGGCGCACCGAGACCTACGACATCAGCGATGCCGTGCTGCTGCCCTCGGGCGAGCTGCTCATCCTCGAACGCAAATTCTCCTGGTTCACCGGCGTCAACATCCGCATCCGCTCGATCCCCCTGAAGTCGATCGTACCAGGTGCGCTGGTCGATGGCCCCGCACTGTTCGCCGCCGATCTCGGCCACGAGATCGACAACATGGAAGCCATCGACGCCCACGTCACCGCCGGCGGCGAGACCGTGCTGACCCTCATCTCCGACGACAATTTCTCGATGCTGCAGCGGACGTTGCTGCTGCAATTCACGCTGGCGGAATAGACGATCGCACCGGAACGGTTCTTGCAACGATCGCGCGACCCGATCGGAGATGTCGATGACCAGGTTCCTTCGCGTGTTTTGTCTGTATGCGTGCTTCTGGATCGCCGCTGCCACACAAGTCCAGGCACAAGACTGGCCAGCGCGGCTGATCAAGGCGACCATTCCGTTCGGTCCGGGCAGCGCGGCTGACGTGGTGCCGCGGCTGGTGTTCGAGCGTCTCTCCGCCGAACTCGGTCAGCCGATCGTGATCGAAAACCGCGCCGGCGGCGGCGGTGTGGTCGGTTCGGCGGCGGTCGCGAAGTCCGATCCCGATGGTTACAGCCTGCTCGCCCAGTCGTCGGCGCTGACCGTTGCGCCCCTGCTGTTCCCGAATGCGAGCTTCGACCCGAGCCGCGATCTCGCCTCGGTGTTCATGATCGGATCCGGTGCCAATGTCATGATCGTGCCGAAGGAGCGGCCCTGGAAGACAATCCAGGACTTCATCGCGGCCGCCAGGGCGAAGCCCGGCTCGATCTCGTTCGGCTCGGTCGGCATCGGCAGCGCCGTGCACATCTCGAGCGAGAAGTTCCGCTACGCCGCCGGCATCGAGGCCACCCATGTGCCGTATCGCGCCGGCCCGGAAGTGATCGCCGACATTCTCGGCGGGCGCATCGATCTGTATTTCTGCCCGCTGGCGACCGCGCTGCCGCTGATCCGCGAGGGCCAGGTCCGCGCGCTGGTGGTCTCGACGCCGAAGCGCGTTGCCGAGCTGCCCGATGTGCCGACGCCGGCCGAGATCGGCCTGAAGGACGCCGACAGCGAGATCTGGTTCGGCGTGTTCGTGCCGGCGAAGACCCCGCGCGAGATCGTCGACAAGCTGCACGCGGCCGCCGAGAAAGTTCTGGCCACGCCGGCGATGCAGGCGAGCCTGGCAAAGCTCGGGCTCGAACCGAGGCCGATGAAGCCCGCCGACATGGACGACCTCGTCAAGCGCGAGCTGGCGGCCAATCAGGAGCTGATCAAGGCCGCAGGCATCAAGCCGTAGGGCGCGTCGCGCTCGTAGTCCCGACCAGCGAAGCGCGGATCCGGTTCAGCGCAATGCAGCCCGTCCCGGTGGGCCATGTCCGCCGCGCAACTGGCATTTCGCTGCGCACGCGCTAATCTTCATGCAATCGCTTCCATCTCTCCAGTCCGGAACCCCCTCGCATGAGCGCCCTGTTTTCCCCGATCAAGCTGCGCGGCCTGACCCTGAAGAACCGCATCGTGGTGTCGCCGATGTGCCAGTATTCGGCCGATGACGGTGTCGCCGCCGACTGGCACTTCACCCACATCAACAATCTCAGCCTGTCGGGCGCGGCGATGTTCTGCATCGAGGCGACGCATGTGGAGGCGATCGGCCGCATCACGCCGGGCTGCCTCGGGCTCTACAGCGATGCCTGCGAGGCCGCGCTGAAGCCGATCCTCAATTCGGTGCGCAAGCATTCCTCCACCGCGATCGCGATGCAGCTCGCCCATGCCGGCCGCAAGGCCTCGAGTGCGCGGCCCTGGGACGGCGGCCAGCTGATTCCGGTCAGCGACGGCGGCTGGCAGACGGTCGGCCCGAGCGCGGTGCCGCACAAGGAGGGCGAGGCCGCCCCGCTGGCGCTGGATGCGGCAGGCCTGAAGCGCATCCGCGAGGCCTTCGTCGATTCAGCGAAGCGCGCCGCGCGGCTCGGCATCGACGCCATCGAGGTGCACGGCGCGCACGGCTATCTCCTGCATCAGTTCCTGTCGCCGATCTCCAACCGGCGCACCGACGAATATGGCGGCAGCCTCGAGAACCGCATGCGCTATCCGCTCGAAGTGTTCGACGCGGTGCGTGCCGCATTCCCCGCCGACAGGCCGGTCGGCATGCGGGTGTCGTCGACCGACTGGGTCGAGGGCGGCTGGGACTTAGGCCAGACGATCGAATTTGCGCGAGCGCTGAAGGCGCGCGGCGTCGACTGGATCGATGCCTCCTCCGGCGGCGTCTCGCCGCTGCAGAAGATCGCGCTCGGCCCCGGCTATCAGGTGCAGTTCGCAGACGCCATCAGGCGCGAGACCGGCCTGCCCACCATCGCGGTCGGCCTGATCACGGAAGTAAGGCTCGCGGAAGAGATCGTCGCATCGGGCAAGGCCGACATGGTCGCGCTCGCCCGCGGCATGCTCTACGACCCGCGCTGGCCCTGGCACGCCGCCGCCGAGCTCGGCGGCGAGGTCGAAGCGCCCCCGCAATATTGGCGCTCGCAGCCCTCGACGCAGAAGGCGCTGTTCGGCAAGACCACGTTCGGCGCGAGGTGAGGGGCCGCGTCGCGCCCACGGCATATGTGACGCGATAGCGGCGCCCCATCACCAGTGTCGTCCCCGCGCCCGTGCGCAATTGCGCACGGGGCGGGGACGACAGTGGAATTTGTGGAGCGCGCTTTCGTCCCTCACTTCCCTCCCGCATCCGTAACTCCCCTGAGCTTCCACGCCCCCCGAAACTGGCCTAACCTTCCGCACAGGCGAGGCAATGGAGGGCTGCCCATGCGTTATCCTGTCCGCAAAGCGGCTCACATCTTCGAGCGCGTCGGCCTTGCGATGGCCGGTGCGGCATGCGGGCTGTTCATCGGCGCTTATGTCGGATCGGCGATTCCCTTGCTTACCACGCAGGGCTTCCTGCTGCTGATGATGCTGCTCGGCGGCATCGGCTTCTATCTCGGCATCGACACGCCGCAGATGCCGTTCGACGATGCGCACAGCCAGATCGACGCCGCCGAATTCATGAGCGCCGCCGGCACGCTGTTCGCCACGCTCACCTCCTTCGTCTCCGTCCTCGTCATCGTGCTGCGGATCGACCCGCACATGCTCTGGACCTGGCTCGTCTTGGCCGGCTGGCTCGCCGGCGTCGTCATGCAGATCGTCGCGGGCGCCAAGGCAAGGATGCGGAAGTAGCTTTTTCCTTCTCCCCTTGTGGGAGAAGGTGGCATAGGCGGCCTTCGGCCGCCGTTTACTTAGAACGCCGATGCTTTGCATCGGCTTTGGCGCCGGATGAGGGGTTGTCCCCACTCGCAAGACCGGTGGTGACGAGAGAACCCCTCACCCGGCTTCGCCTTCAGCGAAGCCACCCTCTCCCACAAGGGAAGAGGGTCAGCACGCAGCTCGCTCATTCCTCAGAACACCACGCCCACGCGCGTGCCGCGCTTCCAGGCGATGCGGCAGCGCTTCTTGGTGTTGACGTGCAGGAGCTCGAAGCGATCGGGGATCGTCACCTGGCCGCCGAGATCGACGCAGGCCCCGCCGGGCGAATAGTCGATCAGCGTGCAGGGGATCACCGGCGCGCGCGGGTCGGTGATGATCTTGGCCTGGCGCGAGACCAGCCCTGCGGGCTTGACGCGGACATGGCGGCGCGGATGCATTGGCACTCTCCTCCAATTCCGCATCTAGCGGCGGGTTCGGGCGACGATGATGCCGGGGAGTTGATGCGAAGCAGCTAAGGCCGGCAGGAGAATTTTAACGAAAAGTGCCGGCGAAGGCAGAAGGTTCTACCCCTGCGTTTGCTTCTTGCCGAAGCGGTTCTTCAGACAATTGGCGTCGCGTTCGAGAGCGGCATCGATCGGAACGAGATAGTTGACCCCATCGACCTCGATGCCATGACTCGCATAGTAGACGACCGCAACCTCGGCATCGCGGGACCGTTCGATGAAATCGCGCAGCGCCCACCGCGCCCGCCCGCAGAGCGAAGCTCGCCCGTGGGCGCGCGTGGGGAGCGGGGTGATGTCCCGGCAGGGGCCGTGCTCAACGCGAGGGACCGTCATCCCATCCCGTCACACGGGTCCCTCTGACACCCGGTGCCTATGATCCGTCGCGGCATGCGCTCGCGATGTAGACGCCCAGCTCGTTGGTCTTGATGAGCGCGTACGGATCGGCCACTCCTTCTTCCCGCAGCCATTCAATCTGCAATTCGTAGGCCTGGCGTTCGTAGGCAGCAATACAGGGAAGGACGATGTTGTTTGCCCTCTGCACGTGGTGCACCACTTCGTGCAACAGAGTGCTTTTCTGTCGCAGATCATCGGGTCGCCAGCCCTGAGGCAGGTAGATCGCCCCCTCGTCGCGGCTGTAGAGCGCCTGCAACTCCAGCCCGCTGTTCTCCGGCGAGCCATGTCGCATTGCCATGTCCGCCGCTGTCACGAAATGGATCCGCGGATGATCAGGAGCCGACAAGCCGGTCTTGGCAACGATCCATGCGATGTAGATTGCGATCAGGCTTTCCAAGGAAACGGCTTCCTGCAGTAAGGCCGCAGCGCGGCCTGCTGGTGACGAGGATTTTCGAGTTTCCTATTCTGCTAGGTTGGCCCCGCGGCGGATTGCCTGGGATGCGCGATCAGATGTGCGTACTGACGCAGGATCCGATCCGCCTGAAGGCGTCGCGAGCTTCGCAGCGCCGACGCGATGGAAGCCAGGAAGCGCCGCCCTTCATTCGCGATTGGAAACGACGCAGAAGTCGGCAGTGCGGACGAAGGCTGCGAAGTGCTTTTCATGATCAGGACGCCAGGGTCGGTTGACGACGTGGAACGCTGTCAGCGCGATATCTGGAACCATTGGCATCGACGGCTGGCCGCGCGACGGCGGCGGTCGCAGGGGCGCAATCCAGCATCGCCGGGCGCTTCAGCGTGATCGGTTGCCAGAAGAAGCGACACGCCTCGGCATGCGCTTCGAACGCGTCGACGCCGATATCGCGCAGAAACTCGGATCTGTCCCTGATATCCGCGCGCAGCTCTGACCGGAAGCAGGCGCGCTCCCACCACGTGAAAGGCAGTCGCGCAAGCGGATGGTCGGCGGGGCCGCGTTCAATCGTGTAAACTTGCAGGAAAGCCTCCCGAGGCAGTGTGGTCCGCGATGACGTTGCTGAAAAGAAAGCGCGTGGAAATTCACCGCTCGATGCTCGCTTTTGCAGCGGAGCGGCGCATGACGGGATGGTGAAAGAGCCGGGAAGCCATTCGGTTCTCGGTTCGCTCTCCGGCGGGCCTGCCAATGTCAATACGGTGGGAGGACCCGCTTCCCGACAACCGTGTCGACTATCGCGCCGATTGATGTGCCTGAGAACTACCTGGAAAGGTGGTGCGTTGTGCTTTATGGATACACGCGCGGTCGGCGGCCTGCACACGCTTCGGGAATGACATGCATCTCTCCACGGGTCCTGTCGATCCGCAAGATCAAGAAGTCTATGCACTCTGGGATCAGCTGGCCGACTTCTCGGTCTCCGACGGTGACGCCGCGCTGACGCACCTGTTGTCCACGCTGCGGACCATGTTGTCGGCACGCAATGTGCTGTGGGGGGCGGTCGTGCGATTACCGTCACGCAAGCGGACCGATCCCCTGCTTGGCTGGCGTCCGCGCCTTGTCCGGGTGCTGGACCCGATACCGGCCGTGGCGGCATCGGTGCAGAAGCAGTACGATACGCTCTGGTCCGCCAACGTCGACCTGTCTCAGATTCTGTCCATGTCGGGAGATGAGCCGTTCCGCGTCCGCCTGCTGTTCGAAACGCTGCCGCCGGAATGGTTCGAGGGCGAGCATTATCGCCGGCACTATCTGGATGTCGGATTCGCCGACAGCATTTCAGTGCGCATTGCGCTCAATGAGGACGTGAGAATCCGCCTGTTCGTATTTCGCGATGCGCAGGCACCCCGCTTCTCGGCAGAGGACGGCCAGCTTCTGGGCTTCACGATGCGGGGGTTGAGATGGTTTCACCGTCAACAGCTGCTCAGTCACGGTCTGCTCATCGCCAACGCGGCCCTGACAGCCGCCGAGCGCCGGGTCTTGCTCTCGCTGCTCGACGGGCACGCGGAAAAGGAGATTGCACGGAAGCTTGGCCAAAGTCCGAACACCACGCACTTCCACGTCAAGTCGATCTACGCCAAGTTCGGCGTGCGCAACCGCGCGGCGCTCGCCGCGCTCTGGCTCGGCAAGCTGCGATGATGCGTTGAGCCCGAACGTCAGCCATGCGTCAATCTCGGCGCAAGGCGCACGCCAGGGACTCTGCGCAAGGAGCACGCCAAGGACAAGCTGTCCCCTCCGGAACTGACGCCCGCTCGCAGCCCCCGGGTGGCAGCGTCACGCCCGAGCTGCAAGACCTCCACCGTGCCCCGGCAAGCTGACGTTGATGTTTCCGCGCCCTAGCCCGTCTTCGGCGCTGCGGGCGGCGGCGGAGCCGCGCCCTCCGTCTCTTCGGCCGTCTCCGCGTGTCGCGGCTCCGTCGGCATCGGCACCGTCACGTAGTCCTTCGGCATGTTCACCGGCCGGTAGTCCGGCTCCACCGCCATCCGCTTGAGCACGCTCTCATGCACATGCGCGCCTTCGGGAATGACGCGCGGCTCGCAGTCGGGGATGTAGAAGCCGAAATGGACCTTCCGCGCCGGCCATTCCCTGTACTTGGCCTTCTTCGGCAGATACTCCAGCACGCGCCAGGCCGGCGTCATCGAATCGTGCAACTGGCCCGTCTTGCCGGTGTAGGCCGGCGCGACATAGTGGAACGGCGAGTTCTTGCGCGGAACGCCGAAGGCGAGCTGGTTCACCGTGCTCGGGTTGAACTTCAGCCCGGCCTTGGCGGCTTCCTCGATCATCCAGATCAGCGGATATTTCGAATCGCCGCTTTCGGCTTCCGGATAGCCGCCGCCGATGTCGCCATGCACGCCGGCGAACCACACCTGCAGAATGTCCTGCGGCACCTTCTTCTCGTCGGGGACGTAGCGGTTGCTCCAGAAATCCTGCGGCTCCCGGTATTGCTTCAGGCGGAACATGCAGCGCCGCTCGTCGATCGCGATCGCCTGCCGGAAGATCCTGACGCTGGGGTTGCGCAGCGTGAAGGCGAGCTCCTCCAGGCTCGGCCAGAACAGGCGGTCGGGGCGCGGCACGATCACGCTCGCCACCGTGTCCCAGACGCCGATGAAATGGATGGTCGGCCAGCGCGTCGAGGTGATGCGCGCGAACTGCGCGGCGAGGTCGAATGTGTCCTTCGGCAGCGGCCCGCTCTCGTCGGTCGTGACGCCCTCGACGTCTTCGAGAGCATTGCCGCGCCCGGTGCCGGAATATTGCTTGTAGGCGATGAGGCCCGAGCCTGCGAGGTTCGCCTGCTCCGGCGAGATCAGGCCGATCTTGTGAATGAGCCCCGCCAGCACCCGCACGGTGTAGGCCCCGCGCGAGAAGCCGAGCAGGTAGATCCTGTCGCCCGGTGCATAATGCTGAACCAGGAAGCAATAGGCTGACAGCACGTTGTCATCGAGCCCGTAGCCGGTGGCGAGCCCCAGCACCAGGTTGATGTTGGTCTTCCAGCGGTGCCAGGTCGAAGGCTCCGTCACCGTGCCGACCCCGGGATCGTAATACACCATCTGCCGCGGCGACGTCCTGTCGGTCTTGCGCAGGCAGCGATACAGCTTCAGGACGTTGGAGATGTTCTCGCTGATCTCGTTGCCGGTGCCGTCACAGCAGATGACGAGGTTTTTCGGCTCGGGCTTGCGGTCGGCCTCGTGCGCCTGCTCCATGGGATGCAGCTCCGGGTGATGCTACCGGGGCGAGTATAGCAGAGGGCGCTTCTTGAGCGAACCATAAGGATTCTACTCGTAACAGCTCGGTGCGCCGCAACAACGCGAGCCCTATTTTCCCGTCGAGCCCCACCCGCCCTCGCCTCGATTGCCAGAAAGGTCGAACTCAGTTACGACTTCAATCTGGGGGCGAGTAATATGCACAAAAATAAGCTGAGCAATGCGATCGCCAGGATTGATGGTGATTGCCTGCCCGTGCTCCATATTTCGATTCCATGCCGAGACCAAACAAGGGCCTTGGTAATCGGCGTCAATTACCCCGACCGTATTTCCAAGTACAAGTCCGAGCTTGGCGCGTGAACTGGCACGCATTGGTTTATCACTCAATACCTTTACCCAATGGTATTGGAAGACAGATCTTCACAATCTTCTGCACTTCCTCAGTCTGAGAGCAGATGCTCATGCACAGTATGAAATCAGAGCTTACGCGGAGGCGGTTATGAGCATTTTGCAGAAATGGGTGCCACTTACCTATGAAGCGTTCCTAGACTATCGCCTCAACGCTGCGACTTTATCGGCACAAGCGATTGATGTGGTAAGGCGGCGCCTGCGAGGCGAAGTGGTAGATTTTGGGCGATCCGGATTGTCAAAAAGGGAATGGGTCGAGCTGAGCGCAATCTTCGATCACTGATTTGATGCCCCACAAAAACAAAAACGGCCGGATCTTCCGATCCGGCCGCAACGCAAACTCTTACTCGGCTAAGCCTACGCCACGCGACGCAACCTAGCCCCCGCCCTATTCAAAAAATCTCAGCTCGCCTGCTTCGCCGGCGCGGTGTCGCCGACCTTCTTCTGGATGGCGCGCTTCAGTTCGAGGGCGCGCGGCGACAGGTTGTCGGCGTTGGCCTTGAGCAGGAAGGGGTCGAGGCCGCCATTGTGGTCGACGCTCTTGACCGCATTGGTGGAGACGCGCAGGCGCACGTTGCGGCCCAGCGCTTCCGAGATGAACGTCACGTTGACGAGGTTCGGCAGGAAGCGGCGCTTGGTCTTGATGTTGGAGTGGCTGACCTTGTGGCCGACGAGGGGGCCCTTGGCCGTCAGTTCGCAGCGGCGAGACATGGCAAAAATCCTTATCCTGAACCCCCAACGATCTGCGGCCGCCATTCGGGGCGCCACGGGGGCAAATTCTCTTGTCCTTGCAGGGAGCGGGCGGACGTATAGGGGGGAAGGGGCCTTGCGTCAAGCGACGGGCCGTTTTTGGCCCGTCGTCCCCCATTGCGCGCTTGCGCAATGAGGCGGGCGGAGCCCGAACCCGGGATCTCGCGCCGCCCAGGTGGTGTCATCGACTTGGTGAGCGGAAAAAGTGTCGGCTATGTCCCCGAACACCCGTCGGTCATGTCCCCGGGCTGAACACTTGACCGGGCGATCCAGTACGCCGAGGCGGCGCGGCTGGGGGCGAGGAGCCGCGGCGTACTGGATGCCCCGGTCGAGCCGGGGCATGACAGCTGAGGGCCGGGAGAGGTGGGCATCCGCGGTTACCGCCCGATCACCAAAACGGCAATGATTGTCGCGCCTTACCATCACATAAAGGGCGTATTCGCCGCCGAAATATCAGGGGGAGTTCCGGGGCGGATACGTCCGGACACATTGTTTGCCGCGTTTTTTTGTTTAAGTAACAGCGCATCGCGCCCCGATTGGATTGTTTCGTGCTTGCAACGCCTCCTTTTGCGCAGAAGCTGCGCTCAGCCCGTCCGCGCCTGGCCGGCTGGCTGATGGTGCTTTGCGCGCTGGCCCTGGCGTGGGGCGCGGTGCCGGCCGCGGCCCAAGGCAAGCTCGAGGCGCAGTATGAGGCCTCGCTGGCGGGCATTCCCGTCGGCAAGGGCGCCTGGAACATCGATATCCAGGACGACGTGTTTTCGGCGGCGGCCGCCGGCGGCACCACGGGGCTGCTGAAGTCCTTCACGGGCGGCTCCGGCACCGGCGCCAGCCAGGGGCGCGTCGTCAACGGCGCGCTGGTGGCGACCGGCTACCAGGCCTCCACCACCACCCAGAAGAAGACCGAAGAGATCCGCATCACCCTCGACAAGGGCAATGTGAAGGATTTCGCGATCCTGCCCGAACCGCCGGTCGATCCGGATCGCATCGTCGTCACCGAGGCGCATCGCCGCGGCGTCTGGGACCCCATGACGGCTTCGCTGCTGCGCGTGCCCGGCAATGGCGATCCCGTCTCGCCGGAGGCCTGCCACAACGGCGCGCCGGTGTTCGACGGCCGCATGCGCTACGACCTCAAGCTCGATTTCAAGCGCATGGAGACTGTGAAGGCGGAGAAGGGGTACAAGGGCCCGGTCGTCGTGTGCTCGCTCTATTTCGTGCCTGTCGCCGGCTACATCCCCGATCGTCCCGTGATCAAATACCTCGCCGCCCAGCGCAACATCGAGATCGCCTTCGCCCCGGTCGCCGGCACCCGCATCCTGGTCCCGTTCTGGCTGAAAGTGCCGACGCCGCTCGGGCCCGCCATGCTGGAAGCCACCAGCTTCATCACCTCGGCCCAGCCCCCGCGCGTCGCCAAGACGCAGTAAAAGCCATAGCGGCGTCCGCGTTTACCCTCCCCTGGAGGGGGAGGGTCGGCGCACAGGGAGCGCAGCGACATGGGCGACGGGGTGGGGTGATCTCTCCCCACGGGCACTGTTCGTGGGAGAAATCACCCCACCCCGCTCGCGCTGCGCGCGATCGACCCTGCCCCTCCAGGGGAGGGTAAGAGAATCTCTGTAAAATCAATGGCTTCCCTACTGTGCATGGGGTTGTTTTCGCACTCTTTGTTTTGGCGCCCCCGATCCGGGAATCCATTTGACTCCTTCCCGATTCTGATTCGACTCCGCGCCGTCCCCAGCTTTAACCGATACGGCCGCTTGTGCGGCGGCCCGAACCTCCATCTAGTGCACAACCAGCACGAGTCCCGCGACATGTTGCGAGAACGGAACGGGACTCAACGGGGAGTCAGCGATTCGGCCGCGATTCGTTCTAGAGTCGTTCCGAAGCTTAAGGCGAACGGGAAAAGCGTCGCAAAGTGAGACAGTTGCGCGGGAATTGGCGAGGACGTTCCCACACCCACGGCGTCATCGCCCGGCTTGCCGCCAGCTCCGCGTTCGGAGACATGGCGGACACCCCGGCGTCGCTCGCCCGCCTCATCCAGCACTGACATTCGCCCCAATCGCCACTACCTAATCCCCAGACATGGCTTTTTCCTCCTCCCCCTTCGCCTCCGAGCGCGCACCGTCCGATCGCGTGCCCGGCGCGGGCGTCACCGCGGTGCTCGGTCCCACCAACACCGGCAAGACCCATCTCGCCATCGAGCGGATGCTCGCGCATCCCTCGGGCATGATCGGCCTGCCGCTGCGCCTGCTCGCGCGCGAGGTCTACAACAAGATCGCCGCCAGGGCCGGCGAGGCCAGCGTCGCGCTCGTCACCGGCGAGGAGAAGATCAAGCCGAAGAACCCGCGCTATTGGGTCTCCACCGTCGAGGCGATGCCGAGGGATCTCGACGTCTCCTTCCTCGCCGTCGACGAGGTGCAGATCGCCGCCGATCTCGAGCGCGGCCACGTCTTCACCGATCGCATCCTCAACCGCCGCGGCCGCGACGAGACGCTGCTCTTGGGCGCCGCCACCATGCGCCCGATCATCGAGCGGCTGCTGCCGGGCGTCTCCATGATCACGCGGCCAAGATTGTCGCAGCTCGAATTCGCCGGCGACCGCAAGATCACGCGCCAGCCGCGCCGCACCGCCATCGTCGCGTTCTCCGCCGATGAAGTCTACGCCATCGCCGAGCTGATCCGCCGCCAGCATGGCGGCGCCGCGGTGGTGCTGGGATCGCTGTCGCCGCGCACGCGCAACGCGCAGGTGGCGATGTTCCAGAACGGCGACGTCGACTATCTCGTCGCCACCGACGCCGTCGGCATGGGCCTCAATCTCGACGTCGACCACGTCGCCTTCGCCTCCGACCGCAAGTTCGACGGCTACCAGTTCCGCCGCCTGACGCCGGCCGAGTTCGCGCAAGTCGCCGGCCGCGCCGGCCGCGCCACCCGCAACGGCACCTTCGGCACCACGGGCCGCTGCGCGCCGTTCGAGCCCGAACTCGTCAACGCGCTGCAGAACCACACCTTCGATGCCGTGAAGGTGCTGCAATGGCGCAATTCGAAGCTGGACTTCTCCTCGCTCGGCGCGCTCCAGGTGTCGCTGAACCTCGCCCCCGGCCACGAGGCGCTGACGCGCGCGCCTGTTGCCGAGGACATGCGCGTGCTCGACCACGCCGCCCGCGACGGCGAGGTGCGCGATATCGCGCATGGCAAGGCCGCCGTGGAACGGCTCTGGGAAGCCTGCCAGGTCCCGGACTACAGAAAACTGTCGCCAGCCGCCCATGCCGAGCTGGTCACGACGCTGTACGGCTTCCTGATGCGGAAGGGCTGCATTCCCGATTCCTGGTTCGAGGCACAGATCACCCAGGCCGACCGCATCGACGGCGACATCGACACGCTGTCGGCCCGAATCGCCCAGATCCGCACCTGGACCTTCGTCGCCAACCGCCCGGACTGGCTGAGAGACCCCGAACGCTGGCAGGGGATCGCGCGGGAGGTCGAAAATAAATTATCGGATGCGCTCCATGAACGCTTGACTGAGCGTTTCGTTGATCGCCGGACCAGTGTATTGATGCGCCGCCTGCGGGAGAACACGAGCTTGAATACTGAAATCGGCAAGACCGGCGAAGTCATCGTCGAAGGCCATGTCATCGGCCGCCTCGACGGCTTCACCTTTGCACCGGATGCGGCGGAAGCAGGCTCCGATGCGAAAGCCTTGCAGGCCGCAGCGCAAGCGGTGCTCGCCGGCGAGATCAACGCGCGGGCCGAGAAGCTCGGCAACGCGCCGGACGAGCAGTTCGTGCTGACCTCGGAGGGCATCATCCGCTGGACCGGCGATGCCGTGGCGCGGCTGTCTGCCGCAGACGACGCGCTGCATCCGCGCATCCGCATCATCTCCGACGAGCGCCTGACCGGCGCCCCCCGCGACAAGGTGCAGGCGCGGCTCGAGCTCTGGGTCAAGACGCATATCGAAAAGCTGCTCGGGCCGATGTTCGAGCTGTCGAAGGCCGAGGACGTCACCGGCATTGCCCGCGGCATCGCCTATCAGCTGGTCGAGGCGCTCGGCGTGCTCGAGCGCCCGAAGATCGCGAACGAGCTGAAGGATCTCGACCAGTCCTCGCGCGCCGTGCTGCGGAAATATGGCGTCCGTTTCGGCGCCTACCACATCTATTTCCCCGGCCTGCTCAAGCCCGCCGCACGCGCGCTCGCTGCGCTGCTCTGGGCGCTGAAGCAGGACAATGTCGATCTCTCCGCGCTCTCGGGCGCGCAGCATCTGGCGTCGTCGGGCCGCACCTCGTTCCCGGTCGACAAGCAGCTGCCGCGCGATGCCTATCGCGTGCTCGGCTACAAGCAGGCCGGCGAACGCGCCGTGCGCGTCGACATCCTGGAGCGGCTGGCCGATCTGATCCGCCCGGCGCTGGCCTGGCGCGAGAACTCGCCCGGCGAAAAGCCCGCCGGCGCCTTCGACGGCCGCAGCTTCGTGGTCACGCAGGCGATGACCTCGCTGACCGGATCGGCCGGCGAAGACTTCGCCTCCGTGCTGCGCGCGCTCGGCTATCGCATGGAGAAGCGTCCGCCGCTGCCGCCAAAGCCGGTCGTTGCCGAAACGGTTGCGGCCGAAACGGTCGCGGCCGAAACGCCGCCCGCCGAGGGCAGCGCGGAGACATCGACCGAGACCGCGGCGGAGGCTGTTGCCGGCCTGCCGGCGGAGACGACCGTCTCCACCGAAGCCGCTGACCAGTCCGTGACGGTCGAAGACGCGCCCGGCATGGAGCCGCACGACGAGCCCGCCCATGAGGAGCCGGCGCTCGAAGCCGCTCCCGAGACCCCTGTCACGCCCGAAGATGCCCCCGGCATCGCGCCGCCGGCAGAAGAGGCTGCGACGTCCCCCGAGGCTCCCGGTCTCGAAGCCGCTGCCGCCGAGACGGCCGCGACCGAAGCTGCGGCAGCGCTAGAGGCTGCCGCGCTAGAGGCTGCCGCGCCCGAGGCGGCAGTCGCGCCCGCAGAGCCCGAACTGGTCGAGGTCTGGCGCCCGGCCGGCCGTCACGAGGATCGCAAGCCGCGCCACGAGCGCCATCGCCACCAGCGTCACCACAATCAGCGCCCGCAGGCGGCGGCTGAAGCTGGCGCGGCCGCACCCGGCGAAGCCGCCGAGGGCGCCAAGCCAGGCGAGCGCCATCGTCACGGCGGCGGTCGCCGCGATGGCGGCAGGGACTTCCGCAAGCCGCGCGAAGGCGGTGCGGACGGCGCGCCGCGTCCCGAGGGCCGCGACGACAGGAATCGTCGTTTCGAGGGCAAGGGCGGCGACAAGGATCGCAACCGCGACAAGGGCAAGTTCGGCGGAGACCGCGACAAGGGCCGCGACAACCGTGGCCGTGATCGCGACAAGGGCCGCGACCGCCAGGGCGGTCCGTCGCTCCGTCCCTACGCCTCGAGCGCAGGCCCCCGCGAGCGCGACCGTCCGGCCGATCCGAACTCGCCCTTCGCCAAGCTCGCCGCGCTGAAGGAGCAGCTGTCCGGCCGGAAGGAGTAACGTCGCGTTTTCAGGCAAAATGCGGAGCTGTCGCGCGAAGACATTGCGTCAGAAGGAGCAAGGAGTAGAGTCACGACGACCGAGCGGCAGCGCCTCGACAAATGGCTGTGGCATGCGCGGGTGGTGAAGGCGCGCACCTCCGCCGCCGAGCTCGTTATCACCGGCCATGTCCGCATCAACGGCGCGCGCGAGACCTCGCCGGGGCATGCCGTCAAGATCGGCGACGTGCTCACCATCGCGCTCGATCGCACGGTGCGCGTCCTGAAGGTGACGGGCTTCAACGAACGCCGCGGCGATGCCGCCTCGGCACGGGTGCTCTACCAGGAGCTCGGGACGCGCAATTAATTGCGCATTGTATTCATTTCTTGGTCGATCAAATGCGCAAAGCCGTCATGATCGGCCTTCCCGATCTTGCGGTGCCGGGCCATCCGCGCTACGCAAGCCGCGACTTTTAAAAGAGCTTTTCGGAGCGTTGGATGACTTACGTCGTCACTGAAAACTGCATCAAGTGCAAGTACACCGACTGCGTCGAGGTCTGCCCGGTCGACTGGCTTCTACGAGGGCGACAACATGCTGGTCATCCACCCCGACGAGTGCATCGATTGCGGCGTGTGCGAGCCGGAATGCCCCGCCGACGCCATCAAGCCAGACACGGAACCGGGCCTGGAAAAGTGGCTCCAGGTCAACGCCGACTACGCCAAGAGCTGGCCCAACATCACCCAGAAGAAAGAATCGCCCGCCGACGCCAAGGAATTCGACGGTATGGAAGGCAAGTTCGAGAAATATTTTTCTCCGAATCCGGGCTCAGGGGACTAATTCGGCCCCAAACTTAACCCTAATAGCGGCGCTGCCACCGAAAACCAGCCCTGAAGACCCCTAAATCATTGATTTTTGCGGGAAATGTGCTATATTGGGCACATTAAGCCGAACCCCGTCAGCCCGTTTGGCCCCTCTGGGTTCCCGTGAAACCAAATGTCGAACAGGGGCGTGGCAGTTTCCGCGCGCAGGCTGTGTCACAGAAAACGCGTAAAAAGAGTACTTCAGCGAGGGCTTCCCATAAGGAGGCCAAAAAAGTCGCCGCGGCCAGCCGTAGCGCATCCAAGGGTCGGACCGCGACGAAGGCGCCGGCTGCAAAGTCCTCGAAGAACAAAAGAAGCGCAATGCCTAACAAGACTGCCAAACCGGCCGCGAAAGCGACCGCCGCCAAGCCTGCTGCTGCCAAGCCTGTGACTGCAAAGCCGGTAACGGCCAAGGCTCCCGCTGCCAAGCCCGCGACGAAGGCCCCTGTTGCTGCTGCGCCTGCCAAGGCTCCCGCGGCGGTGAAGCCGGCTGCCAAGCCCGCTGCCGCGCCGAAGGTCGAGGAAAAGAAGGTCGTGACCCAGCGTCAGGGCTTCAAGGCCAACGAATTCGTCGTCTATCCCGCTCACGGCGTCGGCCAGATCCTGGCCATCGAGGAGCAGGAGATCGCCGGTGCGAAGCTTGAGCTGTTCGTCATCAACTTCATCAAGGACAAGATGACGCTGCGCGTGCCCACCGCCAAGGTCGCCAATGTCGGCATGCGCAAGCTGTCCGATCCGGCGCTGGTCAAGAAGGCGCTCGAGACGCTCAAGGGCCGCGCCCGCGTCAAGCGCACCATGTGGTCGCGCCGCGCCCAGGAATACGAAGCGAAGATCAATTCGGGCGACATCGTCGCGATCGCGGAAGTCGTGCGCGACCTCTATCGCTCGGAGTCGCAGCCGGAGCAGTCCTACAGCGAACGTCAGCTCTACGAAGCGGCGCTCGACCGTCTCTCCCGCGAGATCGCGGTGGTGCAGCACTCGACCGAGACCGAAGCGGTCAAGGAGATCGAAGCCCAGCTCGCCAAGAGCCCGCGCCGCACCAGTGCCAAGGCAGAAGCCGCCGACGGCGAAGCCGACACGGATGCCGAGGGCGAGACCGACGACACCGATGGCGACGACACCACCGTCGCCGACGAGGCGGCGTAAACCGCTTCGTTCCGCGCAAGCCATCAAGAGCCCGGCCATTCGGCCGGGCTTTTTGTCTGGGTTCGTAGGGTGGGTCAGCCGTGCGATTGCGCGAAGCGCAAGCGCGTGGCGTAACCTACCGCTTCTGTTGCGGCGGAGACGAAAGTTGGTGGGCTAACCCACCCTCGTTCTCGCTTCATCGCGCCGGAGGCGAGAGCCCGGAATCCATTCACCCACCGTCTCTGTCGCCCGATGGATTCCAGGCTCGTGCTGCGCACGCCCCGGAATGACAGCGGTGAGAAATTGGTGAGGGCTCACTTCACCGGCCGCTTCTCGAGCTTCCTTGCCAGCGTCCGCCGGTGCATGCCCAGCCGTCGTGCCGCTTCCGAGATGTTGAACTCCGTCTCGATCAGGGTCTGGTGGATGCGCTCCCATTCCAGCGTCTTGATCGAGGTCGGCCGCGCGTCGAGCGCGACCTCGGCATTGCCCTCGGCCTTGTTGAAGGCGGCTTCGATGTCATCGGTGTTCGACGGCTTTGCCAGATAGTGGCATGCGCCCAGCTTGATCGCTTCGACGGCGGTGGAGATGCTGGCAAAGCCGGTCAAAACCACGATCAGCATGTCCGGATCGTGCGTGTGCAAGAGCTCGACGCAGGCGAGGCCGGAGGCGCCGCCGAGCTTGAGGTCGACCACGGCGTGGCCGAATGAGCGTTGCTCCAGCACCTGGCGCACCTCCTCGATCGAGGCGGCGAGCACGACCTCGTAGCCGCGGCGCTCGAACGAGCGCTTCAGCGTACGCGCGAAGCCGGCATCGTCCTCGACGACAATGAGCGAACGGTCAGGCGTCAAAATTTCCTCCGATCGCGAGCGTTGCGAGCGGCAACGTCAGGCGCACCGTGGCGCCGCGCTTCCTGTGGTTCTCGGCGGTCACGGTGCCCCCCAATTTGCGTACGACGTTCACCACCAGGAACAGGCCGAGCCCGCCGCCGGCGCGCCCCTTGCTCGAGTGGTAGGGCTTGCCGAGCTGCGCCAGCATCTCCGGCGCAAAGCCCGGGCCGCGGTCGCTGATCGACAGCACGAGATTGTCGCCTTCGCGCTCGGCCACGAGCTCGACCCAGTCGCGCGAGACCTCATAGGCATTGTCGAGCACGTTGAAGATCACCTGCTTCAACGCGACGTCGGAGACGATCGCGACGTCCTCGCCGAACGTATTGACGAAGTAGAGCGTGCGTGCCGAGCGCGCGTCGCGCCACTCCTCCACTAGCGCGGTCACGAACGCCGTCACGGTCGTCGGCGAGGAGCCTTCGCCGCGTGCTTCGCCCGCCGACACCAGGATGCCGGTCACGATCGATTTGCAGCGCTGCAGCGAGGTCTCCATTTCCGCAAGATCCTCGGCAAGCTCCTGGTCGGCGGCGAGATCCGGCATGCGACGCCAGTCGCTGAGGATCACCGAGAGCGAGGCCAGCGGCGTGCCGAGCTCATGTGCCGCGCCGGAGGCGAGCAGGCCCATGCGCACGATGTGGTCCTGCTCGGCGGCATGCTGACGCAGCGCCGCCAGATGCGCATCGCGCTCGCGCAAATTCCTGTTGATGCGGGTGACGAACACCACCAGCAGCACGGCGTTGAGCATGAAGCCGAGCAGCATGCCCGTTACGGTGAGGGTATAGGTCTCGCTCAGCGGATTGGGCGGCAGGTCGAGCGGCCGGTGGGCCAATGTCAGCCAGACGAAGCTCGCGCAGCTCAGCGCGACCAGCGACCATGTCGAGCGGGCATCGAGCAGCACCGCGCCCAGCGTCACCTGGAGCAGGAACAGCGAGGTGAAGGGATTGGTGGCGCCGCCGGACAGGTAGAGCTGCGCGGTCAGCGCGGCGACGTCCAGCATCAGGGCGACCAGGAGTTCGTTATTGGTGATCGCGGCGCGATGGCGCACCCAGACCAGGCTGGACACGTTGAGCAGCACCAGCGCGCCGATGACCGCACCCATCCGCTCCAATGGCAGGGGGATGCCGAGACCAAAATGCACGGCGCCGATGGTCACGATCTGGCCGACCACCGCGGTCCAGCGCAGCTGGATCAACAGCGCCATGTTCTTGCGGTTGGTCTCGTCGTCGGTCGGAGCAGTGCCGATCAGCTCGCTGCGCGCATCGGCCTGCGACTGCAGCGTGACGGCGAGCCCGTCACGCGCAAGCGTCTGGGAAAGCGTTTTCCCGTCGTCAGGTCGGCTCGACGATCGTTCCAGCATCTGATCCCGTCCTGCGGGCAACGGCATCCGAGCCGCCGGCCCCTTCGTGGACGAAGCGCTTGCGGCGGAACAGCCCGCCGCCGAATGTGACGAAGAGTTTACCGGCCAGCATGAAAGCCAGGGCAAACCACGTCAGCGCGTAGATCAGGTGGTTATTGGGAAAGCGGATCACGGTCAATCCGCCGATCGGACCACCGGCGATTTGTGATCCGGCGTCGGCATCGACGAAGAAGGGCGCGACGTCGTGAAGGCCGCGTGCCGCCGCAATCGCGGCGACGTCGCGTGAGTACCAGCGGTTGTGCTGGGGCGCGTTGTCCCGGAGAAATCCGCCCTTCGGCTCCGTCATGCGGATCAGGCCGGTGATCTCGACCTGGCCGTCGGGATTGCCGCCCCTGCGCGTCGATGCGTCGCGCCGCTCGGACGGCACGAAGCCCCGATTGATCAGCACCAGCGTGCCGTCGCTGCGCTTCAGCGGCGTCAGCACCCAATAGCCCGGGCCTTCCTCGGTGACGGCCTGAACCAGAGTCTCTCGGTCATGCAGGAAGCGGCCGCTGACGCTGACGTGCCTGTATTCGTCGTTCGCGGCGCTGATGGCGGGCCATGACGCGGGCGAGGGAACCGGCTGCGCCGGGGCATGAACGCGCTGCTCGACACGGTCGATCAGCGCCAGCTTCCAGGCCCGGCGCTCGATCTGCCAGACGCCGAGCGCGATCAGAACGACAAAGGCGATGAGCAAGAGGGCCGTGAGCCACAAGGAAGGGGCGCGCACAGCCTCGCTGCGCTCCTCCCCTGGCTTGCTCGTCACGGTCCGGGTCTTGCTCACTTCGGAGCCTCGCTCAGTTCATTCCCGGCATCTGGTGCACCGGCATCATGTTGCTGTTGAGGTGGCTCATCACCCACAGCGAACCGGACAGCGCGATCACCACCATCACGATGGTGAAGATCAGCGCCATCATGCTCCAGCCGTTCTCGGAGGACGTGTTCATGTGCAGGAAGTAGATCATGTGCACGACGATCTGCACGACCGCGAAGGCCATGATGACCAGCGCGGTGATCTGCTTGCTCGGAAGCGCCCCGCTCATCACCAGCCAGAACGGGATCGCGGTGAGCACCACCGAGAGCACGAAGCCGAGCAGATAGGTCGAGAACGTGCCGTGGGCGTGGCCGTCGCCGTGGTGATGATGGTCCGCGTGAGCGGCGTGGGTATCGGTGTTCATCGCAGAACTCCCAGGAGATAGACGAAGGTGAAGACGCCGATCCAGACCACGTCAAGGAAGTGCCAGAACATCGACAGGCACATCAGGCGGCGGCGGTTGGCCTCGATCAGGCCGAACTTCTGGACCTGCACCATCAGGGTCACGAGCCAGATCAGGCCGCACGAGACGTGCAGGCCGTGGGTGCCGACCAGGGTGAAGAAGGCCGACAGGAAGGCGCTGCGCTGCGGTGTGGCGCCTTCGTGGATCATGTGGGCGAACTCGGTGAGCTCGATGCCGATGAACGCGGCGCCGAACAGGCCGGTGATCGCCAGCCACATCTGGGTCTGGGCGACCTTGTTCTGCTGCATCGTCAGCATGGCAAAGCCATAGGTGATCGACGACAGCAACAGCATCGAGGTGTTCACCGCGACCAGGTTCAGGTCGAACAGGTCCTTCGGGGCGGGGCCGGCGGCATAATTGCCGCCGAGCACGCCGTAGGTGGCGAACAGGATCGCGAAGATGAGACAGTCGCTCATCAGGTAGATCCAGAAGCCGAGCGGGGTGCTCCAGCCTTCCGGATGCGGATGTTCGTCGGCGAGATAGAAGACCGGCTCGCCGGTTTGCGAGGGATTGACAGCGACAGTCATTTACTTGGCTCCGGCGAGCAGTTTGGTGCGCGCGTCCTCCGTCCGGATGATGTCTTCAGCCGGAATGTCGAAGTCGCGGTGATAGTTGAAGGTATGGCCGATCCCGACGGCGAGCATCGCGATGAAGCTCGCAGCCGCCAGCCACCACATGTACCAGATCAGGCCGAAACCCATCGCGGTGGCGAGGCCGGCGAGGATGATGCCGGTGCCGGTGCTAGCAGGCATGTGGATCGGCTTGAACCCGGTGAGCGGACGCTGGTAACCGCGCTTCTTCATGTCCCACCACGCGTCATTGTCGTGAACGACGGGGGTGAAGGCGAAGTTGTAGTCCGGCGGGGGCGAGGAGGTCGCCCATTCCAGCGTACGCGCGTCCCAGGGATCGCCGGTGACGTCCTTGAGCTGCTCGCGCTTGAGCAGGCTGACCGCGAACTGCATCAGCATGGAGAGGATGCCGATGAAGATGAAGAGGGCACCGATCGCGGCGATGACGAACCAGATCTGCAGCGAGGGATCTTCGAACACGCGCAGGCGGCGGGTCACGCCCATCAGGCCGAGCACGTAGAGCGGCATGAAGGCGAGATAGAAGCCGGTGACCCAGAACCAGAACGACATCTTGCCCCAGAACGGATCGAGCTTGAAGCCGAACGCCTTCGGGAACCAGTAGTTGATGCCGGCGAACGCGCCGAACACCACGCCGCCGATGATCACGTTGTGGAAGTGCGCGATCAGGAACAGGCTGTTGTGCAGGACGAAGTCGGCCGGCGGCACCGCGAGCAGAACGCCGGTCATGCCGCCGATCACGAAGGTCAGCATGAAGGCGATCGTCCACATCATCGGCAGTTCGTAGCGGATGCGGCCGCGATACATCGTGAACAGCCAGTTGAACATCTTCGCGCCCGTCGGGATCGAGATGATCATCGTGGTGATGCCGAAGAACGAATTGACGCTGGCGCCCGAACCCATCGTGAAGAAATGGTGCAACCACACCAGGTACGACAGGATGGTGATGACGACCGTGGCGTAGACCATGGAGGTGTAGCCGAACAGCCGCTTGCCCGAGAAGGTCGAGGTGACCTCGGAGAAGATGCCGAAGGCGGGGAGAACCAGGATGTAGACCTCGGGGTGGCCCCAGATCCAGATCAGGTTCACGTACATCATCGGGCTGCCGCCGAAATCGTTCGTGAAGAAGTTGGTGCCGACGTAGCGGTCGAGCGAGAGCAGCGCGAGCACGACGGTCAGGACGGGGAAGGAGGCGACGATCAGGACGTTGGTGCAGAGCGAGGTCCAGGTGAACACCGGCATCTTCATCATCGTCATGCCGGGGCAGCGCAGCTTGACGATGGTGCAGATCAGATTGATGCCGGATAGCGTCGTTCCGACGCCGGCGACCTGCAGCGCCCAGATGTAATAGTCCACGCCGACATCGGGACTGTAGCCGATGTTCGAGAGCGGCGGATAGGCCAGCCAGCCGGTGCGGGCGAATTCGCCGATGAACAGCGAGGCCATCACCAGCACCGCGCCGCCGACCGTCATCCAGAAGCTGAAATTGTTCAGGAACGGGAACGACACGTCGCGTGCGCCGATCTGGAGCGGCACGACATAGTTCATCAGGCCCGTGACCAGCGGCATCGCCACGAAGAAGATCATGATCACGCCGTGGGCGGTGAAGACCTGGTCGTAGTGATGGGCGTTGAGATAGCCTTCGGAGCCGCCAAAGGCGAGCATCTGCTGGCCGCGCATCATCAGCGCGTCGGCGAAGCCGCGCAGCAGCATCACGATGCCGAGGATCATGTACATGATGCCGATGCGCTTGTGGTCCACCGTGGTGAACCACTCGCGCCAGAGATAGCCCCAGAGACGGAAATAGGTGAGGCCGCCGAGCAGCGCGGCGCCGCCGAGCGCGACCACCACGAAAGTGCCGACGACGATCGGCTCGTGCAGCGGCAGTGACTCGAAGGTGAGCCGGCCGAAGATGAGCTTGAGAAAATCAGGAGACATGCTGGATCTCTACTAGGAGTCTGACTTCGGACGCTGTCCGAGGAAGAAGGACGAGGACTTGAGCGGCGTGAACGACGGCCGCTTCAGACCGGCGCCGATGAGCGGCATGGTGTCGGTCGGGGCCGTGATCGAGGCGGTGGTCTTGCCCTGCGGCGCATCCGGCGTGCAGGTGCCGGCGACGAAGCTCGGCTCCGGCCCAAACGCGGTGCCGCGGCGGGCGTATTTGTCGTAGGCCAGCGGCAGCGTGTTGTTCAGGCCCTGATGGCCGGCTCCGCCCTTGGCGTCGATCGCCATCATCTCGCTCTGGCACATCTTGCCGGTCTCGACGCACATGTTGAGGATCAGGCGGTAGAGATCGGCATCGACGGTGCCCCAGCGGCGCACCGGCTCGTTCTGGCTGGGCTTTTCGAGCTGGAGATATTCGGCGCGGCCGAGCGAGCCGCCGGCCGACTTGGCGCTGGCGATCCAGGCGTCAAAGCCCGTGTCGTCGAGGCCCTTGAAGTTGAAGTGCATGCCGGAGAAGCCGGCGCCGCTGTAATTCGCCGAGAACCCCTTGTAGGTGCCGGGGTGGTTGACGACGGCGTGGAGCTTGGTCTCCATGCCCGGCATTGCGTAGATCTGGCCGGCGAGCGCAGGGATGTAGAACGAGTTCATCACCGAGGAGGCGGTGATGCGGAAGTTGATCGGACGATCGACGGGCGCGGCCAACTCGTTGACGGTCGCAACGCCGTAGCCCGGATAGATGAAGAGCCACTTCCAGTCGAGCGCGACGACATCGACCTCGAGCGGGGCCTTGGCCTGGTCCACGGCGCGGTCGGCATGAATGCGGCCGAGCGTGCGGTACGGATCGAGCAGATGGGTGCCCATCCAGGTCAGCGCGCCCAGGCAGACGATGATCAGCAGCGGCGCCGACCAGATCACCAGCTCGAGCTTGGTCGAGTGGTCCCATTCCGGCTCGTAGCGAGCGGCCGTGTTGGACTGGCGATAGCGCCAGGCGAACAGCGCCGTCAGCGCCATCACGGGGAGGACGATCAGGAGCATCAGGACGGTGGAGATGATGACGAGGTCGCGCTGCTGGGCAGCGATGTCGCCGGCTGGCGCCAGCACGACGTAGTTGCAGCCGCTGAGCGCGACTGCCAGGGGTAGTAGCGCCAGGATCTTGAGACGAGACACGGGCCGAGCCTTTGAGAATGAGTTTCCTTTGCGGGGGCAACGGGTAGCTGCGACGCAACAATCCGGACATTGGACAATTTGTCCAATGTTGCGGTGCGGGATGTTGGGACAGACAGAACCGGATTGCCTGGCTTCAGCCGGGCGGTCGGCTTTGGTTTTCAGGACGTTAAGGGCGCACGAATGGCGACGGCACAGACCCCCGCAATGGCAGACCTCCACACGGGCGAGCACGGCCATGACCAGGCCAGTCCCGGCGAGATCGCTATCGGCGTCATCATCGGCCGCACCTCGGAATTCTTCGACTTCTTCGTCTACGCGATCGCCTCGGTGATCGTGTTCCCGCGCCTGGTGTTTCCATTCGCGAGCGAACTGACCGGCACCCTCTATTCGTTCATGATCTTCGCGCTGGCCTTCATGGCCCGGCCGATCGGCACCGTCATTTTCATGACGATCGACCGGGAATACGGCAAGACGGCCAAGCTGATCTCGGCGCTGTTCCTGCTCGGCACCGCTACCGTCGCGCTCGCGTTCCTGCCCGGCTATCACGAGATCGGCGTTGCCGCGATCTGGCTGCTGGCGCTGGCGCGCATCGCCCAGGGTCTGGCCTGGGGCGGCGCCTGGGACGGCATGGCTTCGCTGCTGGCGCTGAATGCACCGGCCTCCCAGCGCGGCTGGTACGCGATGGTGCCGCAGCTCGGGGCGCCGCTCGGCCTGATCGTGGCGAGCGCGCTGTTCGCCTATTTCGCCGGCCTGCTCTCGGCCGATGATTTCTTCGACTGGGGCTGGCGCTATCCGTTCTTCGTCGCCTTCGCCATCAACGTCGTGGCGCTGTTCGCGCGCCTGCGCATGGTGACGACGGAAGAATACGCCACGCTGTTCGAGACCCGCGAGTTGCAGCCCTCGCGCATCTCCGAGACTGTCGCGCGCGAAGGCCAGAACATCATGCTCGGTGCGTTCGCGCCGCTGGCGAGCTTCGCGCTGTTCCACATGGTCACAGTGTTTCCGCTGTCCTGGGTGTTCCTGTTCACCCGCGAGAGCCCGGTGCGCTTCCTGATCATCGAGATCGTCGCCGCCGTGTTCGGCGTCGCCGCGATCGTGATCTCCGGCATCATCGCCGACCGCGTCGGCCGCAAATCGCTGCTGATGGGATCGGCGATCGCGATCGCGATCTATAGCGGCTTTGCCCCGCAGCTGCTCGATGCCGGCGCGTTCGGCGAGACCATCTACATGGTGATCGGCTTCATCCTGCTCGGCCTGTCCTTCGGCCAGTCCTCCGGCGCGATCGCCTCGAACTTCCGGCAGACATACCGCTACACGGCTTCGGCATTGACCTCGGACATGGCCTGGCTGTTCGGCGCCGGCTTTGCCCCGCTGGTGGCGCTGCTGCTCGCAACCAATCTCGGCGTCATCGCTTCGGGTGCGTATCTGCTCTCGGGCGCGTTCTGGACCCTGCTCGCGCTCTGGCTCAGCGGCCAGCGCGAGGCCGGCGACATGGACGCGGGCGGCAAGGCCGGCAACGCATAGCCATCCGGGCTTCAACGATTGCCGCGGAGAATGGTGGGCACGCTTGCGCTTTGCCCACCCTACAGTTGCTGCGCTTAGCGCACGTCAATCCGCCACGATCTTTACGCGATCGCGCACCTTCACCTGGGCGGTGCGATCGAGGCCGTTCAGCACGCGGAAGCGCTCGGCGGGATGATCGACGCCGGCCATGCGGTGGGAGAGTGATTCCACGGTATCGCCGGGCTGCACGGTGATGACCTTGATGCGCAGCGGGCGCGCAGCCTGGATCTCTTCGAGTGTCAGGCGACGGAACGAGTTGACGGTCTCGCGCGCGTTGCGATCGCTCTCGGTCGACCTCTGCCGCGTCGCGAAGATGAAGCGGTAGACGTCGCTTCCGAAGCGCAGCGCATAGACCTTGAACTGCCACTGATCGCCCTTGGCGGTCGCGGACGCTGCCGGAAACCCGTTGATCGTGAGGTCCTCGGTCGACGCCTTCTCGACGCCTTCCATCCAGCCCGAATTCAGGTAGTCGCCGAGCGACTGTTCGGCCGGCACGCGCACCACGTCGAAGCGCATCGCCTGCGCGCCGCCCTCGCGCACGCCGATCACGGCCTGCGCGGTGTTGTCGAGCGTGAAATTGTCCGGCGCCTGGAAGGTGAAGCCGAGCTTCGGATGCAGGAAACGCCGGCCGCGGACGAAGCCTTCGCTGGGATCTTCGCCATAGACGAGGTTGTCGATCGCGGCGAGATAGCTTTCGCGGTCGCGCTCGGCACCCTCCGGCGCCGTGTATTGCCGCGCGATGTTCTGCGCGTTCTGCACGCGTTCCGGGGTTGCCGGGTGCGACGAGGTGAAATCCTGCGCGCGCGGATCGAGCGAGCTCTTGCCGGCCTTCAGCTCGGCATTGCGCTCCATCGCCGAGAGGAAGCGCGCCGCGCCATAGGGATCGAAATGTGCCTTGGCGGAAATGCCGACCCCGATGCCGTCGGCCTCGATCTCCTGCTTGCGCGAGAAACTCGCCATGGTGAGCTTGGTCTTGGCCAGCGCCAGCGCGGTGAGATCGGGATCGTTGCTCATGTCGGTGACGACGCGGGTGACGATCGCGGCCTGGCGGGCCTGGTCCTCGCGCATCGCGGCGTGCTTGGACAGCACATGCGCCATCTCGTGGCTGAGCACGGAAGACAATTCGGAGGTGTCGCTGGCGAGCGCGAGCAGGCCGCGCGTGACATAGAGTTGGCCGTTCGGCAGCGCGAACGCGTTCACCGCGCCGGAATTGAGGATGGTGACCTTGTAGCCCTGATCGGGGCGGTCGGAAGCCGCGACCAGCCGGTCGACGGTCTTGCTGACCAGCGCCTCGAGCTTGGGATCGTCATAGGTGCCGCCATAGCTCGCCAGGATGCGCTCGTGCTCCTTCTCGGTGGCGGGGGTTTGCGCCACGGCGGGCTTCGGCTTTGGGAGCACGACGGTCGCCGGGGTCGCCGCGGTCTGGAACCGGCCCATATCGCCACAACCGGCGAGAGTAGCCGCGCCCAGAACAAGGCACAGCGCGGCCGGCGCCGCCCGCAGGCGGCGGCGTTCAACCCGTACGTGCCGTTCTAGCACCCCATCCACGTCGCTTAACCCGTGCCTGGCCTGATCTTAAGGCCCTACCCCTGTCGGCTCGTTTGCGCCCAGCAACTCGACCTGCCCCACGAGGCGCACATCGATGCGCGGCCCCGTACTCCCCTCAACCCAGCCCCGAACTCGAATACGTCGATTCTCCAAGGACTTAAGGCTGATACCGGCACCTTCGAACACCGGCAGCGTGCGCTTTGAAATAGTCACGGCAAAGCCACGTGTCCAGTTTCGTCCGAAGTTGAGGTAGGTCGTTGCCCCAGCTTGCCGGACCGACAGGACTTTGCCCTCGACCACCGTAAAACGCCCGATCTCGGCCAAAATATCGTCCGGACTTTCCGCGTTTTTTATGGCCGACGGGTCAGCCCAGCTGCCCATTTTTTGCCGCCGTGCCGCGGCTTCTGACGCCATCAGGGCGGCCGCGCAGTCCTTGTCCGCGATCTCGGCGGAGACCATGGCATCGCCGCGGGCGAGCAGCGTCGCCTGCACCGGGGTGTCGCTTCCGCCGACGAAGACCAGCGCCCCCTGGCGGCCGTAGCGATCGGGCGTGTCGTCAGCGCTTCGCAGCGTCACGTCGCGGCCGGAGAGCAGCGATGCCAGCGCCTGCTTCGTCGCGGCTGTCGGCTCGATCCCGCTAAGGCGAATTTCGCGGCCGTCGTCGAGACGCACGCTGCGCGCATCGACGATCGCGGCAACGCGGCCTTCGTCCTGGGATTCGAACTGGCACGGATTGGCGAGCGCGGTGCTTCTCGCGACGAGAAGACATGCGACGATGAGATGAAGCAGTCGCGTCACGTGACCCGGAGAGGTTGCGTTGCGGGCGGATCATAACTCAAGCGTCGTGAGCCGCGAAGAGTCTTCCTCGCAAGGACGGCGCGGAGGCGCATGTCCGCATCTCACCATTCCGCTTTGCGGAAAACGCGCGCGGCAATCGTGTGCTCTCAACACCCGCATGCGTGCTGCGCTGTTGCGCATGCGGCAGGATTGCGGCAATAGCGAGAGCGAACAGCTATCACCAAGAGCAATAACCAAGCCGCCATCAGAGTACGGCGCGATAAAGGGAGATCGTTTTCGATGAAGAGACTTTTGCCTGGCATTTTTGCCGCCGCTTTTGCATTGAGTGCAAGCGCCGCGCAGGCTCAGGACAAGCCGCCGCTGAAGATCGGCGGCATCCTCGACATGTCGAGCCTGTATGCCGACATCACCGGCCCCGGCAGCGAGACTGCGGCCAAAATGGCGGTCGAGGATTTCGGTGGCGAGGTGCTCGGGCGCAAGATCCAGGTGCTGGCGGCCGACCATCTCAACAAGGCCGATCTCTCCGCCAACATCGCCCGCGACATGCTCGACAACCAGGGCGTCGAGATGATCTACGACGTCGCGGCCTCCGCGACCGCGCTTGCCGCCGGCGAGATCGCGAAAGCACGCAACAAGATCATCATGTTCAACGGCCCGGGCTCGATCCGTCTCACCAACGAGGCCTGCGGTCCCTACACCGTGCACTACGTGTTCGACACCTACGGCCAGGCCAACGTGACCGGCCTTGCGGCTGTGAGGTCGGGTCTCGACACCTGGTTCTTCCTCACCGCCGATTACGCCTTCGGCCAGGACCTGGAGAAGGACACCAGCAGCGTCGTGACCAAGACCGGCGGCAAGGTGCTCGGCAGCGTGCGCCATCCGCTCAACACGTCGGATTTCTCCTCGTTCCTGCTGCAGGCCCAGGCTTCCAAAGCCAAGGTCATCGGACTCGCCAATGCCGGCGGCGACACCGTCAACGCGATCAAGCAGGCGGCCGAGTTCGGCATCACCAAGGGCGGACAGAAGGTCTCGCCGCTGCTCGCCTTCGTCTCCGATATCGATTCGATCGGGCTCGAGACCGCGCAGGGCCTGTTGCTGGCCGAGGCATTCTACTGGGACCTCAACGACGACACGCGCGCCTTCTCGAAGCGCTTCATGGAGCGCACCAAGCGGGTGCCGACCTCGGCGCAGGCCGGTGTCTATTCCTCCGTCACACACTACCTGAAGGCCGTGAAGGCGGCCGGCACGACCGATGCCGCGGCGGTGATCAAGGTGATGAAGGAGACGCCGATCAACGACTTCTTCGCCAAGAATGGCAAGATCCGCGAGGACGGCCGCATGATTCACGACATGTACCTGTTCGAGGTGAAGAAGCCGTCGGAGTCCAAGGGCCGCTGGGACGATTACAAGCTGCTCGCCACGGTGCCCGGCGCCGAGGCGTTCCAGCCGCTCGAACAGTCGCGCTGCCCGCTCGTGAAGAAGTGACGGCGTGAGTCGTCGTGACGACGAGCGCCCCCAACAATAGGTGGTCATCCCGGGACGCGCGTAGCGCGAGCTATGGTGCGCAATTGCGCACCTGAGGATCCATCGGGCGTCAGTAACGGTTGAGCAATGGATTCCGGGCTCGCGACTTCGTCGCACCCCGGAATGACGGAGGTAGACAACAACAAGGGAGACGTCCTGTGAGCAACGACATGGTTCTGCAGAAGCTTGAAGGCGGGCTGCTCACCATCACGATGAACCGGCCGGAGCGGAAGAACGCGCTCAACCCTGACATGGTCGCCGGGCTGGTCGAAGCGGCGCGGCGCGCGGCCGACGATCCCGAGGTGCGGGCGGTGCTGTTCAAGGGCGCGGGCGGCTCCTTCTGCGTCGGCGGCGACGTCAAGTCGATGGCGGCAGGGCGCGCACCGCTGCCGTTCGAGCAGAAGCTTGCGAATCTCCGCCGCGGCATGGAGGTCTCGCGCATCCTGCACCAGATGCCAAAGCCCGTGGTGGCGCAGCTCGATGGCGCCGCGGCCGGCGCCGGCCTGTCGATGGCGCTGTCCTGCGATCTGCGTATCGCCAGCGAATCCTGCAAGATCACCACCGCATTCGCCAAGGTCGGATTCTCCGGCGACTACGGCGGGACCTATTTCCTGACGCAACTGCTCGGCAGCGCGCGGGCGCGGGAGCTCTATCTGATGTCGCCGGTGCTCACGGCCAGGGAAGCGCATGCGATCGGCATGGTGACGAAGGTCGTGCCCGACGCCGAGATTGACGCGGCGGCGCACGAGCTTGCGCTGTCGCTGGCGCAGGGCCCGTCGATCGCGCTCGGCTTCATCAAGCGCAACATCAACAATGCCGAGCATCTGGCGCTGGAGGACTGTTTCGACGGCGAGGCGATCCATCACACCCGCTGCGGCGACACCGAGGATCACAAGGAGGCCGCCAAGGCCTTCGTCGAGAAGCGCAAGCCGACCTTCAGGGGCGCATGACCATGGCGCCCTATATGCGGCTGCGGCAGATCTGTCTGGTCGCGCCGCAGCTCGCGCCCGTGATCTCGGACATCGCGGAGATCATGGGCCTTTCCGTCTGCTATCGCGACGGTAATGTCGCGAAATACGGTCTGGAGAACGCGCTGCTCCCGGTCGATACGATTCTGCTCGAGGTGGTGGCGCCCTTCAAGGAAGGCACCACGGCCGGCCGCTTCATCGAGAAGACCGGCGGCCGCGGTGGCTACATGGCGATCTTCTGCTGCAACGATCCGGACGAGCGCGGCCGCAACGCCAATGCGCTCGGCGTGCGCACCGCCAACGTCATCGACCATGCGCCCTATCACGGCGTGCAGCTCCACCCGCGCGACTGCCGCGCCGCCTTCATTGAGTTCAACCACACCGAAGGCAGCGACGATAGTCTGGGCCCCTATCCGCCGGCGGGACCCGACTGGCAAAAATTCATCCGCAAGGATGTGACGCAGGCGCTCACCATCGTGGAGATGCAGAGCCCGGACCCGGCGGGGCTGGCGCAGCATTGGGGCAGGATCATCGGTATTGCGCCGACGAGCGATGCCGAACTGAAGCTACCCAACGCAACCTTCCGCTTCGTCCAGGGCGCCAGCGAAATCATGAGCGCGCTGGAGTTTCGCGTGGCTGATGCTGCACGTGTGCTGCATGCAGCGCGGGCGAAAGGGCACGCGGTCGCAGGGAATGAGTTCCTGCTGGGCGGCGTGACGTTCCGCTTGAGCTGATTGCGTTCAAGCCCTCTCCCCCTGTGGGAGAGGGTGGATCGGCGCGTAGCGGCGAGACGGGTGAGGGGCTCTCTCCGCGCACTCAATAGAGATTGCCTTGCGGAAACAGACCCCTCATCCGGCGCTTCGCGCCACCTTCTCCCACAAAGGGAGAAGGAAGAAAGCGGCTACCTTCCCCTAAAATTCGCCGCGCGCCGCTCTTCCGTCGCCTTCACGCCTTCCTTGAAATCCTCCGTCGCGCGCAACCTGGTCTGCTCGGCGAGCTCGTGGTTGGTCGCGGCCATGACGCGGTCGGCGAGGCCGGCGCGCATGGTGGCGCGGGTGGAGAGCAGGCCGAGCGGGGAGCATTCGGCGATCTCGCCAGCGAGCTTCATCGCGGCCGGTTTCACCTGGTCCTGCGGCACCAGCTCATTGGCGAGGCCCCACTTGTAGGCCTCCTCGCCGGTGACGCGGCGGCTGGTGTAGAACATCAGCTCGGCGTTGTTCTTGCCGATCAGCTCCGGCAGCGTCACGGTCAGGCCGAAGCCGGGATGAAAGCCGAGCTTGGTGAAGTTCGCGGAGAAACGCGCCTCGGGGCAGGTGACGCGGAAGTCGGCGGAGACCGCGAGCCCAAGTCCGCCGCCGATGGCCGCGCCCTGGACGGCGGCGACGATCGGCTTCTTGGCGCGGAAGATGCGCACCGCCTGGATGTAGAGATGGTTGATCGGGCCGAGGCTGTCGGCCGGGTCGCCCTTCTTGTCGGCCTCGCGCGCTTCCTGCGCCTGCCGCGCCGGATCTCCAAAATTAGCGCCGGCGCAGAACGCCTTGCCCTGTGCGGAAAGAACGGAGCTGCGGATCTCGATGTCGCGGTCGAACTCCTCGAGCGCATCCGCGATCTGGTTGATCAGCGAGATGTCGAAGAAGTTGAGCGGCGGCCGGCGGATCTCGATGGTGCCGACATGCCCGACCTTCTCGACGCCGATATCTTTATAGGTGCTCATGATGATCCTCGATTGAATTAGCGCAAGCCAGATCCGCGCGACTAGCGCAAGCCAAGTCCGCGGGCGATGATGCCGCGCAGCACCTCCGTGGTGCCGCCCTGAATGGTGAGCTTTGGCGCGGTCTTGATGGCGAAGTCGAGCTGCCGCTCCAGCGTCTCGCGGTTGCTCGCGGTCTCCTCGACGAAGGCGGCGAGATCGCGCACGCGGTGTGGAAGCTGCTGCTCCCAGACCGTGCCGATGTCCTTGACGATGGACGCTTCGACCACCGGCTCCTTGCCGGCTTCCAGCATGCCGGCCACCGAGACCGACATGCGCCGCATGGTGTGCAGCTGCGCGACGAGGCGCCCGATGCCTTCGGCGCTGCGCGTATCCGGATTGGGACCGACGGCGCGGACGAGCTCGGTCAGCACGTAATAGGTCTCGAGGAAGCGCTCGGGGCCCGAACGCTCATAAGCGAGCTCGCTCGTCGCCTGCTTCCAGGCGCCGTCGACCTCGCCGAGCACATGATCGTCCGGAATGAAATGGTCGGTGAAGACGACCTCGTTGAACTCGTATTGGCCGGTGATCTGGCCGATCGGGTTCACCTTGATGCCGGGCTGCTTCATCTTGACCAGGAACTGGGTCAGGCCGTGGCGGCGGTTCTCCTTGGTCGGCGGCGAGGTGCGGAAGATCGCGATCATGTAGTCGGCGATGTGCGCCGACGAGGTCCAGATCTTGGTGCCGTTGATGAGATAGCCGCCGTCGGTCCTGGTCGCGCGCGTCTTCGCGGCGAACAAATCTGAGCCCGAGTTCGGCTCGCTCATGCCGATGGCAAAGCAGATCTCGCCGCGGCAGATGCGCGGCAGGATATCCATCTTGATGTGCTCGGGCGCGTATTTCAGCAGCACCGGCCCGCTCTGGCGGTCGGCGACGAAGAAGCGCCGCGTCGGCGCGTTGGCGACGCGCATCTCCTCGGTCACGACGTAGCGTTCGAGGAAGGAGCGTTCCTGCCCGCCATATTTCTTCGGCCAGGTCATCCCGAGCCAGCCCTTGGCGCCGACCCTGCGGGAAAATTCCGGCGCGTCGGTGTCCTCGCGGTTGGGTTTGTGCGGATCGAAGGTGCCGGCGGCGATTTCCTCGGCGAGGAAGGCGCGCACTTCCTTGCGCAGCTGTTCGCACTTCTCCGGCAGGCGGATCGGATCGAAACGGAGGGCAGCGGTCATTGTTGTCTCGTCTCCTGATCAGCGCGACGCCACGAGCGGCCACAATTCGTCGGCGCCGCGGTTTGTGACCAGCTTGCCGAGCTCGACGGCCCAGTAGCTCTCCGAGCCGAAATCGTCGCGCCAGGCCAGCGCCCGCAGCGAATAGCGGTGCAGGATGTGCTCCATGGTGAAGCCGATCGCGCCGTGGACCTGATGGGCGATGCCGCCGCCTTTCTCGGCGGCTTCCGCGCAGCGGATCTTGGCGGAGGCGGCTTCGAGATAGACCTCGTCGTTGAAGGATCTTGCGTTGGCGATCGCGTCGGCGGCCGACGTCGCCGCCGCAAGCGCCGCGGCGGATTCGCCGGCAAGGCGCGCGAGATTGTGCTGCACCGCCTGGAATTTCGAGATCTTCTTCTCGAAGGCGACGCGCTCGTTGGAATAGCGCACGGAGATATCGAGCATCGATTCCAGTGCGCCTGCGATCTGAAGGCTGCGTGCGACGCCGCCCATCAGCATCAGGATGGTTTGGTCGAAGCCATTCGGCGCGGGCTTGATGGTGATGGGCTGGACCTTGTCGAGCGTCACGGTGTCGCTGTGGTCGTAGCCGACATTGAGGCCAGCCTCGATCCGCGCCCTGGCCGCATCGACCAGCGCGATGGAAACACCGTCCCTGCCATGCGCCAGCACCGCGAAGTGCTTCGCTGTCTTCGCGAACGGCACGCCGCGCGCACGGCCGGAGAGCGCGCCATCGGTATCGACGCTGATGCGGTCCTTCGGCGAAGCCGGCAGCACCGTCATCTCGCCTTCTGGCGATGAGATCCTGGCCTGCGCCAGCAGCCACCCCGCCAGCATGGTCTCGGCCAGAGGCACCGCGACCGCGAAACGGCCGGCGGCGTTCAGCAGTGCAAAGCCATCGGCAAGGCTCGCGCCGGAGCCGCCGAGATCATCGGGCACCCAGGACAATGGAAGGCCGGCCTCGCTCAGCGCCCGCCACAGCGGCGCCTGCCACGAATCCTTCCTGTCGTTGTTGATGGTTTGCGGATCGGCGAGATCGGCGAAGATTTTCTCCGCGGTCTCGACGACGATATTGTCACTCTCCGCCACAGCGTTCCCCGTGTCTTGCCATTGGCGCGTCCCGTTCCGTAGGCGGGTGCGCGGTCTCTTCTTGCGCCCGATGATCGGAAAAAGCCATGGCCCTGACAAGCGTTGACCGCAGGTCAACCTGCGGCGCGGGCATGGGCGCAAGGGCCAGCAGGAGGCTAATTCCGCTTAGCGGAGTTTGCTCGATTTGCAGGGCGCGGCAAACTCGCTAAAGAGGACGCCAACGTCAGAACAGGGGAAGGAATTCGGGATGGCGAAGGACAGTCTGTACGCAATCGTGACGGGATCGGCCTCCGGCCTCGGCGCGGCGAGCGCGGAGATTCTCGCGCGGAATGGGGCGCGGCTCGTCATCAACTATTCGTCGAGCCAGAAGGAAGCCGAGGCCACGGCCGAACTCTGCCGCAAGGCCGGCGCGGCGGAGGTCCTTGTCGCACAGGGCGACGTCTCAAAGGATGATGATTGCCGCAGGATCGTCGCTGCCGCTGCGCCCTGGGGCCGGCTCGACGTGCTCGTCAACAATGCCGGCACCACCAAGCATGTCGCTCACGCCGATCTCGACGGATTGTCGGCGGAGGATTTCCAGCGGGTCTACGGCGTCAACACCATCGGTCCATTCCAGATGGTGCGCGCTGCGCGCAGCCTGCTCGAGGCGGGCGCGAAGGCTTCGGGGCGTCCGTCCGCGGTGGTCAACGTGTCCTCGGTCGCCGGCATCAGCGGTGTCGGCTCGTCGATCGCGTACGCCGCGAGCAAGGGCGCACTCAACACCATGACGTTGTCGCTATCGCGCGCGCTGGCGCCGCTGATCCGCGTCAACACGGTATGCCCCGGCTATATCGACACGCCCTGGTTCACCAAAGGCCGCGGCGAGGCAGGGGCCAAGCAGGTGCGCGACAGCGTTGTCGCAAAGGTGCCGCTGAAGGTTGCCTCGCGCGCAGAAGACATCGCGCAACTCGTCTGCTTCCTGGCGATGCCGGCTTCCAGCAACATGACCGGCGAGGTCGTGCGCATGGATGCGGGGATGCACTTGGTTACGTGAGATCGCGCTCCAATCTCCGCTGTCATCCCCGCGAGCGCGGGATCCATAACCACAGGGAGGAGTTTGACGAAGATTCATAACTACGAGTCTTCGCCAAACTCCTCCCTGGGGCTATGGGTCCCGGATCTGCGCGCGCTTGCGGCGCGCTTGTCCGGGACGACAACGGAGCTTGCGGCGTGAGATCCGCGCTTCGCGGGCTACCCCTTGATCACGCCGCTCGCCACCAGCCGGTGCCAGATGAACAGCACCACCACCGCGCCGACCGTGGCCATGATGAAGCCGGCGCCTTGGTCGGGGCTGTAATGGCCGATGGCCTGGCCGATGAAAGTCGCCAGAAATGCGCCGGCGATGCCGAGGATGGTTGTGAGGATGAAGCCGCTCGGGTTGTTCGGTCCCGGCGCCAGCCAGCGCGCGATGAGGCCGGCGACGAAGCCGACGACGATGATCCACAACAGGCCGCCCATGCTCATGAGTGTGCTCCCCTTCCCGAGAACGCTTGAGCATGATCCGGAGAAGCGTGTCGCGGTTCTCCGAATAGATCATGCTCAGACCAAGAACTTCAGATTCGGTCCGAGATTTCGTTCTCGGTCGGCAGCCGTCCGTCCGGCGTCAGATGGTCGATCACCTGCGGCAGATATTGGCTGAGGCCGGAGAGCAGTTCCTCGCGTGACAGGCCGCTCTGGGCGGACAGGCTTTCGATCTGGTCGGCGCCGAGCGCGCTGGCGAGATCGCCGGGTGCAATCGGCTTGTTCTCACCCCTGCCGACCCAGGAATTCGCGGCTTCTCCCTGGCCGCCCTGCTGGAGCTGGTTGAGGAGATCGCCGAGCCCGCCGCTGAGCACGGTCCCCGCCGCCCCGCCCGCAAGCAGGCCGCCGAGGCCGCCCTTGAGCAGATCGCTGAGACCGCCGCCGGGTCCGCCGGCGTTCGCCTGCGTCGGAGGCGGCAGCGGCGACCGCGGCTGCGGGGCAGGCGCCGCGCCGGGCTGGCCTGCCGTCAAATGCTTGAATGCCTTCCAGGCGAGCAGGCCGAGCAGCGCCATGGTCATCGGCGACATGCCGCCGGAGGATTTCTCGGAGCTCGGTGTGCTCGGGCCGCGCGGGCCGTTCTGCATGCCATTGAGGACGTCGAGTAGACCCATGGTGCTCTCCTTTGGCGTCTGGTTCGGCGAGCGTTCGCCGCTGACTGCCCCCGGGGCGAAAACATATGGGGCACGCATGACCGTTACAAGTCGCATGCACCGCGATTGGTTGCCGGCCTGGCCTCTGCTATCGAAGGCGGGCCGTTCAGGTTAATCAAGGCGAGGTATGACAAATCGACCGATCGTAGTCGCCGGCGCGGGCGCCATCGGCTGTTTCGTCGGCGGCATGCTGGCGGCCGCCGGCCGCCGCGTCGCGCTCCTGGTACGGCCGCGGGTGAAGACCGAGATCGAACGGTTCGGCCTGCTTCTGACCGATTTCGACGGCTCCGAGAAGAGGCTCGGCGCGGGGCAACTGGCGCTGGCGGAGGATCCCTCGATCTTCCACAGCGCCGGCATCGTGCTGGTGACGGTGAAGAGCGCCGACACCGCCGCTGTCGCCGAGCAGATCGCGCAGCATGCGCCTGAGGATGCCGTCATCGTCTCGCTTCAGAACGGCGTCGGCAACGTCGCTGTGCTGCGCGAGCGGCTCGGCGGCCGCCGCGTGCTGGCCGGCATGGTGCCGTTCAACGTGATCGCGATGGGCGAGGGCCGCTTCCACCGCTCGACCTCCGGCGACATTCATATTGGGGAGGATGCGGAGAACACGGCCGGGAAGCTCTCGGTCGCCGGCCTCACGATGCGCGCGAGCGCTGACATCACCGGGGTGCAATGGGGCAAGCTGATCATCAACCTGAACAACGCGCTCAGCGCGCTGTCGGACATGCCGCTCGCCGCGCAGCTGGCCAGCCGCGACTGGCGCAGATTGTTCGCCGACCAGATGGCCGAGGGGCTCGCCGCGCTGAAGGCGGCCGGCATCACGCCGGTCTCGGCGACGCCGATCCCGATGAGGTGGTCTCCGGCCTTGCTGCGGCTGCCCGATGCGATCTTCAAAGCGATCCTGGGGCGCACGATGAAGATCGATCCCGAGGCGCGCTCCTCGATGTGGCAGGATCTGAAGCAGGGCCGCAAGACCGAGATCGACTATCTCCAGGGCGCGGTCATCGCGCTCGCCGACCGGAACAATGTCAGCGTGCCGCTGATGCGCCGCATTGTTGCGCTGATCAAGGAGGCTGAGACGGCCGGCAACGGCCCGCCGCGGCTGACGCCGCAGCAGATTCGCGGGTCGGCGTGAGTGCGAAGGAGGAACGCGATGAAGCGTGGTTTGATGATCGGGCTTGCACTTGCCGCGCTTTGCGCCGCATCGACGCTCGCCTACGCCAGGCCGCCGACGGTCATGAACTCGCCCGGCTATGACAGGCGGTTGCAGGAGAGCCGCTCGCAGTTGGGTAGTTCGCCGACGGTAACGGAGCCTACGAGCACGCCGCCGGTCAAACCGAAGCGCAGCAAGAAGAAGCAGCCGAATTGACGCTCCACACTCCGCTGTCGTCCCGGATCTGCGCTTACGCTTGTCCGGCACGACAGCGGAGTTTTGCGGTGGCTAGCTCAGCCCTTCTTCGCGGGCTTGCTCGGGGTCGGGTTGAACAGCTTCTTCAGATCGTTCAAGCTTTCCGATAGCCGCGGCCATTCGCAGGAGAACGAGCCCTTGGTGCAGGGCGCGCCCTTCGGCCTCGGGCCTGCGACCTGCTGGACCTTCGGCCGCTCGACCGGAATAGGCACGCGCTCGACTTCGGTTCGCAGTGCAACCTGCTGAAGCTGCTGCACCAGTTGCTCTTGCTGCTCGCGCTGCTGGCGAGCGGTGGCTTGGGCCGCTTCATTGCTGCGGCGCTGGCTGGCGAGATAGGCGGTGTAGGCTTCGTCGATCTTCTTCTGTTCCTCCGGCGTCGGATTGGGGCCGGCGATGTCGAAGGTGCGATCCTGAAGGAAGTCGTAATAGGAATAGCCGCCGCCCGGCTTGCGGCGGCCGGCAAACTTGGCGTTGCAATCGGCAAGCGCGGCAGTCTTCTCGGACTTGGTTGCGGCCTTCTCGGCGGCGTCGGCGCATTCCTCGAAATCGACCGGCGAGCGTTTCCACCATTGCGCCTCGGCATGCGCATGCGTCAGCAGGAGAGACCCTGCCGCGGTCACAAGAAGCAGCGCCGCACGACGCGATGTAGCCACGGCCGACATTCTACGAGAGCATTCCTTGCAGGACTCAACCCGAACTGAGTCGAGACGGATTTTTGCCCCTTTATCGCCGCCTTGTCACCCATGGAATTCGGGAATTTCATGGCTGCAATGCTGACATTTTGTGCTTGACGTGGCGCCGGAGTCACAGCGCCCTGCCGGCAGACTGTTACACTCATGCCGTGAGCGCCTCACTCCCGAGGCGTCGCCAAGAAGACGAAGTGGAAACGCCTGATGCTGCTGCCCCTGTCCGACGTGCCGCGCTGGTACGCTGAACGTAAACCGCATGGCACGATCGCCATCCGTCACGGGCAGGACACGCTGACCTGGGACGAGCTCGAGCGGGGCGCCAACCGGCGCGCCCGGGCGTTCGCGGCCAGGGGCGTCAAGCCCGGCGATTTCGTGGCGATCGGCTTGCCGAACGGCAACACGTTCTTCGAGACCTCCTTTGCGGTATGGAAGTGCGGGGCGACGCCGACCTCGCTGTCATGGCGGCTGCCGCGCGGCGAAGCCGCCGCGGTGCTCGACATTCTCAAGCCGGCGCTCGTGGTCGGCGGCGAGGCCGACTGGAATGCGCCGAACCGGCTGCCTGCGGACTTCGTGCCGGAGGGTTTCTCGGACGAGCCGCTCAATGCGCCGGTGGCGCGCTATTGGAAAGCGATGACCTCGGGCGGCTCGACCGGCCGTCCCAAGGTGATCCTCGATCATCAGCCGGCGGTGACCGACACGGTCGCCGCGCCGCCGCTCAACATCCCGTTCGGGGTCTCGCTGCTCAATCCCGGCCCGCTCTACCACAATGCGCCGTTCATCGTGTCGCACTACGCCCTGTTCGTCGGCGGCAAGCTCACCGGCCTTACCAAGTTCGATGCCGAGGAGACGCTGCGCCAGATCGAACGCGAGCGCGTGCAATGGGTCAATTTCGTGCCGACCATGATGCACCGGATCTGGGCGCTGCCGGAGAACGTGCGCAACGCCTACGATGTGTCGAGCCTGCAGACGGTCTTCCACATGGCCGCGCCGATGCCGCCCTGGCTGAAGGAGAACTGGATCGCCTGGCTCGGGCCCGAGCGGATCTGGGAGCTCTATGGCGGCACCGAGCGCCAGGGCGCCTGCATCATCTCCGGCACGGAATGGCTGACGCACAAGGGCTCGGTCGGCAAGATCGGCGACATGGCGAAGCTTCGCATCATCGGCGAGGACGGCAACGACGTCGCGCCGGGGGAAACCGGCGAGATCTACTTCCTCAACAATGACGGCAAGGACGCCACCTATCACTATCTCGGTGCCGAGCCGAAGCGCCGCGCCGACGGCTGGGAGTCGCTCGGTGACATCGGCAGGTTGGATGCGGAAGGCTATCTTTATCTCGGCGACCGCCTCGCCGACATGGTCTTGCGCGGCGGCGCCAACATCTATCCGGCCGAGGTCGAGGCCGCGGTCTCCGAGGCTCTCGGCGTGCGCTCCTGCGTCGTGGTGGGCTTGCCCGATCCGGAGTTGGGTCAGCGCGTGCATGCCATCATCGAACCGGAGCCTGATGCCGACGGCCAGGCCATCGCCGACGGCATGGCCGACTTCCTGAAGGACAGGCTCAGCCGCTACAAGCATCCTGAAAGCTTCGAGTTCGTCGGCGCTCCGCCACGCGATGATTCCGGTAAAGTCCGCCGCACGCTGTTGCGCGATGAGCGCGCGGCGTGGATGAAGGAGGGACGCGTTTTCCGGATCTGGCCGGCGAAGGCGCGGGCGCAGGTCGAGTAAGACAAACACGGAAGGACTGACATGACGATCACCATTGCAGCGAGCAGCGTGCCGAAGCCGCCGGCCGATATCATCGCAGGTTTCAGGGACGCGCCGACCTCGGTGATCTCTGACAATCTCGCCCGGTTGCCGGGCGCGGTGGGGCTAAGGCCGTATCATCGCGGCGGCAAGCTGGTGGGAACGGCCTTCACCGTGCGCACCCGGCCCGGCGACAATCTCGCCATCCACCGCGCCCTCGACCTGGTCGGTCCGGGCGACGTCATCGTGGTCGACGGCGGCGGCGACGAGGCGCGAGCGCTGGTCGGCGAGATCATGAAGAACATCGCGCAGTGGCGCAAAGCCGAAGGCTATGTGATCGACGGCGCGATCCGCGACGTCGCGGCTTTCGCGGCCGACGACTTTCCCTGCTATGCGCGCGCGGTGATCCATCGCGGTCCCTACAAGAACGGCCCCGGCGAGATCAACGTGCCTGTCACCGTCGGCGGCAGCGTGATTTCGCCCGGCGACATCGTCGTCGGCGACGAGGACGGCGTGGTGTCGTTTCCTGCCGCCGGTGCCGCAGCGCTGCTGGACGCGGTGCGCGCCCAGGTCGCGCGCGAGGAGGAGACGCTGAAGGCAATCCGCGAGGGCCGCTACCAGGGCTCTTATGGCAAAGCCTGATCGGACACGCGTGAAGGGGAGGATGGCGTGAGCCAGAAGGACGAATTCCACAACGTCGACGATGCCAGCGACGGGCTGTTCCGCGAGCTCGCAAGCGGAGTAACGACGCGCATCTTCTCCGGCGAGCAGGCGATGCTCTCGGTGGTGACGCTGGCGCCGCATGCACAGGGCACGCTGCATCACCATCCCGAGGAGCAATGGGGCTTGCTGCTCGACGGCTCGGCCATCCGCGTCCAGGGCGATGAGGAGATCCGAGTGAAGAAGGGCGACTTCTGGCGCACGCCCGGCAACGTGCCGCATACCATGCGCGCCGGCCCCGAAGGCGCCCGGGTGCTGGACATCTTCAGTCCGCCTCGGCCAGAATACAGAAAACCAGGGTCGGGTTTCGGAACGACCTGAAGCGCTTGGCGCTTCAGGTATCTATCTGGAGCATGATCTTTCCGGAAAGCCGCTAGCTTTTCGGCATCATGCTCGAGCGCCAAAGAGCAAAAAGCCGGGCGCAAGAATCACAGGGAGGGGACCATGAGGATCACAAGACGCACGTTCCTGGCTGCGCCCGCCATTCTCGCCGTGGCGCCCGCTGCGGCACAGGCCGGAAAGATCACGCTTGTCGTGCCGTTCCCGCCGGGCGGCTCGACCGACGCGATGACGCGGCTGCTGCAGAGCAATCTGCAGACCAAGCTCAACCGCATCGTCGTGGTGGAGAACAAATCGGGCGCGGCCGGCGCGCTCGGCGCGGCGCAGGTCGCCAAGAGCCCGGCGGACGGCTCGACCTTCCTGGTGACGTTCGATTCCCATGCGGTGATCCCGGCCATCCTCGACAAGCCGCCGGTCGATGTCGAGCGCGAGCTGATGCCGGTGCTGCTGATCGGCACCGCGCCTTACGTGATCGCCGCGGGCGCCGGCCGTCCCTACAAGAGCTTTGCCGACGTGGTCGCGGCCTGCAAGGCGACGCCCGGCGCGGTGAAATATGCCTCGGTCGGCATCGGCACGCTCGGCCATCTCGCCATGACCGTGCTCGGCAACAAGGCCGGGGTCGAGATCATGCACGTGCCCTATCGCGGCGGCGGCCCGGCCATGAACGACGTGCTCGGCGGCCATGTCGATCTCATCGCGGGATCGGCGGCGCTGGTCGCCGCCCAGCTCGGCACCAACATGCTGCGCCCGATCCTGCAACTCGGCCGCGAGCGGTTGCCGGCCCTGCCTGATACTCAGACCGCGATCGAGGCCGGCTTCCCGGATTTCGAGACGCTGGCCTGGTGGGGCATCTTCGCGCCCGCAGGCACGCCGCCGGATGTCGTCGCGGCCATGGCGACGGCATCCAAGGAGATCCTGAGCGAGCCCGCGACCGCCGCCCAGCTCAAGGACACCCAGCATATGACGCTGCTGCTCCAGGACGGCGCTGCCTTCAAGACCTTCTTCGACAAGCAGGTCGCCTACTGGGGCAAGGTGGTGCGGGACAACAATATCAGGGCGTAGGGCCAAGCGGCGTTTCAGCTGCAAGCAGACGGGGTGCTGCTCGGCCATGCGGCACCTGCCAAGGCGGCCCAGCTCTGCCTTGATGGAAATTGCCGTCTGGTTGTGTAAGATTGCAGGAGCCTACTCTGCCACTTCCGGTATCGATGAAGGCGATTGGGCGGCTCTGCCGCGGAAATCGCCATCATATTGGGGGCGTCAGCTGATAGCAGACCTTGCATTTGATTGCCGATAGCTGTTTGCTACGTTTCCGCGCGGTGGTTGTACGCCCAAGAGTTGTTGAGCTGTGATGATCAGAGTCGACAACAGTTCCCCGGACGGCGACTCGGATCAGAGTCGACCCACTCGCCGTATCGCTGCCACGGTGTTCACCGATGTCGTCGGATATTCCCGTCTCATGGGAAGCGACGAAGTAGGCACGCATAAGCGGTGGATGTTGCTGCGAGCCGACGTTCTCGAACCGCGCGTTGCCTCATTTCGCGGTCACGTGATCAAGAGCACCGGGGATGGCCTGCTCCTGGAATTCGGCGATCCGGTCGACGCGATCAGTTTCGCACTCGACACGCAACATCACCTGGCCGAAATCTCGCCCGACGGCGGCGACGCGCTGCAATTGAGAATGTCCGCCAACGTCGGCGACATCATCGCCGAGAGCGACGACATTTACGGTGATGGGGTCAATATTGCGGCCCGACTGCAGGAATTTGCCGGACCAGGCGGTATTGTGATCTCCGGCGCGATTCATGATCAGGTCAAGGATCATCTCCGTTACCAGGCCGCCGATCTCGGGTTTCTCACGCTCAAGAATATCGAGCGGCGCATTCGCGCGTTCAAGATCGCTCATCAGGGATTGCGGCCTCCGACCGTATCGGTAGCCCACGCGCTCAAGCCGTCAGTGGCGGTATTGCCCCTCCAAATGCTAGGCCTCGATCCGAAGGATGCCTATCTCTCGCAGGGAATCATTCACGACATTGTCGCCTCGCTGGCGGGTATTCGTGAGTTGTTTGTCGTGTCCAGCACATCAACGCTCGGTTTCAATGATCCTGCGATCGATCCGGCGACCGTCTGTCATCGCCTGGGCGTGCGATATCTCGTCACTGGAACGTTGACGCGACACGGCGAGCAGTTGCGGTTACGGGTGCAGCTGATCGACGTCGATACGCGCTCGATGCTGTGGACCAATCAATACGAAGCGTCGATTGCGCAGCTATTTGACGTTCAGGGAAATATCGCGACCAGCATCGCGTACGCATTGCTTCCGCACATTCATATTTCCGAGCTGAAGCATGCCGAGCGAAAGATTCCGCAAAGCATGAACGCATATGATCTCGTTCTGCAGGGAATGTATCGCCTGTACCGCCTCGGTCACGATGACATGATTGCGGCGCGGGTGTTGTTCGAGCGTGCCCTGCAATACGATCCGCAATATGCAGCAGCCTATGCCCTGATGGCCAAGTGGTATATCCTGCACATCGGCGAAGGGCATTCCACCGACTTCAAGGCGGATTCGGAAGAAGCGCTCAGGCTGGCGGCGCGAGCGCTCGAGTTCGAGCCGTCAGATCCGGTCGCACTCGCCATTTTCGGACACATCAATTCCTTCCTCTTCGGCGCGTATGACCGTGCCCTCGATGCCTTCGACCGTGCCATCTGGGGAACGCCCAATTCGGCCATTGCGTGGTCCCTGAGCGCATCGACATACTGCTATCTCGGCGATGGACCGCGTGCCGTGGCGCGCGCGTCCTACGGAATATCGCTGTCGCCGCTCGATCCCTACGCCTATTTCTATCAGTCGGCGCTCACCAATGCGCACTACACCAATGAGACCTTCGACGACGCCGTTCATTGGGGCACGAAGGTCATGGCAGCTGCTCCGCGGTTTGCCGCGAATTTGCGGCTTCTTGCCGCGAGCCTCGTGGCCGCCGGTTCTATCCAGCGGGCGCGCGAAGTTGGCGCCACGCACATGAGGATCGATCCCTCGTTCTCGGTTGAGAAATATTGCACTTGGTATCCGATCAAGCAGCCGGACCGGCTTGCTCTACTTGCTGAACGATTGATTGAAGCTGGGTTGCCTCGCTGACGGCGCGACAAGTGCGCCGTGGTCCTTGGTGGCCTCCTACAAGATACAGGTTCCCGCACAACAGCTCCGGAGGATGACATGGGTATGGGTATGGGCATGGGGATGGGGATGGGGATGGGGATGGGGATGGGCATGGGAATGGGAATGGGAATGGGAATGGCCTTCGGTGCCACGCCTCCCGAGCTCGGCTTCCGACCTCTGACCTTGCAGTACAACCTCGGTCCGAACACGGATCCGAGCTTTCCGGAGGAATTGCTGCCGACGGCATCCTGGAAGAACAGGGTCGGGCCGTGGGATCCCGACGTCCTCTGTCTGCTCTACATCGCGGAGTTCATAAGAGGCACCGATTGGGACAAGATCGATGCAGAGATTGCCGCGCAGCGTCCCGAGTTGCTCAATTGGGACCCAAGCAGGAATGCGAACTTCGAGAAGTTTGTCAGATGCGAGATTATCCAGCTCCAGCAGCTCATGCAAACCGATCGCGAGCGCTATATGGTGGAAATAGTGGCGCAGCATGACAATGCGCCCGGCTATTGGGTGAGTCTGATGGCCGTCAACAATCGTGAGCACCACCATACGCTGATGGTCATGAATCTTGCGGTTCGAATTGGCCAGATCGTGGCCGCCTTTTACAAGCTCCACTACAAGCGGCCGCGGCCATCATTCGTGTGTCCAGGCCTGCTGCCGGGCTTCGGTCCGCCGGCGCACGCCTCGTTTCCAAGCGGACATTCTCTACAGAGCTGGCTCATGTCGCTATTCCTCGAGGAAGTAGCGCCTGGCTACAAGGAAGAGCTGCACTGGCTTGCTGAGCGGGTCGCGCTCAACCGCGAAAGGGCGGGAGTGCACTACCGAAGCGATTCCGAAGCAGGCGAGTTCATCGCCATGAGGTGCAAGGCAAAGATCATGTCTCACTGCAATGATATCAAAGACCTATTCACGAAAGCTGCGGGGGAGTGGAGCTAGCGAACAACCGGTTCGACTATCGGCTCTGCTACAGTGCGGGGGGAGGGAGCCACGCGAGCGGCTCCTGTCGGCAACGTTGTCCGATGCTCGCTGGCAGGTTCGATCGAATTCGCCAGGCGCTACGTGACGTCCCACTCCCGATAGCCGAGATTGTTATCGCTCCGGACAAGGCCTGCGATGGGCACCGGGCCTGTAGCTACAGGCAAACTAGACCCCGCATCAATGTTGCTGCGGTCGCCTGCGACCGTCGCGCGGACGAGCAAGGCGTTTCTCTTTCCAGCCTGTGGTGTCCACTCGAACGGCCCAAAGATCGCAGAGGGCTCACCGGGTGAAACATCCATCGTTGTATTGTTTCCGTTCACTGACGACCACTGTCCCGACTGGGTATCCCAAGTGTCAGCATAGTGGTCGAGTGCTGTGAAAACATTCACCGATGCCGAGTTTGCAATCTGGGCGCCGCGATTCCCAAGCTTGACATAGACATAGTTGACATGGCCCGGGCGCGGCGTCTGGTCATCCGGCTTGCCGTCCGCGGCGTTGCGGACCCAGACAACGGCAGGCAGTGCGTGCCAGTGGTTGCAGTACGTGTATTGCCCACCACGACCGTCATTGACGTAGATGTCGATCGGCGGCGGATTACCTGGCTCGTCCAATCGAGCAGCCGAAGGTGCCTGGTACAGGCCTTGTCTCTCGAAAGACCAGCGGACAACCTTATGGAGCATACCGCCCAGCCGCCGCGATCCGTCGTAGGCGAGATAAGGCGTGCCGACGTCGGCGTCCATCAAGGACGTGGCGAACTGGCTCGCCTCACGGGTCGGTTGCGTCGTGACGGCGCCGAGCGAGGCGATCGCGCGTACGACGAGGTAGGCAATGTAATAAGCAGTCGCCGTGCGGGCGTCGACATCCGCTGTCCCGTCGGGGCGAACCGCATCACCGCCTGCGGCGAGATAAAGCCGAAACAGGGTGCTCGACAGGATCTGCTCGGAGTTGTAGCCGGCGGGATCGCGCGGCCCGTAGGTCGGATCGGGTTTCTCATACAGAGTGCCGTTCCAACCCCACCCTTTCGTGACGTCACGGTCGTGCCGCCGCAACGGAAGTTGGATGAAGGGGAACGTCACGCCACGGCTCTCCGAGAGCTTTGATGCCGGGTCACACATGATCGCGCCGAGCGCGTCACCCGCACTGTGGGCGAAGTCAAATTCGGTCGAGCCAGTCGCGGCCAGGATCAGGACGTGACAGAATTCGTGCCATACGAAGCGCACGTCGGCGACGAGCCCGAAAGGGTGTCTCCAAGTGTCCGCGAAATCCGCAAGCCCAAACAGCATCCTGACGTCCCACTCTGTCCCCGCCTTGTTGGCGTGGAACGGGGTCACATAGGCATTGATGCCCCGGCCGTCGCGGGCTCCCGGGCCAGTCAACATCTTGGCCCGATGTTCGACGGTCAGCGGTAGTGCAACCTTCCCAAAATGATCTCTCAGGACAAACCCGAATCCCTGGACCAATCGCATCATTGAATCGCAATGGCAGTAGGCGCTGACCGCTGCAAATTCATTGGATCGGGCGGTGAAGGCAAAGGGGGGCCGCTGCACCGGCGGATCGTACTTATCACCCAGGGCCGCCGGCGTCAGCACGGCCACGCGCGGCCCCGATAGCTTCCGATGCCCGCCACCGGCGTGATCGAGGTCGAGCAATTCGACCGGATCGCGCTCGTGATCGAGCAAGTCAGCGGCGCTGTCGGGGCGCAGCTTGAAGCCGCCCGTCTTGCTAGCGGGATCAATGAGGAAGGCATATCCGGCGCAAGCCGACACGATGGGCGACTTGCGGACAGGCTTGAGACTCGGAAGATCGATCAAGACCCGCTGGGCAATGAAGTCACCGCTCGCCACCGGCATCACCGCGGCACTGAGGGCGAGGCCTAATTTGCCGCTCCGCCGGCCGGTTGCCCGCTCACGCTCATACGCGAGGATCCGCAACTCGGAGACTCCGAATGATCGGCCAAGACCCAGAACAGAGCGAAGCAGCTCCAGCGCAAAATCCTCCTTCAACTCGTCGGCCCACTCCTGCTTTAGGCCACCTAGCACAAGCACGACGTCGGGTTCAGCCACCGGCAGATCGGGCTCATCGAGAAGCGTCGAACGCACACTTGTGATGAGAGGCCTATTGCTCGCTTGGTCCCGATGCACGGTGAGTCGAAGGCTGCTCCCTTCGACGTCGACGGCAATTTTGGAATTCCTGACCGGAACTGTTTGTTGCACCCAGACGATTGTCGTCTCGAGCTTGTCATTCCTCTTCAGTTCACGGGGCGCTGCCCATGCAAATCGTGCATTAGTGGACCACGACCGCTCACCGGGCTCGGTCGTGCGCTGTAGGTGGTCCAAGTCGTCGTCGCTGAGCGGAAGCAAAGGCGGGCGGGTGTGGGACGCCAGTCTCAGATAATCGAGAGCCGCGAGCTTCGCGGATTGGCCAGGGTCTCCCACCGCCGGCGTCTGCAGATGGCGCAACTCACGAACAACCCCGTCCGCATCCTTCTCAATCAAAAGATCTGGTTCTTGCGGAAGATTCATAGCTCACCTCGAGGGGTCTCGATCTCCGGCACGACGGAGGCAAACATGCATCGGGCGGTGGCCCAAAGCAAGGTTCGTTCCGCCAGATGGAAAAGTAGTGGAAGAACAGACCTCTATGTCCAACGCCTCGGTCACGCGCCGCGCAACGGCCGTGCGAAACTGAGCTCATGGCCGTCGGGGTCGGTGAGATGGAAGTAGCGCTCACCCCATTCGGCATCACGGGGCGTGGTCGACGGCTGCCATCCCGCAGCGCGCGCCTGCTGATAGGTCGCGTCCACGTCGGCGACATGGAAGATGACGCGGCCCCACCAGGACCAGCGCTTGTCGTCCGGCTGCGCCGTCAGGTTGAGATAGCCGCTGCCGGCGCGAAAGCTCGTGAATGCCGCGGCCTCGCCGCCATAGAGAAGCTCGAACCCCAGTGAGCGGTAGAAGTGCACGGCGCACGCCATGTCATGGGTGCCGAGCGTGATGGCGCTGATGCTCTCGATCATGTGGGCTGCTCCGCCGAGAGGGACCTGGAAGCGATTGTATAGCCGCCCCGTTCAGGTTGACGATGGTCTGGCCCGCCTGACGGCTGGCGAACCGCATTTTGCTCTGCTATGACGGGACCGAACCCGTACCCACGGGTTCCGCGGTCCCGTAGCTCAGCCGGATAGAGCGGCGGTTTCCTAAACCGTAGGTCGGAAGTTCGAGTCTTCCCGGGATCGCCAGTGATTACAATGGCTTAATACAGAATCTGCCTATCGGGATGTTGTATCTTTAATCGCCGGGGCAACAGCCGGGGCAACATCTGCCGCTGACCGCAGTATGCGCCCGGCCAAATTGGATTGCCCCTGCGATGGTGAGCGAGATGCTGCTCGCGGAGTTGCCGGCTGGTGCAAGGAAGTGGCAAGCCAGGAAGCCGCAAAGCGGCGATGCGCGAGCTTGGGCAATTTGCAAGGTTCTGGGAACAGAGCGTGAGCGCTAAGGCCAAATGATAAATATGCCGGAATGCCAGCGCACGAAGGCGGTCAGCAGGTCTCGTGTGCGACAGCAGCGCAGGAAAAGCGCCACCAACAAGTCGAAGACAAGTCACGCCGGTTCAGCCTGCACCTGTGTTCGAGTCTGAAGCGACCGACAAAAACAAAGAGGGGCACGTGGCGCGTCGCTGCAGCCGCCTTAAGGCGTGGCCGAGTCTAGACCGATACCCAGGCCGCGGGTCAACTAAGTGTTTTTGATTGGCAGATGAGCCGGCTAGACGTTCAACTGAAGATTGTGCAAGCTCTGTTGGGCACAGGTCGCCAACTTTAGAGCTCGTTGATGCGCTTCGGGGGGAGCGCCCATGCCCTACGGTTTATCATAGGCAAAAGTATTGCCAACATGGATTGATCGCCACTTGAGTGGATAGGCACGCAAGCCGCAAAACGGATCTGGTGACGAGCAAAGCAAGCCTCTAAACCAAAGGGCCAATACGGGGGGGGTGGGTTGAATACACTTGTTGAAGTCGGTCAAGTTCTGACTGCAGCTGAGTACATCCGTCGTGCAACGCTACGTCGCATCGAGCACTATCTGTCAGATCGCGATCAGCGTGTTTATCCAGATCTCAAGGGGATGTGCGAGCGTGTTTCAGACAGCTATCGCGACCGAGTAGTTCTCGAATTGCTCCAGAATGCTCATGACGCGCACGAGTCATCTGACACGCTGGGGCGGATAAAGATTATCCTCGACGTAAAGGATGGACCGTTTGGCTCATTGACGGTCGCAAACGATGGCATCGGGTTTTCGGCCAAGAACTTCAACGCGCTGTGTAGCCCGACACTAACTACCAAAGGTGTAAACGAGGCCATTGGAAACAAGGGAGTCGGCTTTCTAAGCGTTTTCCAAGTTAGCTCGTTCCCGGAAATCTATTCACGGATGCCGGGCTCGGTGGGGCGTGGATTCGACGGCTACTGTTTCCGCTTTGCCAGCGATGAGGACATCGCGGATTTCCTCATCTCGGAGGGCTTGGGTGAGCATGCGCGAGCTGTAGCCGCCAATATGCCGCGCGTTTATCTAGCTTCTCCGTGTGAAGAATGTCCGGCCGCGATTGAGCGGCTTGCCGGAGAGGGATTTGCGACTGCGGTTCGCTTACCCCTGAAGAATTCGGTGTCGTTAGGAGCTGTCGAGCAGCAAATCGCGCAGCTAGCGCAAGGTGATCCACCTATTCAGCTCTTCTTGTCCAGGATTGCTGAGTTCGTCATTGAATCACCAAACATATCTAAAGAACCGCTGATTTTGACGCGGGTCTGCAATGTGCTTCAGGAGCGCGAAGACTTTCGCTTGCTGGAAGTCCAATGCGGGACAAGCAAGTTCATTGTAGCTGAGCGCAAGATCCCTCATGCACATGTGTTGACCGCAATTGACGCAGACGTCGCGGCCGAACGCTTGCCAGATACATGGCTGGCGTGGAAGGGCGACGCGGTCGTGTCTCTTGCAGTCGCTGCAGACGGTGAACCATTGCAGGGACGGTTATACAATTTTCTACCGATGGGCTTTGAAGCCAAGGCGCCGTTTGACGGTCATCTCGATGCACCCTTCTATTCAAGCATCGATCGGCTTAGGTTACAGCCCGGCGTGGGGCTCAATGAAATGTTCCTGACCGCTTCCCGCGACTTGGCAATTGAGGGAGCCCGCGCAGTAAAGAATGTCCTGCCAGTGGCGCTCGCAAAACGCGCTGTGGCTGATCTATTGTTTTGGCACGGTGATGAACGTGCAAAGATCAGGGAAGCGTTAGAGGTTTCGAACGAGGCTCTAATTCCAGCTCTTAGTCATATTCAGGATATTCACTGGGCTGCTCTCACTCAGACGAAATTGTGGGACGGAGACAAGTTCATCACTCATATATATGCGGCAAAGGTTGCACCATTTCCTGTCTTCGACCTCGAAATTGGACCAAAGCGCCTTGCCCGTTTTGTAAACTTTTCCACTACCGAGGTGCTAACCGGCGAGGAAAAAGCACAGGTCGCGGAAGCCGTTGCTGCAGACCTCCTGCACTCGGAGGCTCCCCTCGCCAAGTGGAACGAATTCTACAATTCCCTAGCCAATCTGTTCCGGAATAATCCTGCTCTGCTTGCCGACCGCCGGTTGTTGCTCACAAGCCGCGAAGACATTGAGCACACCAGTGCGCAAACTCAGGCCCGTGGCCGGCGGGGGACTCGCTTAAGCGCAGTATTCTTGCCACCGCTTCGAGCGGGCCAAGGATCCAGCTCTTTGGTTGTCGAATCGCTACCCTTTGCTGTTCAGCGGCGCTTAACCTTCGTGCACAGTGAATTAGAGATAGCGCGGGAAGGCGCAAGCGCCGCTCGGCGTTTCTTGCTCTCTAACGGACTTATCCGCGACTATGAAACCCGCGAGATACTACGCTTGCTTTCGGGCGCCGTTGCGGACCCCGGAGGGGCTGTGAATGCGGAAGCCTTGCGGTGGAGCGCACTCAGTACGATCAAGCGAATCGTAAGCGAGGACGATAGTTCGTCGTCGACGATCGAGGAGCTGAATTTGCTCGTGCCGACCATCAGCGGCTGGAGTCGCGCCAGTGAGGCCTACTTCGGGGCGTGGCGAGGAACTAATGGAGGTGAACTTCAGCAGCTCTTCGAAGAATCCGCCGGCCAGTCGCAGGAGTTGGACGAGCAAAGTTCTAAGCTCCTTCGACCTTACCGCGAATGGCAAGTAAGCCCCGGCGACGTGGAAGGGTGGGTCAACTTTCTTAAAAAGGCGGGTGTATCTGATCACCTCAAGCCTTTATCGGCCTTTGCTGGGCCCCAGCCCCGCGGCCAACCAAGCTATTTAGCCTGGAGTTTTGCCCAAAGCGTTCCAATAGGTGACGAGCAGACCGAAGTCTGGAAGGTGCTATTGGCTGGTGCGGCAAGCCTACCGAACCCGTTTACACACTACACGGCTAATGAAGCATATAGGTTGCCTGGCCAGCGAGACTTTGCAGCGCTGACATCAGCGGCCAGAAAACTGTTCGCGCGCCAAATCGTGCGAATGCTAGAGGTGCAGCCATCTCTTTTAGAGATGACTGTGTATCGACCACAGCACAGCCATGCGCCAAATCGAAAGAGCTTTCCTTCACCCATTGCTGCTTTCGTCCGAGGCATCGCATGGATACCAGTCGCCAAGGGGGGATTTGAGAAAATATCAAACGCTTGGCTTCCGGCCTCGGACGGCGGAACTCCCCCACCCTGCATTTCAATCGTGGATTGGGATTTTCGATCGCTATTAACACGTTGTGAGAGCGCGCTCGCCACTCTCCAGATAGAGGGGCTGCAGCAGTATGGCAGCTCAAGTTCTGCTTGGCCGTTCCTGGTCGCTGCGGGTAACGCGGTAGCATCAGGGGTCGATCCGCAGACTGCCGAGCGAATCTTAGCTGCGGCTCAGGAGACTTGGCCGCACGTATGGCTGCGCGCGGACCCGCCCGAGAATTTCAAGCTCATAGGACGTCGAGGAGCATCCATCGTCGCCATCTCATCAGCAGATGCAGCGAAATGCAGAATTTTGGTGGCGGACGGAGATGATCGGCAAATAGTGGCTGCGATGACGCGAGCCGTGCCTGAAATAATTACTGTTGAACCCCCGTTCGGTATCGCAAATGAGTTTGTAAGATATCTTGGTCGACATTTCCCTCATATCGAACGAGCATCCCGCATAGTAGCGCACTACGAGTCTGATGGCGCGAAAATCATTTTTGATCCTGACGACCGCTTACTTGAGGAGGAAATACAAGGTGTCAGGGATTTTCTGATCTTGGCGCTGCGCTATCGTTGTAGTTTCTATCGCGGCGGATTTGAAGAGGCGTTGCAGCGCTTATCGACATTGCGAATACGGTTGTTGAATAATCTATCTTTCAGATTCGGCGATCATCTCGAAGTCGTACAAATGTTCGATGAGCGTGCTGTTGTCCTGCGTTCGTCGGAGACGTCAACAATTCTCGTTTCACAGGCGCTTCGTGTCTCTCCGCAGCTTATGATCGGCATTTCCGAGGCGCTTGGCGAGGCGGTGGGGAGCCGCAAAAACATTGGCGAGCCTCTTCTCGCACTGGCTGCCACACTACTCTCAAGCGGCTCAACGCCGACGGCAAACGATTACGCGCGCGCCCTAAATGTTTCAGTTCACGAAATTATTGGAGTATTAGGGACGTCTCGCACAATAATCGCCGAAAACGCGAAGCTATTGCGTCCGTTTGTTCAGATGTACGCAGGAGAAGCTCCCGCGCTTCGGTTGGTTCCGGGCGCGGATTTGGCAACAGACGACGATATCCTTACTGTGTTGGATGACGTGAGAGCTATGCTCCCTATGTCTCCCAATGAGCTATTTCAGCGTTGCCGCGAAAGTCCAAGCCTCGTCGGGCTCGCAATCACCCTTAATGCCGACCTTGAAGAACTAAACAACGTCCTGTTGGCCCTCGGGCCGCCGTATTCCGTCATCGACTTGACGGCAGAGCACGAGGCTACATTGGCGGCGTTCCTGTCGCGCAAATCCCCCCTGATTAGAGAGAGCATCAGGGCATCTTACAGACCGCTTTTTGCAAGTGGCGCGGATTTGGACCCTTATATAAATGCGCGCGATTCGGATTGGCCGCGTCTGCCCCTACGGTTTGGCCTTAAGTTCATTTCACTTCCACAAAACATCCTCGACCAATGGTTGACGCAATGGATGATGGACCGTGGCGTTCGCAGCGTCGCGTCGCTGCCGACGACTAAAGAATCCTTGGAGAGTGTTCGCGAGGTCAACCTAAGGACCTTACGTGCGCTCATACCCATCGCTCGAATAGCAGTGCTGGCAAAGAAAGGAGGCAACGAAACGATCAAAAGCACCTGGTCCAATGAAGTCGATGCCGAGCGCACGATAATTGAGGCGTCTATGGCCAGAGGGTGGATCGATTTTGATCGCCTCGATCAGGGAGCTTGTCTGGATTGGCTCGCGAAAGCCGGCTTCTGGCCTGCGAATTGGAAGAGATCTCTTGCCGACCAGGATCTCGGGATCACCGACGCAGACAAGTCTGCGGTGCTTGCTGCGGATGCTAGAGCGCGAACCGAGGCTTCGTCGAACCGGAAGCAAGTCAAATATTCTGGGGGAACGTTTTTCATTGGGAATGACAGTTACGGAGCACTCGCCGACAAGATTACTGAGCTGGCTCAAAGTAACGTAGCTCTGCAACAAACGCCAAATCGCATTCAGCAAAAAGGCGGCAAGATTTTGCTCCGAACTGGCCGCGGCGGTAGCGGCGGTGGAGGTTCTTCACGTCCGTCAAAGCGAATGCCCGAGGAGGAGCGGGCCCTTGTTGGTTTTTTTGGCGAGATGATAGCTTTCAGCTGGTTGAAAACCCGTTTCGGAAAGAAGCGGATCATTGATGAAGCTTGCTGGCGATCACTTTATAGAACTCACGTCTTTGGTGGTGCAGGCGATGATTCGTTGGGCTACGATTTCGAAGTTCAGAATGGCAAACACTTTTGGTACTTTGAAGTCAAGGCAACCGCTGGGCTTGGGCCGCAGCCACGCCAGATGATCGAACTAGGTTCGAGCGAAATCGCGTGGGCCGAGAATTGCCGTGCAGAAGGCAGAACACATTATCGAATTTTGTATGTAGTCAACGCGCTTGCGCCGGAAGCAGCGAGCTTATTCGTGCTTCCCAACCCGCGCAGCAAGTACGGTCTTGGGTTCTTTGCCGAACAGGAGAGCGCAGGCGTCAGACTGTACTTTCCTCTCCTTGAGCAAGGTTAGCTAGCAAAAGATAGCGCGTGCCGCGCTGATCTTGCCATGGTCGAAGCAATGGTACTGAGTTTCAGGGCCTAAGCTCGCTGCTTCGGGTTCTGGAGCGGCTGAGCGTTCGAACGCCTGCTCTTGCCTGATTGAGTTCGGGCGGAAGCTTTTCCGGTAGGTCAAAAGACAATTCACGAAGAGCATCGCGGCACTCAACCCTCTTTGCCCACTCGCTCACCATGCGGTTACCGGCTGTTTTCCGAAGGGCCTTATCGATCTTCCCCACCCAGCCCTCAAGGAGTTTATGAAGCTCGGATGAGATCGCCTGCTGTGTCCAAATCATCTCCAGGTCGAGGCGGCCCCCGGTCGACCATGAAAGGCTAGCGACTGTGTATGCGATAATGTTCGCCTGAAAGGCTGCAAATTTCTTTGTCCTGACGATCGATTGAGTGGCCCTGAAGAGAATGGCCTTCGCAATGAAATCCTTGTACCACGTGGTATCCGGCTCAAAACCATCTGGATGCTCGTCCTTCAGGCCCTGCATAAAGAATTGGAAGTTCTTCTGATTGCCGAAGCTCACTTGATGTGCCTGACCCGCCCAGGCATTCAGGTACTTTGCTAGATCGGTCTTGGAGAACCTGCGCTCTTTCGGCGTTTCTTGTGCAAATCGCCGCTTCTGCGCGGCGGCGAATGACGCCTTCAGCTCTGCCGCGCCGTAGCTGCCGCGAGCGCGTTCGTAGAACCAGCGTCCTTTGCCGTCGGGCAGCCAAGTATTGCTGGCAAGCTTATCAACAGCGACGTGGAAGGGATCATTCGCTGAAAAGTCTGCAGGCTGAACAGTGTTTTGACTGTTGGCTGATTTCGAGACCGCAGCGACCATTTCATCCAGGTCCGCGCCGCCGCCCACGCAGATTACTTTGGCCGGCACCGAGATTGCATCAAGGTCAGCCCCGTCCTGCCGCTTGGCGCGATGCAAGCTGGCGGTGGTCTGACCGCCATTGACTATCTGCAGGCCTCGCACCGATTTGATGCCAAACTGCCCGTTCCCATGATCCTCTAGTTCCATCGCATCAACAGTTGCAACGATGCCGTTATTGTAGGCAAGGAAGCGATGAGGAAGATCACGGATAGTCGCTCGCAAACCCGCATTCACGCTCTTGCGGCCGCGAAGCCCGAGAAACGCTCGCACGTTCAATTCGAGCAGTCGGGTGCCGTATTTCTCGTAAACATCGGCCAGCAGTGCACCGGGAATGGAGGCGAGGTAGGCCTCGTAGTCGGCATTCCCGGAAGATGCCTTGAGACAAGGGAGGGATCCGCCGAAGTCAGCGCTGAAATCCACAACGATGTCGTCTCGGCGCAGCCCCTGCCCGAGAATCCGCTGAAGCCGCTCGATGCCGAATAGATCAACGAGAATGCGCGTGCCGTCGAATGCCTTCTTGAGATCGATAGATCTGAGGCCGGTCAGGCCATCCGAAAGCAGCACGATCCGAAGCACGCTGATTTGTTCGCGCGCCTCGTAGATATACCGAGCAAGCTCGCTCGCATCAGTGTTCGATGGCTCGATTTTTGTATGAAGCCCCTTGCAGCTGCATTCGTAGAATTTCATTGCCTGCTGCAGCGCGCTGAGAATTTCGTCTCGCGTCAGTGCGCGAGGCGGCAGTTCCCCAGTGTGGATGGTCGTGACGAGTATGAGACGTTCCTCGTCATCGGGAACGGAGTACCCGGTTATCTTATAGTTTGTCCGACCAAAATTGCCTTCCTGCCAAAGAAGAGTAGGGTTTTCAATGGCCCCCTCGTCACCGAGTCGATCTAGCACGATGCGGGTAAATTCTTTCTCACTGTAGATGCTGCCATCGTCCGACTGGATCGCTTCCTCGATTTCGCCTGCAAGCTCGCAAGCAAACGTTTCAATTGCTTCGTCACTCATGAGGTTCCGCCCATCAATCTAAGAAATTGAATTAGACCATCAACGCCGATCAGAAATCCGCCTAGTAGTCTTTCGTCCAGGGAATAGGAAGCATCCACAACTTCCGGCGGCACTGATAGCCCGGTTAGCCGCGGAAACTCCTCCCGTACTTCGAAACCGTAGAGGTCCTGGAGGACAAATGAAGCGAAGGGAGATCCTTCGCGATCAACCTCAACGAGGCCAGCCCTGAGCAGCCGGTCATCAAATGCCAGTCTCGCACCGGCAGCCGATCGATCAAGAGCATTACGGATATCGCGCACTGCCAATAGGACGGTGCGTCCGCCGGGCGCTTCCTGAAATCGTGGACGTGCGATGAGAAGGGTCGAGAGGCCCCGCCGATCAAGTTGGTCTAGGCGCGATATTCGCACGAGGTTTCCACCGCCAGCTACCGCCTTAACCTCTATCCCAATTCCCGATCGACTGAAGTCGTGAATGCCTTCCAAGGGACCGAACCAGCCTTCGACAGCCGCGTCATACCCGATCTCGGCCGCCAGAAGCTCCAGCATCGTAAGTTCACCCAGCAGACCGATTTGTTCTTCCCTGGAAAGACCACGCCGGCCAGAGCGCAGAAAGGCCTGCCACGCCTCCAGCCGCGAAACAACAAGCGCGACGGCCTGAGCGGGAGTCGCGGCCCGTCGCACGACTTCGACGAGATCGGCGGCCAGGACCTCAAAGACATCGCGCAGTGGTTCGCGCTCCAGCGCCACCGCGACCCGCAGAAGTCCTTGAGCCGAGTCCCGTCGATCGCTGAGACTGACGCCTTCCGCCGAAATCCTCAGCAATGTGCTTGGCGCCGCGTTTAGAGGAGCTTCGATCAGAAGCGCGACGCGACCGTCAGGTTCACGAATACCAGCAAGGAAACGTACCGTTGCAGGGACGGAGAGGGCGACCGCTCTCCACTCGCGGTCGCTTGGGGCTGCGCGCGCGGCCTGGGCCCATTTCGCGACGAGCTCGTCCTTAATCGATGTCATACTGGTTCGAGCCGCTGTTCGACGGTATTGAACCGGTACCGGATGGATCGGCCGCTGCGAGAGTCTGGGAAGCTGACGACGATTCCGAAGATCGGCACATCCACCTCCGCTAGCTTCGCGTTCTGCGGTGACAGCGGATACAAGAGGAGAAGCGCTCGCTTCGGGTTTTCGCCGCGGACCTTTCGTATCTCGGGGCCATCAGGGGTGCTCGCCTCGTCCTTGCCGGCATTCGCGCGCTTTGTATTGGTTGCCGCCAGCGCACGAGCAAATTCCTCCTGATCGAGATCGATTGCCTCGTCGCGAGGCGACAGTACGGTTTTCACTACATACCGACCGGACGCTTCACCGCGTGGTAGGGGAGACCGTTCGATGGTTGTGAAGGTCCACCCGTTCACGGTGAGCCGCTCGCCGCTACCGCTAGGGACGGCAACTGTCCAATCCGTCAGCTCTCCGGCGCCTAATTGCTCGCGTATGTATGAACTGAGGCGATCGGCATTCACGTCCCGTGCTTCTTCCGGGAAGACGAGGGATGCAAGAAGGTTCGCTACTTCCGCGCCAAGCACACCTTTCCACAAGCGGCGGCCCTCGAACGACTTGAGGCCCGACTGGTTTTTCGGATCGGCTGCCGGTCCGATCCGATCCAGAAAGCGAGTGACAGCACTCGCATTGCGTTGGTTGGCTACCTGGTCATTGAAAAAGACAGTTTGTATCTTCGCCTCGCCCTGAAACGAGACCTGAAACTCCCGCGAATGACGCATTTTATTAGGTGCGGTCACGAGCAAGATGTCGTGCGACTGGATTCTGAGACCGTATTGCTCCGGCGTGGCCCCGATCATAGCCATGTGGTCGAGACGCTCACGCAGCTCCTCCGCAGCGGTAGCTACATGGCGAAACCACAGCCGCAGGTCGGGCGTCATGTAGATTCGACAGAGATCAACGTAGCCGGGTCGATATCCGAACCAGCGTCCCATCTGCATGAGGCTGTCATACATTCTAGACGCGCGGAGAAAGTAGCTGACCGTCAGGCCTTCGAGCGTCAGCCCACGTGAGAGCTTGTCCCCGCCGATAGCAATGACATTCAGGCCCTGTGCCGCATTCCCATCATAGTCGAGTGCGTCGCGGATTTCACTGTTGACGACCTGCGGCCTGATCTTATCGGCGGCGTAGGAAAGCTCGCGCTCGACGTCGGCCCACTCAGTTGCGGGAAGCGTCTGTCCGATTTCCGTCGTCCTGATCGTTGCCGACGTCGGTGCAAAATCCTCTTCCCACAGTACGCGCAAGCGATCCAGAATGGGGTCTTTCTTCTTCGCTCCATATTTGAGTTTGCGCTTGAGGTCCGAAAACCATTCATCCACTTGGCGGAAGATTGTTTGATGCACGTCCTTGAAGCGTGAGACGTGGATCAGCATGGAATTATGGACGTTGCGCTGGCCCCGCGCAGCGCGAGCAGCGCAGGCGAGCACGAAGCTCAAGATGGCGTCTTCGAGAGAAGGTGGGATACGATCCTCGCCGTCATAGCATGGCACAAATCCCTTCTTATGGTCGACAGCTATCCAGCCTTCATCGTCCTGACCAACGTCTCGCGTAACGTCTATCGGCTCCTGCGCTGCGTCGCTCCCACTGCCGTCGATGCCGAATAGAAGGCCAGGTCCGACGTAGTTCGATGGCGAGGGAAGGTTGATGATAAAGCTGCGAGGAAACACATCGTCCCCGTGCTCGTCGGTAGTTGCGGCGTCGTGAATAAGGACATTTGCGAACGGCGTTGCGGTGTACGCAACATACGCAGAACGAGAAAACGCTGAGAGCAGCCTCCGTATCTGGCCGTTGATTCGCTTCGGCTCATACTCGGGATCGGGGGTGTCGCCATCGAATTGCTGTTCACCAGTGTCGACCGAGGCTTGATCAGCCTCGTCGTCGATGAGAAGGAGTGGGCGCACCTCGGTGTCGCCCCGGGGCGCTAGGACCTCACTGACCCAATTGTTCAGATTTTCAAGAATGCGGGCATTCTTCTTTACGACCAGCAAGACCGGCCGCTGTTGCACCCCAATCCCGAGATTGTCGGCGAACGCACGGTTGAAGTCGCCGTTGGCCACTTGGGTAGTGAGATGCTCGGCATGAATGCTCTTGTCGAGTTCTCCCACGCCGATCCGCGTGAAGCCGCCGCCGCCATTCACGGGCGTGGTGTTGTAGCCAAGAAAGTCGCGGTCCATGCGACGCTGGGTCTGCTGTCGCAGTGCGTTGTGCATGCCCGCAAGCACAATTATCAGCTTGTAGCCGGCATCGGCCGCCTTGTTCGCGAGTCCCGCGTAATTGGCCGTTTTGCCGAATTGAACATGGCCGACGACCAGTCCCCGACGATCCCAGGGACCGTCACGATTGGGATCTTCGATCTGCTCCATGATGAGATCGGTTGAAAGGTCGATCGCATCGATGGCAGCCGGTGGCCAGCCCTGATCCTGGAGCAGGAAGTCGCCGTACCGCTTGAAGAACCTTCGGCCCTCCTTCCGGTCCCCGAAATACCACGGAACATGACCCCGCTCGTCAATGAGCTTCGTTGGCCGCCCGACTTTGACGATCAGTCTCGTTTCCAGCTCGTGCACGATCGTCGCGATCTGTTCAGCCGAGATGTCCGCCGCGAGGAGTTTCGCGCAGTCATTCACTGCCTTTTCAATTTCCTCTCTGCCGACCGCCGTATCGGGATGGCGCTGGCGGAGCATCATGAGGGCCATAGACCCAATCGCGTCCTCAACCGAACTCATCGCTTCGCCCCCAACTTCCGCATTAGTTTTTGTTCAATGTCCTGGACCTTGTCGAACGGGTCCATCGTCGAGAGCCGTGCCGCAGCTTCGCCTGGGCTCAGGCCCGCTCTCTCCATCATCTTCGCCATCGAGAGCGCGGTGCTAACGAGTTCGGAGCTGTCGACCTCCTCGTCGGGGACGCCCCCACGTTCAGTCACATCAAGCCACACGCGATCGACCGGAACTGTTCGCTCGATAAGGTCGAGAAGCCCCTCAAGCAGATCGAAACCGGTTTTGTCTATGCGCTCTTTGATCATCTGGACGAGTTCGTGATCTCGCCGCACGGTGTACCGCCGCTTCGCGCCCTCAGGGTTGACCTGCCAAATCCGCGATACGCCGGTTGCCTTCTGCCGACTGCCATACTGCCCGCGATGAACAAAGACTTCGCGCGCCTTGCGACGAACATCCTCGGCTATTCGCTGGAGTGGCTTTCTGATCGCATCCGGTGGCCTCGCTATCGCCTTGCGCACGTCGATTCGCCAGTCATGGTCGGCCGTGTTTGGAATATCGATCCGGATGCGGGCGAGCCGGCTGGTCTCGTCGCGGGTCCATGCGCGGCTGCCGCCGAGGCCGAGCCATCCTCCCGCCGAGAGGAGGCGCTTTTGCCGGTACACATAGAAGCCCTGCTGGGCCGTCCAACCGTCTGGACCGCCCGCCTTCTCAAATTCGATCTCGCTGCGAAAGCGGTCCCGGTGCGGTAGGACGAAGCCGCGGACACGGACCTTGCCTCCGGGGCCAGGGATGTGCTGTTCCGGATTTAGGATGATCGATTCGTCTTTTTCCAGAAATGGGTCCCAAGCGTTCACTCGACTGCCGTTGAGGCTGATTTTGAGTGCGCGGGCGTCCCCGGCGAGAAAGCGATGGAATACCATGCCCAGGTGGGCGTCGACGCGCTGGAGCTCCGCGAGAAAGGACTCGTAGCTCGGCCGATCGGCGGTTCGGCCAAAATCAACCTTGCGCCAGATGACGAGCGTGCCAGAGTTATTCGACTTTAGTTCATCGAGGATTTCACGGGGGAGCCCGGCATCGCCTTCGATCAGGTCCCAGCCGCCTCCGTTCTTGCGAAGCTGATCCAGGTCCCACGTAAATGATGCCAAGCCGGAACGGGTCTTGGAAACGACCGTCAACTGCCGGCACTGGGAAAGTGACGCGGTCTTGAGGCCCAGCCCAAATCTGCCAAGGTCCTCTGGCGATCGTTCGGCCTCCGGGCCGATGCCACCGAAACGCATCGCTTCCACGAGGCGGTCAGCAGCCATCCCGGACCCATCGTCCAGAATCCAGCCGACCGGCTCTCCTTCGTTCCATTCCCATTGAATCTCGATACTCTTCGCGCCAGCAGCTATGCTGTTGTCGAGAATGTCGGCGATCGCGGTCTCAAGCGAATAGCCGACCCCCCGAAGGGAGCCGACGAGGGCGGCTGCGGATGGTGGTACGGCGCGCGTTGGCACGGGAAAAAACTAGGAAAGCCCCACGGGAACAAAGAAAACCCAACGTACCAGGGGTTGCGGACGTTGGCGAGCAGAGTCCTCGGTTCGACATCATGAGCCGGGAGAAGCGCAGCTCCCTCATGGGGCGCATCCGGGGCCGCAATACCGGCCCCGAGATAACCGTCCGGCGGCTGCTGCACGCGCTCGGCTACCGCTATCGGCTCCACGCCCGAGAGCTTCCAGGAAAGCCCGACATTGTCTTCCGCAGCCGGAAGGTCGCCGTCTTTGTGCACGGCTGCTTCTGGCATCGCCATGACTGCGGGTTGGCATACGTCCCCAAGACCCGCCCCGAGTTCTGGCGAAGCAAATTCGAAGGTAACATTATGCGGGATCAACGAACGACGCGCGAATTGGAGGAGGCAGGTTGGCGCGTGGTCGTCGTCTGGGAGTGCCAGTTGAGTGATCTTGCTGCGCTCGGGAGAAGCCTGGCGAGAGAGATCGGTCCGCCAAGCCGTCCCACCCCCCGCACGGGCACGGCAACTAGTGCTCGACGCTCGGGGCCGAAAACTCGCGCTCAAGCCAAGACCGCACGGCAGTAGCGTCTCCATGCCCGTGTCGCCTCAGAAGGCCAACAATATCAACCGCTGAGATCACGATGATCGGATGCTCATCTTCCTTGATTTCGCGGTATGCCTGTAGATCGACGTAGCTGGTGGTGACCAGCATGCCGAATTGTCGATGCCGCAGCCGCGAGATCAGACGGGACATCTCCCGCACTCCCACGCTGTTATCGAGGGCGTAGCACTTCGCTTCCAGCGCGAACTCGACGAGGATCGAGGCGATCCCATGGCCTAGGCGCAGCTTGCCGATGGCGTCTCTTCCCCCGTCGCGCGATGGACGGGTCAAGTCGAGCTCCGCTATGTCCGGCAACATGAGCCGAGCGATTGCTGCGGCGCACTTTTCAAAATCATGGGGCCGTCCCTCAAAGTACTGCTGGACCTCGCGGATGATGGCAAGGTCTTCGGCACTGGCGGGAAGTTGCTCAACCTTGGTTCGGTGTTCAATCGAGCGCGTGGATTTGAGTGCTCTGTATCGGCCCTTGTCCACCCAATCGATCCAAGCCTGCGGCGCGCGTGAGCTGTACGGGTTGCCAGCGATCACCTCCTCGATCCAAGTCCGTTCAATGAGCGGAGCATTCAAGATCGTGAACCGTGCGCGGTAGTTCTGAAAGCGCATACCATTTGAGGTCCGCCAGATCGCGACCAGGTCTTCAGCGACCTGCTGCTCGGAAGTACCCGGGACGGCGAGCCCGAGGAACATCACATCTCGCCACTCTCCGGTATTCCCAAACACGAAGATCGGCGGAACGCTGCGCCGGCCTGCGTCCCCTTCATGCGCTGCGGCAAAGATACGACGCAGGAGCTCGTTGCCGTTCCGAGGCGTGGCGTGAAGGGCTCGACCCGGCTGCTTGTTGTCGCCGTAATAGTTGAACACGCCGGTTTCACGGTCGAGTTCATCTGGCCAGTTGGCATCGGCCATGGATGAGGTGAGCACGACCATCTCAAGAGCGGCAAGCGTTCCGCGGTAGCGGAATCCGCCCATGTTGGATACTCGAAGAAGGCGAGGGAACGGATCATCGCCCGCATTGCCCGAGCGACCACTCTGATAGACGGCATCGACGTGCAGATCGGCCGCTCCAAGCTCGTCGAACGAGACCGACTTCCCCGCGTCTCCCAACTGCCTCTCCCCGACTATTTCTGATGCGACGGCCTGGCAATATCCGCCGAACCTGGTAAGTTGCGGCGGCATCCCGTTTCGCGTCATGGAATCGTTGGTCGATGAAATCATCCTTTGCCGTCGCCGCCAAATGCGCTCGGCTCAGCAATCCACAGGCGCGTCCGCGGGTCCTCGATCTATTCGCGGGCTGCGGCGGCCTGAGCCTTGGATTCCAGGCGGCCGGCTGTGACATTGCCGCGGCGCTCGAGATCGACGAGCTGGCCGCCCGCTCGCATGCAATCAACTTCTTCAAGGACGAGCCGGAGGAGACTATCGAGCACCACGCCAAACCCCGAGACGTCGCCTCGCTCGAACCCGAGGACCTCGTCGCGGAATTCGGACTGGGCAAGACTGCTGAAGCCATAGACATCATTGTGGGCGGACCTCCCTGCCAAGCGTATGCCCGTGTCGGCAGGGCAAAACTGCGGGAAGTCGCGGATCATCCGCGCGCGTTCAAGATCGATCCGCGAGGCAATCTGTATCTGCGTTACCTTCACTACGTGGATCGGCTGAAGCCGCTTGCGATCCTCTTTGAGAATGTGCCCGACATTCTCAACTATGGTGGCCACAACGTCGTTCAGGAGATCGTCGAGGCCCTTGATGATATGGGATATGAGGCGGCGTATTCATTGATCAACGCGGCTCATCACGGCGTTCCGCAGATGCGGGACCGCGTCTACATGATCGCGTATCGGAAGGAACTTGGCGCAACTATTCGCTTCCCGCGCGCAACCAACTATTGCGATCTTCCTCCAGGATACGCCGGAACCCGCGCCGTCGCGTTGAAGCTGATCAATTCGTCAGAGGGGTATGCATTCATCGAACCCGATACGGGACACAAGGGACTTCAGCCTGCCGTAACCGCCCGCGAAGCGATTGGCGATCTGCCGCCGGTCACCGCTCATCTCGAAGGCAAGCTGAAGCGAGGCGCACGGCGCTTTACCGAGGCGGTTCACTATCGCAGGACGGGGTGGGAGAACCTCTCCTCGTATGCCCGCCTGATGCGATCCTGGCCCGGATTCGAAGCGCGAGATGGGATCTACGACCACGTCCTGCGCTATTTGCCCCGCGATTCTCGGATTTTCAAAGCCATGGCCCCTGGAGACGAATACCCTGCGGCGCATCGAGTAGCCATGCAGTTATTTCAGTCGGCGGCGAGGCGACGCGGTCTCTCCGCTTCGAGCGCGCAGTGGCGATCTCTTCGCGATTCGATGGTTCCGCCATACGATCCAGGCAAGTTTCCAAACCGCTGGTGGAAGCTGAAGGCGAACGGTCCGGTCCGGACGCTCACCGCCCATATTGGCAAGGATACGTATACGCATATCCACCACGACAGCGACCAGGCGCGGGTGATCACGGTTCGAGAAGCGGCTCGGCTGCAATCATTTCCGGATGGCTTTGTCTTTGCCGGCACGATGAACCCGGCTTTTCGTCAGATCGGGAACGCCGTCCCTCCCGTTCTTGCTCGCGAAATCGCCGTGGTAATTGTGAATAGCCTTAGGGCAAGCATGCTTCCAGCGCTAGCCGCCGAATAGATGTTGTCCCGCATGGAGGGCGTCGCAGGATAAGCCGAGATCATGTTTTAGGTCGAGGCGGATCGCTTCTTGCCGGGCCGTCGCTCGTTTGCGAAATGCAGAACGCTAGTGACCATGGACGGCTGTTCTGTCTGGACCAGCATAATGTATTCTGGTGAAGCCTCTCCAACTACAAAGTCTGTATGCTCAAGATACAGAAATTCGGGTGCAATGCGTCCTTTGACAAGGCGCAAGGTAGATCAGATGATGTTACGTAGGTCACCTGCACCATCATCGAGCGCCCGGTATAATTGTTTAGCTTTGGATCGAACTCGCGTAGCAGAATCTTGTCGCCGACCTTGAACTTGCGATCATCGTTCCTCCGCAGATCGTGCTTTTTCCGACCCGCTTCTATTTCGCTGAAGAACTGAGGCCAGCACTTCAACTCATGATCGGGCTTGTCAGCGGCCTCAAATAGTTTCGAGACTGGTTCATCGGTTGACTGACGTACGGGCATGGCGCTCACATAACTTCCGGCGTTCCTCTTGTCGGAACGAATTCGGAGACATCGTAGTTCAACTGAAATGGCACATTCGTAGATGGCGGAAGAAGAGGAGCCAATTCTAACGTTATCCTAGCTGCTGTCGGTAATTTGGGGGCGCTCTTGTTTCTTCTAGTTAGCTCAGACAAAGGAAAATTACGAACGTGTCCAAGTTGCTCAACACGTGGTGCTGCTAGGCTTTCCAGAAAACGCTGCGCGATGGAGACCACAGCCGCCAATTTGGTATCATCAATATAGTATCCGGGAGCATTACTATCAACATAGATCACGCCGACGACGGGAGAAGGGGCAGTATAGACTTGTCCGGACTCGATCATCGGAATGGCGAGCACGAAGCCTACATCACGCCGCATCTCACTAGAGGCGTCATTGAGACGAAGCTTTTGCATGGTCTGCCTGAGAGAAAGGTTCTTTACGCGCTTCCTAGATCGAACGATCTGACGGCATTTATAGGCGACACCTATCGTTGCATTATCCGCGGGGAACGTTCTACCTGCAGCGCGCTCGCCCTCAAGCAAGAGCCCCTGGTACTCGCAAGCTTGCTGAAGCAGTTCCTGACCATGGATCACAATCGCTCGATGCACGGTCACTCGCAATCGATGGTTCTTGGGATGGCTCTCAACGAGCAGTCCGGCAATTCCGGAGCACAAAGCGGAGACCACCAGATTTGTCGGGCTCGGAAGATATTCCTTGCGCCATGTCTTCCTCTGAACGTCTGGCAATCGTCGTGCTTGTTTTGATGAGCCGGGAAATCCAAAATAACCGCCTGACCACTTGGCTGTATCAGTTAGCGACAACGTTCGGCCTGATGCGGTTCGTCGGTTGAACTCTTGAACGAGCTTGCCCGATAAAATTTTCTGAAACTGCTCCTCGCGATAAGTACCATGTCTGATAACGATGCAGTCGTCAGGTATCGAATGTTGTGCCACGATTTGCGGTATCGCAACATCGGTTGGGAAGAAGCCTCCACACTTGAACAGCAAATATACCAAAAGCCGGTTTTGAAATGAGGTTCCCGGCCCAAAGATCGCAGCGAAGCTACGTTGACGCATGTGAAGCACTACTTCAGTGTCTCTACGGAGTCTTAGCCGAAGGTCATTGCATGCCTCGTTCAACTCGGTGCCGCTCGGGTCGGTGGCGTGATAGAGCTTTTCAAGCTCGTTAAAGAGAGACGGTGGGCGCTTGGCTCTTTGCCGGGAATAAAGCTTCTCGATAACATTCATCAGGATCTGTTTGCGCGAGAAAAGCTGATCCAGAATCCGATCTTGCCGGAAGTATGAAACGCGAAGTCTCAGGAGATCGATCAACGCGCCGTCGCCTTGACCCGAGATAAGATAGGTCTTGCGAGGTTGGTTCAGACTGGGTTGACCGAATTCCTCATTTCGCCAATACGAGGTTGCATCATCTCGCTCAATTCCAAAACCAACCGCGAGTACGATGCAGTCAAACGTTTCCGAAGCTCCAAGAGCGCTCTTCTGAGCATCGTTGAGAATTCCGCCGTCTCTTGGGTCTCTCCTTTCACCGATCCATTCAATCTGGAGGGTCGATCCGGCGTCCCGTATCTGCAAGTGACGCGTATTGCAAAACAGCCTCGTTCTCTCGCTTTGCCTGCTTGCAAAGTTCTTCCATTCTGAGAGCAGTTGAGCCGCGACGTCGGATGCCCTCGCGGCTGTCCAGTTCATGATCGGCAGCATGGCGGCGGTCACCTCGCTGCCAGGCCCTGGCCAATTGTAGATCTGGGGGTGCAACCAACGAGTGTCGCTACCATGTTGGAGCGGAAGCAAAACATCCCGTTGTTCGAAGATGGTGATGTCGACGTTAGCTCGTTTAGCTATCAAGCCAGCCGCGAAGGTGAGACCGGCAAATCCTCCCCCGACGATCGCGAGCTTTCGCTTTTTTGGCGGCTCCTTACCCGGAAGTGCGCATAATACCAACCCGCATTCGATCATGGCGCACACGAGGTTTAGTGCGCGTGTTTGCTGGCTAAGGACCGTAACCCCAGCATGGAAGGTCCCGACCGAGTAAATTTCGTGACGTCCGATCCTGCAGCTGCTTAGGAGTTCTTTGAAAGTGGGCAAGTCGCTATCAACCTGAAGTGTGTGCTTACGTATAGCTTACCCGCTATTGACGAGGAATCCATACTCCGGACTATCGAATTTGGAGACTGGGCCCGACGCCCAATCAGCTGACCTTGCTCCCGCAGGGCGATACTCGACCCCCCCCCCTTGGAAGTTCAAGATGTTGTGCAATCCCGCGCTGTACGCCTGACACCCGAGCGCGCTAAGCCGGCGTCAACGCACATGCTCATCCGATTTTTTGTAATTGCAACGATTAATCCAAAAGTTGTACGATGAGCCTTTATCAACGCACTATATCTACTTCAGGCGGGCGGATTGGGATGCGGATCGTGCGGTTGGCGCTAGTGCTGCCTCTAATTGTTTTTGTACTTCCCTGCGAAGGACCGTCTCTTGCGTCTGATTGGAAGTGCGCTGGGGTTTCACCAATTCCAGGACCACTTGGGTATCAGGTTCGCCAAGGGGGAGTTAGGTGTGAGGGATTGTTTGAACCTGCAGTTGGAGCCAGTCGCGTCGCTCTAATGAGTTTGACGGACGCGCCCTTAAGCCAGCGTTCAGCGAGATTTCTGCAGATCGCTGCGTCCCCTTCTGTTGCCACCGAACCGGGGTTGCATGTCGTAGTGCTATCTCTTGTCCCCGATACCTTCTATCGATTGGATGCGCCGATCGATAAGCCGGTTATCGTTCCAACTGCAGACGTGATTGAGCCCGCGGCGCTAGACTTACCGCAGCTAGGCTTCGTCGGTTACTCGCAGCGATATGTAGTTCCAGTGCACGTTCGTGCTGCGGATGGTGGTCAGCCATCGAATATTGTCCCGAGCGGCACGCTGTCTGCCTCAGTCACGATATCCACTTTTGCAACCGATATCTTGTGGCGTTGGAAACGGAGCTGCCCATTAGACGCAGCTGAGCAGAAGTGGAATAAAGTGCGGGGCGCAGACTTTGCGCCGAACTCTCCTATCTCGTTTGAGATACGCGTGTTGCCTAAAACGCCGTGCCCGTTGGAGATTGCCGTAAAAACGACGGCAGACGGCTGGATTTCCCAGGAGTGGCCTGTCAATGCAGCGGGCTTTTGAAAGGGCGCGTGCGCGTCTCAGAGATCGTAAGGCCCGGCAATGGAAGTTGTCTAAGATCCATTATGCGGCTCTCTGTTTGGCAGCTATTTCAATCTCGGTCGGGCTTCTGGTTCTAGTTCGTTCCGGATCTACGGCGGTTAAGGTCGATATCGTTGTAGCGAAGTTGGCGTTCAAGGCCTCTAAGGATGCCGAGCCTCGCTTGATAGACATCAATTCTACTTACGCGATCAGGAAGATTGAAAACATTCGGTCGTTAGACATCCAGGATGCTCCAAGCTCAGGTCAACCGTTTTCGATCGAGGCAGATCAACAATCATTAAAGGTTTCTGCCTTGCCAATTAGTCCGGGGACTTGGACCTCCCTTGAGGTTCATCCAAATGCGGGCTTTAGCGTCAACCTGAAAGCTAAAAATGATCAGGTCCAAATAGGCGCAATCCAGACAGGCCCCAACGTCTATCTTCAAGGTCGAGCACAAACGCGAAAACAGCTGTCTCTCACACCGGAAGGGGTAGAGCGATTTTCCATAACGCTCGACAATCCCACAGTTCCGCTTGTTCTTACTTTTCAGCAAACCGATAAATACAACACTTGCTTAGCAGAAAATCAGCCAAATTTCTATTTCCCGAACATCCGCGGATTGGCTTTGGAAAGTGTTAGTTTCGGAGCAGAAGAGAACCCTACTCAATCAATCTTCATAAGCTCCGTTCTCGGAGGCGCCATTAAACTGCTAGACCTGGACCGATCGGTGACGCTATCGCCAGCCGACCTTCTAAGGATCAAATTTCGCTCAGCGAAGATGTCGCGCCTGACCATTCTTCCTTGTTACATTACAATCAGCGTTGACGCGATTGCCGAAGAAATCAAATCCGGTCCCAGGGATCATCTCGTTGATTTGCGGCCAACGTACCTCGAATTGGCGTTCAAGCAGCCAACTGTAACCTTTGTAACTTCCTGTCTTGCTACGTTATGGGGGTTTTTATGGGGTTTAAAGGAACTGTTCGTGCCCTCAAAGAAGGCTTAGCGGCGGGAATAAGGGCGGCCGGCTCGCTGTCTCTATTGCTTGTTCTGACCCTCGAAGGGAGCGAAGCGCGGATATGGAATCGAGCCATTCCGACGATTGATGAATTCTCGCCCAACGTCGTGCGGATAACGGCAGAACGAACTAACGGGTCAGTCGATGTGGGCTTTGGCCTTCTACTTTTCGCAAAGCAGAATCGAATTTTTGTTGCAACAGCCGATCATATTCTTCGCGGAGATAGACATGATCTCGTGCCAAGGAGGATCGTTGTGAATCTCCATGAAAGCCTGGGACGCAGGCCGATGGAGGTAACGTCCGTCTCTCCCTTTTTTGATGCGAAGATCGATGTAGCATGCTTTGAAATTTGGAACTTCGCGGACGACTCATTCAAAGAAACTGCCAAAAACTGGAGTTCTTCGCTGCCCTTAACGCGAAATGATCAATACTATTACATTGGTCGAAACCAAGCTTGGTATGTTCCGACCAGACCAAGCGTCTATAATAGTCGTAGCCCAAACGGTAGTTATGTTTTCGATCAGATAGACGTTGAGCAGGGTTCATCAGGTGCCCCTCTTTACAATGATCAGAATGGTCTCGTCGCTGGGCTGATAAAGAGAAAGCTGGGGTCGGGGTCTGCTGAAGCAATCCCATTCAATGATGTGCTCCGCGTCCTTCGCAATAGCTCAATACAATTAGAGTTCGAAAGCCAGTCAATTGCGCTTCTTTATGAAGACGCTCGTGCCAGCGGGCAGCGCTTCATTCAGGAAATGCAACGTAGGCAGCAAAGTGAACCTGACTCTGGAGATTTGTTCTATCACGGGCCTGTCGTTTTCGATGTGAATCGGGATGGCATACTAGACCGACTCCAAATTTGGACTTCGAGCGGCGCCGGGGGAGGAAATCACGACGAGCAGTATGCTTCTGTATTTCTTGGGCAGAGGTCCGGCACGTTCAAAGACAAGCCAGATTATCAAGCACAAGTGGGGTCTCGGGGAGGAAGCAAGATTATGCTGGATCAGCTAGTAAGACCCGACATTGAGACGGCAGGGAAGGAAAATGGGTTTGTCCTGCCGGGATGTCAGAAGGCTGAAAGGGACACGATGAGTCAGTGCTCAGTAGAAGGAGATCGTCTTTTCATATTTTGTCCCAGCAATAACGATCAGGCGCTCGTCTCTGTAGGCTTTGATGAATATGAGAAAGATCAATATCCTCGTAGAGACTTTCGAGGTTTAGAAAACCTACTAGGCATCTCATTGGGGAACGGAAAGATACGGTTGACGTTTGGTGCTTCGACCATACCCGACTCGGGAATCGCCCCGCGTCAGTCCTACAACGCCTTCGAAATAGCTGAAGTCTCTCAGTCAGGGCGTCGGGCGGGTGTGCAGAAAGGCGACTTTCTTGTCGCGGTGGCCGGAAAAACCGCAGATACGCCGCGGGATCTGACATGCGCTATCGGAGACTTGGACGAGCTGCCAGGACGAAAGTTTGTGATTTACCGTCGGACGCCGCAAGTACAGGTTCTTGAACGGTCTATTCCGGAGAAGCCATAGGCGCCTCGGAACTCCCGCGGCACAAGGAGCAAGAGGCCAAAATGACCGGCATTCAAAGCAATAGGGCCGCTATCGGCTGCTAATTTGCCTGGGCTAAGCCGCGCACAAAGATGGCGCCTGCAATAACACGACAGCAACCAACAACCGGAGGGTAATCCGGTCGACTTGCATGGGCCGCGTGCATTGACCCTGAGTATATTGTGATCCCCGTATCTACTGTTAGCACATAAAACGGAGTCGCGCGGCCTCCTCAAGACGAGTTCGACACCGGTCGATTGCACTGCTGACTTGATTTTCAATCATATTCCGGAGATCTAGATCGCGCGTGCACGCAGTCGGAAGCCCATTGAGCTCAGCACAAAAAGTGGAGACTATTTCCTGCATAACCATCGTTACGTCTTCGAGTGGTATAAGTTCTCCGATCTCCTTCGCCACCCGTAGCTCGATCTCACGAGCGCGGGCCTCGCGTAGCTGAGCACCGCTATCGCCATTGGCCACTCTCCGACTGGCTGCCTGACGCAGAAAGCGAATGTATGCAACGCGACACTCATCAAGGTCGAACGTGCCGTCGTCTTTACGGGGTAGGTTGCCGTCGTTCGCCAACGCAGCCACCCTCTGGCGGGTCAGATCAAGATAGGCGGCACATGCGGCGAGTGTGGCGCCATGCCGACTGCGGGGGCTGCCAGGGCGCTCGAGGCCAGCATCCTCGAGCGTGGAGGTCCCAACCAATTCTGATGGCTCAGCGGGCATTCTAGCCTGTAAACCCTAATCTGCAGCGCGCGGAATATATTCATATTACGGGCCGCCTTGCGCCGCAATGACACTCGATGAAAACACACGGTCCCTAAAATTTCCGCGCCCCGTGCTGCTTTACCTGATCATCTAAGTGCGGACTAGCGCAATGCTGACTAACTCCACCCCAGTTGGAGATAAGCCGATAAGGCTTTCGTTGGTGGGTTCCGGGGGGCAGGCTAGTGTGTGCTGGACGGGCGCGGCGCATAAGCCGGCCCGAGACCAACAGCAAAAACCAAAACCAAAAAAGGGAGTAGTTTCGCTACTTCTAACAAACTGTTTCTCTCTTATCTTTCTGCTTCCACAAAAATAGGAAATCGGGGCTAACAATGGTTTCGGTTTCTGGCTCGCTACGGTCAGAACACCTGCGCTACGTCCACAAAAACCGCCTCTCCGCGTTCAACCATCTTCATTAGCTCCGCTATTGGTGTACTGGTCAGTGTCCCGTCGTTGGTAAGCGCCGTGGTCACACCCACAGACGGCACGCGCCAAGCTGCCGTTTGCACTCGCTGCTTGATGACATGCCACCCCTCGCCCTTAGCCACCTTGCGTATGGTGGCGAGGCTTTCTATCCTGTCGGGGCGGTTGCCCCGGTAAAGTTGGTCGATGATCCTCTTCTGTACGGCCGCGTCCATTACGATCAGCTTCGTGTTTGGAGCGCGCTCGGTCAGATCGCGAAGAACTTCCACAGCCAACTGTTGGCCCTGCGAATAACCCTCCTCAATCACTTCCCTCTTCGCCTGCGTATGTGGTGGCGTGTCGGCAACCGTCACCGGACCGCCATTCGCGGACAGCCACTCCTTCATCCAAAACTTGATTTTGGCGTGTCCGCCTTCGTGGTCGAGCCAGTCGTGCAGCCGCTTCCATTCAGCCGCGCTGCGCCTATGCTCGCTTACCGCAGGCACCAACCAGCGACGGTCATCCATGCTGAGCTTGAGCGCGCGTTTGCTGTTGGAGCACGCTAGAACGTGCAGCCAGTTCTCGATGTCATAGGCCGCCATGTATTTCTCGTTGATACGCAGCGTATTCTCCGTTATGACGCTTTTCAACTTGTCATAGGCCTTGGCATTGTGGCCTGCATAAATTTCGTGGACGATGGCGAGGCGCTTGTGCGCGCACCAACCGTTAAAATTTCCGTCGGTTACGGTCGCTTCGCTCGGCTCGCTGCAGTTCCACTTCCCAATCATCGGCTTCAAAATGTCGCTGCCGAGCGTGCTCTTCCCCACGCCCTGCGTTTCGCTGATCAATAGCAGGCCGTATTTCATCTTGATCTCAGGATGGCATACGAGCGTAGCGCACCAGCGGATCACCGCCGTGCGGTCAGCCTCGATCGGGAACGTCGTGTCAAGGTAATCCAGCCAAGGCGTAACGTCGCCAGCCTCAGCCACCAAGCGCGGGCCCACATACGTGTTCACATATGCATTGTCGCGTTCATCGCTCATCAGCCCGCTTGGACTTGCCGGGGCATAGCGTAGACCTGCGCCTCTATTGGACTGTACGCGCTTCAGAATGCGCGCGGTGTCGTCCGTGTCGCTGAACGGCCTCACCCAGCCATTGAAGGCCTTTTCGCTTAACAGCTTGTCGGGCTTGTTCACATTCACGTACACGTCCGGCTCGCGCACCTGAACCCATTCCTTCAGGAAATGAGGCGTAATCGCGTAAGTCGGCCGCGCCCTGCTGCCTGCTGGGGCAGGAATGATGTCGGTGGCGTATGTGGCATGGTGGACTAGATCATCGATGGTCGGACCAACATATCGGCCAGTGTCGCTGTAGAAGGTGCGCGGCATCGGGTCGGCCATGTCCCAATGCGAGGGAAAAGTCTGGTCGAACTGCACGCCCCACATGGTGCGCCTGTAGTTCTTGCTGACTGTGACTAAAGCCTCCTTGCCGGCCGCGTCGTTGTCACAGACGTAAACCATTAACTCCGGATTGCGCTCCCATAGCTCGTCATAATCGGCACGGTGCGGCGAAAGCGCTCCACCAATCATGCCCCAATGCTCATATTGGCGCAGTTCTTCAATCCACGGATGGGTGCTGCTGGCGTCGGCGCACATTTCGGTGACGAACTTGGCCGCCTTTGCCCCTTCGTGCACCATGTACTTCGTCTTGCCCGTGCTGCGCTTGGGCTTCCAGAACGGCAAGCTACCATCCGGCTCCATGCAGCGCCATTCGCCATCTGACCAATATGACCACGGCAGGTAGCGTTTGCCGGTCGGCGTGTCGATGCGCTGCTGCACCATACGCAGCATACCGGTGCGCTGATTGTAGAATTCGAAGAACAACGGATCGTCATCCGCGTTCACCGCAGCGCGCTGGTGTTCGTCGCGCAGCATGGGCAGCAAGTCCTGTATGGCGGCTGGCCGCACTTCCATGCTTTTGGGGAGCTCAATGCCCGCCTGAAACGCCACTCTGATCGCGGCTTGCTCTGCTTCCGTCGGCGCGTAGGCATTGTCGCTTACCTTTATGGTGCCGTCCGGCTCCAATTTGATGACGCACTTTTCGCGGTAGTAGTGGCCGAAGCTTTCCTGCACCAACCACCGCCGGAAATTCTTCTCCTTAGCGCCGTGCCGGTTGATGTATTGGGCCAGCGCAGGCACGGTTTGATAGAAATTTCCTTGACTCCGCGCACCAGCATGAGGCTGTGCCGGCGGAGCCGCATGGTGGTCTTCTGGAAGGCGAGGGGAATTCTCGCGCCTTATGTAGGCGGCACTTGGCGGGGCGTTATTCACCAGTTCATGCTCAGCGTTGCTGCCTAACGTCATCAGCGGTCACCTTTCCCATGCGCCCGGTGCCACTCCGTTGAGTGTGCAATGAGATCGAGGTGATGAAATCGCCAGCCTCTACCCGGCGGCGGCACCGATATGGGTGTGCCGTGTGCGCCTTGGTTGCGGGTCAAGGTGATCTCCATTCCGCTCCTTATCCACACGGAAAGAAAAGTTACGCCTCCAAAAGCTTCCTCAATGGAGATGAGCCGCTCGGCACTGGTACGGGGATCGACGTGCAGCAGGAAGCCGCCGCTGCGCAGAACCTTTTTCGCCTGCCGCCAGGCTTTTAAGTTTCTGCTCAAATTTAACTCTGCCCATCTTTTGGCCTCTTCGTGCGCAACGCGCCATTCAGAAAGCTCGCGCCGCGCGGCACCGTTCGTGATGGGGCCGAACAACGATCCTTGGCTCTGGTGGATTGGTTGGGTAAAGTCGGGCTGTTCAGCTGCCTGCTTTACCGGCCTCTTCACGATTTCGCATGAGGAGGCCTTCTCTTGTTGGGTCATGCTTCACGCCTCCGCCCGTTCTCGGCTCGGGGTGCGTCTGTGCTTTGGCGGCGGCGGACTGGCGGCGCAGCGCCGCTCGTAGCCCTCCAGTTCAGCGACGCTAAAAAACTGTATGCGGCCGAAATAGGTGGCACGCGGAAAGTTGGCGTCGTCGCGTAATTTCCTCCACAACCACATGAGGCTGCGGCCACCGTAACGCTCACAGACTTGCTTCGCGGTGATCCACACCGCACTGGAGGGGACGGCGAATTGCCGACGTGGGCCTAGTGTATAGCCCGCGCCGCGACGCACGCGATGCGGCACAGTTTCGGAAACGGTAGCCTGCATCGATGCAGGTGGCTGGTTGTGATTTGGCTGGGGCACGGTGTTTGTCCTTCGTTGTTTGCAACAAGGACTAACCACCTAAACCATAGCAAAGCCCAAAACGGGTATTATTCCGAACCCCTTTTTAGGCTCGCCCGAAAACAAGGATTATTTCCAACCCCATTTCGGGGTTTGGCCCAACCGTGCAGCCTTGCATTGCTTGACAAGGTTGGCGTTTCGCTCGCCGTACAGCAGCGCCGCCAACTCGCAGAAGCAGCGGCCCTTGGCGGTGTCGGGGGCGCTGGAATAATACATCAAAGAGAGTGCCGCTCTCACGGCTCGGTGCTTAGCTGCGGCTGCCTTCCGAGACGGTTTTACCATGGCATTGACCGCGGCTGCCTTCCGAGAGAGTTTCACTGGAGCTTTGGCCGCCGCTGCCTCTTTCATTTTTATCCGCCACTCACTAATTTCGGCATGCGGAAAGAACTTGTGGACCTCCCAGGGAAGGTCTTTATTTTTTAGCGCGTGCTCAACACGGACCAGTGCATCCGCCAGCCGTTTGACGGCCCGCTTCGTATCCTTGAACAGTGGCTTGCGCTCCTGCGCGTTGATGTATTCAAGGTCGACGATTGCGGTTTCTAGATGAGAAAGACACTCTTCGCGGCGCGCCGCGGCTGGCTTGATCAGCGCCATGGCTCGCCGGACCGTTGCCCCATGCATGGCCTGCAACTTCTCTTTCAAAAAACCATCCATAAAGTCATCCATTACGCCGGCTCCCGCAACGGCACAAAGTTGCCCGCTCGAGCATACCCATTGACGATGCCCGCGACGTGATCTGCCCAGCGCTCCAGCGCCGCGCGTTTTTCCGGTTCATACTGTTCGCGGTTATAGGTTCCGGCCACACCGCTCTTGGCACCGCTGACGTGGTTCAATGCCGCTTCGATGATGTGAGGTGGTATGCCGATGCTTGCCATACCGGTGGAGCACGACCTACGCAGATCATGCAGCCGCCACGGCGTGAGCGTTGTAGTCCTGCCCTGCTCCGCCTTGGCGGCAGCCAACATCACAGCATCAAACCGCGCCTTGTACTTGGAAAATCCCGATACCGGGGTTTTGCCATTGGTGCTGAACATATAGTTGCAACCTGCAAGCTGCGGCATGTTGGCAATAATTTCCCGCGCTAGCAGGGGCAGTGGCACGTTGTGCGGTAAACCGTTCTTGGTGCGCGTGCCAGGCAACCGCAGCGTAGCAAGGTCGTCGCTTAGTTCATCCCGTGTCATGCGGGCGATTTCATTGAGGCGGCAACCCGTCAACAGCAGCAGCTTGCAGAGCGCGCCGAACGGAGGTCCAACGGCCTCGCACGCGGTCCAGAACCAGCGCAGTTCGTCAGCGGCGCGGACGTCGGTCTTGGCGTTCAAAACACGGTCACGCGCAGCCGGTGGCGGTGGTCGATGGATGCCGAAGCAGGGGTCGGTGGCGATGCGACGATGTTTCTGCAACCATTTGAACATGGTGCCGAGAGCGTCCGCCATGCGCCTGCCGCGTGGGTCGCTGGTGCCGGTGTTGCGCCGTACCAGTCCCGGCACACCGCTGCGGCGGGCTTCTTCGATCACGCTGTAGATGTCGTCGCCGTTGATGCTGGCGATAGGTTTCTCACGCCAGCGGTCGCACAGCCCGTGCTTGATGTGGGTCGGCTCGCCACCGGCCAGCGGGTAAGCAAGGCCCAGCAGCTTTGCGACTTCCCTCCAACGGCGCGGCTTCTGGCCGGTCCTGTCCACGCGATGATCGTCAATGAAGGCGCGCACCGCATGCGGGTAGGTGTATGCGCTGGCCTCCATCAAGGCGCTGCGCTGCCGCCGCCGCGTGGAGTGATGCTCGGCAAACACGTCAACATTGCGCGCCCGCTGCCTCACGAGGGTCAGGGCCAGCACTCGCGCCGCTTTTAACGTCAGGGGATCGCCGATTTGTGGTTCGCTAGCGGCTTCCCTGCCGGATTGGTCCACTGGTCCCAGCGTCAGCTTGACCAGCTTGCCATTAGGCCTGCGAAATTTCACCGCCCATGACTTTGTACCGCTCGGTTGGACGATCAGCTTAAGCCCGCCACTGTCGGCGTCGGGGATTTCACGCCGCCGCTTACCGGGCTTCATGGTCGCCACCGCTACAGCGGTCAGACGCTGGGCGGGCTGACGCTTGGGCTTCGGTTTGGCCATGGCAATTCCTTAGGGGCAACATAGGGGCAACAAATAGGCTGTTACCCCAAGTTAATAAGGATTACCATCATTGAGACGATACAGCACAAAAAAACCGAAAAGATAACGGTTTTCGCCGCCTTTTTCGGTTACGTAAGGTGCGGCGAAGTTGGGTAGGTTTGGGTCTGTGCCACGTTTTCCTAAACCGTAGGTCGGAAGTTCGAGTCTTCCCGGGATCGCCAGTCATTCCGACGCAGGAAACCCAGTAAATATCGGCATTTCCTCGACGTACGCGGTCCGTTCTAAGGCCTATTTGGCCGTCTCAGGGCCGATTCCGTATGCTCCGTGCAGTATGTGGAATTACAAGGGGTTATCTGGGACGACGTCTGCTCCATGCAACACGGATGCAACACGAAGCTGTCGGCATGTTCGTCCTTCGTCCTGTCACTGCTGCGCGGCACAGAACCGACTTCTCGCGCGAGCAGCAAAGCGTCGTCGAGATGGTCCGCACGTTGAAGACGAGCTGCTGACGCTGAGTCGTCATCGTCCAAGGGTTGTCAGCGGAATGGACCGTTCGCGCCTGTCAGCCCATGTTGGGAGCATTTCGTCCGCCGAACTCAACCTGCGCGCACCAGAGACGGGGCGAGACCTACGTATGTATCCGGCATGATTCCCTTCATGCGCCTCTTCGTCTCGTCGTCGATAAATGACGGGTCCAGACCATCCACGAACGCATGCAAGTCGGCGAGCGTGATCTTTGCGCCGCGCGACAATGATTTGAGCGCGTCGTAAGCGTCCGGAAAGCCCTTGCTTCGCAGAATTGTCTGATATGCCTCGGCCAGCACTTCCGGATGCTCGACGAGCGCCTGGCGGATCCGTCCGGCATCAGGCGAGACCTTCTTCATTCCAGCGTGAAGATTTTCATACCCGACCATGCAGTGTCCGAAAATCGTGCCGAACACGCGCACAACGGTCGAGTCCGATAGGTCTCGTTGCAGGCGGGAAACCGGAAGCTTACGGCAGCAGCCCTCCATGAGCCAGTTGGCGATCTGGAGATTGCCCTCAGCATTCTCGAAGTTGATCGGGTTGACCTTGTGCGGCATCGCGGACGAGCCGATCTCGCCGGCGATCGGCTTTTGGACGATCCATTCGTCGCTGATGTAGCGCCACATGTCCTGCGTGACATCCACGAGAATGGTGTTGATGCGCATGATCGCCGCGAACAATTCGGCGTAGGTATCGTGCGGCTCGATCTGGGTAGTGAGCGGATTGAACGAGAACGATACGTGCGCGCCTCTACGCAAGTATGTGCCGTTCTCGACGAAGGCCTGCGCGAACTGTGGCCAGTCGACGCCCGGCAGCGCAGCGTGCATCGCAGCGTAATTGCCGGAGGCGCCATTGAGCTTGAGGGCGATCTTCAGCATGGCCATCTGTCGCATTTGCCGACGCAGGCGCTCGTCGAAGATCGCAAACTCCTTGCCGAGCGTGGTCGGCGTGGCCGGTTGGCCATGCGTGCGCGAGAGCATGGGCATTTGGGCACACTGTGCCGCCGACCCATGTAACCAGTCTGTCACCGATTGAAGCGACTCCATCAGCACGTCGATGGCATCTCGGAGCATCAGCCCGTAGGCGATATTATTCACGTCTTCCGACGTGCATCCGAAATGGATCCATTCCACGATGCCGCCTAGCCCGAGCTGCCCGAATTTCCACCGCAGCCACAGCTCGCACGACTTCAGATCGTGGTTGGTGGCAAGGATGCCGTTCCAGCCCTTGGTCTCCAGCTGTTTGATCGAGAGGGCATCATCGTGTGCGAAGGAATGGATAATACCTTCGAGCACCGTCACGTTGCTCTGGCCGAGGTTGAGCGGAATGTCCTTGTGCTCGCCGAGTGCCAGCACGTAGCGCACCATGACTTCGACACGGTATTTGATCAGGCCGAACTCGCTCATGATCGGGCGGAGCGGCTCGGTGTAGCGCTCGTACCGACCGTCGACGGGCGAGATATTCATCAGAGCATCCGACATCGCGTTGATCCGTCGCTGATTATGCATGCGGTTGCCGATTATCATGCCGCGTATCAGGCGACCAGCCCGGCGGGAGCGCTCCAAGCACAGGATTGGCTCCGTGCCGGATCATGCCTTCTGATCGATCTTTCGGCGTGGCGGCTCAACGCCAGACGAAAGCCAAGTTTTGGCATCGTCCAGGTTACCGCGCAACTTTCGCAATTGGTAGAGCTCGGGTTTGTCCACCTGTTTCGCGGCGCCTTGGATGACGGACGGGCGCGGGCAGGCTCAGTCTCTCGCCGCGCCGCGAGAGCGGAAGAGTTCGTCGAACATGTGATCCGCGCCCCATGCCTGCGCGGACGTATAGGCGAGCTTGCGTTTTTCGTCAGGGCTAAGGGGCATGGAGCCGGGTTTGTAGCCGAGGTCGTGTTCCGCTTCAGACCAGGCGTGCTGGAAAAGCGTCTTGATTTGAAGTTCGAAGAAGTCGGGCAGCATCGACTTGTTGATGGTGTCGCCCTTGACGTCGCTTGGCAGTACCAGAACGTAGTGTCTTCCAAAATAGCCGAACTCCCACTCGGACTCCGGAATCCGATCGCGGAACTCAACTGTCCTGAAGTAGCTCTTGATGATCCCGTCCAGCCGTTTTACGTCGGATCTGAAGAACACGATGATGCGAGCGCCGATTTGGTCCTGAATCTGCGCGAGCGGCTCGGAGTATTTCTGCTTGCCGTTCGCCCGCGCTTCGGCCTTTTTCAGGAAGCTTGCTGGATCCTTCGCGCGCGCCGTGACGCGGTCGATCCTCGGCTCCGACTTTAAAAGGCCGGCGAGATGCTCGCGCAGTGCGAGCGCCGCGGGCTTGAGCGCGTTTTCGTAGCGGTCGCCGTATTCGGTTGCGAGCACGCTACCGCGCTGTCTTGAGTTTTTCATCGATCACTTGGCCTCGCGTCACGAACTTGATTTCATCCTTCGAGCCTTCGACCGGCTCTTGTTCGAAGACCTCGTCGAACTTCTCGGTATCGGCGGTGAGAAGTGCGCCGTTGCTTAGCTCGACCGACTTGAAAGCGACGAGGCTTCTGTAAGTACCGATGTCGAACTGAAAAACCTCCTGTGCGGCGGCAGAGGACTTGAGCTCGCTCTTGATCGCGTTCTTCGCGGCGTCGGAGAGACCCAGGCGCTTGCCGAAATCGTCGATGTTCAGCCGTTGGCCGGCCAGACCGCTCGCCAGCGTCCCGGCCGCGGTGAGTTCCTGTTTGATATCTAGCGAAGCCTTCTTCGCCGCGTCCCGAAGCGCTATCGCGAGGCGCCGCGTTCCCATCGCTGGCGTGGTGGTGAAGTCCGAGAGAAGAAAATCGTTGATCCAGTAGTTCGACGGTTCCCCCAGGAGCGTGTTAAGTTGCTTGTCGATCGCGCGTCCGAACCAAAAGCCGCCCTGCAGCGAAGCGTGTTGGTAGAGAACCGCCTTGTAGGAGGTCTTGCTCTTCATGAAGACGCGTTCCAGGAATTGGACGGACAGGGTGCCCGGCGTCTCGTCGACGTAGATCGCGCTATCTGTCGGGAAGCGGGAGAGGACGATCTTGTGATCGCGTCCTTCCCTGCCCGAGATAAGGAAGAGCAAGCCTAGTCCCGACCGGCCGTCGCTGTACTCGGCGAGCCGCTCGGCGATTTTTCGACCCTTCGAAAGATCCGGCTTGCTCATATACGACACGACGAGATCTCTGCAGTCGTTCTGCTGCTTGCCGTCCGGGGTCGGGCTGAAGGTGATGTCGACGTTGCACTCGGTGTCTGCCTTGGCATAGATCCCGCTCAGGAGGTCGAACATGCCGCCCGTCAGGGAGACCGTTGTGCCTACGATTTTCGTCTTTTCCGTCCCCTTTCCGGGGTGCACTAGAAACGTATGAATCTGCTGTACCGCCAAGTTTTCCCCCGATCCGGAATTCGCTCTTTTTGACGTCAAATATAGCTACGCAACGTCAGCGAGCACAGTGGAAACTGGCCGGGTCCGGACGACAGCGCAGATCGTGCGACGGGTGCTAGGCCCGGCCGTCCGGCGACAATCCGCAGCGCGCCGCCCGGCAGGGGCCGCTGCAGCTTGAGCGCCTGTTCCGCTGGCGCTGTCATCCAGGCCTCGACCTCGTCGGGCGTCGTCAGGATCACTGGCATCGTCTTCGGGTGGATGGTGCCGACTTCGGCGTTTGGCTCGGTCGTTAGGAACGCATAGAGGTCATTCGTTGTCTCCCCTTCCTTCACTTTTCGAACCGACGTCCAGTTGGTCCAGATGCCGCGAAGCAGAGGAGCGGGCGGGTCTCGTTGAGCGCGAACCAGATGTTGCCGCCCTCGGCCTTGTTGAATTCGCTGAACGAGTTGAACGGCACCACGCAGCGGTGCTCCAGACCTAGCCATCGCGTCGAGTGTTTGCTCTTTACGTTCCTGATATTGGTCGTGCCGGCGTCCGGCTCCATCCGGAGCAGTTGGTTTAAATCGACCTCCTTGCCCTTGTCCTGCAGCTTCTCGGCGCGCTTCTTCGTCGCGTCCGTCAGCGCTTTCGACGAAGACGGCATGCCCCAGCGTGCGGTGGCGAGTTCGCGGCCATCGGCTCCGCTTCTGACGATCGGCGGCGTAATCAGGGAAGACTCCGGGCATCGGCGCGAGGTTGCCGACGTAGCGGTTGATGACACCGAATAGCGCACCGATGGCGGCATGGTTGGTGGTATTTAAATAGAGGTTGCACAAGATCAGGTCTCCGGAGCAGCCTGGCGAGGGCGCTGTGCCAACTGCAGCAAGGTGGCGGCTGGATGCTCGCCGGCTTTCGCGCACTTCCGGCACCGCATGCGGCTGGCTAAGTCATGAAGGAACGTCGTCGATGGGTGGGCGAGCGCCGCGAGGTCGACGTCGCCTTGTGGGGAAAAGCACCAAATCTCCAGGGAAAATAACGCACGGCGTGGTCGCCGGCCTGATGTTTAAGCAAAGAAGTTGACAAAACTAGGATTAAATGGGAGAAATTAGGACCCATTCTCGAGGACCGCACCAATGCCGTCGCATGCTCCCCTCTTTGACGCCAAAGGGCTCCAGCCCCCGGCCAAGCTGTCGTTGCTGGCCGAAGCTTGCCCGACTTGTGATCAGCCGATTCCCCACGATCGTTACGACGAGATCAAGGAACGGATTCAGTCGCGCGAACGGAAACGTGCCGACGAAATCACTGCGCGGCTGCAGGAGCAGCACGCTCGCGACAAGGAAGCCGCGCTCGAGGATGCACGCAAGCTCTCCGATACGAAGATCGCCGAGGCGCTCGATCAGGCGCGCAAGCTTTCGGAAGCGAAGATCATCGAGGCGCGCGACGCCGCCCGTCGCGCCGCCGACGCCGAGAACGCCGAGCGCATCGCCGCCGTGCAACGCGAGAGCGGCGAAGTTCAGGCCGCCATGAGCGCTGAACTTGCTGCCGCCCGCGAAGCTACGGAAGGCGCAGCGGCGACCATCGAGCGGATGAAGGAGGATGCGGCGCTGCGCGAACAGACGATCCGCGCCGAGGCCATGCAGGCCGCCGAGGCGGTGGCGCAGGAAAAGCTCGCGGCCGGCGAACGCCGCCTGAAGGAGGTCGAGACCGCGTTGAATCTGCGCATCGAGAGTGCGGACGCGGCCAAGGTCAAGGCCGAGACTGCGGCCGCCACGCTCGAGGCGGCGTTGACGAAGCAGCGCGACGACCACGCGGTCGTGTTGGCCGACATGGAGTCGAAGGCTGTCGCGCGCGAGGCGGAGATCCGCAAGGAGCTCGAGGCCGCAGCGGCCGACGCCGTGCGCGAGCGCATCGAGGCACTGGAAGCCGCGAAGGCGAATGCCGAGGCCGGTGCCGCGTCGGCTGCGAGTCGGCTGGAGGAGCTGGAGAAAGCGCATCAAGCCCAGCTCCAGGATGAGCGCGAGGTCTGGCAGAAGCACGTCGACGCTGCCGTCAACGCCGAGAAAGCCGCCTCGTTCGAGGAGCGCCTCAAGATCCAGACCAAGTTCGAGGAACTGAAGCGCGCCTACGATCAGAAGACCGCCGAAGAACTGGGCGAGGGCGCCGAGATCGACCTCTACGAGTCCCTCAAGGCCGAGTTCGAGGGCGACAAGATCGAGCGCATCAACAAGGGTCTGCCCGGCGCCGACATTCTGCACACCGTCATGCACAACGGTAAGGAATGCGGGAAGATCATCTACGACTCCAAGAACCACAAGCAATGGCGCTCCGAGTTCGTGACCAAGCTGGCTTCGGATCAGATGGCCGCGAAGGCCGAGCACGCCGTTCTGTCGACCAGCAAATTCCCGAAGGGCGCGCGCCAGCTCCATGTGCTCGATGGCGTGGTCCTTGCGGGGCCGGCTCGCGTCGTCGCGTTGGTGCAGGTGATCCGACGGCACCTGGTTCAAACCCACACCTTGCGCCTGAGCAACGACGAGCGCGTCAAGAAGACCGCGGCGCTCTACGACTTCATCACCTCGGAGCGCTGCGCGATGATCCTTGCCCGCATCGACACCCACACCGACGATCTCCTCGATCTGCAGGTCAAGGAGAAGAAGGCCCATGACGCGACCTGGAAGAAGCAGGGCGAGTTGATCCGCTCGGTGCAGCGCGTTCGTGCCGAGTTGGCCAACGAGATCGACGCCATCGTCGGCATGGCGGACTTCGGAGACATGGCCGCCGATTTCAGAACGACCGATTTCGGCGAGACCGTTGATGAATAACGCGGCCGAAGACCGCGATCGGGTCGTCGTGAACCTGCAGGAGCGCAGGCTCGATCGGACCGTTCTTCGGACCTATCGCACGAAGGCTAACATCGACGAGATCGTCCCAAACGAGAAGCAGCCACGCCTTGGGCCGAAGATCGACGAGGAACTGCAGCGCCAGATCGAAGCCAACGGAGGGTTGTTCGAGCCGTTGTTGGTTGAACCTCACCCGCAGTTGCCAGGCAAGTTTCGTATCATCGACGGCGACCGCAGATGGTCGAACTCGAAGGTGTTGGTCGAGCAAGGAAAGGACGAATACCGGCAGATCCCGGTCGAGGTCACGGACCGCACACTGAGCGAGGAGGACCGGCTGCGGGTCTGGATCTACATTCACAGGCAGCGCAAGGAATGGGACGCCAAGGAGAAGGAGATGGTGGCCTATCGTCTCGTGGACCTTATGGGGCGGGCGAGCGCCGCCAACATCCTCGGCATCACCGTCCGCGAACTCGATAAGCTTACCGATGTGTTCGAGCTCTCGGAAAAATTCACCAGTCTTCGTGACCCCGGCGCGGCGATCACGTGGGCGCGAGAGCTGATGGGCGTCAGCAAGAAGCTGCTGACGCCGAGCGTGGTCGAGGCGGTGGTCCGGAAGGTCAACCAGAAGCGGATCACCAACTCCAAGGACCTACGCAAGCTTCGTGCGATCCTGCCGGATCCCATCGCCAAGGCGCACTTCTTGGCCGACGCGGGAGACCTTGAGTCGGCTGCACTGCGGCTCGGGACTGTGAAAACGAAGTCCGACGACGGTCTCACAGGCGAGCTCGACGCGGTCGTCGAGGCGGTCAAGGCGGTGCCATGGACGACGTTGCAGGATCTGAAGGGCAATGCCGAACTGCTGAAGAAGATCGATGATGCGGAGGCGATGCTTCGCTCGCTGCGCAAGGCACTTTCCTAGCGCGCTGGCATCGTTTCCAAGGCGGACACCGCTGCTGTCGGCGCAAGCGCAACCCTAGGCCGGTAGGCATCAGCCTCGCCTTCGCACTGCTTCAGGGCTCGTTTACTTCGACGAGGTCCCTTCCCGCGGCCGGCACCGACCAGGGCGCGAGGGGTGGAACGGGGGCCGGTCATGAGGTGGCGCGCTAGGAATGGTGTCCGAAGCGGAACTTGGCACAAGGAATTGAATCGACGGCGAAATAAAGCCGCGCGGTAAGCTGATGAGACCTTGGAAGACCTCGGGGAACGCCTAGGTTGTCATCTGTTGCCCGCCGATTAATCAGCTGGATATGCGAGTGGGATTCGGCCTTGTCATCAGGACGAGGAAGGGAGGTCTTGTGAAGTACGTCATCGCGTTATCCGGCCCTGTTGCTGTCGGCAAATCCGCGCTCGCGGGGGAATTTGAGAGGCGTTTCGGCGCATACAGGATCTCGACACGTATCCTGCTCGTCGAGGCGGGGACCAAGAACGAACGCTCCGAACTCATCGAAGCCGGCAAACGCCTGGATATGCAGACTGGCGGCACATGGGTTCGTGACGGCGTCGTTGACCATCTCCGTGTGCACGGCGAGAAGGAGATCGTCCTGATCGATTCCGTCAGGACCGTCGATCAGATCGGGCACTTGCGGGATACGTTCGGCGAGAAGTTCGTGCACATCCATGTGACCGCGCCATACGTCGAGATCAAGAAGCGATACAATGACCGCGGCTCGGTCGCCGACACCGGCATGGAATACGATCAAGTCAGGGCCGACAGCACCGAAAGCGGAGTCTGGCTTCTTGATCGTGTCGCCGATCGCGTGGTCGAGAACTGGAGGTGCGAGCCGCCTTCGTTGCTCGCGCGCGCGGTCGTCGGCATAGGCCTCTTTCCCGCGGTTGCCGAACCGCTGGTGGACGTGATCATCAGCGGCCAGTATGGCAGCGAGGGCAAGGGGCACGTTTGCGCACACATAGCCAAGGGGTACGGCGTCCTGGTGCGCGTCGGAGGTCCGAATGCCGGCCATCAAGTGGCTTTCCCGCCTTACAACTACCGGCAGCTCCCCTCCGGCACGCAGTCCAACAAAACGGCGAAGATCCTGATCGCCGCGGGTTCTACGATTCTCCCCGAGAGGATTTTGAAGGAGATTAAAGACTGCGAGTTGACGCCGGATCGGCTCGTGATCGACGAGCAGGCCATGGTGATCGACGACTGGGACAGGGAATTCGAGGGTCAGGAGGGTGGCTTGGGATCGATCGGTTCGACCAAGCAGGGCGCCGGTGCCGCGCTCGCCCGCAAGATCCTCAATCGCAGCGACAAGCCGATGCTCGGACCGAGCGTGCGGCTTGCGAAGAACCGCCCCGACCTTCTTCCTTATGTGAGGCCCGTGCAGCGCGAGCTGGAGAACGCTTATGCTAACGGCACGCGGATCATGATCGAGGGCACGCAGGGAACGGGACTGAGCCTGCACCACGGCAACTACCCGCATGTGACGGCACGAGAGACGACCGCATCCGGTTGTCTGGCCGATGCCGGAGTTGCGCCCACTCGGGTGCGAAGGATCGTTATGGTGGTCAGAAGATACCCAATCCGCGTCGGCGGCGCCTCGGGCCCGATGGGCATCGTCATCGACTTCGACAAGATCGCCGAGCGTTCCGGAATCCCGGCCGCGGAGCTGAAGGAAAAGGAAATCGGATCTGTGTCGGGCAATCCCAGGCGCGTAGCCGAATTCGACTGGGAGCAGCTCAGACGCTCGGCCGTCCTGAACGGCGCGACCGATATAGCCCTTTCGTTCTCCGACTACATCAACGTCGAGAACCGACTGGCGCGGCGTTTCGACCAGCTTACCGACGAAACCAAGACTTTCATCGCCGAGGTCGAGCGCGTCGCCAACGCACCGGTGTCGCTGATATCGACCCGGTTCGACCGATTTGGCGTCATCGACCGGAGGAACTGGCGTTGAAGGAAGAGGATCTGCTCCGGCAATACCCGCGGCTATGGCACATGGCCGAAGACGGTAGTTGGGATTCGATCCGGAAGCATGGGCTTCTGTCGACGACGTCGCTGCTCGATCTCTACAAGTATAAGGGCAAGGCCAGGCACGATCTCGAGTCCGCCCGCCGTCCGGAATCTGTTCTCATCGCAGCCGATGAATTGCCTCATGCGGTCGTACGAGATCAGAAGCCGATGACCGCTTCGGCGCTCGAGAAGTGCCTGACCGACGGCACGACGCCGGAGCAATGGTTCGAGACGCTCAATGCGCGCGTCTTCTTCTGGCTCTCGCGCGATCGGCTAAGAGGTTTGCTTGGCGCAAGGGCTTATCGCAACCGGCCACAGACCGTGTTGACGCTCGACACCAAGAGCCTGGTCGAGGCCAACCGGGATCGCATCAGGCTCAGCCCGATCAACAGCGGAGCCACGATTTACCGGCCGGCTCCGAGAGGCATCGACACGTTTCTTTCGATTGCCGATTACCCATTCGACCAATGGCGCAAGAAACGACGGGCCAGCAACGCAGTCGTCGAGCTGACGGTGCTCGACGGTGTCCAAGACATCACCGACCACGCGATAGCGGTGCATTCGGTCTACAAAGGCGAGCTGACCGAGCTTTGGCGGAAGAAGGGAACCGCTGGCGACGACGGGCCCTAGCTAGTGGCCTGCGGCCGCCGCGCTCTTGATACGGGCGGGCCGCCGTGCCTTCCTCAAGAGGTCGGCAAAGTGGCTCGTCAAGCCGATTTCGCCCTCGATGCTGACGCCGACGTCGCCCGGCAGTCCATCCAGGAAGCCGCGCAACGCTTCGAGCCCGCGCGATACCTGGAACGTTTCCCAGCGTCGCGCGTCGCCCGGCACGATCGTCGATGCGGCGCTGTCGGTGGCGCCCTTGTGCAACTGCACGATCCAAGCTCTTGAGCCGTCGTGAACCCATTCGAAGCGGACCGGACCAAGAGACGCCTTCGCGAGATCGTAAAGCGCCCTGACATCGGCGGTCACCGACGCTGGAATCTTCTCCGGGACTTTCCGGCCGAGCATGAAGTGATCGCCTTCTCCCGCCGTACCCTCTATGATCAATTGACCGGTAGCGTCCGTGATGGCTGCGCCCGAATGGGTTGCCGGAACGGCGGCTTGGCAAAGGATCGCAGGAATCTGCGTGCCCTGCGGATCTTCGATCGACAGTAGCTTGAACGGGTCGGCCCATCCTTTGACGGTCGTATATCGGCCAGGCTCCTGCTCTTTCGGGCAAGTACGCGTCCATACTTCGCGGGATGCGGTATCCTGACCGAACGTGAACGGCGCGACTCGTCTCGAGAAGCAGGTCGTGCGAGGCACGGGCAGGCCGATCGCGTGCGCGACGAGGAGACCGAACGTCTTGTCGCCGATGTGCTGGCTGAACCGGTTCGGCCATTTCATGGCGGGCTGCGCCGGCGCGGATTCCGTGCCCTCGTATTCCCACATCAAAGTATGCGAACGGCGCCAGCCACGGGGCTTCGGATGGATGCTGAACTCCAGACGTCCCCGATCCGCCGCGACCGTTTCCGGCTCGAACCCGAACACCATGCGGATGATCGACCTCGCGAGATTGGACGGCATTGAAGCCGTGCCCTCTTTCTCAACGCAACGAGGAGTGTCGTCGGGAGCGAACTCAGCTACGCCACCTTGAATGACGCCCGAAACGCCGCCATCGGAAACGTCGACCGTCTCGTTCGCAATGACGAACAAGCCCTCAGCGGACATCTTCCTCAGCAAGGATTCCGCTTCATCGACGTTTGCCAAACCATAGTGGAAATCCCTGCTGCGCGGACTCTCCGGCGTGAAGCTTCGGAGGTTGATCGTGCCTTCGGGGCTGTGTTCCACAAGGCTGCAAAGGCCGTCACGCAGCGTCTCGAAGCGGTGGTTCGGCTCATAGCCGGCGATACGGCAGAACTGCTGATTGGGTGCTTTTCCGCCCGGCGAGTAACTCACGAATTGGGCGACATTGCCGATCCTCGCGAGTTCGTCGAGCGATTGGTCTTTCCTGAGCGACATATGCAAGACCTCGTCGCGAGAACGATACAGAACTAACTAACGCGGGTGCTACAGGTGCGACCGGATCACGTCCAGACGGCGAAGCGGTTTTCACCGCATTTCACCGGGTGGATCTGAGGGGATTGACTCTCGGACGCAGCGAAAACAGAGCCTCAAAACGCTCCAGCCACTCGCGCTTGGCCTCCCGCGGGGAGAGATTGCGAACGACGACCGGCGCCGGGATCACGTCCAGTCCCCGGAGCCACTCGTCAGTTCCGCGAGGCATGATCTGGCGCTGCTCGGCTGCGAGCACGCGGAGATCGGCCTGCTTAACTTCGCGAGGCATGGGAGATTGCAGTCCGAAGCGGGAGAAGATCGCGCGTTCGACCTCGCCTTCGATCCGCTTGTAGTCGGGCAACATCTGCTTCAGCGGTCGGGTGATGTCGCCGAGGAACGCCTCAGCGGCATCGTGCATTAGCGCTTCGAACTCGAAACCAGTGGCCACGTCACTGACGAGAAGACTGTGCTCGGCCACCGAATAGAAGTCCCTGCACTGCCCGGAGTACCGGCAGATGTGCGCCAGTCCATGGGCGATGTCCTCGACTGTGAAGGGGCTGGCGTGAGGCGCAGCGAAGTCAAACCACGCCCCGCTCTGGAGCATGATTGATGGTCCGACATCTATTCTGACCGCAACCACTGTGTTCGCTTCCCAAGGCATCAGCCCCTCCGAATATATGCCGAAATGCGAACCTTGTTCCATCGGCGGCGGAAGCAGGACACGTGCCTTTGAATAAGGTTGCAAATTCGTATGTCCCTATATATGCAAATTCGCATGAAATTGGCAAGCGAATCGAAACGGGCGCTGGTGAACGAAATCCGCGATCAGATGAGGGCGCGTCAGCTTTCTGCGTCTGAACTGGCTGCTTTGAGCGACGTAAATCAAGGCCAGGTCAGCAGGATTCTCGCCGAAGACTTCCGGGCAATCAGTCAGAATGTTTTGCAAATTTGCATAAAACTAGGAATTGATCCTCTGCGCTTCGTTGGTGGTGTTCATGGAGACGAATTCGCCAAGCGGCGCATCGTAGACAGCGCTTTGTCCGTGTGGGATGGGACGCCGGAAGACGCGGATCTGCTGGTATCCGTGCTCGGCGGTATGGCGGCTCTGCGCGGCGCCAAGCGGAGGTGAGGCGTCAGGCCGCCTAACGAATAAGAATTTCCGAGCACCACGAAGCATCGTCCGGAGCCGGCGGCACGGCGGTTGCCCGAGGGCTGCAGGATCGTGAGTTATCTTTCGGGTGGCGCACCATGTCGATCATGCCGCGCGTCGCCGTCGTGTCTGGCAACCACGACACCCGCCCGATCTTGGTCAGCTTGAGACGATCAGCGTCCGCCGCTGATCGCCCCTCCGTCGGATAGGGCTTCGGCGATGAACGCCAGTCGTTCGCCCTCCTCGAGCTGGCATAGACGCCTTCCTTAGTGGAGCCCGATGTCGGGCTCCATTGTTCTGCTTTCCGACACGTCCATGATCGCGATATCCAGCTCCGCAGGGATCGATGTTTTTGCTGCGACGGCTTCAATGAGCTCGTGCCAATCGACCCAGACCGATGGCTCCGGCGAAGGAGAGGAAGAACCCCAGGATGAAGCCGGCGCACGCGAACAAGACGCCATCGGCGGAGACCGGTAGAGCGAATTGAAAATCTTTCCATGTTCGGGCGGCAAGGTCGGCAAAATAACCGGTCGCGAACGCGCCGGCGCGTGCGAGCGATCCGGGCTGCCCATGGCGGTTTGCTGTTGCACGTCGAGATGCGACGATCCACTGCAGGCGAGCTTGGAAAGGGTGGTGCTCGCGGTCCAGTCAAAGCCGACATGTCCTAGGTCAATTTTAGGAGTTCGCGCTTCGGTGTTCCTAACGATGACATTCAGGCCGAGATTACTCAACGGAAGCTGTCGACACCTGCACCACGGGTGGAGGTCACAAACATATTCGTAGAGCCGTTTGGGCCGAGTACTCGGCAGTGGGAGACTTAGTGCCGTGAAGGCGCATCTGCCGTCCCCTCCGCAAGCGGCAACTGCTCGGATCGTGGTCCGCCGAGGGCGGCTATTCCAAGACCTCGATCCAAGCGATTTGCACGACCCTGGGAGTCGAGCAGGCGCCGGACCGGAAGTTCTCTGCGTGGGGGTCAGATGCGAGTCCTGAAGACAGCGATGGTCCGATCACCGAGGTCGTGCGTCGTCAACAGCGTGGCGGTAAGCACCGTCTTGCCGCCGTCGGGACTGAGGCGCCATCCGCGGCCGGTCGCCATACGGCTATCCTGCTTGATGAGGCCGTAGGACCTGGCCTTGCCGGCGGCCTTGATCTTCCCAGCCTTTTTGCTGGCGGCCGTCGCTCGAGCTGTGCCCTGCTTTTTGGACGTCTTCGTCCTGATCTTCTTTGCTTTCGTAGGCATTCGCAAATTCTGCTTAGTTGCTTCGGTGAATATGTGATGTCGCGCGCGGGCCGGACAGCGCCATCGCCGGCTTGGCGCAGTGGTGGGCCTACGGACCAGATCCACGAACGCTAGAGCAGGAGACGCTCGATCCCGCCCCGGCTTCGGGCGACCTGCTTCTCTCGCCGAATTATCGAGACAGAGTGCAGCCGTAGGTGCCCGCCGACGGCTCGATCACTTCGGCCAAACCAGCAATTTCAGCGTCGGAGTCTTCGGACCCGGACATTTCTTTCATGTCTCCTTCCGCGCCACGGTGAAGCGAAGCAGAAACGGCGACGACCGCTGAGCCGACCTTCGTCTACGCGACTTCCTTCATGGCGCGGGTGACGACGGACTGCGCGATCACGGCGGCGACGATCACCTCCTCCCTAACGTCGACGATGCAGTTGGCGTCGTACAACGCCGACCCCTTGCCGTAGGTGCGCATGACTTCGTAGTCGCTGTCCCCCTCGTGCCGGCTGATCACGACGTACTCGGTAGGCTGAGAGCTGGGCGGGGCCATGATGTCGATCAGTGCCTCGATCGCATCCTTCGCCTCCTTGAGGCCGCAGCCGTAGGTGCGACGGAATACCGCGATGGCCTCGATCTTCTTGCCGTCCCGCAGGAGGGAAAACACGGTGTGCATGGGGGTGACGTTCATGGTAGATGCCTCTCTTGTTGGTGGTGGTGACGACGGGAACTTCGCGCCGGCATTGTCCGTTACGACTAGCGCTCGCGACGCTTTCGGGCCGACTTCGTGGTCTTCGCCTTATGCTGCTCGTATGCCTCGTCGAGCATGGTCTCCAACGACGCCCGGCGACGGTGCAGAAACTCGAGGTACACCACGTCGACCGCCTCGCGACCGTCGAGCGCCGCCATGGTCAACGCTTCGAGTTCCTCGCAGCACTCGATGAACAGGTCCAGCCTGGTCTCGAGAGCGTCGGAAAGCAGAGCGAGCGAAAGCTTATCCTCCAGGGTCAGTCCCAGATCGGTTGCGCGCCGACGTTCGGAGGCGAGCCGCCGCGGATCCATGGCGGCGATCTCGGCGGCCACACGCTGCCGCCGCGTCGGCGCCTCGTAGGTGCGGAAACGCCGAGTGACCGGGCGGTCGAGATAGTCGAAATCCGGCGGCACGTCGCGGTCGGGCACGAACACGACGTAGCTCTCGCCCCTGGTGTTGGGCGTCAAATCCACCAAGCCGGTGTCGGTCTCGAACATGGCGTAGAACTCGGCAGTGACGTACAGCGGGCTGGTCCGGATCCGATATCCGAATACGGGACGGCCCGCGGTCTCGAGCATGGCCTGTGCGATGTTCAGGACGTAATTGGTCGGATCGGCGTTCTCGATCGGGCGAACCGGGACGAGCACGAACTCCGTCAGGCCCAGTTCGGCCTTGCAGGTCGAATAGACGTCGACAGGAGCGAAGGGGTAGATGATCGGCGTCGTCTCGGTAGTTGCCCCCAGGGCCAAGGGCTCTATCGCCGCGCTGGCGGGGACGCCGTCGGTGATCTTCTCGTCACCGATGTTCGCGGTGTCGGGGATGGGTTGGCCGGTCGAGAAGCAGATGACGTTGGTCGACATATTCTTTTCCTTTCGGAGTTAAGTGGTTCGTGGGGGTTGCTCTTGTCCGAGCAGACTTCGGGGAACGGGTGGCCAGGGCTGGATCGGCTGTCCTTTCGCTGCCTGGGCCTTGGCCCACGAGCCGGTCGGGTCGACGCGGTCCAACAGCTCACGGGCGACGGCGCCGAGACCGGCGGCCTTCAAGACGTTCATCTGGAACGCGTCACGCTCCAAGAAAGCGGTCTCGGAAAGATCCTTGTCGAACGAGCTGTTGGGCTTCCAGCGATCGCTTTCGAGAAAGTGCCGCCAGCCGTCGAAGCCGTACAAACGCGCGGCAAGGTCGCGGGCCCGGCCATGTGTCAGTTTCATCCCGTGGGCGAAAAGTATGATGCGCAGCCGCTTCGCGGTTCGCTTCACCCGGGTCGCAGGCATGTTGATGATCATCGTCTGATCTCCTTGCTTCTGATGCTGTCCTTAAGCGATGCATCGCCTCGGCGTAGGCGCGATCACCAGCCCTGAAAGAGCGCCACCAGCTTTCCCCAGTCGCCGAGCATGCCCGAACCCTTCATCGCGCTGATCGCGTCGGCGGCATGCCAACGGTGGGGAAGACGTCGGAGCCACGGGCCGTCGCGCTGGTCGCGGTAGAGGAACATGATGGTGGCAACCATCATCTGCTCTGAGAGGTCGAGCTCTTTGTATGACTTGCGCCAGGTCTTCAGCGCCGACTCGTCGATCTCGTGGGTTTCCCAGTGGACGCCGGGTGGCCTGACGTCGATATCGAAGCAAGCGGGAAATCCCGAACGGCCGTAGAACGGCTGCAACCCGTACCGGTCAATCACGGCGAGCAGGTGGGCGGCGAAGTCCCGCGCGTTGGGATCGGGTTCGGGCGGAATGTGCTCACCGCAGACGGCGGCCAGCGCCATCGCCTCGCGGCGATCCATGTGACAACGCTTCAGGACGAGGTCAGCGAGTGTCGTCTCCGGGAAGCGGCCCTTGGCGAAGTTCGGCGAGATCGTCGCGTAGGCCGTTAGCGCCGCCGGGACCGCGGTGTGGTGGACATACGCGTTCTCGGCCTTTGCGAAGTCGCTGAAGACCGCAAAGCCGCCGGGCGCGAGCCGCGTCCCGAAGCTATGCAGAAGAGTGGCGTAATCACTGTAGCAATCAGTCATCGTGCGGATCCAAATATCACTTGGTTCTAGTGATATTATCGCTAGAGTCATGCTATCCTGCAAGGGTCTCCGGTGGTACTGCTCTCGGCAAGGTTAATTTTTCGAGGCCAAAATGCGAAGAAATTGGCGAGAAGAAGCGAGACAGGCGATTGAGCGATTGAGAGACTGTCCGTATGGGGAACGAGAGGCGCGTTTGCGCAGCTTCGCTTCGCAGCTCCAATATAAGAATAGTGATCCGTCTTCATTGCGGCGTGCGGTCAGCGCAGCGGAATTTCTCGATCGGCTTCGCCGAGAGCAACCCTTCTCCTACGCCCGACTAGACGGCGTCTCCCTATCGGTCGCAGAGCTCATGGCGCGCGTGTATGAAGCAGATTCAACCCTATTCCCTGAAGTCGCCAAGGACTGGCAGGAAGGCCGTGTGACCGTCGCAAGTATGCGGAAGCTCTTGAAGGGCATTTTGCCATCCGGCTACGCAGGCAAAGTAGGAAAAGCGAGACAGCAATCGTTCAAAGACGCTGCGGCGGTCGCCATCAAAAACATAGTCGGCGATATGGATCTCGGCGAAATAGTGTCGATGACAGCGCGAGCGGCACAAAAGCGACCGTCTGCAGTGAAGGTGGACTATCTATTCGAAATGAGGACCGCTCGGACCGTCGCCGTGATGACGGTGGGGCCTTACCGAAACGCTACCATGTATCGCGACAGGGCGGAGGAGTGGTCGCTTAGAGCCTTCGGCATAACTTGGTTTTACGATGTTGTGGTTCTGGTCCTTCCCGGTCCGGAAGAAGCAAAGGTCTACCGTCAGCGAGTGCACCAGCTTCAGGCCGAGATTACTCAGCGAAAGCTGTCGACACCTGCACCACGGGTGGAGGTCACACACATATTCGTAGAGCCGTTTGGGCCCGAGTACTCTGCAGTGGGAGACTTGGCGCCGTGAAGGCGCATCTGCCGTCCCCTCCGCGAGCGGCAACTGCTAGGATCGTGGTCCGCTGAGCTGCGTTGTTCTAAAAGCTCGAAGAGGAAGAGATCATGAATTGCTTAGATCGAGCCAGGCGAGCCAGTGTAAGTTGCAGTTGAGCTCCCGAAACACGAAGCGCCTCCGTGTTCCCGCTACTCAGCGGCTTTGCCTGCCGCTGCCTCATATCCTTAGTTCAGAAGCTCGCACAAGCCGATAAGGAGCAGCAGCGAGGAGATGTTGCTGCAGAGCGGAGACCATCATATTACGAACGGATGGTCGAGCTGGAAAATTTTCGCCCGGCCTGTCCCAGTGACATCGTCATTGGATGCAATTCGAACGATCGAATTAACGGGATAGCCAAGATTTTCTGCTTTGAAGGCGGCATGATCAAGATAGCCATCGTCCTTTCCGCACGCCACAAGGCGATGCGCCTTGTTCGCCAGCCCTAGGCCACGATCCGCGATGGATCCGCCGGGCCAATCGGCGGACAGGTCATCTCCTCGAGGGCAACCGAGCCCACCAAGTTTGCCGGCATGCCGGTGAGGAGTCTTCCGATGTTTGTTTCGAAATCACCGGTTAGCTCCGGAGCGATAGCCGCTTCGTAGAGCCAAGCGACCCGAACCCGCGCGATGCGGTTCGGCGCGTTTTCGCCGATCCCGCCACCGATGAAGTCCGCCGGCGCGCACCGGACTCGGGAGAATTCGCCAAATTCTAATCGAATAGCCGCCGCGCAGCGCGCGGTTCCAACTCGTGGAGCGACGCCGAAAGGCGAGGCGCTCCGGTCCGGAATGCCGAGGGTATGTCTTTTGCTCGGCAGAAAGGATGTCTCGGGGCGCTGCCCCTGACGAATTCAAAGGGCTCGCGACCGGTTTGATCAACTGGGTCTTCGAGCTCTTCAGGGCAAGCAGGCGGTCTTAGCCGCGGCACGGAATGCTCCCGATCAAGGTCGGTCACCGGCCGCGTCACCGTCAAGCAAGAAGGGGCATGACACATGTCCAAGTACGTCAAGTGTAGGATCGTTCGTCTGGGCAATCAGGGAACGTGGACCACGAGCTACCGCGTGACCTGCAGCGACGCGAGGACCCGAGCTTTCGTCAGCAGCGTTTCGCTGCCGGCCTTGCGCAACGGGGCACCGCCACCGGTTACGATGGCACTGCTCGCAGAGCTGCTCGATGGTCACCTGGTCACCTCGGTCTGCATCGAGATCGAGCCCGAGTTGTGGCCCTCGCCGTCGCGATTGCATCGCGGCGGTCCCATTCAGGACGGCTCCCAGCCGTCGCTGGTGAAGATCGAACTGGCTTAGTTCGCAATCTAAGCTGCGCGCGGGGCACAGACCCGCGCGCAGCATAAGGGAGCTGTCGTTAAAGTAACGCTTGAGGCAGAACGGTGTGCGTGGAGTCTCCCGGCTTCCGATTCCACGAAGATACGTCAATCAACGCCGCCCTAGCTTTTCGACAAAGATGATCCTTCTTACACTTATGCCGTAAGGTCGCAGTCACGCTGTGCCAACTCAGCCGGCCATGACGATCGACTCGGCACGATCTCTCGCCTTATCGACATTCATGCGCGCCTCGAACAAGTAGCCGTAGGTATCGAAGGTGAAGGCGACGGTGGAGTGTCCCATCATCACCGATATGCGCTTCGGCGAAAAATCCGATTCAATCCACAAGGCGGCGCAAAAGTGACGTAAGGCATGCATGCCATATTTTGCCACGCCGACGCTGATCTGTTTCCCGTTCTTGTCGGGCTTGATCCTTATCCTGGTGACGCCCGCCTCGATTTGAGCGAGGCGCAGCCACCGGTTCATAAGGTTCGCGTGATTTTGCGGCGTGCCGCGAGAGGTAGGAAAGACGAGACCAAGTGCACTTTTCGGGCACTTCAATTTCCACTCCTTCAGCGCCTTCGCCGTGGTCTTGTTCATGACGATCTCTCGTGTACCCGACTCCGATTTGGGGTCACCGATCACGCCGAACTTGTCGGCGCGCCTCGAGATCGATATGAGCATTCTCTTGAAATCGATATCGCTCCAACACAAACCCCGCAGCTCGGATCCACGCAGTCCAGCGAAAACGAGTACGAACAGCATGGCGAGGTAGTCAGGCCACTGCTCGGTCGTAGCTTGGATGAGCGCCTGTACCTCCTCCACAGTCGGCATGGGAGGGCGCTTCTTCCTCTTCTTGACCTTGTAAGGAGTGAGGTGGATGACGTTCTTAACGAGCCATCCCTTGCTCTGCGCGAATTGCAAGATGGCTCCGACCTCGATGCGGACTCGACGGACGATCTCGTGTGAACGTGAACGGTCCAGGATGTCTTCGTAGAGTTGCTTGGCATCCGCCACCGAGAGTGTTCCGATCTTTCGGTCGTCCCATAGTGGACCGGAATAATCTCTATGGCGCTGCTCGTACACGTCTGTGGTCGTGCGCTCGCGTCCGTTCGCCTTGCAATCGGCGATCCAGGCTGTGGCCACCTCCTTGAAGGTCTTGGATGCGGTTGCTGCTACGTGTGTACCGGCTGCGACTTCGCCCCGGGCCTCAACTAGCCACTCGTCCGCCTCCCGTCTTGTCGGGAACTGCCGGTGGCGGCGCTTGCCTTGATTGTCCTTGTAGTCGACCTGCCAGACCGTTTTTCTCTTCCCGGTCTTGGTCGGCTTGAGGACCCGTTTTCTGATGCTGGCCACGCCGTCTACCTGATGCCTGACAGAGAGTTCGGGGCTCGGTGGGGAACTCGACTGGTCGGCGCAGGAGCGGATGCGTTGCGAAGCGTAGCGAGCGAAATCTGCAATCGGGAAGGCGGATCAGCGCCGCCGTGACATCGTCCGGTGACGGGTAGCGTCTCCATCGATGCTGCAAGGATGTCGCGCCCGGAAGCATCACTTCTCATATGAAGGCCCGCCATTAGTGTCGTATCCCCCCGATGGCGTTCGGCGAGCTCGCCGTCTCGGCCTGGTGGACGCGTGCGATAGGAGCCGTGGCTTCGGCGGCGATAGCGACGTAGTGTTCAAGCACGAACACACGGATCGCCGAGGAAAGATTGCCCTTCCGCTGCCTGTCGATCTGGCACAAAAGCTCGGAGAGCGACATATTGCGTTGACGACAGATGGCTCGCAGGCCATCCCAAAAAACGTCTTCGAGACTGACGCTCGTGATGTGACCGGCAACGACGATCGATCGCTTCACGATGGGCGACCTCATGCCTTGACCTCAACGCGGATGAAACGGAGCAGTTGAGGACGTTCCGCGACGGCCGCGAAGAGGCGTGTCAGATCCGCATGAGAGAGCGTTAGGCAATGCGGCTGATCGTTGTTCCCCGCGTGGAGCGGAGTTCGGTGGGAGGACTGCTCGGCGCGTCGCTTCCCCGCAAGCTTAGCCCTTTCGAGTCTGAGACATGACTGCAAAGTCCTGCCGCACCAAGTTCTCAAATTGCTAGGACCGTAGGCACAGATGCAACGCTGATCCTTCGGCGCTTGCTGGGCGCGACACGAGAAGTTGGGCACGAGAAAACCTCCGCAGAGCGTTTGTAGCACTTGCTATGTGCTGTATATAGCATATAACTTGTGCTACAAAACGCAAGCGTGAGACGCACGAGATGGTTAACGAACCTTTACCCGATGATTTGACGAGAAGAGTCGCCGCGCGGCCGTCGAGGCCGTCCATCAGGTTCGGAGGCGCGCGTTATCTCGATCTTGCCCGGGGACGGTTCGAAGCCGCAGCCGCCGGATGCCGTTCAATAAGGCTCGTACGGCTAACGCTGACTGCCGCTAGGAGCCGGGTCTCACCACGATTTGGGTCGGTGCCGGCGACGGGTCTTCGACTTGGATTCATGCACGCGGCGTCGGTAGCCCGCAACCAACGCGAGGTCGCGATACGGGCCGTCCACCTCGATTTCTGCGCGCGCACCGGCCGGTGGGCGAAAGCCCGGGGAACGGTCGGTGGATTGCGGGTGGAAAGATGATCGATCTCATCGAGGGCGCTGACGGGATAGCAAAATTTCTCTTCGGCGAGGACACTCAGCGGCTTCGTCGCCAAGTCTACCATTTGGCCGAGAGCCACGATCTGCCCGCGTTCAAGATCGGGAACAAGCTTTACGCCCGGAAAGCGAGACTCGCCGAGTGGATCGAGGCCCGGGAGAACGAGGCCCCGTCGGCATGAATCTCAACCATCAATCCGATCGGAGCAAAGACGTGAGCAACGACGAGGAGGACCATTGGGATCGATTGCCGAAAGCGCAGCGAAGCGCTTTCGAACGCATCGCCGCAGGTGCACCTCCGAGGTGCTCGGCACAGACACTCGATAGTCTCATCCGAGCCGGACTAGTCGAGCGTCACAACGAACCAATAGCGCCGCCGGATCGGTTTGGGCCCGTGTACCAATACGTCTATTCCGTGCCCATTACCGTCCACATGAGTTGGGCCGAGTGGGCGAAGCGGCCGCGTCGCAAGCGCCGGCTTAAGGTGCTCCCTCCACAACGGCCGCCGGATGATCTTCCTCTGTTTTCGGGCGGCCGGGAAGGACGGGCAGCGTGAGATTGCTCGGTCTGGACCTCGCGACCACTACCGGCGCAGCTGTGCTGGACGGCGAGCGATACCTATGGGCCCGAGAATTTCGCTTTGAAGACAAAACGAGCGGACAGGTCTTCCGTAACCTCCGCGAGTCGCTTTGCCGGATCCTCGAACAGGATGACGTCGCTCACGTGGCGGTCGAGCAGCCGCTTCGAACGGACGTCGAGGTCCGGAGCGGCCAAGTCGATCCTGACACAGGCTTACCGATCATGACGCGCCCCGCCATGAAGACCTTCATGCGGATGTATGGTCTCTGCGCGGTGGCGGAGGAGGTCTGCGCCGCGAGAGGCGTACCCTTCACGTACGTGAACCAGATGACCTGGCGCAAGGCCTTTACCGGCAACGCGCGCGCGACGAAAGATCAAGCGTTGGCCCAAGCCCGCTTGATCGACAAATCCATCATATCTGTGGATGCGGCGGAAGCGCTCGGCGTTTGTTGGTGGCTCCGTGGTCATGTCGACCCGAGATTTGCATTTCGGCGCGGCGGCTGTGCCAATCGTATCCGCCACCGTCTTCTTGCGCACGGCAAAGCGTCGGCTCAGCGCTTCGACTTCACCCGCTCCTGACGCCCCCGGATCCGCTCCAGAACAGGATCGATCTGCGGTACGGGCGGCGGAGACTGTTCCAACTCGGGCTGCGCCCTGGCGGCCGCAACGATATCCGCTGCCGCGAGCGGGCGCGGGGTCGTCATCCGGTAGATCGCCGCCTTGGTTGTAAAAAATTTTCCTGCTATCTTTGCGATAGGCAAGTCGCCGTCTTTGACCGCTGTCCTCAACGTGGTCAGCGTTATCGGCGCCCCGTCGGGCCAGAATAATGCAACAACTTCAGGTAGAGTAAGCAATTCATCGTCACTCCAGAGCGATGGGCACGGGCGGGCCCGCACCCGCTCCGGGATTGCGTCCGCGAAAACACGGGCACCGGATGCGTCATCAGAGGGAAGAGCAGTCATATCAAGGGACCTCGTGAGCTTTTATAGGTTACATTTTGTCACCGATTGCCTTCGCCGTCCAGCTCCGATGGTCCACAAGGTAAACGGCCCCAGGAAGGGCTAGGTAGAGGGCAGTTCGGTGGCTCGCGCGAAGCTGCGAGCCGATCGTGCGGCTAGTATTGGGATACGAGGGACTTGCGGAATCGCTGTCCTGAGGTTTGTCTGGAAAACCTGATGTAACCGGGCAAAACGAGACCGCATCGCTCGAAACCGAAATGGACAAGCGTTTGATTTCGTTGAGTCCGGTATCGCGGAGAAGGGTGGGATTGAATCTGGACCGGAATCTACATCGAGGAGAGGAATGAAGCCTCAATGGTATGATCCTCCTTTGAAATTTCGCGACCACGCAGGCCGGTCCGAAAAATTTGTCTATGGGTCTGTCGCAGCACGGGGCCGGCCAGGACCGAACCGGATGCGACGCCGCGCCATTATCGAGTCCCGGTGCTGTCCCCGCCGGGATCGCGCTTCCAAGGCCTGCGCATGGGAAAGAACTTCTCGTAAGCGGACCGCCGATCCGGCGTCGGAGGTCCGGAAGGTTCGACGATCGTATCGAGTGCGCCATCGGGCGTCACCTGCATGATGCCTATGGACCTGGTCCGGAAGGCGTCGATCAGCGCCCGAACCGCGTCGACGAAGCCGCCGTCCGTCGTCGGCGAGAAGACGAGATCGAAGCGCGGGTACAGGGTCGCCAGTAGGGCGAAGGCAGGAAAGTCCCGCTCCACCGCCCGGACCGGTCCATTCTCGTAGACCAGCAACTCGACGCCGGCGACCACCTCGAAGGGAAGCGCGCCCCTCTTTGCGATCTCGAGGCTGCCGTGGCCGCCGGCTGCGAAGCCCACCGGGGGGCGGGCACGCAGCATCATGGACGGGTCTGTCAACAGAGGACTGTGCCGCTGCAGGGCCTGTTCCATGAAAACGTGGGTCGTGCGCAATTTGGTGAGCGATGAATCGTGGTAGTGCCAGCCCTTGGACGCGACTCCTTCCCCTGGCGCGTCCACCGGGACCGTGGCGAGACGCTCGCGAAGGCTGGCCAGCGTCGCCGCGCCGGCCTTGAGGTTTTGCAATGCCTTCAGGCCTTCGGCAGGATTTCTGTCATGGATCCTGACCGCAACCTCGCTCGGATTGAAGTCCATCGACACGAGGTCCTCCAGATCGATCCCCTCTTTCCGGGCGATGGCCCGCAGCTTCGACAGCACCGAAACGTAGCGCCTGAGGACACCTTGCGACAGCTCGGTGGCTTCGGCGGCACGCTCGCGGATCCTCGAGGCAGCGCTGCCGTCGGGCGCCGCTTCCAGCCACTCCGCTAGGATTTCAGCGATTTCGAACCACGGACGCCGCCGGCTGCGCGCCGATGCCAAGCGCCGTTCAAGTAATTCGGCAGACGGATCTTTAACCATTCGAGAAACTCGCCTCTTGCGTAGCATCTTACATGTGCTACATGGCATTGGAGCACGTCGCATCTGCTACGTGCGATTCGCACTCGACCACACAGACGAAGGGTTCGCAAGGAATGACACGACACGAAACCAACTTTGACTCCGAAGCGGTGCCAGTCTCGGACGCCGTCCTCCCCGACGCGCTGATCCCTCCTTCGCTCCGCGAGCAGACGATCCTCCCCAATGCCGTCAGCGCGTCCCGGATGATCAGCGCGGTCATCTACGGCCGCCCGGAGCAAGCCTATCTGGCGCCGGCGGGCATGTTCGTCCTCGAAGCGCTGAAGAAACTCGCGAACCCGATGCATTCCGGGCCGGCGAGTGGTGACGCCAAGCTCGACCTGCGCGAGCACAAGCCGGGGCGCAACAAGAAAGGAAACCTCGGGAAGAAGAAGCCGCCCATGATCATCATCAAGGAGGGAAGCAAGTACGTCGCGAGCACGGGGGTCCGCGCGATCCCCGGCCAGGACTGGCGGACTAATCCGATCGCGTTGGCGAAACTCGCCAACTACCGCTATCGCAAGGCCATCGGCGAACTGAACACCGTCTGCGCTCCGGCGATCACCATCGCGGACATCGTGGACGAATGGACCGCCGACTTCGAGCCCAAGAGCAAGGCGATGAAGAAGCTCTCCGGCAAGCGCTACAATCAGATGTGCGAAGCCGGAAAGCACATCACCCGCCTGATCGGCCACTATCCCTATGCCGGACCGATCAAGGAAATCGGCAACGAATACGCCAACAAGCGGACCACAGAACCGCGAGGCAACTGCTCTGCCGACAACCCGAATCCCGGCACCGTGAAGGTCGAAACCTCCCGCGGCGAGATCAAGTGCCTTCGCCAGATGGTCCGTCATCACTGCGAAAAGCACAACAAGACCGTCAAGCTGATCGATCTGCCCAAGGAGGAGCAGCGCGGGCTGCGTTTCATCAACTGGTACCAGTTCATGCAATTCCTGCTGGCGTGCCGGGGTTGGCAGTTCGATCTCGAAGGCAACCTTCTGCGCGATCCGGTCGTCCAGCCCGACGGCCGCACGAAATGGGTGCCGCGTCGCCTCCCGCGCAGCCAGTGGGAGCAGTTCGAGATGGTCGAACGTTTCGGCCAGCTCTGCTGGTACGGACTCCGGCACGCGAAGGCTCTCAAGATGAAGTGGGGATTCGGCGACTGGGGCTACTTCGATTTCGTCAATCACCTGGTGAACAGGGCGGCCCAGAGCTCGGTGATCCACAACAAGCGGGCTGCTCCGTCGCGGATGATCAGCTCGCTGGAGCGGGCCGCCCGCAGTTGGAAGCGCAAGGACGACGCACGCGAATACAAGCACGTCGTCAACAACGCCGACGGGAGCCCGCGCAAGGCCAGCATGCAGAGGCCCTTCATGCGCGTGGCGCAGCTGGCGGGCCTGCCCTGGCTGCGGCCCCACCACCTCAAGCACTCCGCGGTGACGGCGATGGCCTACGCCGGCATGCCGGTGCCGGCGCTCGTCGAAAGCTTCTCGACCTCCTACCGGACCCTGATGAAGCACTACACGCACCTGCAGACGTTCTGGCAGCTGGGCTCGATCCGCGAGTGGAAGCCGGAGAACGTCGGACTGAAGGCTCTCAAGGCCTCTTCGCCGCTGCCGGCGGGCTACCCCCGCATCGGCGGTCGCCTTCCGCCGGTCTGACGCCATGCCCGGCTCAGATCCGAACTCGACGTCGCCTTCTTCCGGCCTTCGCCGGTTTTCTCCCGGCGACGTCGTGATGCTCCTCCGCGTGAACTTCTTCTCCAGCGTCGGCTGGCGGCTGCCCGACGCCGTCCGGGTGGTCGCCATCGTGGCGCTGCTGGTGCTCGGACGCACCGGCACAAAGCCGCTGCTCCGGATGCGACGCAAACATTGGCGCCCGGGCGGCAAGGACGTCATGGTGATCACCAGTCGCGGCGTGCTGCGCATCGTGCCGGTCGTGCCTGCGCTGGCCGCCGCCGTGGAGCGCTACCTCGACCAGGCTCCAGACAAGCGTCCCGGCGCACCGCTTCTGCAGACTACTTCGGGCAAGCCGCAAACGAACGGATTCTTCGGGCGGACTTTCAGTCAGATCGACTCGCATCTCGGTTTCGCCCGCTCCAGCAAGACGATGCTACGGCGGTTCTGCAGCGACATGCTCCGCCGCGGCGACGACCTCGACCCGCGGCTCCAGGCAGCGCTCGAATACTTCGAGGTGGGTAGTTCCGAAATCCGGCCGGCGCACGCGCCGATCGCCGGCATGCTCGCCCTCATCAGACGCCGGGATCCGTTCGAGGCTGGCCTTCAGCGCGCGATAGGGAACGACGGTTTCGCTCTGCAGCTTGCGAAGAAACTCGATACATCCCTGCCTGATCGGCTCACGACCCAACCTTCGCGAAAAGGCTGTCCAAGATATCCGCGTCTCCCCGCCGACCATTGGCTCGTCGTATGGCTGAAGGCCCACGACTTTCCGCGCGGTAAGCCCCACCGCTTCGCCCGCGCCGAAGAGCTCCTCGACCAGCGCAGGGACGAGATACTCGAGTTGCTCGACCGCAAGGAGCTCTGCAAGACACAGCTACGGGAGTTGCTGCATGTGTCGCCGACCGGAATCAACATGCTGATCGCGCGAGCGGGAATGACGGCAGAAGAGAGAGCCGCCCATCGCGCCGAAGCTACCTCGGCGCGCCAGCTTCGCAACCGACGCAAATCCGGAAAAGGCGCCAGACGGCGGTCGAGCTCGGCCGCCAATAGGACGCTACGCGCCACGGCCGCAACCAAAACTACGTCGGAAACCGCCGATCGGATCGGCGCTCGCGCCGCGCCCGAACCATTTCGCTAAACCCGCAGGAGTACCAGTCCATGCCAACGACACCATTCGGCAACGCGATGCAGAACCGCGAGGCCACGCCCGAGTCGATCAGAGACGACGTCGCTACGTTTGCCGCGGATCTAGGCGCTTCAATGCCCACCTTCGTCCCTTTGCGGGTGCCATCCGACGCCGCCGAGATCGGACGCGAGCAGAACATGTTCCGGCAATGCCGCGCATATAAAGGCAGCCCACTATTCGGCCGAGCGATCAGCTTGGCGGACGATCTCTATGCAGTGGCGGAATTCCATTGCGTCGTGGCGACGTCGGTCGGACTGATCGACGTTACGCCGGGCAACGCCGGCGAGCACCGGATATTGTTCGCGGCCTATCCCACTATCGCTGACGATGGCGGCGGTCTCCATAGGCCAAACATCAGAGCGCGCCTCTACGGGACGTGGGCGAAAAAGGCCCAATTGGACGCGAACATCTCGGCGGCCACCGAGCGCGACGCCGCGACTGCGGCGAGAAACGGGGTCACGCTGCGACAGCTACTGCTTTCAAGGATGGCCCGCACCCCGTTCGAGGCTCGCATCGACGACTATCTGAGGGCAGAAGGAAAGCTGGAAGCGATGTTCGTGGCGGCGCATGACGGGGCGGGAGGTCTAGATCCGACCAGGCTCGCCGGCTTGCGCGCGGAATCGGATCGCGTCGACCGCAAGCGTAACGATGTCTATGCGGAAGCCGATCGTCTTAAGGCCGCGAACGCGCACCAGCCCAGGTAAGTGTTGTCGCCCGTGTTCGTCGCGCCGGCTCTGAATATCAGGGTGCTTGCCGTTCAAGCTCGCCGTCCATGGCGGCGACCGCTTTCCTGGCCGGGCGCTACCGCCGGGGAGCTTCAGACGAAGTTAACCAAAGAGAGACACTGAAGTTGGCTGTTTGTAGCACAAAATATATGCTACATCCGCAGAAACGAAGGCTCCTGCGGACCCGAAAAGAAGGAGACGACATGAGAGACCTCAGCATGGTGATCGAGTCGACCCGCCTCGCTCCGCTCTATCGGACGGTCTCCGGGTCCCGTATCGCTCCGCTCGCCTACCTCGAGCTCGACCCGAGGAGCGGGGTCGTCACGTTCGGCAACCGCATGAATTGCGCAAAGACGGAAGACGAACAACGCGGCCTGCTCTACCGGTGGGCCGTACCTTCGAGGATCCGCGGCTTACACTGCCAGACAATCGTAAGGTCGCTCGAGCCCTTGCTGGAGCAGATGGTGGATGGCTTCTTCGAAAACGTCGAGCAGGTGATCGACACCGAATATATCACGTCTGGACACTTGCTGCCGCGTGCCAATCGGGCTCGTCTTCGGATCGGGCGCCTCCTGAGAGACTCCCTCATCGACGTAACCAATCGCGAGCACGTCGTCTCTGCCCGTAGTCCGGACGAATTCGTACGTGATCGGATAGACGACTGCCTTGCAATCCTGCCGTCGACGACGGACGTCGGTCTGAATTCGATTGCGCTCGAATACCGGCGTGCCGCCGAAGAAGAGGGCGTTCTCATCACCGGATCGCTCCTGGGCGCGCTCTACGCGCTTCGTGATCGAACCGCCACCCTCGGGGACAAAGAAGCCGCAGCTTAGACGGCGTCGATCTGAGCCCCCATCCACCCTCCCCGGAGACCGAAATGCCCAAGAAGATGCATCCCGATCGCGACCACTACACGGATATCGCGCGCCAGCGCGGTGAGGCCGTGTTGCAATCGAACCTGCTGCTCTCGGAGATTACTCCACCGCGCCTCACATCGCGGGTCGAAGCTTTCTGCCGGAGCATCGGTTCGCAAGGCCCCGTCTTCCTGAAGCGCGAGGTCGTGAATGATCCGGATCCGGCGTGCTCGCCGGTCGAACGACGCATTGCCGAAGTCGGCGGATCCAGCCTTCGAGGATGGGCAGTGAAATGCGTGCCCGGGTTGTGGGCCTCGGCGGAGGCACGTACGGTCTGGGTCTCGCCGACCGGCGAGACGATGGATCTGGGGCTCGACGCCCCCCACGAAGATCAAACCTTGCTCATTCCCGACACCGGTGTTTCACAATCGACCGAAGGAAGATCATACAGAATCAACGAGCGATTGCTCGTGGAGCAAAACGAACTGTCAGCTTCCAATGCCATGATCGCCGCGCTGCCGGTAGCGGATCGCATCCGGTACGAAATGTTCGCGAGATGCAACGGCGTGACCGTGGCACAAGTGATGCGAACGGCCATGAACATCGGCGGTCCGATCGCGACAATCATCGACCGCTATCTCAAGGAAAAGGGGGCGCTCGACGCCATGCTTGAGATTTCGCCCAACGGTCAGCTTCGGCCTGATCCGCGGCATCAAGATGAGTATGCGAATCGGGAAATCGCAGCGGAAAAAGTGAGAGCCAAAATAATATCTTGGGCTGGCGCACAATTGCGCACCAGGCTGACCGGGAAGCTCTACGCGAGACCAGCTCCATAACCTTCTGGTTCGTCGGCGGCCCGATCCGAACATTGATGTGACGGCCGTGGCTTTGCAGCGCGGCTCTTTTTACGGCGGCGCAGAGGTTTTTGTATCCTTTTTATGGTGGGAAGGGCGGCTGGCTCCAACCGCCGCTACCTCGCATCAAAAGCTGCTTTAAAGACGTGATGAGCACTGCCGGTGCCCTTGGCATCTTGGCTGATCCATCGGCACCCCATCAAATCAAACCAATACAGAGACGGTCACCTCCGTCTTGCAAGCATTGCTCTATAGATGTGACAGCGGCCCCATCTCTGGCAGGCGAGTGCGAGTAGGGGACCTAACTGCCGCGTCGTTCCATCGGATCGGTGCAGGCGCCAAAGCGCGCTGCGCTCCATGCGCACGCGCTGCCGCATATCAGCGGTGCAGTATAGCTCGCCTTCCGGCCGCCCTACGGACCAAATATCCATGGAAGCGGCGCGCGTATCGGCGCTCAGACCCGGTCGGAATAGCGATCGTAAGTCGTCATGCGGCGGGACAGGATTTCCGCGTCGGGCTGCCGGTAGATCTCGCTGCGAAGAAATTCGCTCTCGGTCTCAAGCTGGTCTTCGGTGATGTCGACATACCAAGCTTTCGGTCTGCCGTCGCTGCCGTCGCTCCATCGATACCCGCGCCTTTTCAGGACCCTCTTTGAGTTCAAAAGGCGCGTTCCCATCTGCTCCAAATTGATCGAATGTCGGCGATCTTGGAGGGCTCTCCGGAGATGCTGCGTTGAAGTCGGTCATGAAGGCCTCTTATGTGTGCCTTTTTGTAACCGACGACCCGGCCGAGTTCAAGTGGCCGGATCCACGAGGGCCGCTGCCGCGGGGATGAGCGCGCGCCGCGTCACGGGCCGGACTTGGTCTCGGCCTGCTGCACGGAGCGTTCGGCTCATGCAGACTTGCGCTTGGAGGGTTTCTTCTTGGCCTTCTTGCGCGCGTCTACGGAGACGGCCTTCCGTCGGCTACCTCTGCGCTCCTCGATCAGATGACGGACTTCGCTGACGGTCTGGGCCTCGCGTTTGCCGTTGGCAAAACGCACGCCTCCGCCTTTGCCGTCCTGCGGACGTATGAATTCGATGCCCTGACCTTCCAGGAAGGCCGCAAGCACCTCGACCACCTCCTGCCGCCTAGTGTCCATCGTTGGATCGACGTGGTTTTCGATCAAGATAACCGTCTTGCGGACATAGCCATTTCTTGCCGCAAGTTCGTCCTGCCCCATGTTCAGCAGGCCGCGTGCCGCGCGGAAAAGCGCGGGCGTCGGCCAGACTTCCGACATGTCGACTTGCTTGGCCATCCTGTTCTGTTGATCGTCTCCGTCGCCGGCGTGAGGCCGACGAATCGCGCGCCAAACCCTAGCCCAGCCTCCACCGTCTACGCCAGAACGCACGCTCAGCCATTCGACCGTGGAGCTGCACCTTCACGCTCCTTTCGGCTCGATTTCGGTGTTGGTCGCAAGCGAAGCCGTGGCAAGGAATTCCGTTAACTCTGATGAGTGACAAAAAGTAACTGATGCTTGCGCTCGCCGCCAATCGGTGTCATTATGTCACCAATGAAAGGAGATAGAATGTCGTCCCGATACCGCATCTACATGGCCAGCGAGGCATGGCTCGAGAGTCCGGCACGCTACGAAGCGCTTCGCTCCGCGGATTTCCGATGCCGGATCTGCAACGTGCCGTCGGACGAAGTCCCGCTCCAGGCGCACCATCGCACCTACGAGCGGCTCGGCGCGGAGTTGCCCGAAGACCTGACGGCGCTGTGTCTCCTGTGCCATCGCGAAGTGACGAACTTCCTGGCCGCCCGCCGCTACGCATTGCAGCAGCCGCCCACGATCGTCGACGTCGTGATCCAGGAACGGGCGCCACTCTGGGACGCTTCGATGGCCGCCGGGAGCGCCGCATGAGTACGGAGCGCATTCGTTTCAAGTTGCAATCCGTCGGACCCCTGCTGATGAACGGCTCCCGTCTCGCCGATCCTCTCGATCCCGATGCGATCAAGCTCTTGGCCGTCACGGCCAAACGCAAGAAGACCGTCGCCGACCACCGCCGCATCGCCGACATCGAGTGGGTCGGCAAGCTGTGGACGCACGAGGGCCGGGTCTGCATCCCGATGGATGCTCTCGAGAAGGCCTTCGAGGAGGCCGCCAAGACCCGCAACGGCGGCGCCGCCCTGGCGGCGGCGGTCGTCGTCGACGAGCCGGCGGTACTCGAATATCCGGGGCCGACGGACCTGAAGAAGCTCGCGAAGCGCGAAGACTTCCGATTCAGGAAACTGGTGCGTGTTAGGAGGGCTCTAACGCCGCGGACGCGGCCGATCTTCAACGAGTGGAGCGCGGTCGTCAACGTTACCTATCTCGCCTCGGTCATCAATCGCGAGCAGGTTGTGGACTTTTTTGGTCTCGCCGGCTCCAGCGTGGGCATCGGCGATTGGCGCAAGAAGTTCGGCAGGTTCCGGATCGAGGAGATCCCGATCTGCTGAAGTCCCCCGTGGCGGGGCGTGGCCCGGTGAGGCAGCGCATGGCCCGGCGTGGCGAGGGCGGTGGTGTCCGTGTGGACACCACCGCAAGTCGCAGACTCTTCCAATGACTAACTACCAAGGAATCGAACGTGCCCAGCAACGAAGATACCGGTCCCCACAAGCACGACTCCTACGAGCCGGCCGATTGGCACGAGGCGCTCTCGCACTGGCGGGACCATTCCGCGGAAATGTTCAACGACCGGCTGAAGAGTGAGGTGCGTTCTTGCGTGGAGCGGATCCACTCTACGACGGAGGATTGGCGCGCCGCCATCGATGGAGACCCCGCCGCCGCGGTGAAGGTGGCCCTCCGCCTCCAGATGCCGGACGCCATCAACGTCCGCCTCGATCTCGCCATGACCGTGTTGATGGCGGCGGCGTTCGACGACGCGGGGGCGGCGGCGGTGCTCGCCGTCCTGGTCGAAAGCGCACCGCTCGACCTCGCTGAAAGGACCGCGATCGCGACGAGCTGGCGCGTCCACAAGATCTGGTGCGAGAGCAGGATCCGCAACCGCCGTCGGCGCCTATTTAGGGATCGGCCCGAGGGCGCGGCATGAGTCGGTCGGCGGCGCCGAGGCCGACTAGCACGGACAGGTATTTCTGATCGAAAAAGGATTACGATGGAAGAAGTCGAGAGGCGGCTGCAGTGGCTTGCGGCAATGATCTGCATGCCAACGTGGTCGGCCGCGCTTTGGTACGTGGTGGCGCGCACGGAGGCGTCGGGCTTTGAGCTCGACCTGCAGGCCGACCGATCGATGCGCGACGCCAGCCCGGACGCCATGCGCAGGATCGCCAAAGCGATGAATGACCCCGCCTTGGCTTGCGCATGGAGGTTGTTGGCGCTGCGGCCGACGCATCCCTCGACAGAGATCGACGCGGTCGTCGCAGGCGCGCGCGCCCTAATGTCTGTCGCGGAGGGCGACGTGACGCATGCCCTGGCGAGACTCCGGTTGTGGAGCGCCGTCGGCCGTGGCGAACGGACGGCGGACTTGGGCGATTTCTTCCGGACCGCCGGCGATGAAAAACAAGCTCCGCGCGCCGTCCCGCTATGCATCGAGATGCTCGAGCACGATCGCTGGGACGAGGCCTTCAGTTGGTTGACGGCGCAGACGCGTCGGCTGACGGCCGAGCTCAAGATCGGGGATTGTCCCACGCCGGAACGAGATCGCAAGAAGCAACGGACGTTGATCGAACGGTATGCCGAGCTGCTGTTCTCCCAAGGGCAGGATTGGACCGGCGATCTGGCATTGGCCTGGTTGATGCTGGCCTGCGATCCCGAGGTACCGGAATCCTTTAACTTCGTGTTGCCGCCGCTGCGCTGGCTGCTCGATCGCGTCCCCGCGCCGCGACGTAAGGCCCATCTGCTCGAGCGCCTGGAGATCTGGTGGCGCGCTGCCAGAGGAGAATGGGCCGGTGCCATCGAGCCGGTCTCGATCTTCCGCGTCGCCGAGCGGGAAACGACGGGCGACTTCGACGACGAGGGTATCCCGCCCGATCCCGCGCCCCCTCGGAAGCCGTCGCCAGCCCCCGGCGTTGTCGTCATGCCCGGGAAATCCGCGGAAGAGCGTGGATTGCCGCTCGCCTGGCGGGACCTTCGCGACGAACGCCTGCCGTTCGTGCTCTGCGACGACGCGGCGCGCGTTCGCAAAGCGCTGCGGGAAGAATACCCCCACGCGAATCGCGAGATCGACATCCTGACCCAGGATCTGCGCGATGGACAACCAGTCAGAATGCGGCCGACCTTGTTGGTCTCTCCCGAGGCCGGCATGGGCAAGTCGCGCCTCGTCGGCCGCTTCGCCGAACTCCTGGGCGGCGATATGTACGTCTATCGCTTCGACGGAGCCGCGAGTCGCGACGGGGCATATTCCGGATTTCCGAAGGGTTGGTCGAGCGCCCAGCCAAGCGTGCCCGCGCGAGCGATCATGATGTCGCGGATCGCCAACCCGATCGCGTTCGTCGACGAGATCGATCGTGCGGGGGAAAGCACGTACAACGGCAATCTATGGTCGGCGATGCTTCCCTTTCTGGAGGTCACGACATCACGCCGGTATCGCGAGGTTGGCATCGACGCGGAACTGGATTTGTCCCACGTCCTCCATTTTTCCACAGCCAACTCCGTCGAAAAGCTGCCTTCTCAACTCAGGGACCGCTTCCGCGTGATCCGTATGCCGTCCCCGACCTTGGCGCATCTCCCGGCCTTGGCGGCGCTGATCATGAAAGAGCTGGCCTCGGAGGGCGATCGGCGTTTCGACGAGCCGCTCGCCACGGACGAGCTCCACAACATCGGGCCGGTGTGGAAACGGGAACGTTTTTCGATGAGGAAGTTGAAGCGGCTGATCGAGGCGACTCTCGAGGCCCGGGACACATGCGCGGTGAGGCACTGATGACGTTGAAGGAGGAGTTGGGTACGGATATCGAAAGCTACCTGCGTGGCGAGCAGCCGTCGGAGGATGCCACGACGAAAGCCGCGCAGATCGACGACTGGGCGCCTCTGATTTCGCGCGGCCTACGTGGCGGGTACGTCATGACGCTCGTGGGCAAGGTCTCTAACCATCCGACGGTTGCCGACGGCAAGGTGACGGAAACCAGCGAAGTCTGCTGGCTCGATCGCGAGAGGCGATGGGCGCGGACCCGGTCCAGGCTTTGGCTGCTCGGAGAACCCGAGGGCAGCGAGATCGCGGTCGACGGTCTGGAATTGTGACCCGTTCGCGGTCCGCTGCGCTACGGTCGCGGACAGCCTCGCCTCACGAAAGCCTTCTAACGGATCCCGTTCAGGAGGCCATCGAAGTATCTGCGCAGGTCGCTCGATCGCTGCTCCGCCTTGGAGGAGATGAGGGCAACACCGAGCTGTTGAAAAAGCGTGACGATGCCGAGAAGATGCTTCGTTCTCTGCGCAAGGCGCTTTCCTAGCTTCGATACTCCGCCTCAAAGGAGCTGGCGAGCGTGAGCGGCCATCATGACGGCTGCAACTTCGCTGATGTCGGTCTAGCCGGCCAACAGAGATCGCGTGAATCTCGTAAGAGGGATGAGAATCCCTCCCTCTCCGCCACCTTGAAGCAGCTTCGAGAAAGCCCCGTAAAATAAGGCCTTTCTGCACGTCCGGTTTTGCCGGTGTAGCCCCCGAGTGTAGCCCTTGGGGAGACTCGTAATCTGCCACGGCGCGGGTCTTCTCCGCAACACCTACTTCTTGAGACCTGGTACTTCGGAAAATAGGTGTTGGGGAGGCCCGCTGAACGACGGTTCGCGGCCCGGAGATTGTCCTTTTCAGTCTTTGCGATCGCTAGACGTATGTTATCGAATTGCCGATCGAGCGCGATCCTTGATGCGCTTCTGCTCCATGATGTCCTTGCTCGGAGGATCGGGGCGCTGCCGTTTTGCTACGCTTCGCTTTCCGCAATTTCAGATCAAGCCCTTCCAAAAGAGTCTGCCTCACGCGAATGCGGGCGGGTGTTTCGCGCATTGCCCGAAGCCATCGCTCCACAGTCACGCGCAGCATCCGACGCCGAACGTGTGCCGTGACGGGTCCGTCCGAGACCTGAATGACCGGCAAGGCATGTAGCGTGAGCGAGATCGGATGATGATCGGAAGCCCCGCGCGCCAGCACCCGAGCATAGGAACAGCGCAAACCTCGCGCCATGCAGCGATCGAGGCGGAAGGAAATGATGTCATTCGGACTGTGTGTGGATTGGCGCGGTCCGACATCCTTGAAGCCGGCAAGCTTGATCGGCCCGACCGCGTTGTAATCGCCGACAATGGCCGCCGGACCGTCGAGGGCATTCGAGATGTGCATTAGTTGCCACCGGTTCAGGAACTGGCCGTGCGAAAGATGCACGTTGGCGAAAGTCACGTCACCCAGCTGGACGATTTGCGCGACGCGAGGTGGCACGCGACCGGGCACCTGCGAAGCCGGCAGACGTAGCGCATAGGGCCGCAGCAATGGATGCGGGCTCCACACAGCCAAACCGTAAATACGGCCCTCCAGCGGTTCGCGAAAAAAATATCCGCCGACCATAGCCGGTAGATCCGCCATTTCCTCGGTCGCTTCCTGCAAGAAGAGAAGGTCGGGATGATGTCGTTTGACGAGAGCGGCTACATCCTCTACCTGCGCACCAGTCAAACGCAACAAGTTCCAGCTTATAACTTTCAAGTTTCTACCCCCGGCTGGCGCTCTTCAGTTCCCGAGTATCCCATTCTCCCGGATGACACTCGAGATCGCGGTACGCCGCGACACCCCAATGACGCTAAGATTGACTCGCTCGAATTGGGAAAGTCTGGCCGATATTTAGGGAGACGGACGAGCGATTCAACACCGTCAGAGGCGAAAGAATCCAACCGCATTCGCGACACCTGCCATGGTCGGCGCTAGAATATTATGCGTTGCCCATCTCTAGCGAGGGTTGGGCAACCGGCACACCGAGCTGGAAAACCGCCGAGTGGCCATCGAACGGGCATCCGACAATGCAGTTTTTGCTCATAGTGATCTACGTGCTCTTCGCGGGCACAGTCACGGTCCACGTGCTGCTGACGAAGAGCGACGTCCGCGCTGCGTTGGGGTGGATTGCGGTCGCTTGGTTGGCTCCGGTTTTCGGCGCGGCACTCTATTTCGTCTTTGGCATCAATCGCGTAACGCGCCGGGCCTTGCACTTTGCGAAGCTCGAGCACGAGCGTGGAAGCGCTACCGGCCCCGATGCGTGGCCGCCGGTGCCGGCGAACATCGCAGCCCTTTCCGCCATTGCCCAGCGCGTGACCGGAAGCCCCCTGATCGCCGGCAATGCCGTTTCGGTCTTACGGGGCGGCGATGAAGCATATCCGTCGATGCTGGCCGCGATCCGCAGTGCTCGTCATAGCGTCGCTCTCGGCTCTTATATCTTCCGCGATGATCCGGTCGGGCGCTCCTTCGTCAGCGCCCTGATCGATGCTCGGAAACGTGGCGTCGAGGTGCGTGTGCTAATCGACGGAATCGGCAGCGGCTATTTTCGGTCATCACCGCTGCGCGATCTGGAAGCCGCCGGGATCCCCACCGCCCGTTTCCTCCATACTTGGGTGCCTTGGCGCATGCCTTTCCTCAATATGCGTAACCATAAGAAGCTCCTGATCGTCGACGGGACGGTGGGATTCACCGGCGGATTGAACATTGGCGCGGACCACTCACGCCGACGTGCGACAAAAGACTATGTCGACGGTGTGCAGGTCAGGGTGGAGGGGCCGGTCACTCGGCAGCTCATGGACACCTTTGCGCGAGACTGGTCGTTTACGGTGGATGAGGTGCTGGACCAGGATGTCTGGTGGCCCCCCATCGACTCCGTGGGATCGGTCGCCGCCCGCGGCATCCATTCGGGACCGGATGCTGATATGTACAAGCTGGAAACGATCCTCGGCGCGGCCCTTATCCAGGCACAACATCGGGTTCGTATCGTCACACCCTATTTTCTTCCCAACCAGCGTCTCCAGTTCGCTATCGCACAGGCAGGTCTGCGCGGGGTTTCCGTCGAGATTCTGATTCCGCAGCGATGCGACTACTTCTTCATGGATTGGGCGATGCTGGCACATCTCCGCTTTTTCAAGGATGTGCTCGCCACTGTCTATTTCACACCATCACCCTTCAACCATGCCAAGCTCATGACGGTGGACGGGCAATGGTGCCTAATCGGAAGTTCAAACTGGGACACGCGGAGCTTACGGCTCAATTTCGAGTTCGACCTGGAATGTTACGATAGCGCGGTGACCGCGAATGTCGATGCTCTGATCGAGAAGAAAATTTCAGAAGGCCGCAAGCTCAGCCCGGACGAACTCGCCGCCCGGCCCCGATGGAGCCAATTGCGCGACGCGGCCACGCGACTTCTGCTGCCGTACCTCTGACTGATGTCGCAATCCGTGTTGCAATTTGGGTTGCGGTACGGGTCCGGATAGCGCGCGTCGCTTCAACATCGACCATGATCGCGGCATTGTCGCTGAACCTAGTATTTTGACTCCACCATCCTTTTCGCGAACGAATAGCTCTAGTCCGGGATCGAGAGCGTCGATCCTCGAATACAATTTTTGCATCCAGATGCGCGGCTCGTTCATCGGTTGCTTCGCGCTGGTTCCATGCGTTTACCGTCGGCAATCGAACATGGAGACACATTCGATCGCGCCTTTCGGTGAAAGTTCGGCGCGCCGGTCTAATCTTTCTTCTTCGCGCTGTCGAGAAATGCACCAGTTTCTCTGTTGAGAAACTCCACATCCGCCGGAATCGCGCCGCCGGCTGCCGCATGCCCCGTAACGCTGCCCGGGCTGATCGTCATCACCTTGGCGCCCGCGATGTTCTTGCCGGCTTCGATCGGCTCGAATTCGGGATTGAGCAGATCCTTCGTTCCCGTGAGGATCAAGGTCTTCGCCTTGATCGAGGCGAGCGCTTTGGCGGTGTCGCCATTGAAGCCCGGCGTGGTGCCGACGTCGTGGCGCTCATAGGCCCAGGTCTGGTAGATCCAGTCGTTGGCGTCGAACGCCTTGATCAGCGCGGTCTCCTGGCTTTCCATCCAAGGCAGCACGTCCATGCCGTTCTTGAACTGCGCGGAATACATGTCCGGCGTGCGTGCCGACAGCAGCGAGAGGACGTCGCGCCACAGGCGGATGCCCTTTTCCGGCGGCGCTTCGTAGTTTCCGTCCTTCCATGCGGCGTCGTTCATGATCGCCTTGCGCGAGGCCTCCAGCACCGCGACCGTCCAGGCCGGCGTCTTGGCCAGCGGCACCATCGCTACCAGCGCGTCCATGTAATCCGGATAGCTGACGCCCCATTGCAGCACTTGCATGCCACCCATCGAGGGGCCGACCACGGCGACGACGTGATCGATGCCGAGCTTCTCCTTCATCAGGCGGTACTGCGATTGCACCATGTCGCGGATGGTGAATTTCGGGAATTGCATGCGCGGCTGCGCCTTCGAATTGCTCGGCGAGGTCGAGAGACCGTTCGCGATCGCATCGGTGCAGACGACGAAATATTTGTCAGTGTCTAACGCCTTTCCCGGGCCGATCAGGAAGTCGAGCCGGTGGTGATTGCCCGAGATCGCCGTAACCATCAAAATAGCGTTGGACTTCTTGTCGTTGAGTTGGCCGTGCGTGACGTAGGAGATCGAAAAATCCCTGATCACCTCGCCGCTCTCGAGCTTGAGATCGCCTTCGCTGTAGGCTTGGTGCGGCGGCTGCTGCGGCGAATGCGCCGCGGCGGGCAGCGATAGTAGCAGTCCGGCGGCAACGACATATCCGATGCGTTTCACTTGGTTTTCTCCCCTGGGCTCACAAGCGCTGCTTCTGGAAGGCATAATGCGCTTGCACACAAAACCCTTCCTGGATCAAAATATTCCCAAACTGCAGGCGTTTGCACGTCGAAGGGGAGGGAGCGCGCAACACGCCTCAATCCTGCTACTCGTATTGGCTGTTCTCTCGCCGGCCTTGCCGACCTGACAGCGCGTTTCATGTTGATCATTTTGCGGTCGCGAACGTCGCATTGATCAGGATCAAAGGGCGAAGGACAAGCCGCGCGCGGAAGAGTTCGTTTGAACGCGCGGGGTACCCGCCGCGGGCTTGGGATCCAGCATCAATCTCCTTGTCGTCGAATTAATCGCGCAATTGGCGGAACTCCAACGGGGAGCGCCCGACGCCAAATGGCAGGCCCGGCGGGTGACCTTGATTTGCAACTGATTGTCAGAAGCAAACCATGCGGTGGACTGGACGGGTGTTTGCGTGCTTCTAAGCGCCTTGCGCATTCGCGAGAACGGAAATGGACAAGAACCTGCAAATTGCCAGCGGCAGCATAGTAGTTGGCGTGATCGTATTGGGATTGAAGTACCTTGCCTATGCCTGGACGGGTAGTGTTGCCCTTTACTCCGATGCCGTCGAAAGCATTATCAACGTCGTGGCGGCGGTCGCGGCGCTGATGGCGGTTTGGTACGGTGCGCGACCGGCGGACGAGAACCATCCCTACGGTCACCACAAAGCCGAATACTTCTCCGCGGTCCTTGAAGGTGCATTAATCATTGTTGCGGCCATTGCCATTGTGCACGAGGCGTATGGGACCTTTCTTTCCCCGCGTGCCATTCAGGCTCCTCTCGAAGGCCTATTGCTCAACGGCTTGGCCAGCGCCTTGAATGCCGTTTGGTGCTGGATCCTGATATCGCGAGGTCGAAAACTAAGATCTCCAGCGCTCGTAGCGGACGGAAAGCACCTGCTTAGCGACGTGATCTCATCCGGCGGCGTAATCTTCGGTGTGGCCTTGGCCTCCATCACGGGCTGGACAGTTCTCGACCCAGCCTTGGCAATTCTAGTTGCCCTGAACATTCTATGGTCAGGATGGGGCTTGATTCGGGAGTCGACAGGCGGGTTGATGGATGCCGCGGTAACGCCTCGGCAACGGAATACGATTCAGAAGGTAATTTCGGAGAATGCCGAAGGTGCCATCGAGGCCCATGATTTGCGAACGAGAAGCGCCGGCAGGGCGATCTTTATCGATCTGCACCTCGTCGTGCCGGGCGCAATGTCGGTGGACGCCTCGCACGCGATTTGCGACCGGATCGAGAATGCCCTGAGTGAAGCCGTACACGGCGCCGTCGTGACGATTCACGTTGAGCCGGAAGGCAAGGCAAAGCATCGTGGAATCCCGGTGCTTTCGCCATCTAGACACAGCTGACCTGCGGAGCTGGACCCGTCTCTGGACGAGCTTCCACATGCCCCGACCCGGTCTCACGTTGATCGCAGAGCACGCACCCGGGAATCTGCGGCGATGACGGTCCGGCCTCCCCCCCCCGCCTTCCCAAGAGTTTTGTGCGATGTCAAAGCATCCCATGACGAGCCGCCTAGTAATTGGAGCATAGGAGGCGAGGCAATGCTGCCCTTCACATCCGAGCAGTTTCGTTCGGTCTTCGTGGACTACAACAACTCCATCTGGCCGGTCCAGATCGCCGCTTATCTGCTCGGCGGCGCCGCGCTTGCATTACTCCTTCGCAAAACTCGGGAGGGAGACCGCGTCATTGCTGGAATTCTGGCAATGATGTGGTTGTGGACCGGCGTGGGCTATCACGGGCTTTCGTTCTCCTCGATCAACAAGGCCGCCTACATTTTTGCCGGGCTTTTCGTTCTCCAGGGCTGCTATCTGTTTTACTCGGGCGTGTATCGTGGTCAGATGCGGTTCGGCGTACGACAGGACCTGCCGACAGTGATCGGCGGGTCGTTCGTGGCCTACGCGGCGATTGTCTATCCGATGATTGGGGTAGCCATCGGGCATGCCTATCCCGAAATGCCGATGTTTGGCGTTACGCCGTGCCCGGTGACCATTTTTACGTTCGGGCTGCTTCTACTGACCGTACGCCCTGTGCCACGCTGGCTTTTTGTCATTCCATTTGTCTGGTCCTTGATCGGTGGCAGTGCCGCCATTCTCCTGCAAGTCCCGCAAGACTGGCTTCTCCTCGTCAGTGGTGCGATTACTGTACCGCTGGTGGTTCTTCGAGACCGGCAGACGATAGAGGATCGCGATCCGCGAAAGAATAGGGCAGCGAATTGATGGAATTGTCGATGATCTAATGGATGATGGTAAGCATGGCGAGTTGATTGAACTGCGAATCGAGAATGTCGCGCAGATCTTTCACACATTAGATCCGTTCCCATTCCGTGAACGCGATCTGGATAGAGAAGCGGAAGAATTCATCGTCGGTTGGGCTCGCGAGTTGCCAGCCGGCTGCGCCATAAGAATTGTAGTTCACTTGCCTGAAGCCGAGGCAAAGACCAGGGCGGCAGGTGAACTAAGCGAGGCGCTCCGTCGCTATTTTTCTGATCGCGCCACCGCTGTCCAAAGCGAGATCAAGGAGCTGTTCCGGATCGGCCGTCGATCGCTTTGGATAGGAATATCAATCCTGGTGGCCTGTCTGGTGGCGGCGCATCTGGCCGCCGGTTATCTGATCGAGAGCCCGTTCAGACGCCTCGTCGAGGAGAGCTTTCTAATTCTCGGTTGGGTCGCCAATTGGCGGCCTATCGAGATATTCCTGTATGATTGGCTGCCGCTCGTTCGGAAAAGGGATCTGTACCGACGTCTGGCCGCGGCGAAGCTCAACCTGAAGCCCTACACCGCTCCAAAACCCTTCGATCTTTAGCCAGCCGTCGTCGGATGCCTCGGCGGCACCGTCGCACACCTCAGCAACGGTCAGTGGGAAAACAGAATCGGAAGGGGTGGCCTAGCCAATAAACTTCTTGTCGCGCCGCCAAGAATGAATTCCCGGAGTCTGGATTGACCGTACGCACCCATCACAAGTACGTCGGCACCGCATGAAGCCACGTGGCTTTCGAGAACCTCCCCGATCGGCCGTGCCGCCGCGTCGACTTTATCAACCGTCACATCAACGCCATGTCGCGATAGATTTTTTGCGACTTCCTCGGCCGAATGTGTAGTTCCCAAAGCCTTTTCGTTAAACACGGTCACAACCCGCACCCGCTTTGCCTTCTCCAGCACCGACATGGCATCGGCAATCGCCCGAGCAGCCGTACGGCTGAAATCCCACGCGACAACGACCGTGTTGAGTTCGAACGACTTCGTGCGGGGTCGCTCCGGCAGGACCAGTGTGGGCTTCCCCGATCCAAATATCACAGCTTCTGCATACCATTGATCGTAAGATTCCGGCACCGAGACGATCGTCAGATCGCGAAGGCGTGCGTACTCCACGAACGTGTCGGACACTTTGTACGTAACACACCGCTCCAGGATCTTTTCATGAATCAGGCCTGCCTTCTCAGCCGCCGATTCAAATGAAGCGAGCAAATCCTCGGCGTTCTTCAGGCTCTTACGCGCCTCGGCGGCGGCGATTCCCGCGACGTCAACAAGCGAACTGGAGAGAAAGGTCCCAGGAATTTCTACACGCGCTTCGCAGGCGATTGCCGCAATGTGCGCGCCGAACAACGAGGCAAACGCGACGGCATCGCCAATAATCGAAACCGGGGTCGGTTCGGGATAGCTCGTCAAAGTGAGAAGAATGTCCTTTATGGGCATCCGCTGCCTCCCTGAAGTAAAATCAGAGACTAGCCTCCGCGCACGGAGGAGGATTGATCTGGCGCAGACTTATATGCGGCATCACGTCACGGAGCAATTAATGGGAGCCGCCAGAGGAGCGAGGGAGCGCGGGGTAGGAGTGCGACTCGGTTCCTTCATCTCTTTCCGCAACGATGAGAGCCGAAGATTTGCGCTACGTCAATACGCGCCGATCGATGGCTGGCATCATTAAACAATAGGAGTTGCTTGCCATGAAGGATCTACTTGCTCTGCTCGCACCAACGGTTGGCGGCGACCTCTCGGCCGGAGCGCGCTACGCTCTCGGGCTGGCGAGCGCTTTTGATGCCCGTTTGTGCGCGTTGATTGCAGAAATCGAATTCACTGATCCTTCGCCTGAGCCAGACATCATGCAGGCCGGCGGCGCAAGTGGCGCGCGACCAACATCTAGGGAACGGTTGGAGCAAACGGAAAGAGTCGTCCTGTCCGCAGCTAAGGCTGCGGGTGTGCCGTGTGAGACTGTGGCAGCTGACGGCGAATTTCCCTCGCTGCGCGAGCGCGTGATCCGTTCGGCGCAACTGCGAGACGTCTTGATCATCGATTCGTATGGGCCACTCCAGCCTCCGCGCAAGGACCTGGTCGATGGTGCACTGTTCGGGAGCGGCCGGCCACTCGTGCTCGTGCCGCAGCATGCCGGCGAATTTGCGGGGAAGAGGATTGTCATTGCATGGGATGCCTCGCGTTCGGCCGTGCGGGCAGTACACGACGCGCTGCCCCTTCTCGCGCAGGCGCGCAATGTGACGGTCGTGTCGGTAGTCGACGACAAGACGATCTTGGCACCCAACACGGAAAACGCATTGTGCAGTTACCTTCTGCAACGGGACATTGTCTCGGATTTCGATCGAATCAACCGTGAGAAAGTCGCTGTCGGCACCGCACTCCTTGCTTATGCGGGACAGGCAGACGCGGATTTGCTGGTGATGGGCGGCTTTTCGCATGGATTCGAGCGGGAGCTCATGCTTGGCAGCGCCACGCGCGATATCTATCGCGCCAACCTCGAGATACCGGTGTTCTTGTCGCATTAGCCGAGCAATGACACGTAACCACGTGTCGCCAAGAGCTATTCAGAGCAGCGCAGGTGATTTGCCGCGACGCTGCAGGCGGTCTGCGGCACCTACGAGCGCTGTTGCCACTTAGCCGGGCTTGCCCGCAGCCTCCGGCTGGTACGGCACCGCGATGACGCGATAGCGACGCCGCTGGCCGCTCGGCAACTCCCAGTCGATCGATTGTCCGACCCGCAGTCCCAACAGCGCACTGCCGACCGGAACCAGGATCGAAATCTTGCCTGCGCCAATATCGGCCTGTGTAGGATAGACCAGTGTAACCTCGCGTTGTTCACCTGTCGTCTCGTCCTCGAAGACGACCCGGGAGTTCATCGTCACGACGTCCTTCGGTATCTTGCTCGCATGGACAACGATGGCCCGAGCCAACTCGTTTTCGAGGGCGTCAAAGCGTCGTCCACCCGAGCCGGTTGCATAGGCTTCCAGCAGATCGCTCAATCGGTCGCAGTCGTTTTGGGTCAGATAGATTGAAGTGGGCTTGGCCATTAACATGCTCCAACAGGCGCTTTCGTCACGTGCAGTGTAAGCAGGATGCAACCTTCCCAGCCTGCCGGCTGACAAGAAAACCCAGCGGAGCCAGCAAATTTATCTTGACGCTTCTGAACGGCCATAGATTGATTAAGATCAAAAAGAGGTCTTCACCCGCATGATGATCAGGCGAGTACCATCCTCAAATCAGTTGGCTCTCTGGGATACCCACATGAGGACGCAATGGTCAGCTTTAGTGTGCCATGAATACCGGGGTCTTGGTTTGTTGGATCATTTCGGCCGTCATTGAGCCAAATACAGGGCGCCCAGTACGATAGCGAGTATATGCACCGAGAACGATCAGATCCGCCCCGAAGGCGAAGGAAACCGCAAGCAAAGTTGAGCTTTCCGACTCTCGTTCGAGAGGAACAGTCATGCTCTCAGCCTCGATTCCATGACATTTTAGGTACTCCACAACGTTTTCGCCGGACGGTTGAATGTCGTGACTTCCGACTGTAACCACGAGAGTGCTCTCGCTTCGCAGAAGAATTGGGATCGCGAATGTGATAGCCCGGACGGCTTCTAATGAACCGTTCCAAGCAATTACACTGCGCTTGCCGACTTGAGCGACCGTGCTTGGCAACAGAAGAACGGGCCGAGCCGTCTCTCGAAGCGCGCTCTGTACCGAAATGTTAGGCCACGGGAGGTCAGTTGAATGAGGGCGTGCAAACACGATCAGGTCGGAGAGGCGGCCATGTTCCGCAATGAGATCGGCCTCTATCCCCGGCAGTTCCAGAAAACTCGCCGACAGCTTGCCGGCCGCTCTACTCCCCAGTTCATCGATTCCGTAGGATTTGCAACCGCTTAAAAAGAGTGCACGCACGCGATTTGCTCTCGTCAGACCTGCACGCTCAATCTCACCACCGACGGAGTCCTGATCACGTGCGGGCCTGGCGTAGAGAGCCTCTATGCGAGCCTCGAACTCGCGACCGAGAAGTAGAGCGGCGCCAATGGCAGCCGAATCGCTATCGACGCCTGCCAGCGGAACAAGAAGTTTTCTGAACGACATTTGGATGACCTCCCTTGCAGCCAAAAGCCGCGCCATCGGTCACTGCGGCTTGATGACGATCAGAATTATCGCAGGCAGCTTGTTTGAGCACCAGCAGCATTGCACCGCCCGGCGAACGACGCCTTGGTGACGAGCATTGCTTCAGCCTCGCCCATCGGCAAATCCCGACCGCGTCTTTCTTCTCCGAATTGACAGCGCCGGCCGTTCCGCACCTGGCGGGGGCGTGTGCGGATCGCTTCCGCGCGCTCCCGTTGGGCTTTCAAGATGGCGGTCCGCTTCCGCAGGACATTCGTCCAGATCGAGGATACCGTCTTCAATGGAGCGGCAAGGCCGCGTCAGACTATCTTCGGCGTCATCCATCTCCTTTTGCAGGTCGAGCAGCCGCCGGTCCGCGTGATCTTTGTTGTGTCTGCTGCGTTGCGTGATCTTCTTTGCGAAATCGAGCTGGTGATTGGTGCGGCTGTGGGGCTCGCAGGTACGCACTCCCGTCTGAAGGCTCCCATGGCCGTAAAAGACGTTCCGCTCTCGCCGATCGCCTTAATGGCCTGCCTCCTCGTTGCTGCGCCGCATTCGCCAGTCGCGACCTACCTTCCGGCGATCCCAATCCCTCTGGTCCAGCATTCGGTCAAGGATCTCAGCGTCTTTTCGATGTTTCTTATGTGGTGACTTCGTTTGGCCGGGGCCAGGCCCTTGCAATCGATCAGTCTGAGCAAGCCTGACATGTGAAGCATTCTTCATCTCGCCGGCGAAACAGGAAGGCACGCCGGAGAACAGCATCAATATCGCTGTCACCGCTAGTACACGCATGAGCGTCCTCCTTTTTAGGAGAACTCTCCATCCAACCGGTCGGATGGGCATTGATCTATGTCATTAATTGGCATGCAAGATGGAAGAAAGCCAGCCGGGTTGAAATCCAAAGCCCCCAAAATATTGGCCGGTTTCGTGAGTCAGCGGTTCATCATACGATCAGGTCGACCACCAGAAGCAGGACGCTGGAAACCAGGCCTGCAAACGGCACCCACCGCGGACAAATGAACGTTCCCAATGGCGGGGCATCATTTCTACCTTTGATCCGGATCAGCGCGAGGTTCACGACCGCGAAAATCACAAGCGTGAGGCCCGCCGTCAGATCGGCGAGGCCCGCGAGCGGAACGGTCAGCGCAAGCACGAGAATGGTGCCGACCCCGAACGCGGTCGCCAACAGAGGCGTGTGCGTCACCGGGTTCAACCGTGTAAGAGCCTTCGGTAGGCCGCCCCGATCGGCCAGGCCATAGATCACCCGGGCAATCATGATCATATGCACGATGATACCGTTAAGCGTCGCTACAATAGCGATTGCGCTCATGGTTACGAGCGGTAAGCCCGTGAGCCGTTCGAAGACAAGCGCGAGCGGTGCCTTAGAGCGGGCCAGCTCCTGCGGAGGTACCGCTGTCACCGCGATCCACACAACCAGTCCGTGGATGAGCGCGGTCAAGCCCAGCGTCAGGAACAACGCGCGCGGCAGGGTTCTACTCGGCTCCTTCAGCTCTTCCGCAATGTTGACGAGAAGCTCGAAGCCGAGGAGGGCAAAGACGGCGATGAGCGCTGTTCTGGCTATTCCAGCCCAGGCCGTCGCATCGCCGGCAGAAGGCCAAATCTCCGGAAGGCGGGTGACAACGTCGGTCCCGTGACCGAGGCCGACGATAATGATCAGGGCGAGGCCGCCCACGTTAATGAGTGTCATAAACCCGGCGAAAGTGACCGACTGGACCGTGGCGAGACCCGCTACGATACCCATCGCAAGGACTACCCCGGAAATGATCCACGGAGCGGGGAGGGGTAGAAACACCGCAATATAGCCTGCGCTACCAACGCCGATGGTCGCGGCCGACACGATTGCCGTCATGACCACAAGAAGTCCGACAGCGAGACTGAGCCAATCAAGCTCGAATGCGGCCTGGACATAGGCCGCCTCGCTGGCGCTCACCGGCATGCGTGTTCCTAATTCGGCAAACGATGCCGCATTGAAAGCCATGACGAGTGCCGCCCCCATAAAGGCAAGCGGCGCATGCAAGCCGCTGCGCCCCGCAGCGAGACCGATAAGAACGTAGATGCCGGCTCCGATGGTGACGCCGAGCCCATACAATACCGCGTGTGTCAACGTGAGTGACCGAACAAGGCGCCGTGACGCGTCCCGCGTTGCTACAGACTGGACAGACATTCAACGTTCTTCCTCGATTGGTCCCGCCGGGCTGACTCATATGACGGGAGCTAAAGTATGCCAGAGTGCGGGCCAAATGGCGAAAGCCAGATTGTATCGCGCGCGTTGCAGGTACGTGGCGTTTGAGCCGCCAGTCCTTCTGTACCACATCGCGCATCGCTAGGCGTGCCCGACCGTTCTTACCCGCGGGAGAATTTGATTCGCGTCAAGGAACCAGTTTCATGATCTCAACCACATCTTCGTCGTGCAGCGTGGCGAGTACTCGGAGCTTGGCCCACTGTTGATCACGGCAGTAGTGCTTGGTTTCATCCTCCCGATTGGCGCGATTCTCCTCTTCGGTTGGCGCGCGTGATCTAATCCGGCGCCGATCGCCGTTCCGGCCGCCAACCGGCATGCAGCTCCAGTCGCAGTCTAAGACTGAATTTCGAATTCGATCTGGAGTGCTAGATCGACGATGTGATCCACCTAAAAATATCTCAAGCCCGCAGACTCGATCCGAAGGAACTCCACTCACGTCCCAGGTGGACACAGTTGCGCGACGCGGCCACTAGGCTGCTGCTGCCATACCTCTGACCGAAAAGTCATCGCACCCGCCTAGAGGGTTCTGAATCGTTCGTTGGAAGCTTTCGCGACTACCTCCCCTCGAAAATTGAAGATCTTGACCTCGACACGTCATTGCAAGCCCTCGAAGGCGGAACGAAGGGTGAGCGTCTCCGGCTTGGCGCCCTTGCGGCGGTCCGATCATGAAATGACTCAGGCCGGGCTCGATACTTGATATCGATCAAGGGCCGCAAGAACGGATTGACTTAGCTGACTGAGGGTATCTCGACTTCGATTGCGTTTCCTGCGGTGCGGGCGGTTCGAAAGCTGCCGATCTCCCGTGCAAGAGCGACTGCTTTCCGTCATAACGAGTGGCCGATGAGCGATTGGATCGTTACATTTCTCTCTGAGGCGGGCTACCTCGGCATTTTCGCGCTTATGGTACTCGAGAACGTCTTTCCCCCCATCCCTTCCGAGTTGATCATGACGTTTGCCGGCTTTGCCGCCAGCCAGGGCCGGTTGAACCTAGCTGCCGTCATCTGCGCGGGCACGTTTGGATCAACGCTGGGAACGACTTTCTGGTATCTGGCAGCTCGCTGTCTTGGACTTCAACGTGTCAGAGAACTTGCGGGCCGGTATGGAAGGCTTCTGGCCGTCTCTGCTGCCGACATCGACCACGCGGTGAGATGGTTTGGCCGGCACGGCCGCTCGGCGATTCTGCTGGGCAGGCTCGTGCCGACTGTGCGAACTCTGATCTCCGTTCCCGCCGGATTGTTATCCATGCCGTTCGCCCTTTTTCTTGCATATACCATGGCGGGAACGTTAATCTGGGTCACCTTCTTGGCCTGTGCAGGCTACTGGCTCGGTGAGAACTACTCGACCGTCGGCCGCTTCATCGATCCCATAGCCTCGTTGATTGTTGCGGGTGCCGCCACAATTTATGCCCTGCGCCTCTTACGCCGGCATTCCCGTCGGGATTTGGCCGAGTAGGCGCTCCGTACCTCCGGTCACCCGGGAATGGATCAAGTTCAGCATTTTCTGCGTTGAAAGCTAGGTCAAACATCGAGCTTAGCACACTGCTAATCAAGTCTGTCGATGTTCAAGAATGGAGATGGAACATGGCCAAGATGAAAGCAGCCATCTTTGTCGAGCCTGGCCGAATTATTCTTGACGACAAACCGATACCGGATGTCGGCCCGCTCGATGCCCTGCTGAGGGTGACCACAACAACGATCTGCGGCACTGATGTTCATATTCTCAAGGGTGAGTATCCTGTTCGCAGCGGGCTGACGGTCGGTCATGAGCCCGTTGGCGTCATAGAGAAGCTTGGGTCCGCGGTACAAGGATATCGAGAGGGTCAGCGGGTCATCGCAGGCGCGATCACGCCGAGTGGTCACAGTCACGCGTCTCTTGACGGGTGCCATGCCCAGGACGGTGCCGGCACGGCGCATGGCTGGAAACCTATGGGAGGTTGGAAATTCGGCAATACGATCGATGGTTGTCAGGCCGAATACGTGCTTGTGCCTGACGCGATGGCAAACCTCGCCCCAGTGCCTGACAACCTAACAGACGAACAGGTCCTGATGTGTCCCGACATCATGTCGACCGGCTTTGGTGGGGCCGAGAGTGGACACATCCGGATCGGTGATGCAGTTGCCGTCTTTGCGCAGGGTCCGATCGGCCTTTGCGCAACTGCAGGCGCAAAACTCTCCGGCGCCACGACAATCATTGGAGTGGATAGCATTCCGGAGCGACTGGAAATGGCGCGTCGGCTAGGAGCCGATCATGTCATCGATTTCAGAAAAGTTGATCCCGTCCAGGAAATCCTTCGTATCACCGATGGTCGCGGCGTTGACGTTGCAATCGAGGCGCTCGGTATTCAATCGACCTTCGAGGCATGCTTGCGTGTTTTACGTCCTGGCGGGAGGCTCTCAAGTCTTGGCGTTTATTCAAGCGACTTGCGGTTACCCCTCGCCGCATTTGCGGCTGGGCTTGGCGACCACACGATCGTGACAACGCTCTGCCCTGGGGGTAAGGAACGAATGCGGCGCCTCATGGCGGTCATCGCCTCGGGACGCATCGACCTGAAATCGCTTGTAACGCACCGGTTCAAGCTCGATGACATCGAGCGCGCCTACGAACTATTCGCAAATCAGCGCGATGGTGTACTGAAGATCGCAATAACTCCGTGAAGATGAAGGCGTCAATTGCGAGTCAGACGAGTCCAATGGCGTGCAAAAGGCGGCCTCCAAGCTTGCGCGCTTCTTCAAGAAGCAACACAGACGAGGCGACACATGCAGCCAACAGCCAATCGAAAAGGCTGAGGTTTGTGACATTAAACAGCTTCTGCGCTGGCTCCCAATTCACGACGATTATTTGCAGGCCTAGGACCCCGCAAAGACTCACCCAAAGCATCGGATTGTCGAAAATGCGGCGGTTGAAGGCGGTGCCCTCCTCGACGCGGGCATTAAAGGCATTGAAGAATTGGAAGAGCACGAACGTTGTGAAGGCGAGGGTGAGGGCGCGCGGCTCATTTCCTGTTTGTAGGCCATAGTGAAGCACAAGGAGTGTGCCGGCCATCATGGTCAGGCCAAACGCCATAATTTTGACGAACCTGGGAAACGTCAGTAGCGGCACATCGCGTGGACGAGGCGCTTCGGTCATCAGGCCGGGCCGTGGCGCATCGAGAGCCAGCGAGACCGCAGGCGGTCCATCCATGATCATTGCAACCCATAAGATCTGGAGCGGCGTGAAGGGCTCCGGCATGCCGGCGAGCGGAGCAAAGAACACGGTCAGGATGGCGCCGATTGTCGTGGACAACTGGAAGCGAACAAATTTGATGATGTTGTCATAGAGTGCGCGGCCTTGCCGAATGGCACTCACGATGGTCGCAAAATTGTCGTCGGTCAGCACCATGCTGGCTGCTTCTTTGCTGACCGCCGTACCGCTGATACCCATGGCTACACCGATGTCGGCAGTCTTTAGTGCGGGCGCGTCGTTGACACCGTCGCCTGTCATTGCGACGACGTGTCCCTTGGCTTGCAGCGCACGAACGATTTTGACTTTGTGCTCAGGGGCGACGCGCGCGAACACGGCGATGTCCTCTATGTCCTGGGCAAGGTCCAAGGCATCCATGGCCTCCAACTCTACTCCGGTGATCGCGTTTCCCTCGAGGCCAAGCTCCCTCGCGATTGCCAGCGCCGTATCCCTGTGATCGCCGGTGATCATCTTAACGCGGATGCCCGCAAACCTGCAGCGTGCTATGGCGTCCTTGGCTTCCGGCCGAGGGGGGTCCATGAGGCCGATCAGCCCGACAAAGGTCAGGCCCGAGACAAGCCGATGCAGATCGCCGTTCGGATCGAATTCCGACAGAGGAACACTGCGTGAGGCAATTAGCAGGCCGCGCAATCCGCGTGTCGCGAGCGCCGCGTATTCGCGCTCGATGCCTGATCCATCGGCTGCGTCAAATTCCGTTTCCCCTTCGGGAGTCAACTGGCGATCGCATCGAGAAAGGAGCACATCAGGCGCACCCTTGACCAGCACGCGGATGATCTCCCCGTCGCGGTGAAAGGTTGCCATGAATTTGTGGGCAGCATCGAATGGGATCTCAGCTATTCGAGGGAATTGACGAGCCACCGCTTCGGGGTCCAAGCCGCCCTTGACGCTCAACACCAGTAATGCCCCTTCCATAGGGTCGCCGATGACCCGCCCCTCCTTCACCTGGCTGTCATTGCAAAGAGCGAGCGGAACAAGCATTGGCCGGAGGTCGACGCGGCCAATGACGCCGTCGTCCGGGGTAATCTCACCCGCGTTGCGATATCCTTCTCCCGAAACCGCAAAGCGCCGACCCCGAAAACAAAAGGCGCGCACGGTCATCTGATTGAGCGTCAGCGTCCCGGTCTTGTCGGAGCAGATAACGGTCGTTGAGCCGAGCGTTTCGACGCTGGCGAGCCGTTTAACGATGGCGTGTTGCTGGGCCATTCGGTGCATTCCCAACGCCAGCGTGACGGTGACGACAGCCGGCAATCCTTCCGGCACCGCGGCGACCGCCAGTGCAATGGCATCAAGGAGAGCGTGCGCAAGGTCGGCGCTGCGAAGATATTCGAGGAAGCCCAGAAGTCCGACCAGTACCAGCGCTATGCCGCCGAGCCGTTTGCCAAGCACGTCGAGCTGGACCTGCAGCGGGCTTTTGTTGTCACTTGCAGTCGTCAACTCTTTCGAGATTTTGCCCATGACGGTAGACGCGGCTGTCCGTGTCACCACGATCTCTCCGCGTCCTCTCGTCATCAACGTGTTCATGAAAGCCATGTTCTGACGTTCGGCGAGGGGAGCTTCGGGCAGCACCGACGCGCTGGCGTCCTTCTGTACCGGCAGGGATTCGCCGGTGAGGGAGGATTCATCGATGGCGAGGCTTGCGGCTTGAATTAGCCGGCCATCCGCCGGAATCCTGTCTCCCGCCTCAAGCAGAACGATATCGCCGGGGACGAGACTATCGGCCAACACCTCAGCGATCATCCCGTTGCGGCGCACCCTTGCCTTGACGGGCAGCATGCCGCGCAATGCTGCCAGGCTCCGCTCGGCTCGATGCTCTTGATAGAAGCCCAGTGCCGCATTGAACAGAACGACCGCGATGATGACCGCAGCGTCCTTCAAATTGCCCACCACTGCGGCAAGAGCGGCTGCAACTGCCAATACAACGATGAGCAAGCTCTTGAATTGGTCGAGGAACTTCAACCACGTGGGACGAGGCGCGGCCATGGGTAAGGTATTGGAACCATAGCGGGAAAGCCGCTCTTCGACCTGCTCTTGCGAAAGACCGCGCTCCGGCTCGACCGCAAGGCGGTCAAGCAGTTCGGCCAATGATAGGTGATGGATTGAGAGGACCTTCTCCTGGCTGTCGTTGAGAAATCCAGTAGAAGGCATCGACGTCTCCCTGCCCAATCGGTTCTAGGTTCCGTAAAACTGCATCGCCGTATCTATGCTTGAAATGGCAGATGCCGAAAGCAAGAAATGAAAACGCGCGTTGAGCTTGTTCATTTGACGGGTTTTCATCAAGTCAGCCCGTTACAATCCCCAAAGTCCTCCTTATTCTCAAGGTCGGTCGACTATTTGACGCAGATCAATCGAAAATGCCCGACCCGATTTGGCTCGTGATTGAGCTGCATCAACCATGCGGTTTCGGTCTTGAATAACGTTCATCTCAAACGGGAGGTTTGAATGCGTGCACATCAGATTATGAGTCGCAAGGTGACCACGGTGACAGCCGATACGCCCATTTTGGACGCTGCAAACCTCATGTTGCAGCAGCATATCAGCGGCCTGCCGGTGGTTGACGAGACGGGGCGGCTAATCGGCGTGGTATCGGAAGGAGACTTTGTGCGACGCAGTGAGATTGGTACGCAAAGTCCTCGCATCAGATGGCTCGAGTTCCTGATGGGGGCTACCGGAAAGGTTGCCCAGGACTTCGTACGCGAGCATGGTCGGAAGGTCGGTGCGATTATGACGCAAGATGATCTCTGTACCGCAACCGAAGACATGCCGCTTGCAGAGCTTGTGCGTTTGATGGAACGTCGCAACGTCAAGCGTCTGCCTGTGGTGCGTGGACACACGCTAACGGGCATTGTGACCCGCGCTGACTTGCTCCGCGCTGTTGCAAGTCTGGCGCGGGACGTACCGGACCCGACAGCAGATGATGATCACATTCGTGACCGCGTGATCGCCGCCGTCGAGAAGAATGACTGGCGACCAGTGCAATTCGGCGTCACGGTTCGTGACGGAATTGTGCATCTCAGCGGCATCATCACGGACGAGCGCTTCCGGCGGGCCACGATCGTGGCGGCTGAAAACGTCTCAGGTGTCAGGCTGGTTCACGACCACCTCTGCCTGGTCGACACCACGTCCGGGCTTTCGTTCAGGTCGCCCGAAGATGAGGAATGGGCGAAGATTGGGTAGGCACCATGGCCGAGCAATTCTATCAGTCATGCTGACGGGCAATCATTGCGACGTCTCGATCAGTCGGGGCTCACCTTATTAGTCCATGGTGATGATCACGATGATCAATCGGAAGAACTCCCAAGCAGCGGCAACAAGCAACGTGCCGATTATCAGAAGGCTGCCGTACCATGACACACTAGCGGCCTTTGGACGGACCCGCCTTTCTGCCGTTGCGCCTTTTGGCGTCGGCGTCGCCTCCGCGTGCTCTTCAGGTGCTTGAAGTGCACGATCGAGGGAAGTAGTAAGCGTGGCAATCTTTGATCTAGATCGGCTCAAGCCTTCCATGAGCACTTCCTCATCCTATAAAACCCAGTAAAATCTTGGTGGCTAACGGAAACCGTAGGCGGGACCGTTTTTGGATTGCCAGTCCAAAGCTTTCATGACCGTGGAAGCCGTCTCTGACAAAACTCCTTTGAGGATTGCGGCAACAAGAAACATATTCGTGCACTGGAGAGCGTCTTTGATTTTGATCAATAAAGGCACTGAAGGCGGGCTTCTCATTTCACATTGACTGGTACGTTAGTCGGGGCCTGATCTCTATCTCTGTCAGGCTGGCTGCCTTCAAAGGGGCTGACTTTCCACCCCGCTGCGGCTGAGAGAGACTGTTCGGATCCATGTCCTCGGAACTGAAAGCAAGACTACTTGAGGTGCTAAGGACCGTCGCGCCGCTCATCGGCATGATCTGCGTGCTTCAGGTGATACTCGTTCAGGCGCCCATGTTACTGTTTCTTCAGTTTCTTGCGGGAGCGGCGCTTGTCATCGTCGGGATGATGCTCCTGTTCATGGGAGTCGATCTCGGCATTCTGCCGATGGGGAGATTCATCGGAGCCGAACTGCCCAAGAAAGGATCGGTCGCGGTGATCGTTGCGGTGGGCTTCGCCATGGGCTTTGCCGTCACCGTCGCCGAGCCGGACGTGCTGGTCCTCGCCAGCCAGGTCGATCGCATCTCGCAAGGCGGCATCGACGGAGAGGCGGTTCTCTATGTGATCGCCGTCGGCGTTGCCGTCTTCGTGGCTCTTGCAATGGCGCGCGTCGTCTATGGCGCATCGATGCGGCTCCTGTTCACAATCGCATTTGGCGTGGTGATTTTCCTCTCGTTCGTCACCCCCGCGGAATTTGTGCCCTTGGCCTATGATGCCGGTAGCGTCACCACCGGCGTACTGACGGCGCCAGTGGTGATTGCGTTGGCCGTCGGCCTGAGCTCCGTTCTGTCCGGGCGCAGCGCGGTGTCCGACGGATTCGGACTCCTAGGCTTCGCCTCGGTTGGACCGATTATCGCCGTTATGATCATGGGGATGGTGCTGCGGTGATTGAGAAGCCCTTTCTGGAGGAATTGGGAGCCACCGGATGGAGTGTCGTGCTGGCGTTGCTGCCGCTGGCGATCATCTTCATGGTCTTCCAGATTTTCCTGCTCAACCTGCCTCGCAAGGATGTCCGGGAAATCCTGACCGGAACGTTGATGGCGGCCGCAGGGCTGTTTTTGTTTCTGCTGGGCGTGGGTATCGGCTTCATGCCGTTCGGACGGGCGATCGGCGCAGCTCTCGGCGCGCTGTCCCAGAAATGGCTGCTGCTGCCGGCCGGCCTACTTCTCGGCTTCGTCACGACCTGGGGGGAACCGGCGGTGCGAATCCTTGCGGATCAGGTCGAGGAAGCCTCCAACGGCTCCATCCGCCGGTCCCTGGTTTTATATGCGGTCTGCATTGGCGTATCGGTGTTCGTCGGGCTGGGGATGCTCAGGATTGGCTACGAAACTCCAATATTGTACCTGCTGGTGCCGGGCTATGCGCTGGTCATCATTATGATGTGGTTCAGCGAAAAGAGCTTCGTGGCGGTTGCCGTCGATGCTGGCGGCGTGGCCACTGGTCCGCTTGCCAATACCTTCCTGCTGGCACTTGCTTTGGGCGCGTCGGCGGCACTGGGAAACCAGGACCCTGTCCTGCATGGCCTGGGCCTCGTGGCGCTGATCGCGCTGGCGCCGTTGATTTCTGTCATGATGCTGGGACTTCTTATCCGGTGGAAGGAAGCCCCAAAGAAATTTCGAAAGGAGCCGTGAAAATGCGGAATCCCTCCCTGATCGTAAGTATCGTGCGTAAAGGATGGGGCGATACTGTTCTGGAAGCTTCTATGAAGGCGGGCGCCACTGGAGGCACGGTACTCCTCGGGCGCGGTGTGGGCGTCAACGAGAAGGATTCGATCTTTGGCATCCCGATCGAGCCGGAAAAGGAAATCGTGCTCACGCTCACGCATGAGAACCAGAACGAAGTTATCCTTCAGGAAATTATTCGCGTTGCCGAGTTGAACAAGCCGGGCCGAGGATTGGCTTTCGTGGTGCCGATCGAAAAGGTTGTCGGCGTGCCGCATATCGCGGGAGAAGGCCCGCGATAATGTTGCGGCCGCAGGTCAGGCACTTTGCCAAGCCCACCCTGACGGTAAATCATCCCATCCGCATGTATCATCGCATCGTGCGCCTCGGAAAGATGAATGCGCATGGCGAAACTATATCTGAGACCGTCGAAGTTTGCCGGCACGCCTTCGCGACTGATGTCGCGACCTCAGATTTCTGTCGCCGCGGGTGGCGCCCGAATGACTAAAGCGTCGCAATGCACTTCGTCCACGATCATTTTGGCGACGCTTCCCAGCAATACTTCCATGACAGCACTACGCCCTTGCGTACCCAGAACGACGAGATCTACCGCCTTTTCTTGGACATACTCACGCAATAGTTCCCATGGTGCGCCATGCTCGATCAGGACATTAGGTGACTGCCATTGGTCGGGCTTTTTCATAGTTTGCAGAAATGCATCGCATTCTTGTTCGACCGCCGTGCGATATTGTCTTTGATAGGGCGCAGAATCTATCATTCTGCCCGACAATGGCGCCTCATACGCATTAAAAACAGTGAGCCGTTGGTACGGAAACATGTGGGCAGCGGCTTCAAGTGCGTGACGCGATGGATTGGAAAAGTCCGTTGCGACGACGACGTGCCGATACGGCGCTCGTGCGCGGTTTTTGACGACCAGCAGCGGCACCTGCGAACGGCGAAGCAGCCGGTCCACGGTCCGTCCCAGGAGAAAGCGGCCAAGTATCTCGTCCCGGGCCAGACCTGTCACGATCAGGCCGCAGTCTTCGTTCTCAGCGGTACGAATGATGGCGTCGACCGGATCGCCGGTTTCGATCACGACCGTTGCGTGCCCCGCGACGGGACCGACGTCGGTGTGCAGTTGCTTCCGCGCAACGCTGAGCGGGTCGGACGGGCGCCTCCAGGAAGGCAGTCGCCCCGTCGGATCTGTCATGTTCGGTTCTGGCTCTTCAAGAACGTGCACGATGACCAGCTTCGCCTGCCACTGGTCGGCCAGCAATACGACACGATCGAGCGCGCGATCGCAACGGGGGCTCAGATCAGTTGCCAGAAGAATCCGCTTGGGAGGCCCGTTCATCCAACTCGGCATGTTCATGATTTTACTCCTCAGTGCCTGGGCCAAGGTATCGAAACCTGCGCACGGAGTTCCAGGACCACCATGGTGGACGGCCCTTTCCTTCTCCTATCGCCGCATCAATTCAAATCAAAATAGAGGTCATCAGGACAATCTTAGCTTTGATTTACCGCAAGACCGGGTCTCGTTGGTCGGCGGCGCTTACGGGCTCAACGGTTTGCGAATCCGCAGACAGAGTTGATCGATACATCGCTGTGATGCTTGCCAGCGGGGTGCCCACAACAACTCCAGCCATCGAGGGACCTTGCGCCGGCTATAGCGCTTGGTGATCCGGCGCATAATTTTGCGATAGTTTCTGTGACAAAATTAGACGTCGTTAGGCCTTACCAGTACTGGTGGCTCCGGAACTCACCCGGCCTCGTCGCGCTAGGCGGCTTCGAGCTCGTCGTCCACAATGCCCACCTGCTACACAACGTTCATGAACGACGTGCAGCGGGGGACGCGTCGGCGTCCTTGCCGACTGCTTCCGCCGCCGCGACCTTACGCTTGACCTCGATGAAGCTGTCAGGGCTGACGGAAATGGAGTCGATGCCGCAGGCCACCAGGAACTCGGCGAACTCCGGATGGTCGCTCGGCGCCTGTCCGCAGAGGCTGATCTTGGCGCCAGCCTTGTGCGCTTCGTGGATTACATTGCTGATCATCCACTTCACCGCCTCGTCCTGCTCGTCGAAGAGCTCCGCGAGTTCCTCGGAATCGCGGTCAACGCCGAGCGTGAGCTGGGTCAAATCGTTGCTGCCGATCGAGAAACCGTCGAACCGTTCGGCGAATGCCTTCGCCAGGATGACGTTCGAGGGAATCTCGCACATAACGTAAACTTCGAGACCATTCGTGCCGCGCCGCAGGCCGTTTTCTGCCATGACGTCGAGGACGCGGTCTGCCTCCTTGATTGAGCGGCAGAATGGGATCATGACGATAACGTTACGGAAGCCCATCTCTTCGCGCAAGCGGCAGATCGCGCGGCACTCCAATTTGAAACCGTCGCGATAGCGCGGCGAGTAATAGCGCGAGGCCCCGCGGAACCCGATCATCGGATTCTCCTCTTTGGGCTCGAAGGCGGCGCCGCCGACCAGGTTTGCATATTCATTGGTCTTGAAGTCGCTCATGCGGATGATGACTGGCTTGGGATGCTGAGCGGCAGCGATTCGGGCGAGTCCTCGCGCTAGGTGGTCGACAAAATATTCCGTCTTGTCCACGTAGCCCTGGGTGAGATCGGCAATGGTTTGTTTGGCATCCCGATCTTCGAGCGTGTCAAAATGTACCAAGGCCATCGGGTGCACCTTGATGTGGTTGCTGACAACAAACTCCATGCGAGCAAGCCCAACACCGTCCGCGGCAATTCGCCACCAGCGGAATGCCGCTGCCGGATTTCCGAGATTGAGCATGATTTGGGTGCGGGTAGGGGGCAGGTTTCTGAAATCCAGCTTCTCGACCTCGTACTCGGCAAACCCTTCGTAGACGAAGCCCTGGTCGCCCTCGGCGCAGGACGCCGTAACCTCCTGTCCATCGGACAAAAGGCTCGTCGCGTCGCCGGTGCCGACGATGGCCGGCAGGCCGAGCTCGCGACTGACGATAGCGGCGTGCGACGTACGTCCGCCGCGATCGGTGACGATCGCCGCAGCCCGCTTCATGATCGGCACCCAATCGGGGTCGGTATTCTGCGTCACCAGAACGGCGCCGTCGACGAAGCGACCGATGTCGCGGGCGCTCTCAATAAGGCAGACAGGCCCGGTCACGATCGCTTCGCCGATGCTCAGGCCGGTGACAAGTGTCCGCCCCTTCGATTTGATTCGATAGGATCTGTACTCGCCCGCGTCCTTGCGGGATTGCACTGTCTCGGGCCGTGCTTGAACGATGAACAGCTCGCCGCTCTCGCCGTCCTTGGCCCATTCGATGTCCATCGGGCAGCCGTAGTGGTCCTCGATCACACAGCCCCAGCGGCCGAGTGTAAGGATATCCTGATCCGTCAGGACGAATACGGCACGTTCCGCCTTGGAAGTTGGCACGGTGCGGGTGGGCCGATCGCCTTCCCGGGCATAGATCATCTTCTGTGCCTTTCCACCCAGCCGCTTCTCGACGATCGGCGACAGAGACGGCTCCGATAGCAGCGGCTTGAACACCTGATATTCGTCGGGATCAACTGTGCCTTGCACGACGGTTTCCCCCAGTCCCCAGGCGGCATCGACTACCACGATCTTGTCAAAGCCAGTCTCGGTATCGATCGTGAACATGACCCCGGCGCTGCCGAGGTCCGAGCGCACCATGGTCTGAACGCCGACCGAAAGTGCGACCTTAAGGTGATCGAAGCCTTTGGTCTGCCGGTAGCTGATGGCGCGGTCGGTGAAAAGCGACGCAAAGCAACGCCGGCAGGCGTCGAGCAACGCCGCCTCGCCGCGAATGTTGAGAAACGTCTCTTGCTGCCCGGCAAAGCTGGCATCTGGAAGGTCCTCGGCCGTCGCGCTAGACCGCACGGCTACATCGGCGTCCGTTTTACCGCCACGCCGGCAAAGCTCCCGGTAGGCGCCGCCGATGGCGGCGGCCGTGTCCTTTGGCCATTCGCCGCGAAGGACGGCGCGGCGGATCGACTGTCCGGCTTCGGGCAACGGGGTCCGGCCCGCCTGCAAGTCTTGTAGCGTGGTTGCGATGATATCTCTCAGTTGGTTGGAATCGATGAAGCGCCAAAATGCCTGAGCCGTGGTTGCAAAACCCGGCGGAACAGAGACACCCCGTTCGCCGAGATGGCGCACCATCTCGCCGAGTGACGCATTCTTCCCGCCGACGAGCGCGACATCGGCACGGCCTAATTCCTCAAACCAGACCAGTTCGTCAGGTCGTTTGGGCATCGCATCCTCCTTGGCTTGCTCTCCCGGTGCCGTGGCGGCAGGCAGATTGCGAGATGTCTATAGGCGCTTCATGAACCGCCATACTCGTTGCCCGGCTTGTCCCTTACCGTTCAGCGTTGCGGGCTTGGCGTTATGTGCGGTGCAGCTCTCAGAGCGACGCAAACCGTGAACCTCCGCAACGATGCCAACGAGATTCTTCGTGGCATCAACGGCGGGCAGTTCGCTGATACAGTACGGAAGCATCAATTGGGCAGGTTGCGCGATCGAGGTATCGGAGTAGATCGTGGCTGCCCAGAGCGAAATGATATCAGCCGCTTTCATCTTGACCTCCTGCCAGCGTAGACGGTCCCTTCTCAGGGATGTGGCTGTTCAGTTTCTCGCGTTGCCAAGGAGTGTGACGGATCAGCTTCGTGTGCTTCCAGCGAGAACCCAACGTCCTTAAATAGTGTTGAGAGTGCTGCGTGGTTGGTTGGCAGAACAGAGACTACTTGCCGAATGCCTTGAATTGCTGCTGCTTCGAGCAGCAATCGCATCAATTCGCGCGCTAAACTGTACGACCAGTCCCGAACCAGAACAGCGCATTCCGCCTTTTCAAGATCAGGATCGGCTGTCATGCGCGCGATGCCAATGAGGGTGTCTCCGTGCCAGGCAACGAGCGTCATTTCGCGGTCGTAGTCTATCTGACTTAGGCGTGCCGCCGATCGTCGCGTGTCGTCACGCAACGGCGAAAAGAATTCATGCCAGAGTTCGTTCGTACCCATACCGGTTGCCATCTGGCGCAGTGCTGGTTCGTCCTCCGGCCGGATCGGGCGAACGAAATAGCAGCCTCCATCGCTCGTACTGACTGTCGCTTCAAGGCTCTGCGGGTAGGGTCGAATCGCCATGCGCGACTGCGCTGTTGTGCTTGCAGCATGCACCCGCATCCGGCCGTCGAGCGCAATTACGCCGGCTTGATCGCAAAGCAGCGGATTGATGTCTAGTTCCGTGATCTCGGAATGATCAGCCGCAATTTGCCCCAACTTGATGAGCACTTCGACAAGCTCTTCGATATGCACAGGTGGACGATCACGATATCCCGCCAGAAGCGAAGCGATTCGCGTTCGCTCGATCTGTCTCTTCGCAAGCGCTGTGTCCAGCGGAGGAAGCTCCAGCGATTTGTCACGTACGACCTCGACCGCGGTTCCGCCATGACCGAAAAGGATGACCGGACCGAATGTTGGGTCCGTCGTAATACCCGCAATCAGTTCATAGGAGCCAGGTCGCATAACCATTTCCTGCACGACGAAGCCCTCCAGACGGGCGTTTGGAAGTGCCTTGGAGATATTCGAAATCATTCGATCGGCCGCTGCCGCAACCTCGATAGGTCCCACGAGGTTGAGCACGACGCCGCCAACATCCGACTTGTGGACGATGTCACGGGACCGAATCTTCAAGGCTACCGGCCTTTTGATCTCTCTAGCCAAGCGCGCGGCCTCCGCACCGTCGGTGACCGCCTCGGTGCGCGCGATCGGAACACCATAGCACTGGAGGAAGGCTGCGAACTCTGCGGGATCGAGCCATTCGCGGCCGTCGGCGAGAACCTGGCGAATAATTGCCTTGGCGGCTTTGACATCCGCTGCAGCAAAAGGCACGCTCGACGACGGTGTTTGGAGAAGCAGTTCCTGGCTTTGTTGGTAACGCACAAGGTGCATGAAGGCACGCACGGCGCGTTCAACCGTATCATAATGCGGAATGCCCGCAGCGACGAGACGTGCGCGTCCCTCGCGCGCAGTCGCGTCCCCCATCCACGAGGCAAAGATATTCAGCCTGGACGTTGCCGGACAACGGTTTGACAAGGTCTTAACTAGCCCGTTTGCAGCTTCGAGGGGTGTTGAAACCCCTGTCGGGCAGTTGGTCACCAACAAGCCATCGATGTTAGGCTCCGTCATGAGAACGGAAACAGCGTCAGAATAGCGCTGCGCGCCGGCATCGCCGATGATATCGACCGGGTTCCCTTTGCTCCAGGTGGGAGGGAGCACGGCGTCGAGCTTCGCAATCGTTTCAGGAGCAAGCGTAGCCAATATTCCGCCTTCCTCGATCAGTCGATCCGTTGCCAACACTCCGAGGCCGCCTCCATTTGTGACGATCGCGAGGCGATTGCCGCGTTGCAGCAACATCCGAGAGAGAGTCGCGGCTGCGTCAAAGAGCTCGTCGATTTCATGCACGCGAAGCATTCCAGCTCGCCTAAAGGCAGCTTCATAGACGGCGTCTGCCCCAGCGAGCGCCCCGGTATGTGAAGCTGCTGCGCGTGCGCCTTCCTTGAGGCGGCCGGCCTTGACGACAATTACAGGCTTGGCACGCGCGGCCCTGCGTGCTGCCGACATGAACTTTCGTGCCTGTGTAATCGCCTCTGCGTAAATCAGGATTGCCGTCGTAATATCATCGCGTGCGAAGTAGTCGAGCAAGTCGCCGAAGTCGACGTCGCACATATCTCCCATCGATACGATTGCCGAAAACCCGATTCCTCGGGGGAGCGCCCAGTCGAGGACGGTGGTCGCCATGGCCCCGGACTGGGTCAGAAAGGCGATGTTACCGGGAAGAGGTGCAGCGGATCCAAAGGTGGCATTCAGGCCAATCCCCGGAACCGCAATACCAAGGCAATTTGGACCGACGATACGCAAGAGATGAGGACGAGCGGCGTTGAGGAGCTGCTGACGTCTGCCAACAAGGGCACCCGCTTCCTTGCCGTCGTCGGTAAGGCCAGCAGTGATCACCACGACCGCGCGGGTGCCGCGGGCACCGAGATCTGCGATCAACTGCGGGATGGCTTCGGGCGGTGTGGCAATAACGGCGAGATCGGGGGTGACCGGAAGGCTGGCAACGTCGCGATATGCCAAGACACCTTGAATTGCGGGGGCCATCGGATGCACGGGAAGAATCGGTCCTCCAAAGCCGGCTTGGAGCAGATTGCGCATGAGAGCCGCGCCGACGGATTGAGGCTTGGTCGATGGTCCGATTACGGCAACCGAGCGAGGCGCGAACATTCTATGCAGATTGCGGATGGACATGTCATTATCCTCGGTAGCTATTGCGTCGAGGCTCGCGCGCGGGCGACGTTCTTGATTGGGGCATCGCGTCTTTTCTGGGCGTCCCAAGTTCCCCAGATTCGGCCTGTTCTCGGAAATTAAGGCTTGCAGGAATGCCGATCCTCGGCGCAGTCGACTTTCTTGCCTCCAATATTCTGTCGCCGCTGAGCTGGTGGGTCATCGCGTTACGCTGGCTGGCATTGGCGGGGGGCCGTGCCACCGAGGCCGTCGGATTTCAGCGAAGGTGGCTGGCGCGATTGTGGCGAACTTCGATGCGAAATATCGTGCCAGCGCCAATCACAGTCATATTCCTGCGATCGCGGACGATCATCTGAGAGATCGTGCCAGGGGATGCTAGACCGGTGAATTTGCTTTGCCGGCTTCAGACTCGCTCCCGGATGTGCGGTTACGCGGCGTCGGTGCGGGCGGTCGCCTTCGATTCGGACGGCGAAACGCCTGCCTGTTTTTCGCTGCCCAGCGGCGTCAATGGTGGCGCAATAGTGCCGACGACCGCCATGCATTGTTGTTGGCAGGCCAATCCGTCGGTCATCAACCGCTGGAAAGCACCGCTGACCCAACCCTGATGCTCACGCAGCAGTTCGACCGGTGTTTCGGCTTTGCACATCCGTTGCGCCGCTTCGAGCGCAGCATGTGTTCCGGCGTGGCGCCGCTCGAACCACCCGTTGGCAAATGTCTGCATGGCGTCGAGAACCTTGTCCTGATCCTCCCAGTACGAGCCCGTATTCTTACGCAACGTGTCTGAAATATCAGAAGTCGGCAGAAACATGCGTTGCATTGCGTTCAGTTGCTCGGTCACATTCACAGTTTTCATGATGTACTCCTCCACTAGGCTACTTCGTAGTATCCCAACCCCAAATTGGCGAAATCATTCAGCGGTCAAACACGTAGCTGCCAGGCGCCCCCTCAATCGGGCTTAGCCCGATTGCTGTCGCTCCCATCGTAGGTGGCGCGCCGGGCGCCGAGGAGTTCGTTTTAAGCCAGTCCACCCAAGCGCCCCACCACGAGCCAGCGATAGAATCATGGGTTTCCAACCAGTGGTCAGGCGAAATGTAAGTTGCCGTGTGCGGCTGCGTACCCATTCGATACTGACGCGTCGAACTCTTCGGTGGATTGACGATCCCGACGTTATGTCCACCCGTCGTCAACACAAACGTGAGGTCTACGTCGGCCTGCAGATGAATCTTGTACACCGACTTCCATGGCGCGACGTGGTCCCACGCTGTTGCTACGACAAACATCGGCACGTCAATATTGGAGAGCCCAACCGGCATGCCACCCACGACATAACGGCCCGCCGCCAGGTCGTTGTTGAGAAACAATTGTCGTAGATATTCGCTATGCATGCGGTAGGGCATGCGCGTGCCGTCAGCATTCCATGTCATCAGATCGGACGCTGCCATGCGTCCGCCCAGGAGATAGTCACGCACGACGCGTGACCAGATAAGGTCGTTCGAGCGCAAAAGGTGGAAGGCGCCGGCCATCTGCCTCGCCTCCAATAGGCCCCGCTGCCACATCAGGTCTTCCAGAAAAGTGACCTCGCTCTCGTCGACGAAGAGCGTCAGTTCGCCGGCATCGGCGAAATCCGTCTGCGCCGCTAAAAGCGTGAGCGTCTTGAGCGCGTGCTCCTCGCGCCGGGCGAGCGCGGCAGCGGCGATGGCAAGCAAAGTGCCACCCAGGCAATATCCGACGGCATGGACAGGGTGATCGGGGACCACCGCCTTGACACCCGCCAACGCCGCGTCGATCCCGAGCGACAGGTAGTCGTCCATGCCGAGATCGCGGTGCTCCGGCCTGGGGTTGCGCCACGAGATCATGAACACAGTGTGGCCGGCCTCTAGGAGATGCCGCACCAGCGAATTCTCCGGCGACAGGTCCAGGATGTAGTACTTCATGATCCAGGCCGGTACGATCAAAACAGGCTCCGGGTGCACCTTGTCGGTCATGGGGCTGTATTGGATCAACTCGATCAGCTCGTTGCGGAAGATCACCGAACCGGGCGTGCAGGCGATGGTCTCGCCGACCCGGTAGGCCTCCGTACCCGCCACTGGGCGGCGGGAAATGGCCCGCTGCAGGTCGTCGACAAAATTGCACGCGCCGTCCCATAGGTTCCGGCCGCCGCTTTCGAGGGTCTTGCGCAGCACCACCGGGTTGGTTGCAACAAAGTTGCTGGGCGCGAATTGATCGAGAACCTGCCGCGCCAGAAACGACACCTCGCGCGCATTGTGCGGCGACACGCCGGGCACCGCCGTCGTCGCCCGCCCCCACCACTCCTCCTGCATAAGGAACGCCTGATGAACAACGTTGAAGGGCCACGTCGACCACGCGGGATTCGAGAAGCGGTTGTCTTGCGGTAGCGGCCCGACGCAGGGTACTGGTGCCGTCCCTCCGTGGACCGCACACCCCGTCGCGTATTGCCAAAGCTGCAGCGATCGTTGGATGGCAAATTCAAGCAGTTGCTGTCGAAGACCCGGCGCCACCGCGAGATGGCCGAGCCAGTCCGAGTACGCATTCAGCACCGAGAGTGGTGAGCGGCCAAGGGTTGCTTGCATGATTGACGATCGCACAAGCCGATCAAGGTCGCTGTACGCAGCCGCGCGATCCGCGATCAACGTTTCTTCATTCTGACTTTGCGACGATTTGGCGCGCTGAGGCGCGCTATTGCCGCCGTGTGAAGCAGCCGATGCGTAGATTGAAGCGTACCGCGCTCGATGGCTCCGCTGCTGCGCCGCTATCGGAGGCAGAGTTTTCATGCTGTTTGATTATCATCATAGATCACCGCCAATCTTGATCTGAGTCAAGGCGGACCGGTTCAGGGAATCGTCTGCACACGGCTCACAAATCGGGGGCGACGAAATCGCTGACAATCCGTCCCATTACAACTGGGTTCCCTGGGGCATTTAAGGCTTATGAAGCTCGGAAATTTCCACCAGCCGCACCGGCTTTAAATTGACAACTCATTACCGGATCATCGAGCACCCATCCTGGCGAAGTGTGATCCACCTTTCTCCACCGATATATAAAGGCGGCCAAACTCATGCCCTGTGAGAGGTGAGGCTTGCGACGGGCTGTCAGCTTGATGCGCCTTTAATCTAGATCAACCTTTCGTCGAGTGATTGCCGATAGGCTTTGGTAGGTTTTCCAAACGTAAGCGCGGGACGACGGGCCTTGCTGACGGATATGAGTTCACGGTCTCTTGGATCGTAGTCGTCACGTCATCCTTACCGTTATCCCGGAAATCGAGAAGATCGTCGTGCGCCTCGAGTGGGAGGCCCGCGTCTGAGTCGCGCTTCGACGCGTAGGAGTAACGCGAGATTGTGTGGAGATGAGAACCAGCAAGATGAACGACAAGACGCAGTTCAACATTTGGTATTGGCTTCTCGCGTTCGCTGGTCTGATGTTATTCCAGTACTTGTTCACGACAACGCAGCAAGTCGCTCAGATTTCTTACAGCGAGTTCGAGAGCCAACTGCGAGCCGGACAAATTGCCGAAGTGCAAGTGTCAGATCGCTACATCCAAGGAACGTTCAGGAAGCCGCTTGAGGGAGGGCAGCTCCGCTTTATCACCACCCGCGTCGACCCAAACTTCGCCGAACAGCTTCGCCAGAACAACGTCGTTGTCACGGGCCAGATCGAAAGTACCTTCCTGCGCGATCTATTGTCGTGGATCGTGCCGATGGCACTTTTCGTTGGCGTATGGATGTTCGCGATGCGGCGCATGGCAGGCGGCGTTGGCGGCGGCCTGATGCAGATCGGCAAAAGCAAGGCGAAGGTCTATGTCGAAACCGACGTCAAAGTGACGTTTGCCGACGTGGCCGGCGTCGATGAGGCCAAGGTAGAACTTCAGGAAATTGTCGATTTCCTGAAGAACCCGGAGGAATATGGTCGGCTTGGTGGACGTATGCCCAAGGGCGTGCTCCTCGTCGGACCGCCCGGCACGGGGAAGACGCTGATTGCGCGCGCGGTCGCCGGCGAGGCGGAGGTACCGTTCTTCTCGATCTCCGGGTCGGAATTCGTGGAGATGTTTGTTGGTGTGGGCGCGGCGCGCGTGCGCGATCTGTTCGATCAGGCGCGGGCAAAGGCGCCCGCCATCATCTTCATCGACGAGCTGGACGCGCTCGGCCGGGCCCGGGGCATCGGGCCGCTGATGGGCGGGCATGACGAGAAGGAGCAGACGCTCAATCAGCTCCTGTCGGAGCTCGATGGTTTCGATCCGACCATCGGCGTGGTGCTGCTGGCTGCCACCAATCGGCCCGAGATTCTCGACCCGGCGCTGCTGCGCGCGGGTCGCTTTGACCGCCAAGTGTTGGTCGACCGGCCGGATAAGCAGGGCCGAACCGCGATTCTTCATGTGCATATGAAGAAGGCTAAGCTCGCGCCGGACGTCGACGCGGAGAAGGTGTCCGCGATCACACCCGGCTTCACCGGTGCAGACCTCGCCAACCTCGTCAACGAGGCCACGCTGCTCGCCACACGCCGGAAGGCAGATGCTGTAACGATGGCGGACTTCAACAACGCGGTCGAGCGCATCGTGGCAGGGCTGGAAAAGCGCAACCGACTTCTCAACCCCAGGGAGCGTGAGGTGGTCGCCTATCATGAGATGGGACATGCGCTCGTTGCCATGGCCCTGCCGGGCATGGACGCCGTGCACAAGGTCTCCATCATCCCACGCGGGGTGGGCGCGCTGGGCTACACCATCCAGCGCCCAACGGAAGACCGCTTCCTGATGACTCGCGAGGAACTGGAAAATAAAATGGCGGTCTTGCTCGGCGGCCGCGGCGCAGAGAAGATCGTGTTCGGGCACTTATCCACGGGAGCTGCTGACGACCTCGCCAAAGTGACCGATATCGCCCGTGCCATGGTGACACGCTACGGCATGTCAGAGAAGCTCGGCCATGTGGCGCTTGAGAAAAATCAGCACCCCTTCCTGAGTCCAACCCCTTACGCAGGCTACGCGCAAGAGCGGGACTACGGCGATGCTACCGCCGACGCCATCGACGCCGAGGTACGCGCTACTGTGGACGCCGCCTTTGAGCGTGCTGTCAACCTGCTGACTGACCGACGCGAACTGCTCGAGCGCGCCGCATGCCGTTTGCTTGAGAAGGAGACACTCGACGAGAAGGACTTGATTGCTCTGAGCGCAACACCTGCCGCCGATAGCAACATTGCTGCCGTGAGACGACCTACATCGTAACAGCGCCCCGCCAAAACGTCGGCACTCACTAGAGCCGAGAATGGCGTGTCCGGTCCAGCAGGGGCCGGGGACTGTGCCGAGCATGTCGGCGGTGGCCACAAACACGACCCGCGAGAGGTCAATTCACACGCCAAGGTAATGGTCTTGGTAGCCGCGCATCCTGGCCATCTTCCAGAGCGATGCTCCGTGAGGTAAGTATGGAGGGCGGTCGGCTCGCTTGACATAGCTCAACCATCTCCTTTGGCCGCGGCTTAGAGTGTTCTCGTCCGAAGAGGAGGAGGAGGCTCAGATGCAAGCGCAAGACGTGATGGTTCGCGGGGTCATTTCGGTTGGTCCTGATATTCCGATTCAGGTCGCCGCGAATGCAATGGTCAGCAACGGCGTCAGTGCGGTCCCGGTCATCGACATCACCGCGAGGCTTGTCGGCATCGTCTCGGAAGGCGATCTGATCCGCCGCGCCGAGAATGATACCGAGCGGCGACGCTCGTGGTGGCTCGAACTATTCTCATCGACCGACACGCTGGCGAAGGAGTTTGTTAAATCGCATGCCAGGCGCGTAAGCGACGTGATGACCCGCGACGTGATCACGGCGACACCCGAAACGCCGTTGCGCGAAATCGCCAACCTCATGGAGAAGCACGGCATCAAGCGGGTGCCGATCGTCCAGAACAACTTGGTGGTCGGCATCGTCAGCCGCGCCAACCTGCTGCAGGCGCTGGCCAGTGCCACCGACGCTCGTGAAACGGCGGAAACCGATCGCGTGCTGCGTCAGCGTATCGTCGACGGCATCAAGGATCAGCCGTGGGCGAACAGGCCGTTCAACGTCATCGTCAAGGATCACCACGCCGACCTCTGGGGTTTCGTGTTCAGCAAGGAGGAGAAGGCAGCCGTTCGCGTGGCCGCCGAGGCGACGCCCGGAATCGAATCAGTTACCGATAATCTGCGCGTCATGCTTTGATAGCCGGCGTCTGATAGCCGGCGTCTGATAGCGCGCCAGCGCGCCGCCATTCCGCGGCGCAACGAATCGAACACGCGGTGTGAGGCAATATATCGACATACAATCTGAACAGGTTGTTCGCACCGGCTCGGTGGCCGTCGTGGGCGCCAGCCAGCGCCCCAGCTCCTTGGGTGCGGCGGTGCCAATTTCCTGGAAGTGGGGTCTGCTAGTGAGATCGGGATCGTCAATCCCCGATACGACAAGATTGCCGGCAAGCTCGGTCGTACCCGATGTCGCGCGCCTGCCGTTCGCGCCGGATTTCGCAGTCGTCACCGCGCCCGCGAACGTAACCCCTCGCCTTGTCAAAGAGGCGGGGCAGGCCCGGAGCAGCCGATTGCATCATCATCGATGCGGGTCTTGGTCACGGCAAGTTCTTGCCGCCGAAGCTGAAGACGCCGCGAGGGCGGGATCGCGTGCTGATCTCGCAATTCGGCGCGATTGTAGCGGCGATGATAGACGGGACCGGCAGCGAGCCGCCGGATTCTCGGGCATCGTTTCGGCCGGCGATCAGCTCGACGTCGATCTTGCCGACCTGTTGGACTGCTTCGCCTTGGATATCTCGACACGCGCGATTCCGATGCATGTCGAGTCGATCCGTGACCCTCCTCTCATCCTTTGGCTTTCCGGTCGTCTCATTCGCGGTTTCCGCGACGCCGGAGCAAGCTCGCGAACGGGCAGGCGCAATTTTTCTCGCCGCAGGCCAGGCCGTCGCGATCAAGAATCTGTCGTGTGACATCTTGCACAAGTCGGATGGCGCGGCGTCCGGTTGAATCTCGCGGGCGCCGATGGGTCAAAGCAGCCCGAAAAAATGCTCGATGGCGTCAAGGCAGCGAGGCCGGATGCACGCATTGATGCCTCGTCGTACAGCCGTAGGATCACGCGGCCGCACGTACGCGAATTGATCGCCAGCATCGCCGCCTCGTTGCTCATCCGACCAAGCACCGTTGGATTGGCGATCTTGCAGCCATCGAGATGCGGGATCGGTAGCACCGCTCCGTCATGGGAAGGACTCAGGAATTTATTGGAATGCCAGGCAGCGGCCAATGGGCCAGTCTCGGCTTCGCCGTCGCCAACGACGCAAGCCACGATGAGGTCTGGATTGTCGAGTGCCGGGCCATAGGCGTGGACCAGCGCATAGCCGAGTTCGCCGCCCTCGTGGATCGACCCGGGTGTCTCGGCCGTGGCTCGGAATGCCACCCCGAAAGAAAACTGCCGGAACAGTTTTGCCGGGCCCGCCATGCATGAGAATCAGTCGACAGTGCAGACGTTCTCCAGGGGTGGTCCCCGGTCGCAGCGATGCGGCGAGCGCACGTATCTGCTCGCCCACCAATTGTGAGGAAGCAACGAGCCGGTGAGCACACGCGAGGCGATGCGAAAGGTGTCACTCAGCGCGCTCCAGCAGCTTGGCCGCCCCGAGAAGAGCAGGAATGGGTCGAGTAATTACATAGGTGGGTATTGCTGCCAGATAGCCCCGGAACCGGCCTTTTGCCTCGAAGCGCGCGCGGAATGCGGATTCCGCGAACGTAGTGCCCAGTTTCGGAACGATGCCGCCGGCGATGTATGTTAACGGTAGAGCACCGCGGCGCCAAACCTTCAGGAGGACCGAAGCGCGAGGGGGCAGTCCATCGGCGGGTGGATGGGCAAAGATAGTGTTCTCAACGGAGCCATTGCCGAAGCAATGGGCCGATCCTATTTGCAACAGATATGCAACATCCTACCCGTAAGTTATTGATTTCTGGAACGACAAAACGGCTTCCTAAACCGTAGGTCGGATGTTCGAGTCATCCCGGGATCGCCATTCTCACTTTCCCCTCGTCGCGTATCAGGCCGGGATCCGAGCAAAGCGCTTGCGATATTCGGCGGGCGTCACGCCGACATGGCGGGCGAATGCGCGGCGCAATGTGTCCGCGTCGGCAAAACCGCAATGCAGGGCCACTTGCTTGGGCGCTTCGTTTCCAAGCTCCAGCAGGCGTCTCGCGGCGTTGACGCGGGCCTCCTCGACCCAGGTCGCGGGGGTGGTTCCGACTTCGGCACGGAATAGCCGCGCAAAGTGACGCGGGCTGATGTCCATGCGCGCCGCGAGGCTCGCGACGCTGTGGTCCAGTCCAGGATTGGCGGCGACCCAGCGCTGCAGTTCCTGCAGCGCGGCACGGCCGGCGGGGACGGTCTCGCCCTTGCGGCTGAACTGCATCTGTCCGCCCGGGCGCTTGAAGAACATGACGAGCTGGCTCGCAACCTTCATCGCCGTCTCGCGCCCGAGATCCTCCTCGACGAGAGCGAGCGCGAGATCGAGCCCCGCAGTGACGCCGGCAGCCGTGCGGAGCTTGCCGTCGGTGACGTAGATCGCGTCCCTGTCCAAGGTGACTGACGGGTATTTTTCGGCAAGTCGGTCGGCGACTGCCCAGTGCGTCGTGACTCGTCTGCCGTCGAGGAGGCCCGCCGCTGCAAGGAAGAAGGCGCCGCTGCAAACCGATCCGAAGCGCCGGGTCCTGGTCGCCCGCCGGCGGAGCCAATCGGTCACGACGCCGTCAGCCGGCACGTCGCCGGCATGCGGGCATCCCGCGATCAGCAATGTGTCGATGCTCTCCTGGAAGCCATGATCGATGATCCGGTCCGGCATCAGTCGCACGCCTGAAGAGCTGCGGATCGGTCCGGGCTCCGCCCCAGCCACCAAGAGCACATAGGCCTGATGGCCGGCCTGCACGTTGGCCTCGGCGAAAACGTCGAGCGGTCCCGCCACGTCGAGAAGCTGCACGCCGGGCAACGCCGCGATCACAACTGTCCTGGGTTTCGGCTTCCCGCTCATGTCCGCCTCGGTCGGTATTTGTCCGTTTTAGACGTATTACGTAAATTGAAGACAGAATAGCCCGGATTTAGCTTGCGGGCGACCAGAAATTTTCAGGAGAGCCTCGTGCCACAGATTGCCAAAGCCGCCGCCATTCCCGACAGCACCCTTGCGCGCGCCATCACCGACTACATCCGTGACACCGAGACGGATCTGCTCTTCAACCATTCCAGCCGCGTCTATCACTTCGGCGCGCTCGCGGGCATTCGCCGCGGGCTGAAATTCGACCGCGAGCTGCTCTATGCCGGAGCGATGTTTCACGACATCGGCCTGATGCCGGGCCATGGCAGCAAGCACGAACGGTTCGAAGTGGACGGCGCGCACGCAGCTCGTGACTTCCTGCGCAGCCATGGCATCTCCGAAGCCGACGCCTACACGGTCTGGACCGCGATCGCGTTGCACACCACGCCGGGCGTGCCGCAGCACATGCATCCCGTCGTCGCTCTGGTGACCGCCGGCGTCGAGATGGACGTTCTCGGCCTCACCTACGAGGATTATTCCGACGAGGAACGCGAGGCGGTGGTGGAGGCGTTTCCGCGAACGCCGCACTTCAAGGAGGACATCATCCAGGCGTTCTACGACGGCATCAAGCACAGGCCGGATACCACCTTCGGCAACGTCAAGGCCGACGTCATCGCCGACAAGGAGCCGCATTTCCATCGCGGCAATTTCTGCAGCGTCATCCGCGGCTCGCATTGGCACGGCTGAGCCGGCGTTCGGCGCTGCCGCGCGGCCCTACCGCCTCTTTCTCCAAATCACCGATCGGGAATCATCACATGAACGACAAGCCATCCCATCTCACGCACGCAACCGGCGCTCCCGTCAGCGACAACCTGAACATCATGACCGCGGGCCGTCGTGGCCCCGCTCTTCTCCAGGACATCTGGCTGATCGAGAAGCTGGCTCATTTCGACCGCGAAGTGATCCCCGAGCGGCGGATGCATGCCAAGGGATCGGGTGCCTTCGGCACCTTCACCGTAACCCATGACATCACCCGCTACACCAAGGCGAAGATCTTCTCGAAAGTCGGCAAGCAGACGCCGATGTTCGCGCGGTTCTCGACCGTCGCTGGCGAGCGCGGTGCGGCCGACGCCGAACGCGACATCCGTGGCTTTGCGCTGAAATTCTACACTGAGGAAGGCAACTGGGACATGGTGGGCAACAACACTCCCGTATTCTTCTTCCGCGATCCCCTGCGCTTCCCCGATCTCAATCACGCAATCAAGCGCGATCCGCGGACGGGGATGCGCAGCGCCGACAACAATTGGGATTTCTGGACGTTGCTGCCGGAGGCGCTGCATCAAGTCACCGTCGTCATGAGCGAGCGCGGCATTCCCAAGAGCTATCGTCACATGCACGGGTTCGGGAGCCATACCTACAGTTTCCTCAACGCTGCCAATGAGCGGACCTGGGTGAAGTTTCACTTCCGCACGCAGCAGGGTATCGAGAACCTGACGGACGCCGAGGCCGAGGCGCTCGTCGGCAAGGACCGCGAGTCTCATCAACGCGACCTGTTCGGGAGCATAGAACGTGGCGATTTTCCGCGCTGGACCATGTTCGTGCAGGTCATGACGGATGAAGAAGCCAAAGCGTTTCCGTTCAACCCGTTCGATCTGACCAAGGTCTGGCCCAAGCCGGACTTTCCGCTGATCGAGGTCGGTTATTTCGAGTTGAACCGGAATCCCGAAAACGTCTTCGCCGAGGTCGAGCAGGCGTCCTTCTCGCCGGCCCATGTCGTTCCCGGCATCGGCTTCTCGCCCGACAAGATGCTGCAGGCTCGTCTGTTCTCATATGGAGACGCGGCGCGCTATCGCCTCGGCGTCAACCATCACCTGATTCCGGTCAATGCCCCACAATGTCCGTATCACAGCTACCATCGCGACGGCGCAATGCGGACGGACGGCAATCTGGGGAGAACGCCGACCTATTTCCCTAACAGTCACGGCGAGTGGACCGATCAGCCCGATCTCAACGAGCCACCGCTGGAGATGGACGGCGCAGCCGCCCACTGGGATCATCGGGTCGACGACGACCACTATCAGCAGCCCGGAGACTTGTTCCGCAAGATGAACGCGGCGCAGCGGCAGGTCCTGTTCGACAATACGGCACGTGCCGTCGGCGGTGCAGCCATCCACATCCAGGACCGCCACATCGCGAACTGCACGAAAGCCGATCCGGCCTATGGCGCCGGCGTCCGCAAAGCGCTGATGCGTCTTGCCACGGTTCGCTCTGAATAGGTGCATGGACAGCATCTCCGGAGGAGACAAAGGCCGAGGCGTGGCTCTTACCGGGGTTGCTGATTTGTCATGGGTCTTCGTCTCACTTTGCCAGGGACTCCGGCGCAAAAATTGCTAGAAGCGTGGGGATTCCCTCCCTTCCTCTGACCAGTCGGGCGCCTCACAGCCACATCCGGAGACCACGATGCCTTTCGACTTGATCCTGCGCGGGGGGCGGGTGATCGACCCGTCCCAGAAGCTCGATGCCGTGACCGACGTCGCCTTTGCCGGCGGCAAGGTGGCGGCGGTCGGCAGCGGGCTCAAGGCCGATCCGGGCACCGAGGTGCGCGACGTCTCACAGTTCATCGTGACGCCGGGGCTGATCGATCTGCACACCCATGTCTATTGGGGCGGCACCTCGCTCGGCATCGATGCCGAGGAATTCTGCCGCCTCTCCGGCGTCACCACGGCGGTGGACACCGGCAGCGCCGGTCCCGGCAATTTCGCCGGCTTCCGCAAGCATGTCATCGAGCCGAGCCAGGTCCGCATCCTCGCTTACCTGCACGTCTCGCATGCCGGCATCTTCGGCTTCTCGCACCGGATCATGGTCGGCGAGAGCGAGGAACTGCGGCTGATGAATCCGATCGAGGCGGCCAGGGTGGCCGATGCCAACCGCGACCTCATCGTCGGCATCAAGGTGCGCGTCGGCTTGCATTCTTCCGGTACGTCAGGGGTCGTGCCGCTCGACATCGCGCTCGAGGTCGCGAACGAGGTCGGCATGCCCCTGATGGCGCATATCGACCACCCGCCGCCGAGCTACGAGGAGGTGCTGGCCCGCCTGCGCCCTGGCGACGTTCTCACCCACGCTTTCCGTCCCTTCCCCAACACGCCGGCGACTGCGCAGGGCACGGTGAAGAAGGCAGTGCTGGACGCGCGCGAGCGCGGCGTGCTGTTCGACATCGGCCACGGCAAGGGCTCGTTCGCCTTCAAGACCGCGCGCGCGATGCTCGCCAACGGCTTCTATCCCGACACTATCTCCTCCGACATCCATCAGCTCTGCATCGACGGCCCGGCCTACGACCAGGTCACGACCATGTCGAAGTTCCTGTGCATGGGCATGGAGCTGTCCGACGTGATCGCGGCCTCGACGGTGAATGCGGCGATGGCGCTGCGCCGCCCCGAGCTCGGCAGCCTCAAGCCCGGCAGCGTCGGCGACGCCACGCTTGTTACGGTCAGGCAAGGCCAGTTCGACTACGAGGACGTCGTCGGCGAGCACCTGATCGGCGATCGGAAGATCGTCTCGGAGGGTGTCGTGATCGACGGCCGCTGGTGGCATCCGAACTGACGCCGCGCTAATCCCGCTCGCGATAGAATTGCAGCAGCCGCGCGCCCGCCGGTGAGAGCCAGTCGGGCGCGCCGGCGATGTAGCCCTCGACGCGTCCATCTGTCCCGACGAGATAGGTGATGGGCATTCCGACGATTGAAAACATCTCGGTGGATGCCCAGGCCGCTGCGCCATAGGCATCGACATAGCAGGCGAGGTTCTGCACGGCGAGGCCGCCGAGAAATGCGCGGATCTTGCGCAGGTCTTTGGTGTCCGTGCAGATCGCGACGATATCGAGCCGATCGGGCCGCGAGGCGGCAAGGCTTGCGAGCATCGGCAGATCGAGCTTGCAGGCCGCGCACCAGGTCGCCCAGAAGTTCACCAAGGTGACGCGGCCCGGCTTTGCCGTCACGACGGTATCCCTGCCGTGCAGGTCCTGAAGCCTGAGCTGTGGCATCGCTGCGCGCGGCCGCACCAGTGTGAACTGGCTGCGGCCGGCCTCGAACACCGGCGGCCAGCTGTCCTGCGCGCCGCTCGCATGCGGGAGAGCGAGAGAGGCTGCCGCGGCGATCAAGATCGATCGCCGCGACAGCGTAACGCCTTCGCTCGCTTCGTCACGCATGGATATAGGCCCAGCCCTTCAGTTGCAGATCGACGACGCGGCCGATGCCGAACGGGACGAGGCTCGCGCCTGAGATCAGCGGGATCGAGATCTGCTCCCTGGCTTCCGCGATCGCCTTTGACGAGGCACACATGCTGTAGGTGAGATTGGGCAACGACTGCCGCAGTGTCGCGAGCGGCTCGACCAGCTGCGTCTTGTCGGCGCGGAAGACGTCGATGCCCTTGCCGTTGGCGACGACCTCGATCAGCAGCCGCGCGCCCCTGTCGGAAAAATGCTTGGACAGGTTGGCCGAGTAGCTGATCGCGTGACCCGTGACATAGGGCTCGTTGCTGTCGATCAGGATCACGACGCCGTCAGTGAGGCGATCCTCCTTGGCCGCGGCGCCGCCGCCGGCCGTGAGGATCGCGGTGCCGGCGAGCAGGCCCCTGCGGGACCATCCGTTGGCGGAGATCATGGCGACGGCGCTCCTGCCGGTCAGAACTGCCGCGGCGCGATCGGTGCCTTGCTGTTGCGTCCCCACAGCACGAACAGGGCGAGCGCGAGCAGGACGACATTGAGCGGCGTCACCGCAGCCTCGCCGCGCGAGAGATGGAAGAGGAGCGCGATCACCTGCAGCACCGCGCAGCCGAGCGCGGCGAGCACCGTCAGCCGCGGCAGGATCCGCGTCAGGGCCGGCAGCAGGATGCCGATGCCGCCGGCGAGGTCGACCAGCGCGATGGATCGGACGAACGTCTCGGAATACTGGCCCGCCCACGGCATCATTGCGGCCAGCTGGGGAATCGGCGTGGTCAGCTTGACGTACCCCGCCGCGATGAAGACGAAGGCGAGGCCGATTTGGGCGGCCCAGAGGCCGATGCGAAGGGCCCGACCCGGGGTGGTGGCCTCGAAGGTGGTTGTGGACACGGCGTTCTCCAAAGGGTTGCCACCATTTTATAATTTCTCCATTCTTGATCATTATGTGTTCCGGGATGGGTTCATTTCCTGGATGTTGATGATTTCATGGATACCCTGGTCAGCATGAGGGTGTTTTGTCTGGTTGCCGAGCTGAAGAGCTTTGCCGCCGCGGCGCAGCGCCTGCGCATCTCGCCGCCATGGCGAGCAAGCATGTGATGCAGCTCGAGAAGCGGCTGGGCACGCGGCTGCTCAACCGGACCAGCCGGCGCGTCAGTCTGAGCGAGAGCGGCACGCTCTATTTCGAGCAGGCCCGGCAGATGCTGGATTCGCTCGACGAGGTCGAGGCCGCCGTCAGCAAGGCGACCGTCGTTCCGCGCGGCACGCTGCGGCTGACCGCGCCGGTGTGGATGGCGAACGCGATCTTCGCGGGCGTGCTCGCGGACTACCAGGCTCGATATCCGGAGGTGCGGCTCGATGTCGATCTCAGCGGGCGCCTCGTCAATCTGGTCGAGGAGGGTTTTGATCTGGCCTTGCGCGCGACGGGCGCACCTGACGAGGCGCTGATCGCGCGCCCGATCACCAGCGTCCCGTTCCGCCTGGTGGCCACCCCGGCCTTTCTCAAACGCGCGGGCCGACCGAAGACATTCGCCGATCTCTCCGGCCAGCCCCTGTTGCACTATGCGCTTTATCCGGGCGAGAGCTTCTCCCTCAACACGAACGGCACGGTCGAGACCGTCAAGCTCAACCCGGTGCTGCGCAGCGGCAACGAGACGCTGCTGCACATGGCGGCGCTGGAAGGCATGGGCTTCGCCTTCCTGCCGAAATGGCTGGTCACCGAGGACATCGCCAGCGGACGTCTCGTCCACGTCCTGCCCGACAAAGTCATCTTCGAGGGACGATTGCTCGCGGTCTATCCCAGCCGCAAATATCTGTCCGCGAAGGTGAGGACCTTCATCGACTTCGTCGCCGCCGACAAGCGGATGAGGTAGCCGCGTGCGGCACCGCGAGATCAGCGGCGTGGCGGCTGTCAGTCGCGTCCCGCCTCCATGATCGCCTTGGCGAGCCGCGCGGGATCGGAGAAGCACAGCTCGTGGCTTCCCGGCACCTGCACCAGGCGGAACAGGCCGAGCTTCTCCGACAGGCGCGGATGCCACCCATGGCTGTGCGGCATCGCGGTGTCTTCGGTGCAGTTGATGTAGGATTTGGCCACCGGCATCTCCGCCGGATTTTTCTTGAGCGCGATCTTGTCGGTGAAGGTCGCCAGTGGATGCGGATTGAGGACGTCGAAGGCGCGCTGCGCCAGCTCGATATCGGCATCGTTGATGAAGGCTTCGCGCCAGATCGGGAAGGGCAAGACCACCGAGCCGTCGCCGCGCTCGGCCGCGATCGCGTCGAACAGCCCGATATAGTGCGGCGGCACCATGTCGTTGAGGCATTCGCCGTCGTTGGGCACGAACGCATTCCAGTAGACCAGCCGGCGGATGCGCTCGGGCGCGAGGTCGGCGACGCCGGTGATGATCATGCCGCCATAGGAATGGCCGAGCAGGATGACGTCCTTGAGATTGTTTTCGGCGAGATAGTCGGCGATCGATTGGATCGCCTCCTTCAGCCCGGTCGTCTTGGCATCGCCCGGGCGGTTGCCCTTGATGGTGGGGGTATGGACCTGATGGCCGGCCGCGCGGATTGGTGCGGCGACGGGCTCGAACTCGGCACCGGTGTGCCAGGCGCCGTGGACGAGAACGTAGGTCGACATGTTGTGACTCCTCCCGAGGGTGTGGTTAGATCGAGGCCGCGCGGCCTCGATCGGTGCGGCGCTGCCGTGCGTCAAGTGTGGACCGGCGGCTGGTTTGCCGCTTGGCTGTGAGTGAACCGGATTGGTCTCGGAGTGAACCGATGCAGCAGATCGAGCGCGCCATTCCGTCACGTCGATCGGCCTGGAATACTGCGGGCGTGCGGCCGACCGAGCAATTCGCCTATTATCGCGAGGCGATCTGCCAGGCCTTCATGAACCTGACGCCGGAGCCGGCGGCCGCAGCCGGCTTTCCGGCCAGCGTCGAGCACGTCCGCCTCGGCGATGCTGCGATCAACCGCGTCAGCTTTCCCGAACATTTGGTGCGGCGCTCCGCGGCCGACATCGCGGCATCGGACCGCAGTTGCTTCTACCTCAACCTGAAGCTGGGGGGCCGCTGTCGCATCCAGCAGGATGATCGCGAGATCAGCCTTTCGTCGGGACAGGTCGGCATCTTCGACAGCGATCGGCAGTTCGCGCTTCTGCACGACCGCGGGCCACAATTGCGCGTTGCCTCGTTCTGGGTGCCGGCAGAAGCCTTGCGCGAGCGCCTGCCGGCCTCGTTCGACGTCGGAGCAGCGCGCGTCTCCGATGATCCTTTCATCGGCCATCTCATCGTCGAGACCGCGCGCACGCTCAGCGACGGGGCGTTGCGCATGACCGAAGACGAGGGCGTGCGGCTGTTCCGCGTCCTGATCGAGTTGGTCGCCGTGAGCCTGTCGCGGCGCAGCCGGGCAGGCGCTGCGGAGGCCGAGAGTCTTGCCGATGCAACCACGCTGGCGCTGAAACGCGCCATCCACCGCCGGCTCCGCGAGCCCGGCCTTGCGGTTGCCGATGTCGCCGAGGCCGTCGGCATCAGCGAACGCTACGTCCACAAGCTGCTGGCGCGATCAGGCTCCAGCTTCACCGACTACGTCATCGACCACCGGCTCGACGGCGCGGCCAGGGATCTCGGGGATCCCGCGATGGCGGACCGTGCGATCGGCGCCATCGCGTTCGACTGGGGCTTTTCGGACCTCTCCCACTTCACGCGGCGCTTCAAGCAACGCTTCGGCTGCCGGCCGCGCGACTGGCGCGCGCGATGATCTACAGCGGCCTGATCTACAAGGATCTGGCGATCAACAGCTTCATGATCTCGTTGGTGCCGCCATAGATCTTCTGGATGCGGGAATCGATGAAGATGCGCGAGATCGGATATTCCTGCATGTAGCCGTAGCCGCCGAATAGCTGCAGGCATTCATCGGCGGTCTCGACCTGCTTCTCCGAGCACCAGTATTTCGCCATCGAGGCCGTAACGGTGTCCAGGTCCTTTGCGACCAGGCGCTCGATGCACCAGTCGACGAAGACGCGCGCGATCATCGCTTCCGTCTTGCGCTCGGCCAGCGTGAAGGCGGTGTTCTGGAAGTCCATCAGCGGCTTGCCGAACGCCTTCCGCTCTTTGGTGTAGTCGGTGGTGAGCTTGACCGCGCGTTCCATCGAGGCGACGGCGCCGACCGCGAGCGCAAGCCGCTCCTGCGGCAATTGCTGCATCAGCTGCACGAAGCCTTGGCCTTCCTCCTTGCCGAGCAGGTTTTCCGGCGGCACCGTGACATTGTCGAAGAACAGCTCTGACGTATCGGACGCATGCAGGCCGATCTTGTCGAGGTTGCGCCCGCGCTTGTAGCCGTCCGCGCCCGCGGTCTCGACCACGATCAGCGAAATGCCCTTGGCGCCGGCATCGCCGGTGCGCGCGACCACGATGACGAGGTCGGCGGCCTGGCCGTTGGTGATGAACGTCTTCTGGCCGTTGATGACGTAGGAATTGCCCTGCTTCTTCGCCGTGGTCTTGACGGCCTGGAGGTCCGAGCCGGTGCCGGGCTCGGTCATGGCGATGGCGCCGACCATCTCGCCGGAGGCCATCTTGGGCAGCCAGCGCTTCTTCTGCTCCTCCGAGCCGTAATTGAGGATGTAATGCGCGACGATGGCGCTGTGCACGGAGACGCCGGTCGTCATCTCCGGCACCGTGCTTTCGAGGTCTTCCAGCACCGCTGCGTCATAGGCGAAGGTGGCGCCCAGGCCGCCATACTCCTCCGGCACGCTGGCCAGCAGCGCGCCCATCTCGCCGAGCCCGCGCCAGGCGAAGCGGTCGACCATCTTCTGCTCGCGCCATTTCTCGGCATGCGGCGCCAGGTCCTTGGCGAGATATTTCCGGAACTGGTCGCGGAACGTGTCCAGCTCTTCGGTCATCCACGACGATCGGTATTGCATCAGCGCCTCGCTCTCAGACAATCAGGCCGCCGCCGGCGACGACCACCTGGCCGCTGATATAATTGGATTCCGGGCTGCAGAACAGATAGACGGCGTCGGCGGCCTCTTCCGGCGTGCCGCCGCGGCCGAGCGGGATCATCCGCGACATCGCCTCCAGCATGTGCGGCTGCACGCCCACCTTGATGTCGCGGCCGGCGACGTCGATGGTCTTCTGCTGCGCCTCGATCGGCTGGGTCAGACGGGTGTTGATGAGACCGAAGGCGACGCAATTGACGTTGACCTTGTAGCGCCCCCACTCCTTGCACATGGTCCGGGTCAGCCCGATCAGCGAGGCCTTGGCCGAGGAATAGCTTGCCTGTCCGGCGTTGCCGTAGAGGCCTGCGATCGAGGAAATGTTCACGACCTTGCGGAACACCTCGCGCCCTTCCTCGGCCTCCTTCCTGGCAAAGACGCGGATCGGCTCCGCGGCCGCGCGCAGGATCCGGAACGGCGCGACGAGGTGGACGTCGAGCATGGCCTGAAACTGCTCGTCCGTCATCTTCTGGATGGTGGAGTCCCAGGTGTAGCCGGCATTGTTGACGATGATGTCGAGCCCGCCGAATTTGTCCAGTGCGGCGCCGACGAAGCGGTCGGCGAAACCCGCCTCCGAGACGCTGCCGTTCACGGCGGCGGCGTCGCCGCCGAGCGCCTTGATCTCCGCAGCCACGGCGTTGCCGGGCTCGGCATCGAGGTCATTGACGACCACCCTGGCGCCCTCGCGCGCAAGCTTGAGTGCGATCGCGCGCCCGATGCCGCGGCCCGACCCGGTGACGAGCGCGACCTTTCCCTGCAGTTTTGCCATTTTGAATGATTCCTCTTGCTGTTACAGCGCGACGATGGCGCTGCCTTCGAGCTTGACCTCGCCGCGATCGTCCCGGGCGGTGAGCGCGAGCCGTGCGCGGCGCTCGCCATTCTCGGCGAAGAGCTCCGTCACGGTGCCTTCGCAGGTCAGCCTGGCGCCGAGTTGAGTTATCGCGACGAACCGGGTCGCAAAACTGCGGAGCCGCGACGGCGGCACCGCATCCGTGAGCGCCTGCCCGAGATAGGCCATCACCAGCATGCCGTGGGCGAACACGTCAGGGAATCCGGCCGCCTTGGCGAAGTCGATATCGACATGGATCGGATTGTGATCGCCCGATGCGCCGCAATAGAGCGCGAGGGTGTGGCGGGTGATCGGCGGAAAGACCTTGTGGACGATGCGGTCGCCGGCCTTGATGTCTGCGGATGCCATCACGACGCCACCTCGTTGCGGACCACGATGGTGCGCGCGGTGTCGGCGACATGCACGCCGTCCTGGTTGGTCACCTCGCACCGGATGCCGATCAGCGTCATTGCGCCGCCCTTCTTGTCCGTCACGCTGGCCACGCGCGGCCGGAACGTCAGGGTGTCGCCGACCAGAACCGGCGCGTGGTAGACGAAGCTCTGCTCGCCATGCAGCACGCGGGCGAGATCGATGCCGAGCGCGCTGAACATTTCGAAGGGGTCGTCGACGTCCATCATCTCCAGGCAGAACAGATAGGTCGGCGGCACCGGCATGCCGGTGAATCCGGCCGCGCGCGCCGCATCTGCGTCGCGATAGGTCGGATTCTCTTCACCCAGCGTGTTGAGGAAGTAGCGGAGGCGGCCGGGCTCCACGCGCGCGGTGACGGGCGTGAAGCTGCGCCCTACGGCGGACTGATCGACCATGCGGATCAATGCCGCTTGTAGAGCGTGACGACGCAGGCGCCGCCGAGGCCGAGATTGTGCTGGAGTGCGACCTTGGCACCTTCGACCTGCGTTGAGCCGGCCGTGCCGCGCAGCTGCCGCGTCAGCTCGTAGCACTGCGCAAGCCCGGTGGCGCCGAGCGGATGTCCCTTCGACAGCAATCCGCCGGACGGGTTGGTCACGATCCGGCCGCCATAGGTGTTGTCGCCGTCATTGATGAACTTGCCGGCTTCACCCTCGCCGCAGAGACCCAGCGCCTCGTAGGTGATGAGCTCGTTATGGGCAAAGCAGTCGTGCAGCTCGACGACGTCGAGATCGCCGGGCCCGACGCCGGCACTTTCATAGACCCGGCTTGCTGCCTCTTTGGCCATGTCGTAGCCGACCAGCTGCATCATGTCGCCGGCCTTGAAGGTCGAGGGCGTGTCGGTGGTCATGGCCTGCGCCGCAATGCGGACCTGCTTGCCGATGCCGTGCTTGTCCGCGAAGCGCTCGGACACCAGCACAGCGGCCGCGCCGCCGCAGGTCGGCGGGCACGCCATCATGCGCGTCATCACGCCCGGCCAGATCACCTGGTCGTTCATCACGTCGTCGGCCGTGACTTCCTTGCGGAAGAGCGCGAGCGGATTGTTCCTGGCGTGACGGCTCGCCTTGGCGCGCACCTTCGCGAAGGCGTCGAGCGGGGTGCCGTATTTCTTCATGTGGCTGAGCCCGGCACCGCCGAAATAGCGCAGCGCCAGCGGAATGCCGGGGGCGTCGATTAGCTGGTCCGCAGCCGCGTCGAACTCCTCGAACGCGCTCGGGCGATCGGTGTAGACGCTGCCGAGCGCGCCGGGCTTCATCTGCTCGAAGCCGACCGCCAGCACGCAGTCCAGCGCGCCGCTCGCGATCATCTGCCGCGCCATGAACAGCGCGGTCGAGCCGGTCGAGCAATTGTTGTTGACGTTGACGATGGGGATACCGGTCATCCCGACGTGATACAGCGCGCGCTGCCCGCAGGTGGAATCGCCGTAGACGTAGCCGGCATAGGCCTGCTGCACCTTGTCGTAACCGAGGCCGGCATCGGCGAGCGCGAGCTTGGCCGCTTCCGTCCCCATCTCGTGATAGGGCGCGCTGGCGCCCGGCTTGGCGAAGGGGATCATGCCAACCCCTGCGACGATCACGTCAGACATGGCTTCCTCCAGATAAATTACCCATTGGACTTTTTCTTACCCGCGGGTAACATATCGGCCGATGGCCACGAGAGTCAACCGACCGAGCATGGATTCAGCGCCGCCCGCTCCGCCCTCATCGCTGCCGCCGTCGCCCTGGCTGCCGTTCGAGAGCCGCCGCCGCGCCCGCGACGAGAAGCGCGAGGCGGTGCTGCGCGCCGCCGTGCAGCTGTTCCTGGAGCAGGGCTATCATCGCGTGACGCTGAACGAGGTTGCCGAACGGCTGAACATCACCAAGCCCGCGCTCTATAATTACTTCCGGGGCAAGGACGAGATCCTGTTCGAATGCTGGTCGATGGGCGCCGAGCTCGTCGACAGCGTCATCACGGAGATCAACGCCGGCGGCGGTTCGGGCCTCGCCAAGCTGCGCAAGCTGGTGCATGCCTATGCCGCGCTGATGGCGACCGATTTCGGCGCAAGCCTGGTGCGTTTCGACCTGCGCGACCTGACCGAGCGGAACGCCGGCGTCGCGCGCGCCGCCAAGAAGCGCATCGACGCCACGTTCCGGAAGTACATCGCCGGGGGCATCGACGACGGTTCGATCAGGTCCTGCGATCCCAAGCTTGCAGCGTTCGCGATCGCGGGTGCGCTCAACTGGATCGGCCACTGGTACCAACGCGACGGCGAGTTCTCGCCGACCGAGATTGCCGACGAGTTCACGGTTCGGCTGACGGAGGGCCTCGCGACCGAGGGCCGACAGCAGATGACAAAGAAGACGCCGAGAGCGCCGCAACGGCGCAACTCAGGGCGCGCCACGACTGGGAAGAAGCGCACAGGAGGAGGAACGCGATGAACATCACACATGGGCTGCGGCGCGCGCTGCAGATCAACCCGAACGGGCTGGCCACCGTCTATGGCCAGCGGCGCCGCAGTTGGGGCGAGCTCGGCGAACGCGTTGCCAGGCTGGCCGGCGGTCTGCGCACGCGCGGCGTCCGCGACGGCGATCGTGTTGCGGTGCTGTCCTTCAACTCGGACCGCTATCTCGAGCTTTATCTGGCGACGGGTTGGGCGGGCGGCGTGATCGTGCCGCTCAACATCCGCTGGAGCGCCCTCGAAAACGAGGATGCGCTGCGCGACTGCCGTGCCTCCGTGCTGCTGGTCGACAAGGCCTTTGCGCAGGTCGGCGCGCAGCTCGCCGGCGCCATTCCGGGGTTGAAGCTGGTCTACGCCGACGACGGCGAGGTGCCGGCCGGGATGGAGGGCTATGAGGATCTGGTCGCGGGCAACGCTCCGGTCGCCGATGCCATGCGCAAGGGCGAGGATCTCGCCGGCATCTTCTGCACCGGCGGCACCACCGGGCGGTCCAAGGGCGTGATGCTCAGCCACCGGAACCTGATGGCCAACGCGCTCAATGCTCTCGGCGAAGGACTGTTTCCGGCGAGCACGACCTATCTGCATGCGGCGCCGATGTTTCACCTTGCCAACGGGGCGGCGATGTATTCGCTGCTGCTCTCCGGCGGCTCGAACGTAATCGTTCAGGGCTTCACGCCCGAAGGCGTGATGGCCGCGATGCAGAACGAGCGCGTCACCGACGTGCTGCTGGTGCCCACGATGATCCAGATGTTCGTCGATCACCCCGCGATCGGAAACTACGACCTGTCGTCGCTCAAGCACATCATCTACGGGGCCTCGCCGATCAGCGAGGCGGTGCTCGACCGTGCCGCGCGCGCATTGCCGCATGTGCGCTTCACCCAGGCCTATGGCATGACCGAATTGTCGCCGATCGCGACGCTCCTGCATGCCGGCGAGCATGTCGGGGAGGGGCGCCGAAAGGGACGTCATCGCGGTGCCGGCCGTGCCACGCTCGGCTGCGAGGTCCGGATCGTCGACGAGAACGACCGGCCGGTGCCGGCAGGGGCCGTCGGCGAGATCGTGGTGCGCGGCGACACCGTGATGATGGGCTATTGGGAGCGGCCGGAGGAGACCGCGCGCGCCGTCGTCGACGGCTGGATGCACACGGGCGACGGCGGCTACATGGACGAGGACGGGTTCATCTATGTCGTCGACCGCGTCAAGGACATGATCATCTCGGGCGGCGAGAATGTGTACTCGGTCGAGGTCGAGAACGCGCTGGCGCAGCATCCGTCGGTGCTGCAATGCGCCGTCATCGGAATTCCCAATGAGCAATGGGGAGAGCAGGTCCATGCCGTCGTGGTCAGACGCAGCGGCGTGGAGGTTTCGGCCGGCGAGCTGATCGAGTTCACGAAGACGTTGATTGCGGGCTACAAATGTCCCCGCAGCATCGAGATCACGGAGACGCCATTGCCGCTGTCGGGCGCGGGCAAGGTGCTGAAGCGCGAGCTGCGCCGGCCGTTCTGGGAAGGGAGGGAACGGCGGGTCAGCTGACGGCTGCCGCGCGTTACGGCATGCGCGCCGAGGACGCGTGAAGATTGATGTTTCCAGACCGCGGTCGCGCGAGTATCTCTTGCAGGACTCATCGGGAACATCCAATCTTGGTCCAGAGGCGAGAGCTCAAGCTCGACATCGAGCGCATCGGGACGGTCTCGGCGATCCTGACGCAGCCGGGCCGTGCGCGCGCCTGCTACGTGCTGGCGCACGGCGCGGGCGCCGATATGCGGCACTCCTTCATGGAGAAGGTCGCGGCAGGTCTCGCGGAGCGTGGCATCGCGACGTTCCGCTTCAATTTTCCGTACATGGAGAAGAAGCAGGGGCGTCCAGACCAGCCGGCCGTCGCACACGCCGCCATCCGCGCGGCGGTGGAGGAGGCGGCGCGGCTCTGTCCCGGATTGAAGCTCATTGCCGGCGGCAAGTCGTTCGGCGGCCGCATGACCTCGCAGACGCAGTCGAAGGCACCGCTGCCCGGTGTCAAAGGGCTCGCCTTTCTCGGCTTTCCCCTCCATGCCGACAAGAAGCCGTCGAGCGAGCGCGCCGAGCACCTCGCCGGCATCGCAATCCCCATGCTGTTCCTGCAAGGCACGCGCGACGGGCTTGCTGATCTCGGCCATCTCAGGCCCGTGATCAAAACGCTCGGCGCGAGGGCGACGCTGCATGAAGTCGAAGGCGGCGATCACTCCTTCGCGGTCCTAAAAAAGTCCGGCCGCAGCAACGAGGAGGCGCTTGCGGAAGTGCTGGATACGCTCGCGGCCTGGATCGACGGAGTCGCGTAGAGTTCGACGAACAGCAAGGCACGCTTCGTTCCAGCCCCTTATGGGGAAGGGTGATTGCATTCTAACCTGCAAGCGAGATCGTCATGCCCGGGCTTGTCCCGGGCATCCACGTTCTTCGTGCCGCCGGCAAAACGTGGATGGCCGGGACAAGCCCGGCCATGACGATGTGGAGACTATTGTGCCCAAAAGGGCACGGCTCATGTGCAAAGACGGCTCATATGCCGTCCCAGCGGCTCATCCCTTCACGCCGCATAAAGACCCTTGTCGCGCGCCTTCTGAATCGCCAGCGCGGCGATCAGGTCGAGCGTCGGCGTCGACAGGCCGGCGGTGCGCGCGAAGGCCTGGGGCGCCTTCACCAGCACGTCGATCTCCATGGCGCGGCCAAGCTCGTAATCCTGGAGCAGCGACGGCTTGTGATTGGGGGCAGAGCCGCTGCGGGTCACGCGCTTGACCTCGGGAATGAAATGCTGGGCGATCTCGTTGGCCTCGCTCAGCATGCGTGGAATCACCTCGGCAAAGGCGGGGTCGTCGCGCACACCGCGCGCGGTCTGGCCGGTGAGCAGGCACAGCACCGAGAGCGACATGTTGGTCAGCAGCTTTGACCAGATCGCCTCGCGGATCTCGGCCACCGGCGGCGATTCCAGCCGGGCATCGTTGAGGACATTGCGAAGCGTCGTGATGCGCTCGCAATGGCGATCGTCGCATTCGCCGATCAAGACGCGATTGCGGTCCGGCGTCAGGTTCTGCACCACGCCGGGCGCGATCACCTCGTTGGAGGAGAAGATCACGCCGCCGACGATGCGCTCCTTCGGGATGCAGGTGCGCAAGCGTCCGCCGGGATCGAGGAAGGAGATATCGGGCGGCGTCGGATGCCGCGGCGGCAGGCCGATGCCGTACCACCAGGGAATGCCGTTCTGCGCGAACACGATCGCGGTATCGTCCTGCAGCAGCGGCTTGATGCTGGACACCAGTCCGGTCAGGGCGGTGGCCTTCAGCGTGGAGATCACGACGTCCTGCGGGCCGAGCTGGGCCGGATCGCCCGAGGCGTTCACCTTGGCACTCACCTCGGAATCGCCGACCCGCAGCTTGAGGCCGCCTTCGCGAGCTGCCTCCAGATGCGCCCCCCGCATCACGCAGCTGACCTCGTGGCCGGCGCGCGCCAGCCGGACCGCAATGTGGCTGCCGACGGCGCCCGCGCCGAAAATGCAGATGCGCATGATGATGTCCCGTACCTATGGTGTCGCCCCGGCACCAGCATGACACAAGCCGCCATGCGATGGACGCGGCCGCCCCACGCCGGAAAGATATGGATCAGGACGCGCCGTCTCGGTCATAGTGCGCAGTAAACAGACCGACCGGAGGATCGCCGATGACCGCCAGCCCCGTCCTGTGGACTCTCGATGAGCGTGGGGTTGCGACCGTCACGTTGAACCGGCCGGAGGTCAACAACGCCTACGACGGCGCGCTGATATCAGGCGTGCTCGCGGCTATGGACGATCTCGGCAGAAAGCCGAACCTGCGCGTCGTCGTGCTCAGGGGCAACGGCAAGCATTTTCAGGCTGGCGCCGATCTGAAATGGATCAACGGCGTGCGGCCGCAATCGGCTGAAGCCAACGAAGCGGCGTCGCGGGCCACTTTCGAGGCGGTGCAGCGGCTCAACACGCTGCCGATCCCGACCGTCGCGCTGGTGCAGGGCGGCTGCTTTGGCGGCGGTACCGGCGTGATCGCGGCCTGCGATGTCGTGATCGCCGCGGACAACGCCCTGTTCTCGATCACCGAGGTGCGCTGGGGCCTGACCGCGGCGATCATCATCCCGCAGCTCTGTGACGCCATCGGCGTTCGGCAAGTCCGCCGTTACGCGCTGACCGGAGAGCGCTTCGGCGCCGAGGATGCTCGCCGCATCGGCCTCGTCCACGAGGTGGTACCGCTGGCTGAACTCGAGGCCGCAGGCAGCAAGGTGGTCGAGCAATTGCTCGCCAACGGGCCCGAGGCGATGGCCGAGACCAAGCGCCTCGCGCTTGAGAGCTCGTTCGGCGGCATGGCGGTGGACGATGCCGCCTACACCCGGCTCGTGCAGCTGCATTCGCTCAAGCGTCAGAGCGCCGAGGCGGCGGAAGGGCTGGCCTCATTCGCGGAGAAGCGGGCGGCGAATTGGGGCGGCGCAAACAGCTGAACGTCAGCAGCCGCGGCAGATGTTGCTGATGCTGCGGTAGACCGCGTCGTCATCCTGCCGCAATTGGCGCATCGTTTCGAACGACTTGCTCTCGCTGGTGGGCGCGGCCGGCCTGCGCCTCACCGCCAGCTCTTCCTCCTGGCGCTTGTAGCAGGCTTCGCGGTCCGTCTTGGCCTGGATGAAGCGGCAAGTCTGCTCCAGGGCTGCAACTGGAGCGACCGAGATCGCGAGAAAGATCAGGGCGGGCAGGGCGAGCTTTGCGGGTTTGCGATTCATGGCGAGGGTTGTTTCAGGTCTGATCGCTCCGTGCAACCGGCGACTTGTGACCCCCGTGCAAGCCGGGATAATGCAGGCTCCGACGAGGTAAGAGGATAGAGGTGCGATGCCGACCGGCATGATCGAAGAACCGGCACGACAAGTGCCGCTCTATGGCGAATACGAAGTCGTCGTCCTCGGCGGCGGTCCGGCTGGCATATTGGCGGCGGCCTCAGCTTCGCGGGCCGGGCGGAAGACGCTGCTGATCGAGCGATACGGTTTTCTCGGCGGCATGGGCACCGCAGCCGGCGTGACCAACTTCTGCGGCCTGCACGGCAATGTCCATGGCGAGCATCGGCGGCTGGTGCAGGGCATGGCGTCGGAACTGCTGGCACGGATCGATCGCTTGAACGGCCTGAACACGCCGCATCTGATCCTCGGCAAGGTCTTCGCGCAGGCCTATGACACCGCCGCGTACAAAATCGCGGCCGATCAACTGCTCGCCGGTCACAAGGTGCATATCCTCTTCCATGCGCTCGGTGCCGGCGTCGTGATGGGCGATGTCCGCCGCATCGACGCGCTGCTGGTCGAGACCAAGGCCGGCCGGCAGGCGGTGCGATCAGAAATCTTCATCGACTGCTCGGGCGATGGCGATCTCGCCGTGTGGGCCGGCGCGCCGTTCGAGATCGGCGACGAGCAGGGCCATCCGCTCTATCCCTCGATGATGCTCCGCCTCAACGGCATCGATCCCGGGAAGGCGGGCGAGGCCTGGCGGACCATCCCGCAGCTGATGGAGAAGGCCATCGCGGCCGGCACCCATACATTCCCGCGCAAGAGCGCCATCGTGCGGCCGCAAAAATCCGGCATCGAATGGCGCGTGAACTTTACGCAAGTCGCGCGCGAGGACGGCCATGCCATCAACGGCATCGAGCCCGACGATCTCACCCGCGGCGAGATCGAGGGCCGCAAGCAGGCGCTCGCCGCGTTCGAATTCCTGCGCAGCACCGTGCCGGGCTTTGAAAAATCCTACATCGTCGACCTGCCGCCGCAGCTCGGCATCCGCGAGACCCGCCGCATCGAGGGCGGCTATCAGCTCAGCGGCGAGGACGTGCTCGGCTGCGCCTCGTTCGAGGATTCGATCGGCGTCAATGGCTGGCCGATCGAGGCCCATGTTCCCGGCGACGTCGTCTTCACATTTCCGCCAATTCCGGAATCGCGCGGCTACAACGAGCTGCCCTACCGGATGCTGGTGCCCCAAGGCGTCGACAATCTCCTGGTCGCCGGCCGTTGTGCCTCGATGACACATGAAGGCCAGTCGGCGGCGCGCGTCTCCGGTGCCTGTTTCGTGATGGGCGAGGCTGCCGGTTCCGCCGCCGCGCTGGCGCTCTCCGGAAACCGAATCCCGCGTGACATCCCCATTGAAAAATTGCAGGAAACGTTGAAGCGACAGGGCGCCTTCATCGGGCGGGACCAGGCTGTCCCCGAAGGCCTGTAGCGGACTGCAAGACAACGACGGCGGAGGAATTGGAATGATCGGGATGGCGCGGCTCGCGATAGCGGGCCTGGTGGCGATCATGGCGATGGGCACGGCGCGGGCCGAGGATGTGCTGAAGGCCAGGATCGGCGTGCTCCGCCTGTCCTCCTCCGCGCCCGTTTTCATCGCGCAGGACAAGGGCTATTTCCGCGACGCCGGCCTGGAGGTCGAGCTCAAATTCTTCGATGCGGCGCAGCCGATCGCGGTGGCGACGACCTCAGGCGATGTCGATTTCGGCGTCACCGCCTTCACCGCGGGCCTCTACAATCTCGCCGGCAAGGGCGTGCTGAAGGTGATCGGCGGCATGAGCCGTGAGAAGCCCGGCTATCCCCTGATCGGCTATTTCGCCAGCAACAACGCCTATGCCGCCGGGCTGAAGACCCCGAAGGACCTCGCCGGCAAGCGCGTGGCGGTGACGCAGGTCGGATCGAGCTTTCACTATTCGCTCGGCCTGCTCGCCGACAAATACGGCTTCAAGCTCGCCGACGTGAAGATCGTGCCGCTGCAATCGCTGTCGAATGCGGCGGCTGCGCTCAAGGGCGAGACCGTCGATGCCGCGCTGCTGCCGATCTCCACGGCGCGAAAGCTGATGGACGAAGGCGGCGCGAAGTTCCTGGGCTGGGTCGGGGACGAGACGCCGTGGCAGCTGGGGGCGGTATTCGCCGCGCCGAAGACGCTGGCCAACAAGGCGCTGGTGACGAAATTCCTCGGCGTGCTCGCGAAAGCCGACCGCGAATATCACGACGTCATTCTGGCTTCGATGAAGGATGGCGTTGTCCCGATCAACGAACGGACAAAACCGCTGCTGGAGATCATCGCCAAGTACACCAATTTGCCAGTCGAGCAGGTGGTCGGCAATTGCGCCTATGTCGATCCCGACGGCAAGCTCGACGTCAAGAATGTCGACAACCAGATCAAATGGCTCCAGGAGCAGGGCTTTGCCGACAAGGGTTTTGATGCGGAAGCGATCATCGCCAAGGAATTCGTGAAAGCGGATTGATAATCGCTGTCATTCCGGGATGGTCCGAAGGACCAGACCCGGAATCTCGAGATTCCGGGTTCGGCTCTTCGAGCCGCCCCGGAATGACAGAGCAAGTGAAGGTGTCTCATGGACCTGATCGCCAATCACATCTCCCATCGCTTCGGCGATCTCGCCGTGCTCGACGATGTCTCCTTCACCGTCAGCGCCGGCGAGGTGGTGGCGATCGTGGGGCCATCGGGGTGCGGCAAGAGCACGCTGCTGTCGATCCTGGGCGGGTTGCTGCAGCCGACCTCCGGCGCGGCGGAGCTGCGCGGCGCGCCGCCGGCGGACAGTCTCAATCCGCTGACCTTCGTGTTCCAGGATTTTGCGCTGCTGCCCTGGGCCACGGTGGAGGAGAATGTCGAATTCCCGCTGCTGCATGCCCAGCTCACCGCTGCGCAACGCCGTGTGCTGGTCGAGGACGCCCTGCGCCGCACCGGCCTGACCGATTTCCGCACCACCTATCCAAAGCAGCTCTCCGGCGGCATGCGCCAGCGCGTCGGTATTTCGCGCGCGCTTGCGGTGAAGCCCGCGATCCTGCTGATGGACGAGCCGCTCTCGGCCCTGGATTCGCAGACTCGCGAACTCCTGATGGAAGACTTTGTCCGCCTGCTCGCCGATGGCGGCATGGGCGCGGTCTATGTCACCCACAATCTCGAAGAAGCCGCACGGCTTGCCGACCGCATCGTCGTGCTGTCGCGGCGGCCGGGACGCATCCGCGAGGTCGTGACCGTGCCGATGACGCGCGCGGCCCGCGGCGAAATTGCTGCGCGTGAACAGCTGCTCGCGCTTCAGAACCAGATCTGGTCGCTGATCCGCAACGAGGCGATCGATGCCGAGCGCGAGGTCCAGCATGCTTGATCGCGCGCCGGCGGAGATTGCGAAGGACACTGCGACGCGCCGCGTCCGCTTCCGTGGCGCGGGCTTCGTGCCGGACTCGAGCCGCCACGGCGGCTGGATCGCGCTCGCGCTCGTCATCGCCCTTTGGCAGGTCGCCGGCAGCGCCGGCCTCGTCAATCCGCTGTTCCTGCCGGCGCCCTCGGCGATCGCGCACGCGATCTACCAGCTCGCTATCTCAGGCGCGCTCTGGCAGCACGTTTCGGCCTCGCTGCTGCGCATCGGCGTCGGCTGGCTGCTCGGCACCGCGGCCGGTGTCGCCGTCGGCTTTGCCATCGGCCTGTCGCGGCTGGCGCGCAGCGTCGGCATCACCTTCATCTCGGCGCTGTTCCCGATTCCGAAGATCGCGCTGTTGCCGCTGTTGATCCTCTGGCTCGGCATCGGCGAAGAGCCGAAGATCGCAACCATTGCGCTCGGCGTCTTCTTCTCCACCGCGATCTCGGTCTATAGCGGCGTTGATGCAGTGCCGCGCAACCTGATCCGCATGGCGCAGAGCTTCAACGTTCCCTTCGCCACCATCGTGCGCAAGGTGATCTGGCCGGGCGCACTGCCCGCGATCCTCGCCGGCTTCCGCATCACGGCGTCGGTGGCGCTGCTGCTCGTCGTCAGCGCCGAGATGGTCGGTGCGCAATACGGCATCGGCGCCTTTGTGCTGCAAGCCGGCAATCTGATGCAGACGGATCAGCTGCTCGCGGGCGTGGTGATCCTGTCGGTGTTCGGGCTGGCAGTGGGCAAGGTGATCGGCTGGCTGGAGACGCGGCTGTTGCATTGGCGGTAGCCGCGAACGCAAAGATCATGAGGACGCAGGCGAGCGCCACAAATCAGGTCGTCATGCCCGGGCTTGACCCGGGCATCCACGTCTTTCCTCGGGCGTAGCGGCACGTGGATGGCCGGGACAAGCCCGGCCATGACGGAGGATAGAGCGGCGCCTCACGCGTTGCCGCGATCTTCCCTGAACAGATCCAGCTTCTGCTGCACGGGCCGGTCCGAGAAGCTGAACAGCACGGCGTCCTCGTCCGCCTCGTGCGTCACCCAGTGCCAGCTCGGCACCACGAACAGATCGCGCGGGGCCCATTCGAAAACAGCATCGCCGATGCGGCTGCGGCCCTTGCCTTCGATCGGGCAGAACACCGTCGCATCGGTCGCGCGATAGCGCGCCGTCTTGAATCCCCTGGGCAGCAGCTGAATGAAGGTGCCGATGGTCGGCATGGCGAAATCGCCGGTCTCGGGGTTGCTGAACTTCAGCTTGAGGCCGTGGCAGGCGTCCCATTCCTGGCTGGTCCTCGCCTTCTCCAGTGCCTCGCGGGTGTAGGCATAGGGATAGCTGAAGATCGGCGAGGTCTTCGAGCTCCGCTTCACATCAACGGGCAAGAGGTTGTGGCCGTAGCGGGCAAAGCTGTCGCCGGCAGGTTTCGTGATCTTCTGCTGGTCTTCCTTCGATCCTTCCGCGAAGGAACAGTCGAAGAACTGCACCAACGGGATATCGAGGCCGTCGAGCCAGAACATCGGCTGGTCGGTCTCGTTGGAATGATCGTGCCAGGTCATGGACGGCGTGATGATGAAATCGCCGGGCTCCATCGCGGTGCGTTCGCCATCGACGGCGGTGTGGGCACCCTTGCCTTCGAGCACGAAGCGCAGCGCCGACTGGCTGTGCCGGTGCGCAGGCGCGACGTCGCCGGGCACCACCATCTGCACCCCCGCGTAGAGCGAGGTCGTGATCTTGGACTGGCCGCGCAGCCCCGGGTTCTCCAGCACCAGCACGCGCCGCTCGGCCTCCTTGGCGGTGATGAGCTTGCCGGCCTCCGTCATGTAGTCGCGGATGACGTCGAACTTCCAGAGGTGCGGCCGGCAGGCACTCTTCGGCTCCGGCGTGATCAGGTCGCTCATCACCGTCCACAGCGCGGTGAGATTCTCGCCATCGATCTTCTTGTAGAATGCCTCGCGTTCCGGCGTCTTGATCACGACTTCCATGGTTGCTGCTCCCGATCGTTTGTTGATTGACAGTATACTGACGATCTAGGTAGCGTCAATGTAAGGGATGGTGGTAAGGCTGTCGTTCCGGGGCACGCGAAGCGTGAACCCGGAACCTCGAGATTCCGGGTTCGATGCTGACGCATCGCCCCGGAATGACAAACAAGGGAAGGAGGTCCCGATGAAGCTGCACGGCTATTTCCGCTCCAGCGCCGCCTATCGGGTGCGGATCGCGCTGAACCTCAAGGGGCTCGGCGCCGAGCATCTGCCGCATCATCTTCGCAAGGGCGAACAATGCGCGCCCGCTTATCTGGCCATCAACCCGCAAGGCCTCGTGCCCGCGCTGGAGAGCGAGGGCGGCACCGTGCTGACGCAATCGGTGGCGATCATCGAATGGCTTGACGAGACCCACCCCAATCCGCCGCTGCTGCCAAAGGATCCGCTGCGCCGCGCCAAGGTGAGGGCGTTCGCGCTGGCGATCGCCTGCGACACCCATCCGGTGCAGAATTTGAAGGTGCTGGCGCGGCTGCGCGAGCTCGCCCTGCCCGAGGAGAAGGTGCAGGACTGGGCGGCGTGGGTCAATCGCGAGGGCCTGTCGGCCTGCGAGACCCTGATCCGAGATGAGAAGGGGCCGTTCTGCTTCGGCGATGCGCCGACACTGGCCGATCTGTGCCTCGTGCCGCAGCTTACCAATGCCCGCCGCTTCGGCGTCGATGTCTCCGCCTATCCGCGCCTGCTCGAGGCCGAGGCCGCCGCCAAGGCGCTGCCCGCCTTCGCCGATGCCGCACCGGAGAAGCAGCCCGATGCCGAGTAAGCCTGCCGCTCCGATCACCATGGACGCGGTCTATGCCGCGCCGGGCTATCTGTTCCGGCGCATGCAGCAGATCGCGGTCTCGATCTTCATGGAGGAGTGCAAGGCGTTCGATCTCACCCCGGTGCAATATGCCGCGCTGGTCGCGATCCATACCCATCCCGGCATCGACGCAACGCGGCTGTCGGCGGTGATCGCCTTCGACCGCTCCACGCTCGGCAGCGTGATCGAGCGGCTCCAGGCCAAGGGCTATATCGAGCGCAAGCCGGCCCCGGAAGACAGGCGGATCAAGCTGCTCCACCTGACAAAATCAGGCGCCGCGATCCTGCGCGACATCATCCCCGCCGTCGAACGCGCCCAGGCGCGGATGCTTGAACCGCTGAAGCCCGCCGACCGCAAGACGCTGATGGGGCTGTTGGTGCAGCTCGTCGATCTCAACAACGAGGCCTCGCGCGTGCCGCTGCGGGCGGAGGATGCACTGGAGCATCTGGGGAAGGCTGGGTGAGGGGATGATTCGCGGCTGTTGATGTGGCCGTGCTGCCACCTCCATCTCCGCTGTCATTCCCCGCGAAAGCGGGGATCCAGTACGCTGCGGCTTCTCGGCTCATCACAGCCGCCTCTGGAATACTGGATCGCCTGCCTTCGCGGGCGATGACACTGAGAAATTGGTGAGGCTATCGCCTCACATCCGCAGCAACGCCTGCCGGTCGATCTTGCCCGTGCCCGTCTTCGGCAGCTCGTCGATGAAGATCACCTCGCGCGGATATTTGTACGGCAAGAGCTTGCCCTTGACGTAGTCCTGCAGCCTACGCGTCGCTTCGCCCCGGTCGGCGGCGCGGTTGTTCATCACCACGACTGCCTTCAGCGTCATGCGCCGGTCCGGCAATTCGGCGGCGAACACCGCGCATTCGCGGATGTCGGGGTGGTCGGCCAGACACAGCTCGACTTCGAGCGGATAGACCCACTGGCCTGAGATCTTGATGAGATCGTCGGCGCGGCCGCGGAAGAAGTGGAAGCCGTCGGCATCGCGGATGAAGCGGTCGCCGGTGTAGATCCAGCCGCCGTCGCGAATCGTTTCCGCGGACTTGTCCGGCCGGTTCCAGTACAGCGGCGTGTTGGAATCGCCGCGCACCCACAGGATGCCTTCCTCGCCGTCACCGACGTCGTTTCCGTCCTTGTCGCGCAGCGCGACCTCGTAGCCGGGCACGCGCAGGCCGGCGGCGCCGAGCTTTTTCTGCTCGGGCCTGTTGGAGAGATAGATGTGCAGCACCTCGGTCGAGCCGAGGCCTTCGACGATTTCGAGCCCCGTGAGCGTCTTCCAGCCGTTGAAGACCTCCGCCGATAGCACCTCGGCGGCGGAGAGCGCCATGCGCAGCGACGAGAAGTCCGTCTTGTCCGCGCCTTCGGCTTTTGTCAGCGATGTATAAAGCGTCGGCAGCCCGAAGAAGAGCGTCGGCTTGTATCGCTCGATCGCGGCGAAGATCGACGCAGGCTTCGGCTGGCCCGGCAGCAGCAGCGTCGCGGCGCCGGCAGAGAACGGGAAGGTGACGGAGTTGCCGAAGCCGTAGGCAAAGAAGATCTTCGGCACCGAGAAGCAGATGTCGTCAGGCGTCAGCTTCAGCACGTTCCGCGCAAAGGCGGCATCGCTGTAGGCCATGTCGTGCTGCAGATGCACGATGCCCTTGGGCCGTCCGGTCGAGCCGGAGGAGTACATCCAGAACGCCATCTCGTTGCGACGCGTGTCGGCTTCGGCGAGATCAGCCGGGAATTGCGCGAGCCAGTCTGCCGCCGCGAGCGCCGCAGGCGCGGCATGCTCGCCCGCTGTCCCATTGACGACGATCAGCGTATGGAGCGTCGTATCCTTGCACGCCTCCGCGTTGAAGCGCGCCGCGAACTCGGCATCCGCGACCGCGACGGCCGCGCCGGAATCGGCGAGATAGAATTGCAGGAGGTCCGGCGGCGTCAACGTGTTGATCAGGAGCGGCACGAAGCCGGCCCGCACCGCGCCGAAGAAGGCGGCCGGGTAGGCCGGCGTGTCGTCGAGGAACAGGAGCACGCGATCGCCGCGCTCGAGGCCGAGCGAGGCGAATCCGTTGCCCCAGCGGCAGGCTTCGCCGCAGAGCTCGGCATAGGTCCGCGTGCCCGCCGGGCCCATGAGTGCGATCTTGTCGCCGCGGCCCTTGCCGAGATTGTCGAACAGCACGCGGCTGGCATTGTAAGTTTCAGGAACGGCAAAGCCGATTTCGCGTGCGCCCGGGCCGTCGGCGGGCACCTGGTCGCGGATTTCGTTGCTCATGCGGCATCTCCGCCGCCGTTCTTGGCCGCCTCGTAGCGCGCCATGAAGGCCGGCGACATCGCGCGCAGCCGCGAATCGTCGATGCGGCCGGAGCGGGTGATATAGCTGTAGGCGAAGTCCATCAGGGGAAGCTTCATGTGCTCGGCGAAGTGCTCGTACCAGAACGCGCTCGTGCGCGCGGCATCGACGAGCTTCTGCACGATGGGCTTGCGCGCGGCCTGATAGCGATGCAGCGCGGTCGCAAGATGCGCATCCGACTCCAGCGCCTTGACCAGCGCGATCGCGTCCTCGATCGCGAGCCGCGTGCCCGAGCCGATCGAGAAATGTGCGGAATGCAGCGCGTCGCCGAGCAGCACCATGTTCTTGAACGACCAGTGCTCGTTCCAGACCCAGGGGAAGTTGCGCCAGACCGATTTGTTCGAGACGAGGCAGTGGCCGCCAAGCGTGTCGGCGAAGACCTCCTCGCAGACACCCTTGGACTGCTCGACGTCCTTGTAGGCGAAGCCGTAGGCCTGCCAGGTTGCGTGATCGCATTCGACCAGGAACGTGCTCATGCCCGGTGAATAGCGGTAGTGATGGGCGTTGAAGGCGCCGCGGTCGGTCTTCACGAAGGTCTGCGACAGCGTGTCGAAGCGCTTCGAGGTGCCGTACCAGACGAACTTGTTGGAGGAGTAGGACAGTGAGGTGCCGAAGTCGCCTTCGAAGGCGCGGCGCACCAGCGAGTTCAGCCCGTCGGCGGCGACGATCAGATCGTGGCCGTTGAGCTGGTCGATTGCCTGGATCTGCGTGTCGAAGCGCGGCGTGGCGCCGACATCGAGCGCACGCTGCTGCAGGAACCTGAGCAGCTCGAGGCGCCCGATCGAGGAGAAGCCGACCCCGTCGATGGCGACGCTGTCGCCATGCAGGTTCAGCGTGATGTTCTCCCAGCTCTCCATATGCGGGGCGATCGCATCGACCGTCTCGGGGTCGTCGGCCCGCAGGAATTCCAGCGCCTGGTCGGAGAACACGACGCCAAAGCCCCAGGTCGCGTCGGCCGGGTTCTGTTCGAACAGGTCGACCTGATCCTCGGGATGACGCTTCTTCCAAAGATAGGCGAAGTAGAGCCCACCGGGCCCCCCGCCAATCACGGCGATCCGCAACGTCTGCCTCCCTAATTGACAGTATACTTACTATCTAGGGGTAGACTAATGTGCTCCGGCGCCCGGCGCCAGCGGAATTATCGGCAAGGCCGGCAAGCCAAAGCACGCCTTCGAACACCCCTTTCGCCGGTGTCCGAAACCTCAGGTCCGAACCATAGCCAAACCGGGGCGAATTGGCCACCGGGGGTGTCAGACGCAGCGCTTCACATAGACCCCGTTCACCAGCACCCTGGTGCAACGGACCGCGGGCACGGGCTTGCGGACGACCACGGCCGCGTTCGGACCGGCGCAGCCGGCGCGATAGACGCCGCGGGCGCATACCACCGCATTGGCATCGGTGGCCTCGAACGTCATGGTTGCGGCGAAGGCGAAGAGAGCAGAACCAACGAGCAGCAACGAACGCATGTCGTCCTCCCGATCTTGTCGTTATCGAAATGCTACTTGCAAAAGGCTTGTCGTTGCAGGCGTGCGGCGGTTCATTTTCGCACGCCGACCATCATTGCCGCGACGCGCCGCCTCATCGTGCCGCGAACGGGGCGAGCACGTCCTTGCACGCGGGCGACAGCGAGGCGGCCCTGTTGGAAATGCATTGTATGATGCGGCCGCCGCCGGGCGCGACACCGGCGCAGAGCGTGCGGATGTCGGCGCCGCAGGCCGACCTCACGATGAACAGCTCCTCTCGCGGCAGCAGGGGGCGCAAGACGATGACGGCAGGCGCGGCCGCTGCCGGCGCTGCAGCTGCCGCCGGTGCTGCCGTTGCGCCGCCGCCGGCTGCGGCGCTCACGGCCTTCTCGCAGGCCGGCGAGACCTTGGCCTTGTTCTTCTCCAGGCATTCGAGCGCCGCCGCGCCGCCCGGCGTCACGCTGGCGCAGACCTTGGGATAGTCGGCGCGGCACGCGCTCTTGACGGCCGCGACCTGCGCGCTGCTCGGCTGCTTGGCGGCAGCGGCCTTCGGCGTCGGTGCAGCGGCGGGCTGCGCTGCGGGCGCGGGCTCAGCCTTGGACGCAGCAGGCGGCGCCGAATCCACCTTGGGTGCGGCTTCCTTGGGCGCAGCCTCGGCCTTCGGCGCAGCGGGCGCGGCTTCGGTCTTCGGAGCCGCAGCGGGTTCGACGGCGCGAACCGCGGTCTGGCATCCCGATGACAGGCTGGACATGTTTTTCGCCAGGCATTGATACGCTTCCGTGCCGCCGGGCGTCACGCTCGCGCAGTGCGCCATGAAATCCGAGCGGCATGCGGAGCGGATGGCGCTCTTCTGGGCCTCGGTCGGCGCTTGCGCGGCTGCCGATGTCGCGGTTGCAAAGAGTGCCGCCGCCAGCAGCGCCTTGCGCCGCGATGCATGCTTCAACGTGTTGAACATCTGAATGATTTCCTGCCCGTCGGGTAAGCCGACGATTCTTGAAATGTGATGCAATCGCAATTGTCGCGAGTGACGCCTCGCAAGGCAGCATCATTCGCCGCTTTGACCTCACTCGCAAGTCAATTATGCCAGCGCCGACCGGGTCTCAGAGCCTGACCATGCGCTTGCCGCGGTTCTCGCCCGCGAGCAGCCCGATCAGCGCCTTCGGTGTGTTCTCGAAGCCGTCGACAATGTCCTCCTGCACCCTCAGCTTGCCGGACTTGACCCAGGTCTGGAGGTCGGCGAGCGCACGCTGGCTTTCCTTCATGTAGTCCATCACGATGAAGCCCTGCATGACGAGCCGCTTCACCACGATCAGCCCGGGCACGCCGCGCGGGCCGTGCGCGGCAGGAGCGCCGTCATACTGCGAGATCGCGCCGCAGCAGGCGATGCGGCCGTAATTGTTCATCTGCGGCAGGCAGGCTTCGAGGATGTCGCCGCCGACATTGTCGAAATAGACGTCGATGCCTTTCGGCGCCGCTGCGCGCAGCGCCTTGAACACCGCGCCGTCCTTGTAGTCCACCGCGGCATCGAAGCCGAGCTCGGAGGTCAGCCACCTGCACTTGTCAGCGCCGCCGGCGATGCCGATGACGCGACATCCCTTGATCTTCGCGATCTGTCCGACGATCGAGCCGACCGAGCCCGCAGCCGCAGAGACCACGACCGTCTCGCCCTCCCTGGGCTTGCCGATCTCCAGCAGGCCGAAATAGGCGGTGAGGCCGGCGATGCCGAACACGCTGAGCAGGTGCGTCATCGGCTCGAGCTTGGGCATCTTGGTGAGATGCTTGGCCGGCACCGCGGCAAATTCCTGCCAGCCGGTGTCGCCGAACACGATGTCGCCGGGCGCAAGCTCCGGTGCCTTCGAGCTGACGACCTCGGCGATGGCGCCACCGGCCATCACGCTGTTGGCTTCGACCGCGGAACGGTAGGTCGCGCCGTGCATCCAGGCGCGGTTGGCGGCATCGAGCGAGATGTAGCGCACGCGCAGCAACGCCTCGCCGTCCTTCGGCTCCGGCATTGCGCTCTCCCCCATCTTGAAATGTTCGGGGCCGAGCTTGCCGCTGGGCTTCTCCACCAAAAGAATCTGGCGATTGATGTTGCCGCTCATGGCGTTTCCCTCTTTGATTGTGTTGACGATTATTGATGCAGCCGCCGCAAACAAAACGTGCAGACCGCATGTGTCGTGCGTTGCATGAAGGCTAGATCGCTGCGTTCCATTTCACAACGGGAACATCCTGAAAAATCGACCACACGCAAAGCGTGTTGCGTCGTCGCCGTATCTGCGACATCATGAAGCGCCGGTGTATGTGGGGGTAAGCGATGTCCAACAGGTTCACGCAATACATTCTGGCGGCGATGGTGCTCGGCATCGTCATGGGCTCGGCGATCTACAATTTCCTGCCCGACACGCGCGCCGACTGGGCGTCCTCCATCAATCTGATCGCCATGATGTTCCTGCGCCTGATCAAGATGATCATCGCGCCCTTGGTGTTCGCGACCCTGGTCGGCGGCATCGCCCATATGGGCTCGGGCTCCAAGCTCGGCCGCATCTTCGCCAAGACCATGGGCTGGTTCGTCAGCGCCTCCTTCGTCTCGCTGCTGCTCGGCCTGATCATGGTCAATCTGCTGCAGCCCGGCGCGAATTTCCCCGGCACGCTGCCCGCGGCGAGCCAATCGACCGGCCTGCCGGTCTCGGCCTTCTCGATCGAAAAATTCCTGACCCATCTGATCCCGACTTCGATCGCGGACGCGATGGCGCAGAACGAGATTCTCCAGATCGTGATCTTCGCCGTGTTCTTCTCGGTGGCGATGGGCGCAATGCCCGAGCGCTCCAAGCCGATCCTGGCGTTGATCGACGACATCGGCCACATCATGCTGAAGGTGACGAGCTATGTGATGCTCTTCGCGCCGCTCGCAGTGTGGGCCGCGATCACCGCGACGGTGGCCAAGAACGGCCTCCTGGTGCTGTGGAAGCTCGTCGTCTTCATGGGCGGCTTCTATCTCTCGCTGATGATCCTGTGGGCCATCCTGGTCGTCGTCGGCTTCGTCGTGATCGGGCCGCGCTACGGCCATCTGCTGAAGCTGATCCGCGAGCCCCTGATGATCGCGTTCTCGACCGCGAGCTCGGAGGCGGCCTATCCGAAGACGCTGGAGGGACTCAATCGCTTCGGCGCCTCGTCGCGGATCTCGAGCTTCGTGCTGCCGCTCGGCTATTCCTTCAATCTCGACGGCACGATGATGTACTGCACCTTCGCCAGCGTCTTCATCGCGCAGAGCTATCACATCGACATGCCGCTCGGCACCCAGCTCGCGATGCTGGCGACGCTGATGATCACCTCGAAGGGCGTCGCCGGCGTGCCGCGCGCCTCCCTCGTCGTGATCGCCTCGACGCTGGCGCAGTTCAACATCCCCGAGGCGGGCCTCTTGATGATCATGGGCATCGACACCTTCCTCGACATGGGTCGCAGCGCCACCAACGTGATCGGCAATACGCTCGCCACCTCGGTCGTGGCCAAGTGGGAGGGCGAGCTGGGCCCCGAGCACGAGCTTGGCCCCGGCGATGTCGTGCCCGACGACATGGTCCCGGGCGAGGTGCCCGCGATGGCCGGCCATGGATAGGAGCGGGACATGGGCCGGATATTGGCGAGGCCGCTGACTACGGGCGTCCTCTTGTTCGCCGCATCGTTGCTCGCGACCTCCTTGTTCGCGGCATCGGCACTCGCGCAGACCGCCAGCGAAGGGCTCAGCCCGACGCTGTCGGCCGTCAAGACGGCGCACACCGTGCGGCTCGGCTATCGCGAGAGCTCGCCGCCGTTCTCCTTCCTCGACCAGTCGGGCCGCCCGATCGGCTACAGCCTGGAGCTCTGCGAGGCCATCGTTGAGGAGATCGGCGTCGAGGTCGACGATCCCAACCTCAAGATCGACTACGTCAAGGTCACTTCGGACGACCGCATCGATGCGGTGGTTCAGAACAAGATCGATCTCGAATGCGGCTCGACCACGGCCAATGCCGAGCGCGGCAGGCGCGTCGCGTTCTCGCCGCTGATGTTCGTCGCCGGTACCAAGCTGATGGTGCCGAAGGCCTCGGGCGTGCAGGCGCTAACCGATCTGAAGGGCAAGACCATCGTGGTGACGAAAGGCACCACCAACGAGCAGGCGATCCAGGCCGCTGACAAGAAGTTCGGATTGGGGCTGAACATCGCCGTCGGCGCCGACCACGAGCAATCCTACCAGATGCTCGCCGACGGCAAGGCCGATGCGTTCGCGACCGACGACATCCTGCTGTTCGGCCTGATCGCGCGCCACAAGGCGCAGGACAAGTTCCGCGTCACCGGCGACTATTTGTCCTACGATCCCTACGGCATCATGTTCAGGAAGGGCGAGCCGCAGCTCTCCGCCGTGGTCGAGCGCGCCTTTCGCAAGCTCGGCTCCAACCGCGACCTTGTTCCGCTCTACAACAAATGGTTCACCGCGCGGCTGCCCACAGGCGAGCGCCTGAACGTGCCGATCTCGCTGCAACTGGAGGAAGCCTTCAAGGCGATGGACGATACCGCCGGCGCGAATAATTAGCACGGTCTCTCTTACCCTCCCCTGGAGGGCAGGGCTATCGCATGTGCACATTTTGCAGGGGGCGCCATGCCCGGGCTTGTCCCGGGCATCCACGTTCTTGTGCCGCGTGGAAACGCGTGGATGGCCGGGACAAGCCCGGCCATGACGCTGTAGAAACAGTCGGTGCCCCACAACTCACATGCGATGGCCCTGGGCCCCCGAGGGGGGTGGGCACCTGTGTCGCGGCTGCTATTCTTTGCCGCTCTCACCCAAACACCCGGTCCAGCGCCGCGTGATAGGTTGCCTGCACCAATTCCGGATGCAGCTTGCCCAGCGCCTCCATCATCACGCCCGAATTGATCTCGAGCACGTGCCACGCACCCTCGACGCGCACGATGTCGATCGACGCAAAGGCGATGCCGATGGCGCGCGCGGCCGCGATCGCGAGCTTCACGCAGGCTGCGCGAGGCCCGCCGTCCTCCAGCAGCACCGCCCTGGCGCCGGCGTCGAGATTGTGCCGCCAATCCGAGCCACGCTGCTTGCTGTAGACGACGCGCGGCACATCATTGAGCAGCACCACGCGGACCTCGTCCTCGATCGCGACATAGGGGGAGATCACGAGCCCCGCGCTCATCGAAAAGACTTCGCCGGCGGCGTGGTCGAGTTCGGCTTCCGTCGTCACCTTGAACACCGAGCGCCCCGATGTTCCCTCGTTCGGCTTGACCACCACGCCTTGCGGATTCTGCGCGAGCAGGTCCAGCATCGCCTCACGCCAGGCCGCGCCGACCACGTTCCTGCCCAGCTTCGGATTGAGGAAGAGGTGATGGGGAACGCACGGCACGCCGGCCATCTCCAGCGCCTCGGCAGTAGCCGATTTATCGTTGGCGAGGCGGTGGGCGATGGCGCTGTTGAGGCCGATGTCGTAGCCGAAGGCGAAGTGTCGCCTTTCGTCCCGGCGCATCGCGATCAGCCAGCCGCCGGGGCGGACATCGACTGCGATGTCGTGCTCCGCGCAATAGCGCCTGATCGCCTGGACGAAGATTCGCTCGCCGCCTGCCATGGTCTTTCGTCGTTCCTGTCGCCAAAAGCCGCAAAAATGCGGGAATCGGCGCCAATAGGGATGAAAATCAGAGCTATTCTTAATGAAATTCTCGCGAGCGCGACGGAAATTAAGTGCTGCCATCGCGCCCCGCAGGGAAAAGAAATTGCCCGCCTCATGCGCCCGGCAGCAGATTCATCAATGATGTGACCAGTTCTGCCGCAAATGCCGGTTTGATCGGCATCAATTGCATCCGAAACGAGGTTGATTATTGGTCTCAATGGCGTAGATCACACACGCGAAATCCTCCGCCATGGCAGATGGTGCCCGCCCCGCGTCAGGGGCCGGGCAGCGCTTTTGCCCTAAAACCGCAGTTATTCGGAATATCGAAAATCATGAGCGCGTTTTACCGAGAGAAGGTTCTTTCCGTCCACCACTGGACCGACACGCTGTTCAGCTTCCGCGCCACCCGCGATACCGGCTTCCGCTTCCAGAACGGCCAGTTCGCGATGATCGGCCTCGAGGTCGACGGCCGTCCGCTGCTGCGCGCCTACAGCATGGCGAGCGCCAATCACGAGGAAGAGCTCGAGTTCTTCTCGATCAAGGTTCAGGACGGCCCGCTCACCTCGCGCCTCCAGAAGATCAAGGAAGGCGACACCATTCTGGTCGGCCGCAAGGCGACCGGCACGCTGATTACCGACAACCTGCTTCCCGGCAAGCGGCTGATGCTGCTCTCGACCGGCACGGGCCTCGCGCCCTTTGCGAGCCTGATCAAGGATCCCGAGGTCTATGACCAGTTCGAGTCGATCGTGCTGGTGCATGGCTGCCGCCAGGTTTCCGAGCTCGCCTATGGCGAGAAGCTCGTCGCGACCTTGCGCGAGGATGAGCTGTTCGGCGAGCTGCTCGCGGACAAGCTCGTCTATTATCCGACCGTGACCCGTGAGCCGTTCAAGAATCGGGGCCGCATCACCGACCTCATCAGCTCCGAGCAGATCTTCAACGACATCGGCCAGGGCCCGCTCGATATCGAGACCGACCGCATCATGATGTGCGGCAGCCCGGCGATGCTGGAAGAGCTGAAGGCGATGTTCGAGAGCCGCGACTTCGTCGAGGGAAGCGGCAACAAGCCTGGCCATTTCGTGATCGAGAAGGCCTTCGTCGAGCGGTAAGCTCGAGCCACGCTCTCGTGCCCCGGACGCAGCGCAGCACCTCTTCGGTGATGCGCTGCAGAGCCGGGGCCCATCTCACCATATCGCAATCGTATGCTGTTGCCTTCTGTTGGGTCCCGGGTCTGCGCTTGCGCTTGCCCGGGACACAGCTAGTTTGCGGCCGCCGCAGGCTGCTCAATTCGACCGTCTCTGCTGCACTGCAAAAGCCCATCCTCTCGGCGGATTGATCTGAGCCAGCCGAATTCGCTAGCCTTGAAACAAGGGCGGCGTCATATCCGTATGACAGGCGCGGGCGTATCGTACCGCCTTCTGCTGGCAAGAGGATGGGAATCGTGGCCGACGACGACAAGACACATGAATCCCCCAAACGCCTGCCGCTCGCGGAAGAGGGGATCATGGAAACCCTGCTACTGCCCTTCTCGCCGCGCTTCATCGTGCTGACGATCTGCGCGGTGGTCACCGCGCTCCTGATCGGCATCGGCATCGCCGACGGCAAGATCTTCGACATCCTGCTGATCCCGATCCTGATCTTCGCCGCGTTGACGCTGCTCGGCGTCCGCGATCTCCTGCAGAAGAGCCACGCGGTGCTGCGCAACTACCCGATCTCCGCGCATATCCGTTTCCTGCTCGAAGAAATCCGGCCGGAGATGCGGCAGTATTTCTTCGAGAGCGAGAAGGACGGCATGCCGTTCTCGCGCGACACCCGCGCGGTGGTCTATCAGCGCGCCAAGATGGAGCTCGACAAGCGTCCCTTCGGCACCCAGGAGGACGTCTACCGCGACGGCTACGAGTGGATGCATCACTCGGTCGCGCCGAAGACGCATGCCGCGGAGAAATTCCGCATCAGCATCGGAGGCCCCGATTGCACCAAGCCTTATTCGGCCTCGGTGTTCAACATTTCGGCGATGAGCTTTGGCGCGCTCAGTCCGAACGCCGTGCGGGCGCTGAATGCCGGCGCCAGGAAGGGCGGCTTCGCGCACGACACCGGCGAGGGCGGCGTCAGTCCCTATCACCGCGAAATGGGCGGCGACATCATCTGGGAGATCGGCTCCGGCTATTTCGGCTGCCGTCGTCTCGACGGCACCTTCGATCCCGAGGCGTTCGCGCGTGTCGCCAGCGAAGACCAGATCAAGATGGTCGAGCTCAAGATCAGCCAGGGCGCCAAGCCCGGCCATGGCGGCGTGCTGCCGGCGGCAAAAGTCTCGGAAGAAATTTCGAAGATCCGTGGCGTCGCCATGGGCGAGGACTGCATCTCGCCGGCTTCGCACCGGGTCTTCTCCACACCCGTCGGCATGATGCAGTTCATCGCCGAGATGCGCCGCCTCTCCGGCGGCAAGCCGGCCGGCTTCAAGCTGTGCATCGGCCATCCCTGGGAGTTTCTGGCGATCTGCAAGGCGATGATCGAGACCGGCATCTATCCCGATTTCATCGTCGTCGATGGCAATGAGGGCGGCACCGGCGCCGCACCGCTGGAGTTCATGGATCATCTGGGCATGCCGATGCGCGAGGGCGTCAACTTCGTCCACAATGCGTTGATCGGCATCAACGCGCGCGATCGCATCAAGATCGGCGCCTCCGGCAAGATCGCAACCGCCTTCGACATGGCGCGCGCCATGGCGATCGGCGCCGACTGGTGCAATTCGGCGCGCGGCTTCATGTTCTCGCTCGGCTGCATCCAGTCGCTGAGCTGCCATACCGACCGCTGCCCGACCGGTGTCGCGACGCAGGACCCGACGCGGGCGCGCGCGCTCTACGTGCCGCTCAAGATCGACCGCGTACACAATTACCATCATGCGACGTTGCACTCGCTGACCGAGCTCATTGCCGCCGCCGGCCTCGAACATCCGCAGCAGCTGCGCCCGATTCACTTCAGCCAGCGGACGTCGACAACCCAGGTGCAATCCTTCGCGCAGCTCTATCCGGCACTGCGCCCGGGCGAGCTGCTCGAAGGTACGGAAGACCCGCGCTTCCGCGACGCCTGGCGCATGGCGCGCGCCGAGACGTTCCAGCCCGCGCCGTAGGATTCCCGTCGCGTAATTTCATCGCGCTTTGGGTTGTTGTTCGGGCATGGTCTTTTCGGAAAGCCGCTGCGCACTTTCCGCATCATGCTTTGGGGCTTAACGTTTGGTTCAGCTTTGGGTGTAAATTGCGCCCATGGACGAGCGACGCAGTAAATCGAGGCACCGCGTGCTGAAGGCCGGAACCATCGAGTTCGGCGGCGGCGCGATCGACTGCACCGTTCGCAATCTCTCCGATACCGGCGCCGCACTCGACGTCACCAGCCCCGTCGGCATCCCCCAGCACTTCACTCTGTTCGTGCAGGCCGACGGAACGCATCTGTCCTGCACTGTGGTCTGGCGCAAGGAAAAGCGGATCGGGGTGAGGTTCGGGTGACGCTCGCTGTGTGACACGCGCTTGAGGCGCGCTTGTCCGGGACGACAGCTGACTTTGCGGCTTGCTGTCGCTCAATTCACCCCGTCTCGACCTCACTCAACCGGCTCGCCAGGATCTTGTCGATCCTGCGCCCGTCGAGATCGACCACCTCGATGTGCCAGCCGCGGAAATCGAAGGCATCGCCTGCGCTGGGGAGCGCGTTGAACTGTTGCAGCACCAGGCCCGCCACCGTGTTGTAGCGGTGCGGCGGCAGTTCGACGCCGAGCAGCTCGCCGAATTCGTCGACTGGCATCCAGCCGGAGATCAGGAGCGAGTCGTCGGCGCGCCTGACAAAGGCCGGCTCCGGCGGTCCCGCCTCGGAATGGAAGGCTCCGACGATCGACTCGAGGATGTCGGTGGCGGTCACCATGCCTTCGAAGGCACCGTATTCGTCGTAGACGAAGCCGACGTGGACCGGAGCAGCTTTCAGGATGGTCAGCACGTCGCGCGCATCGGCCGACGCCGGAATGCCCGGCGCCTCGCGTACGAGCGCGCGCAGGTCCGGCGTGCGTTCATCCATATAGGCCACCAGCAGGTCCTTGGCCTGGAGCACGCCGATCGGCTTGTCGCGGTCGCCGTCGCAGACCGGAAAGCGCGAATGCGGGCTCTTGGCGATGATCTCCCTGATGGCGGCCGGATCGTCGTTCAGGTCGATCTCGTCGACCTCCGTGCGCGGGGTCATGACGGCGCCGACAGGGCGATCGCCGAGCCGCATCACGCCGGCGATCATCTCCTTCTCGCCCGGCTCGAGCACGCCCGCGCTCTCGGCCTCGCGGACGAGGTGATGGATCTCGTCCTCCGAGACCTTTTCCTCGGTTCTGCCGCCGCGGCCGAGCAGCGTGAGGATCAGCTTTCCGGAGACGTCGAGCAGGAAGACGAGCGGCAGCGAAATCTTCGCCAGCACATGCATCGCGGGCGCGACGCGGACCGCGATGCTTTCGGGATCGCGCAGCGCCACCTGCTTCGGCACCAGCTCGCCGACGATGAGGGTGGCGTAGGTGATGAGCGTGACCACGATGCCGACCCCGACGATGTCGGCAATGCCCTTGGAGAGGCCGAGCTCGAGCAGCCATTGCGTCAGCCGCTGCCCCAGCGTCGCGCCCGAGAACGCGCCGGAGAGCACGCCGACCAGCGTGATGCCGATCTGCACCGTCGACAGGAACTTGCCGGGATCGGCGGCCAGCGTCAGCGCCCGCTCGGCGCCGCGCACGCCCTTGGCCGCGAGCAGCGACAGCCGCGCCGGACGCGACGAGACCACGGCCAGCTCGGACATGGAGAGCAGGCCGTTGATGACGATCAGGATGACGACGATGACGAGTTCGAGCGAGAGCATTGACCTTCCGGAGGTAAGCAAGTGTGGCGCAGATGACAGCGCAAGCCATTGATATAGGTATTCGGTGAGGAGATGCTGGCGATTCCACGCATTCGGGCACTGAAGGGAACAGGCGTCCGGCAGTGTTCCCGAGGCCGTCCGCGACGACCTGACGCTCCGCGGAACTACGGATCGTTCCTTAACGCCCCCTTAGTGGCCGCCCGCTAGATTTTCGACATTGCAGAAATCAATTCGGGGAAATCAGGATGCGGATCGGAAAGCTTTTCGCGCTGTCGATGCTGACGGTGACGGTGTTTGCGGTCATCCTTGGCGCCGAGGTGCTGATACCCCAGACGCGCATTTTCGCGAACCGCTCCGATGCGATCAAGACCGTCGATGCCTTTGGCGCGACGCTGATGGCAAGCCAGCACGTCGCCAGCCTTCGCGCTCCCTATATCGGGCCGATCTTCCAGGAAGGCGCCGCGACCCAGGCGCAGCTCGATGCTGCCACCAAGGCTGCGAAAACGGCCGAGGCAGGCTTCGAGACCGCAAGGCGGGCGGTGATGGTGCTGGATGACGGCAGCGCAATTGCTGAAAATCTCGACCGTGCTGTGCGGCGGCTGAAGGACATCACCGCTGCGGCCGATCGTGCGATGAGCGTTCCCCTCGCGACGCGCGACGGCGCGGCGACAAAGGGCTTCCTGCCCGGTGTTGCCGAGGTCCTCGCCAATCTCGAACCCGTCATGAACCGGCTCGAGGCGAAGGTGATCAACGCCGACTCCTCGCTTGCGGCGCTCCTCAACCTGGCGCGGACGGCGCAGGATCTGCGCGTGTCGGCCGGCAGCCGTGCGGCCACGCTGTCGCCGGCGCTCTCCGCGCGCCGCCCGCTCACCGCAGCTGAACTGACGCTGATGGACCGCATGCAGGGACGCGTCGAGGCCGATCGCGAGCGCATCGAGGCCGGCGTCGACCAGCTTGGAAATCCCGCGCGCATCGCCGCCGCGCTGAAGGCGGCAACGGAATCATATTTCGGGCGAGCAGCGGTTGCCGTGGACAAGGAGCTTCCTGCAGCCCGGAGCGACGGCAAGTACGCCGCTACGGCGGACGACCTCGCGAAGGTCATCGTGCCGGCGATTCAGATGTTCTACGGCGTACGCGACGCCGCGCTGGCGGAAGCAGCCGACCGCGCCTCCGCCGCGCGCGACGGTGCGCTGGCGATGCTCGCGCTCGCCGGCGTCGTCGTGACGGCGCTGCTCGGGACTCTCGCTGGCGTGACCATCATGTTGCGCAGGCGCGTCGTGACTCCGCTTGCGAAGCTCGCGGACGTGATCGGGGTTCTCGCCGCCGGACGGCACGAGGTCGAGATCCCGGCAACGGGCCGCAACGACGAGATCGGCCAGGTCGCAGGCTCGCTCCAGCACTTCAAGGATTCGCTGCTCGCCAAGAAGGCCGCCGACGAGGCCGCCGCGGTCGAGGCGGAAGCGAAGCTCAAGCGCAGCCAGCGCATGGACCAGATCGCGCGCGAATTCGAAGCCATGATCGGCGACGTCGTCAACACCGTCTCCTCGGCGTCCTCCGAACTGGAAGCATCGGCGGGAACGCTGACGAGCACGGCCGACCAGTCCGAAAAGGTCACCGCGACCGTCGCGGCCGCCTCCGAGCAGGCCTCCACCAACGTCCAGACCGTCGCCGCCGCGGCCGAGGAGATGGCCTCGTCGGTCGACGAGATCGGCCGCCAGGTCCAGGATTCCGCGCGCATCGCTGGCGAGGCCGTGCAGCAGGCGGTGCGGACCAACGATCATGTCGGCGAGCTCGCCAGGGCCGCAGGCCGGATCGGCGACGTCGTCGAGCTCATCAGCCAGATCGCGGGCCAGACCAACCTTCTGGCGCTCAATGCCACCATCGAGGCGGCGCGCGCCGGCGAGGCCGGTCGCGGCTTCGCCGTCGTCGCCTCCGAGGTCAAGGCACTGGCCGAGCAGACCGCCAAGGCCACCGGCGAGATCAGCCAGCAGATATCGGGCATCCAGACGGCGACAGAGGACTCCGTCGGCGCCATCAAGTCGATCGGCGACACCATCTCCCGCATGTCCGAGATCGCGTCGGCCATCGCCGCGGCGGTCGAGGAGCAGGGCGCGGCAACGCGCGAAATCTCCCGCAACGTGCAGCAGGCGGCGCGCGGCACCCAGCAGGTCTCCGCCAGCATCGTCGACGTGCAGCGCGGCGCGAGCCAGACCGGATCGGCTTCCTCCAATGTGCTCGCGTCCGCCAGATCGCTGTCCGGCGAGAGCAGCCGTCTCAAGGTCGAGGTCGGCAAGTTCCTGGACGCGATCCGCGCGGCGTAGGGCTCGCACAAAGGCTGTTTAGGTGCAAGCCGAGGACAAGAACACCTCTCCCCGCTGGGAAGAGGTGGAGCAAGCCGGCCGGCGAAACCTTGTTCACTGGCAGTTGCGTCGCCGCTCAGAACTCGCCGTGCAGCCGCCCCGAAAACACCGACACCGGTCCGCGATCGGCGTTGTAGGCGGGGTTGACGATGAGCTGGTAGTCGGCGGTGAAGGTCAGCGCCTTGTTCAGCGCGTAGGCGTAATAGGTCTCCAGCACGCGTTCGCGGCGGTAGTTGAGCCGGCCGTCACCGATCAGCGGGCCGAGACCGCCGGCGGCGATGAAGTCGCGGTGATCCTGCGACAGGGCGTTGACGGCGCCGGCGATCGCGACCACGTCGTCGGGCCGGCCCCAACTCGCTCCCTTGACCGAGACGCCACCGGACAGGCTGCGATCGATGTCGGTGAAGGCCATGATCTCGTTGCGGCCGTCGTTCCAGCTCCAGCGGCCGAACACGCCGATGTCGCCGGTGATGGCCTGTTCGAGATTGAACGCGTAGCCGTATTTGAGGCGGCCGCGGCGGGTCTGGCTGATGTCCACGCCGAACGCAGGATTGTCCAGCGTCTCGCGATAGCTGCCGGAGAAAGCACTGTTGACGAAACCGAGCGTGCGCAGCTTGCCGGGCTGGCCGAACAGCGAATAGCGCAGCTCGAGCTCCGCGACGTACTCGCCGCGACGGCCGATATTCATGTCGAAATTGTTGGAGTTGGAGACGGCATCCATCAGGAAGTAGCCGCCGCGCAACGCCCATTGCTTCTGGTTCAATTCGGCGGTGGCGCCATAGCCGAGGCCGAGCTTGTCGGCGGCATAGTCGAAGGCGCCGGACGCCCAGATCGACCAGTTCATGAAATCCTTGCGCGGATCATGCGCGTAGGCATTGCCGTCGAACACGTCGACCACCGAGAACTTGCCGACCTGCAAGGTCAGGCGCGAGACGTCGACCTTGCCGGCGAGCTGAAGCTGGCCGCTGGCCAGCTCCTCCTGCTCGCCGCCGAATCCGAAGGTGTGGCGCACGAACAATCGCGAGGCGTTGAAATGCGGATAGGGAAAGCCGGACTTCTGCGCTTCGCCGTTGGGGAAGCCCGCGGCGCCGGTCGTGTTGTTGAATCCGAAGCCCTGGAGCAGCTCGGGATTGAAGTAGACCTCGCCGCCGTCCCACAGCCGCGCATTCAGATAGAGCGAATTGCTCCAGGTCTGCTGAAAATCTGGCGACGGGAGCAGGCTGTTCGGTCCGGTATAGGGCGCGTGGAACGCGGGGTAGCCCTGTCCGAGCACGGTCGACTGGCCGTGGATCTCCCAGCGGCTGGATTCGGTGTCGGTGACGTCGGATTTCGGGTCGTAGGTCGGCACGCCCGGCCAGTCGATCTTGCGATTGAGGCCGATGCGCAGGCTGTGAAAATCCATCGACGACGAATATTGCCCGCCGGAGGGGAAGGTGACGTTGGCGTCCTCGAACTTGCTGTAGAGATATTCGAGCCGGGCGCTCCAGTGCGGCGCGAAAGCGTATTCGGCGCCGCCGCCGCCGGTCCAGCCGAACCGCGTGTGCAGCACTTTCTCTTCAACGCCGCCGGTCGGCGTCGAGAGAAAGCGCTCGCCGGCGAACGCCGCGCCGCCGGTCGCGTAAAACAGCCAGTTGCCGCTGGCGTAGCCGAGCCGCGCGCGCAGGCTCGCGACATAGTCCCAGCGCTCCTCCGCGCTCGACAGCGCGGTCGCCGCCGATGACACGACGTGATTGGAGGGGAGGTAGTTCGGGAAGGAGATATCGCCTTCGACGCCGAGCAGGAAACCTGAATTGAGGCGCCAATTGTAGCCGGCCTGGACGCCGCCGGTCATGCCGTTGAACACGTGATCGTCGGTCGCGACCGTGGGATCGGCCAGCGTTGCCGCGGATGTGCCGCGGGTGACACCGACATGCGCGCCGATATAGAGGCCGGTCCAGTCGTAGACCGCCTTCAAGGCCGGGGCCTTCAGCGGCAGATCAGCCGTGTGGCCGGTGGCGGGAAAAGCCAGCACGCCCGCGGCAATTGCCGCGGCCGTCCGCAAGTACCTGTAACGGTGACCTCTCAACGTCAAAACGCACGCCCCCAAACGCGAATGTATTCCACCTGCCGCGACATCCCTGCCGATTCGCGGCGCCCCTGTCATCAGGCCTCGGTCGTCCATGCGATCCGACGCGACCTTAGTCCCAAGTTCCCGTGCCTGGAGCAAGCTTTATTGCGATTAATTCGCAATTGCAACTGATCTCAATCGCTGCAGGTGGATGCTTCGCACTGCTTTGTGACGGGGATGCAACAACTGCCCTCAAGCGAGATGGGTTCAGGAGAGTGCTCATCGCGCTTTAGGTTATTGTTTGAGTGCGATCTTTTCGAAAAGCCGCGGCGCACTTTTCCGGATCATGCTCCGGGACCCAAAATGGATGACCCCGCCCGGGGGGACAGCCGGGCGGGGTCGGGGGCACGACACGGGGTGGATGAGGCGCCCGTGTCGGACGCAGGAGCCACGAGAGATCGGCCTCAGATACCCAGATCAGTAGCAGGTACGAACGCGGCCGACGTACTGGCCGAAGGCGTTGTACTGGGCGACCCAGCCGCAGCGGTGATAACCGTGGTAATAGGGGTCGTTCGTGGCGGCGATCGCGGAGCCGACGACGGCGGCGGTGGCGATGCCGGCGCCGACACCCCAGACCCAGCCGGGCTGCTTGGCTTCGGCAGAAGAGGTGGTGGACACGATGCTGCCGGTGACGGCGAGAGCAGCGAGAGCTGCGGCGGCAATCCTGGTCTTGATCGACATGTGAAACTCCATCCGGGTTGAGGCGGTCCGTTGTGGCCCGCATGCCCAGTTGGACGGAGGCTCTTCGCATCCGGTTCGAAGATCGCAGATGTGGCCGCGAAGACTCGACCTTTCCCGAATGAATCCAGGAGGATGCCGGCTAGCCGAGGGGGCCCTTGGCGAGCCTGTTCACGTCGAAGTTATCGACTTCACTCAGCAGCTCGCAGAAGGCGCGCGCACCCTGGTCGATCAGCCGCTCGCCCTTCTCGGCCACGGCCAGCGTCGCATTGCCGACCGCGCCGCTGGGGTTGAGATCCTGTGCCTGCCATGCGAACGGCGCGGGGCGCTGCGTCGAGAGCCAGCGATACTGCTGCTCCAGCGCGACGCTGCTCGCAGGGAAATCCGCGATCGCATCCATGCGCACCTGATCGGGATAGCGCGCCAGCATGATCGACGTCTCGACCGCGCCGCCGTGAATGCCGTGCCGCACTTCCTCGGCCGGGAACAATCCGTCCGCGCCCGAGAGCCGCGACCATGACGTCGTCACCACAAACAGTTTTTGGTGCGCGCGCAGGTCCTGCGCCACCAGCATCATGGCCGCGCTGTTGCCGCCATGGCTGGTGACGATGACGAGCTTCTTCACGCCGCGGCGTGCAACGTCCTCGCCGATCCCTGTCCATTTCTTCAGCGCAATTTCGGTCGGCAGCGTCTGCGTGCCCGGATAGTCGATGTGCTCGGTGGAAATCCCGATTGGCTCAACGGGGAGGAAACTGGCCGGAACGTCCGCGGACAACAGCTCGCGCGCACGGGCAAGATAAGCGTCCGCGATCAGCACGTCGGTCGCGAGCGGCAGGTGCGGACCGTGCTGCTCGGTCGCCGCCAGCGGCAGCACCGCGATCCAGCGCGACACCTCCGCAGGGTCCGCATGAGCCCAGTCGATGTCGATCCAGTCGCGCGAGGGCGTCTTCAAGGTTTCTTTGCCCGAATTTGTCACGTAATTTGGGGTATGAGGGGACGCGGGCCTGGCCGGTTCGCGTCCCCTGACGTCATGCGGTTCTATCGCGTTGCCTTCACTCGGACCAGACACGATTGGGCCAGCCACGATCCACGGAGTGCCATCATGACCCCCTCTCATCTGCGGCGAGCGTTAATTGCGGGTTTGTTGGCCGCTATCGTGCCCTTTGTGCCGGCGCGCGCCGAAACGCTCGACAAGGTCACCTTCGGCACCAACTGGGTCGCCGAGGCCGAGCACGGCGGCTTCTTCCAGGCGGTCGCCGACGGCACCTACAGGAAATACGGGCTCGACGTCACCATCGTCCCCGGCGGTCCCAACGAGAACAACCGCATGCTGCTGATCGCCGGCAAGATCGATTTCTTCATGGCCGCGAACACGCTGATGTCGTTCGACGCCGTCGCCAACAACGTCCCGGTCGTGACCATCGCCGCGATCTTCCAGAAGGATCCGCAGGTGATGCTGACGCATCCCGACGCCAAGGTCACGAAGATCGAGGATCTCAAGCCGCTGACGCTGTTCGTCTCCAAGGAGGGCATGACCTCCTACTTCCAGTGGCTGAAGTCCGAATATGGCTTCAGCGAGAAGAACGTCCGTCCCTACAATTTCAATCCGCAGCCCTTCATCGCCAATCCCAAGAGCGCGATGCAGGGCTACGTCACCTCCGAGCCCTTCGCGGTGGAGAAGGCCGCCGGCTTCAAGCCCAACGTGCTGCTGCTCGCCGACTACGGCTTCAACACCTATTCGACCCTGATCGAGACGCGCCGCGACGTCGTCGAGAAGAAGCCCGACCTGGTCCAGCGCTTCGTCGATGCCTCCATGGTCGGGTGGTACAATTACATCTACCGCGACAATTCCGCCGGCAATGAACTGATCAAGAAGCTCAATCCGGAGATGACGGACGATCTGCTCGCCTATTCCGTCGCCAAGATGAAGGAACACGGCATCGTCGATTCCGGCGACAGCTTGAAGAACGGCATCGGCGCGATGAGCGACGAGCGCTACACCTCCTTCTTCAACAAGATGGTGAAGGCCGGCGTGGTGAAGGCAGATATCGACTTCCGCAAGTCCTATACGCTGCGCTTCATCAACAAGGGCGTCGGCATCGAGCTGCGCCCGAACAAGCCGTAACGCATGTTGAGATCAGGCACTGCGGTGCGGCTGGGGCCCGCCTCTCCCCGTCGGGGACAGGGCTATCGCATATTAGATGTAGCCATGGGCACCGACTGTATCCACGGCGTCATGGCCGGGCTTGACCCGGCCATCCACGCCTTTTCACGCAGCACAAAGAACGTGGATGCCCGGGACAAGCCCGGGCATGACGACCTCTGCAAAATTCAAACGCGATTGCCTTGCCGTCGGGAAGAGATGAGGGGCGCCCGAAACGCTGCAGTCGTCGATCAATGGTAGAGCGCAACATCTCGCCCGCCGTCGAGGCCAGCCTGACGGCTCTTGCCGTCAGTCTGCGCGGCGTGACGAAGGCCTATGACAACGGCGTCACGGCACTCGGCCCGTTCGACCTCGCTGTGCGCAAGGGCGAGTTTATCTCGCTGCTCGGCCCGTCCGGCTGCGGCAAATCGACGGCGCTACGCATCATCGCGGGGCTCAGTGCGCCGTCAACGGGCACTGTGCGGGTGGCGCGTCACGAAGGCTCAGTGCAGCCCGGCCATGTTCAACCAGGTCACGGCATCGGCTTCGTGTTTCAGGAACCGACCCTGATGCCCTGGACCAGCGTCCGCGAGAACGTGCGGCTGCCCTTGAGGCTCGCACGCGTGCCGAAGGCAGACGCGCGCGCGCGTGCCGACCAGGCGCTGGCGAGTGTCGGGCTCGCCGATTTCGCCGATGCCTATCCGCGCGAGCTCTCCGGCGGCATGAAGATGCGGGTGTCGCTGGCGCGCGCGCTCGTCACCGACCCCGAGATCCTCCTGATGGACGAGCCGTTCGCAGCCCTCGACGAGATCACGCGCTTCCGCCTCAACAACGATCTGCTCGCCCTGTGGCGCCGCCTTCGCAAGACCGTCATCTTCGTCACCCATTCGGTGTTCGAGTCCGTCTATCTGTCGCAGCGTGTGGTGGTGATGACGGCCCGGCCCGGCCGCATCCAGGCTGACATCCGCATCGAGACGGTCGAGCCGCGCGGGGAGGAGTTTCGGACCTCGGCCGCCTATTCCGATTACTGCCGAAGAGTGTCAGCCGCGCTGGCACCATCGTATTCGGGACAGTCGACGCTATGAGCGCGCAAGCTCCCATCATCGCGGGATCGTCCCGCGCGCAGCGCGCGATGCGCTTCGTGCTTCCCGTCGTCGTGTTCGCGGCCGGCCTCGTCGCCTGGGAACTCGTGGTCCGCCTCAAAGGGATCCCGCCTTACGTGCTGCCGGCGCCGTCCGTCATCGTCCTGACGCTGATCAGGGACTGGGCGGTTCTGTCACAATCGCTCGCCACCACGCTGCTGACCACGCTCGAGGGGTTCCTCGCGGCGAGCATCGGCGGCATCGCGCTGGCGCTGCTGTTCAACCAGTCGAAATGGGTGGAATATTCGCTGTTCCCCTATGCCGTGGTCCTGCAGGTGACGCCCGTCATCGCGATCGCGCCGCTGCTGCTGATCTATCTGGAGCAGCAGACCGCGGTCGTGGTCTGCGCCTTCATCGTCGCCTTCTTTCCGGTGCTGTCCAACACCACGCTCGGGCTGAATTCGGTGGATCGCAATCTCGCCGGCCTGTTCCAGCTCTATGGTGCCTCGCCACAGCAGACGCTGCGCTTTCTCAAGCTGCCCGCGGCGCTGCCCTACATTCTCGGGGGCCTGCGTATCGCCGGCGGCCTGTCGCTGATCGGCGCGGTCGTGGCCGAGATCGCGGCGGGAACTGCCGGCGCCGGCTCCGGCCTCGCCTACAGGATCGCCGAGTCCGGCTATCGCCTGAACATACCCCGCATGTTCGCGGCGCTGCTTCTGTTGTCGCTGGCCGGGATTGTCATCTATGGGGTGCTGGCGCTAGTTTCGCACCTCGTTTTACGGCGCTGGCATGAGAGCGCGCTTGGAAAGGAAAACTGATGGCTGCCGGTTCGATTTCGTCCGAAAAGATCGACCTTCTGATCTATGGGCCGGTGCGGCCGATCCTCGAGAGCGGCTTTTCCGATCATTTCGTCGTGCACAAGGCGGAGACACGCGGCGATCTCGAGCGCCTGACGCCGGCGGTTCGCGACAAGATCCGCGGCGTCGCGGTGACCTACCACACCGTGCGCGCGGACAGGGATTCGCTGTCGCAGCTGCCGAAGCTGGAGATGGTGGCGAGCTTTGGCGTCGGCTACGACCATGTCGACGCCAAATACGCGGCCGAGAACAATATCGTCGTCACCAATACGCCCGACGTGCTGACCGAGGAGGTCGCCGACGTCGCGATGGGTCTTCTTATCGCGACCTTGCGCGAGTTCATCAAGGCCGACCGTTACGTCCGCTCCGGCCTCTGGCAGACGCAGAACTACCCGCTCAGCGTCGGCTCGCTGCGCGACCGCAAGGTCGGCATCGTCGGCATGGGCCGGATCGGCCAGGCCATCGCGCGCCGGCTCGACGCCTCGCTGGTGCCGGTGGTCTACCACTCGCGCAATCCGTCCAAGGACGTCTCCTACAAGCACTACCCTGACCTGCTCGAGATGGCGAAGGCGGTGGACACGCTGATGGTGATCGTGCCCGGAGGCGCCGCCACGAACAAGATGATCAATGCCGAGGTGCTGAAGGCACTCGGTCCGCGTGGCGTGCTGGTCAACGTCGCCCGCGGCTCGGTGGTGGACGAGCCGGCGCTGATCCAGGCGCTGAAATCAGGCACCATCCTCGCCGCCGGCCTCGACGTGTTCGCGGCCGAGCCGAACGTGCCGGACGAGCTCAAGACCATGCAGAACGTCGTTCTGCTGCCGCATATCGGTTCGGCCTCGGTGGTGACGCGCAACGCGATGGACCAGCTCGTGGTCGACAATCTCAAGGCCTGGTTTGCCGGCAAGGCGCCGCTGACGCCGGTTGCGGAAACGCCGGTCAAGGGGCGCTGATGAGAGCTCTTCGGGTCGTTGCATTCGCCGTCGCGGCCTTCTTGGCCGCGATCGGCCTTGCGCATGCACAGGATGCGACGAGCCTGAAGAAGCAGATGCCCGGCCAGTGGGAGCTCTCGACCACCGAGCGCAGCAAGACCTGCGTCGTCACGCTCAAGAGCGATGCGGCGGCGCAGGGCTTCAAGCTGGAGCTGGAGCCGGCCTGCAAGACCGCGCTGCCGTTCACGAAAGACATCGTCGCCTGGAACGTCAGGGGCCTCGACATCGTCCGCCTGCAGGACGCGACCGGGGAAGCCGTGATCGACTTCACCGAGGTCGAGGCCGGCATCTTCGAGGGCCTGCGCCAGGGCGAGGGCGTCTACATCCTGCAGGATCTCGCTGCCGCGCGTTCGATGGCCAAGTCGATGGACCAGATGATCGGCGACTGGTCGATGGTGCGCGGCAACGGCCAGCCCGTCTGCGGGCTGACGCTGACCAACACCGAAGCGGACTCGGACAATTTCCAGGTCTTCCTCAAGCCGAGATGCGACGCGACGATCGCGCAGTTCAACCCGACGCAATGGCGCCTCGAACGCGGCCAGATCATCCTGATGTCGAAATCAGGCGAGGCCTGGCAATTCGAGGCCGACGACCACGCGCAGTGGCGGCGCGTCCCCGACACCGCCGATCCCCTCATCATGCTGCGCCAGTAGGCGCGGGCAAGCCGCGGGCTCTCCGGCTTTCCCCCGCAAGCGCAGGGCAATCGCATATGAAGACTTACAAGAGGTCGTCATGCCCGGGCTTGTCCCGGGCATCCACGTTCTTTGTGCCATGTAGCCAGGCGTGGATGGCCGGGACAGGCCCGGCCATGACGCTGTGGAAGCAGCCGACGTCCCTCGCGGCTCATCCGTGTTCTACGTCGTCAGCTTCGGTGGCGGTGCGGTACCTTGCGACCATTTCTCCATCTTGCCGAGCACGCCCCAGACGGTGAGCGCGAGCGAGATCGGCATCGCGAACTGGCTGATGCCGGGCACGGCGGTCACGATCGTTCCGAGCAGTCCGGCGAGGCCGCCGGCGCTAGGACTCGCCGTCACCGACGAGAGCAGCGCGGTGAGCAACGAGCCGCCGATGCCGAGCGCGGTCTTCTTGCCGTCGAGCAGCTTGCCGACGGTCTCGCCGAGCGCGCCGTTGACCTGGCCCAGCATGGGCTTGCCGCTGCTCGTGTTGAGAAGGGTGCTGAGCAGGTCGACGACCTGCTTCAGCTGATCGACGGGGGCGGGGCTTGCCGGGGCGACGGGTCCCGGCATGGGCGCCGTCCTGTTGATGAGCGAGAAAAGCCGCTCGAACAGGCTGATCGGGTCATTCGTGGCAGGCAATGTCCTGCTCGGCACGGTCGCCGGCAGCGTCGTGCCGCCGGCTGACGGTCGCAGCAATTGCGCGAGGTCCTCCAGCCGCTTCAGGATCTGCGACAGGTCGACCGCCTGCACCGGGCCTCCAGGCTGCGTCGCGCGCGTGATCGCGGCGACCGTGGCCGCGTCGAGAAGCCCGGTATCCCTCAGGCCGTTCTGTTCCTGAAATTGCGAGACGGCGGCCCTGGTCTTTGGTCCGCTGATGCCGTCCTCGGCGAGCGGCGGATTGGCGCCGAGCTGGTTGAGCGCCTGCTGCATGAGAATGACCGTCGAGGCCACGTCGTCCTCGGGCTCGCCGCGGCCGGCGAATTGCGGGCTGCCGTCGAGCGTGATCGAGGAGTCGAGTGACATCATCGCATGCAGGATCACCGCCGTGCCGAGTTGCGAATCGACGTGATCGGAGTCGAACACATGGTCGCGAACGAATTTTCCCGCCCTTGCCTCCGGCGGGCCGTACAGCGTCGAGCCGCCATAGAGATAGGGCGAGTTGACGCCCTTGGCGTGATAGCCGAAGCCGTTGAACGCCTCGAGCCGGAACATCATCCGCGCGATGCTCCAATCGTTCGCGCCAATGAAGTTTTGGATTCTGAACGCGTCCACGGCGCCGTCCACGAACGTGGCAAAGGGGCCGCGCCCTTTCGGAACGAGCTTCGTCACGCGATGAAGCGACTCGCCGTTGCCGAGATACGTGTCGAAATCGAAGTTGGACTCGCGGTAGTGGCAGAGCGCGGTGAAGAACCAGGGGACGCCCGTCAGCCGCTCGATCTGCTGATACGTCGCCTTGCCGTTGAGGGCCTTGCGGGCGACTGCATTCGCCTCGGCCAGGCGTCCCGCCCGGATCTCGAGACCGGCCCAATTCCGCTCATACTCGTTTTTCAATCTTTCGAATGAGATCATTTTCCGCTCCCGCAAATTGACTGAATGATCGACTCTCCGTGCAAGCCAAAGTGAACCAGGTGCCGTGATCAGCGTGACTCCAGCGTCATCTCCCGAAATCTGGCAGGTCGCCGGCCCGGAGCATGTGAAATGGCTTACAGCTTCGGCGGGAAATCATTGGTAGAACCGGGAGCGCGTGCGACCACCCTTCGGGGGAACCGGCTCGGCCCTCCACCGTTAGCGATGAGGCGGTCCGGCAAGGAATCCCGCATGGCCAAGCGCGTCCTCGCGATCGGTATCGAACCCGGCAATGCGGACTACAGCGCGTTTCCGCAGGTCACGCCGGAGCTCGTGCGCGGCCATATCGAGGCGCAGCTGTTGCGCCTGCGCGATCTCGGCTTTGAGGTCACGAGCTGCCTGATCGATCTCGATGCGACCGCCGAAGCCGTCGTCACGGCGGTGCTGCAGGACGAGAGCTTCGACTGCATCGTGATCGGTGCCGGCCTGCGCGAGCCGAAGGAGCGCCTGCTGATGTTCGAGAAGGTGCTCAACCTCGTCCATCGCATGGCGCCGAACGCCGCGATCTGCTTCAACACCACGCCGGCGGACACCGCCGAAGCGGTGCAGCGCTGGGTCGAGCCGTGAGCTGACGGCACTCGGTTGCAGAGCTCGCGTGTATCGGTTCATTTTCACAATCACCAATTGACGCGACCGGCCTGTGGCGCAATCATCCGCAGTCATCACGGGTGGGGAATCTTCATGTCCAGGTTTGTTTTGCTGCTGGCCTGCGCGGTGGTGCTTGCGGGCTGCGATGCCGTGAGCACGGTGACGGAAGGGTTCAAACAGTCGAAGGCGGTGGAGGCGGACCTCGAGCAGTCGACCGGGGTCAAGCCGGCGGTCGGCTTCAACTGGCACAACGGAAGGCTGGTGTCGGTGACGGTCCAATTCCCCCGTCTCTACCAGGACAAGCCGCTGAACGAACTCGCGGGCCTCGTCCGGGACGCCGTGACCAAGGATTTCAAGCAGACGCCGGAGAGGATTGTGCTTGCGTTTGCGGTCGACAAGTGACGGCCTGGCCGAATTTGAACTTTTCTTTCGTTCTGGTGACCAAGGCATGATGGCCAGACCGGATCGGGCTTTTGATATGAGATTCGTTGCCGTTACCTTCGCCTGCATTCTCGGCCTCTCGATGCCCGCCGAGGCAAATGATGCGCGCACCTTCAATGCGATGGTGACCTTGGCCAATCGCGGAGATGCCGACGCGCAATATCATGTCGGCATGATGCACAATAACGGCATCGGCACGCCGCAGGATCGCAGCCAGGCCTTCGAATGGTTTCAGAAATCGGCCGCGGCCGACCACCCCCTGGGGGCCTACAAGCTCGGTTGTTATTATGACGGGCAAGGCGCGGGGGTCGTCGCAACCGACTCGGATCAAGCGCTGAAATACAAGCTCGTTTCGGCCAAGGCCGGCTATGCGCGAGCCCAGCACGACGTCGCCCTTATGTACGACCGGCAAGGCAATTCGGAAGAAGCGCTGAAATGGTGGAAGCTGGCAGGCGATCAGGGGCTTCCCGCCGCGCTCTTCAGCCTGTCCCGGGCGTATTCCGCGGGAAAGGGCACGCCGAGGGACCTGTCCCTGTCGTACGCCTATTTCAAGCTCTCGAAGGTCGCACCGGCCAAGAATGTCAACGAGATGGCTTCGATGTTGTCCAAGCCGGAGCTCGAAAAGGCCGAGAAAATCGTTGCCGAATGGAAGCCGCAACCGACCGCTCTGACGCTCAAGGCATTCGCCGGCATCACAGCCGCGGAAGATCACTTGAAAGCTGCCAAGAACCAAGCGTTCTGACTTGGCCTAGATCAACCGCAGCCCTTCAAGCTCGCGTGGCCCGCTCTTACCCACGATGATGTGGTCGTGCACGGCGATGCCGAGCGGCTTGGCGATGTCGATGATCGCTTCCGTCATCTGGATGTCGGCCTGCGAGGGTGACGGATCGCCCGACGGATGGTTGTGCATGACACGCTGCCTTTGTGCGTCACATTGAACACACGATCGATTTTCAAGTTCGGAACGTGGACAGGGGAATGCAAGACGTGATCGATTGTGATCATCACGTTAGCACACGAAGATGCCTGTATAAGCCATTTCACTCACGAGTGATCATCCGCGGACTTCAGCTCTCACCTCGAAGGACTAAACCATATCGAGGGAGAAGGAGATGCTCACACACAGCCACATCATTGTCGGGGCCGGGTCCGCTGGCTGCACACTGGCTAGCCGCCTAACGGAGGACCCCGACACTCGCGTGCTTCTGCTGGAAGCCGGTAGCTGGGATCGTGATCTGCATATCCACATCCCGCTTCTGTGGCCCCGGATGTTTCTCAAACAGCGGAACGACTGGGGCTTCTTCACCGAGCCTGAAGCGAGCATGGGCGGCCGGCGCATCGAATTCGCGCGCGGCAAGGTCATCGGCGGTTCATCCTCGACCAACGCCATGGCCTATGTGCGTGGCCATCGCAGCGACTATGACCGCTGGGCGTCGGCCGGGCTTCCCGACTGGTCCTATGCGCACGTTCTTCCCTATTTCCGGCGGCAGGAGTCATGGGAAGGAGGTGCCGACGCCTGGCGCGGCGGCGACGGCCCGCTCACCACGTGCTTCAGCCGCTACCAGGACCCCCTCGTGGACGCCTTCATGGTAGCGGGAGAAGCAGCCGGCCATCCGACCACACCGGACTACAACGGCGCACAACAGGAAGGCTTCGGCCGCTGGCAATCGACCATCCGCCGTGGACGGAGATGCAGCGCGGCCGTTGCCTATCTGCGGCCGGCGCGGCGGCGTGGCCGGATCGACATCGTCACGGGTGCCCGGGCGAGCTCCATTATCTTCCAAGGCCGACGCGCGGTCGGCGTCGAGTACCTGCACGGCGGCAGGACGCAGACGGCACATGCCGATCGCGAGATCATCCTTGCCGCCGGCGTCATCGGTTCGCCGCATCTGTTGATGCTGTCGGGCATTGGCGATCCCGACGTGCTTCAGCGCCACGACGTTCCGGTCCGCATGGCGCTGCGCGGCGTCGGGCAGAACTTGCAGGACCACATCTCCGCGCCGGTCGCCTATGCTCGACGCGGCGCCGGTCCGTTGCACAGACGCATGCGCGCCGACCGGATCGCGATCGATCTCGTGCGGCAGCAGCTGTTCGGCACCGGCATCGCGAGCGACCTGCCCGCGGCCGCCATGGCGTTCCTGAACACTGGGGTCGGCGGCAATGTGCCGGATGTGCAGTTCCTGTTCGTCGCGCTTCCCATGACGGCCGGACCCTACTTCAGTCCGGTCGTGAAGCCCTATGCCGATGGCTTCGCCTGCCGGGTCGCCCTGCTCAGGCCGGAGAGTCGGGGGCATCTGGAACTCGTTTCGCGCGATCCATCAACCGCCCCACGGATCGTGGGCAACTATCTCGCGACTGATCGCGACCGCATAGTCTTGCGCCAGGGCCTGCGGCTGGCACGCGACGTCGGGCATCAGCTTGTGCTGAAACCGTTCATCGCCGCCGAAGTGGCGCCGGGCCCGGACAATTGGTCGGACGCCGGGCTCGACGCCCATATCGCGGCCACGGGTATCACCGTCCATCATCCGCTCGGCACGTGCCGCATGGGACCGGAAAGCGATGGAACGGCCGTTGTTGACAGCGAGTTGCGCGTTCATGGGGTTGAGAACCTTTGCGTTGTCGACGCATCGGTAATGCCGGACATGATTGGCGGTAACATCAACGCAGCAGTTATAATGATCGCGGAAAAGGCTTCTGATATCTTGCGAGGCAGGCCAGTCCTCGCTCCAATGCCCGGTTGTTGAGGGACTCTCCCAATGCGTCGTTCTGCGAGTTTCGCGGTCAGGTTCGCTCTAGCTGGCCCCGGGAGTCCGCGACATTCAGATAAGCCGCATCCCGCGCAGGCTCGCATGCCCGCTCTTGCCGACGATGATGTGGTCGTGCACGGCAATCCCGAGCGGTTTTGCGATGTCGATGATCGCCTTGGTCATCTGAATGTCGGCCTGCGAGGGCGAGGGATCGCCGCTGGGGTGGTTGTGCACCAGGATCAGCGCGGTCGCCGATAATTCCAGCGCGCGCTTGATCACCTCGCGCGGATAGACCGGGGTGTGGTCGACCGTGCCGGTCTGCTGCACCTCGTCGGCGATCAGCTGGTTGCGCTTGTCGAGGAACAGCAGGCGGAATTGCTCCTTGTCGGCAAATGCCATGCTGGTGCGGCAATAGTCGATCACCTCGTTCCAGGACGACAGCGCATTGCGGCTGTTGACGCCGCCCTTGGCGACGCGATGCGCCGCCGCGGCGATCAGCTTCAGCTGGTTGATCGCGGATTCGCCGACCCCGTCGACCTCGCGCAGGCGCGCCACCGGCGCATGCACGACCTCGGCGAAGGAGCCGAACGTCTTGATCAGTATTTTCGCCAGCGGCTTGGTGTCGCGCCGCGGCAGCGCCGGAAACAGCGCCATCTCCAGCAGCTCGTAATCGCTGAGCGCATCCGCGCCTGCGCTGTAGAAGCGTTCGCGCAGCCGCTCGCGATGGCCGTGATAGTGCGGCGCGTCCTCAGGCTTGCTCTTGTCGTGGTCGGACTTGGCGGGCATTGGCCGCCAGCATTGCCGGGGAACTGCGTTTTTGCAACCGTCAATTGCGCCTGCCGATCGCCGTTCGCCCGCGCAGCGGCGCAGGAGGCGGGCGGCGGTGCCGCGTCCGGCGGTCGTCTCCGCGCGGCGATCGTCGTCAATTGTCATCGCGCGCCACCTTGCCGTCGTTTCCGAAAGCCGGTTGTGATAACATGAATTGTCGGATGTTGGTCTTACGGTGGCGCCGAAACGGGAAGCCGTCGATGGATGTCAGACGAAGGATTCCTCACACAGCGCTTCGTAGCCTCGTTCGCTCGTTCGAGGAACGGCGCGGAGCATTGGGCCCCGACAGGCTGACGTGGCCGCTGACGGCACGGCCCCACCAGATCATAGACATCTATCTGGGCGATCCATTCCGTCTTCGAATTGATGGAGGCCCCCTGCAAGCGGCCCCCGAAACGGTCGTGGTCGGTCCGCAAGGGTCGCGCCGTATCCAGCTCTACGCGTCTGGAGAGGTTCACATCTTCAACATTCTGCTGCAGCCGGCTGCACTCAACCGCCTCGTCGGCGTGGATATGACGTCGCTCGTCAATGAAGGCATTCCGGCCTGCGACGTGCTCGGCAGGCGTGCAATGTTGCTGAGCGACGCCGTTCGTCTGGCTGCGGACTTCGACTCGCGCGTTGCCGCGGCAGAACGTTGGTTCGGGATGATGCAGGATGGCAGTTCAGCTCAGGATGGGATCGATCATGCGTCGCGTCTGCTGCTGGAATCCCGCGGTCGCGTCCGTATCGACCATCTCGTGAGGCAATCGGGTCTAAGTGCCCGCCATTTCCAGCGACGGTTCACCGCCCAGGTGGGTCTGTCCCCCAAACTTTACGCGCGCACGGTCAGGTTCGACGCAACCTTGACGGCCCATCGCAATCAGCCGGCAAAACCGTGGACCGGCATCATTCACGCAGCGGGATATTTCGATCAGGCGCATTTCATCCGTGAATGCCATGCGTTGGTCGGCGTCGGACCAAGTCATTTCGTCGGCGACTGGGAGAACATTTTTTCTCCGGATGGCTGAAATATACAAGCGCGCCGGTCGAAGGCGGCTATTTTCTATCGCACGAGAAGGTGCGCCCGATGTGGGCATGGATAGTGCTCGGGTCGGAACGCATGATCGATGCGACCAGGCAAAGGGCTGTTTCGATGGCGGCAAGTGGCGGGATGAACTCCCGGCGATGCATTCTGGCAGGTATCGCGGCGATGTTGGCGCTGGTCTCGTCGAGATCCGGCACCGCGTTTGCGGAAGACAAGCCTCCAATGTCCAGAGACATCGTGGTGACGCTGCTCGGGACGGGTGCGCCGCTGCCAAGTCCCGTACGTTTCGGGCCGGCAACGCTGGTCCAGGCCGGCGGACTGAATCTGCTTTTCGACGCTGGGCGGGGCGTTACGGTGCGCCTGTTTCAGCTAGGCATGTCTTCCGGCAGTGGTATCGATGCCGTCTTCCTCACTCATTATCATTCAGACCACGTCGCCGGATTGCCTGATCTCTGGATGACGGGATATATGTTTGGACCGTTTGGATCTCGCGCCAAGGCCATGCGGCTGTGGGGGCCATCGGACGGAACGGGCGCGGCGAGTGGTGTGGCGAAGATCGCCAAAGGCCTGGCCGAGGCCTTCTCCGACGATGTGCGAATCCGTCAGTTGGACGAACATATTTCTGCGGCCGCCACCCAGATCGAAGTCCACGATTTCCACGGAGATCGTGTCGTGTTCGACGAAGCCGGAGTCAAGGTCACCGCGTTTGCGGTCAACCACGGCGACCTCATCAAGCCATCTGTGGGCTATCGGATCGACTACGAAACAAGGTCTGTCACCATTTCAGGCGACACGAAGTTCGACGAAAACCTGATCAGGCACGCGACGGGAACGGACCTCTTGATCCATGAAGTTTTTGCGATGTCGGAGCAAATGGCAAAACTGCCGCAACTCAAGCCCATCGCGGCTCATCACACCTCTCCCGAGGAAGCCGGGACGGTTTTTTCCCGGGTGAAGCCGAAGCTCGCAGCCTATTCGCACATCGTCCTTCTGGGCACGGACGTGCGTGAGCTCCTGACGCGGACGCAAAGCACCTACCAGGGGCCGCTGGAGGTTGGAGAAGATCTGATGCGCTTCACGATCGGTGATCGCGTGGTCACGAAGAGATGGCACACCGAGCTTCGAAAGTATCCAGATTAGATCATCTTTCTCCACCGCAGGGGAGAGATGAACACGGATAGCCCGCTGAACCGCATTCCATCAAAACGGTACTCGCATCCGTCATTCCGGGCTCGACTTCGTCGCGCCCCGGAATGACGACGGAGATGGACTGGTGTCGGCAATCACCCGATCTGCTTCTCGCCGTGCCGCTCCGACAGCGTGAAGATCTCGACGCCCGTCGCGGTGACGCCGACGGAGTGCTCGAACTGCGCCGACAGCGAGCGGTCGCGGGTGACTGCGGTCCAGCCGTCGGAGAGGATCTTCACGTGCGGCTTGCCGAGATTGATCATCGGCTCGATGGTGAAGAACATGCCGGGCTTGAGCTGCACACCCTCGCCGGGCCGGCCGACATGGATGATGTTCGGCTCGTCGTGGAACATGCGCCCCAAACCGTGGCCGCAGAAATCGCGCACCACGCTCATGCCCTGCGGCTCGACGAAGCTCTGGATGGCATGGCCGATGTCGCCGGTGGTGGCGCCGGGCTTCACGGCGGCGATGCCGCGCATCATCGCTTCATAGGTGACCTCGATCAGCCGCTCGGCCTTGCGCGCGATCGGGCCGATCGCATACATCCGGCTGGAATCGCCATACCAGCCGTCGACGATGAAGGTGACGTCGATGTTGACGATGTCGCCTTCCTTCAGCGGCCGGTCGCCGGGCATGCCGTGGCAGACCACGTGGTTGAGCGAGGTGCAGGTCGAGTAGCGGTAGCCGCGATACATCAGCGTCGCCGGATAGGCGCCGTGGCTGAAGGCGAAGTCGCGGACGAATTCGTCGATTCTGGAGGTCGGCACGCCCGGCCCGACGATGTCGGTGAGCTCGTCGAGGCATTTTGCCACCAGCGCGCCCGCCTTGCGCATGCCGGCAAAGGCGCTCGGCCCATGCAGCTTGATCTGTCCGGTCTTGCGCAGGGAGGTATCGGTGGCTTCGACGTAGCTCATGCGGATGCGGTCTTCCTCGATGTCGGTGGAAAGGCTTGATTTCAGGCCCCAATTTAATGATTGGCGGCCTTCATGCAAGCCGAGCCTGCCGGCCCTGGGTGCGAAAGCGGCCTAATTCGGGACTTCTACGGTGGTTTCCACGGGGAGGGCGCCGCCGCGGATGCGGATTTCGCGGACCGGATAGGGAACCCGGATGCCCTCGCGCTTGAACGCCTCCCACAGCTCCAGCATCACGTCGCTCTTGACCTTGTCCATGCCGTCGGGGTCGGCGATCCAGAAGGTCAGCGAGAACTTCATGCCGGCTTCCGCGAACTCGGTCAGGATGCAGGTCGGCGGCTTGCCCTTCTGCGCCCGCGGATGGGCGGCGGCGGTCTCGGCGGCGAGCGTGCAGACGAGGCGCGGGTCGGCGTCGTAATTGGTGCCGAAGGCGATCTTCACCAGCGTGTTCTTGTCGGTATAGGTCCAGTTGACGACCTTCTGCGTCACCAGATCCTCGTTCGGCACCAGGAATTCGCGGCCGTCGCCGGCGGCGACGGAAATATAGCGCGTCTTCATCGCGCTGATGCGACCGGTATTGTCGCCGATGGTGACGAGATCGCCGGGCTTCACCGACTTGTCGGCGAGCAGGATGATGCCCGAGATGAAATTGGCCACGATCTTCTGCAGGCCGATACCGATGCCGACGCCGACCGCGCCGGAAAACACCGCGAGCGCCGACAGGTCGATCCCGACGGCGCCGAGCGCGATCACGATCGCGACCGTGAGCAGCCCGATGCGGATGATCTTGACCAGCAGCACCTGCACCGACGGCGTCAGATCGGTGGTCGCGTTGATCCGGCTCTCGGCAAAATTGCTCGCGATGTTGGTGGCCCAGAGGGCGATGAGGAGGAGCGCACCGGCCTTGAGTGCCAGCAGCGGAGTCAGCCTGAGGCCGCCGAGCACGATCGCGAAGGAATCGAGCACGTCGACCGTCGCGTCGAGCTGGCCGAGGATGGAGAGCGCGGCGACGAACCACGCCGTGATCGAGACCAGCTTGACGATGAAGGCGTTGCGCAGCACCGAGGTCACGAGCCGGATCACGAGCCAGGCGAAGCCCAGCTTGGCTGCGACCATCAGGAGATAGCTGCGGCTCGGCCAGGTCGCGTGGTACATCACCACGCGCGAGATGATCACGAGCAGCGTGAACACCGCCGTCGAGGCGCTGGAGACCATCACCCGGACGAAATGCCGGAGCGGCAGCGGCAGCCGCATCGCCAGCGAGGTCATGTCGATGCGGCTGCGAATCGCGGTCTCCGCGGCATAGGCGATGCCGGCGGCCGCCAGGATGAGACCGAATTGCAGGTAGAACCAGGGTGAGGAGATTTCCGCCCCGACGCTGCGTGCGGTCGTCTGCACGAACTCCATGAAGTCTTTGAGGTCCATGTCCATCGGTCTCGTCGGCAAGCGGGGGAGGAATTGATTCGAGGGAGCCGCAAAATCCCACAAGGGGCGCGGCCGGACCATCGATACACCGTCAAGTGAAGCGCGTTAAGGCCGCAAAATGCGGGCAGATTGCCTCGAACCACGGAAAATGGGTTGGCGCGCGAGTCCGGCGACGATAAGGATGCAATCCCAGCGATTTTTACCCGGAAGGTGGATGGCTTCCCTCGACTCCGTCAGCATCGCCATACTGCTCGGCGCCGTCCTCATCATGGCCGGCATCCTCTCGAGCCTGCTCGCGTTGCGCTTCGGCGCACCCTTGCTGCTCGTCTTTCTTGCGATCGGCATGCTCGCCGGCGATTCCGGCCCTGGCCAGCTCCAGTTCGACGACGTCCGCACCACCTATCTGGTCGGCTCCGTCGCGCTCGCCCTGATTCTGTTCGACGGCGGCCTGCGGACGCGCTTTGCCAGCATCCGTACTGTGCTCGCCCCGTCCGTGATGCTCGCGACCGTCGGCGTGCTGCTGACCGCCCTTGTCACGGCGCCGTTCGCGAAATACGCGCTCGATCTCAACTGGTCGGAATCGCTGCTGGTCGGCGCCGTGGTGGCCTCGACCGATGCGGCCGCGGTGTTCCTGCTGGTGCACACCCAGGGCCTGCGCCTGCGCCCGCGCGTCGGCGCGACGCTGGAGGCGGAATCCGGCACCAACGACCCGTTCGCGATCTTCCTCACGCTCATGCTGGTGGAATACATCTCGATCGGCTCGAGCTCGCCCGGCCATGTGCTGGTGGAGTTCATTCAGGAGGCGGTCCTGGGCGCCATCGTCGGTGTCATCGGCGGGCGCCTGGTCGTAATCGCCCTCAACAAGGTGGCGCTGCCGCAGGGCCTGCATGCCCCGTTCGTGGCCACAGCTGCCCTCGTGATCTTCGGCGGCTCGCAGATCATGCACGCCTCCGGCTTCCTCGCGGTCTATCTCGCCGGCATCATCATCGGCAACCGGCCGACCCGCGCGCATAATTCGGTGGTGACGTTCCTCGATGCTGCCACCTGGCTGGCGCAGATCGTGATGTTCGTGCTGCTCGGCCTCTTGGTCTCGCCGAGCCGGCTCGGCACCAGCGTGCTGCCGGCCGTCGCCGTCGCGCTCGTGCTGATGCTGGTGGCGCGGCCGCTCGCGGTGTTCGTGTGCCTTTCGCCGTTCCGCTTCAACTGGCGCGAGAAGATCTTCATCGCCTGGACCGGCCTGCGCGGCGCGGTCGCGATCTTCCTGGCCTCGATCCCGATGCTGGTCGGGCTGTCCAAGGCCTATCTCTATTTCGACGTCGCCTTCGTCGTCGTCATCATCTCGCTCCTGCTGCAGGGCTGGACGCTGGCGCCCGCCGCACGCAAGCTGCACGTGGCGCTGCCGCGCGCCGAGCGCGGCCCGCGGCGCGTCGAACTGGATCTGCCCGGCCAGCTCGAGCAGCAGCTGGTCGGCTATCCGGTGCGGCCCAAGAGCCTGTATTTCCGCCGCGGCCTGATCCCGTCCTGGTCCAAGCCGACGCTGGTGATCCGTAACCAGAACATCCTGACGCCGGCGGAAGCCGACCCGATCGCGCCCGGCGACTACATCTATCTGCTGGCCCCGCCGGAAAAGGCCGAGTCGCTCGACCGCTTCTTCGTCGACATGCAGCCGAGCACGGCGCCCGATCCGCATCTGCTCGGCGACTTCATGGTCTCCGGCGACCACACGCTCGCCGAGCTCGCCGAGATCTACGGCATCAAGGTCGGTGAAGACGAAGGCAAGCTGACCTTGGCGGACTATTTCGACGTCCATCTCGACCGCGCGCCGAAGGAGGGCGCCGAGCTCGCCCTGGACGAGATCGTCCTTGTCTCGCGCTCGATCTCCGGCGGCCGCGTCAATCTCGTTGGCTTGCGTCTGCCGGAAGAAGACGAGTCGCCCGAGCCGCTGACGCGCGCACAGGCGCTGCGGAAGAAACTTGCGGAGCTGTGGACCTCGGTGGCGGGGGTTTAGCCTCCTCTCGTCATTCCGGGGCGCGCGTCAGCGCGAACCCGGAATCCATTTATCCTCTGAACGAGCGGCGAGATGGATTCCAGGCTCGCCCTTCGGGCGCCCTGGAATGACGAGATGGGACAACCGCCACCAAATCGCCGCAACCGCTGAAGATTCGCGCGGCCTCGTGACTGTGGAACCCGGAACGCTCCGCGGCGCCGCTCGTTTTTCGCGTGGCAGTCAACGTCTTTGACAGGAGCAGTTCCATGCGCAAGTTCATCTTGCCCGCCATCGTCGCCATCGGGCTCGGCGCAGCGGCGCCGGCAATGGCCTATGACGCCGGCGATCAGATCTCGATGCAGGTCGCGCTCGATGTCGCGACCGACATCGGCGTCGTGACGGTCTCTCACACCCAGTTCCTCGGCGATGAATGGCAGATCGAAGGCCGCGATCGCACCGGGCGCTGGATGGAAGTCGATGTCGATGCCCGGACCGGCGAGGTCCGCAATGTCGACCGCGGCTGGTAAAGCCGAAGCGACGGAAGCGCTGCTATCCGGGCACCGTCCTCTCCGCCGTCATTGCGAGCGCAGCGAAGCCATCCAGATGGTCACCGCGGAAAGATTCTGGGCTGCTTCGCTGCGCTCGCAATGACGGTGGGGCGGGATCGTCGCTCTTCATCCAGGCTACAAGTGCCTCACGTCAGCACCTTCACCCCGCCGAAACTCGTCACGCGGCCCTGCTTCAGCAAAACGATCTGCGTCGCGAGCTGGCGCAGCTCGGCGGCGTCGTGGCTGACATAGACCATCGGGACGTTGGCTTCGTCCCGCAGCCGCACCAGGTAGGGCAGGATCTCGAGCTTGCGGCCCTCGTCGAGCGCGCCGAGCGGCTCGTCGAGCAGCAGCAGCCGCGGCTTCGACAGCAGCGCGCGTCCGAGCGCGACGCGCTGGCGCTCGCCGCCGGAGAGCTTTCCGGGACGGCGATCGAGCAGCGCACCGATGTCGAGCAGGTCGACGATGCGCTTGTGCTGGGAGGCATCGGGCGGCAGGCGGTTCATCCGCCGTCCATAGTCGAGATTCTGCGCGACGGTGAGATGCGGAAACAGCCGCGCGTCCTGGAACACATAGCCGATGCGGCGGCGCCAGGTCGGGACATGGATGCCGGCCGCGCTGTCATCCACGGTTTCGCCGTCGATCACGATGGTGCCGCGGTCGGGCCGCAACAGCCCTGCGATCATGTTGACCAGCGACGTCTTGCCGGCACCCGAGGCGCCGAACAGGCCGATGGCACGGCCTTCGCTGGCGAAGGATGCATGCAGCGAGAATTCGCCGAGCTGCTTTTCGATGTCGACGCGCAGCATGGTCAGTTTCCGTGCAGCCGCGCGGTGGCGCGGCGGGCGAACCACTCGGCGGCGATCAACGCGCCCAGCGCCAGCACGATCGAGACGATCACCAGCCGTCCCGCCGCGGCATCGCCGTCCGGGGTCTGGATCAGCGAATAGATCGCCGAGGATATCGTCTGGGTCTCGCCGGGAATGTTGGAGACGAAGGTGATCGTCGCGCCGAACTCGCCGATCGCCTTGGCAAAGCCCAGCACCATGCCGGCGAGCACGCCGGGCAGCGCGAGCGGCAGCGTCACCGTGAAGAACACTTTCCACGGCGCGGCGCCGAGCGTCTCGGCCGCCTGCTCGAGCCGGCGATCGATCGCCTCGATCGACAGCCGCATCGGGCGTACCAGCAGCGGAAACGCCATCACGCCGCAGGCCAGCGCCGCGCCGGTCCAGCGGAATGAAAAGACGATGCCGAGATAGTCGGCGAGGAAGCCGCCGACGAGGCCGCGGCGGCCGAACGTCAGCAGGAGCAGATAACCGGTGACGACAGGCGGCAGCACCAGAGGCAGATGCACGACCGCGTCGAGCAGCGACTTGCCCCAGAAATCACGCCGCGCGAGCAGCCACGCCAGCGCGATGCCGAATGGCGTCGCCACCAGCGTTGCGATGATGGCGACCCTGAGCGAGAGCAGGATCGCCGTCCATTCGGCGGGAGAGAGGTCCGACATCAAGCCGCAGATATCACGTCGCAAGCCCTAAGTTATGGGACTGACCAGGAACTTGAAACCGTACTTCTCGAAAATGGACTTGGCCGCCGAGGAGCGCAGGAACGCCAGATAGTCGCCGGTCTCACCCTTCGCGGTCGTGGTCGCGGCGACGGGATAGATGATCGCCGGATGCGAATCCGCCGGGAAGGTGCCGATGGTCTTCACGCCGGGCTCGACCTTGGCGTCGGTCGAGTAGACGATGCCGAGACCGGCTTCGCCGCGCGCGACAAGGGTCAGCGCGGCGCGCACGCTCTCGGCCATGGCGAATTTCGGCTCCGCGGCCTGCCAGGCGCCGAGCTTCTCCAGCGCGGCCTTGGCATATTTGCCGACTGGCACGGACTTGACATCGCCGGTCGCGATCCTGCCGTCGCCGGCCAGCTTGGCGAGGTCGAAACCCTGCGCGATGTCGACGTTGTCGATCCTGGCATCCTTCGGCGCGATCAACACGATGCTGTTGCCGAGCAGGTTGACTCTGGAAGGTTCGTTGATGGTCTTCTTGGAGATCGCGTAGTCCATCCAGTCGGTGTCGGCCGAAACGAACACGTCGGCCGGCGCGCCCTGCTCGATCTGCTTGGCGAGCACCGAGCTTGCCGCATAGCTGACGCTGAACTTGACGCCGGTCTTGGCGGTGTAGGCGGCGTCGATCTCGTCCAGCGCGTTCTTCATCGAGGCGGCGGCGAACACGGTGATGGTCTTGTCCTCGGCGGCGGCGGGCGAGAGGGCTGCGCCCGCGAGGATCATGAAGGCGGTGAAAAGTCCTGAAATACGTAACATGGGGAGCGCTCCGTGCGAGTCCGCGCGCGGCAAGATGCACGCGCAAGTCTGGCGTTGGGTGGGTTGATGCGACGGGTGGAAGCGCTGCTCCACGCGGCCCGGCAGCGGCTTACGACCGGCAGGGATATCGCTCCAGGCAAACATAGCAGGCCGAGGCGTCAGGTCAAAGGGCGACCGTTTGGTCAGTTCAACGGCGCCTATTGCGCCGGCAGGACTGCGATCGAGACCGAATTGTCCCTGGCGCCGCTGACCTGGAGCACGAAGGGCTGTGCCGACAGCTGGTATTTCATGGTCTTGCGGATGCCCTCGCAATCGGTCGCGCCGCTGAAGTCCATGGGCTTGAGGACATGCCCGTCCTGGACCACGTCGACCCAGGCGCCAGTGGACAGGCTGATCGTGTAGAGCCCGGCTTTGGCGGACTTGACGCTGGTAAATCCGGCAAAGGTGCCGTCCTTTGGCGCGCGCTCCGGCGTCGTCGGCAGCCTTGCTTCGCTCGGGACAATCAACTCCAGCGTGATGGCTGAGGACGGCAAAGCCGCCTGCTCGCTTCCCGAGGCGAGCTTGGTGCGGTCCGGTGCCGTGAGCGCGGCGCGCTCGCGCTCGATCGGCCATTTGAACTTGTCGCAGCCGCTGTGTTCTTCGGCGGCGAAAGCGGAGGTCGCGCTGATTGTGAGCGCAGCGAGCAGCGGGAGGACGCGCATGTGAAATCCCATCGTTGGCCACGCGACCGGCGCGCGGCTTGCAGTCCGGCTTGTTGAAAGGTGGGATGCACATCCCCGATGCCGCGGGCTTACGGCTCGGCGGCAGGGCAGGTTACCGCATTCGGGTGCGGCGAACCAATCAACGAGTTCGTCATCCCGGGGGGCGCAGCGCGAGCCCGGGATCCATAACCCAGGGAGGAGTTTGGCGAAGATTCGGAGTGGCTACCTCACGCCACGACCGCTCCCTGTGGCTGGGTCCCCGGGCTCGCTTCGCGCCCGGGATGACACAGGGATGACACAGGTGGGTGAGGCGGCGTCGTCGCTTACGGCTTCGCGTCGCCTGCGTGCAGCACGATCTCGCACACCGCCGGCTCCCGCGCCGCAATCTGCATCTGGCTCCGTCGACTGGGGATTTATCCTAAAAGGGGAAGGCGGCCTGCGCCTTGGCACTCCAGAGCGTGTAATCGCGGCCCAACCCGCCGACTTCACCACCGATCGAGACCCGCGGTCCTCCTGCGAATGTCATCGCCGCGCCCGAGGTGACGCGCGTCGACCATGACTGGAGGACGACGAGCGGAACCGTGGCGATCGCGGAAAGCCCGCTGGTATCGGTCCCGTCCTTGCTGAAATAGTAGTCGGCGTAGATGCCGACATAGGGCGCGAGGGTGAGATCGGACCCGATCATCCAGGATCGCGCGGCCTTCAGGCCGGTGCTCGCGCGACCGGAGGAGAAATTTCGGTCGGTCTGCGCAGTACCGAGGCTGTCCGTATAGCCATCCTGATGCTCCCACAGCGCGTAGAGGCGCGCGGATGGTTCGAGGTCGATATCGGCCAGGCGGTAGTTGCCGGTCAGGCCCGCCGACACGAGCACGCGCCGGCCGGGCAACGAAGCCGCGGCCGTCCCGGCCGTCAGCGAATAGTCGAGTCCGGTATAGGCCACGGCGACATCGAGGCGGAGACGATTCCAGAACCGCCAGCCGAGATAGGCGCCGCCGGTCCAGCCGTCGCCGCGGAGCCGGGCGGTGAGAAAGGCCGAGTCATATCGGAAGTTCTCGTAACCAACGAGCATGCCGATCAGGACGTCGGGCGTCAGCCTGCGGGTCAGGCCGGCCGTCACATTGATCTGACCGCCGGAGAGATCGTTCGCGGTGCCGGAGTTGTTGCGAATGCCCCCTCCGCGCACATCGATCCAGGCCTGCCAGTCGCGCTGCGCGACGCGCGGCGACGCTTTCGTCACCGGCCGGGCGCGACCCGCGTAAGCGAGCGCCGAGAAGGCATCGTCGACCCGGTCGTTTGTCGGCGACCGCGTGGCCCCGAACGGTCCTGGCCTGCCACCGTCATCATCGGCCGCGGCGAAGTTGAACCGCATGCCGTCACCGTTCGACGTCACCGGCGATGGATTGTCGGAGAAGCCGTCCGCGATCGCGCCGTCGATGGCGCCAGAGATGGCTTGGCCCGAAATCTGCGCCACGGTCCTGGTCGCGACGATCTGCATCGATCGCAGCCTGCTGCTGTCGGCCGGCACGTTCACCATCTGGGCAAGCGCTGCGGACGCAGACCCTGAGAATCCGGGGCCGGCATTATATGTCGCCGTGATGTTGTGCGTCCCGACCGAGAGCGATGCCGTTGTCAGGGTGGCAACGCCCCCGCTCAGGGCAACGGTACCGAACACGACGCCGCCGTCGCTGAAGGTCATCGTGCCGGACGGAGAACCGCCGCTGCTTGCCACCGATGCACTGAATGCCACGGCCTGCCCGGACTGGCTCGGGTTCGGCGATGACGTCAGGGTCACCGACGTGCTGGCGTTGGTATAGGTGAAGCCGGCGGAGAGCGTGCTGCTGCCGACATTGTTCGTGACGACCACATCGACCGCCCCCGCGGCATGCGCCGGGACGACGGCGGTGATCTGCGTGCCGCTGTTGACGGTGAAGGAGGTCGCTGCGCTGCTGCCGAACGCCACGGCCGTGGCAAAAGTGAAGCCAGTGCCGGTGATGACGACTGACGTGCCGCCAAGCGCCGCGCCGGTGTTCGGGCTGACCGAGGAGACCGTCGGCGCCGGCGCATTGACGCAGAGGCCGGCGACACTATCCCCCGGATTGAGCGTGCCGCCAAAATGCAACGCGTCCGATGTATCCGCCGGCACGACGTAGGTGAAAGCCGTTGTGGTCGGACCCGCCAAGACCGCGAACGCCGTACCATCTATCAGGGACATGAAACTGTTCCCGGAATTGTTCGTAAGGGTGAGCGTGATCGTGTCGCCTCGGACAAATCCTGTCCCCGGCGTGGTCACGCCGAGGGGTGTGATGCTGATCGCATCACAGCCCGGCGAAGCTATTGCGGCATCCAGCCAGCCGAACGCCGCGCACAGCGATGCCAGCGCCACCAACGCCTTCCGAACGATCCGCATTCCAGTCCCCCGGTCTGTCGCGCCAGAGGCGCGGCAGACGTGCCGCAAGTCCGATCCCGCTGCATAGCAGGCAGCCCAGTGGGGCAATGTGCCCAGAATCTCATGTTCACATCTCGGACGAATGCTGGTGCCGAAACGACACAATCACCGGCAGCGGACGGCCGCTGCCAACCCATCGTCGGTTGCGTGCCGCTGTTCGGCTGAGTACAGATGAACGACGAGGTTGGCGCCCGGCCGGGGCACCAGCAGATAAGGCCGCGCGATCTTGCCGCGTTGAGCAGCGATGCGGACGAAGGACATATGAGCGAGCTGGCGGCGGCGCCCCCCGGAATCGGCAGGCAGGCGCTGGAGGCACTTCGCGCGGCGACGTCGGATATCTGCGACGTCATCCCGCTGAACGCGCCGGACGACTTCTACTTGTTGTCCGCGACCAAGATGACCGGCAAGGGCATGCTGGTCGAGAGCGTTTCGTCGCCGCTCGAATATGATCGTACGGCCGCGCATATCGCGCGTGGCGGTCTCGATCACTATCACATCACCCTTTGCTTCCAGGGACAGGTAGGGTTTGCCTCGGGGCGCCGCGAAATAGCCCTGCGCCCCGGTGACGTCTGCCTGATCGACATGGCGCAGCCGAGCCGCACCTGGCTGACGGGGGCGGGCGGGGAGCGTTCGCGGCAGACCTCGCTGATCCTGCCGCGTCCGGTGCTCGCCCCGCGGCTGGCGCACCCGGATTCTTCAACGGCGACGCTTCTGCCGGGATACGATCGTCGTGCGCGTCTCCTCGCCGATCAGTTCGCGGCGCTTTGGCAACAACCTGAAACCTCCGACGCAGCCGCCGTGACCGCGGCGATCGTCGATGGCATATGCGACGTCATCGCGGAAGTCGCCGGCCGCGCGGCCGACGCTCGTGGCGATGTCGGGCGGGCGGAACGCCGACTACTCCTGGCGGCGATCAAGCAGCATATCGACGCCAATCTCCACACCGGCGCGCTCAGTGCTGACGATCTCTGCAGCCGCTTTCGATTGTCTCGCGCCAGCCTCTACCGGCTGTTCGAGTCCGATGGAGGTCTTGCGCACTATGTGCAGGATCAGCGCCTCAATCGCGCTTTGCTTCTGCTCATTTCGCCGGCGGCGCGGAGCAAACGCTTGATCGATCTCGCGGTCGAACTGCAATTCAGCGGCGATTCCACCTTTGTCCGGGCCTTCCGCCGCCAGTTCGGCCTGACGCCGGGCGAAGTCAGGGACCGCGCCGAGGCATGGTCCCGTGAAACGAGCGCGGCCGACGGCCCGCTCCATGTTCTCGGCCGGCGGTGATTCCCCAAAGCCGTGGCGGCGGCGTAGCTTACGGCTTCGCGTCGCCCGCGTGCAGCACCGCCCTGCAGGCCGCGGGCATCTGCGCCAGCGTCATCGGCGGCTTCGGTTTTGGCGGCTCCGGCGGCGGCTTGGGATGCAGCACCGCGTCGGAGAACCAGTAGGCGAGGTCGGCGGGTTTGCAGCCTTCGTCCTCGGCCTGTGACGGCTGGCCCTCGCACTCGCCGGCCCCCGGCGGGCAACGCATGCGGATATGGAAGTGATAGTCGTGGCCCCACCACGGCCGGATCTTCGACAGCCATGCGCGGTCGCCCTTGGCCTCGCGGCACAGCGCCTTCTTGATCGCGGCGTTGACGAAGATGCGCTGCACCGCGGGCTCCCGCGCGGCATCGCGCAGCACCAGCACGTGGCCAGGCGTGAACACCTTGGGGTCGACGTCGAGCCGGTCCTGGCGCACCATCATCACCGCCGACATGTCCTCGCGCTCCTCGCGCGCGAGCCGGCGGTTCGGCATCGGCGTCAGCCAGATGTCGGCATCGAGGCCGATCTGGTGGCTGGCATGGCCGGACAGCGCCGGCCCGCCGCGCGGCTGGGCGATGTCGCCGACCAGGATGCCGGGCCAGCCCGCGTCCTTGTGCGCCTTCGCCGCGAGCCGCTTGATCAGCGCAATCATGTCGGGATGACCGTAGCTGCGATTGCGCGACAGCCGCATCACCTGCCAATGGTCGCCGTTGACCGGAATCTGCTCCGCGCCGCCGATGCAGCCCCTGGCGTAGGAACCGATGACATGGGCCGGCCCCTTCGACGGCAGCAGCTTTCGCGCGAACAGCTCCTTGGCGGGGAGATCGGGATCGTTCGGATTGGCGAGCGGCGGCAGCGGCTTCGGGGTGATGCTGCCCTTGTCCTGGCCCAGCGCACCGCCGGCAGCCAGCAGAGCAAGCGAGAGCAGGAGGAGTGTGATGCTGCGGCGACTCATGCTGGCATCCTTATAGCCCAATGCGGCATCAGGGTTAACAACGAGGCATTGAGCGGACCGCAACATCACGGCGCACGGGACCAAATCGCGTCTCAAATGGCCGCTTTTTAACGCCGCAATAACCGTATCCCGCATTGACCAAAATTCGTGCGCGGAGGGAGGAATATCTGGGGACCGCATGCAATCGCGCACGATTTCGGAACGGATTCAAGCGCGCGCGCAATTTTGCGCCGGATCGTCCATTGATTGCGGTGCCGGACCGAGTTCGAAGGCGCTTGCCGCTGCGGCCGCGCCGCGCAAACAGGCAGCAGGGTGTGCTTCGCGCGGACCGCGGTCGGGCAAGATTACTTTTTTTTCAGACACTTGCCTCAAGACTGCGGCCGCCGGGCGCGCGACTGGGACGAGTGAAGTTGAGTTTGGGGTCTCGAAAGACGAAAAAGCGAAAGCAAGACGTGCTTGCCCGCACCGGCAGGAAGGCGCGCAAGCCGCGTTTCGCGTGCGCGCCGCGAGACCTTGTCGAGCGCGACGAAGTCCTGCGCAGCCGCGCCGAGGCGGAAGCCGCGATTGCGGAAGCGCGCAAATCCCATGAGCGCCTGCGCCAGGCCATTGACATCCTGCCGCAGGGCATCGTGTTCCTCGATGCCGAAGGCCGCTACGTCCTCTGGAACAAGAAATACGCCGAGATCTACAGCAAGACCGCCGATCTGTTCGAGGAAGGCGCGCGCCTCGAAGACACGCTGCGCATCGGCGTCGCCCGCGGCGACTATCCCGAGGCCATCGGTCATGAGGACGAGTGGATCGCCGAACGTCTGCAAAAGCTTTATCAGCCCGGTGCGCGCCATGAGCAGAAGCTGTCGGATGGTCGCGTCATCCTGATCGACGAGCGCCTGACCGAGGACGGCGGCGTCGTCGGCCTGCGCGTCGACATCACCGAATTGAAGCAGCGCGAGGCCTCGTTCCGCCTGCTGTTCGACGGCAATCCCGTGCCCATGATCGTCTGCGCGCTGGATGACGAACGCATCATCGCCGTCAACGACGCCGCGGTCGCGCATTACGGCTACAGCCGCGCCGAGTTCGAGCGGCTGAAGATCCGCTCGCTGCAGGCCTTCGACAGCGAACCGCCCTGGACCGCCGAGCGCTCCAGCGAGGAACAGGCCGGCCGCACCTGGAAGCATGTCAAGGCCGACGGGACGCTGATCGACCTTGCAATCTACTCCCGCGAACTGACCTATGCCGAGCGGCCCGCGGTGCTGCTCGCGCTGATGGACATCACCGAGCGCAAGCGCGCCGAGGCGCGGCTCGCCTTCATGGCCCAGCATGACACCCTGACCGGCCTGCCCAATCGCAGCCTGCTGCGGCAGCAGATGGACGAAATGCTGCTGCACACGCGGCGCAGCGCCGAGAAGGTCGCGCTCCTGATGCTGGGGCTCGACAATTTCAAGGCGGTCAACGATACGCTGGGGCATGCGGTCGGCGACAAGCTCCTGCGCGGCGTCGCCAAGCGGTTGCGCTCGACCCTGCGCGAAGAGGACGCGCTGGCACGGCTCAATTCCGACGAGTTCGCGATCGTGCAAGGCGGATTGACCCGTCCCGAGGACGCGGTGATGCTGGCCAAGCGCCTGCTGGAAGCCATCGCCGATCCCTATCTGCTCGACGGCCATTCCGTGGTGATCGGCGCCTCGATCGGCATCGCCATGTCGCCCGGCGACGGCGACGATTCCGAGAAGCTGCTCAAGAGCGCCGACATGGCGCTGTCGCGCGCCAAGCTGGATGCACGCGGCACCTTCGCCTTCTTCGAGGCCGCGCTCGATGCGAAGGCGCAGAGCCGCCGCAAGACCGAAGTCGAGCTGCGCGACGCGATCCAGAACGACGTGCTCCGTCCCTATTACCAGCCGCTGGTCGATCTCCAGAGCGGCCGCATCACCGGCTTCGAGGCGCTGGTGCGCTGGCCGCATGCCGAGCGGGGCATGGTCTCGCCGGCCGAATTCATTCCGGTCGCCGAGGACACCGGCCTGATCAATCCGCTCGGCGGGCAGATGCTGCGCCGCGCCTGCCTGGATGCCGCGGCCTGGCCCGACGACGTTCGCGTCGCCGTCAACCTGTCGCCGCTCCAGTTCCGCAGCGGCAATCTGCTCTCGGTGGTGACGGACGCGCTGAAACATTCCGGCCTGCCGCCGCGCCGGCTCGAGCTCGAGATCACCGAGACGCTGCTCCTGGAGAAGAGCGCGCAGGTGCTGGCGACGCTGCACGCGCTGCGCGCGCTCGGGGTGCGCATCTCGATGGACGATTTCGGCACCGGCTATTCCAGCCTCAGCTATTTGCGCAGCTTCCCGTTCGACAAGATCAAGATCGACCAGTCCTTCGTGCGCGATCTCGGGGCCAACCGCGAGGCGCAGGCGATCATCCGCTCCATCGTCAGCCTCGGCAAGGGCCTCGGCGTCACCATCACCGCCGAAGGCGTCGAGACCGAGGCCGAGCTGAGCTGTCTTCGCGCCGAAGGCTGCCACGAGGGCCAGGGCTTTCTGTTCAGCAAGGCCCGGCCGAATGCAGAGATCGTCAGCCTGCTTGCGGCACAGCGCGGGATTGATGCCGCCGATGACGAGGACGCCGCGCTGGTGGCGTGATATCTCGTTCCTTTGGTGCGTAAGGGACGCGCCACTCTCTCGGTTAATCTCTTCCGCTTGCGGGAGAGGCGGAGCAAGCCTGCAGACAGTCCCCGTGCAATTCATACGTTAGCCCTGCCGCAGGCGCGGGAGCGAGCAGACCGGCGTTGCGGCCGTCATCAGCGTTCCGCCAAAATCGCCTTCCCGACATCCTCGTAGTGGCTATCCCGCGCCTGGATCTGCTGCGCGATGGCGTGCATGTCGCGGAACCTTCGCTCGAACGGGTTGCTGCGGAACACCGCGGTCGCGCCGGCCATGTGATAGGCCGTGTCGACCACGCGTGCGGATTGATGGATGGTCCAGGTCGCGGCGAGGCGGACCGCGTTGCGATGCGCCGCGCTGAATTCGCCGGTCGCAGCGAGGTCGCGCCACATCGCGTTCGCGGCCGCATAGAGATAGGCGCGGGCGGCACGCAAATCGCCCTCGGTGCGGCCGATCAGCCCCTGGACCGCCCCATTGTCGCGCATGGCGCCGGCCGCCAGCGATTGGTGCTTCTCCCGTGCCAGCGTGATAGCGGCATCCAGCGTGGCGCGCGCGACGCCCAGCGACACTGCGGCAAAGCCGAGGCTGAAGGTCGCGCCGGTGCCGATCTTGTAAAGCGGGCCCGGCTCGCGCAGCGCCGACGGCACGTCGCGAAACGCCGTGAAGCGCTCGGGGATGAAGAGGTCGTTGACCTCGTAGGAGTCCGTGCCGGTGCCGGCGAGCCCGATCGCCTGCCAGACGTCGTGCAGGGTCGCGCTCGCAACCGGAAACAGGATGGTGCGCAACTCCGGCGACCCGTCGGCATTCTTGCGCGGCACGCCGTCAGCGCCGACGATGCGGACATGCGCGCCCAGCCAGCTCGCCTGCCGCGAGCCTGAGGCGAAGTCCCAGCGCGCCGTGACGCGATAGCCGCCCTCGACGATGCGTGCCTCATGCGCAATCGCGCCCCAGGCGAGGATGCCGGGCGGGGTGTTGAAGATGTCCTGCGCGGTGTCCTGGTTGAGCCAGGCCGCGATCATCCCGCAGACGCTGCACTGGCCGAGACACCAGGCGGTGGACGCATCCGCCTTGGCGATTTCCTCCAGCATCTGCATGAAGGCTTCCGGCGTGGCTTGCGCGCCGCCGAGGCTCTGCGGCAATAGTGCCCGGTAGAGCCCGTTCTCGATCAGGGCATTGACGACCGCAGGCGTCAGCCGACGGCCCCGCTCGGTCGCGTCGGCTTCGCGAGCCACCAAAGGGGCGATCGCGCGCGCCCGCTCGACCAGGCCAAATCCGGAAAGCTCGGACATTCGCGCTTCTTCGCTCCTTCTGCCGTGAGCGGTAGAGGCGCGATGGTGGTCCATTTGGCTGATGGGATCAAGGCGACGCCGTCGGCCGGAACGAGCGCGTCATGGCCTGCCGCGGCGGTTCCGTTGATTTGAGTCAAGCCGAATTCGGCGGGCGAGCTCCACAATCGCAAATGAAGGGCGGGACCTCGGGAGGCACACGATGCGATATCAAATGCTTGCGGCAGCCCTGCTGCTGCTCCTCCTCGGCAATTCCTCACTCGCGCAATCGCCTGCCGACCACCAGGCCCATCATCCGGATCAGAAGGACGCGCCTGCGACCAGTCCGGCCACGCCGCCGGAGGCACCTCGCAGCACCGCCCCATCTCAGGGCAGGATGGGCGGCGGCATGATGAACATGATGGGCGGCAACATGCCGATGTCCGACATGATGCGGATGATGGGCATGATGCGTCAGTCCGGTGGTGACTGCATGAGCGGGATGGAGACCATCGATCGCGTGGAGGGCCGGATTGCCTTCCTGCGCACCGAGCTCAAGATTTCCGATGCTCAGGCGCCGGCCTGGAATGCGTTCGCCGATGCGTTGCGCGCGAATGCCAGGGCTCTCGGGGAGCTCCGCGGGTCGATGGCCGGCTCCGGGTCGGAGACCTTGCTGGATCGCGTGACCTGGCAGGAAAAATGGCTGTCGGCGCGGCTGGAGGCCACCCGGGCGATGAAATCGGCGCTGACCAACCTCGTCGGCATCCTTTCCGACGAGCAGAAGAAGACCGCCGACGAATTGCTCGCGCCCAACATGGGCATGATGCCGATGATGCGGGGTGGCCGGATGGGCGGCATGCCGATGCAGGGCGGAAAATGAGGGCTTCACCCGCATCCTCGCCATGTCTCGACAATGTTGGCAACTGCGGCATGCTTTCTGGACCGTAGCGGCGCGGCGATGTACCTTTGGCGGTTGATTGAAGTGATGAGCCGGCGTCACGACATCACCGCGCTGGCCCGGTAAGCGCTCGCCGTGGCGAGACGCCCTGATCAAGAGAGGCAGTGCGCTGGAGTGAAGTGGACTGCGACCAAACCACCACCTCTGAAGGAGCGCGATCTTCGGATCGATCTCTTCCGGGGCCTTTCCCTGTGGTGGATCTATATCAATCACATACCGGAAAGCTATCTGAACCGGTTCACGCCCAAGAATTTCGGCTTCAGCGACGCGGCAGAGATTCTCGTATTCCTGTCGGGCCTTGCGTCCGGCATCGTATACGGCGACCTGATGCGTCAGTCCGGCTTTGTGGCCGCGAGCTTGCGCATGTTGCGACGTTCGTTCGAAATCTATGTCGCGCAGATCATGACTGTCGTCCTGTTGCTGGCGGAAGTGGCGTACATCGCGGCATGGCAGCCCGGCATGTTCGATCACGCCAACTTGGCCATCCTGCTGCAGGAGCCTGCAGAAACACTGGTTCAGGTGGCACTGCTGCGCTATTCCCCGGTCAATCTCGACCCTCTGCTGTTGATGGTCATACTCCACTTCGCGCTCATTCTCATCGTGCCGCTGACGATACACGCCTGGCCGCTGGCCCTGACCGGATCCGTCGCTCTCTATGTTCTCGCCCATCTGTTCGACTGGTACATCCCGGCCTATCCGAGGGGGCAACTCTATTTCAATCCGCTGAACTGGCAGCTGCTGTTCGTGATCGGCATCTGGTGGGGAGCAAACCGCGGCGATTGGCAGCTGGCCGTTCTCAATTCCCGGGCTCTTGCCGTTCTGGCGGCGGGCTACGTGCTGTTCTCGTTCGTGATCACTCTGGGCTGGCAGATCCACGCGATCGAAGCCTATGTGCCGGGATGGCTGTCGCGCCTGATCTATCCGGTCGACAAGACCAATCTCGATATTCTGCGATTGTTGCATTTTGCTGCGCTCGCACTGCTCTGCTGGCGCCTTCTTCCGAGCAATGCCAGCATCTTGAAAGCCGGAGCATTGCGGCCGCTGATACGATGCGGCGAGTATTCGCTCGCGATCTATTGCGCCAGTGTTCTGCTGTCCTTTGCAGCTCATGCACTGCTCAGCCTGGGCGCGAACAGCCTGGCATCGCAGACGCTGGTCACTCTCCTGGGCCTGGGCCTGATGAGCGCGATGGCGATGGTGCTCGCCGCAATCGATCGCGGCATGTTTCCCAATCTCAGGCCGTTGTAACTTGAATACGAATCCGCGGGCACTCTCGATGAGCGAGCCTGTCTTCACCGCCAAGGCGCCGACCAAGACCTGTGTCTCAAGCGAGGTGATGGTGCATGCCCTCAGAAACGTCGATCTGGAGATCGTCGTAATCAGCGGACATTTCAAGGACGTCTCACTCGATCACGTCGTCCGTCAGCACGAGAATGGTGGGAGGAATCGTCACTGCAAGCGTGCGTGCAGTCTTGAGATTGACGGCCTGTTCGAATTTGGTCGGCAGCTGGATTGGCATGTTGGCGGGCCTCCGTCCCTTCAGAATCAAATCGACCTACACGTCGGCGGCGAAGTCGGCGTGGGCTCATCGGTGATCGCTCCGATCCCGGCCGATCGGTCATCCCAGCGGCACACAAAGATCGCGTGAAGCATGGCACGATTCTCGGAGCATTCCGCGGCCAGGTGGGTCATGTGCGCGTGACCGCCGGCTCTGGCGTTGGCCTCGAGGTCGGGAAATCCGCGGGAAGAGTATCGGCGGTTCGCTCGAGGAAGATCATCGTCATGGTGTTATTCATCCGACGTGCCAGGAGAGCGATCGCCCTCGCTTGGCGAGAATGTCCCAAATGAACGGGTCTTTGCCGATCAGGATCGGGCTCGTGAGAGACACGTCGCAACATTAAGCCGCAGCACGAATGTCGCCTAGCTGGTCGGGACGGCGCGGGCGACTCGTCCGCCACCGGGTTTGGCAAACGCACATTTCACGGGCGGGGTGAGGCGCGATCATTCGATCACTTCGTCCGCGGACGCCACGAGGGAGTCGGGCAAGCGCAGGCCAAGTTTCTCGGCGGTTCGTAAATTGAGGACCATTTCGAACTTCGTTGGTCGCTCGATCGGCAAGTCCGCCGGTCGTGCTCCCTTGAGGATGCGATCCACGTACGATGCCAGCCGATGGTACGAATCGGAGAGCTTCGGTCCATAGGTGCAGAGGGCGCCACTTCTGGCAAAGATCGGCCAGCCCGAAATGACCGGCGCCCGATGTTGCATGGCGAACTCGATGATCTTGCTTCGAAACTGAATGGCAAAGCCGTCCGCGAAAAGCGAGATCGCTTGCGGATGGTTCAGCTTCATGGTCTCGAATGCCGAGACGAGCTGGTCCTCGGTTGCCGTGCCGAAGAAGTCGGTTGCCACGCCAAGTCTCCTGGCCGTTTCCTCCGAATAGATGCGCTCGATCTGAGAACCCGGGTGTTCGGGGTTGCCGATGATGGCAATGCGCTGCACGCCCGGAACCGCATCTCGCAGGATTTGCAGGCGCTTGGCGTTCAGTTCGGCCGCCATGAAGGTCAGGCCGGACATGTTGCCGCCAGGATGCGAAAGGCTTTGGGCGAGGCCCGCGATGACGGGATCTCCGCTGAAGACATAGGCCGTCGGGGTGAGCAATTTCAGCTCGTTGACCACGGCGACCGCAGATCCCTGGACAACCAGGACGTCGACCGGCTTGCGAACCAACTCCGAGGCAAGCGCCGGTACGCGCGTCAGATCATCATCACCATAGCGATAGGTGATTTCCAGATTCCCGTTCTCGCGGTAGCCAAGTCCGTTGAGAGCCGCTCTGAAGACTTCCACAAACGGTGCAAGGCTCGCCTCTCGCTGAGCCGTTAGAAACCCTATCCGAAACGGCTTGCCCGCCGCCGTTAGCCGCTGCGGCGCGGCTAACGCGAAACCAGCACTGCAAAATAGAAACGCGCGTCGGTCCATCTGGCCGCCTCCACGGCAGCCAATAGCTTAGCCGCATTTGCCGGTGTCATCCAGCCGCGCCGCCCGTCCGGCTGATGACGGATACCGCAACGGCTCGGCTTATTGAACGGGCTGTCGGAGCGTGACCTCGTCAGGCCGCTGCGCGGCCGAGGTCGAGTGCCGGCCTGCGCCGCGTCGGGAAGCTCAGCGCCACCGCGACGGCGGCGAGCCCGATCGCGAACGAGCCGGCGTGCAGCCATGTGTAGCGCTGGAAATTGTCGAACACGAGCCCGCCGGCCCAGGGACCGAGCGCCATGCCGAGGCTGGCGAAGGCCGATACCGCGCCGAACACCGTGCCCATGATGCGCGCGCCGAAGAATTCGCGGACCAGCACCGCATAGAGCGGCATCACCCCGCCATAGGCGAGGCCGAACACCACCGAGAGCGCGTAGAATTCGCCGAGCTGCCCCACCGCGAGATAGGCCGCGATGCACATCGCCTGCACCAGCAGGCCGCCGACCAGTACGGGCTTGGCACCGATGCGATCGGCGGCCGCGCCCAGCAGCAGGCGCCCGCCGAGGCCCGACACGCCGGCCACGCTGTAGACCGTCACCGCCGTGAGCGGAGCGATGCCGCAGACCATCGCGTAGGACACCATGTGGAAGATCGGGCCGGAATGCGCGGCGCAGCAGGCGAAATGCGCCGCTGCGAGCGCGATGAACTGCGGCGTGCGCAGCGCCTGCGCCGCGCTCAGCTCGACGTCAGGAGCGGCGTCCGCATTCGTGTCGCCTGCCGCTGCGGGCGCCGGACGCACCAGGAAGCAGGCGGGGATCAGCAGCGCCCAGGCAGCACAGCCGATCACCAGCATCGCGGTGCGCCAGTCATAGGTCGTGATCAGCCAGCTCGCGGCCGGCGCGATCGTCACCGGCGACACGCCCATGCCGGCGGAGACGAGAGCTACCGCAAGGCTGCGGTTCTTCTCGATCCAGGCGCTCGCGAGCGCCATCATCGGTGCATAGAAGCTGCCGGCGGCAATGCCGATCAGCACGCCGAAGCAAAGCTGGAACTGCCACAGGGTGGCCGCCTGGCTCGCCGTCACCAGACCGAGCCCCAGCAGCAGGCTTCCCGAGAGCACCACGACGCGGGTGCCGAAGCGGTCCGACAGCGCGCCCCACAGGAACGCGGCAAATCCCATGCAGAGGAAATCCAGCGTCGCCGCCGCCGACACGCCGGCGCGCGACCAGCCCATCGCTTCCGAGATCGGCTGCAGGAACACCGCGAGCGACAGCATCGTGCCGAACCCGACACAGGTCATCAGCGCACCCGCGGCGACAACGACCCAGCCATAGTCGAAGCCTGACGGCTTGCTCATGCGTTTCCTCGGCGCTTTTGGTTTTGTTGGCGGTGCGCGCGGGGATGGTGGCCTATCCGCAGGCGGAGGGCAAGGCTACTCGCAATACGCGGGCACAGAGCTTGCTATCCTGCAACTGCCATGATCTGGCATTCGGCGCGCCTGGTTAGGATGTGTCCTGTGCCGCGGTTACATTACCTCCGCGTGTCCGTTCCGTTTGCCATGTCCACCCGTAGGCCGAGATCAGACTCATGTAAGCCTGAAAATCCGTGCCGGTCATATTCAGCGAGCGGCTGCACGGTTGGAGGGCTTCTTCATATTGACGGAGGTGCAAGTGTGCGACGCAGAGAAGCCGCGCTGTGATGGTATCCTGCAAGACGGTCAGATTTGCGAGGTCTCCGTCGAACCGATCCGACCAGATGTCGCGGGCAGTCTGGAGATCGGTCAGAGATACGTTGACCCGCACCTGCTCCCCGTTGCGTCTCACCGCGCCCCGCACGGCCCAACGTATGCCGAGATCCGTCCCGAGCTGCTTCAAATCAATCGACTTCTTCTTGTAGGTCAAAGCGGTCTCGCGTCCAATAACGAGGGTGGCGGGCATTCTCGCCAGATCGGTCGTCAAATCTGTCGAGATAGAGTCGGCAAAGGAATCCTGCGCTTGATCGTCATTGAGGCTGGCGAAGGGCAACACGACGAGAGAGAGGCGAGGCGCGATCTTGGGCCCGACTGTCGGTATATTTTGAGATTCCCGTTGGGCGTCGGCACGGACAGTCTTCCAGGCATTCCAGTATCCGGCAACGCCGCCGGCAATTGCGCCGATGGCGGCGACCGACGCCAACACGCTGCCGACGAGCTTTAAGCGACGTCTGAGGTTCTCCAGCCAGCCGGTGAATCGCCGTTCGCCAACAGCGTTTGAAGAGACAACCGGGACTGTAATGACCGTGGTTCCCGGCCTCCGATCCTCGTCGTACACAGCGCCCACGAAACGAAAGCCCTTTCGTGGAAATGTCTTGATAAGACGTTGCTGCTGACCAGAGTCACCGATTGCGCGTCGGACAGCGTTCAGCCGGGTCGTCAGCGCCGCATCGGATACGATCCGGCCATTCCAAATCGCGCTGACGAGATCGTCCTTGCTGACGACGCGGTCCCTGCTGCGGATCAGATATTCGAGCAGATCGAGAACCTGGGGTGTCGTGGGCACGACATCGAGGCCGCGCCGCAATTCGCGCCGCTCGGTGTCAAACGCACAGTCCTCGAAGAAATAGCGCATGGCACCATTCCCCAAGCCCGCCCTCTACCCTCCGAGGGCGCGGGAGCAGTTACCTGACGACAATAGGCCTTCGTTACCGAAAATGTAAGCCGCGAACATCGGTCCACCCCCTCACGGGGGGCCGGCGCCGTGCTTTTCCGGAAGGCCCGCTTGGCAGAGACCCTTCTCGAAGATCACGAAGTCATCTGCCCGCCGAAACGGTGCCAGATTACTGAGATTTTCACGAAGATCCGGATTGCATTCGAGCGCTTGCAGCAGGGGGCGTTGCGCTCGCTCACGCCGCCCGGCGAGTGCGTTGCTGGCTGCTGAAATGCAGGTCACGAGCAGAAAATTTATCTGACCACGCAATGCGCTCTCGGCGCATGATACTGCCGCGTCATACCGGCCCGCCAGAAAATGCGCATACGCCATGGCGCCGTGCGCGTCGTAGTATATGGGCGGATCGAGCGGGCTAAGCCTCACGGCAAGTGCGGAGTGCTCAAGGGCGAGATCAGGCTCTCCCCTCCAAACTCTCAACCAGGCACTGGTGGCCCAGCCCTGAGCGAAATTCGGGTTGTCAGCCAACGCCCGGTCCACGTAGGCCGCTGCGTCGTCGAATTCACGGGCTATGAAGGCGAGTGCATATCCACCCACGGACAGTGCGACCGGATCATTCGTCCCCAGTTCTACAGCCTTCCGGGCCAGCCGAGTGGCTTCCGCAATTTCCTTTGCCGGATCGCTGATCCAGCCATTCGCCTTGCGCCGGACATAGCACCAGGCGGCCATCGCGTAGCCACAAGTCAGCCGAGGGTCGAGTTCGGTCGCCTTGCAAAAAAGCTGCAGCGCCTCGGTGTTTGCGTTGTTGGACCAACGGGATTTCGCCAGCCCGCGCAGATAATGGTCATAGGCATCCAGATCTGCGGGTGGCTTTCGCCTTGCCCGCTTGATCTCCTCACGCTGCAGTTTCGGGGCGATTGCACCTACGACGCAGGACGTCAGATTATCCTGCAGATCGAGCATGTCCTCGATCGGGCCCTCAAAGCGCTCTGCCCAGAGGTGCGTTCCAGTTTCGGAATCGATCAGCTGTCCCGCGATTCGAATGCGATTTCCGGCTTTGCGCACGCTGCCTTCAAGGACGTAGCGTACACCAAGTTCGCGGCCGACCTGTTTTACGTCAACGACCCGTCCCTTGTATGCAAAGCTCGAATTGCGTGCGATCACGAACAGCCAGCGAAAATGAGCGAGGGCCATCGTGATTTCCTCCACGATGCCATCTGCGAAATACTCCTGTTCGGGATCGGAGCTGAGGCTGACGAAAGGGAGCACGGCAATCGAGGGCTTATCGGGCAGTGGGAGGAGCGCTGTCGTCCCGTCTGGCTGGAACGGGGCGGCCGAAGAATCCGGTACCTGTACTTCCCGAACGGCTCCGACGAAACGGAAGCCCTTGCGCGGGATGGTCTTGATCAGTCGCTGCGCTCCCCCGCAATCGCCGACCGCGGTGCGGGCGGCATTCATGCGGGTCGTGAGCGCAGCCTCGGACACGATGCGCCCTTTCCAAATCGCGTTCATGAGGTCGTCTTTGCTGACGACGTGCTGCCGGTGGCGGATCAAGTATTCGAGAATGTCGAAGACCTGTGGCGCAACGGAAACGAGATCAGCGCCGCGACGCAGCTCGCGCCGATCTGTGTCGAACACGTGTTCATCAAAGAGATAGCGCAAGTTGCCACTCCTGTCGCCACACTCCGCTGGATGACGCCGCCTCCACAACAATTGGGGCATAAAATAAGCCGCCGGTAAGGAAAATGTAAGCCGCACGTCAAGCGTGCCCGACGAAGTCCTGACAGCCTGTCACCAGGAGAGTGATTGCCGAGGGAAATCGCCGATGAGTTCCATCTACGGCCCTGCACAGATACGGCGGACTGCCACATCCCTGCAGCAAGCCATCAGCCTGTTCCTGCAATTCCGGACCGCATGGCGGAAGCGCCGCGCGCGGCAGAGGGTGCGAGCCGCCCTTGGTGCCCTCAGCGATCGGGAACTGATGGATATCGGCGTGACGCGGGGCGAGATTGACTACGTTACCTCGCAACGAAGCATTGCAAGGCCGCATCGTTCGACACTCCGATACATTGGCGATGCGCTTCAGATCTTGTTGCTCGCCAATCTGTTCGGCTTGATCTCTGTAGATCGCACCGAGGCTCAATGCACCGCGCAGGATGTTCTGCGGCGAGGCTTGGCGGTCAAGGGAGCTCCGCCAGGTCAAAAAACGGAGATTCCGGTCAACTCAGCAGCAGATGTCCTGGTGTGGAAGACGATCCGGATAGGGACATTCACGGATACTTTTGCGCTTCGCAACGCGTTGAGCGCGATCGGGTGCGGAGTCGGAAACTCGGCCGCTGAGATACTGGCTCGACCGGCCTTTACGCTGAACCACGGGCAGGCGGAGGTTGCGCTTGTCGCTGTGTCGGTTGCCGAACTCGGTTTTCAAGGCGCCGCTTCGCTGCGGGAGATCTATCTGCGTGCACAAGAGCTCGGTTTCGTCCTTGCGCCCGCCGAAATCGCGCCGCAGCTGAGACTTCAATATTTGGACCAGCCGATCGGTGAGTTTCTCACTATTGGCATGGAGCCCATCAGGACATGGGCGGGTGAAGCCATACTTCTCACCGTGGCGAATGGTGGAGCAGGCCTCATCCTGATCGGTCAGGACGGCCGCGATGATGCGCAGATGTCTGTGATGTCCCGTTTTGTGTTCGTGCGACCCCGCACAGCCCCAGCTGTGGAAGCCGCCGCGATGGTGAGGTAGTTCGCCGTCTATTGGGGCTGGGTCAGGGAGACAGTCGATGATCACACGTCGCGACGTGTTGTCGGCGGCCGCTGCCGCGCTCTCCGCCACGCAACTTGTGCCGCGGGCGCTCGCACAGCCGATCGGGAGAACCGTGCATATCCTGACGGGATTCACGCCTGGGCTGCAGGACGGGTTGGCGCGGCTCGTGGCCGGCCAGATGGGCGGGTATGCCGACACCATCGTGGTCGAGAGCCGGCCGGGCGCAGCCGGTCGCATCGCGGTGGAGGCGGTGAAGAACGCCGACGCGGATGGATCGGTTATTCTGTTCGCGCCGCTCGGCTTCATGATGTTCTTTCCGCACGTCTACAAGACGCTGAGATACCAGCCGCGGGATTTCACGCCAGTGTCGACTGTCGCCTCGACCCCGACCTTGCTGACGGTCGGTCCCAAGGTGCCGGCCGACGTCAAGACGCTAGCGGATTTCGTGGCCTGGTGCCGCGCCAATCCGAAGCACGCCACCTTTGGCACGCCGGGCGCCGGTACTACCTTGCATTTTCTCGGTGCTATGCTGGGCCGCGCCGCCGGCTTCGACTTTCTTCACGTGCCCTATCAGGGTGGTGGCGCGATTCAGGATCTGGTCAAGGGCGTGATTGCCGCGACCGTCATGCCGATCGGCAGCTCGCTCGGGCTCGTCCAGTCCGGTGACCTTCGCGCACTGGCGACCACCGGGCCGCGCCGCTGCCCGTTTGTTCCGGCGGTGCCAACGGTGCGGGAGGCCGGATATCCGTCGCTCGAGGACCTCACATGGTTTGCGTTCTTCGTTCCGGCCAAGACACCGGCGCCGATCGTCGATAAGCTCAACGCCGCGATCCAGGCGGCCCTGCGCACCGACGAAGTCAAGGCTGGCATGGTAAAGCTGGCCGTCGAGCCCGACGCGATCGCCATGGAGGACTTCGCCAGGCTGATCGCATCCGAATCCGACCGGTGGAAGGCGATCGTGGAAGCAACGGGGTTCGCCCCGACCGATTGAACCCGGCATTGACGGGAGGCAACACATGAGCGTGCCGGCATCCGTACACGATCTCGTGCAGTCGCATCGCGTCACCGCGGTGATCTATGCCGCCGCCAAGCTCAATCTCGCCGAGGCCATCGGCGATGAGACGAAATCGGTGGCCGAGCTTGCCCGGCTGGTAAGCGCCGACGAAGCCGCGCTGCGCAGGCTGCTCGTTGGCCTGACGACGATTGGCCTGTGCAGGCAGGCCGATCGGGACCGGTTTGCCATGACCGAACTCGGTCGGCAGCTCGACGAGACCGCCGACCCGTCCTTCAAGGATTGGGTTCTCTTCGAGGGCGAGACGCTCGCGCAAGTCTGGAGCGGACTGGTCGAGTCGGTTCGTTCCGGGAAGAGCGCGGGCGACTTGCGCGGCGATGGCGACGATCGCTATGCCGCGACGAGCAATGCGCCGGAATGGACCCGTCTGTTCAATGCCGCGATGGTCAACCTCACGCGAACCATCGTTCCAAAGATCGTTGTGGCGCACGACTTCACGGTTGCACGCGTTGTCATGGATGTCGGCGGCGGCACCGGCGAATTGATCGGCGGCTTGCTCCAGCACAATCCGCATCTTGAGGGCATCGCCTTCGATCTGGCGCGCTGCGAGGCAGGAGCGCAGGCGCATTTTGATCGGCTTGGCATTGCCGGTCGCTGCCGGTTCGTCGCCGGTAGCTTCTTCGAGAAGGTCCCGGGCGGTGCCGACACGATCTTGATGAAGAGCATCCTGCACAATTGGAAAGACGATCGTTGCGAGGTCATTCTGCGGAACTGCCGGGACGCGCTGCCGGCCAGCGGAACGTTGATCGTGATCGAGCGGATCATGCCGGAGCTTGCCACGACTGAGCCGCAAGATCGCTCCTGCGCCATGAGCGATCTTAATATGCTGAGGGGACCTGGCGGCCGCGAACGGACGGAAGCCGAGTACCGCAGGCTCGGCGTCCTGGCCGGCTTCGCCTTTGTCGGAACCTGCAATATCGGCTCGTTCAATCTCGTCCAATTCAGAAAGGTCGGAAACTGACTGCCGCGGTGACCTTTCTTGAGCCGGTCACGTCAGCTGCGATGATGCCATCATGCCAGTGTTTTGCCCGACGCTTCAACTGCAAATTTCGAAATATCGAAAAATGTAATGGCTATAAGCCCCTTGCTACTGTGCATGGGGTTGTTTTCGCATTTATGTTCGAGGGGGCTCGTGCGGGCAGAGGGAAGCGGGCGACGTCCACTCAGCTGTCCACCTTCAGTGCGGCAATGAAGGCCTCCTGCGGGATGTCGACCTTGCCGAACTGCCGCATCTTCTTCTTGCCTTCCTTCTGCTTCTCCAGAAGCTTGCGCTTACGCGTGATGTCGCCGCCGTAGCATTTTGCGGTGACGTCCTTGCGCAGCGCGCGCACCGTCTCGCGCGCGATCACCTTGCCGCCGATCGCCGCCTGGATCGGGATCTGGAACATGTGCGGCGGGATCAGCTCCTTCATCTTCTCGACCATGGCGCGGCCGCGGCCTTCGGCGCGGGTGCGGTGGACCAGCATCGAGAGCGCGTCGACCGGCTCGGCATTGACCAGGATCTGCATCTTGACGAGATCGGCCGGCTTGTAGTCGGTGAGGTGATAGTCGAACGAGGCGTAGCCCTTGGAGACCGACTTCAGCCGGTCGTAGAAGTCGAACACGACCTCGTTGAGCGGCAGATCGTACTTCACCATGGCGCGGGAGCCGACATAGGTGAGCTCCTTCTGCGCGCCGCGGCGGTCCTGGCACAGCTTCAGCACGCTGCCGAGATATTCGTCGGGCGTCATGATCGTCGCCTCGATCCAGGGCTCCTGGATCTCGGCGATCTTCACCACGTCGGGCATGTCGACGGGATTGTGGATCTCGAGCTCGCTGCCGTCGGTGAGCTTCATCTTGTAGATGACGCTTGGCGCGGTCGCGATCAGGTTCAGGTCGAACTCGCGCGACAGCCGCTCCTGGATGATCTCGAGGTGCAGCAGGCCGAGGAAGCCGCAGCGGAAGCCGAAGCCGAGCGCGGCGGAGGTCTCCATCTCGAAGGAGAAGCTGGCATCGTTCAGGCGCAGCTTGCCCATCGCGGCGCGCAGCGTCTCGAAGTCGTCGGCATCGACCGGGAACAGGCCGCAGAACACCACGGGGATCGCCGGCTTGAAGCCGGGCAGCATTTCCGTAACAGGCTTCCTGTCGTCGGTGATGGTGTCGCCGACGCGGGTGTCGGCGACTTCCTTGATCGCGGCGGTGATGAAGCCGATCTCGCCGGGGCCGAGCTCGTCGACCTGCTGCATCTTCGGCGTGAAGAAGCCGACGCGCTCGACGTCGTAGGCCGCGCCCGTGCCCATCATGCGCACGCGCTGGCCCTTCTTCATGGTGCCGTCGACGATGCGCACCAGGACGACGACGCCGAGATAGACGTCGTACCAGCTGTCGACCAGCAGGGCTTTCAGCGTGGCGTCGCGATCGCCCTTCGGCGGCGGCAGGCGCGTGACGATGGCCTCCAGCACGTCGGGGACGCCGAGGCCGGTCTTGGCCGAGATCATCACCGCGTCGGAGGCGTCGATGCCGATGACGTCCTCGATCTGCTGCTTGACCTTCTCCGGCTCGGCGGCGGGCAGGTCGACCTTGTTCAGGACCGGGACGATCTCGTGATTGTTGTCGAGCGCCTGGTAGACGTTGGCGAGCGTCTGCGCCTCGACGCCCTGGCTGGCGTCGACCACCAGGAGGGAACCTTCGCACGCCGCCAGCGACCGCGAGACTTCGTAGGCGAAGTCGACATGGCCGGGCGTGTCCATCAGGTTGAAGATGTAGTCCTTGCCGTCCTTGGCGCGGTACTGAAGGCGCACCGTCTGCGCCTTGATGGTGATGCCGCGCTCGCGCTCGATGTCCATGGAATCGAGCACCTGCTCCTTGCCCGCCATCTCGCGGTCGGAGAGGCCGCCCGTCATCTGGATCAGGCGGTCGGCCAGCGTCGATTTGCCATGGTCGATATGGGCGACGATGGAGAAATTGCGGATGTTGGAAATGGGGACGGTCGTCATGGGCGCGGGATACCACTCACATCTCCGTGCGGCAACCATATTGCTGTATTTTCAGGGCCTTTCTTCACGCCAAGCTGATTCCACCGCAGGCCAAAACGCGCTACGCAACGGCGCATGTCCACCACCTCGATCCCATCCGCCGGCGCGCGGGCGAAGACCCGCTTGAGCTACAACCGCTTCCGGGCCTGGCTGGTGGCCTGCGCGGTCCGTCCCGAGGCGCGCCTGTGGCTGGTGATCCAGCTCGCCATCCTGCACGCCGTGCTCTGGACCTTCATCCTGATCAATATCAAGGCGGCGCAGGACGTTCACATGGACGTCGCAGAAGCCTATGGCTGGGGCCAGAAATTCCTCTGGGGTTATGGCAAGCACCCGCCGCTGTCGGGCTGGGTGGCCGGCCTGTGGTTCAAGGTGTTCCCGGCGGCGGACTGGGCGACCTATGCGCTGGCGATGGCGACGGTGAGCGTCGGCATGGTGATCTGCTGGTTCGTGAGCTTGCGCGTGGTGGACGCGCGGCGTGCGTTCCTCGTCGTGGTGATGATCGCACTCTACCCGATCTTCAATTTCAAGGGCTTCAAGTACAACCCGGACCTGCTCCAGCTCGTCACGCTGCCGCTCCTGGTGCTTGCTTATCTCAACGCATTCGAGAAGCGGACCTGGCAATCCGGGCTCCTGCTCGGCCTTGCCGGCGCGCTGGCGCTGATGACCAAATATTGGGTGCTGACCATGGTCGGCGCCATCGGACTCGCCGCGCTGATCCATCCCGACCGGTTGCGGTTCCTGTCGTCGCCCGCGCCATGGGTGGCGATTGCGACGATGGTCGCGGCGATGATCCCGCACATCGTCTGGCTGGCGGACGCGCATTTCGTGCCGCTGACCTATGCCGGCGACACCTACAGCCTCCAGGACAGCGGTCAGGTGCATCAGCTCGTCGCCGGCTATGTGCTGCATAATTTCGGGTTGCTGGCATTGCCGGTCGCGCTCGCGGCGCTGGCCATGGCGCTGGTGCCGCCGTGGATCGAGTTGCTGCTGCGCGCCCCCTTGCGCATCGTCACGCGCGCCTGGGCGCGCGGCGTCAATCCCGGCGTCAATCTTTCGCAGGCGCTGAACGTCTGGATGATCCAGATCATCGTCGCGGTCGGCCCGCCGCTCGGCGCGCTGGTCTTCAGCATCTACATGAAGACCGATTGGGGCATCTCGCTGTTCTTCCTGGTCCCGCTCGCGCTGGTCGCGATTCCCGCGTTGCGGGTGCAGAGCGCCGTGCTGTTCAACATCGCCGCGATCTGGCTCGTGCTCAGCGCCGCCACGCTCGCCGCTTCGCCCTGGATCGCCGCGCGCGAGATGGCGGCCAATGGCGGCAACACCGCGACCTATGGCGCGCGCTCGGAGCTGGCGCGCGAGCTGACCCAGGCCTGGCACGCGCGCTTCGCCTCGCGCTGGGCCGTCGTCGCGGGAACGATGGAAACGATACAGCCGATGGTGTTCTACAGCCCCGATCACCCCAGCCCGTTCACGCCGAACGAAGCCTGGGCTTCCGGGCTGACCTCGCTCGACGACGTCAAGAGATACGGCTTCATCGGCGTGTTCGATGCGACCGACGAACGCCTGCCCAAGTTCGAGAAATGGGTGTCCGAGACCGCGCCGAACGCCGAGCGCATCGTGATGACGACGCGCCGCTTCACCCACGGCAAGGCGGGCCCGTCGATGACCTGGAACGTCTATATCGCCGCGCCGGGGAAGTGAGGGTTATTGTCGTTCCGGGCCACGCGAAGCGTGAACCCGGAACCTCGAGATTCCGGGTTCGATGCTGCGCATCGCCCCGGAATGACGATGACCTAAATCCCTTCCTCGTTGAACTTGCTCTCGACGAGTTCGGTGATCGCGGCGAGCGCGGCTTCGGCATCGGTACCGGCGGCGGATACCGTGATCGTCGTGCCGGGACCGGCGGCGAGCATCATCAGGCCCATGATCGAAGTGCCGCCGACGGTCTCGCCGCCGCGCGTCACCCACACCTGCGCGTCGAAGCGCTCGACTGCCTGGACGAACTTCGCGGAGGCGCGCGCGTGCAGGCCGCGCTTGTTGATGATCAGGAGATCCTTGGAGATCGCGCCCGCGGGCACGCCTGTCCCCGCTTGTGGCGCCTCCCCGCTCATTTGCCGGCGAGCACGCGACTGGCGATGGTGACGTATTTGCGGCCCGCTTCCTGAGCCATCGCGATCGCGTCGGGCAGCGAACGCTCCTCGCGCACCTTGGCGAGCTTGACCAGCATGGGAAGGTTGATCCCTGCGAGCACTTCGACCTTGGGCCGGCTCATGCAGGATATTGCCAGGTTTGACGGCGTGCCGCCGAACATGTCGGTGAGGATCGCAACGCCGTCGCCGGAATCGACGCGATTGACCGCCTCGATGATGTCGCTTCGGCAGAGATCGGAATCGTCTTCGGCACCGATCGTGATCGCTTCGATTTGCTTTTGTGGACCCATGACATGCTCAAGCGCTGCCTTGAATTCGTCGGCAAGGCGCCCGTGGGTCACAAGTACTAGACCAATCATCGGAAAACTCCTCGCGGGCGCTTTTGGTGCACCGCACGAACGCGCCACTTTGACCATCCAGAGCCCCCGCGCAAGAGGGGATGTTGCGTATCTCCCTGAATATAGACGGATGGATAACGGGAGCTGCGCCGGTCTATTCGGTCGCGATACTGGGGTTCATATGGTTACCATTTCCCTTCGAACAATCGCCGGTAGGGTTAACGGAAGATGAACTCTTGGTAGTGGTCAAGGCCGCAACAACCAGGGGGAGGGGCGAATGGTCGCGGCCGACCGGGACTCGCGGTATTTCGACACCAAAAATGCTGGTTTTCAACGATTCCGCCGCAGGCAGGCGCTCCGCGTCCGTCGCGTCCAGATCGACCACGAGACCGACGGTCGCATGCTCCACGAAGTCGCAGCGACGGATTCCCAAACCCCGGATCTCGATCAGGCCAGCCAATACCGGCGCGGGGCGCACCTCAATTTCATGGCCGACTGTCGCCAGATGGACACGGTCATCACCGACCAGAACGGCCCTTTCGACCACGCCCGAGCGTCCCGCCATGATCAAATCAAAGGCAAGGCGCGACTTGCCGGAGCCCGACGGCCCGCGGATCAGCACCGCCAGAGATCCGACCTTGACGGCGGAGGCGTGGACGCTGGGCCCGCCGTCGCTCATAGGGCCGGCAGCCTGACCACGAAGCGCGCGCCGGCAACCGTCGGAGCCCCGTCGGCATCCAGCGGGCCAGGGCGGTTCTCCGCCCAGATGCGTCCGCCATGGGCGTCGATGATCTGCTTGGAGATCGACAGGCCGAGGCCGGAGTTCTGGCCGAAACCCTGATGCGGACGGTCGGTGTAGAAGCGCTCGAAGATGCGCTCAAGCGCGTCGTCGCGAATGCCGGGGCCGTCGTCGTCGACCACGATCTCGATCTCGCCGCGGACGCGGCGGCAGGTGAGACGCACCTTGCTGCCGGCTTCCGAGAACGATTGCGCGTTGGAGAGCAGGTTGGAGACCACCTGCCCCAGCCGTGAATCATGGCCGCTCACGGCGAAGGAGTCGGTCGGGCTGCGGCCCTCGAAGCGCGTCTCGACCGCGACGTCGTGGCCGAGCTTGGTCTCATTGGCGACGGACACCAGTGTCGTCAGCAGGCGGCGCAGATCGACGGGGATCGCATCCTGGCGCTGCAATTCGGCATCGAGGCGGCTGGCGTCGGAGATGTCGGAGATCAGCCGGTCGAGCCGCTTGACGTCGTGCTCGATCACCTCGAGCAGGCGCGCGCGGCTGGTCTCGTTGCGCGCCAGCGGCAGCGTCTCGACCGCCGAGCGCAGCGAGGTCAGCGGGTTCTTCAATTCATGGGCGACGTCGGCGGCGAACATCTCGATCGCCTCGATGCGGCTGTAGAGCGCGCTGGTCATGTCGCGCAGCGCGCCGGAGAGGTGCCCGATCTCGTCACGGCGGCGCGTGAAGTCGGGAATCTCGATGCGGGCCTTGATGCGGCGGCGGACGCGCTCGGCGCTGTCGGCGAGCCGGCGCACGGGTCCGGCAATCGTGCTCGCGAGCAGCAGCGACAGCATGATCATGACGGCGGCGGCGACGCCGCCGACCTTCAGGATGGCGAGGCGCTCGGCGGTGACCATCTGGTCGATGTCGTCGCCTTGCGTCGACAGCATCAGCGCGCCGTGGATCGCGCGCGAGCGCAGCACCGGGACCGCGACCGACACGATCACCTCGCCGCGTGCATTGACCCGCACCATCGAGCGTTTCTGGCCCTGCAGCGCGTCCCCCACCTCCGCATAGCCATTGCCGTTCTCGGGCCCGAGCTCGCGATAAAGCGGCAGGTCGCCGCGGTTCAGCCAGGTGCGCACCGCGACCATGCCGCGCTCGACGAAACCGGGCTTCTCGGCCGGAGGCGGCAGATCGAAGCGCAGAACGTTTTCGAGGTTGCGGCTGTCGAGCAGCAGGCTGCCGTTCGGATCATAGATGCGGGCGCGCGTCTTGGTCGGCGAGATCAGCGTGCGCAGCACCGGCGCCACGCGCTCCGGATTGATCGGGAAGTCCAGCGGCGAATACTCGTCCGAGCCGCCATAGGTCTCGCCCGGCTTGAGGTCGAGCAGCCGGTCGGGGTCGATGGTGATGGCGTTGGTCTGCACGGTCGCGGAGGCCGCGATCGCGCCGGCGATGATCTCGGCCTGCACCAAAAGGCTCTGCGCGCGCGCGTCGATCAGCCCGGCGCGGAATTGCGACAGGTACAGGATGCTCGCCACCAGCGCGACGAGGCCGGCAAGGTTGAGCGAGACGATGCGGCGGGTCAGGCTGGAGAAGGACAGCGCGAAGAAGAACTGCCCGGCGCGCTTCAGCCAGTTCAGCGGTCGCCAGCCCTGCGGCTTTTCATCGGTGACGTGCTCCGGAACGCCGTTGGATGCAAGATCCCCGGCGCTCTGGTCTGAGTCAGGCTGCGTTCGGTCAAGCAATGCTCACGCCCGCGTTAGGACAGCTCGTGCGAAGGTCCGCGCATCCTAGAGCGATCCTGGTCCCGATGGAACGAGAACCGGAGATGACATCGATCTTCGTGAAGGGCGCCTGCCGCCTCAGGCTTCCTTGAAACGGTAGCCGACGCCGTAGAGCGTCTCGATCATCTCGAACTCGTTGTCGACCACCTTGAACTTCTTGCGCAGCCGCTTGATGTGGCTGTCGATGGTGCGGTCGTCGACATAGACCTGGTCGTCATAGGCGGCGTCCATCAGCGCGTTGCGGCTCTTCACCACTCCGGGCCGGGTCGCGAGCGCCTGCAGGATCAGGAATTCGGTGACGGTCAGCGTCACCGGCTCGTTCTTCCAGGTGCAGGTGTGGCGTTCCGGATCCATGCGCAGCAGGCCGCGGTCGAGCGCCTTGGCGTCGTTCTCCTTCGGCGCGACGGTCGGGTCCTTCGGCGCCGAGCGGCGCAGCACCGCCTTGACGCGCTCGACCAGCAGGCGCTGCGAGAACGGTTTGCGGATGAAGTCGTCGGCGCCCATCTTGAGGCCGAACAGCTCGTCGATTTCCTCGTCCTTGGAGGTGAGGAAGATCACGGGCAGGTCGGATTTCTGCCGCAGGCGGCGTAGCGTCTCCATGCCGTCCATGCGCGGCATCTTGATGTCGAGGATGGCGAGATCGGGCTGGGTGGTGCGGAAACCGTCGAGCGCGGAGGCGCCGTCGGTGTAGGTCATGATGCGGTAGCCTTCGGCTTCCAGCGCGATCGAGACGGATGTGAGAATGTTGCGGTCGTCGTCGACCAAAGCGATTGTGGGCATGAGCCTCTGCTTTCTGCTTTCCGTTTGGGTCGTGGCTTGAAACGGCGAGCAATCCAGTGATGCGCCGCATACATACATGGGTGCCGAAGTTGGCGTTCGAACCTTGTCACCGAGCAATGCAAGCTGGGCTGAAGTGTGACCAAGTTCCACGAAACGCGGCAGATTCGCCGCATCTCGACCCATAACCGGGCTCTCGTTTACCCGAAACAAGGCCCCTCATGCAACCACCTGACCAGAGAAAGCCGATGCAACCGACTCCCGATTTCGACCCCGGAAAGCTCGCCAAATCGCTGCTGCGGCGGTCCCGGCAGGGGGCCCTGGCGACGCTGATGACCGGCAGCGGCGATCCCTATTGTTCCCTGGTCAATCTCGCCAGCCATCCCGATGGCTCGCCGATCCTGCTGATCTCGCGCCTCGCCGTGCACACAAGGAACATCCTCGCCGACAGCCGGGTCTCGCTGATGCTGGACGAGCGCGTGGCCGGCGATCCCCTGGAAGGCGCCCGAATCATGCTGTCCGGCCGGGCGGAGGAGGCCGATGCCGGCAAGGCTCTGCTGCAGCGACGGTATCTCAATGCCCATCCATCGGCGGAGGGCTTTGTTTCGTTTAAGGATTTCGCCTTCTTCCGGATCCGTCCCACGGGGACCCATCTGGTCGCCGGCTTCGGCCGGATCGTCGACCTCGGGCCCGATCAGTTTCTCACGGACCTCACCGGCGCCGAGGACCTGCTGGCGGCGGAAGAGGGCGCCGTCGAGCACATGAATGCCGACCATCGTGACACCATGAACCTCTATGCAACGAAGCTCCTTGATGCCGCCGAGGGCGACTGGCGCTGCACCGGCTGCGACCCCGAGGGCCTCGACATGCAGGACGGCCAGACCACGCTGCGGCTGGACTTCCCGGAGCGGGTGACGGATGGCACGGCGCTGCGCAAGATGCTGGTCCGCCTCGCTGGTGAAGCGCGCATGAAGATGGTCTAACGCGCAAGCCCTTGAACGCTGTCCCCCGCCGCGGCGACTCAACACCGTAATGGTTCGAGGCCGGCCGCGAGAGGGTTCATGACACGCTGTCGTTTGACGCTGGTTGCAGGGTTGGCGCTAGCGATCACTGCATCGCTTGCGACGCCGGCCCTTGCGCAGAAAGGTCTCGCCGCGGAGAGCGCGCAGCTCAACGCGCTCATCGGTGCCGGAAAATATTCGGAAGCGCTGCCGTTCGCGCAGGCGATGGTCGCCAGCCTGGAGAAGGACAACGGACGCGATCTCTCGGCCGCGTTGAACAATCTCGGCCGGGTCCATGCCGGTCAGGGGCGGGACGATCTGGCTGAGCCGCTCTACAAGCGCGCGATCGCACTCATGGAAAAATCGCTCGGCCCCGACAACGCCCTGGTTGCGGCCGAGCTGACCAATCTTGCCGCGCTCTATCAGCGGCAGGGTCGCTTCGCTGAGGCCGAGCCGCTGTTCAAGCGTGCACTTGCCGTCCGCGAGAAGGCGCTACCGCGCGAGCATCCCGACATCGGTCAATCCCTCAACAATATCGCCACGCTCTACGCCAAGCAGCAGCGTCCGGCCGACGCCGAGCCGCTGTTCCGCCGCGCGCTCGCGATCTATCAGAAGGCCGCCGGTCCTGAGCATCCCGCGGTCGCAACCGTCCTGAACAACATCGGTCAGGTCGATCGCGACCTCAATCGCGACGCCGATGCCGAAGCTCCGATCAAGCGCTCGCTCGCGATCCGCGAAAAGGTGCTGGGGCCGGAACACCCCGATGTCGCGCGCTCGCTCAACAATCTCGCCGGGCTCTACCAGCACCAGAAGCGCCATGCCGAGGCCGAGCCGCTCTATCGTCGCGCCCTGGCGATCCGCGAGCGTGCACTCGGGCCGGATCATCCCGATGTCGCGACTTCGGCGAGCAATCTCGCCCATTTCCTACAGGCGACGGGACGCACCGCGGACGCTCTGCCGTTCGCGCAGAAGACGCTCGCCGCCGATCGTGCCCAGTTGCGCGTGGTGCTGCCGATCCTGTTCGCTGCCCGGCAGCAATCGCTGCTGACGAACGACAGGGCGCTCGATGACGCACTCGGTGCGATCCAGCGCGGCACGCAATCGTCCGCCGCCTCCGCCGTGAACAAGCTCGCAGTGCGGCTGGCCGCCGGCAGCGACCGGCTCGCGGAGCTCGTGCGCAAGGATCAGGATCTCGCGACCGAGTCCGAAGCGCTCGACAAGGCGATCGTCGCCGCGGTGTCGAAGCCGCCCGCCCAGCGCGACGTCGCGGCCGAGCAGCGCAGCCGCGCGCGGATCGCGGCGATCGCAAGCGCGCGCAATGGATTGCAGAAGACGCTCGCCGTCGAGTTTCCCGACTATGCTTCGCTCTCCAACCCGCTGCCTTTGACGGTGAAGGAGATCCAGCCGCTGCTCTCGGCCGACGAGGCGATGGTGATCTACTCCGTCGTCGACAGCCAGAGCTATGTCGTCGCGATCACGCGCGAGGGCGTCGACTGGAAGGAGATTTCTCTCGGAGCGGATGCGCTGGCGCAGAAGGTGGCCGCCTTCCGCAGGGGGCTGGATGTCGGCAAGGCGCTCGATGCCTCCGGCAAATCGGGACTGTTCGATCTTGCGCTCGCGAGTGAGCTTTATGCCGCGCTGCTCGGCCCGGTCGAGGCGCTGACGAACGACAAGCGCAACCTGCTGATCGTGCCGTCGGCCGCGCTGACCGCATTGCCGTTTCATCTGCTGGTCACGGAGAAGCCGCAGGCGGCGATCCCGGACAGGCCCGAAGGCTATCGCGATGCCGCCTGGCTGCTGCGGCGGCAGGCCGTCTCGGTACTGCCGTCGGTGATCAGCCTGAAATCGCTGCGCGCCTTTGCCCGCAGGGACCACGGCGTCAAGCCGATGACCGGTTTCGGCGATCCCGTGTTCAACCCTGCCGCCGAAGGTCCTGCCGACCGGCGCGCCGCGAGCGGCAAGATCGCCGCGCGCAGCATCGCGACGATGGCCTATGCCGAGTTCTGGCGCGGCGCAGGCGTCGATCGCGCGCGGTTGGCGCAGGCGCTGCCGCAGCTGCCCGACACCGCCGACGAGCTGAATGCGGTGGCGAGGGACGTCGGCGCCGCCGCGGCCGATATCCATCTCGGACGCGATGCCAGCGAAACGACGCTGAAGCGTGCAGCGCTTGCCCAATACGGCATCATCTATTTTGCCACCCACGGCCTCGTTGCCGGCGACGTCAAGGGACTGGGCGAGCCCTCGCTCGCACTCTCCATTCCGGATCAGCCGTCGGAGCTCGACGACGGTCTTCTCACCGCGAGCGAAGTGGCCCAGCTCAAGCTCAACGCCGATTGGGTGGTGCTGTCGGCCTGCAACACCATCGCGGGCGACAAGCCCGGCGCCGAGGCGCTGTCGGGATTGGCACGCTCGTTCTTCTATGCAGGGGCCCGCGCGCTGCTGGTTTCGCATTGGGCCGTGGATTCGGAAGCTGCCACCCGCCTGACCACATCGACGTTCGCGCTGCTCAAGAACGAACCAAGGATCGGTCGTGCCGAAGCCTTGCGCCGTGCGATGTTGGCCTATCTCGACGACGCCTCGTCGCCGCGCAATGCCTATCCTGCGATGTGGGGGCCGTTCGCACTGATCGGTGAAGGTGAGGTCAGGTAGGATTGCGCTGCGGCGATTGTGCATCGCAATAACCCCGAGTAACGCGCAAACGTGCATTTGGTTGCGCGATCATTCGTACTTTTTCGCCGCGGCTGCTCAGAGCTGTCATGCGCGACGTTTGGCGCGGTCCTTGAATAAACCAAATCCTGCGGGATCAGCTTGGCAAGGCCAGCGTTCATGATTATTACGTCGTTCAGCCGAGGCCGAACGGCCCATTGATCAAGGTGACCGTGGTGGCGCCAAACTTGTCGCGCTGAGTGTCGCGGGTTCTAGGAGGATTCTTTCGTGCAAGAGACGGGCGTGCGCAACGGTGCCTTCGGCGCCGACAAATTCGGCTTAAAGAATCTCAAGCAGGTGCACTGGAATCTCGGTGCGCCGCAACTCTATCAATACTCGCTCGCAGCGGGTGAGGCGGTGCTGTCCGCTGACGGTGCGCTCTGCGCCGACACGGGCGAGTTCACCGGCCGCAGCCCGAAGGACAAGTTCACGGTCCGTGACGCCACCACCGACAAGAAGATGTGGTGGGCCGGCAACCAGTCGATCACGGCAGAACAGTTCGAGACGCTCTACCAGGACTTTCTCAAGCACGCCGAAGGCAAGAAGCTGTTCGCGCAGGATCTCTACGGCGGTGCCGACCCGGCCTACCGGATCAAGACGCGCGTCTTCACCGAGCTCGCCTGGCACTCGCTGTTCATCCGCACGCTGCTGATCCGCCCCGAGGCGATCGAGCTGTCGACCTTCGTGCCGGAGCTTACCATCATCGACATGCCGAGCTTCCGCGCCGATCCCAAACGCCACGGCTGCCGCTCGGAGAACGTTGTCGCGATCGACTTCGCCCGCAAGATCGTCCTGATCGGCGGGTCTTATTATGCCGGCGAGATGAAGAAGTCGGTCTTCACCACGCTGAACTACTACCTGCCCGAGCGCGGCGTGATGCCGATGCACTGCTCGGCCAATGTCGGCGCCAAGGGCGACACCGCGATCTTCTTCGGCCTCTCCGGCACCGGCAAGACCACGCTGTCGGCCGATCCCAACCGCACGCTGATCGGCGACGACGAGCACGGCTGGGGCCCGAACGGCGTCTTCAATTTCGAGGGCGGCTGCTATGCCAAGTGCATCAAGCTGTCGAAGGAGGCGGAGCCCGAGATCTTCGCGGCATCGACCCGCTTCGGCGCGGTGCTCGAGAACTGCGTGCTCGACGAGGACACAAGGGTCGTCGATTTCGACGACGGCTCCAAGACCGAGAACACGCGCTCGGCCTATCCGCTCGACTTCATCCCGAACGCCTCGCGCACCGGCCGTGCGCCGCAGCCCAAGAACGTGGTGATGCTCGCCGCCGACGCCTTCGGCGTGCTGCCGCCGATCGCAAAGCTCTCGCCGGCGCAGGCGATGTATCACTTCCTCTCCGGCTACACCGCCAAGGTCGCGGGCACCGAGCGCGGTCTCGGCAACGAGCCGCAGCCGGAATTCTCGACCTGCTTCGGCTCGCCGTTCCTGCCGCTCGATCCCAGCGTCTACGGCAACATGCTGCGTGACCTGATCGCCCAGCACAATGTCGATTGCTGGCTTGTCAACACCGGCTGGACCGGCGGCAAGTATGGCGTCGGCTCGCGCATGCCGATCAAGGTGACGCGCGCGCTGCTCACCGCCGCGCTCGACGGTTCGCTCCGCAACGTCGAATTCCGCACCGACAAATATTTCGGCTTCGCGGTCCCGACCGCGCTGCCGGGCGTGCCTCACGAGATCCTCAACCCGGTCAACACCTGGAAGGACAAGGAGGAGTTCGACAAGACGGCCCGCGCGCTGGTCGGCATGTTCCAGAAGAACTTCGCCAAGTTCGAAGCCCAGGTCGACGCCGAAGTGCGCGCCGCCGCGCCGGACTTGAAGCTTGCGGCGGAGTAAGCGCTCTGTCTTCAATGCAACGGGGCGGCCGCGAGGCCGCCCTTTTTGTTTTGTGGCGCGAGCGCGAACCGCACCCTCGGTGTCGTCCCCGCGAAGGCGGGGCCCATAACCCCAGGGAGAAGTTGTTGCGCGAGCTGGCAACGCCGAGTCCTCGTCAAACCACATCCTGTGGCTATGGGGTGCCGGATCTGCGCTCCGCTTCGCTGCGCTTGTCCGGGACGACGAGTGTGGCTACGCCTTGAAATACGCGATCTGTGTCGTGGTCGCGAGCAGCCGGCCCTTCGGCGACCACAGCTCGGCGTTCTGGTCGGCGTAGCTCTTGTGCATGATCTTGGAATCCGCCGTCGCGAGCACGCGCGTGATGTCTTCCGCCGCGAGCTCTGCGCTGTCGGTGTGGAAATAGGTCGTCAGCGACACCGTGCCGAACGGCACCAGCTCGCGGCGCGCGTGGAAGATGCGGCCGAAGAAGGCATCGGACATCGACATCAGCGACAGCATGTCGAGCTTGCGCGGCGTGCGGTCGCTGATCCAGATCTTGGAGTAGGTGCTGGCGAGCTCGGGCTGCGGCGGGCCGATGCGCATCTCGCCCTCGACGAAGCGGAATTCGTACTGGTTGGCCCACGACGCCGATATTTTGGGAAACGGCATCGTCTCCTCGAACGGCTTTGTTTCAGGATATTGCGCCACCCGGTGTTCCCAGGATGGCCGCCGCTCGGCGAACACCGCGGTGGCGAGCGTCGCGACCTCGCCGCCGCCCTGGCTGAGCTCGACGCTCCAGTGCTGGCTGGAGCGGTTGGCCTTCACCAGCCGCACGTCCAGATCGAACGGGCCCTTGGCGATCGGCGCGCAGTAATTGACGGTCAGCGCGAGCGGATCGCCGGCGGCCTGCGGATGCTCGATCAGCGCCCGCAAGATGGTGGCGGCGGTGGCGCCGCCGAACGGCCCGACGAAGGCCCAATAGTCGTCGCTGGTGTGCCCCTGCCAGCTCGAGTCACCGGCGGTGACACGCGTGGCCTCGTCGAAGGGGTGCGGGAGCTTGGCGTGCATGGGAGTCCTCGGTGTCTCCCCGCCGTCATTGCGAGCGCAGCGAAGCAATCCAGACTGTCTCCGCGGAAAGATTCTGGATTGCTTCGCTGCGCTCGCAATGACGGGGTTCGAGGTGGCGGCGTCGGTTCACCGACCCCGCTTTGGGGATGATGGCAATCATATCATCATCCGCCCTGCGAGATGCAATAACCTCGCAGGTAACGCCGTTTCACGCCGCGGAAAATCAGCCCGCGGCGTCGCGCAGATCCGGCAGCAGCGGCGTGGTCGGATTGACCGGCACGTTCCAGATCTCCTCGGCATATTCGCGGATGGTGCGGTCGGAGGAGAACCACGCCATGCGCGCGACGTTGAGGATGGAGGCGCGGGTCCAGGCCGACGAGACCAGCCAGCGCGCATCGACCGCACGCTGCGCCTCGTAATAGGAATCGAAATCGGCGCTGACCATGTAATGGTCGAGATAGCGCAGCGCATGCGCGATGGATTCGAAGCGGCCGGGATCGCCGGGCGAGAACTCGCCGGCGCCGATCGCGTTGATGGCGCGCTGCAGCTTCGGCGAATTGCGGACCACGTCGGAGGCATCCAGCCCCTGCTTGCGCCGGATCATCACGTCGCCGGCCTCCATGCCGAAGATCGCGATGTTCTCCGCGCCGACATGGTCGCGGATCTCGATATTGGCTCCGTCGAGCGTGCCGATGGTGATGGCGCCGTTGAGCGCCAGCTTCATGTTGCCGGTGCCGGAGGCTTCCATGCCGGCGGTGGAGATCTGCTCGGAGAGATCGGCTGCGGGAATGATCACCTCGGCGAGGCTGACATTGTAGTCGGGCAGGAACACGACCTTGAGCTTGCCGCCGATCGCGGGATCGTTGTTGACGATTTCGGCGACGTCGTTGATCAGCTTGATGATCAGCTTGGCGTAACGGTAGCTCGCCGCCGCCTTGCCGGCGAAGATCTTCACCCGCGGCACCCAATTGCCGTTTGGATCGTCCTTGATCGCCTGGTACAGCGCGACCGTCTCGATGACGTTGAGCAGCTGGCGCTTGTACTCGTGGATGCGCTTGATCTGCACGTCGAACAGCGCGCCCGGGTCGACCTTGATGCCGAGCCGCTCGCCGATCAGGCGGGCGAGCTGTGTCTTGTTGTGGTGCTTGACGCTGCGGAATTTCTTCTGGAACTCGACGTCGCTGGCGCGCGCCTCGATCAGCGAGAGCTGGGTGGGATCGTCGAGCACGGCATCGCCGCAGGTCTCGCGCAGCAGGTCGGTCAGCTTCGGGTTCGCCAGCATCAGCCAGCGGCGGAAGGTGATGCCGTTGGTCTTGTTGGTGATGCGGCCGGGATAGAGATGGTTGAGGTCGTGGAACACGGTCTCGCGCATCAGGTCGGAATGCATCGCCGAGACGCCGTTGATGCGGTGCGAGCCGACGAAGGCGAGCTGGCCCATGCGCACGCGGCGGCCGCTCTTCTCGTCGATCAGCGAGACCGAGGCGCGGAAGTCGATGTCGCCGGGGCAGCGCGCCTCGGCGAGCGCCAGGTGCTGCACGTTGATGCGGTAGATGATCTCCAGATGCCGTGGCAGCAGCCGCTCGAACAGCTCGACCGGCCAGGTCTCCAGCGCCTCGGGCAGCAGCGTGTGGTTGGTGTAGGAGAGTGTGGCGACCGTGATCTTCCAGGCCTCGTCCCAGCGGAAATTGTGGAGGTCGACCAGGATGCGCATCAGCTCGGTGACGGCAAGGCTCGGATGGGTGTCGTTGAGCTGCACTGCGACCTTGCCCGCGAGGTTGCGCAGCTGGCCGTCGGAGGCGAGATGCCGTTTCACCAGGTCCTGAAGCGAAGCCGACACGAAGAAATATTCCTGGCGCAGCCGGAGCTCGCGGCCCGCCGGGCTCTCGTCGTTCGGATAGAGGAATTTGCAGATCGCCTCCGCCCGCGCCTGCTCGGCGCTGGCGCTGACATAGTCGCCCTTGTTGAAGGCATCGAGCTTCAACGGATCGGGCGAGCGCGCCGACCACAGCCGCAGCGCATTGACGTGATGGCCGCGCCAGCCGACGATCGGCGTGTCATAGGCGATCGCCTGCACGGTCTCGCCCGGATGCCAGATCGCGCGGTCGCGGCCCTTGTCGTCGACATGCTCGACGCCGCCGCCGAAATTGACGTCGTAGATCACCTCGGGCCGCTGCAATTCCCAGGGGTTGCCGAAGCTCAGCCATTCATCGGGATATTCCTGCTGCCAGCCCTGATTGATGATCTGGCGGAACAGGCCGTAATCGTAGCGGATGCCGTAGCCGATCGCGGGAATCGACAGCGTCGCCATGCTCTCCATGAAGCAGGCGGCGAGGCGGCCGAGGCCGCCATTGCCGAGCGCGGCGTCCGGCTCGCATTTGCGCAGCTCGGGCAGCGAAACGCCGAGATCGCCGAGCGCGACCTCGAAGATCTTCAGCAGCCCCATGTTGTTGAGCGCGTCGGTGAACAGGCGGCCGATCAGGAATTCGAGCGAGAGATAATAGACCCGCTTGCGTCCCGCATCGTAGCTGTGCTTCTCGGCCGTCAGCCAGCGATGCACGATGCGGTCGCGCAGCGCCAGCGCCGCGGCCTGGTACCAGTCGTGTTTCGTCGCCATGCCCGCATCCTTGCCGATGGCAAGGCGCAGCTTTGCCAGGATCGCGCCCTTGATCTCAGCAAGCGCGAGTTCGTCGATGGGCTGTCCGGGGGCCGGAGAACTGGGTTGGAACGATGAATCCTGCAAAGCCGTCACTTCCTGGGTCGAAAGAACTCTTACCAATCTACGCGTCCTGCCCTTGCACCGGAACTGCCGCCCGTGCGGTCGTGCACTGCGCTGGCGCAAATTTATGCAAGGAACGGGCCGAGTTGGGAACCCGGGCGAGCACGGAGAAACCGGGATTCGGTGCTAGATTACGCAAGATTCAGCCATCAGTGTGGAGGAGACCCCATGAGACTGCTGATACGACTGCTGACGCGACTGCCGATCGAAATCGCCGCTGCGGCCCTGCTCGTCGTCTGCATCAGCGCCTCGGGCGCGGCGTTTGCCGCCGGCAAGTCCGGTCGCAGTGCCGACGGTCTCAGTTGTGGATTCACGGTCCCGCAGAATGCGTCGCCGGCAGCCCGATGCGCCGCGATCAAGCGCCAATGCGGCGGCAAGTTCTACGCAAATGCGTGCGGCGACAAGCTGCTGTCCGCGGCGAATTAAGCGCCGCCGGAGATCCGGCGGACTCAAGCCGCCTTCGTCTGCACCGTGTCGCAAAACTCCGCGAGACGATTCGCAAGCCGCAGCGTTGCCGGGCTCGCATTCGGCGAAGCCATCAGTGCGAGCTCGGTCTTGTTGATCGGCGCAAAGCCTTCCTTCGCCGTCAGCACGCGGTGCTCGGACTGGATCGACATCTCCGACAGGATGCTCAGGCCCATGCCGGCGGCGACGGCGGCCTGGATGCCGGCGAGATTCGATGACGTATAGGCGGTGTGCCAGGCGCGGCCGGCGCTTTCCAGCGCGTGGATGGCGCCGGCACGATAGAGGCAGCCGAGCGGAAAGCCGATCAGCGGCACCGACGACACGTTGACGTCGACCGGATGGCTCTTGCTGGTGACCCAGTGCACCCGCTCGGGCCACACCGCGATCGCGTCCTTTCCGCCGGCCTCGCGCTTGTAGAGCGCAAGATCGAGCTCGCCGCGTTCGAGATCGCGGGCCAGGTGCTTGCTCTGGTCGGCGCGCACGTCGAGCCGCAGGCCCGGATGCGAGCGCGAGAACGCACCCAACAATCTGGGCAGCCGGTACGCCGCGAAATCCTCGGGGATGCCGAGCCGGATCGCGCCTTCGCTGTCAGGCTGGCGCAGCACGTCGCGCGCCTCCTCGGCGAGCGAGAGCAATCGGCGCGCATAGGAGAGCAGCCGCTCGCCGGCCTCGGTCGGCCGCACGTCCTTGCCGTCGCGGTGCAGCAGCAGCTGGCCGACATCCTCCTCCAGCCGCTTGATCTGCTGGCTCACGGTCGATTGCGTGCGGTGGACGCGGGCGCCGGCGCGGGTGAAGCCGCCGGCCTCGACCACCGAGACGAAGCTGCGCAGGAGCTCCAGATCGAGCATGCCGGCCTCCATTTGAAAATCCACTGACATTGAGTTAATCATTTAATTTCCAAATGACAAGCCGCCTCTCTAGATGAGGGCATTCTGGAGAATGCCCTCATGTCGCTCGCCTCCTCGATTTCGGTCCCGCGCAGCCGATTCAACACATTGCCGTTTGCCGTCGGCCTGTTCTGCCTGCTCTGGAGCTACGCCTTCATCGCCGGCAAGATCGGGGTCACCCATTGCCCGCCGCTAATCCTGCTCGCCGCGCGTTTCTCGCTCGCCGGCATCCTGATCCTGGGCGCGACGCTGATCCGCGGCGACGGCTGGTCGTTGTCCTGGCGCGACGCCGCCATCTTCGCCGTGCTCGGCATCGCCAACAACGCGCTCTATCTCGGCCTCGGCTATACCGGGCTGCAATCGGTCTCCGCAGGTCTCGGCGGGCTGATCGTCTCGGCCAATCCGGTGTTCACGGCGGCGCTCGCAGCGATCCTGCTCGGCGAAGGCATGACCTGGCGCAAGGCGAGCGGCCTCCTGCTCGGCGTGATCGGCGTGACGGCGATCGTCTGGCACCGCCTCTCGGTCGGCACCGATTCCCTGCACGGCATCGTCTTCACGCTGGCCTCACTGGCCTCGCTCGTGGCCGGCACCATCCTGTTCAAGCTGCTGGCGCCGAAGGGGTCGTTGTGGATCGGCAACGGCGTGCAGAACCTCGCCGCGGGCATCGTGCTGACGCCGGTCGCACTCACCTTCGCCGACATCCATGCGATCGACTATACGCCGAGCCTGATCGGCGCCTTCGCCTTCCTCGTGCTCGGCGGCTCGATCCTCGCCTATTGGCTCTGGTTTCACCTGCTGAAGGTGTGCGGCGCCACCGCCGCCAGCGCCTATCATTTCCTGATGCCGCCGCTCGGCATGCTGTTCGCCTTCCTCGTGCTCGGCGAGCACGTCGAGGCGCGGGACCTGCTCGGCATCATTCCGGTCGCGCTCGGCATCTATCTGGTGACGCGGCCGGCGAAGGCGGTGGCGTGAGCTCAGCCTTCGTCATGGCCGGGCTTGACGCGGCCATCCACGTCTTCGTTGCCGCGCGCAAGAACGTGGATGCCCGGGACAAGCCCGGGCATGACGGCGACGAGGCAGCATGCGCCCATCAATCCTTCCTGAACACGATCGACGCCATCCAGCCCGTCATCAGCGCCATCGCCACCGTGGCCAGACCGTACAGAAACCCGTTGTGCCGCGCCGTGGTGGCCACGAACTGCTCGAATCCGACCTTGACGATCTCGAACGCGGTCTCGGTCTTGCCGATGAATGCGCCGTTCGCAAACAGCTTGATCTCGATCTCATAGGTCCCGATCGGCACCTCCGCGGGCAGGGGAATGCCGGTGCGGAACAGCGTTGGTGTCAGGAACGTCACCGCGCTCGGATCCTCGCGATAGAGGCCGCGCTGGGTGCGCAAGCGAATGAAGGCCGAGCGGAACGCGTCGTTCGGCACCACGTCGGCGTAATCGCCGCCGACCCGCTGCGTCAGCAGCACGTTGTTGAGCCCGATCTGCTGCCGCCGGGCGATCTCGGGCGAGGTGATCGCATCGAAGGGGCGGTTGGCAAACAGCGCCAGATAGCTCGGCACCTGCAGGAACTGCCGGTAGTCGGTGTTGATCCAGATGCCGAAGGTGCGTTCCTTGCGCCGTGTCACCATGTCGGCGCGCGGGCCCCTCACGGTGACGACGAGATCGTAAGCCGTGCGGTCGGCCGGCGTCGTGGCGTCCCTCTCGACCGAGCCGAACAGCACCAGCTCCTCGCCGGAATAGTTCGGTGTCACCGTGACGCGGTGGTTGGAGACCGACACGATCAGCCGCTCGGCCCGCGCAGCGCCGCCGAGCAGCAGGACGAGAGCGATGGTGAGAAGCGTGCGCGTCATCCGCTCACTCCCAGCTCGCGAATGGTGAAGAGATCCGAGGGCTGGATCACCAGCTCGATCGCGAAGCGGATGCCGACCGAGAGGATCAGCAGGCCGAGCAGCAACCGCAGCTGCTCGCCGCGGATCTTCTGGCCGGCGCGGGCGCCGAACTGAGCACCGGTGACGCCGCCGACCATCAGGATCAGCGCCAGCACGGCGTCGACGAGGTGGTTGGTCACGGCGTGCAGCATGGTCGCGAACAGCATGGTGACCAGCGTCAGCACCATCGAGGTCCCGATCACCGTCGAGGTCGGCACCCTGAGCAGATAGATCATGATCGGAACCAGGATGAAGCCGCCGCCGATGCCCATGATGGCGCCGATGAAGCCGATCAAGATGCCGACCACCACGACCGGAATCACCGAGAGATAGATCTTCGAGCGCTTGAACCGCATCTTCAGCGGCAGGCCGTGGATCCAGTTGTGCGTGCGTCGCGGCGGCAGCGCGCCACGCCGGGTCCGCATCAAGGCGCGCAGGCCCTCGGAGAACATCAGGCTGCCGACCGTGGTGAGCAGCACGACGTAGGACAGCGCGATCATGAGGTCGAGCTGGCCGAGCGCGCGCAGCTGGGTGAAGGCCCACACGCCGAGCGTCGTTCCGGTGACGCCGCCGCAGAGCAGCACGCTCGCCAGCGCCGGATCGATCGCGCGCCGCCGCCAATATGAGAGCGCGCCGGAAAAGGACGAGGCCGCGATGTGGCTCGCGACGGAAGCGACCGCCACCGCCGGCGTGATGCCGATGAAGATCAGCAGCGGCGTCATCAGGAAGCCGCCGCCGATTCCGAACATGCCCGAGACGAAGCCGACCGCGGCACCCATGGCGAGCACCAGGAAGACGTTGACCGGCAGATCGGCGATCGGAAGGTAGAGCTGCATTGAACCACGCACCGGCGAGACGGATCGACGAACGCGGAATGCTCGCGGAAAGGACGGAACGATTGCCGCGCCCCTCAATAGCGGAATTCGCTGGCGGGCGGGACCGGGAACTTCGCGCGTGGTGAATGGTGATGGAGAGAGCCTGGAGACACGATGGTTGCGGCACCGAAGGTGCGCTCCCTCTCCTGCCTGCGGGCAGGGCTATCGCCTATGAGATGTGGCTATGGGTACCGACTGTCTCCACAGCGTCATGGCCGGGCTTGTCCCGGCCATCCACGCCTTTCCACGCAGCACAAGAACGTGGATGCCCGGGACAAGCCCGGGCATGACGACCTCTGCAATATTCAAATGCGATTGCCCTGCGCCTGCGGGGGGAGGGTTGGGCAGAGGGTGTCTCCGCAGAGAGATTCCCCAAGAGGAGAGAACCCCCACTCGCCGCGCTTCGCGCGTCGACCTCCCCCGCGAGCGCAGGGCTATCGCATATTGGCTCGCCGGTGGCCATCCTTCGAGACGCCCGCCGTTGGCGGGCCCTCAGGATGAGGACCGAGGTCGTGGCGACCGTTTCAACGAGCACGGATGCTGTTTAGCCTCATCCTGAGGAGACCGCGCAGCGGTCGTATCGAAGGACGAGGCGGCGCACCGGCCGCCGCTACAAGTCATATGCGATCGCCCTGCCCGCGAGCGGGAGAGGTGCACCGAGTCCGCGGCACGTTGATCGGATCTAAAGCCTATTGCGCGGCCGAGGCCGAGCGCTTGGTCGCGACGGCCTTCGGGGCCGGCTTGGCGCTCGCCTGCGACGCGGTGTCCCAGCCGCCGGCGGGCGCTGAGACATTGACGGCATCGTCCGGCTGCGGCTCGGCGCTGAAAGTCTGGATCGCGAGCTTGGCGGCAGCGAGCGATTGCGGGTCGAGGCGCTTGGCGACGTCGTCGCGCTTGCCGGCCGCGTCTGCATCGCCCTGCGCGGCCGCCAGGCTGAACCATTTGTAGGATTCGGCGAGGTTCTGCTCGACGCCGATGCCGCGGGCATAGAGGATGCCGAGGTTGAACTGGCTGTCGGCGACGCCGCGATCGGCGGCCTTGCGGAACCACTGCGCCGCGCTCTTGTAATTGGCGCCGCGCCCACCGCCGTCGGCGTCGAGCACCGCGAGATTGTGCATCGCCTTGGCGTTGCCGCGCTCGGCGGCCTGGGCGTAGTAGCGGCGGGCGATGTCGGCGTCCTTCTTCACGCCAAGGCCCTTCTCGTAGAGCGTGCCGAGGCGGAAGATCGCGGGCACCACGCCCGCCTGCGCCGCGCGGTCGTACCACTTCGCCGCTTCGTCGTAGTTCGTGGCGACGCCCTTTCCTTCGGCAAAGCGCACGCCGATCTCGTAGGCCGCGGTTGCATCGCCCTTCATCGCGGCGGTGCGCAAGGCCGGGCCGCCGATGCCGTCAGGCAGTCTCTCGCTCGGCGGCACCTGGACGAGGCCGAGCTTGGCGCGGCTCGTGCCCGACAGCGCGCCGGTGACGTCGCTGGAGGCCGGCGGCGGGGCCGCGGCAGGCGCCGGCGGGATCTCGACGGAGGCCGAGTTGCCCGGAATGGCGGCGGGCGCCGGCGCGGCATTGATCTGGGATTGCCGTCCGATCGGCGTCGGCGACGTCATCGACGGCGTGACCTGCTCGGGCGTGGCGGGCTTGGTCTCGACCGGGGGCGGCGGGGCCATCGGCGCCGGCTGGCTGGACGTATCGTCCATGGCCTGCGGCGCCGGCTGCGGGCTGCCTTCGAGCAGGTTCATCGCCATCTTGAAGGTGCCGAGCACGATCACGACCACGCTCGCGCCGACCAGCAGCGAGCGGATCTTCGAGGTGATAGTCGAACCGCCGTCCTTGCCCTTGTCCTTGGACCGGTCAGCCCCTGCCTTGGCGGCGCGGCCGGTCTTTTCCGGTTGCGCGGCGGCGGCTTGCGCGGCGCGGCGTGCGGCCGCGATGAAGCTCGACGACGACACCGGCTCTTTCGGCGCGGTGGCAATTCCGCTGATCGCGCTCTCGGAGGCGGCGATGCGCTCCGACGGCGTGGCGAGGCGCCCGCCCGGTCGTGTGCCCGGCTCGAGCGGATGATCCGGTGGCAATTCCGGCGCGAGCGCGGCCCGCGCGGGCGCGGTGTGCGGCTCCAGGATTTCGCTGATCGCACGCGGCGGCAAGGGTGGTGCGACTTGCGGTGCCGCCGGCACCGGCGGCGGCGCAACCGGCGCAGCTGCGTGGAATTCGCGCGGCGCGGCGACGAAGGCGGCTTGCGTACTCTGCGCGGCGGCGGGATTGGGCAGCTCGGGCTTCGGATCGTATTTCGGCTGCTGCGGTTGTGGCCGCGGCTCGCGCGCCATCGGCGCCGGCTCCATCGGAGCGGCCATCGGCATCGGCTGCGGCGCCGGCACGGTGCGCACCGCGCGCAGATCGCCCTCGATCATCGAGAGGCGATCGACGACGTGGCCGAGCGCGCTGTGGACGGCCTCGAGCGAGTCCTGAGTGTGCCGGTTGGTCTCGGCCTGGCTGAAGCGGATGTCGGAGAGCTCGCGCTTGACGAGATCGACCATGCCGGAATCGGGAGGCGGTGCGGAGTTGCGGCTCTCGGCCAGCGCGGCATAGGTCGCCTGCTGCCGCTCGAGATGCCGCAGGATGTCGTGCAGCCCGTCCTCGACGCGGCTCAAATTGCCGTTGTGCGGATCGGAGGCGGCTTCGATCCGTTCCAGCAGATAGGAGACGCGCTGTTCGAGATGCGCGAAGGTGGACGCGGAATCGCTGCCGACCTGCATGCGGTCGAAACGGTCCGACAGCGCGCGGATCGCGGCTTCGAGATGCTCGGTGCTCTCGGATGGCTGAGGCCGTTCGCGGGTTTCGAGCGCGGCGGTGAGCGCGGCGATGCGCTGCTCCAGCACCGCGAAGCTGTCGCCGTGGCCGGAGGCGCGGGTGATCTGGTCGACCTTGGACGACAGCAGCTGCACGTCCTCGGAAAGCCGCGCCAGCGCTTCGTTGGAAGCGACGTTCGAGACGATGCCGCGCAGCGCCGAGATCGCGCCTTCGAGCTGCTGCACCGTCGAGGGATCGTCATTGGCGCGCAGGATCAGATCGAGCTTGGCGCCGAGATTGCGGATCGCCTCGTCGTAGCCGGTGAGCTGCTCGGCCGGCGTCAGCGTGCGCAGCACCTGCTTGATGTCGGACAGCGCATGCTCGATGCCGGAGAGGACCTGGCCGTCGGTGCCGTTGGACCGGGTCTCGTCGATGCGACGGTGCAGCGAGCGGATCTCGTTCTCGATCGATTCGATCGCGCGCCGCGGCATCGCCTCGGTGATGGCGGCACGGATTTCGGCAAGCTCGCTGCGGAAGGCGTTGATCGCCTGCTCGGTATTGTCGGGACGCTGCAGCGACTCGATCTGGCTCGTGATCTTGAGCAGGTGGCGCTCGAGCGATGAAAAATCCGGTCCTGGCTGCGGTGGCGGCGGCGCGTAGGCAGGCGCCGGCGGGGCCATGGGCGGTGCGTAAGGAGCGGCGGGCGCAAGCGACGGCGCGGCACGCGGCGGCATGTGCCTCGGCGCAAAACCGTCGAGCTCGCTCTGGCGCGCGGTGATCTCGGCGACCGCGACGTCGAACGAAGCCGGGCTCAGGGGTGGTGAGCTGCGATAGACCTGCGCGGCCGCGCGCTCGACCGCATCGGCCTGGCGCTGGCGCGTGTCGGCCGGGGCGGGGCGGGGGGCCTGCGGCTGCTGCGGTTGCCGCTGCGGGCGCGAGATTTGCGACAGGCGCGCATCGAGCCGCGAGATCGCATCGTTGAGCTGACGCGCGACGCCCTGCTCGCGCGAGACGTCTGGTCTTGAAGAGTCCTGGCGCGGGGCGGGCTTGGATATCCGTTCGATCTGCTGGGTGATCGCGTCGAGCCGCTGGTGGATATCGGCGACTTCGCGGCTCTCCTGACTCGGTCCTTGGCTCGGCATGTGCTGCGGCCGCGGGTCGTAGGCTGCGCGAAAGTTCGGCGGGGTCGTCTCGCCGAGCGTGGAGTTCAGCCAATCGTTGAGCGACATGCCCGCACGACGCGCAGCAGCTTCGGCCCGCTCCCGGACGGATGGATCGATGCCGTCAACACTCCACGATACGCGCGAATTCATGACTCTGTCCGGTTCCGACTCCGGCGCCCCACCCGGCGCCTCCAGCCTCCCCACGCGCCCCGGTTGCAAAGACAATCGAATTTGGCGCGGGTCGTCTGCCTCGAAAACCGACTTTTTCCTGTTACGGTAAATAACGAGTTAAGGAATGCGGCGCGGGTGTCTTAAAGTTCGGCGGGGGAACTTAGGGGACACCGAAACCGTCATGCCCGGGCTTGTCCCGGGCATCCACGTTCTTCGGTGGTGAAAGCAAGATCGTGGATGGCCGGGACGAGCCCGGCCATGACGCAGCAATCCTGGCCTCTCACCCCTTCCCCTCGCGCTTGCCATCCTCGATCGGCACTACGGTGGCCTTGCCGCTCATCGCCGACAACGCCGCGAGCGCTTCCTCGCAGAAGTCGGCCACCATCTGCTCGTGCCGGGCTCCCAGGCGGAGCAGGAGCAGGTTTCCCAAGTCGAGCTTGCCCTCTGCCGTGCCGTCCGGAAAACGCTTCTTCAGGATGCGCTCGTAATTGGCGTGGCGGTCGCGGTGGTGCTCGAGCCGGGCCATCAAATCGGCGCGAAGCGGCTCGATGTCGATGCTGTCGAGCGCGTGGAGGCGGACCAGGAGGTCGTCCTTGGTCGAGGCCGGTGTACTTGGCCGCGCGGCCCAGTGCCGCAGCGCTGTTCGGCCCTCCGGAGTGAGCGTATAAACCAGCTTGTTGGGCTTGCCTGATTGCACGACCTCGCGGCCCTGGATGTAGCCGCGGTCGCGCAGCTTGGAGAGTTCGCGGTAGATCTGCTGGTGGTCGGCCTTCCAGAAGAAGCCGATCGAGGAATCGAACGTCTTGGCGAGCTCGTAGCCCGTCATCGGACGTTCCGTCAGGCATGCGAGGATTGCGTCGCCCAGTGCCATGACCGGTCTCCTGTTCTCGACCTTGTGGCTTGACTTTATGCGCATCGGCGCATATGCGTCAATGTGCATATGAGGCGGTGGAAGGGCCGGGCGAAAGACCCGTCCCGAAAACCCAGCGGAATCAACCTTCTCGCTACTGTGCATGGGGTTGTTTTCGCGTTTTTGCCAAGGCTCCTGGAAAGCCCTTTAGGGAGGCACCCGAGAATGACCGGCCTCGATTCCTGGTACGCCTACATGAAGTCTCATGATCGCACTGCGCTCTGGGATCTTCTGCACCCCGATGCCGTGTTCGAAAGCCCCGTCGTTCACACGCCGCAGCGCGGCCGCGACATCACCTTCAAATATCTCTCCAGTGCCGAACAGGTGCTCGGCGGTCCGACCTTCACCTATGTAGGGGAGTGGAGGAACGAGCGCGGCGCCGTGCTCGAATTCAAGACCATGGTCGACGGCATCGAGATCAACGGCGTCGACATCATCAGCTTCGATGACGAGGGACGCATCACGCACTTCAAGGTGATGGTGCGTCCGCTCAAGGCGATCAACATGCTGCACCGCCTGATGGCGGAGCAGCTTGCTGCCGCCCAATCATAAGCCAACATCATCCCTTCGAGGCCCTGCCGGGAGAACCCCATGCCGATCTATAAAGCCCCCGTCGAAGACGTGAACTTCCTGCTCAACGACGTCTTCCAGATCGACCGCTACGACAATCTGCCGGGCTTCTCCGACGCCTCGAGCGACGTGCGCGAGGCGATCCTCGGCGAAGCCGCCAAGCTCGCCGAAGAGGTGCTGCAGCCGCTCAATCGCGTCGGCGATCTCGAAGGCTGCAAGCGCACTGAGGACGGCAGCGTCACCACGCCGAAGGGTTTCAAGGAAGCGTTCAAGCAGGTCGTCGAGGGCGGCTGGCTCGGCCTGTCGGCGCCGACCGAATATGGCGGCCAGGGCCTGCCGGTGACGCTGAGCCAGGCGGTCAACGAATTCCAGATCTCCGCCAACATGGCGTTCTCGATGTATGGCGGCCTGACCATGGGCGCGACCGCCGCGCTGCTGGTGCACGGCACGCCCGAGCAGAAGAAGACCTACGTCCCGAAGATGGTGGCCGGCGAATGGACCGGCACCATGAACCTCACCGAGCCGCATTGCGGCACCGACCTCGGCATGCTCCGCACCAAGGCGGTGCGCCAGAGCGACGGCAGCTTCAGGATCACCGGCACCAAGATCTTCATCTCGGCCGGCGAGCATGATCTCGCCGACAACATCATCCACCTCGTGCTCGCCCGCATCGAAGGTGCACCCGCCGGCATCAAGGGCGTGTCGCTGTTCGTGGTGCCGAAATTCCTGGTGAACGCTGATGGCTCGGTGGGCGCCCGCAACGGCGTCGTCTGCGGCTCGATCGAGCACAAGATGGGCATCCACGGCAACTCCACCTGCGTGATGAACTACGACAACGCCACCGGCTGGCTGATCGGCGAAGAGAACAAGGGCATGCAGGGCATGTTCGTGATGATGAACGAGGCCCGTCTCGGCGTCGCCGTGCAGGGCCTCGCGCAGTCCGAGGTCGCCTATCAGAACGCCGTCGCCTATGCCCGCGAGCGCATCCAGGGCCGTTCCCTCACCGGCGCCAAGGCGCCGGACAAGCCGGCCGACCCGATCATCGTGCATCCCGACGTGCGCCGCACGCTGCTCTCGATCCGCGCCTTCAACGAGGCCGCGCGCGCCTTCGTGATCTGGACCGCGCTGAAGAGCGATGTCGCCCACCGCTCCGAGGATCCCAAGGATCGCCAGGCCGCGGACGACCACATGGGCCTGATGACCCCGGTGCTGAAGGGCTTCCTCACCGACTACGGCTTCGCCAACGCGGTGCAGGCGCAGCAGATGTATGGCGGCCACGGCTACATCGCCGAGCAGGGCATGGAGCAGTTCGTGCGCGATGCGCGTATCGCGATGATCTATGAAGGCGCCAACGGCATCCAGGCGCTCGACCTGGTCGGCCGCAAGCTGCCGCGCGACGGCGGCCGCGCCATCATGGCCTTCTTCGGCGAGGTCATGGCCTTCGCCAAGGAGAACGGCGGTGACGAGGGCCTGAAGCCCTTCATCACCCCGCTCTCGACCTCGCTGGGTCACCTGCAGCAGGCCACGACCTGGCTGATGCAGAACGCGATGGCGAAGCCGGACAATGCCGGCGCTGCCGCCACCGACTACCTGCATCTCTTCGGCTTCGTCGCGCTCGGCTATATGTGGTCGAAGATGGCCAAGGTGACGCAGGCGAAGATTGCCGAGAGCGGGGCGACGCCCTATCTCTCGACCAAGCTCGTCACCGGCCGTTTCTTCATGGAGCGGATGCTGCCGGAGACTGCGGCCAATCTCGCGCGCATCCAGGCCGGCTGCGCCACCATCATGGAATTGCCGGCGGAAGCCTTCTGAGGCCTGCTCCCGCCGCCGTTTCCCAATAGCTTTCAAACATCACATCAGGAGGGCGTCATGCCTGAGGCATTCATCTACGACCACGTTCGCACCCCGCGCGGCCGCGGCAAGGCGGACGGCGCGCTGCACGAGGTCACGGCGCTCGCGCTCGCCACCGTGCCGCTGAAGGCGCTGAAGGACCGCAACAACCTCCCGGAAGATTCGGTCGACGACGTCGTGCTCGGCGTGGTCGATCCCGTCGGTGAAGCCGGTTCCGACATCGCGCGCTTCGCCGCGCTCAAGGCCGGTCTCGGCGATGCCGTGCCCGGCGTGCAGATCAGCCGGTTCTGCGCCTCCGGCCTCGATGCCGTGAACTTCGCCGCCGCGCAGATCATGAGCGGTCAACATGAGCTGGTGATCGGCGGCGGCGCCGAATCCATGAGCCGCATCGGCATCGGCGCTTCCGGCGGCGCATGGCCGATGGATCCCTCGATCGCGGTGCCGGCCTATTTCATGCCGCAGGGCGTCTCGGCCGATCTGATCGCGACCAAATACGGCTTCTCGCGTGACGACGTCGACGCCTACGCCGTGCAGAGCCAGCAGCGCGCGGCCAAGGCCTGGGACGAGGGTCGCTTCGACAAGTCGGTGGTGCCGGTGAAGGACATCAACGGCCTCACCATCCTCGCCAAGGACGAGCACATGCGTCCCTCGACGACGATGCAGTCGCTGGCGCAGCTGCAGCCGTCGTTCACCATGATGGCGCAGATGGGCGGCTTTGACGGCGTCGCGGTGCAGTCGCATCCCGAGATCGAGCGTGTCAACTACGTGCACCACGCCGGCAATTCCTCCGGCATCGTCGACGGCGCCGGCGCCGTGCTGCTCGGCACCAAGGAAGCGGGCAGCAAATACGGCATGAAGCCGCGTGCAAAGATCCGCGCCTTCGCCAACATCGGCTCCGAGCCGGCGATGATGCTGACCGGTCCGGTCGACGTCACCGAAAAACTGTTCGCGCGCTCGGGCATGAAGAAGTCGGACATCGACCTGTTCGAGCTCAACGAGGCCTTCGCCTCCGTCGTGCTGCGCTACATCCAGGCTTTCGACATCGACCCCGCCAAGATCAACGTCAATGGCGGTGCGATCGCGCTCGGCCATCCGCTCGGTGCGACCGGCGCGATGATCCTCGGCACCGTGCTCGACGAGCTCGAGCGCACCAACAAGTCCACCGCCCTCGTTACGCTGTGCATCGGCGGCGGCATGGGCACCGCGACCATCATCGAGCGCGTGTAACGAGCTGCCGTAGGGCGGGCAAAGCGAAGCGTGCCCACCACTGTTGCCTTTCGCGAATGATGGTGGGCACGGCGCAAGGGCGCCTTTGCCCACCCTACGAGATCACCGTCAACCGCCGCGCTTGAGATCGGCTGCGGCACCGAGGAGCAACCAACATGTCGTACAAGAATTTCAAGGTTGAGACCGACGCAGACGGCATCGCGCTCGTCACCTGGGACATCCCGGGCCGGTCGATGAACGTGCTCGACGAAACCTCGACCAACGAGCTCGAGGCGATCGTCAAGGCGACCACGGCTGACGCCGCGGTGAAGGGCGTCGTCATCACCTCCGCGAAAGAGGCGTTCTGTGCGGGCGCCGACCTGTCGATGCTCGAAGGCATGAACCAGGCCTATGCGAAGGTCTTCAAGGAGCAGGGCGAGACCGCGGCGAACCAGATGCTGTTCGACCAGAGCCGCCGCTTCTCGCTGGTGCTGCGTTCGATCGAGACGTCGGGCAAGCCGTGGGCGGCCGCGATCAACGGTCTCGCGCTCGGCGGCGGCTTCGAGATCACCCTGTGCTGCCACTACCGTGTCGCCGCGGAGAATCCCAAGACGCGTCTCGGCCTGCCCGAGGTCAAGGTCGGCCTGTTCCCCGGCGCCGGCGGCACGCAGCGCGTGCCGCGCCTGGTGCCGCCGCAAGATGCGATGACCATCCTGCTCAAGGGCGACCCCGTCACGGTCGAGAAGGCCAAGGCGCTGAACCTGATCCACGCCGTCGTTCCAGCTGGCGATCTCATCAAGGCCGCCAAGGACTGGATCAAGGGCGGCGGCAAGGCCGTCGCGCCCTGGGACGAGAAGGGCTTCAAGCTTCCCGGCGGTCCGGTGTTCTCCAAGGCCGGCATGATGATGTTCCCCGCCGGCAACGCGATCTACCGCCGCGAGACCTACGACAATTATCCGGCCGCGCGCGCGATCATGAGCTGCGTCTATGAGGGCCTGCAGCTGCCGATCGACGCCGCCCTGCGGGTGGAGTCGCGCTACTTCGCCTCGGTGCTGCGCTCGAAGGAAGCGGCGGCGATGATCCGCAGCCTGTTCCTGTCGATGCAGGAGCTCAACAAGGGCGCGCGCCGCCCGAAGGACGTGCCGCCGACCAAGGTGAAGAAGATCGCGGTGATCGGCGCCGGCTTCATGGGCGCCAGCGTCGGCTACGTCTCGGCGCGCGCCGGCCTGGACGTCGTCCTGATCGACCGCGACCAGGAGAGCGCCGACAAGGGCAAGGCGCATGCGCAGAAGGTGATCGAGGAGCAGATCAAGAAGGGCCGCGCCAAGCCTGGTGACGCCGAAGCGCTGCTCGCGCGCATCACGCCGACCGCGGACTATGCCGCGCTGAAGGATGTCGACCTCGTCATCGAGGCCGTGTTCGAGGACCGCAAGGTGAAGGCGGACACCTTCGCCAAGGCGCAGCAATATCTGAAGCCGGACGTGATCTTCGCCTCGAACACCTCGACGCTGCCGATCACCTCGCTGGCCGAGGGCTTCAAGGACCAGGGCAAGTTCATCGGCATCCACTTCTTCTCACCGGTCGAGAAGATGATGCTGGTCGAGATCATCCTCGGCAAGAACACCGGCGATGTCGCGCTTGCGACCGCGCTCGACTATGTCCGTCAGATCGGCAAGACGCCGATCGTCGTGAACGACTCTCGCGGCTTCTTCGCCAACCGCTGCGTCGGCCGCTACGTCGCCGAAGGCAACGAGATGTTCCTGGAAGGCGTGCCGCCGGCGATGATCGAGAACTGCGCCAAGATGGCCGGCATGCCGGTCGGCCCGCTCTCGTTGTCGGACGAAGTCGCGCTCGACCTCGGCCTCAAGATCATGAAGGCGACGGAGGCCGATCTCGGTCCCAACGCCATCAATCCCGATCAGAAGAAGCTGATGGTGGAGATGGTCGAGAAGCAGGGCCGTCTCGGACGCAAGAACAGCAAGGGCTTCTACGATTACCCCGAGAAGGGCAAAGGCCAGAAGAGCCTGTGGCCGGGCTTGTCAGCGCTGCAGCCGAAGCAGCTCGACCCCGATACGATCGACATCGAGGAGCTGAAGCAGCGCTTCCTGGTGGTGCAGGCGGTGGAAGCGGCGCGCACGGTGGAGGACCACGTCATCACCGATCCGCGCGAGGCGGATGTCGGCTCGATCCTCGGTTTCGGTTTCGCGCCGTTCACCGGCGGCACGCTGTCCTACATCGACTTCATGGGAACGAAGAAGTTCGTCGAGCTCTGCCGCAAGCTCGAGGCGAAATACGGCTCGCGCTTCACCCCGCCGAAGCTGCTCGAGGAGATGGCTGCGAAGGGCGAGACCTTCTACGGCCGCTTCGCGCCGAAGAAGGCGGCGGCCTGAGAGAGACCTGTAGCCCGGATGGAGCGTGAGCGAAATCCGGGCACGCAAAGCCAAAAGGCCGGATCATCGATCCGGCCTTTTTATTTTCCGTCGCCGACCGGCGAGAATGCGCGCCCCGATACGGTCTCGCCGGCGAGACTGGCCGTCCAGCTGCCTTCGTCGCCGCGGCCGATGCGCACTTCGAAACGCCAGCCATTCTGGTTGGTGAAAGCGATGTCTGCGCCGCGCTTCGTCTTGGCGTAGCTGCACCGATATTCGGTCGGCCGGTCCGGAAAGACGATCTTTCCTTCCTTGCCCTCGAACACGGCCGAGATGGTCTGTGGATGGATCATGAAGATGCAATCGCGCTGCGGCGCGACCGGCGTCGACAAGCCGAGAATCGCGAGCGGCGCACCGGCGGTCATGAGGACGATTATATTCATGAGGCAACTGTCTCCAGGAGATGATCCTTCGACGTCGTCGCCGATCGCATGGTTCACGATGAAAAAGGCTGGATCATCCACGCCAAAATCCTGCCGCAGCCACGCTCCGCCCTGGCACCGCTCTTGCTGATGTTTCTCTCGATGGCCCATTGGCATTGAAGGTGTCCCGCAATGATCCCCACTGTGTCTCAAGTCAGCGCGGCCGGCGTTGCGGTAAGATACGCGCCCCTGCTGCTTCTGGGCCGGTCGTGGCGACGCCGCGGGCTCCTCCGGCGGCGCAGAAAAATTCCCTCGTGGATCGGCCTGGTCCTACTCGTTCTCCTTCTGGATATCGCGATGGCCGTGCTCGCCTGGTTCGCCGTCGATGTCGTCCTGCATTGAGAGCTCGCCTCCGTACAGGTAGAAGGTCGCCGCCAAATAGGCGAGCTGGCCGGCAATCAGGCAGCCGACGACGATTGGAACGCCCGTCCAAAATCCAAAGCCTGAGCTCTGAAGGACCGTTGCTGTAACGATCGCGGTCGCCGGCGAGACCAGCAGCAGAGTCCAGACTCGGAAGATGAGCCCCGTCGCAAGGCCAGTGATTGCGCTCGCGAGCAGGAGAAGGAGTACAGCCGTCACAATAGCTTCCCGGTCCAGTGGTCTGCGTCGTGTTCTCGCGCTGAAGCTGAGCCAAGTGGAGTGCTCTCACAAGGATGGTGACGGCCGCGGAGTGCACCACGCAGAGTTATTGTTAACCCTGACAATGCTCGTAAAATTGAAGTCAGTGCATCGCGGATCTTCGGATTCGGCGAATGGCGCAGGCAGAGCGCCGGGTCATCGATCCCGGTCTTCGTCGCTTCGCCTGTCCTGTGCGAACGGCGGACCCAAGCTCCTGCGCAGCTCGGAGGTGGGGAATTTCAGCTTGTGGCGCTCGGAACTGTCGTGGGCCGGCGCGAGCGCCTCGGCCGAGGCCTGACGGCGATCTTCTGGACAATCACCGGGCCTTCGGTCACGATCTCGCCGCTGTCGAGGCCCGGCGCAGGGCTCGGCCCCCAGGGGCAGCTTCAGACAGTCCTCGCCCATTTTCGAGCTTCTTGGCGCCGATTCGACCTCGACCATCTCATAGGGCAGGCCGGCTGACAGGAGGGCCATGGGGGACGGCGAGCAGGCACCGGTCGAATCCTGCGGTTTCGCGGAATTCCGCCTGATGCTTGGTTCGGCCGAAAGAGCAACTACATGCACCTGCTTGAAATAGTCAAGATTGATGCAGGTGCATCAAATGGAGTAAGAGACGGGCGACGAACTTGAGCGGGACCATGAAACGCAAACCATCGACCGAGGCAACGGCTGCCTGGATCCGCCTGATGCGGGTGCAGAGCCGCGTGCTCGATTGCGTCGAGCAGGACTTGAAGAAGGCCGGCTTCCCACCGCTGGCCTGGTATGATGCGCTGCTCGAATTGTCGCGGGCGCCCTCGGGCGAGCTGCGGCCGGTCGAACTCGAGCGGCAGATGCTGATCCCGCAATATTCCACCTCGCGGCTGATCGACCGCCTGGTCGACGAGGGCCTGGCCTCGCGGCGCGAATGCAAGGTCGACAAGCGCGGCCAGTTCGTCGAGATCACCGAAGCCGGCCGCGAGTTGCAGAAGCGGATGTGGGGCGCCTATTCGGCTGCGATCGAGAAATATGTCGGCTCGAAACTGTCCGATGCCGACGCCGTCAAGCTCAGCAATCTGCTCGATCGCCTGGGCTGCTCGTGCGGCGAGGTGAAACTGCCGCCCGTGGGCGTCAACGAAAGCATGCCGTCGCGATGATCGCGCGGCAAACCGCTCGTCCGCGCAGCCGGTGGGTTCGCGGGCCATCCCTGTCACCGCGCGCGTTCGGTCGAAGCGCCTTTTGATTAGAGTTTGATATGGCGCGAGACCAGATCGATATGACTCCGCTGCAGTCACGCGACGAACTCGTCGCGTGGTTCGAGGCCGGCTGCAAGGACCCGTCCGAATTCCGCATGGGCACCGAGCACGAGAAGACGCCGTTCACGCTCGAAGGCCACCGTCCGGTGCCGTACGAAGGTGCACGCGGCATCGGCGCGCTGCTCGAAGGCATGAAGCTCCTGCTCGGCTGGGAGCCGATCATGGAGCAGGGCAACATCATCGGCCTCTACGACGTCACCGGTGGCGGCGCGATCTCGCTCGAGCCCGGCGGACAGTTCGAGCTGTCCGGCGCGCCGGTCGAGAACGTGCACCAGACCCAGGGCGAGTTGATGGCGCATCTGGCACAGGTGCGCGAGATCGCGACGCCGCTCGGCATCGGCTTCCTCGGGCTCGGCATGACGCCGTCCTGGTCGCGCGCCGAAATCCCGATGATGCCCAAGGGCCGCTACAAGATCATGACCAATTACATGCCGAAGGTCGGTCAGTACGGCCTCGACATGATGTACCGGACCTGTACCGTGCAGACCAATCTCGACTTCTCCTCCGAAGCCGACATGGTCAAGAAGCTGCGTGTCTCACTCGCACTCCAGCCGGTCGCGACGGCGCTGTTCGCCAATTCGCCGTTCACCGAGGGCAAGCCGAATGGCTTCCTGTCTTTCCGGTCCGAGATCTGGCGCGACACCGACAACGCGCGCGCGGGCATGATGCCGTGGGCCTTCGAGGACGGCATGGGATTCGAGCGCTATGTCGACTACGCACTCGACGTGCCCATGTATTTCGTCAAGCGCGGCGAGGAATACATCGACGTGTCGGGCTCCTCGTTCCGCGCGTTCTTCGAGGGCCGCAACAACAATCTTCCCGGCGAACGTCCGACGCTGTCGGACTGGGCCAACCATCTTTCGACGATCTTCCCGGAAGTGCGGCTCAAGCGCTATCTTGAGATGCGCGGCTCCGACGGCGGTCCGTGGGGCCGCTTGCCGGCGCTGCCGGCGTTCTGGGTCGGGCTGCTCTACGACGACGTTTCGCTCGACGCCGCCTGGGACATGGTGAAGCACTGGACCGCGCATGAGCGTCAGGCCCTGCGGGATGACGTGCCGCGCTTCGGCTTCAAGGCGCGGATCAAGGACCGCTATCTGTTCGAGATCGCCAGGGAGTGCCTCGTTCTGGCACATGCCGGCCTGCGCCGGCGCGGCCGGATCGACCAGCTTGGCCGCGACGAGACCCGACACCTCGAGCCGCTCGATCGCATCATCGATTCCGGCCGGACGCCGGCGGAGGAGATGCTGGAGAAGTTCAACGGTCCCTGGAAGGGCTCGGTGGAACCGGTCTACGCGGAGTATGCGTTCTAGAGCTTGTTTGCGCATGATCTTCTCGGAAAACCGCGTCACACTTTGCGCGAACGCGGTCCTTCGGGTCCGGATCATGCTTTAGGCCAACGATCGGGATTTGAGCCGTTCATCGCCCATACAGGTTTGCGGCGATCAAATGACCGGCCGAAAAAACCTGAGCGTCGTCAATAACTCGAAAGCTGTTCCGATGAGGAAGGGCCGCCTGTCCGGGGCCGTCATGGCCAGCGTCGCGGCATGTGTGACGCTGCTTGCGCTTGCATTTGCGAGCGTGCCGGCGCCTGCCCAGACGGCGTTCGATCGCCCCGGCGGCGACTATTTCAGCACGCCGGTCACGTCGGGCGATCCCGAGGATTGCGCGCTGCTTTGCGAGCGTGATCGCCGCTGCCGCTCCTGGAGCTTCAGCTATCCCGACGTCGAAGGCGGCTCGGCGGTCTGCTGGCTGAAGAACACCGTGCCGCCGCGCGTGCCGGGAAGTTGCTGCATCTCCGGGGTGCGCGGCGCCGGCGTAATCGAGCCGCGCGTCGAGGGCGTGGAGACGTCGATCGACCGCCCGGGTGGTGATTTGCGCAATTTCGAGCTCAAGGACGGCGAAAGCGTAGAGGCCTGCAAGGCCGCCTGCACCGCCGATAACAAATGCCGTGCCTTCACCTATGCCCGCCCCGGCTACACCGGGCGCGAGGCGCGCTGTTTCCTGAAGAAGGAGATCAAGCCGCCGCGCCGCAAGGCCGGATTCACGTCGGGCGTGGTGCGGTGATGCTCGTAATCGTGCCCCGGACGCCATCAGCGCGTTTACGCGCGTCTTCGACGCGCTATGGCGACGCTCCTTCAGCTCTGCGCCGCATCGTTTCACGATGCGTCTTATCCGGGACACGTGGGACTTATGCGTCCGCCGCGATCACCGTGAGCTCGGGCCACAGTGCCTTCCATCGCGCGGCTTTCGCCTCGTAGTTGGCGGCGGAGAAGTTCGGCGCCCGGTTGGGCCTTACGATCAGCCTTGCGACGTCATCGAACCCGTGGGGCGCATAGACGTCGAAATTCCCATCAACGGGTCGGATACCCAGTTGCGTATTCTCGGTGAGGAAACGGTCGATGCCGTCCGTCGAGCGCGTCAGCGGCGGATAGGGCAGGCCATGCTTGCCGGAGTACCACAGATGCACCCGCGCCTGGTTGCGGATCTCGATCTTGGCGCCGAGATGCGCGAGCCGCGCATGCAGCCTGCGGATCACTGCGTCTTCCGCCTCCCACGACGTATCGGGATCGAAGTAGAACACGTCGTAGTCGGCGATGCCGTGACTGATCGGACGGCCGGTGAGCGCGTTCCACACCGTCTGCACCAGGCAACCCGCGACCAGCCAGGCATCCGGCAGCGCCAGACGATGGAGTTCGTCAACGATCGTTGCGTTGACCAGATTGCGCAGGGCGAGAGCGAGAAATTCGTCGCGGGTCATCGGACATCGTAGGGTGGGCAAAGGCGCGCTCTTTGCGCGCCGTGCCCACCATCTCTCCACGTTGCGACAGACGTGGTGGGCACGCTTCCGCTTTGCCCACCCTACGATCTACGTCTCGCTCAATGCACGGCGGTGAAGAACCGGGCAAGCCTGAACCCGGACAGCCAGGTCCACACGGGCTGGCCGCGCATGCCGAGATCCCAGGAGCCGAGCACGGCATCGGCACGGCCGATCAGATTGTCGATCGGCAACAGGCCGACGCCGCCGGCACGCAGCGGCACGCGGCTGTCGGCGGAATTGTCGCGGTTGTCGCCGAGCACGAAGAGATGCCCGGCCGGCACCGTCACTTCGGGCGTGTTGTCGAGCGGGCCGTTGTCGCGCATCTTGAAAATCAGATGCGAGACGCCGTTCGGCAGCGTCTCGACATAGCGATAGGCAGGCTCGCTGCCGCCACGGTCGTCCTCGGCGGCGCCGACGCCGTCGGGCTTCAGCTCGGCGGGACGGTCGTTGATGAAGAGCTGGCCCTGCCGCATCTGGATGCGATCGCCGGGCAGCCCCACGACGCGTTTGACCCAGGCCTGCGAGCGATCGCCGGGCCAGCGGAACACGACGACGTCGCCGAGCTTCGGCGTCTCCGCGAACACCCGGCCGCTCTCGGGCAGGCTGATCTGGATCGGCAGCGACGAGGTGCCGTAGCCATAGGGGAATTTCGAGGCGAGCAGCGCATCGCCGATCAGCAGCGTCGGCTCCATCGAGCCCGACGGCACGTAGAACGGCTCGGCGAGCGCGCCCTTGGCGATGAAGACCGCGGCGACGATGCCGGCGAGCTGCACGAGTTGGCCACCCCAGCCGCTGCTTTTCCGCTTGGGGGTGACAGTCACTTTGTCTTCCACGCTCATGCGCCCGTTCCACCCACGGTGATGCGTTCCATCAGCAGCGATGGCTGGCCGACGCCGACCGGCACGCCCTGACCGTTCTTGCCGCAGGTCCCGATGCCGGTATCGAGCGCAAGGTCGTTGCCGATCATGCGGATGCGATGCAGGTCGGTCGGCCCGTTGCCGATCAGCATGGCGCCCTTCAGCGGCGCGCCGATCTTGCCGTTCTCGATCTTGTAGGCCTCGGTGCACTGGAACACGTACTTGCCCGAGGTGATGTCGACCTGGCCGCCACCGAAATTCGCGGCGAACACGCCGTTCTTGACCGAGGCGAGGATCTCGGCGGGATCGCGGTCGCCCGCGAGCATGTAGGTGTTGGTCATGCGCGGCATCGGCACATGGGCGTAGCCCTGGCGACGGCCGTTGCCGGTCGGCTTCATGTTCATCAGCCGCGCGTTCTGGCGGTCCTGCATGTAGCCGACGAGGATGCCATCCTCGATCAGCACGGTGCGGTTGGTCGGCGTGCCCTCGTCGTCGATCGACAACGAGCCGCGCCGCGAGGCGATGGTGCCGTCGTCGACGACCGTGACGCCCTTGGCCGCGACCTGCTGGCCCATCAGGCCGGCAAAGGCGGAGGTCTTCTTGCGGTTGAAGTCGCCCTCCAGGCCATGGCCGACCGCTTCATGCAGCATCACGCCGGGCCAGCCGGCGCCCAGCACGACGTCCATCTCGCCAGCCGGCGCAGGAATCGATTCCAGATTGACCAGTGCCTCGCGCAGCGCGCCGTCGGCGGCCTCGCGCCAGGATCTGCTCTCGATGAATTCGGCATAGCCGGCACGGCCGCCATAGCCCTTGCTGCCGCTCTCCTGGCGGTCACCCTGGCCGGCGACGACGGAAATGTTCACGCGCACCAGCGGACGGATGTCGCGATAGCTCTCGCCGTCGGGCCGCAGGATCTCGACGACCTGCCAGGTCGCGCCCAGGCTGACGCTGACCTGCCGCACCCGCGGATCCTTGTCGCGCAGGTAAGCGTCGATCTCGGCGAGCAGCTTGACCTTGGTCTCGAAGCCGGGCGCATCGAGTGGATTGTCATCGCCATAGAGTCGCACATTGGTGTGCGGGGGCGGCGCGGCGAAGCTGCCGGAGTAGCCGCCGCGCACGGCGGCGACCGCGTCGGCGGCGCGAATCAGCGCCGGCAGCGACACGTCGGAGGAATGGGCGTAGCCAACCGCATCGTCCTTGACGGCGCGCAGGCCAAAGCCTTGCGAGGTGTCGTAGGTCGCCTGCTTCAGCCGCCCATTGTCGAACATCAGCGCTTCGGTCTGGCTGTATTCCAGGAACAATTCGCCGTCGTCGGCGCCCGAAAGCCCGCGCGCGACCTCGTTGCGAACCTGGTCGCGGTCGAGATTGGCACGGTCGAGCAGGGAGGTTGTTGCAGGGTTGGTCATGCGTTCGTCCATTATCGGGGGCTGTGAGGCAAGATAATGGTTTCGGACCGGTTCCGCGAGGGCGCCAAGTCTCACATTACGGAAACAATAGGATCGCTCGCCGGTGCCCGATCGGCCGCTACGGCAGCTTGTCATAGCCCTCGCCGAGCCCGTTCAGGCTGAGCGGGAAGCCGATGCCTTCTTCGGGCGTCTCGAAGATGATGAAGGTCGCGGTCTTGGCGCTGCGCAGCTGGCCGAGCAGCTTGTCGTCCATCACCACTTCCGCCACGCAGCCGTTGGGCAGGCATCTGACGAAACCGGCGCGGCCGACGTCCTGGTTGTCGAGCTTGAGGCCGAGGCCGGAGGGCAGCAGCACACCCAGCGGCGCCACCACGCGCATCAGGCGGCTCTTCTGGTCGGCGGTTTTCAGCACGATCACGGTCAGGCCGGCATTGGAGCGGTCTTCCGCCACCACGCTCTGGATCAGCGCGCATTGCTCGGTCTGGGCGCCAGGCGGGGTATCGCAGCGGATCTGCCAGTCGCCATGGACGGAGCGCACCGCGCCCTGCGCATGGGCGAGGCCGGGGAGCGCCAGGAGGACGATCGCGGTCAGGAGGGCGGTCAGCGCCGGGAGGCCGCTAGCCGGCTTTGCCATCGATCTCGAAAGCCCCATCGGGTCGGTCCCTCTGCTCGCCTGGGTCGCTCGCGCTTGGCAGGCCAATCTGGCGGACTGATACGGGAATGACGGCGTCTTGAAGGCGATTCCCAAGCAAATTCCGCGCCGCCTCGCGCCGCCGCCGCCGGCACGAATCAGGCTCCTGCGCAGCCATCCGCCAGTGCCTACCGCGGGCAATTTCGCTGTCAAGCCGCGGCATCCCGGGAAACGGTATTTTTGTTTGATGTTGCTAGGAAATATCTTGCCGGTGATGGCTGACAGACCGAGCTCAAGACTGCATTGCGATAGATCAAGAATTATGGTTTGAGAGGCTTGATTTCGCGTTCTAGCGATCTGGCCCCAATTCCTCTTAGAGGTATTCTTGCGTGGCGGTTTGTCGGACTGGCGGATCGAATAAGCGTTTCCCGGAAGCAGGGGAATGCACTTGGGGTGATTTCGTAAGGGGAGCGCGAACGGCATGAGGATGTCGATGGGTCGGGTGGGCCGGCAATTGCTGGGATTGGCCACCATCGCCTTGATGGCGGCTGGCGTCACGCTGGGGACGGGTGGTGCGGCATTCGCCGCCGAGCTCGGGCAGCCGGCGCCGTGGGAGTGGACGCTTCAGCAGTCCGGTTCCCCGGTGATGGACAATATCGTCTGGTTCCACAACTTCCTGTTCGTGCTGATCACCCTGATCACGCTGTTCGTCCTGGCGCTGCTGGTGATCGTGGTCATCAAGTTCAACGCGAGGGCCAATCCGGTGCCGTCGCGGACCACCCACAACACGCTGATCGAGGTGGCCTGGACGCTGATTCCCGTGCTGATCCTGGTCGGCATTTCGGTGCCGTCGTTCCGGCTTCTGTTCCTCGAGCTCGACATTCCGAAGGCGGACCTGACCGTCAAGGCGACGGGCAAGCAGTGGTACTGGTCCTACGCCTATCCCGACAACGGCAAGTTCGAGTTCGACTCGCTGATGGCCCAGGACAAGCAGCCCCGCCTGCTCGGCGTCGACAACGAGATGGTGGTCCCGGTCAACAAGGTGATTCGGGTCCAGACCACGGGCGCGGACGTCATCCACGCCTTCGCGCTGCCGGCTTTCGGCGTCAAGATCGACGCCATTCCGGGCCGGCTGAACGAGACCTGGTTCAAGGCCACCAAGACCGGCATGTATTACGGCCAGTGTTCGGAATTGTGCGGCAAGGATCACGCCTTCATGCCGATTGCCATCCGCGTGGTCGACGACCAGGAGTTCGCCTCCTGGGTCGAGGCGGCCAAGAAGAAATATGCGAGCGGCGGCACCAGCACCTACGCCTCCGCGGCCGGCCCGACGCAGTAAGCGTCGGGTGACGGCTCGGGGGACTGAAAGCGATAAAAGGGCGGGACCTCCAAAGGTCCGAATGGGACGCAAGGCAGGATTTGAAAATGGCAACGAGCGCAGCGGCACACGGCGATCACGCGCAAGACCACGGACATGACGAGCACGCCCATCCGACCGGATGGCGCCGCTACGTCTACTCGACCAACCACAAGGACATCGGCACGATGTACCTCATCTTCGCGGTCATCGCCGGCGTCATCGGCGCCGCGATGTCGATCGCGATCCGTGCCGAGTTGATGTATCCGGGCGTGCAGATATTCCACGAGGCGCACACCTACAATGTGTTCGTGACCTCCCACGGCCTGATCATGATCTTCTTCATGGTCATGCCGGCGATGATCGGCGGCTTCGGCAACTGGTTCGTGCCACTGATGATCGGCGCGCCCGACATGGCGTTCCCGCGCATGAACAACATCTCGTTCTGGCTGCTGCCGGCGTCCTTCGCGCTGCTCCTGATGTCGACCTTCGTCGAGGGCGAGCCGGGCGCCAACGGCGTCGGCGCCGGCTGGACCATGTACGTGCCGCTGTCGAGCTCCGGCCATCCGGGGCCGGCCGTCGACTTCGCGATCCTGTCGCTGCATCTGGCGGGTGCCTCGTCGATCCTCGGTGCCATCAACTTCATCACCACCATCTTCAACATGCGCGCGCCGGGCATGACCCTGCACAAGATGCCGCTGTTCGTGTGGTCGATCCTGGTGACGGTGTTCCTGCTGCTGTTGTCGCTGCCGGTTCTCGCCGGTGCGATCACCATGCTGCTCACCGACCGCAATTTCGGCACGACGTTCTTCGCGCCCGACGGCGGCGGCGACCCCGTGCTGTTCCAGCATCTGTTCTGGTTCTTCGGTCACCCCGAGGTGTACATCCTGATCCTGCCCGGCTTCGGCATGATCAGCCAGATCGTCTCGACCTTCTCGCGCAAGCCCGTGTTCGGCTATCTCGGCATGGCCTACGCCATGGTCGCAATCGGCGGCATCGGCTTCGTGGTGTGGGCGCACCACATGTACACGGTCGGCATGTCCTCGGCGACGCAGGCCTATTTCGTCGCGGCCACGATGGTCATCGCGGTTCCGACCGGCGTGAAGATCTTCTCCTGGATCGCCACGATGTGGGGCGGTTCGATCGAATTCCGCGCCCCGATGATCTGGGCGGTGGGCTTCATCTTCCTGTTCACGATCGGCGGTGTCACCGGCGTCGTGCTGGCGAATGCGGGCGTCGATCGCGTGCTGCAGGACACCTACTACGTCGTCGCGCACTTCCACTACGTGCTGTCGCTCGGTGCGGTGTTCGCGATCTTCGCCGGCTGGTACTACTGGTTCCCGAAGATGTCGGGCTACATGTACAACGAGACTTTGGCCAAGGCGCACTTCTGGGTCACCTTCATCGGCGTCAACATGGTGTTCTTCCCGCAGCACTTCCTCGGGTTGTCGGGCATGCCGCGCCGCTACATCGATTATCCCGACGCCTTCGCGGGCTGGAATCTGATCTCGTCGCTCGGCTCCTATATCTCCGGCTTCGGCGTGCTGATCTTCCTCTACTGCGTGATCGACGCTTTCGCCCGCAAGGTACCGGCGGGCAACAATCCGTGGGGTGCCGGCGCGACCACGCTGGAGTGGACGCTGTCCTCGCCGCCGCCCTTCCACCAGTTCGAAGTGCTGCCCCGCGTGCAGTAAGCAATCTTCCGCGGCGCCCGTGACGGGCGCCGCGGTGCTATAACGAAGCGAGTAGATCTAAGTGTCCGTCCTCGACCAGAACGCCATCGACATCAATCCCCGCATCTCCGAAGCGGAGGTCGGCGATTACATCGCGCTGCTCAAGCCCCGGGTGATGTCGCTGGTCATCTTCACCGCCCTGGTCGGGATGGCGATGGCGCCCGGGCATTTCCACCCCGTGCTGGCGATCACTTCGCTGCTCTGCATCGCGGTCGGTGCCGGTGCCTCCGGGGCGCTCAACATGGCGCTCGAAGGCGATATCGACTCCAAGATGTCGCGCACTGCGAACCGGCCGCTCCCGCGCGGCCGAATCACCCGTCCCGAAGCCATGGCGTTCGGAATGACGCTCGCCTTCTTCTCGGTGATGACGCTCGGCATCCTCGTCAACTGGATCGCCGGCGCGCTGCTTGCCTTCACCATCTTCTTCTACGTCGTGATCTATACGATGTGCCTCAAGCGCTGGACCGCGCAGAACATCGTGATCGGCGGCGCCGCCGGCGCGCTGCCACCGGTGGTGGCCTGGGCTGCGGTAACGGGCACGGTCGACGTCGAGCCGCTGCTGCTGTTCGCCATCATCTTCTTCTGGACCCCGCCGCATTTCTGGGCGCTGGCGCTGTTCCGCTCCGACGACTACGCGCGCGCCGGCATTCCGATGCTGCCCAACGTCGCCGGCCCCGACGCGACCCGTCTCCAGATCCTGCTCTACACCATCGTGCTGATCGCGGTCGCCGCGGCGCCCTGGGCGCTCGGCTATTTCGACGCCTTCTACGGCATCGTCTCGCTGATCCTGGGCGCCGGCATGCTGGTGCTCGCGATCAACGTCTATATGCGCCGCGAACGCAGCCAGTCGCTGCGCGCGACCCGCAAGCTGTTTGCCTTCTCGATCCTGTATCTGTTCGCGCTGTTCGCGACCCTGCTGGCCGAGGTCGTGTACCGGGCGCTTGCTCCGATGGTTGGGGGCGCATGAGGCAGGAATGGCTGACAAACCCGAGCCAGATGGAATCGTCCTCACCGAGGCGCAGCGGAAGAGCCGTCGTCAGCGTTCGATCGCAATCGCGCTCGCGCTCGGTGTGCTCGTGGTGCTGTTCTTCGCCGTCACCATGGTCAAGGGACCGGCAGTGCTCGTGCGGCCGATGTAGGTAAGATGGATCACGAGCCGACCATATCGCGGGATCAGAACCGGACGGATACGAAGCGCCGTCTCGGTGGCCTTGGTTTCAGTGGCCTCGGCCGCGACGCGCTGGTCGCCTCGATCTGCGGCGGCGTGGTCGCGCTGATGGTCGGTGCGTCCTACGCGGCGGTGCCGTTCTACAACTGGTTCTGCCGTGCCACGGGCTTCAACGGCACGACGCAGGTCGCGACCTCTGCGCCGGCCACCGGCCCGATCGCGCGGAGGATATCGGTGCGCTTCGATTCCAACGTCGCGCCCGGCCTGCCCTGGAAGTTCGAGCCGGAGCAGAGCGAGATCGAGGTCAATATCGGCCAGGTCGTGACCGTCTTCTACACCGTGACGAACCAGGCCGCGCGCACCACCGCGGGCCAGGCCGCCTACAACGTCGCGCCGCTGACGGTCGGCTCCTATTTCCAGAAGATCAACTGCTTCTGCTTTACCGAGCAGACCATGGCGCCCGGCGAGAAGCGCGAGATGCCGGTCGTGTTCTACGTCGATCCCTCGATCGTCGACGACCACGAGAATGACAGGCTGAGCTCGATCACGCTGTCCTACACGTTCTATCCGGTGCGCGACCCCGTGGTGAAGCCGCTCGCCGCCAGCGAGGACGACAAACGCAAGGGAAATCTTTGACCGCCGGGCTCACGGTCAGGCGGTTGGAAACAAGGGGATAAGTGCCTGACAGGCACGGGATTGAGGAGAGAGACGGAATGGCTACGGCGCACACCAAGCATCACGACTATCACCTGGTCGATCCCTCTCCCTGGCCGGCCGTCGGCTCGCTCTCGGCCTTCATCATGGCGGTCGGCGCGATCGCCTGGATGCACCACATGTTCTCCGCCGCGCCGATCGTGTTCGGCGTCGGCACCGTGGGCGTGCTCTACACCATGGCGAGCTGGTGGGGCGATGTGATCAAGGAAGCCCAGTACAAGGGCGACCACACCCGCGTCGTGCAGCTGCACCACCGTTACGGCATGATCCTGTTCATCGCCTCGGAGGTGATGTTCTTCGTCGCCTGGTTCTGGGCCTATTTCAATGCCGCGCTGTTTCCGGCCGACGCCGTCCATGCGACGCGCGATGCAGTGTTCGGCTGCGGTCTCGGCACGCAGCCCGGCGCCTGCTCGGTCCCCGGCACCTGGCCTCCGAAGGGCATCGAGACTTTCGATCCCTGGCATCTGCCGCTCCTGAACACGCTGATCCTGCTCACCTCCGGCACCACCGTGACCTGGGCGCACCATGCGCTGCTCGAGAACGATCGCCAGGGCCTGAAATACGGCCTGATTCTCACCGTCGTGCTCGGCGCGCTCTTCACCTGCGTGCAGGCCTATGAGTACAGCCACGCGGCGTTCTCCTTCGCCGGCAACGTCTATGGCGCGACCTTCTTCATGGCGACCGGCTTCCACGGCTTCCATGTGCTGGTCGGCACCATCTTCCTGCTGGTCTGCCTGTTCCGCGCCTATGCCGGCCATTTCACGCCGAAGCAGCATCTCGGCTTCGAGTTCGCCGCCTGGTACTGGCACTTCGTCGACGTGGTCTGGCTGTTCCTGTTCCTCTGCATTTACGTCTGGGGACGCGGCGCCGCGACCATGGCCCACGCCGCGCACTAAGTTGCATCGAACCGATCAGAAAGGGCGGCCCCAGGGCCGCCCTTTCGCTTGCCGGCCGCCGAACGTTCGGCGGAAACTGTGATAGGGTCCGCCATCATGAACGACACCGCCGGCCCACCGCAGCCCGAAACCACCGTCCTGCAAAGCGCGATGCGCGGGCTCGCCTGCAAATGCCCGCGCTGCGGCCAGGGCAAGCTCTATGCGGGCTTCCTGACGCTTGCGCCCGCGTGCGACCGCTGCGGCCTCGACTATGCCTTCATCGATACCGGCGATGGCCCGGCGATCTTCATCATCATGCTCGCCGGCGCCATCGTGGTCGGCTGCGCGCTGGTCGTCGAGGTCAAGTACCAGCCGCCATACTGGTTGCATGCCGTGCTCTGGCTGCCGCTGATCCTCGCCACCACGCTGTTGCCGCTACGCTCGATGAAGTCGTTGCTGATCGCGCTGCAATTCCACCACAAGGCGGCGCCCGGCCGTTTGGTCGATCGCGCGAAATGAACGAGCCTGCGCGCAAGGCCCGCGTGACCGGCTTCGCGCTGTTCACGCTGTTCCTGACGGCTGCGTTCGTCGCGCTCGGTGTCTGGCAGCTGCAGCGCCGGACCGCCAAGCACGAGCTGATCGCGGCGCTCACCGAGCGGCTCGCGGCGGCGCCCGTGGCGCTGCCGCCGTCTGCGCAATGGGCCGCGCTCAATCCTGCCAGCGACGAATTCCGCCGCGTCAGCTTCACCGCCACCTACGCGGCCCTGCCCGATGCGATGGTCTATTCCTCCGGCTCCGCGGTGCGCAAGGACGCCTCCGGCCCCGGCACCTGGGCGTTTCTGCCGGCGCGGCTACCCACGGGCGAGACGGTCGTGATCGATGCGGGCTTCGTCGCGAACACGATGCAGGATCGCGGCGTCGAGGACCGCGCGGTGAAGAAGCTCGTCACGGGCCAACCGGTGGCGCTCACCGGCTATCTGCGCTTTCCCGAGGCGCCCGGCTGGCTGACGCCGGCGGAGAATCGCGACAAGCGGCTCTGGTTCGTGCGTGATCACCTGGGAATCGCAAGTGCGCTCGGCTGGGGTACGGTCGCGCCGTTCTACATCGATCTCGAGCATCCCGCGCCCGCGAATGGCATTCCGCGCCCGGGACCGCTCGACGTGAATCTGAAGGACGATCACCTGCAATATGCGGTGACCTGGTTCACGCTGGCCGGCGCCGTTTTGATCGCCTTCGCCGTATGGGCAAGAGGCCGGCGGCAGAGCTGAGCTTGTTCGGAACCATCTTGAGGGAACCCGGTATCGCCCGGGGTTTATTGTTCAGCGCATATTCACGAGTGTGGTCCTAAGCCGCCGGTTCTTTCCGCGGCAGACAGGATTGCGGCGTGAGCGATTTCGACCAGATGGGAATTATCGTCGATTGGGTGGACGCCTGCCGGAAGGGCGACCTCACGGCGCTGCTCGACCTCTATGCCGACGACGCCCAGCTCGAATGCATGTGCAACGGCACGCAGCGATATCAGGGACGGAGCGAGCTCGAAGCCTATTGGCAGCCGCGGCTCAGCGCCTTCTCGTCGGCAGGTTTCGGGCTGGAGGAAATCCATCCGACGCCCCACGGCGTCGATCTCGAATATTCCGTCGCCGGCGCGCTGCGCATTCAAGCTTCGTTTCGTTTCAACCCGGAAGGCAAGATCCGCAGCACGGTATGCGAGCCCGCGCGCCAGAACGCGCATGGCGGCTGCGTATGCTAGTCTAGCCTGCTGACGGCGCGTCCCGCGTCGTTTCGACAGGAAGACGGCAGCGGACGTAAGTTCGCTCATCCACGCGCAACAGGGACAGCGATCCGCTGAGCGCGCGCACGCGCTCATGCATGCCGGTCAAGCCCCGGCCGAAGACGTTGCCCGCAGGAAAACCGCCGCCGTCGTCAGAGATCTCGATCGCGAGTGTCTCGCCGGCGACGGTCGCCCTTACATGGGCGTTGCTGGCGTTGGCATGGCGCAGCACGTTGGTCAGTGCCTCCTGGATCAGCCGATACACGGTTTGGGCCGCTGGCCCGTCGATCACGTTCAGATCGCCGTCGATCGTGTCGGTCAGGATGATGTGCGATGCCTGATTGCGAAAGGTCCGGAGCAGCGTATGCACGCTGGCCGAAAGGCCGAGTTCCTCGATATAGAGCGGCCGCAGCCGGTCGAGGATACGGCGATTGGTCTGCTGGAGCGCCTCGACCGATTGCAGTAGGCTCTGTGCGGAATTGCCGAAGTTTCCCGCCGGCGGCACAGCCTCGACCAGCGCGATCGTACCGGCGCGGATGCTGAACAGGAGCGGTCCGAGTTCGTCGTGCAGTTCGCGGGCGAGATCGCGCCGCTCGTCGTCCTGGAGCGACACCAGCCGGTGCATCAGATCGCGATTGTCCTGGCTCAGTTGCGCCAGCGTTGCAGCCAGCGCATTCGCCTCTTCGCAGCCTTGCCGGATTTCCGGCGGACCCCGGACCGGAATCGGCCTGGCGTAATCGCCCCGTCGTATCCGCGTGAGACCTTGGCCGAGATCTTGCAAAGGACGCAGGACGGATCCCGCCAAGACATAGGCGATCGTGCCGGTAAGAACCATCAGCACGGCGACCAGGCTGGTGAGCGCGAGAAAGCCGATCCATTTCTCGAACAGATCGGCCGACATGTCCTGCAGGAATACGATATCGCCGATGCGTCTGCCGTCGATCGTCACCGGGGATGCCGCATCCATGTCGGGGGTGGCGAGAAGGTCGATGAACCATTGCGGCACGCCATGCGGCTTGTGCAGGCCGTCCTTCGGTGACGGCGCGGGACCCGCATCCAAGGCGCGGAATTGGATATCGGAGGAGGTGTCCAAGGAATGGACAAAGGCCTCGAGCGTCCGCCGTGGATCGTCCGATGTGCGCAGCGTGTCGTTGAGCGCGGCGGCGATGGCCTCTGTCGAACGTCGTCTGGGCTCGTTCTCCGCTGCCAGTTGGTCCGCTGCGAATATATGGAGCAGCACGCCCGCCAGGATCAGCGCCGCCAGAAAGCTGGCGCCGAGCGGAAGAAACAGTTGCGTCCTGAACGAAAGTCGTTGCCACATTAGGCCAATTCTAACGCGCATCGGCGGGATTTACCCTTTCCATTTATTCCCGCCGGTCTATGAGTCGAAAAACAAGAGAGTGCGCGATGCAAGATACCGCCAAGCTGGCGACCAGGGTCCTGATCGTCGACGACCATCCGGTAGTGCTGTCCGGTTGCCGCACCCTGTTCGCGTCCGACCATTCAATTCGCATTGACGAGGCGAGCGACGCCAAATCCGGGCATCGCGCCTATGTCAGCAAGCGGCCCGACGTCACCGTGATCGACATCAGCCTGCCCGATGTCTCCGGCTTCGAGCTGATGCGACGCATCCGCAAGGACGATCCCGACGCCAAGATCATCATGTTCAGCATGAACGACGATCCGGCCTTTGTGGTGCGGGCCGTCGAGCTTGGAGCGCAGGGCTATGTCTCCAAGGGCGACGATCCAAGGATGCTGCTCAAAGCGGTGCGCAAGGTGGTCGCGGGAGACAATTTCATCTCGCCGCAGCTTGCGGAAGCCGTGACGTTTTCCGGTGCGGCGATCAAAGCCAATCCGGCCTCGCAGATGACGCCGCGGGAGCTTGAGATTCTGCGCCTGCTTGGACGCGGCGACAAGATCGTCGAGGTCGCCGAGGCGCTCGGCATCTCTTACAAAACCGTGGCCAACACCACATCCCTGCTCAAGCAGAAGCTGGGCGCCAAGAACCACTCCGACCTGATCCGGATCGCAGTGGAAATCGGGATGAACTGACCTTCCGCCAGAGACCGAACCGGCTGCTCCAGGATGCAGCGGTTCGGTCGACGGATCGACGCCGCCGTTGGCCGGGCAATGCATGGACAACGGGCCGACACCCATCCGCGGACACAATGGGCTGAGGCTGCATTCGTTCCTGCAGCGGACAATCATTCGGGAAAAAGTCGCAGTTGGAAATAGACCCCGGCTGTACCGCGTCAGTCGGCGCCCGAAGCGTGGCGGGAAAAATAGGAACATTCTTCGGCCGGCACGGTTTTGGCCCTTGACGATTTCGTGACAGCCGACGAAAGCTTGCCAGAACAGTTTTGACGGGCGGTGGCCCCGACGAAGCAAACCGGTCTGCACACAACGACAGACCTTCCAAGAGAAGGGCTGCGGCAAACGCTGCAGCCCTTTTTCATTGGGCGACGCGAGGGGCCGGAAGCGGTTTCCTGATGCCGCAAAACAATTTATGGTGGCCCAAAGCCTCTGGCTGTAATCAAGTAGTTTCGTAAGATCAAAGGCTTAAGGACCTGGCCTCGGTTCGGCCGGCCTTTGGAGGGCAGTTTGACTCGTTATATCTCGACCCGGGGCGAGGCCCCCGAACTCGGCTTCTGTGACGTGATGCTGACCGGGCTTGCCCGCGACGGGGGCCTGTATGTGCCGGCGACCTGGCCACAGCTCCCGTCCGAGACGATCGCCGGCTTCTTCGGCCGGCCCTATTGGGAGGTCGCGGTCGACCTGATTCGTCCCTTCGCCGGCGGTGAGATTTCGGACGCCGAGCTTGGTCGTATGGCGAACGAGGCCTATGCCACCTTCCGCCATCCCGCGGTGGTGCCGCTGCGCCAGATGTCGCCGCACCAGTTCGTGCTGGAGCTGTTCCACGGCCCGACGCTCGCCTTCAAGGACGTCGCGATGCAGCTGATCTCTCGGCTGATGGACCATGTGCTCGCCAAGCGCGGCCAGCGCACCACCATCGTGGTCGCCACCTCCGGCGATACCGGCGGCGCAGCGGTCGAAGCCTTTGCGGGACTCGAGAATGTCGATCTCATCGTGCTGTTTCCGCACGGCCGCATCTCCGAGGTGCAGCGGCGAATGATGACGTCGACGGGCGCGGCCAACGTCCATGCGCTCGCCGTCGAGGGCACCTTCGACGATTGCCAGGCGATCGTGAAGGGGATGTTCAACAACCATCGTTTCCGCGATGCGACCTCGCTGTCCGGCGTGAATTCCATCAACTGGGCGCGCATCGTCGCCCAGGTGGTCTACTATTTCACCTCCGCCGTTGCCGTTGGGGCGCCGGCGCGCGCGGTCGATTTCGTCGTGCCGACAGGCAATTTCGGCGACATCTTCGCCGGCTACGTCGCCAAGCGCATGGGGCTGCCGGTGCGGACCCTGCGCATCGCCGCCAACGTCAACGACATCCTGGCACGGACGCTGAAGACCGGAATCTACGAGGTGCGCGAGGTGCACGCGACGGCGTCGCCGTCGATGGACATCCAGATCTCGTCCAATTTCGAGCGGCTGCTGTTCGAGGCGAGCCGGCGCGACGCAGCAGGCGTGCGCCGTCTGATGGAGTCGCTGAAGCAGTCCGGACGTTTCGTGCTGCCCGATGCGACGCTTGCCGCGATCCGAGAGGAGTTCGATGCAGGGCGCGCCGACGAGACCGAGACTGCGGCCGCGATCCGTGCTGCCTGGCGCGAAGCGGGCGAACTGGTCGATCCCCATACGGCCGTGGCGCTCGCTGTGGCGGACCGCGACACCACCGACACGAGGGTGCCGAGCATCGTGCTCTCCACCGCCCATCCGGCCAAATTCCCCGACGCCGTCGAGGCGGCCTGCGGCCAGCGGCCGCAATTGCCGGCCTGGCTGGATGGCTTGATGACCAAATCCGAACACATGAGGGTGATGAAGAACGATCAGGCCGAGGTCGAGCGGTTCGTGCTGTCGGTCAGCCGCGCCGCAAAGCAAGGAGTTGCCGGATGAGCGTCGAGATGACCAAACTTGCCTCCGGCCTGACCGTCGTCACCGACGAGATGCCCCATCTCGAGACTGCGGCGCTCGGCGTCTGGGCCGGCGTCGGCGGACGCGACGAGAAGCCGAACGAGCATGGCATCTCGCACCTGCTCGAGCACATGGCGTTCAAGGGCACGACCAAGCGCTCCTCGCGCGAGATCGTCGAGGAGATCGAGGCGGTCGGCGGCGACCTCAATGCCGGCACCTCGACCGAGACCACGTCCTACTACGCGCGGGTGCTGAAGGCCGACGTGCCGCTCGCGCTCGACGTGCTCGCCGACATCCTCGCCAATCCCGCCTTCGAGCCCGACGAGCTGGAGCGCGAGAAGAACGTGATCGTACAGGAGATCGGTGCCGCGCAGGACACGCCCGACGATGTCGTGTTCGAGCATCTGAACGAGCTCTGCTATCCTGACCAGCCGATGGGCCGCTCCCTGCTCGGCACGGCCAAGACGCTACGCGCCTTCAACCGCGACATGCTGCGCGGCTACCTCTCGACGCATTATCGCGGGCCCGACATGGTGGTGGCGGCGGCCGGCGCGGTCGATCACAGCCAGGTCGTCGCCGAGGTCGAGAGACGCTTTGCCAGCTTCGAGGGGACGCCGGGGCCGAAACCGCAGACCGCTCAGTTCGGCAAGGGCGGCACCAAGGTGGTGCATCGCGAGCTCGAGCAGGCGCATCTGACGCTGGCGCTGGAAGGCGTGCCGCAGAGCGACCCGTCGCTGTTCTCGCTCCAGGTCTTCACCAACATCCTCGGCGGCGGAATGTCGTCGCGCCTGTTCCAGGAGGTGCGCGAGAAGCGCGGCCTCTGCTACTCCATCTACACCTTCCACGCGCCTTATTCCGACACCGGCTTCTTCGGCCTCTATACCGGCACCGACCCGGCCGACGCGCCGGAGATGATGGAGGTCGTGGTCGACATCATGAATGATTCGGTGGAGACGCTGACCGAGGCCGAGATCGCCCGGGCCAAGGCGCAGATGAAGGCGGGCCTGCTGATGGCCCTGGAGAGCTGCTCCTCCCGTGCCGAGCAGCTTGCCCGGCATGTGCTCGCCTATGGGCGGCCGCAGACGGCGCAGGAACTGGTCGCCCGGATCGATGCCGTCAGCATCGAATCGACGAGGGACGCGGCGCGTGCACTGCTGTCGCGGAGCCGGCCCGCCGTTGTCGCATTGGGCAGTGGCAGGGGTCTGGACACGGCCGTATCTTTTGCGGAAGGATTGACCCGGGCGCGCGCCAAGGCGCGGCTGCACTAGGAGCTGTGCTAGGGAGCCCACCCCGGAAAGCATCACCATGGCCCTCTTTCGCCTGCCATCCAGTGGACCCGCCACCCTCGCCCCGCGCGGCAACGGGCTGCTGCTGCGCGCGCCGCAAATGTCGGACTTCCTGCAATGGGCTCATTTGCGCGAAACCAGCCGCGACTACCTCACGCCCTGGGAGCCGATCTGGCCGTCCGACGATCTCACCCGGTCCGGCTTCCGGCGGCGCCTGCGCCGCTATTCCGAGGACATTGCCGCGGACCGCTCCTATCCCTTCCTGATCTTCCGTGAGCTCGACGGCGCCCTGGTCGGCGGCATTACGCTTGCCAACGTCCGGCGCGGCATCGTGCAGGCCGGCACCATCGGCTATTGGGTTGGCCAGCCTCATGCGCATCGCGGCTACATGACGGCCGCGCTGCGGGTGCTGCTGCCGACGCTGTTCGGCGAGCTCAATCTGCACCGGGTCGAGGCCGCCTGCATCCCCACCAATGCGCCGTCGATCCGGGTGCTGGAGAAGTGCGGCTTCTCGCGTGAGGGCCTGGCGCGCCGTTATCTCTGCATCAACGGGGTCTGGCAGGACCACCTGCTGTTCGGCCTCCTGCACGAGGATTTCCGCGGCTGAGCCGCCATCCCGTGAGGGCAAGGTCTCCCTGCTTGCCACCTTTTTGCTGCCTTGGGTTCGCCGATTTTGACGATATAACGGCGCGGACCGGCCGGTGGTTGGGTCCGGATATTGTGATGGAGTATGGGTGTCGATGGTGAAGGAGCTTCGGTCATCGCGGAGGGCGTTGCGGCGGGGGACAGCGGTCGCGTTGGCGCTGTCGATTGCGCTCGTGTGCGCCTCGCCGGTGGCGGCCCAATCCTTGAGCGACCGCTTCAAGAGCCTGTTTGGCGGCAAATCGGACGAGCCGGCGCAGCCCAATCCGGCGCCCGCGCCCGGCCAGCCGGCCGACGACGAGCTCGATTGCCCGCAGGTCACCGTGCGCGCCGGCGCCTCTACCTATGCCGTCGGTGCGAACGGCAAGCAGGCCGTCGGTAACGACATCCGCTTCCAGGCCACGATCACCAAAATGGCGCGCGAATGCGCCCGGAGCGGTGGCGACATCACCGCCCGGATCGGAATCCAGGGCCGGGTCATCGCGGGTCCCGCCGGTGCGCCTGCTACGGTCGACGTCCCATTGCGCATCGCGGTGGTGCACGGCGGCATCGGTGAGAAGGTGATCGCCTCGAAGGCCTACCGGACCACGGTCGCGATGTCGGAGGGCGGCAGCGTGCCCTTCACCTTTGTCGCCGAGGATCTGAGCTATCCGGTGCCCTCGGCCAAGGATGCCGATTCCTACATCTTCTATGTCGGCTTCGACCCGCAGGCGCTCGCGCCCGAGCCGAAGGCGCGGAAGAAGAAGTAGGGTGAGGCTTCGTGCCCCTGCGGAGCCGGGGCTCACGCCGCGGCATAACTGGGTCCCGGCTCAGCGTCGCGTCATTGCATGCCGCGCCGCGTCCGGGACACGAGGTCGTTCAGACAACAAAAAAGCCGGCGCTCATCGCGCCGGCTTTTTGATTGATGAGAGCGCACCCCTCAGTTCAGCTTCTGCCTGACTTCGTTGATGCCCTTGGCGAGCAGGTCGTCGGCGACCTGGCCTCTGACCGACTGCGACAGAATCGTGGAAGCGGCTTGGACGGCGGCTTCCGCGGCTGCGGCGCGGACGTCGGCCAGCGCCTGGGCCTCGGCGAGCGCGATCTTGCTCTCCGCGGTCTTGGTCCGGCGGGCGACGAAGTCTTCCATCTTCGCCTTGGCCTCGGTCCCGATGCGCTCGGCCTCGGCCCTGGCGTTGGCGATGATGTCGGCAGCCTCGCGCTCGGCCGTGGCACTGCGCGACTTGTAGTCGGCGAGCACCTTCGCCGCCTCCTGCTTGAGGCGCGCGGCGTCGTCGAGCTCGGCCTTGATGCGTTCGGCGCGATGATCCAGCGCCGTCATCGCCGTCTTGAAGACCCCGAGATAGCCGAACACGACCATCAGGATCACGAAGGCGACGGCGACCCAAAATTCAGGTTCGAAGAACATCTCGACTAACCCTTCAAGGACGCATCGACCGCGGCATTGACCGACGCGGCGTCCGGAACGACGCCGGTGAGCTGTCGCACGATCTGACCTGCCGCATCGGCCGCGATGCCGCGGACGTTGCTCATGGCGGCGGCGCGGGTCGAGGCGATGGTCTTCTCCGCCCCGGCGAGCTTGGCTGCCAATTGTTCTTCCAGCGCCTTGCGTTCGGCTTCCGCCTGCGCATTCGCCTTGTCGCGGGATTCGTTGCCGATTGCCTGCGCCCGCGTGCGCGCCGAAGCGAGCTCGCTTTCATAGGCCTTCAGCGCTGCGTCGGACTGGTCCTTCAGCTTCTGCGCTTCGGCGAGGTCGCCCTCGATCTTGTTCTGACGCGCCTCGATCGCACCGCCGATGCGCGGCAGGGCGAGCTTGGACACGATCACGTAAAGCAGGACGAAGAAGATCGCGAGCGACACCAGCTGTGAAGCGAAGCTGCTGCTCTCGAACGGCGGAAAACCGCCACCGTGGTGACCACCGTCAGCCTCGGTGTGAGCGCCCGCCGCCGGACCTTTCGCGCCGCCATGACTCTCAGCCATGGAGTTCTCCTGTTGCAGTCACACGCGCCGTTCCAAGGACTGGAACGGCGCGAAAAACGTCGTCCTCAGAGCGGAACGAACAGCAGCAACAGCGCGATCAGCAGCGAGAAGATGCCGAGCGCTTCGGTCACGGCGAAGCCGAAGATCAGGTTGCCGAACTGGCCCTGAGCGGCCGACGGGTTGCGCACGGCTGCGGCGAGGTAGTTGCCGAAGATCACGCCCACGCCGACGCCCGCACCGCCCATGCCGATGCACGCGATGCCCGCGCCGATAAGTTTTGCTGCTGCCGGATCCATTTTAGACTCCTTGGAAGAAAGATGGGGTTGTGGGTGGAAATTCCCCGGACCGCTCAGTGTCCCGGATGAATGGCGTCGTTGAGGTAGATGCAGGTCAGGATCGCGAACACATAGGCCTGGAGGAACGCGACCAGGATTTCCAGCGAGGTCAGCGCGACCGTGAGCGCCAGCGGCAGCACGCCGCCGATCCAGCCTACGGCGCCGAGCGAGAAGCCGAGCATGGCGACGAAGCCCGCGAACACCTTCAGCGCGATGTGGCCGGCCAACATGTTGGCGAAGAGACGGACGCTGTGGGAGACCGGCCGCAGGAAGAACGACAGGATCTCGATGAACATGACCAGCGGCAGGATGTAGATGGGGACGCCGTGGGGAACGAAGATCTTGAAGAATTTCAGGCCATTCTTGTAGACGCCGTAGATCAGGACCGTGAAGAAGACCAGCAGCGCGAGCGCCGCGGTGACGATCAGATGGCTCGACACCGTGAAGGTGTAGGGGATGATGCCGACCAGGTTCGAGACGCAGATGAACATGAACAGCGAGAAGATCAGCGGGAAGAACTTCATGCCTTCCGCGCCGGCCGTCGAACGGATGGTCGAGGCGACGAATTCGTAGGAGATTTCTGCGACCGACTGGAGGCGCCCGGGAACCAGCTGCGTGCCGCTGGCAAGCATCAGGATCGAGATGATCGCCACCGCCACCAGCATGTAGAGCGACGAATTGGTGAAGGCGATCGTGTGATTGCCGATGTGGCCCAGGGTGAAGAGAGGCTCGATGTTGAACTGGTGGATCGGATCGATTTTCATCAGCGCGGCATCTCTTGGTCTGCCGGGCAATGCCGGCGGGTCTCGGTCTGCCGGCCGGGCCGGCCCGTACCGGCGAGGCCGGCACGATCATTCCTCTCCTGGTGGGATCCGCTAGGAATCGCCGCGCCTGTTTTGACCCGCGCCCGCCGTTCTCACCACATTCACCACGCCAGCCACGAAGCCCAGCAGCAGGAACACGATAAATCCGAAGGGCGACGTCGACAGCAAGCGGTCGAACCCCCAGCCAATCCCCGCTCCGACAGCGACGCCGGCGATCAACTCCGAGGATAACCGGAAACCAAGCGCCATCGCCGAGGCTCTGGCCGCTCTGTCTCCACCGTCACCTGCGGGTTGCTCGGTCTTGGTCCGGCGGTCGCGAAATTCGGACAACCGCTGATCAAGACTTCCGAGCCGTTCGGAAAGCGCGGCTTCCTCGGACGATCTATCGCGATCTCCATCCTCGCCGTGTCCCGTGCCCTGTGTCATGCAACGAAGACCCGAAACGCTGCGGCTGAATGGAAATTGCGCCCGTCACCCTCAAAAGCCGCGCGGACCATACTGATGGCCCATAATCAAGTCAAGCCAAGTCACGATTGCGTCGCTTTCGGTTATGTACCTGATTTACTTGATGATATCGGCGTGTGCGGCAGCGCTGCACACAGCGTGACGCCGCACCGCAGCAGGTCTCCACGCGATCGGCGGACGCGGCTGTCCTTTCGCCTCGCGGCCTGGATCAAAGAAGCCACCGCGTTCGTTGATTTCAGAGGCGGGTTTTTGGCGGCGGATTGCCTGACGCGGGTGTAGAATTGCACAAAAGCCGCACCAGTGCCGTGGCGGAGAGGGCGATGAGACCAGCGACGTCATCCACAACATCATGGCTTGCGGCGGCCGCCGCGGTGATGGTCGTCAGCGGCGGCCTCGTGGCCGCCCAATCCGCGCCCGACGGCGAAAATGGCCGCTACAGCATGACGCCCATCGCCGAGGGCGTGCTGCGGCTCGACACGCGCACCGGCACGGTATCGACCTGCACCAAGAACGACGCCGGCTGGGCCTGCTACGCGGTGCCCGACGAGCGGACCGCACTCGACGCCGAGATCGGCAGGCTCCAGGCCGAGGTCGAGAGGCTGAGGGGACAACTCGCGGCGGGGCCGACGGTGTCGGGCAAGATCGACGAGGCGCTGCCGAAATCCGACCAGTTGAAGAAGGCGGAGCCGAAGGCCGCCGAGGGCGAGCGCAAGATCGAGATTCCGCTGCCGAGCGACCAGGACGTCGATCGCGTGATGTCGTTCCTGGAAAAGGCCTGGCGGCGGCTGATCGACATGGCCAACCGCGTGCAGAAGGACGTGTCGGGCAAGATTTGAGAGTTTGAATGACCTCCGCGAAACAGCTGACGCGTTCGGTGCCATCGACCGTGCAGGCCACGGCCATCGGTACCGCCCTGTTGACGGTGCAGACGCCCGGGCGAACTTTCGTCGATCTCACCGCGGAAGCGACGAAATTCATCAAGGACGTTCACGCGCGCGACGGCGCGCTGACGCTGTTCATCCGCCACACCTCGGCCTCGCTGACGATTCAGGAGAACGCCGATCCCTCCGTGCTGGTCGATCTCACCACCGCACTGTCACGGCTCGCACCGGAGAACGCCGGCTGGACCCATGACACCGAGGGGCCCGACGACATGCCCGCGCACGTCAAGACCATGCTGACGCAGACTTCGCTCCAGGTCCCGGTCCTGAACGGGAAGCTCGCGCTCGGCACCTGGCAGGCGATCTATCTGGTCGAGCATCGCAGCCGCCCGCACCGCCGCGAGATCGTGCTGCAATTCATCGGCAGTAATCAGTAAGCGCACAAAACAAAACCGGCCGCGGAGACCGCGGCCGGTTCGTGTCGTCGATCGCTGCTTCGATCAGGTCGCCTTGATGTCGACGTCCTTGGTCTCGGGCAGGAAGAAGAAACCGATCACGACGGTGATGGACGCGAAGATGATCGGATACCAGAGGCCGGCATAGATGTCGCCGGTCGAGGCCACGATGGCGAAGGCGGTCGCCGGCAAGAGGCCGCCGAACCAGCCGTTGCCGATGTGGTAGGGCAGCGACATCGAAGTGTAGCGGATGCGGGTCGGGAACAGTTCGACCAGCATCGCCGCGATCGGGCCGTACACCATGGTGACATAGACCACGAGAACGAACAGCAGCCCGATGACTGCCGCCACCTGCGGGCGGAAGATGTCGAACGGATGCGCCATCTTCACGACACCGGCGTCGCCCGCCTTCGGATAGCCTGCGGCCTGCACGGCGGCCAGGATAGCCGGGTTGCTATCCTTGGCGTTCGTGTAGGGAATTTCCTTGCCGTTGATCATCACCTTCACGCCGGAGCCGGCCGGAGCGGAGGTCGTCGTGTACTTGACGGACGACTGCGACAGGAAGGCGCGCGCGGTGTCGCAAGGTGCGGTGAAGACGCGGGTGCCGACCGGGTTGAACAGGTCGCCGCAGCTCGCGGGATCGGCCACCACTTCCACCTTGGTCTGCTCGATGGCCTTCTCCAGCGCCGGGTTGGCGTTGGTGGTGATCATCTTGAAGATCGGGAAGAAGGTCAGCGCCGCGATCAGGCAGCCGCCGAGGATGATCGGCTTGCGGCCGATCCTGTCGGAGAGTGCGCCGAACACGATGAAGAAGCCGGTGCCGAGCAGCAGCGACCAGGCGATCAGGAGGTTGGCGGTATAGCCGTCGACCTTCAGGATCGATTGCAGGAAGAACAGCGCGTAGAACTGGCCGGTGTACCAGACCACGCCCTGGCCCATCACGCCGCCGAGCAGGGCGAGCAGCACGAGCTTGCCGTTCTGCCAGTTGCCGAAGGCTTCCGTCAGCGGCGCCTTCGAACCCTTCCCCTCTTCCTTCATCTTCTGGAAGATCGGCGATTCGTTGAGGCGAAGCCGGATCCAGACCGAGATTCCGAGCAGCAGCACCGAGACCAGGAACGGGATGCGCCAGCCCCAGGCGGCGAAGTCCGCTTCGCCTGTCGCGGTGCGGGTGAACAGGATCACGAGCAGCGACAGGAAGAGGCCGAGAGTCGCCGTGGTCTGGATGAAGGAGGTATAATAGCCGCGCTTGCCGTTCGGCGCATGTTCCGCGACGTAGGTCGCCGCACCGCCGTATTCGCCGCCGAGCGCCAGACCCTGAGCGAGGCGCAGCACGATCAGGATGATCGGGGCCGCGATGCCGATGGTGGCGGCATTGGGCAGCAGGCCGACGATGAAGGTCGACAGACCCATGATCAGGATGGTGACGAGGAAGGTGTATTTGCGGCCGACGATGTCGCCGATGCGGCCGAACACGATCGCGCCGAAGGGGCGGACCAGGAAGCCTGCGGCGAACGCCAGCAGCGCGAAGATGTCGCGGGTTGCGGGCGGATAGGCCGAGAAGAACTGCGCGCCGATGATGCTTGCCAGCGAACCGTAGAGATAGAAGTCGTACCACTCGAACACGGTACCGAGCGAGGAGGCGAGAATGACGAACCGTTCGTCCTTTGTCATCCCCCCCGCGCCCGCTTGAGACACAGCCACTGTCGACATGTTGAGTCGCTCCCCGAAATGAAATCGTTTCCTCGCGCCCCAGATGTCCGGACATGCCGGATCAGCCTGGGCCTTGGCGACAAGGTAACATCGGCGTGAAACTCGCCCCAATACGACTTTCGGCCTTGCGCACTGGCGCGCAGCACACACACGGTGTGGTATCGGGCACCGGCGCGCGAACCGTGAGGGCTGGGATTAACCCCTTTGCAGCAAAGGGATAATGTGCACTTGCATGCCACGGCCGCTCGGGGAAGAATTGACGCACCCGCCGGATCTGTTCGCCGGCCGGCGCGAACGACAGCAAGAGAACGATGAACGCTCCCTCAACCCACCTCGTCATCGCCGATGACCATCCCTTGTTCCGCGATGCGCTGCGACAGGCGGTGGCGGGTGTTCTCCCGTCGGCCAGGATCGACGAGGCCGGATCCTTCGAGGAGCTGACCGGGCTGCTGGAACAGACCTCGGAGGTCGACCTGATCCTGCTCGACCTCTCGATGCCCGGGATCTCCGGCTTTTCCGGCCTGATCTATCTGCGCGCGCAATATCCGGCGATTCCGGTCGTGATCGTCTCAGCCTCGGACGACAGCGCCACGATCCGCCGCTCGCTCGATTTCGGTGCTTCCGGTTTCATTCCAAAGCGTTTCGGCGTCGAGACGTTGCGTGACGCCATCCTCAAGGTGATGGACGGCGACGTCTGGGTTCCCGCCGACACCGACCTGTCCGTCGCGGCCGACCCCGACATGACGCGCCTGCGCGACCGCCTGGTGACGCTGACTCCGCAGCAGGTCCGGGTCCTCATGATGCTGTCGGAGGGCCTTCTCAACAAGCAGATCGCCTATGAGCTCGGCGTCTCCGAGGCCACCATCAAGGCGCATGTCTCGGCGATCCTGCAAAAGCTCGGCGTCGAAAGCCGCACCCAGGCCGTCATCGCCGCCGCAAAGATCGCCGGCGGCCAGTGGACGCAGGGCACGCCGACGGGGTGAGCCGCGGCGGCATGCGCTGAGCGGCCCATCAAGGCGGTGTCAGCATCTCACATTTGTATTCGTCGTCCCGGCCGCACATCGCTCGCCGTTGTGCGGTTTGCACCGTCGTTCCGACCAGCGCCGGCCTTCGATCAAGAGGGACATCGCGAGGAAGATCGGCGCTGCCGCGGCGGCGAGCGCAATGCCGGTGCCGGCGTCGCCAACCGCGCCAAAACACCAGTCCAGCGCGGCACGCACGTTGTGAAGCGCGGAGAAGTGGATCGCCCGTTCGTCGGCGTTCGGTGTCGCCGCCCATGTACTGCCGGCCTGTTCCGGCCATCGCCGGATAGCCAGCAGGTAGCGATCCAGCAAGGCCGGCTTTGCCTCGGCATCAGACCGCGTTTGCAAGCCTCGTAACAGGTTCTCGGCCGGCCTCACAACTTCTCACAAGTCTAAACGCGTCTCCCGGGCGCGCCGCTGATAGTTGGTTGCGCAGCGCCAAGGAGACTTTCATGACGCCAGCGGCAGAACTGCTCCACACGGCCCGGACGCACACCCGCGGCGGGCGGCACGACGGCCTGTCGCGCAGTTCCGACGGCCGCCTGGACGTCAGGCTGTCGCCGTCAGGTGGCGCAGGCATCGGCACCAATCCCGAGCAATTGTTCGCAGCCGGCTGGTCGGCCTGCTTTGAAGACGCGATGGAAATGGCCGCCCGCGAGCGGAAAATCGTGCTTCCCAGAAAAAGTGCGATCGATACGGAAATCGATCTTCTTCTCGATGAAGGCACTTATGCCCTTCGGGCGCGCCTCAATGTCAGCCTGCCGGGTCTCGATCGCGAGACCGCACAGGGCATGGTCGCTGAAGCGCATCAAACCTGCCCCTACTCCAAGGCCGTCCGCGGCAACATCGACGTCACGGTCGCGCTGGTCTGACGCAGCATCATCAACCACCAGGAGGTCGCAACGCCATGAAGCAGATCATCGATGAGCACCGCCGCCAGTTTCTCGGCATCGCCACAGGAGCCGTCGCCGTCGGCCTCGGCGTGATCGATCTCGCACGCGCCGAGACGGAACCGCTCCGATCCTCCGCATCGAATGCGTCCTTCGGGGCGATCAAGCAGATCGACGCCGGCGTTCTCAACGTCGGTTATGCGGAGGTAGGGCCCTCGAACGGTCCCGTCGCGATCCTGCTGCACGGCTGGCCCTACGACATTCACGCCTTCGTCGATGTCGCGCCGATTCTGGCGAAGGCCGGCTATCGCGTGATCGTCCCTTATTTGCGCGGCTACGGCACGACGCACTTTCTCTCCAGTGAGACGCCGCGCAACGGCGAGCCTGCGGCGATGGCCGTCGACATCATCGCGCTGATGGACAAGCTCGATATCAAGAAAGCCGTCGTCGCCGGGTTCGACTGGGGCGCGCGCACCGCGGACGTTATCGCCGCGCTGTGGCCCGACCGCTGCCGTGCACTGGTGTCGGTCAGCGGCTATCTGATTTCCAGTCAGGCTGCCGGCAATGCGCCGTTGCCGCCGCAGGCGGAGCTGCAATGGTGGTACCAGTTCTACTTCGCCACCGAGCGCGGCCGCGCCGGATACGAGAAGTACACGCACGATTTCGCCAAGCTGATCTGGAAGCTCGCCTCGCCGCAATGGAAGTTCGACGACGCCACCTTCAATCGCAGCGCGGCGGCGCTCGACAACAAGGATCATGTCGCGATCACGATCCACAATTACCGCTGGCGGCTCGGGCTCGTCCGCGGCGAGGCGAAGCACGAACATCTCGAAGAGAGGCTCGCGGCGGCTCCCGTCATCGACGTGCCGACCATCACGATGGAAGGTGACGCCAACGGCGCGCCGCATCCCGATCCGAGCGCGTATGCCAGGAAATTCTCGGGCCGTTACGAGTTTCGCCTGATCACCGGTGGCATCGGCCACAATCTGCCGCAGGAAGCACCACAAGCCTTTGCCAAGGCCGTCATCGATGCCGATGGTGCCTGAGCATCTGTCAGCGCCCTCGGTCCAGCCGGGCTGGATCGAGGATCGCCCCATTGATCCCAGCTTGAAGAACATCATGTCGTCAACCGAACCTGGAAAAAAGAAGTCCTTCTATGCCACGATGATCGTGCTGACGGTGGTCCTGCTTGTCGTGCTCCTGACCTGCGTGCCGTATCTCGTCACGATCGCCTCCGCAGAGGGGCCGGCGGATCTGAGCGCGGCGGATGCGTCGCCGATCTTCGGCGTCACGATTCCGCAAGGCTACAAGCAGTGGGAGCTCGTCGCGCCGGCCGAGGAGGCGGCGCCACTCGACGAGCTTCGCGCTGTGGTCGGCAACCAGGCCGCAATCGACGCCTATCAGGCCGGGAAACTCCCGTTCCCGGACGGCACCATTCTGGTCAAGCGCGCCTGGAAGCGGAGGCAATCGCCGGAGTTCGCGTCCGCAACGATTCCCGGCGCCGCCACCACGGTCCAGGTGATGGTCAAGGATTCCAAGAAATACGCTGCCACCGGCGGCTGGGGGTTCGGCCGTTTCATCAACGGCAGGCCGGTGGACGAGGCCCAGCATCGCACCTGCTTCGCCTGCCACGAGGCCCGCGTCAGGAGCCGCGATTACGTCTTCACGCGCCTTGCGCCCTGAGCCATCCGGAGACCGTCATGTCGAAGACATGGTTCATCAGCGGCAGTTCGCGCGGGCTTGGCCGGGCCATCGTGGAAGCCGCGCTCACAGCGGGAGATCGCGTGCTTGCGTCGGCCCGGGACCCAAAACCGCTTGAACCGCTGCTTGAGCGCTTCGGCGAAAGGCTTCGGCTTGCAACCCTCGACGTGACCGACGAGGCGGCAGCGCAAGCAGCGGTCGGCCTCGCCGTGCAGACATTTGGCGGCATTGATGTGGTCGTGAACAACGCCGGTTACGGCGATCTCGGATCGGTCGAGGACACCAGCCTCGAGACGTTCCGTCATCAGATCGGGGTCAACCTGATCGGTACCATCATCGTCACCAAGGCGACGATTCCCGTGCTGCGTCGGCAGCACCGCGGGCACATTGTGCAGGTCTCATCCGTCGGCGGGCGCATTGGTGCTCCGGCCCGCGCAGCCTATTCGGCCGCGAAATGGGGGATCGAGGGCTTTTCGGAATCGCTGGCGCGGGAGATGGCGTTGATCGGCGTGAGCGTGACGATCGTCGAGCCCGGCGGCTTTCGCACCGGCTTTGCCCGGGCCGCGCATGCGGCCGGCGAGGGCCGGTCGGAGTACGACGCGGTCGTTGGCGCCGCCGTCAGGATGCAGCGCGATTACGATGGCCGCCAGCCCGGCGACCCGGCCAAGGCTGCAGCCGTCATGTTGAAGCTCGTCGACATGGATCGCCCACCCCTGCGGATTGCGCTCGGCAGCGACGCCGTGAACGCCATTGCGGCGGCGGACCGGCTTCGTCTCGAGGAATTGGAGAGGTGGCGCGCGCTCAGCCTATCGACCGACTACTGACCCGCGCGTCTCACTCCGCCGCCACCATCTGCTGTGTGCGCCACTGACCCAGCAGGGCACGGAGCGAAGCCGGCTTCACGGGCTTGTTGAGCACCGCGATCTTCTCGTCCCGCGCGGCGACCTGCACGGCGGGGCTGCGATCGGCGGTGATCAGGATCGCAGGGATGGTGTCACCGAAGCGGCGGCGGATCTCGCGGATGGCGGCGATGCCGTTGCCACGATCGAGGTGATAGTCGACGAGCAGGCCGGTGACGCGCCGTCCGGCTGTTTCGATTGCGGCGATCGCGCCTTCGGGGTCGGCGACCGCGATCACCTCGGCGTCCCAGGCCTTGAGCAGCGTGCGCATGCCGTCGAGGATCGCCGCATCGTTCTCGATGCAGACGATCAGCGCGCCAGAGATCGGGGTGCGCGCCAACGGCGTCGCGCTGGTCACGGCCGCGGTATGGGTGATCGCCTTCGCCGTCGGCACCGTCACGGAGAACACCGAGCCGCCGCTGGCATTGGAGTCGATGGCGATGCCGTGCTTGAGCACGCGTGCCAGCCGCTCGACGATCGATAACCCCAGCCCCAGGCCGCGCGCGATCCGCGCCCCCTGCTCCAGGCGATGGAATTCCTTGAAGATCTCGCCGCGCTTGACCGGGGGGATGCCGACGCCGGTGTCGTAGACGCAGATCTTGAGCGAGGTGCCGCGGCGGCGGCAGCCGACCAGCACGCGGCCGCGCGGGGTGTACTTGATCGCGTTCGAGATCAGGTTCTGGAGCAGGCGCCGCAGCAGGAGCCGGTCCGACTCGACCGGCAGCGAGCAGGGCACGAAGTTGAGCTCCAGGCCCTTGGCACGCGCGATCGGCGCGAACTCGATCTCCAGCGAGCGCATCAGATCGGCCATCTTGAAACTCGAGATCGAGGTCGTCATCGCGCCGGCATCGAGTCTGGAGATGTCGAGTAGCGCGCCGAGGATCTCCTCGATGGCCTGCAGCGATTCGTCGATGTTCTCGACCAGCCGCGTCTCCTCGCCTTCGTGCTGACGCTCGACCAGGCTCGTGACATAGAGCCGCGCCGCGTTCAGCGGCTGGAGGATGTCGTGGCTGGCGGCAGCGAGGAAGCGCGTCTTGGAGATGCTGGCGTCTTCTGCCGCGCTCTTGGCCAATGCCAGCTCGGAGTTCAGCCGCGTCAGCTCCTCGGTGCGATCGCGCACGCGCTTTTCCAGCGTTGCATTGGCGCGCTCCAGGGCTTCCGCGGCTTCGAAAGTGGGCGTGACGTCGGTGAAGGTGATGACGAAGCCGCCGCCGGGCATCTGGTTGGTGAGCACTTCGATCACCATGTGGCGTTCCGGCAGGCGTTCGAGATAAGGCTCGCTGTCGGTGGTGTAGGCGGCGAGGCGCCGCTCCAGCAGGGCCTCGCTCTCGAGCGGATGCTCCGGATCGCCCACGCCTATGAATTCCAGGATTTCGCGCAGGGGCGTGCCGAACTGGATCAGATGCGGGGGAACGTTGAGGAGATCGCCGAACTGCCGGTTGGAGCAGATCAGTTGCAGATCGGCATCGAACACGGCGATGCCCTGGCGCACGTGGTTGAGCGCGGTCTGGAGGATCTCGCGGTTGAAATGCAGCGCCGCGTGGGAGTCGTCGAGCAGCTTCAGCGCTGCCTTGGCGGAGACCGTCCGCTTGCGCAGCAGCAGCGACATCACGAGGCGGGAGGAGGCCGCGCCGATCGAGGACGCGATCAGGTGCTCGGCGTGCTGCAGCAGCTCGAAATCGGCAGGTGCTCCGGGCTCCAGCCGCACGTTTCGCCGCGCCGAGAATGCCTCGAAGGAATGCCGCGCCCGGTCGGGTCCGAGATATTGCGCCACCGTGGTCTGGATGTCCTGCACGGTGATGCTGGTGCGCCAACGGCGGAAGCTCGGGGAGATCGGTGCGAGCGTATTGGGCACGAACAGATCGGCCTGCAACAGCTCGATGGACGACGGCTGGCGCGCCAGCGACAGCAGCACATAGGTCAGGATGTTGAGCGACAGCGACCAGATGACGCCGTGCATCAGTGGCGGCAGGTCGGCGCCGAACAGCGCCTGCGGCCGCAGCGCCTCGATGCCGAACGGGCCGTGCTGGAGCAGCATGATGCCTGATGTCGAGGAATCCATGAAGCTCGGAATGAACAGCGTGTAGAGCCACACCACAAAGCCCACCAGCATGCCGCCGATGGCGCCGCGCGCGGTCGCGCGCCGCCAGAGCAGCCCGCCGAAGAAGCTCGGTGCAAGCTGGGCGATGGCGGCAAAGGAAAGCAGACCGATGGCCGCGAGCTGGGTATTGCCGAGCGCGCGATAGTAGAAATAGGCCATCACCATGATGGCGAAGATCGCGAGCCGCCGCGAGCGCAGCAGGAAGTCGCTGAAATCGGCACCGCCGGCGCGCCCCTCCGGCCGACGTTGCAGCACCAGCGGCACCACGAGGTCGTTCGAGACCATGATGGAGAGCGCGACGCATTCGACGATCACCATCGCGGTCGCCGCCGACAGGCCGCCGACGAAGATGACGACGCTGAGCAGATCGGCGCCGCCTTCCATCGGCAGCGCCAGCACGTACATGTCGGGGTCGGCGGCGCCGAACGGGAAGGTCACGAGGCCGGCGATCGCGATCGGGATCACGAACAGATTGATGGCGACGAGATAGAGCGGGAACAGCCATCGCGCGCGGCCGACCTCGGCATCGGAGGAATTCTCCACCACGCTGACGTGGAACTGACGCGGCAGCAGCATGATCGCGCACAGCGACAGCAGCGTCATGGTCAGGAAGTTGCCGATCGACGGCGAGTAGTTGATCGCGCGCACCGCTTCCGGCGTCTTCATCGCGCGCTCGATCAGCTCATGCGGCGAGAACATCCAGAAGGTGACGAAGATGCCGGCGGCGAGGAAGGCGATCAGCTTGATGATGGATTCGGTCGCGACCGCCAGCATCAGGCCGTGCTGGTGCTCGGTGGCATCGGTCTGCCGCGTGCCGAACAGCACCGCGAAGGCGGCCATCGACAGCGTCACCATCAGCGCGACGTCGCCGACGATCGGGATGTGGGAGAAGGCCTGGTCCTCGCTCAGGATCGTTTCGAGCGAGGAGGCAACCGCCTTGAGCTGGAGCGCGATGTAGGGCACCGAGCCGATGATTGCCATCAGCGCGACGGTCGCTGCCACCGCCTGGCTCTTGCCGTAGCGGGCCCCGATGAAGTCGGCGATCGAGGTGATGTTGTGGGTTTTGGCGAGCTGGATCACGCGGCGGAGCACGCCGGCCCCTAACCCGATCATCAGGATCGGACCGAGATAGATCGCGAGGAAGTCGGTCGAGGTGCGGGTGGCGAAGCCGACCGAGCCGAAGAAGGTCCAGGAGGTGCAGTAGATCGCCAGCGACAGCGGATAGATCAGCCCGGAGGCACGACCGCGCCCGGCCGGCGAGCGGCGGTCGCCATGGCTCGCCACCAGGAACAGGAAGCCGATATAACCGAACGCGGCGGCGATCACGCCCCAGTCGTGCAGCATGGTGAGCGTGCTTCTCTCCCTGGGCGCTACCAGCGCCCGTGCTCATTTTCCCTGCAAACCTAGCGCGTTGGACGGTCGCAAGCGACAGCGAAATGCCGGGCGGCGGCGGGAACTGGCGGCGTCGTTAAGGTGCGAGCGTGCACCCACGGGCGCCTACCCTCCCCTGGAGGGTGCAGGGCTATCGCATATGAGATGTGGCCATATGGATACCGACTGTTTCCACCGCGTCATGGCCAGGCTTGTCCCGGCCATCCACGCCTTTCCACGCAGCACAAAGAACGTGGATGCCCGGGACAAGCCCGGGCATGACGACCTCTGCAATATTCAAATGCGATTGCCCTGCCTGGAGGGGCCCTGGAGGGGGAGGGCAAGAACCCTACTCCGCTGCCAGCGACTTCTCGCGCAGCGGCAGGCCGAGGCGGTCCCATACCTGGAGCAGCGCTTCGGCGAGCTGATCGATCAGGCCGTCGTCGTGATAGGGCGAGGGCGTGATGCGCAGGCGCTCGGTGCCCTTGGCGACGGTCGGATAGTTGATCGGCTGGATGTAGATACCGTGCTCTTCGAGCAGGAGGTCGGAGGCCCGCTTGCACTTCTCGGGATCGCCGACGAACAGCGGCACGATGTGGGTGTCGCTCGACATGACGGGCAGGCCGGCGGCATTGAGGATTGCCTTGACGCGGGCGGCGCGGTCCTGGTGGCGCTCGCGCTCCCAGTTCGAGCTCTTCAGGTGCCTGATCGCGGCAGTCGCGGCCGAGCAGACCGCCGGCGGCAGCGCGGTGGTGAAGATGAAGCCCGGCGCATAGGAGCGCACGGCGTCGATGATCTGGCCATTGGCGGCGATATAGCCGCCGAGACAGCCGAACGCCTTGGCGAGCGTGCCCTCGAGAACGTCGATGCGATGCATGACGCCGTCACGCTCGGCGATGCCGCCGCCGCGCGGGCCGTACATTCCGACGGCGTGGACTTCGTCGACATAGGTCATCGCGCCATACGTCTCTGCGAGATCGCAGATCCTGGCGAGCGGCGCGACATCGCCGTCCATGGAATAGAGGCTCTCGCAGACGATCAGCTTCGGCCGATTCGGGCCAGCCGCCTTCAACAGCTCTTCGAGATGCGCAACGTCATTGTGGCGGAACACGACCCGCTCGCAGCCGGACTGCCGGATGCCCTCGATCATCGAATTGTGGTTGAGCTCGTCCGAGAGGATCAGGCAGTTCGGAATGAGCTTTGCGATTGTGGGGATGCCGGTCTGGTTCGAGACATAGCCCGAGGTGAACAGCAGCGCGGCTTCCTTGCCGTGGAGGTCGGCGAGCTCGGCTTCGAGCTGGACCAGCGGATGGTGCGTGCCGGCAATGTTGCGGGTGCCGCCGGCACCGGTGCCGACGCGCGTCGCGGTCTCGACCATGGCGCCGACCACCTTCGGGTGCTGGCCCATGCCGAGATAGTCGTTGGAGCACCAGATCACGACGTCGCGCTTGCCCTTGGACGAGTGCCACACCGCGTGCGGGAACCGGCCGGCCGTGCGTTCGAGGTCGGCGAACACGCGATAGCGCCGCTCAGTATGGAGACGATCGAGAGCGGAATTGAAGAACTGGTTGTAATCCATCGGCAAGACCTGCAACGGAACCCGGCCATGACGGCCGCTCATTTTTTAGAGCTTTTCGAGCTCCAATGTCTATGCGCCAGCACACATTTGAGGCAAGGCGAGCGTGCCAATTGATAACCGCCGGTCCGATGGCGATTGTTGATTTGGATCAAGCGCCTAGCACAGGACTGCCGGCCGCGACCGGCCCGACCGGGGGGAGGCAGGGCTGCCGTGGACATTTTGTCCATGGCGCGCGCACCATCCATGATGGCCAAGCTGGTTGCACCGACGCCATAGCCTTGCCCGGCTGGGGCGGCGTGCCGGTCAGTCGGACAGCCCATGCGAAAGGAAGCCCCGATGAAGCGTGTCATGATCCTCAACGGTCCCAACCTCAATATGCTCGGCATCCGCGAGCCGCACATCTACGGCACGACGACGCTCGCAGAGGTCAACGCGAGCTGCGAGGACGCCGCCGCCAAGCTCGGGCTCAAGCTCGCCTTCCACCAGTCCAACCACGAGGGCGTGCTCGTCGACCTGATCCAGTCGGCGCGGCAGGATGCCGATGCCATCGTCATCAACCCGGCCGGTCTCTCCTTCACCTCGGTTTCGATCATGGACGCGATCAAGACATTCGAGGGCCCGGTGCTGGAGGTCCACATCTCCAACATCCACGCCCGCGACGAATATCACCGGCACTCCAAGATCTCGTTCGTGGCGACCGGCGTGATCTGCGGGCTGGGACCGTTCGGCTACGTCGCGGCGCTGCACGCGATTGCGAACATGAAGTGAGAACTTCTCGCTCGCCCGCTTGCGGGGAGAGCCGAAGAAATCACGTCGTCCTGAATTGCAGCACGCCGTCCTTTGTCTCGGCCGTCAGCCGGCCCTCGACGATCATATAGTTGACGTGGGCGACGAGTTCGCCGGCGGCAAAGCCCATCTGGTGCTCGTCCAGCACGTGCTTGTTGAACACGACAGGCACCAAGGCGCGCGATGTCTGCGGCATCTCGCGGCAGGCTTCCGCGATCAGCCGGCAGCGCTCCTCGTGATGGTCGGCGAGCTGCTTGATGCGGGTCTTCAGTCCATAGAACGGCACGCCATGGCCGGGCAGCACCAGCAGATCATAGGGCAGGGTGGTGGTGAGGCTCGCGAGCGAGGCCAGGTATTCGCCGAGCGAGTTCTGGTCGGGCTCGACCGCCCAGACGCTGACATTCGGCGAGATCTTGCTCAGCACCTGGTCGGCGGAGAGGAACAGCTTGTCGTCGGCGCAATACAGCATGACCTGGTCGAGCGCGTGGCCGCCGCCGGTGATCACCTTGAAGCGGCGCGTGCCGATCACGACCTCATCGCCGTGCGAGATGCGGCGGTAGGACGGCGGCAGCACCGAGACGCGCTTGAGATAATCCTGGCCGCGCCCGAGCAGCTTCTCGGTCAGTGACTCGTCCATGCCGTGACGGCGGAAGAACAGCCGCTGCGCCTCGCGCCGCTCCTCGGTGCCGCGGTTCTGGTGATAGACCGATTGCAGATATTCGACCTGCGACATCACCAGCGGGCAGTTGAAGCGCTCGACGATCCAGCCGGCGAGGCCGACATGGTCGGGGTGGGAGTGGGTGACGATCAGGCGCGTGATGTTGACGCCCTTCAGCGGCCCCTCGAACAGTTTCGTCCAGGCCTCGATCGTCTCCTCGTTGCCGAACCCGGCATCGATCATCGCATAGCCGTCGCCGTCGGCGAGCAGGTAGATGTTCACGTGGTTGAGGCGGAATGGCAGTTTCAGCCGCGCCCACAGCACGCCGGGTCTGATCTCCACGACCTCTTCGGGGCCGGGGTGTTGTTCCCAGGGGTAGCGCAGGGCCTCGGCCGAGGACTGTGCGATGTCGGTTTTTGAGCTCATGCTACCCGCTTAAACCCAGCGCGCGCAGGGCGCCAGCCGAAAAAGCACGCATGGCGGGCGCCGCATGGCCGTCATACCGGCCGTGTTTTCCGCCTCCCGGTTTGAAGTCGCCAAAACATGCCTTCATTCCGGGGCGCGCGTAAGCGCGACCTCAGGTGCGCGATTGCGCACCTGAGAATCCGAAGATCGTGGTGCGGGATCCCGGCGTCGCCGCTTCGAAAGTCGCCGGAAAGACGATCAGGCCGCCCGCATGTCGTTGAGGAACGCGTCGATTTCCCCGCGCAGCATATCGGCCTCGCGCCGGAGCGCGTCCGAGGCGCTCAGCACGTCGCCTGCCGCAGCGCCCGCTTCGGCGGACGCAGTGGAGACGCCGACGATGTTGCTGGAGACTTCGCTGGTGCCGCCGGCGGCATGCTGGATGTTGCGGGCGATTTCGCGCGTGGCGGCGCCCTGTTCCTCGACCGCGGCTGCGATTGTCGTGGTGACGTCGTTGATCTCGCCGATGATCCGGCCGATGCCCTGGATGGCGCCGACCGCAGAGGTCGTGACCTCTTGCATGCTGGCGATCTGGGTGCGGATCTCGTCCGTCGCCTTGGCGGTCTGGCTCGCCAGGCTCTTCACTTCGGAGGCCACCACGGCGAAGCCGCGGCCGGCCTCGCCTGCGCGCGCGGCCTCGATGGTCGCGTTGAGCGCGAGCAGGTTGGTCTGCGAGGCGATGGTCTGGATCAGGTCGACGACAACGCTGATGCGGCTCGCGCTGTCGGCGAGGCTCTGCACGGTAGCGTCGGTCGCTCCCGCTTCGTCGACCGCCTTCTTGGCGATCTCGGCGGAGGTCACGACCTGGCGGCTGATCTCCTGGATCGAGGAGGACAGCTGCTCGGTGCCGGCCGACACGGTCTGCACATTGACAGACGTTTCCTCAGCGGCGGAGGCGACTGCGTTCACGAGCGCGTTGGACTGGTCGGCGGTGTTCGACATGCTCTGCGCGGTCGATTGCATCGAATTGGCCGACTGCGCGAGATTGTCGAGCGCCGAGCGCACCGTGCTTTCGAATTCGGCGATCTTCGCTTCCATGCGCGTGGCACGCTCGGTCTTGGCGATACGGTCCCTGTCCTGCTCGCTCGCCAGCGCGCGGGCCTCGATCATGCTCTCCCGGAACACTTGCAGCGTGTTCGCCATCACCGAGATCTCGTCGTTGTGGTTCTTCGAGCGGTAGATGTCGGTTTCGAGGTCGCCGTTCGCGAGCAGCTGCATCGACTGATGCAGGGCGCCGATCCGGCGCAGGATGCTGCGGCCGACATAGAGCCACACGAACAGCGCCGAGCCGACCAGCATCAACGCGCCCATCGCCAGCATGACCGACGTCGCGAGCGAAATCTCCTGCCGCGCCTGGAAGGTCGAGGCGTTGGTCTCCTTCTGCACGCCGTCGACGAGCTGCTGCACGCTGATGCCGAGACCGACATTGAGCTTGCGGGTCTCGTCCAGGATGGTCTGGCCATAGTCGATGGAGTCGAGCTCCTTCTCGCGCAGATTGAACACGCCGGTCTTGCCGGTGCCGAGCGCGAGCAGCTTTTCCGCCGTTTCGCGCAGCATCTTGTTGCCCTGGTTGTCCGGCAGCAGGTCGAGGTTGGAGCGCAGGCGTCCCTGCGCGGTCTTGAACTCCTTCTGGATGTCGTCGAGCTTGTCGCTCGTGTTCGCCGACAGCGCCGCGCTCATGTTGGCGGCGGCGAGATTGCCGCTGGCGACGACGTTGCCGAGCTGGCCGACGGTCTGCGCGGCGTCGGTCGCGTCTGCGGCTGACAGGTCGGCTGAACCGAGGATGGCGTTGACACGGGTCTGCGCGTCCAGCATCGCCGGGCTTGCGGCGCCGACGAACGCGCCCTGCGCGCTGCGAAGGGCGTCATATTGCTTGTCGTGGAGGGCCGCGATATCGAGCCGTTCGCGGGCGGCCTTCGCCAGGCTCTGAGCCGCCTCGTTGATGCTCTTCATCGTGTCGCTGAGGCCGGAAACGACGCTCTTGTCGCCGCCGTGCTCAATGATTTCGTTGAGCTTCTGCTGCGTCTGCTCCTGCAATTCCTTGAGCTTCTTGGTGCGCTCGCTCAGGGCGTCCTCGCTTTGCGCCGCCAGCAGGGCAGGCCCCTGGGCCGCAAGGCTGGCGCTCAGGGCCGACAGTTGCAGGCTGGCGGCAAGGCGCGGAATGTCCCGCCCGCTCAGTTCGGTCATGCGTCCGCCGAGATTCTGCAGCGCCAGGCCCGCGCCGGCCGCGATCACGAGGCCCATGCCCGCGATCACTGCGAAGGCCGCGAACAGGCTGCCGCGCACGCCCCATTTCGGCATTCTGAAACGAGGACGGAAACGGCCAAGGAAACGGCCAAGGCCCAGACGGATCGCCATCGAAATTCCCCCAATGTTCTTGCTTCTGTTTGTGAGCGCAGTATCGGCAGCACCGGTTAAAAAATCGCACTTGGCACAATTGGTTGCGCATGTTCCGCAGAGCGAAAAAAGAAGGGCCGGCAACGAGGCCGGCCCTTCATCGTGATAAGGTTTTGATAACCGGTCAGTAGGGCCCGACCGCCGAGCCAGCCCAGTTGAAGCGGTAGTTGACGCCTGCCTTGAAGGTATGGTCGTCGGTGGTGAAGTTGCCGGTGCCCACCAGCGGCCCCGCCGTGAAGTGCGCATCGCCGAAATTGTAGTACTGGTACTCGGCCTTGGCCGACCAGTTCGGAGCGAACATGTATTCCAGGCCGGCGCCGACGGTGTAGCCGTTGCGGTGATCGCCATCGATGATGAAGCCGGTCGGCACGCCGCCCACAGTCACCTTCTCGTTGTTGTCCGAATAGGCGTAGCCGCCCTTCACGTACAACAGGCCGGGGCCCCAGGTATAGCCGACGCGGCCGGTGATCGAGCCGAGGCCGCGCTGGTCATTGGTATAGGCGATGCCGCCCGGAAACACTGCGCCGACGCTGCCCGTGAGCCAGGAATACTGGCCTTCGACGCCGACCACGAAATTCGGGTTGAACTGCCAGTCCGCGCCGACCTGCACGCCGCCGAGGAAGCGGCCATTGCCGTTGCTGCCGGTGGAGAGGCCGTTAAAATTGTTGTCGCTGGAGAACGCGCCGCCGACATGGCCGCCGATATAGAAGCCGGTCCAATTGTAGATCGGCGCGGCGTAGGCCGGCGCGGGCGACTTGTAGTAGCCGCGGTTGCCGAGGTCGGCGCCGACGGCCGGCGCAGCCGCGCCCACCACGAGCAGCGCCACGGTCGCAAACAGAATCTTCTTCATCGTCTTGAACTCCAACACGTAAGGTCCCCGGCAGGCGCGCTTTCCTGCGCCGTCGTTGGTTTTGCAGATAGCTCGCTTTTGATGAAAATGCTGTCACATGCGTGGCACAGCGACAGCCAACCTAACTTGTTGGGCTGTAAATGATTTTCGTGCTTAATGGCGGCTTAAGAAGTGGTGAAGGAAAGCTTAACTCCGCGCATCGCAGGTAACTTGCGCGCGCCTCTTGTTAACCAAGACGCCGCCGCACCTCATCGCGCATCTGTTCGCGAAAGGCCGCGCGCTTTGCCGGCCGGTCTTCCTCGCGCACGTCATGACGATCGAAGATGTCGAATTTCTCCAGGATCGGATAGCGCTCGCTCGCCATTGCAAGCACGCGCAGAACCCTGGTCGCCGCCGGCGTCGGGCCACTGACCTCCCAGCGCCGGATGGTGTCGGCGCCACCCTTCTCCGGCAATCCGCACAGCTTCGCCATATCGGCCGCCGAGAGCTTTCGCTCGAGGGCATCGGAGAGGTCGTTGCGAAGCTGCTTCAGTTCGGGGCCGGTCATGCTGCTCGCGTCCAGGGAAGTGGCTGAACGCAATGCACTAGCGCTGATTCGGGTCCATCCGAAGGCGGCGGGTGCGCGTGCCCCGCGCTCCGTCTTGAAATTGGCCCTCGGTCGGCGTGTCCAACTCGGTCCCCTCCTGCAGCTATACTACGAGATAGAGAGCGAGGCGGGACCCCGGTGGCCGATCAACCCGTGCCACTCACCAGTCCGGAGAGCAGATAGAGCGCGATCAGCAATGTCGCGACCGACAGCATCGTCGTGATCGAGACCGTGGCCGCAACCAGCTTCTCCTCCACCTTGTGCTCATGCGCGAGGACATACACGGTTTTCGCCGTCGGTACGGCGGCGCAGACGACCGCCGCAACCGTGTACAGAGGGTTGAGGCCCATGACGGCGCAGAGTCCGTACACGATGAGCGGCATGACCACCAGTTTCACCGCCGCGAGTGCAAACGACGCTTTCAGGTTGGATCGCAGGCCCTCGACGGACAGGCCGAGCCCGATGGCAAACAGCGCGCACGGCGTGAGCGCGGCAGCGATCATGTTGAGGTAGGCCGCGACCGGCGCCGGAATCGGCAATCCCGTTATCGCCCACGCAAGGCCGATGAACGTCGACAGCACCATGGGATTGAACAGGATTTGCTTTGCCAGTCCCGTAGAAAACGCGGACCGCCCGCGAGAATCGCGCTTTTCCAGCAGGATCACCGTGATCGGAAACATCACGGCGGCCACGAACACCGTCGCGACAGCCGCGGGCAGGACGGCGGGTTGGCCGTAGATTGCATGCAGGATCGGCAGCGCGACGAATCCGGTGTTGGTCATCGCGGCTGCCATCCCATGGATGGTGCTGCTGGCGAGATCGTGTTTGCCACCCGTGCGGACCGGCAGGAACACCAGGGCGAAGCAGATGAGTGAGCCGCCGCCGAATGCGAGCAGAAAGCGCCATTCCAACAGATTGCGCGCCGGCTCCTGGGCGATCGTGACGATCAGCAGCGCCGGCATCGCCACGTTGTAGGCAAAGTGGACCAGGGCATCGGCAAGCGAGCGGGAGAGATAGCCAATCTCGCCCGCGAGCCAGCCGGTGACGATGATCGCGAATACGGGAAGAACGAGGCTGGCGACCTCCATCCGGCTTCCCCCTTGCTGCCAATGGCCGCAACAAGAGGTTACTCCGGGAATGGAGCGACGTCACTGCCCAACGTTCAGCGAGGAGCAGGCTTAGTGGCGTGTCCCGGACGCGCGAAGCGCAAGCCGAGACCCAGGAGCTGCAAGACTCGGCGCTGCGATGCGTCCGGGGCTCGAGAACGGCTTACTCCGCCGAATCGAGACGCCCCGGCTTAGATTCCACGGGCGGTCTGTTGACCGATCACGCAGCGCCATCCAGCGAGTCGTTCGGCCGGATGCTGGTTCATCCATTCGGCGAGTTGCGGCGCACCCATCAGGCAGGACTGCACCGAGATTTGCGCAAAGTCCGATGTGGTGACGATCTGCTCGTGACAATTGGCGGGAGAGGCTAGACTGCAAAGCACGGCGATGATCTTGATCACGATACGTTACTCCCCGTCGCGACCGATGAACGTGCGACCGATCGCCGGTTCGTCCTGCGCCTCGCCGGCCGAGTCCGCCGGAGGAAAGATGCTGTCGTAGATGGCGCGCGCCTCCTGGATGAGACGCGCTCGCTCGCGCTCGGATTTCGAGACAAATCGAATGACTTCGCCCATGGTGGCTCCCAATCTCAACTCATGAGTCTGTCATGAGATGACGCAAAACATTCAATCCTGATCTATGGTGCCGCCGTCGACCTTGAAGCGGCTTGGCGGTCACGACCGAATAAAAAGCGCGTGACCGCACATCCCAACGTCCCGGTGTTCTTGTTGGGTTGCAAGGCCGGTCTACCACTTCATGTCAGTTGCGCAGCTCCAGCAGCCGAGCGGGGGAATGCTTGTGTCGGCCTGTCCTTGCGCCCGTCGGCAAGGAAAGTCTCACGAAGCAAATGCTGCCGAAGCGAATATGTTTCGCCTCTTGCGGCGTGCAAGTTTTTGGAACGATCTCGAAATTCGGTGCATGCGCCCGGCCGGTCTCTCAGGCCGCCGGCGCTTGCTCCTTTCGTCCCGGCACCGCCGCGAGCAGCTCGCGCGTATAGGCATGCTCGGGCGCGGCGAACAGTTGCGCGGTCGGCTTCAGCTCGACGATCGCGCCGCGTTGCATTACCGCGATGCGGTCGCAGATCTGGGCTGCGACGCGCAGATCGTGGGTGATGAACAGCATCGAGAGGCCGAGACGCGCCTTGAGGTCTTCGAGCAGCTTCAACACCTGCGCCTGCACCGAGACGTCGAGTGCGGAGACGGCCTCGTCGGCGACGATGATCTCCGGCTCGAGCGCAAGCGCGCGCGCAATGCCGATGCGCTGACGCTGGCCGCCGGAGAATTCGTGCGGATAGCGTTCGAGCGCGCCGGCGTCCAGGCCGACCATCCTGAGAAGATCGCGGGCGCGGTCGAACGCGACCTTCGGATCGACGCCGGCCGCGATCGGGCCGTCGGCGATGATGTGACCGATCTTGCGGCGCGGATTGAGCGAGGCGAATGGATCCTGAAAGATCATCTGGATGCGATGACGCTCGGCGCGCAGCGCCTTGCCGGAAAGCGAGGTCAGGTCGGTCTCACCGATCCGCACCGTGCCGCGGTCGGCCTCGATCAGCCGCATCACCAGGCGCGCCACGGACGATTTGCCCGAGCCGGATTCGCCGACCAGGCCGAGCGTCTCGCCCTTGAGGATGTTGAAATTGACCGCGCGCGCCGCATCGACGCGGCGGTCCTCGCGAAACCAGCCGCCCGAGGTGACGTAGGTCTTGTCCAGCCCGATCACCTCGACGGCCCTGGCCCGATCGTCGAGAGGAGCGCGCGCCGGCGGATCCATCGACGGCACCGCGGCGAGCAGCGCCTTGGTGTAGTCGTGCTGCGGCGCGCTGAAGACGGTCGCGGCGGGACCTTCCTCGACGACCTTGCCGTGCCTGAGCACCACGACCTGGTCGGCAATGTCGGCGACGACGCCGAAATCATGGGTGATGAACATCACCGCCATGTTGCGGTTGCGCTGGAGATTGCGGATCAGCTTCAGGATCTGCGCCTGCGTGGTGACGTCGAGCGCGGTCGTCGGCTCGTCCGCGACCAGCACGGCCGGCTCGAGCGCGAGCGCCATTGCGATCATGGCGCGCTGGCGCTGGCCGCCGGAGAGCTGGTGCGGGTAGGCGCGCACGATTCGTTCCGGGTCGGGCAGGCCGACTTCGCGTGCCAATGCAAGCGCCCTCGCGCGGCGCTCCCTCGGCGTCAGCAGGCCGTGCGCCTCGAACATCTCCGCCATCTGGTCGCCGATCCGCATCAAGGGATTGAGCGCCGTCATCGGCTCCTGGAAGATCATCGCGAGCCGGCGGCCGCGCAGATCGCGCCAGCCGTCGTCGTCGAGCTTGAGCAGGTCGCGGCCCTCGAACATGATCTCGCCGGCCGTGACGTCGACCGTATCGGGCAAGAGGCCCATCAGCGCGTGCGCGCACATCGATTTGCCGGAACCGGATTCGCCGACCACGCAGACGATCTTGCCGGCCCGCAGGTCCAGCGAGATGCCGTCGACGGCGTACGGCCGTTCGGCGCTCTTGGGCAGCGCGATCCGCAGGTTCTTGATGGAGACGGTGGCGGGCGCGGTCATGTCAGCGTCCCTCGCGCGAGAGGCGCGGATTGAGCGCGTCGTTGAGGCCTTCACCGATCAGATTGAGGCCGAGCACCGAGATCAGGATGGCGATGCCGGGAAACACCGTGATCCACCACGCCTGGCGGATCACGGTGCGGCCGGCGCCGACCATGTAGCCCCAGGAAATCAGGTTGGGATCGCCGAGGCCGAGGAACGACAGCGAGGATTCCAGGAGGATCGCGGTCGCCACCATCAGCGAGGCCAGCACGATCACGGGCGACAACGCGTTCGGCAGGATCTCGCGCAGGATGATCCAGCTGTTGCTCTGGCCGGTGACCACAGCGGCCTGGACATATTCGCGCGTGCGCAGCGACAGCACCTCGCCGCGGACGAGGCGGGCGACCGGCGGCCAGCTCACCACCGCGATCGAGGCGACGATCGAATAGATCGAGGGCTGCAGGATCGCCACCAGCACGATCGCGAGCGCGAAGCTCGGAATGGTCTGGAAGAACTCGGTGAAGCGCATCAGGGCGTCATCGACCTTGCCGCCGAAGTAACCGGCCATGGCGCCGATCGGCACGCCGACGATCAGTGCGACCAGCGTGGAGACGAGGCCGACCAGCAGCGACACCCGTGCGCCGAAGATCATGCCGGCGAACACGTCGCGGCCGAGCGCGTCGGTGCCGAGCGGCACGGACGAGAGCGTGAAGGGCGGCAGGAACGGCCGCTGCACCATGCGCCACGGCGAGTTCGGGAACAGCATCGGCCCGAACACCGCGACGGAGATCGCAAGCAGGAGGATGATGAGCCCGATGACCCCGCTCGGGCTTTTCAGCATCGATTTCCAGAACTGTTTCATGAGGCGAATTCGATGCGTGGGTCGACCAGCCGGTAGACCAGGTCGGTGATGAGGTTGAAGATCAGGACCATGGCGGAGCAGATCACGAAGACGCCGAGCAGCAGATTGTAGTCCCGCTGCAGCAGCGCGTCGTACATCAGGCGCCCGATGCCCGGCCAGGCGAACACGGTCTCGGTGATGACGGCGCCGCCGATCAGCGTGCCCGAATGGACGCCGGCGAGCGTCACGACGGGAAGCAGCGCGTTGCGCAGCACGTGACGGCGCTGGATCACGGCGTCGGAGAGACCTTTCGCACGCGCCGTCTTGACGAAGTCGAGCCGTTTCACCTCCAGCATCGAGGCGCGCGTCATGCGGGTATAGGTCGCCATGAAGAACAGGCCGAGGGTCATCGCCGGCATGATCAGATGCTTGGCGACATCGATCACATGGGCAAGGCCCGTATAGTTGCCGCCGACCGTGTCGTAGCCGAAGCTCGGCAGCCAGTCGAAGGTGACCGAGAACAGGAGGATGCCCATCAGCGCCACCCAGAAGATCGGCATGGCGTAGAAGATCAGCGCGAACACGGTGATGCCGGTGTCGAGGAAGGTGCCGGCAAAGCGCGCGGCGAAGGTGCCGAACAGGATGCCGAGCGCGAGCGAGATCGCGAAGGCGGTCAGTGTCAAGAGCAGCGTCGCCGGCAGCCGCTCGCCGATCAGCTTTGCGACCGGCGCCTGCTGGCGGAAGGAGAAGCCGAGGTCGAGGGTCGCGATGCCCTTGACGTAGATGAAGAGCTGCTCGGGCAGCGGCTTGTCGAGGCCGAACTTCTCCCGGAGCTGCTTGACGAAGACCTGATCGGTGGCCCCGGCCTCGCCCGCCATCACCACCGCGGGATCGCCGGGCGCGAGGCGAATCAGGAAGAAATTGAGGACGACGATCGCGAGCAGGACGATCACGCCCTTCACGACACGCTGGGCAACAAAGGAGAGCATTTCAGATGGCGATCGGATCAGGTTGAACGCAGCCAGAATCATGGTGCGCTCCCTCTCCCGCTTGCGGGAGAGGGCAGGGGAGAGGGTATTTCCGCAGAGAGGACGCCAAGAGGAGAAAGCTCTCTCCCGCCGCGCTCTGCGAGCGCGTCGACCTCCCCCGCAAGCGGGGGAGGTGCAGCGAGTTTGCGGCTCGATCGGAGGTCATGTGGCGGGAGCCATCGCAGAAGGATCGGACGCGCATTGTGACTATTTGTCGAGCCATGCGTCCTTGAAGCCGTCATTGACCCCGATCCCCGTGGTGATCAGGTTCTTGACCTTGCAACGCATGATGGTCGGGAACTGCAGCTCGAGCATCCAGGCCACCGGCACGTCCTCGACCAAGATCTTCTGCGCCTTCTCGTAGATCTCCTTGCGCTTGGAATCCGGCGTCGCGACCGCGCCGTCGGCGAACAGCTTGTCGATCTCCGGGTTGGAGTAGCCCTCGACGTTGTTGAACATCTGGCCCTTGGCGATCGCACTGGAGACGTAGTTGCGCCCCACCCCGAGTGCGGGATCGCCGTACTGGTACAAATAGGTGAAGGCGATGTCGTAGTCCCACTCCGCGATCTTCTGGTTGCCGCCGGCAACGTCGGTGGCGATCGTCTCGATGGTCATGCCGACGTCCTGGAGATTCTGCTTCACTGCTTCGCCCCAGCGCTGCCAGGTCTCGCCATAGGCGAGCGGCAGCAGGCGGATCTTCTCGCCCTTGTAGCCGGCTTCCTTCAACAGCGCCTTGGCCTTGGCCGGATCGTACGGATATTTCTTCACGTCGTCGGTGTAGAACTTGATGGTCGAGGCTGACGGGCCGGTCGCGACCTTGCCGAGCCCGTTCCAGATCACGTCCTTGGCGAAGTCGCGGTCGATCGCGTACATGATCGCCTGCCGCACCCGCTTGTCCGCGAGCGGCCCCTGGCGGTTGTTCAGCCACAGCCACGCCAGCGGCGAGAAGAACTCCCAGCCGGCGCCGGTGACGCAGGTGTCCTTCAGCTTGGACAGCCGCGGAACGTCGAAATTCTCGACCGAGCCGCCGGGCAGCACGTCGACCTTGCCGGTCTCGTACGCCACCGATCGTGCCGCGGCGTCGGGAATGACCTGCCAGTAGATCTCGTCGAGATAGGGCTTGCCCTTCTCGTGGTAGTTCGGGTTCTTGACCAGGCGGATGAACGAGCCCTTCTGCCATTCCTTGAACATGAAGGGGCCGGTGCCCACCGGCGCGTTGTTGTAGGGATTGGTCTTCCAGTCGGTGCCTTCGTAGAGATGCTTCGGCACCATCGGCATCGAGCCGACCTCGAAGATGCCGAGGAAAGGCCCGAACGGCTGCTTCAACGTGAACACCACCGTGTAGTCGTCGGGCGCCTCGACCTTCTCGACCTGCGCGAGATTGTTGCGGGCGCGCGCGTGGGTCTGCTTCAGCATCTCGATCGAGAACAAGACGTCGGCGGCGGTGAAGGGCTTGCCGTCATGCCAGGTCACGCCCTTCTTGAGCTTGAAGGTGTAGGTCTTGGCGTCCTCGCTGACGCTCCAGCTCTCGGCAAGCTCCGGCTGCGGCTCGAGCTTGGGACTGTAGCGCAGCAGGCCTTCGAAGATGTTGCCCGACACCATCTGGGTCGGGCCGTTCTGGATCTGCGCAAGCATCAGGCCGGGTGGCTCGGGCTGGATCACGGCATTGATCGTGCCCCCTGTTTTCGGCTGTTGCGCCAGCGCCGAGGCCGTGAGGCCGCAAGCCAGGAGAAGACCAAGCAACACTCGTTTTGACATGTCGTATCTTTCTCAAGCGAGGCCAGCCGTGAACGCTTCGCAACGTCCTGGCGCGCAAAGCGACGGTCGGCCCATCCCAATCCCCATCCGATATCGAGGCTCACACAGTCTCGTTCGGCGCCGCAAGATGAAAGTCTCGACAGTGTTCGCACAAAAAATGTACAGGGCGTCCTGTTTCTGCCGCGGGTCCTTCTGCGACGTCAGGCTGGCTCGCGCCGGGCGACCAGGCGGCCTCGCGGCAATGTCGGTCGTGATTGCACAAGCCTGCGCCTGCGACCAAAAGCATCAGGCCGTCATTCTGCGCCACGCGCCCGCTGCAGCACCGGCAAGCACCTCTGCCAGTTTGTCCGCGGTGCGAAATATCGTCCTTAGAGCCGCGAGGCTACCGGTGAGTTCATGACCGTCCTCACCATCGGTCAGTGGCGGATCCGCTGCGAATTTGATCCGGATCAAAGCCGAGCCACCGCTTTTGCGATCGAATGGCAACTGGCGGGACGCGGCATTGCGCGTCCCGTTTCCTTGAGCTGTGAGACGATCCATGGACATTCAGGCCACGACGATCCCTGGGGATGACGATAGCGGGCCTGACGTCGCCGGCCTCGATCTCTCGTCGGAGGCGGGTGTGCAGCACTGCCTGCAATTGCTGAACAATGCCGGCCTGCGTCCGACGCGCCAGCGCCTGGCGCTGGGCCAGTTGCTGTTCCTGGGCGGCCATCGTCACGTCACCGCGGAGAGCCTCTACGAAGAGGCGATGGCGACGAACGCGTATCTGTCGCTCGCGACCGTCTACAATACGCTGAACCAGTTCACCGAAGCCGGCCTGCTGCGCCGGATCGCGGCCGACGGCATCAAGTCGTTCTTCGACACCGACACGTCCGTGCATCCTCACTTCTATCTCGAAGGCGAGGATATGCTGGTCGACGTTACCGACGGCCTAGCCTTCACAAAAGTGCCCGAGGCGCTTCCAGGCCACGAGATCGCGCGACTTGACGTCATCGTCCACCTGCGCCGGAAGAGAACGTAGCGCCGCGCTTTACCGCAAGCCCGCCCGCCGAAATCCCTCCAGATAGTGCTCGCGATCCCCGTCATTGGCCCACGGCAGTTGCGTCGCGATCCAGTGCAGTGAGATGTTGGGTTGGGTGCGACGGAGCTCGCCGAGCGCCATCTCCGCAAGCGCTCCGTCACCCGTCATGCCTGCGGAGACCGCGAGCACCCGGTAGGCGCCGGTGAGGTCGCCGCGGTGGCGGATGGCCTCGCGCGCCAGCGCGATGGCCTCGTCATAATGCCGCTCGGTGAAGCGGGCATAGGCGGCGATACCGTGGTAGATCGCCAGTGACGGATCGCGCGGCGACAGCCGGATCGCCTTTTGCGCAGCCTCGAACGAGTCCTTCGAGCGTCCGGCATAGGACAGCGCCAGCGCGTAATAGCCCTGCGCCAGCGAGAAGTTCGGATTGAGCGCGAGCGCCTGCTCGAACTCGGACAGCGCGTCCGCAAGCCTGCGTGTCGAGAAGCAGACGCTGCCGAGCGCGGCATGGGCCCAGGCGTCCTCATGGTCGCAGCGCACCGCAGCGAGCGCGGCGGCTTCCGCGACCGGAGCGACCGCGGCCAGCTCGGCCCAGCCGAGATGCACGCCGAACATGGCGTTCACGGCCAGCAGCGACAGCGCGTGGCCGTAGTTCGGATCGATTGCAATCGCGCGCTCGAGCAGCCCCCGGGCGTCGTCGTGATCCTGCCGGGTCACGCGCCAGTAATGCGACAGCGCGCGCATCAAGAGGTCCCAGGCGTCCAGGCTCGCCGGCGGCTTGCGATGGCTGCGGAAATTCTCGGCCGCGTGGATCTGCGGCTCGATCGCGGCGGCGATCGCGTTGGTGATCTCGTCCTGCACGGCGAAGACGTCGACGAGCTCGCGGTCATAGCGCTCGGCCCAGAGATGATTGCCCGACACGGCGTCGTTGAGCTGTGCGGTGATGCGCACCCGGTTGTCCGCCTTGCGCACGCTGCCTTCGACGACGTAGCGGACGCCGAGCTCCTCGGCGATCTGCCTGATGTGGACCGCGCGCCCCTTGTAGGTGAAGGACGAGTTGCGGGCGATCACCATGAACCAGCGCTGTTTCGACAGCGCGGTGAGGATGTCTTCGCTGATCCCGTCGCCGAAATAGTCCTGCGCGGGATCGCCGCTCATGTTCTCGAAGGCGAGCACCGCGATTGCCGGGCGGTCCGCCACGCGCGGGGGAGTGGGCACGGTTCCCGCCCGCGCGGGGGATGCTGCCGCTTCTTCCCGGACCTCGCCGACGAAACGAAAGCCCTTGCGCGGAATGGTCTTGATCAGCCGCTGGGCCGCGCCGTCGTCGCCAATCGCCTTGCGCGCGGCGTTGATCCGGCTGTTCAGGGCGGAATCCGAGACGATGCGGTCGCCCCAGATCTGGCTGATCAGGTCACCCTTGCTGACCACTCGCGCGCGTTGCGTGACCAGATAAAGCAAGAGATCGAACACTTGCGGCTGCAACGGAACGGCTGCCCCGTCGCAAGTGAGCTCCCGCAGGTCGCCGTCGAGCACGTTGTTTTCAAAGCGAAATCGCACGTTTTCATCGTCTCAAGCAAAAATCAAAGTCGTCTCAGGCGAAAATCAACTGTCCGCGAAAGTCTTGGGAAGTCCGATCCGGCATGGTGCGGAGACCAAACAGTGTCGATATCTCGGCACAACGGAGCATTTCATGACCCAACTTGATCAACAGGTTCATTCCATCGGCCCGGAGGTGACGGGCTCTCGCATTTTCAAGTTCATCGCCTTTCTGTACGGAATTGCGGCATATCTCGTGTTTTTCCTCACCATTCTCTACGCCATCGGTTTCGTCATGGGGGTGATGGTGCCCAAGACCATCGACACCGGAAGCGACTCGTCGACGGTCGAGGCCCTCATCATCAATCTCCTCCTGATGACGCTGTTCGCCCTTCAGCACAGCGTGATGGCACGCAGGCAGTTCAAGGCCTGGTGGACGCAATTCGTGCCCAAGCCGGTTGAGCGCTCGACCTATGTTCTGTTCGCGAGCCTGTCATTGCTGCTCCTGTTCTGGCAATGGCGCCCGCTGCCGTCGGTCATATGGAACGTCGAGAATCCGGATGTTGCCGTGACGCTGGTCACGCTGTCCTTCGCCGGCTGGGTGCTGGTGTTCACCTCGACCTTCATGATCAACCATTTCGAGCTGTTCGGACTGCATCAGGTGACCGACCATCTCGCCGGCAAGGAGACGGCGCCGCCGCGCTTCAAGACGCCGCTGCTCTACAAGTTCGTTCGCCATCCGATCTATCTCGGCTTCATCATCGCGTTCTGGGCGGCGCCGACCATGACCGTGGGCCACCTGCTGTTCGCGGCCGTGACCACGCTCTACATCTTTGTCGGCATCGCGCTCGAGGAGAACGATCTCGTCGATCTCTTCGGCGAAGAGTATCGGCAGTACAGGCAACGCGTCTCCATGCTTATCCCCTGGCGCCGGTCGGTATAGTCTCGGCCTCGCCCCGCGCGTCCACCGCAAGGAGGACGCGCGGGGCGCCGACGCGCAATGATGATCCCAAAAAAAGAACGGAGACGCCCAAATGAAACATGTCGGAAACTGCTTCTGTGGCGCGGTCACGGTCGAGGTCACGGGTGCACCGGAGGCGATGGGCTATTGCCATTGCCGCTCCTGCCGCTCCTGGTCGGGCGGTCCGGTCAACGCCTTCAGCCTGTGGAAGCCCGAGGCAGTGCGCATCACCGAAGGCGCTCAGAACGTCGAGACCTTCGTCAAGACGCCGCTCAGCCAGCGCAAATATTGCAGGAAGTGCGGTGGCCATCTCATGACCAACCATCCGCCGCTCGGTCTGGTCGACGTCTTCGCCGCCACCATCCCGACGCTCGCGTTCGCGCCCGGCGTCCACGTCAACTATGCCGAGACCGTGCTGCCGATGCGCGACGGCCTGCCCAAGCTGAAGGATTTTCCGGCCGAGTTCGGCGGCAGCGGCGAGATGATGCAGGAGTAGCGGCGCCTTCAGTTGAAGGCTCCTCCCTGCGGCCATCCTTCGAGACGCCCGCTTCAAGGCGGGCTCCGCAGGATGAGGAGCCTCATCCTGAGGAGGCGCGTAAGCGCCGTCGCGAAGGACGAGGCGTGCGCTGAGGCCTCTCCCAATGCCGAAGCTGTCTCTCGAGAGGGCGGCAGAGCGCCGCCCTCGCGGTCTTCTCCAATGGGGAGAGGGACGAAAGACTAGCCGCCACGGGATTCAACGACCTTGCGGCAGGAGTCCGAGAGCTTCGACTTGTTCTCGCGCAGGCAGGCATTCATCTGCGGCGGCTTGCCGACATGTTCGGCGCAGAATTTGCTGGCGTCGCCGCGGCAGGCCATTTGCTCCTGGATCGATGGGCCGGACTGTGCAGCAGCCGGCAGGGCGGCAGCGGTGAGCAGCAGCGCGGCAAGAACCGAAATTTTCATAAGGCACCTCTTTGGAATCGTGGTTGGTCCCGACCGGGATCAGGCGGGCCGGACCATCTCGCGAAGCCCAGCCGTGGGTCCATGCCATGTTCATGGCACCGGCTCTGTGTCCCGCCCGCCGTACCCCCATCTTCATGGCATGTATCCCAGCGCCGACTTTTGCCATTCAGGCTGCACCTCGGCTGCGAAACCCGGTGATTGCATCGGGACGCCGAACGGGAAGCAGGAGAACAAGATGTCGAAGAGAGCTGGAGCGCTGAGCGCCGGGCTGACGATCATGGCCCTGGCGGGCGCGGCGGTGGTGTCGCTGGGCACGAGCCCGGCGCAGGCGGTGGTCTATTGCAAGACCGTCGGGGTGCCCAAGGGCTGCGTGGTGCGGCCGACTGCGGCGGTGGTGGTCGCGCCGGGAGCTCCGGTTGCGCGGGCTGCGGTGGCGACCCCCGGTGTCGGCGCGCCCGGCGTCGGCGTGCGCGCAGGTACGCCGATGAATCGCGGCGGTCCGGTCAATCGCGTCGGCGTGCGCTGATATTTCATTCGATTGATTTGATTGCATTGCTTCGGGCCAACGGAGCCTGCGGACGAACACCCCCCGTCCTCCGCAGGCAATCACCCGGCCCGTCCCCTCTCTCCGTGCGCCCCACACGTCCGGAGAGGGGGCTTTTCAGCCCGCAGCCATGTCGCTGTCGGGAAAGCGCTGCGGCAATTGCAGCCGCACGCGCGTGCCGGTGGCATCCGAGCTCAGGTCGAGCACCGCGTCGCAGCGCGCGGCACGGCTTCTCATGTTGCGCAGGCCACGGGCGGTCTGGCCTGCGGCCGCGGCATCGCAATTGCCGGCCATCGCAAGGCCACGGCCGTCATCCGTGACGCTGATCACGCCGTAAGGCCCCAGGCCGCCGTCATGCGTCTCGATGGTGACCGCGACGTGGCGGGCCTGTGCGTGCTTGGCCGCGTTGGTCACGGCCTCGTCGAGGATGCGCACGATCTGGATGACGTGCCATGGCCTCAGCTCGGGATGCAGCGGCAGGCCCTGCGGCGTCGCCACGCGCCAGTCGAGAGCGATGTCGTGCGGCCGCAATTGCGCGGTCGCGCGCTCGCGCCAGGAGCCGAGCGCGAGCATCAGGTCGCCGCCGATGTCGTCCATGGAGTCGATGACGAGGCGCAGGTCCTTCAGCGCCGCGCGGGCCGCGTCCGTGATGGTCGCGCCCTCACTGCCGCGCTCGGACAATGCGACGATGCTCACGAGCTGCCCGCCGAGGCCGTCATGCAGGTCCCGCATCAGGCGCGTGCGCTCGTTGGCGAGCGCGGCGGCGCGGGCGCGCTCCTCTTCGCGGGCGAAGCTCGCCTTCAGCCGTTCCTCGGCTTCGCGCACGCGCGTCACGAGCTGCCCGGCAAAGCTGTCGACCTGGTTCAACGCGCGGGCAAAGCGCCAGGTCAGCCCGGCGCCGATCGCGACCAGCATCGCCGAATAGGACAGACGCGAGACGAAGATGCGATCGTTGGTCTCGATCTCGAGCACCGTAAGCATGTCCTGGATCCAGCAGACCAGCACGATGGTCACCGCGCAGCCGATCATGAAGCTCGCCGCGTCCTGCCGCCGTACCACCGCGGCAGCCGTGACGCAGGCCATCAGGAACAGGCAGAGCCCGACGGTGGGAATGCCGAGTACCAGGAAGAGGATCCGCGGCAGCGGCGGGCCGCCGATCAGCCCGACCACGAACACGAGGATGCCGGGCACGAACAGCAGCGTGCCGTAGCGCGGCCAGCGCCAGCCGAAGAACAGCACGCCGAACACGACGACCAGCGCGCTCTCGATCGGCGCGGACGCCAGCAGCACCGCGGCGAGCCGGGATGCGTTGGCTGGCGGCACCGGCGCCTGCGCGAACGCCTGCACCACGCCGAGCACCATCGCCACCGCCAGCACGCCATAGACCGGCTCGCGGCGCCGCATCAGCCACATGATCGCGAGGATGACGGCCAGGATCGCCTGCCAGGCGGAGAACACCACCGGCAGCGTGACGAACAGCAGCGTGCGTGTCTCGTAGGCAGGGCGCAAGGCCGCATCCGGTCCGACATAGACGGTGTCGAGGAAGCCTTTGAGCGGCCCCCACACGAACAGCCGCACCGTGATCTCGTTGCCGCCCTCGCGCAGCAGCGAAGCGGGGATGAGCGCGATCTGCGGCGTGTTGCGGTCGGGCCGGTTGGCGTTGGCATCGCGCCGGGAGTCGAGCACGACGACGCCGTTGACGGCGACCTCGACCGCGTTGCTGAAGCGCGGCAGGAACACCGACCAGCCCGAGGCCGCATCGCCGCTCTGGAAGGTGAAGGCGCCGGTGTAGAATGGCGGGTCGGCCAGGGAGTAGCGCGACGACGTGAAATGCGGCAGCGTCACGGGGCGCGTGACGCCGTCCTCCTGCAGCGTGAATCCGCTGAGCGCAAAATCCTCGGGGTCGCTCGGTTGAAGCAGCCGCAAGCCGAGAATGGTGGCGATCACGATCAGCGCCTGGAACAGCAGATAGGGCACGAGGCGTGAGGCCAGCAGACGGCGCCGCGCGGGTTTGGCTGGTGCCTCCGTCGGTGCTTTGGCCGCGATCTCGCTCACAGCTTGATCAGGCCCTGCTGCACCGCCTCGAACACCGCTTCGCTGCGCGTGTGCACTTCGAGCTTGCGATAGATGTTCTTGATGTGGCCGGGCACGGTCTGCCTGGACAGGCCGAGATGGCTCGCGATCTCGGCATAGCTGAAGCCCTTCGCGATGCCCCACAGGATGTCGATCTCGCGCGGGGTCAGTCTTGCCGTGTTGAGCGCGGGGCCGGGCGGCGGCTCGGCCGAATTCTGTGCGACGCCTTGCGTTCTGCGCACGATGAAACGGGCGATCGAGGCCGAGATCGGCGAATGGCCGGCGACCAGGTCGCGCACGGTGGTGGCGATGTCGGTGGGGAAGGCGTCCTTGAGCAGATAGCCGGTGGCGCCGACCGTGATCGCGGAGATCACGCTCTCCTCGTCGCCGAGCGCGGAGATCACCATGATCTCGGTGTCGGGAAAGCGCCGCCTCATCTCGCGGATCAGCTCGACGCCGTGGCCGTCGGGCAGCCGCAGGTCGGTCAGCAGCACGCGCGGCGCGCCGCCGCTCAGGGCCTGCCGCGCCTCCGCGAGCGTGCCGGCGCTACGCACCTCGTAACCGGCCTTGACCAGCGCATCCTGGAGCCGCCAGCAGGTCGGCGCGTCGTCCTCGACGAGGAGGATGGTGATGGCCTCACCGGTCTCGCCCTGTTCGGTCATGATCATCGTCCCGCGACCCGCGTGTCCCCCGCGGCGCGAGGCAAGTTTAACCGCAGCGCGGATGCCGCGACACCCATAATCATGGGGGCGGCAAGTCTTTCGGAGCGCGGCGGATCACGCCGGTCATGGCTCTATTTGTTCGCCGGCGAGGACGCCGGCTTGTCGGGGGTCGGTAGCCGCTGCACCGTCATCCGCGCCGTGCCACTGTTGTTCCTGTAGTACTGGTCGTCCGGTCCGAAATAGGCGGCGTATCTTGTCGGGAGCATCCATCGCAGGAAGCCCGGAAAGATCTGCACGGCGTCGTTGACGTAGAAGAACAGCTCACCGGAGTCCGGCGCCACGAACTCGGCAACCATCCGGTCTGCCAGCTTCTGTGCGTCCCAGACCTTGCGGGCCGTATCGCTCTTCGGAAGCGCATCGAATGTGCTCATCCCGGCCACGTCGCTCTTCAGTTTCTTCAGCTTCTCCGTGTCGGCGGGATCCGGCAGCTCCGTCGCATCTTCGAGATGGACGGGATATCTGTTCTTCGACTTGTCGTTGTCCTTTTCCGCGGGGAGGGTCGGATTCATCCTGCGGGGCAGCTCGTCGGAGGACATCGCATTCACGGCTTGCAGCGGTTGGTCGTTCAAGCCCTTCTCGCCGACGCGCACCAGCGGCTGAAACCAGTTCGCGCCGAACAGCCGTCGAAGCGGCAAGGCGAAGTAGTGATGGATTTCGTAGGTCTGGAATCCATTGACGCCGGTCATGATCGTGCGGTCGAACCAGGGGTCTTCCATATCGATCCAGACGCGGTATTTGCGGCCCTTCTCGACCGCGAGTCTGCTCGCCCAGCAGAACTGGTCGACCTTGAATGGCTCGGGCGCCTGCACGGCGTCGTCGCCTACCGGCTGGGCCGGCGCGATATTCGCCGGCACCTTTGTCCCCGCTCTCGTTTCCCTTTCCGCTTTTGTTTCCGGGCTCTCGCAAACCTGTCCCGTCGCGACGCGCCAGGTGAAGAAGCTGCTTGAGCCGATCAGAAGACCCGAGCCATAGATCGCGATGATGGAGACGACCGGAATCACGAACTTGGCGAACGGGAAACGTATCCAGCCGGCATTTCTCTGCATGAAGCCGCCGAATTTGAACAAGAAGTTCAGTCTGCTGAGGTTCTTCACGCTTGCCTTGCGGTCCGGCCGGTACCATGCGAGCCGCGCGCGCTCCTGGATGCCATCGCGCAGCCGGGAGTTCACATGCCAGACGCCCCACGCAAGCAGCACGACGAGCGAGGTCAGGAAGGGATAGTAAAGCGCGATGTCGAGCCATGGTCCGGCATAGGACGGCAAGACGTTCCTGAGCGTGTTGGCGATGGACCCGACCAAGGCGCCGAGACCCCAGTCGATGTCGGTGATGATCCGCAGCACGAGAGTATCGCGCAGGCCGTTATCCACCGACAGTTCGACGATCTTGCGCGCGATCCACGGCCAGGCGACGATCACGCCCGCCATGGCGAGGAGCGAGAAATAGGCGATGCGTCGCCACCACACCGCGCCGTGCGCGAGATTGACCATCTCGGCGTCGGGCGCTGCCATGGCGGTGAAGGCGCCGGCCCCCTCCTTGCTCGCCAGGCTCTTCGCCTTCTTGAGATAAGCCTCCTGCATTGCCTTGTGCGTGCCGCCGTCGGTGAGCTCCTGGATGCTTCCGTCCGGCATCAGCACGCGTGCATTCGCAGGAAGCATGATCGGCGCGTAGTCGTCGCAGCCGAACAACATCCGCTCGACCACCGCGAAGTGCACCACAGGCGGGCCGCCATTCTCCCTGCCACCGAGGATCGGACGAGGATCGTATCGGTACAGCACCGCCGCGCCGCTGCGTGAATCATGGCGAGGTCCGATCGCCGACTGATAGGCCTGGAAATGCTCGATGGATCCATTCTGGAAACGAAGCTGCCCACCGAGCTGCTCGATCATCCAGACCAGCGGCACGAAGGACAGGGTGGATTCCGGATAGCCGCCGCCGATGTCGGAATGGACGCCTGCGAACCACACCTCCTCGACGGTCTGGCCGGCCGCCAAACGGCTATGGTCGATCCGCAGTGGATGAAAGGTTGTGCGCTCGTCATCCAGCGCCAGCGCGTGGCAGATGTGCTTCACCTTGTGCGCGGGCCGGTGATTGCGGAACGAGATTGGCCAGATCGCCCAATCGATCGCAACACGCAGCTCCTCGATCGGGACGCCGAAAGCTTCGACCGTGTCGAACAGGCCAAGGAATTCGATGTTGACGTCCTTGCGGCCGTTCATCGCGGCGCGGACATCGGCGTAAGCGCGGTGCCGGCAGATCGCATGATAGAGGTAGAGCAGGGCATCGCGGATGAGGCGCGCGATCCAGATCGTCGGCAGGCTCTTCTGCAACGGCACGGTACCGCGGCGGTAGGCCCGCCACGCCGCCATGGCGTTGCGTCCCATCTCGGCATGCGACAGCGGCTCGCCCTTGATCTCCGCCGGCACCAGCCCCTGGCTCGCGATCAGCGCCGCCAGCGTGCGCGCGGTGAAGGCGCCGCGGCTGAAGCCGAAGATGTAGATCTCGTCGCCCTCCCGCCAATTCCAGCACAGGAAGCGATAGAGTTTTCGGACGTTGGAGGGCACGCCGATGCCGGTGGCACCGTCGAGCGCAGCAAGCGGGGCCCACCCGGCGGTCCCGACGCCCTTGATATAGTAGGCGATCTGGTCCGGTTCGGTGTGGTCGAGCGCCTCATAGAGTCGCCAGACGCTGGACTCCTGCGCGGTGAAGGCGTTGCCCGTCCCGTCGGCAAACAGCACCAACTTGCGCCGCGATGGGGCTGTGGCCGCGCCCGCATTCGAGCCGACGGGCGCCTCGTGATGTCCAATGGGATCGCCGTTCGGCGCACCGTCATTGTGCGGCATGGGCTCCTCCGACAATGCGACCGGAGAAGGTTCAAGCCCGTTTCAGGCCGCATGCTCCGGGTTCAATCAATGATTGCGTCACGGACATAAAGGTGCATCCTGGATCAGGACGCCCTTAGGGAGCAAGCGCGATCATGTATCCTGGCGCTGCCCCGGCCTACGACAGGTCGACCCGTGGCGGCGGATAGCGACGCGCCAGCATGGCAAGCGGCAGGTGTCGCTCGTCCTCCGGCAGTTCCATATAGGCCAGCACGAGCGGCCGCTTCCAGTCACCGATACCGAAATCCATCGCCATCCATTTTTGTGGCTCGGGTCCCTCGAGGCCCCGGACCCAGACGAAATAGCGGGGCAGGTCGTCGGCGTCCGTATCCGTCGTGCGTCTCCTGGCCATCGAAGCTGTCCCGCTGCATCAACATCACTGCCAGAGGATATAGGTCTTAGCCCGGCGAAGTCGAACGCTTGGCGGCGTTCCGCGCAACGTCAATCGGTTGCGCGACGGTCGATCAGGCGCCGCTTTCCCGTGCTCGAGGCAGAAAGTCAAGGGTATGGCATCAAAAATTCCGATTGACCGAAATTCGGAAATATCGTATGTGTCCCTCACCCCGGCCCAAGGATAGGGGCGTTTCGCGATCGTCACGATACGCGGGCCGGGTGGCGGTGGGCGTGGAGCGCATCGGCGCGCATGCAATCGCAGGGCGGGTTTGGCCCGTGAGCCGTTGAGCGGCGCGCACACGACCGGTGCGATTCGAGCGTACGGCAAAAGCGTGTGGTCCTGACGCCCGGGGTCTGTGCGTCAAGGCTTGCGGTGGTGCGTGCGGCCCGACCGGGCGCGCGCATCAGTCATCTGCAAGGCGACGGGGGCAATAGTGCATCGCTCCCCGGGGAGAGCGCGCCATAAGCCGTCAAACCACTGCGCAGGGAAGGCCGGGATGTCCAGGCTGCCCTGTATGCCGCTGTGCATCTGTCTTCGCGCAATTTGCGCACAGCGGACCGCGGGTGCCAGCCGGCGCCCGGTCTTCCCTGCGCCCTTCCAACGAAGGGGCGTCGAGAGAAGCACAAGACTCGGGCGTGATGCGTCGCGAGGCTGTACTGGCGTGTCCCGTCGTTTGAAAGTCGATCTGTGCCAGCTCGTCGTGCCAGTCACCGCCACAAGTTGCAGATCGCCACGCGGTTGATGTCGGCGAGGCGGCGGTCGGCGTTTCCGTGCGGATCGAGGCTGCCGACCAGCGTCAGCAGGCGCCGGTAAGCACGATCGGCGACGTCGACCGGCAGCGGGGCCTCGTCAAAGGCCTCGACATAGCTGCCGACGAGGCCGCTCAACAGACGGCACAGACCGCGCTGGGCGGGATTGTCCCTGCCGAGCGTCTCGAGCTTTTGCTGAAAGGTCTGGAAGGTCCGCAAGCCGTGGTGTTGCTGCGAAAGCCACGCGTGCAGGTCGTTCATGTGAGCTCCTTCGAGTGACGGAAGAAGCTGACGGTTTATACAGGGGACATGGGGAGATGGCTAGGGAGGGAAGCGGAGCTTGCCGAGCCAGTCCGCCTTCGCCAAGAGGCTTCGCCGGACACGCTTCGCCCTTCTTCGGGCTTCGCATGGCCGCGCCACGCGTAGCCCGAAGGGCGAAGCGTGGTGCCCCTGGCCTCTAACTGCCTAGAGCCATAACCATTTGAATTTGAAGCGACTTTTGTCGTCAATTGCTGCCGATACCAGCACAAATACCAGCAGGATGACGCGCGGTATTCGCCGACAAAAATAAAATAGCAGGCTTCCGGTAGCGGGCACGCCTGTGCCGTTCCAGACTCCACAATTCACCCGACGGGAGTCGAACCCGGCTCTGGCTCGAAATCCCGCGAGGTCAAAGAAGGGTCTTGTCATGTGGATCCGTCATTCCAACGATGCCTAGCGAAACACCTGCCTCGTCCTAGAGACTTCGGAGGACTGCTCGGTTGCGCTTGGCGCAAGACCGACGCCGAAAGCGCCGATCGCGCGACGCTGATCCGCTATATGCTGGACCGCCATGCCGATGGCGTGCCAGTGTCCGGCAACGCTGCGGATCATGGGCTACAGGGACCTATGTCACCTCGGTTTGCGCCACAGCTTCGCGAGCATCGCCAACGATCTCGGCTTTACCGAGGTGACGATCGCGGCGCTGGTTGGCCATGCCAAGGGCTCGGTAACGAGCAAGTACATCCATACACTTGACACGGCCCTCATCATGGCTGCGGACACGATCTCCGGCTACATCCAAGGGCTCCTCGATGGCATCGAGTTCAAGCAGACTGCCTACGCGTTGGATCGCGATTCGCGAAAGGCCGCCCTGGCGCGCTTCCTAAAGAGAGCTTCGAGTGGCGACCAACAGCTGATCGAGCAGGAGTGCCAATTGGCGGCTTAGTTAGGGTCTATACCAGTCCTGGCGGGCTAGCCTTAGTAGCAACGAAAAACCTCCGAGGCGCGACCAGGCGCAAGAAGCAGCCTAGGACCGGGGTGCCGCATCGTTCGAATTTGTTGAACGATAAGTTCGAAGATCTGCTACTTCCCTAGATGGCAGCTGAACTCCGAAGATGGGTCATACGGCCATGCGGTCTTGGTTCAAAGGATTCGGGGGATGCAATGACACTAGAGCTTCAGCGGCACGTGCAGAAGGATGATGAGAGCCCCTTTTACATTGATGAACTCATCAAATGTCGTCGGGCGAAACGTGGCTTTACAGACAAATCCGTTCCAACCGAAGTTGTTAAGGACATCCTCTCGATCGCTAGGTTCGCCCCTAGTTCGAGCAACACTCAACCGTGGAAATGCTACGTATTGACCGGGAAGGCCCGCGAGCGCGTAGTTGCTGCAGCGGTGAAGAATTTCAATGACAACCATGACAAACTGACTCCGGAATATCCATTTTTTCCGGAACCACTTCACGAGCCCCATTTGTCGGTCTTCACCAAGTTTCGTGGTCAACTAGGAGACGCGCAGGGGGTAGAAAGAAGCGACAAGGAAAGCCGCCGCCGCGATGTAGCGAGACAGTTTATGTTCTTTGGCGCGCCAGTCGGTCTCATTTTCACGATGGACCGGAAACTGGTCCCCGCAAGCTTCATCTGCTACGGCGCCTTCCTCCAAACGGTAATGTTGGCGGCTCAGGGCCGAGGACTTGATACGCTTCCTCAACAGATTTGGTCGTTGCAATATCAAGTGCTGCGTAAGGAGCTTGGCATTCCTGAAAGCGATATGGTCGTGTGCGGCATGTGTATTGGCTACGCAGACAACGGCCTTCCCGAGAACAACATGGCGCTTGATAAGTTCGGGCCGGAGAAGTTCGCAACGTTCCTCGACGTCTAGACATCCCTGTGCTGGGTACGGATTATCTTGAAGGGGCCGTCCCTTCGATAAGCGGTACCCAGCCATCGATCGATCGTACGTCGTCCAACCATCTGAGAATTCCGGGGTATCGCTCCATCTGGTATCCGCCCTCTGCAGCCAGGGACACGTAGGCGAAGACTGCAGTGTCGGCTATCGTGTAGCCATTACCCACTAGCCAGTCTCGATTTCCAATCCAGTCCTCGAGTTTTTGTAAAGCGCTGTATCCGTCCTTTTGCCGGTAGGCGATTTCGCCTGCCATCTGGGATGCCTGGCCGCGAAGATTGTAAACACGTGGATATGCGATGGCCTTTTGAAGATCGGCTTGTTCGAAAAACAGCCAGCTGAGCACCTCCGTGCGCGCATGCCGGTCGCCAGGAAGAAAACGCGTTCCTTCTGCCAAATGCATCAAGATGGCGCCGGACTCCACGATGGGGCGACCATCCTCCAACACTAATGTCGGGACTCTCGAGAACCGGCTAATTCTTTCGAAATCCGGTTGTTGAGTATCGCCTCGGACCAAGTCCAGAGTAATTCTCTCGTACTTGAGGTTCAGCTGAGAAAGCAGAATTCGGACCTTCCAACAGTTTCCAGATAGCAGGCTATCGTAAAGACGAAACATGGCTTACTCCGGCGAATGGCTTACTCCGATGGGCATCGAGTTCGAGACAGAATACGAGCCACTGGTGTCGAGAGACAAGCAAGGGGTGTGCCTGTTGAGGTCAGAACGGCGGGTGTCTAGAATAGCTTAAATCGAACTGTACATCTAAAAGTGCGAGCCGTGTCTTTTGTCAGCCTGAGGTACACATCAATCAGCTTGCGTCATGCTTGATCTCAAGGATGTCTTCTATTTTGTCCAGGTTGTTGACAGAGGGGGCTTTACCTCTGCGAGTAGATCGTTGGGCTTGCCGAAATCCACCTTGAGCCATCGGATAAGAGAACTCGAGGGCACTTTGGGCGTAACGTTACTCAACAGAACATCGCGTCGTTTCGGTATGACCGAAGTGGGGACGCAGTTCTATCATTACGCTCAGACATTGCTGCAGACGGCCGAGGTCGCGGAGGAGGCGGTGCGCCAGAGGGCAACCGAGCCCAGCGGCGTCATCAGAATGACGACGGCCGTCGAAATCGCTCAGTTCGCATTGAAGGACCTGATACCGATATTTCTCAAGAAGTATCCGAAAGTTCAGATCGTCGAGATTACTACGGATGCCCTCGTCGATATCGTCGCCGACGGCTTCGACCTGGCTTTGCGGGGCCATACCTCGCCGTTGCAGAATTCATCACTGGTCCAGCGGGCCATCGCGCGCGCGCCGTGGTACTTGTTCGCCGGACCTGGATATTTGGACGCCAGGGGTGCCCCCGCCACCCCTGAGGAAATTGCCCAACACGATACTATCTCGATAGCGAGGACGAGCTCATCGAATCTGGTATTGACGGGCCCCAACGGCCGCAGGTGCATCGTGCAGACAGCACCTCGCTTTCAGAGCAACAACCTTGTTGCGCTGAAGGAATCAGCATGCGCCAATCTGGGCATCGCCGCATTGCCAGGTTACATTTGCCGAGACGAAATTGCTGCGGGAAAGCTGAAGCAGATATTGCCGCGTTGGATTGCGGCAGACGCGCGCGTCTCGGCCCTTATCCCATATAAGCGGGGCCTTCTTCCTGCGGTCAGGGCCTTGGTCGATTTCCTGGCGTCGGAGATACCGCGCGTGACCGCATTCGAGCCTGCGCCGGCGGAAGACGTGCACGTCAAAGCGTCGAGCAAGCGATCGACCTGAGGATTTGCCTCTCCGTCCAACAAATTGAACGCTACGTCCTTCGCTGAGTATCTTCATATCCCTCAGTAGCGCTGCCATCCTTCGCGATGGGTAGAGACGCCGCTTCAGCGGCCTGTGATCGCGAGGGTTTAAGATGAACAACATGACTATCGGCGGCGTCAACAACCAGGTATTTGTGGCCGCAAATCTCGGCAGGATTGAGCACTTCTATTCAACACTTCTTGGCCTGCCAGTCGTGAAGCGGACTGTCCATCATTTGGACTCGCGATTGCCAGTCATTACTTTTGGATTTCAGGGATTCAAGGGCGAGACGAAGCGCGGTCACACGATCAGCTACATCGAGTGGAATCCGATTTTCTACATGATGCCGCAAACTGGATTCGTGGATCCAAAGACGGCCGTCGCTGGCGTTACGTCGCCGCGGGTTGGAGACCCAAAGGGGCGTTGGGGGGCCGGTACAAACCATCATCTGGCTCTTCACGTTCCTACAAGAAACGGCCTCTTGAAATGGAAGCGGAGACTCACCGACCAGGGTATCCACGTTACGGGGCCCTACAACCGTAACTACTTTCATGCGATCTACCTCCGCGACCCCGATGGCGCGATCATCGAAATCGCGACCACCGAACCTGGGTTCGGGCACGATGAAGCGGTTCTCGGGTCTGGCTTCCGGTCTCAGCCGAAGGAGAACCTTATTGGGGGTCGCGACGAGGTGTTGACGGCAGCCGAAACTTGGCCCCGTGCCGTCCCGTCGATTACGGATGACTTTGCGCTGCGCGGTTTTCACCACATCACGTCGATCTCCTCGAACGCCGAGCGAACCGAAAAGTTCTTCGTCGAAACGGTCGGGCTTCGATTGATCAAAAAGACCGACTATTTGGATGAGCGCGGAGGTACGCACTATTACTACGCCTGCGACGATGACCTCTCGCCTGGCTCGGTCTTGACCTTCTTTGGGCTGCCTGGGTATTCCGCCGGACATTTGGGCACAGGATTATCGCATCACTTTTCCTTGGAAGTGGAGAACGACGCGGCTCTTGCGCATGAGCACCAACGCCTAAAACGGGCTGACGTGAAGGTGTCGGACGTTTATGACTGCCTCTACAGCAAGCTGTTCTACTTCCGGGATCCGGATGGGCACATTTGCGCCCTTTCCACGCCAACCCAACTGACGATCGATGAACCCGCTGAAGAGCTCGGGACCAAGCTTTGCTTGGCGCCGGATTTGGAAGATCGCCGCATCGAGATAGAGCGCAATATGGCGTTGCGCCCAGCTCCTGTACCGCTTCCTCGGAATTGAAGGAGCCGGCACCGTGCTGAAGCCAGCCGCGCCTCGCTCCGAACGTGTAATTAGCGGGGGGATCCTGCGGTGCTTACCGCAGGAAACCCTGCGGTGGGGGATGGGTATCGTCGATGCGGCCCTCCGGGAGCTGGCTCACGACGGCCTCGAGCGGCCAATGATTTTTACGGTTGAGCCGCTGCTGCGCTCAACCGATCGGCTCATTCTTCCGCATCTTCACGACGTCTCAGGAATCATCTCCGATTTTCCGCCTCATGCGCCCGATACAGCGATCGAAAGTGCGCTTGACCGCTGCATCCTAGCGGGCGCCCGCTCGATCGTCGCCTATGGAGGCGGCTCGGTTTTGGATGCCGCCAAGGCCGTTTCTCATTTTCATTCACTTCGTCAGGGGCGCCATCTCCCGATAGTCGCTCTGCCGACAACTCTCTCTGGATCCGAGTTCTCTCACTATTTCGGTGTCACGGAAACGTCGGGGGCGCGACCGTTCAAGAGGAGCTACGCCGAGCGCGACACAGTTCCGAAGATTGTGCTGATGGATCCGAGCTTGCTCATCAACACTCCCCGGGCGTTGCTCTTGTCGTCTGCCGTCAAGGGGCTGGATCATGCCATCGAAGGCATGCGACTAGTCGACGTCGACCACCCACACGCCATCATGGCTGCGGCAGGGGCGAGTAGATTTTTTGACGTGCTGGAGCAGTGGCCAACCGATCTGGAAACCGGCGAGGCCGTTCAACGAGGAGCGGTTCACCCGGACGCTCTGCTTCAGCTGCAGTTGGCCGCGTGGCAATGCTATTTCTATCCGGCATCCGTCATCTACGGGCTCAGTCATCGAATCGGACATATCTTGGGTGGGACGTTTGGATTTCCGCATAGCGTCACGTCATGCATAACGCTTGCGCCTGTCATCCGAAATTGTGAAGCGCGGTATGGCAATAAACTTCGGGTGTTCAATTTGCCAGGAGAACCTAATCCAGGGGCGGCACTCGCCGCCAGAATAGAGAGTCTAGTGGCGCACCTCGGGTTACCAAATCGGCTGCGATCGTTTGAGATAGGACTGTCGGCGCTTCCGGAGATCACTGATCTTCTGCGAGCGAATTATCAGAGCGAAGTCGCCGATCTTGGAGAAGACGCTGATCGAAAACTTGAAGCCCTGTTACGAAGCCTGTGGTGAGCCAGGATGACGTCGCCATCCGTGGCCGAGATGCTAGTTGAGCTTCAGTCGGGCGCGACAACATCGCGTCAACTTGTGCAAGTAGCACTTGAAAAGGCAAAACGTTGTGCAGCTGAGTTGAATGCCTTTGCGGCGATCGATGAAAGCGTGTTGGCTCTCGCAACCGAGAGCGACTGGCGATACGCAGAAGGTTCGGCAAGAGCTCTTGAGGGCATTCCGATCGTCGTCAAGGACATCATCGATACCGCTGGTGTTGAGACCCGGTATGGATCGGCCGCTTACATCGGTAACGTTCCGAGAGCCGACGCCCGGGTGGTTCGTGATCTGCGCAATGCCGGTGCAATCATCCTTGGAAAGACGACCACACACGAATTTGCCTGGGGCGTCACTACATCGAGCGAAGCGTTTGGCAATACGCTCAATCCAAACGATTCCGCGCGAATTCCGGGAGGATCGAGCGGTGGCTCGGCCGCAGCAGTTGCTTACGGAGTGGTTCCGGTCGCTATTGGCACGGATACAGGAGGTTCGGTTCGAATTCCGGCCGCACTTTGCGGGGTAGTTGGACTAAAGCCGACGTACGGCGTTCTCTCACCCGATGGAGTATTTCCACTCGCTCCAACGCTGGACCATGTGGGCCTGATTTGCCAAACGGCCGAGGATCTCATCGTTCTTGCCGGTGCTTTGGGCATGAACGTAACGCCAGATGACTCCTGGCGTGACGCCAACGTGAAGCGAACGATTGGCGTACTTAAAGTGCCAAGCGATGTTCCGGTCGACGCGGCCATTTGGAGCGACCTTTCGACGGTCGTTGAAGGGTTGCGTCATGATCATAACCTAATGGAGATCGAGACACGCCTAGATGAGGCTTACTCGATCTTTGCCAACCTGGTGCTGGCCGAGGGAGGTATGATACATTTTTCGCGCAACTCCTCAGAGCTAATTCGCCAAAGCTACGGTAGAGAGACAGTGGCCAGGCTCGAGCGTGCGCGCATGCTCAGCATCGACGATTTCGCACGAGCCCAAGAGGCAAGGCGGCGGTTCTCGTCGAAGATTGCATCCCTTTTTGAGCAAATTGAGCTTCTCATCTTGCCTACGTGCCCCTGTACTGCACCCCTGGTAGGAGCGGACGATGTCCGGATTGGAGCATGGAGCGGCGACGTCCGCAAAGCGCTCATGACCTACACGGCACCCTTCAACCTCGTTGGATATCCTGTCGTGACTCTGCCCTTGCCGCGAAGAGCCGGTGTCCTGCCGGCGGGCCTGCAGATCGTGGGCCGCAGAGGAAGGGATCGCGATGTCATTAATGCCGCGGTGCAGTTCCAGAGGCTGGTCATCGAGCTCAGCTGCAGCAATGCAATTAGTTAGGTCCGGCTGGCCGCCGGCGGATGATCGATGTTTCTGCGCATCGAAATAAGCGATGGCCTAGTTGCTTGGGTCGAAGGCACTCGCCGGGCTTAGGCTCTCCGATAAACTCAACGCCAGCCCCTTCGAGCGCCCGGCGGATCTTTTCGACCGTCTCGAACTGGGCGTTGGTTGCACCAGTCATTCTCTCAATCCGGCGAATGCTTGCGATGCCGACGCCGGCTGCAATGGCCAATTGAAGCTGCTGCATCCCACAAGACAAGGCGCGGCCTTGACTTGGCGTCCCAAATGAGCATTCGCTCACTCCGCGCCTGCTATCGGTTCCGTGCAAGAACCAAGTCCCCATTGCAGGAACGCCGATCCGCGCGGGTCGGAGGGAAGCGGCCGTCACGGCTGCTTCCCTCCCAAAACTCTGGCGGTTGCGAAAGCTCACTCCTTGGCTTTGCCCACAGGGCAGCCCGCCGGAGGATCGCCGATGAACGTCCTGGCCGAAAAGAGTTCCGGGAATGGAATCTCTTCGAGAGTCGGCGTCAGCCACTCAATTCCGGAGACGCCGAAGTAGGCCTTACGAGATCCCAAGGTACGTCGGGTCAGCATTAAGTGGCGATATTTCCAGGTCGTGAACTCCTCGGCAATATCGGCAAGTGTCTCACCCAAGTTCTTGATCTCGGGTCGCTCATCGTACCCAATTTGCCAAGCCCGCTCGACCTCGGGGCTAGGTTTGTACGGCTGAGCGAAATCACGCTCAAACTGAGCTCGAGGAATGGGAAGCTTTTCACGATGCAGGAATGCCAGCACGTCGTCGTAGACGCTCGGAGCGTTAAGGGCCTCATTCAGTTGCTGCCATCTGCGCGGCTGCGGCTTGAAGTGCTCCAAATGTTCCCCTTGTTTGATTCCGAACAGATAGACCATGTGGCGGTAGGTCCAACCTTGGAGAGCAGTGTCGCGCCCTAACGTCGCTCCAGCCGCGCCCAGCATCGGAAGCAGGTCAGACGGGGTCAGCCACGATAGAGAACGCCACGTGGCATTGAGTGGTTCATGTGCATCGACCACTCGGCGCAAGGCTTGCTGAGCCTTCGCAAGGTCATTCTGTCTCAGACTGCTCTGTGCGGCCTGAAGTTCTCGGACAATGAGAGCCCAATAAAGCTCCATGACCTGACAGTTGACGATGAACGAGTACTCCCCTGGATGATCGCTCACCGTCCTTTGCAGCGTGTGCAGAATCTCTGTCTGCAGCCACATACTATACGGTGTCTGTTCAAATCTGTCTTTGTCGGTGATCTGGACGTTCATCGCGTTGGTGCTCCCATTCTGCCTGAGTTTCGTTACTGGTCCGGAATGTATTTTGGTTTGCAGGATTCTGGAACGGCCAGCATCCTGAGCGATCAAATCTGTCACTCAAAGTGTACGATCAAGCGACGGTCAGAGACTCCAAACGGTCCGTTCTCGGCCATGCTGCGGCCGCAGAGATTTCGGCATCGAACCGTTTGGCAAAATCCGCAAGGGTTGTCTCACCTTGGTCGATAGTGAGAGTCTTGACGGCGAGAACGATGTTGACGTCGGTAATGCCGACAAACCCGAGAATCTGTTTGAGATACGAGCTCGCCACGTTGGCTGAGGCGAATGGAGCTCCAGGAGAGAAGTCGCCGCCCGTCGTGAGGATCACGGTCGCCTTTTTGCCCTTCAACATGCCTTCATAGGTGTTTGAGACCGTAACGCCGACGCGCACGATCTGATCGATGTAAGCTTTGAGGAGTGCCGGTATGGAAAAATTGTACATTGGCGTGCCGATGACGATGTGGTCGGCAGCCTTGAGTTCCTCGATCAAGGTGTTTGATGTCTTCAAGGCCGCAGCGGATTCCGGCGAATGTTGGTCAGGCGGGGTAAATGCGGCTCCGATCCACGGAAGGTCAACGAATTGTAGGTTGGATCGCGCAAGGTCGCGCCTAATGACGGAAGCATTCGGATGTAGGCGCGACCACTTCTCGACAAACTGAGCAGTCAAGATGCGGGAAGTCGAATGTTCAAAGCGTGGGCTCGCTTCAATTACCAAGAGACAAGTCATTTCTTAGCTCCAGAGTTTTGAGGAGTCAGCCGCCGACCACGTCAATGCGGCAGCCGATGGCCGTCTTGGACGTAAATACAGCGCGGGCAGGGCGGGAAGCCGGGCGTTATCGGACGCATCGTTCCATGAATTGGAACGATGGTCGCGAGATCCTGCCTTCCCTCGGCGGCGGAAGCATCGTCCGATAGCTTGAACGCTTGGTTCGAAAAATGTCGGCTTCTAGTCGAGCGGTCCGCGACTAGTCTGGCCACGGCAGAAGCGTGCGTGCCAGACCCCCAACATTCAGGAAGCGCTATGACTACCAATCTAAGAACGTCTGTCGACGCGTTGGCGGAGCAAGCGCGGAATTCCGCAATCGGAGATCCTGAGCGGAGGTGCATAGTGTCGAGTGGCGGTGTGCATCCGAAGCCGAGAGGCGACCAGTCGCTAATTCCACGACTCGAGCTTTTTCATTTCACTATGTCGATCTGCTCTCAGAAGATTCGCGTGGCGCTATTCCAGATCCGGGCTCCATTCGCCAGCAGCGAGCTGATCATTATGCCGCCGTTCAGCGAAAATTATTCGGCGGAATATGTGAAGCTCCGCATGGCGTCTGCCATCGCGCGGAGCCGACCATTCGTTAGCGGCTATTCCGGGAGCTCAAGTGTTGAGAACGAGGGCTTTGACCCCCTGGCGGTACCCACGCTGGTCGATCATGAGAAGGGAGAAGTTGTCGCGGACTCACGTCTGATTGCGGCCTATCTCGACATCTTGAGTGGAGGGGCGTTGGTGCCGTTGCAATGGCAAAACAGGGTTTGGACTGAAATAGCAATTGTCGACACAATACCACATGCCGGTTTGTTCTACGGCGCAAATCCCGACGGCGACGATCGCCCCGAAGAAATTCGCGCGGGAATGCAGGGGGCTCACAACAAGAAGATCGAACTAGTACGAAAGCGTTTGGAGGGCTTACCGGTAGACTCCATTCTTCGCGAAGCTTACAGGCACAAGATCATAAAGGAAGAAGCGGGGCGTGAATTCATATCGCAGCCGACCAATATGCGGAGGATTATCGAAGCAACGCACAGCACTATCGTGCAACTGGATCGAAGATTGGAAAGCAAAAACGAGTGGTTGATGCCCGATGGATTTACCCTGGCTGATATCTTCTGGGGTGTAAGTCTCTTCCGGCTTCTCTTTCTTGGTTACGATTGGATGTGGAAGGACTGCCCGAGGGTGTCCGAATACGCTGAACGGCTCTTTGCCTCGCCGTCGATGCAAAATGGCGTAATCAATTGGCCTGGTCATCCGCCCGGCGAGCGCATCGAACGCTTCAAGAAGCACTAGAGCTTTGGCCTTTGCCTTTGGCGCCAGAATGCGGCTCCCGATCGGAGCCGCTTTTAGTGATTGGAATACGTGATATAGGCGCGATCCAAGCACCGCCGATCGGCATTCTCGACAAACTCACCGGTGCCAGCCATAAGACTCTTGTCTCTCGTTCTTACCAGAGATGAACCCGCGAGATGATCACGCCAGGAGGACGGTATGGGACTGTTGGTCGAAGGTGAATGGCGTGACACCTGGTATGACACCGGCGCGACCGGCGGCGTTTTCGTCCGCAAGGACGCAGCTTTCCGCAACTGGATTACCGCCGATGGAAGTCCTGGTCCGAGCGGTGTTGGCGGGTTCAGAGCTGAGGCTGGTCGATATCACCTTTACGTCAGTCTCGCTTGTCCCTGGGCCCATCGAACACTGATCATGCGAGTGCTCAAGGGTCTTGAAGACAAGATCTCCGCATCCATTGTGCATTGGCTGATGGCCGAGCGCGGCTGGAGTTTCTCGAAGGGGCCGGGAGTGATACCCGACCATGTCAACGGCGCGGAATATCTGCATCAGATCTACACGATGGCCAACAGCCACTATACTGGTCGGGCAACTGTGCCAGTGCTGTGGGACAAGCAACAAGGCACTATCGTCAGCAACGAATCGTCCGAAATCGTTCGCATGATGAATTTCACGTTCGATCACCTTGGTGCGAGATTGGGCGACTTCTATCCTAGCGAGATTCGAGACGAGATCGATGCCGTGAATGCCCGTGTCTATGACACGCTCAACAATGGTGTCTACAAGGCGGGATTTGCTACCACACAAGCTGCCTACGATGATGCTGTCGGTCCGCTGTTCGAGACACTGGATTGGCTCGAAGAGCGTCTGGCAGATAGCCGCTTCCTTTTCGGCGATCGTTTGACCGAGGCGGACATCCGGCTCTTCACGACGCTGATCAGGTTTGACGTCGTCTATTTCGGCCATTTCAAGTGCAACATTCGATCTGTTGCCGACTATCCCAACCTCTCCGCGTACGTCCGTGACGTCTACCAATGGCCAGGGATCGCATCGACCGTTAATTTCGAGCATATCAAGCGTCACTACTATCAGAGCCATCGCTCCATCAATCCCACGGGTATCGTCCCTGCGGGCCCTCTGCACGATTTTGGCGCGGCGCATGGGCGCGAACGGCTCTCGGCAGATAAATAGCATTTCCGGCCTGGGAACGGGTACCCGCCCGCCCGGGCGCAACGAGCGCCGACGGGCGTTTGGTAACCTCCAACGAGCGTTAGCACTGCTGTGCGCACAGCAGGATCAGACAAAACGTGCCTGTTTTAGGAAAGGTCGCTTCACCACTGTAGTGCGTAGAACGCGCGCATGTCGCTTGCGGTGGTCAGGAAAATACGTCACGTGCTGCTGGGGCGATCGCCATCACGAGTGTCGGTTTGACGACGCGTGGGATGAGCCGCAATAAAGTAATCAGGATCAGGTCTCGCTGTCCGATGAGCCCCGCATGTCTCGCCGCCAGGCTCCCGGGCTGACGCCGACTATGGTCGAAAAGACCTTGGTAAAGTGGCTCTGATTGGCAAACCCGGCCGATTTCGCCACCTCGGATAGAGGCACATCGCGAACGGTCATCAGCTGCTGGGCTGCCTTCACTCGCTGGCGAAGCAGCCATCGATGCGGCGGCAGACCCGTGGAGATTCGAAACGCTCGCGAAAAATGATCGACTGAAAGACCGAACTCGGCCGCGATCTGCCGTAGTGAAAGTTTTCCCGCGAGGTCGGACTCGAGCCTATCGCAAGCACGGTCTAACTGCCACGGAGCAAGGCCACCGCGGATCGGCTTGGCGTTAGGTCGGAGCCCACCATAGGCCTGAGCGACGTGCGCAGTAAGTGCGTGCAACATGTGGTCGACGAAAAGCTGGTTGGTCTCGTCCGCTCGACGGAGAGCGTCCAAGAGCGACGCTCCGAGGTTACGGACGACCGCGTCGTCGTGGCCTATACCCGGTTCATAGGCGAGTTCACCAATGCGCGGTGCACCGGCCTGCCTCGCGATGTCGTCAAGAGCCGAGCGTGGAAGATAGAAAAAGAGGGAGTGGAACGGCTTGTCGATGACGTAGCGCGGATCGCGTTTCAGATCGTAGAGATAGGTTGCGCCGCCGTGGATATTCGTCTTGATGACACTTCGGCCTCGCTCCCAGCACTCGCAGTCCGGATAGTCACGAAATTTAAGGCTGACGAGGTAAGCGTCCGCGGAGGGCAGGGAACCGGAAAGGCCGGGCACCGGGCCGTCGTTTCGGGTTTCAGTCACCGCCAGTTCGGCGCTGCGCAGCGTACGTGCAATCAGCGAAGGTGCATTCTTCGCCTGCAAGGGTTGTCCGAGCCTCGATCCATAGACGCCGGCCTGTGCCATTTGAATTGATCCGGAAGGTTAGATTGCAGGCTCTGATTGGCATGCGAATTTTGCGCTGTATTATCGGAAATCGGCAAGGGGCTGTCTACGGCCGCCCCGGGATGCAACTTTTCGTGAGGGCACATCGTCGCGAAAGTCGCAACGGCTTCGGAAGCAATCTCAATGCGGTCGACCCAATCAACTGCTGCTACCAACTGCGGCGGAATCCCGAGCGCAGGTGGTAACTGTTCGCAAGCACTGGTGATTCCGTGACTCGTGGTCGCATGGTCCTCGTTTGGCACGGAATGAGCCAAAACATGACGGCTTTGGGCAAGACGCGGGCACCCTGCGAGTCCTAGAAACACGCCGTAAAAGCCAAGTGACCGTGATGGCCGTGTCATGACATGGACCTTACGGGCATCTGCGAAGAGGCAGCGAAAGACCGCGGGGCAGAAGCGATCGGGAGGCCACCCAAATGCTTGGGGCAACCGTATCCACGGGCTCGCAGCCTTCTTCGCACGTAACGCGCTTACCTATGACTCTTAATTCCAACACTGCAGACCGCCCACTTGTTTTGATCGTGGACGACGACGAGGAGATCCGGTCCGCGCTTCGGGAGCTTTTGCTGTCGGTCGGCATCGACGCGTGCTGCTTTGGCTCGACGCAGGAATTGTTGTGTGCCGATCTTCCGGAGCGGCCCGGCTGCCTGATTCTCGATGTTCGCATGCCCGGAGCAAGCGGGCTGGATCTGCAGCAGCGTCTGGCCTTGAACGGCAACACCAGACCGATCATTTTCCTCACGGGTCATGGCGATATCGCCATGAGCGTCCAGGCAATGAAGGCGGGAGCCGTCGACTTCCTGACGAAGCCAGTCAGAGACCAGACGCTCCTCGACGCCGTCGCGGCGGCGATCGAAAAGGATGTCTCGCAAAGAGCCGCGGCCAGGCGCATCACGCAACACGCTGCCCGCTTTGCAACCTTGACTCCGCGCGAACGCGAAGTCCTAGGTGAGGTAGCAAGGGGCCGCCTCAACAAGCAGATCGCCTTTGATCTTGGCATAAGCGAGATCACTGTGAAGCTGCATCGCGGCAACGGGACAAGAAAGCTGAAAGCAACGTCAGTCGGAGAATTGATCCGGATTTGGGAAGCACTTCCTGCGGAACTTCGAGGGAAGTAGGTAACCCAGCCTACACCAAGGAATAGGTACAACCCGATCAACAATGGGCAGATGGTCGTCGGGCCATGCCAGCGAAAGACATCTGTTTGTCCAAAACACCCCTAGTTGCCATCGTAGATGACGACCAAGCTGTACGAGAGGCTCTTTGCGATCTCCTCCTGGTCCTGGACGTTGCGTGTCGCTCGTTTGACCGGGCGGAGGCTTTCATGGCCGAATTTGAGCCGGGCCGCTTCGATTGCTTGATCACCGATGTGAGTATGCCCGGGCGGAGCGGGCTTGAACTACAGGAGCGATTGCGAGAGCTGGGCTCGTCGATGCCGGTCATTTTTATCACCGCGGACACGAGTCCGGCGATAGAGGCTCGCGCACTGAGGGGCGGTGCCTATGCCTGCCTGACGAAGCCAGTGAATGATGAGGTGCTGTTTCATCTCCTGCAGAACGCAATGAACTGCGCAGGCCGCTCGCGACGCAACGACCGACGGGATCCACCATCAGATGACTAAACTCGCCCGACAGGTATCGCAAGGCGGCCAGCCAAATCTCGCGGCCTCCGCTCCCGGCACGGACCTGGCTGACCTTGTATCCGAAAGCATCATCGTCAGCGACCTGCACGGTGTCATCCAGTACTGGAATGCCGCATCGGAAGTCCTGTACGGCTGGCCTTCCATGGCAATGGTCGGTCGACACATGGCAGAAATCGGCTCGCGCGGCCAATCCGTTATCGATCACATCGACATACTGCTCCGCGAAGGTCGATGGGAGGGTATCGTCTTTCGGCGTAGCCTGACCGGCGTCGAGATTGCGGCCGCCGTGCGGCAAGTGGTGCGGCGAGACGCAACCGGCGCCGTCCTTGATATCGTTGAGTTTGGCCGAAATGCGGGACCACTCACTGAAGCAGCATACCTGCGCATGGATGCCGAGTTGCAGGGATCTCTGGCCGCTGCTTGGGAGCTTGATGCCTCGCCGGCCCGGCCCCTGCTTGATGCAATCGCGGAGCACAGGCGCCGCGGAGCCGCTATCGACCTTGATCAGCATCCGGAGTGGGTCAACGGACTGCTTACCGCAACTCGAATTCTCGCCGCCAATGATCGCGCGGTTCGCATGTTCGGGGCACATGCAGGGCACGAGCAGATGATCGGTCAGTCGATCGGTGTATTCTGGCCGGCTGAAAGCCGCTCAATCCTGGCCGGACTAATCGAAAACGTTGCCATGGACCGCTCGCGCCTTGAGACTCGCAGAATGGTCCTGAGCGGCACTATACGCAATCCTATCATCCGGGCGTGGCATTCTGCCGAGCCAAAACCGCCAGGCACCGTGCTCGTGACGATCAACGGCGCGATCGATGATGACCGCACGTCCTGGGAGTTGCAGGCGAGCGAGGATCGGTATCGCAAGCTCATTCAGTACCTACCGACGGCTCTCTGGCAAGTCGATTCACGACGCGCGGGCGAGGTCTTTGACGAATTGAAGGCAAAGGGCGTCCGCGATATCGCCTCCTATTTGAGCCGAAATCCTGACCTCGTCGAGCACGCCAAGGACGTCGTTCGAGTGACGGACGTCAATCGCGATGCGGTCTCACTGTTTCGGGCTCATACTCTCGCCGACCTGATCAAGCCCGTTCGATACCTGTTTGCTGCCGCCCCGGGGCTCGCCGAGCGGGTCATGGTGGCTCACTTTGAAGGTCGACGCAATCTCATAGAAGAGACCAGGATCCGCGCGTTCGACGGTTCGCTCATCGATGTCCTGTTCACGGTCACATATCCTGTGCCCCCCGAGCAACTCGACAACACCTTAATCACGATCCAGGACATCAGTGAGCGGTTGAACGCAGAGCGCCAACTTCGGAAACTTCAAGCTGATTTCGCGCATGCGGGCCGCATCGCAACTCTCGGAGAGTTGGCAACTTCGATCGCGCATGAAATCAACCAGCCGCTTGCAGCCATCGTGACCAATGGCGAGACAAGCTTGAGGTGGCTGGCGCGCGCTGATCAAAACCTCGAAAAGGTCACCCAGCTCACGTCCCGAATCGTGACGAACGCGCGACGCGCGAGCGAGATCATTAATCGCATCCGGGGTATGGCGGCGAAGCATGAGCCGGAGAAGCGCCTCATGGATATAAATGAGGTCGCAAGAGAAGCGCTGCTATTCATTCGCCACGACATTGATTCAAGATCAATTGCCTTGTCGACGACCTTCGCATCCGAGCTTCCCCAGGTGCTGGGCGACCGCATTCAGTTGCAACAGGTGATCATCAACCTGCTCGTCAACAGCGTCCAGGCCATTGTGCAGTCCGGTCAGCCGATTCGCCGGATTGACGTCCAAACTTCGATCGACGAAGACGGCTCGGTCGGCCTTTCCATCTTCGACAACGGGCCTGGCATCGCTGACGTAAACCTCACGCGCATCTTCGACAGCTTCTTCAGCACCAAGGATGCCGGAATTGGCATCGGCCTCGCGATCTGCCATTCGATCATCAGTGCCCACGGCGGCAACATTTGGGGCGCGAATCGCCCCAATGGCGGCGCACATTTTCGCTTCACGCTTCCGGTGCCGGGGACTGCCGGTCCCGATTCCAGCGTTGTCGCTCTCATTCGCTAAGTGCGCCTGCGTTTGCAAGGAATGCGCCCGTGATGGGGAGTATCTCTCCCGAACTATACCGAGGTATAGGTCGATCTATCCGCTGAACCAGCGCGACCAGACCCGCTGCACGATGCCCTCGTACAGCGCTCGCCGCCATGATCGCAGCACACGGGAAGCGATGCATCCGCAGACGCGCGGAATGAACGTTCTTCCCCAATGCGAGTGGAAGTTCATGAGCAAGCCCATCTTGCGCGCCCCCCTGGACAATGCGCCCGGCGCGACGCAGTCGGATAGGAGTGATCCGCTGGCCGGTGAGCGGCGCCCCGCCAATGAAGAGATGGCACGCGTGCTCAGGACCAAGCCCTTTCGCGTTGCGTTGGAACCGTCCAGCGGCACGATCGCATACTGGAAGCACGAGCCCGTCCACGACGTCGTCAAGCCGATGGTCGATCACGTCATCATGACCTACCCGACCGGCGTACAACGGCTTGAGCGGCGCACCGGACGATCAGTTGCGATCGGAACGGCGCGTCCCGGCGTCGTGACGCTCATTCCGGCTGGCTCAACCTCTCGGTGGGATATTCACCGGCCGATGCATGTCCTTCAGCTCTATCTTCCGCACGCAACACTCTCGCGCGTTGCCGACGAAGCCGACGCGGCCGCGCCCGTCGATCTTCGGGAGCGGACAGTGCACTCGGATCCTGTTACATCCCGGTTGCTGATGAGTGCAGTGGATGTTCTGGAAGGACACGCGACGCTGGACGCGTTGTTCAGGCAGCAATTGATGGATCTTCTCGCGACGCGCCTCTTGGCGGCACATGCTGGCTCGTCGATCACGGTTCGGCCAACTCTGGGCGGTCTGTCGCCGAATGTCCTGCGCCGCGCCATCGAGCGCTTGCGCTCCGATAGCGATGCGGACGTTTCCCTCGGAGCACTCGCTTCCGAGGCCGGTCTTTCGCGCTTCCACTTTTGCCGTGCCTTCAAGGAGAGCACAGGCCTTTCGCCTCATGCCTGGCTGCGCCAGCGACGACTTGAGCAGGCCATGGAGATGCTGCGCGATACCGATGCATCGGTCGTCGCGGTGGCGGAAGCCCTTGGCTACGGCTCTCAGACCGCGTTCGCCGCGGCATTCAAACGTTTGACCGGCGAGACACCGACCAATTGGCGGCGCAGCACGCGTTAGTCGCAATCGCGCTGCAATCGGCGCAATCGCTCTTGGGCAGCGGTCCCCGAGATCCCCTAGATAGCCGTAAGCGATCTGACGACACGGAGACGAATGGATGACTTCGGAAAAACTCTTCAGCGGCCTAGCCACGTCACGTCGAAACTTGCTGGCGAGCGCGCTCATTGGCGCGACATCGCTGACTGTTCGCTCGTCTTCGGCGATTGGCAAGGAGAGGGACCATTCGATGTTGCCTGCACAAGGAAACGATCCCACGACCTCTGTCGCTACCAAGGACGGCGTACAGATATTCTACAAGGATTGGGGGGCGAAGTCCGCCCAGCCGATCGTCTTTCATCACGGTTGGCCGCTCAGTTCCGACGACTGGGACGCGCAGATGCTGTTCTTCGTCAGCAAGGGCTATCGAGTCATTGCCCATGACCGGCGAGGTCATGGCCGCTCGAGCCAAGTGAGCGATGGCCATGACATGGACCACTATGCAACCGACGTTGCGACTGTGGTCGAGCATCTCGACCTTCGCAATGCCATTCATGTTGGTCATTCCACGGGCGGAGGCGAAGCCGCACGTTATGTCGCGCGTCACGGCAGGAACCGGGTGGCCAAACTGGTCCTGATCGGGGCCGTGCCTCCCCTGATGTTGAAGACCGAAGCCAATCCGGCGGGCGTGCCCATTGAGGTGCTTGACGGATTGCGCAAGCAGCTCGCAGCGAACAGGGCACAGTTCTATCTCGAATTCGCGAGTGGCCCGTTCTATGGCTACAATCGCCCAGGTGCACAGGCGTCCCCGGCGGTGATCTGGAATTGGTGGCGCCAAGCAATGATGGGTAACGCCAAGGCGCAATACGATGGCATCAAGGCCTTCTCGGAAACCGACTTCACCGAAGATTTGAAGAGCATCGACATCCCCACGCTCGTCCTGCATGGCGGCGACGATCAGATCGTGCCCGTTGGCGATTCGGCAGCCTTGTCGGCGAAGCTTCTGAAACGAAGCACTCTGAAAATCTACGATCTGCTACCGCACGGTCTGTGTACGACGCATCCCGACATAATCAACGCAGACTTGCTCAAATTCATGGGCGCGTAGCTCGGCGCCCTCATCGAAGAGAGTCAATCCCAAGGAGTAAACAAATGCGACTCGTCATCATTGGCGCCGGATTCGCCGGCATGTATGCCGCTCTCTCTGCGGCCCGGCTGCGCGACATCCAGGGCGTTTCGCCCGAGGCGCTTGAAATTGCGTTGGTTTCACCGGAGCCGAAGCTGGTGATTCGACCGCGGCTCTATGAGCCGAAGCCGGAGACCCTGACAGCTTCGCTCCTGGACGTGCTGAAGGCCGTTGACGTTGCCTATGTGAAAGGCAGCGCCGAGTCCATCGATATCAAGTCCCAAGTGGTAGACATCGTTGCGGCCAAGGGAGCGAAGCAGAGACTCACCTACGACCGATTGATTGTCGCCACTGGCAGCCGGCTGTTTCGTCCCAGTATCCCCGGGCTCGCCGAACACGGCTTCAGTGTCGACCAGCTCGACGACGCGATCGCCCTCGATCGGCATTTGCATCACTTGGCGGGGTGGCCGGTATCACAGATGCGCGACACGGTGGTCGTGGCCGGCGGCGGGTTCACTGGCATCGAAGTCGCGACAGAAATGCCCGCACGGCTTCATGAGATCCTCGGCAAGGATGCCAAGCCGCGTGTCGTCGTCGTCGAACGAAACAGTTCGATCGCTCCCGACATGGGCGAAGGTCCTCGTCCTATCATCGAGTCTGCGCTGCATAAGCTGGGGGTGGAGACTCGGCTCGGCGTTGGCGTCACCTCGCTCGACAAGTCCGGCGTCACGCTTTCCAGCGGAGAGCATATTGAAAGCGGCACCGTGATCTGGGCGGCCGGCATGCGCGCCGCTCCGCTAACCGCGCAGATTCCCGCTGAGCGCGACAACTTTGGACGCCTGTTCGTCGATCCCGACTTGCGCGTGCTGTCGGTGCCTGGCGTTTTTGCCACCGGCGATGCCGCGAGAGCGGCATGTGACCAGATTGGCAACTACGCGCTGATGTCCTGCCAGCATGCCACGCGGATGGGCGCCTTCGCTGGCAACAATGCGGCCGCCGAGCTGCTCGGCGTCCCCACCAAACGGTACCACCAGAAGGCCTACGTCACCTGCCTCGATCTTGGAAAAGCCGGCGCGCTGTTCACGCGAGGCTGGGAGCGCAAGGTCGAAATGGTTGGCGACGAAGCCAAGAAGACCAAGAGGGATATCAATACCGTCTGGATCTATCCGCCGCGAGCCGAGCGTGCCGCCGCTCTTGCGTCCGCTGATCCGGAGCGTGTCACTGATCTCTGAACGCCTCACGAGCACTGACCGCGCTTTCTGCGCGGGAAGCACGAGCCGCTCAGGATCGATCGCTCGAATCTCGAAGATGGATCGGATGATCCGCAATACTCAACAGGAGACAACCATGAGCTTAGACACTGCCGCACGCTCCGTTAGATCGAAAGCCGACGAATTGGTACCATCGCGCTACGCACTGAAGATCGGCGACATCGATGTTATGGTGATCAGCGACGGCGTGCTGCCGCTGCCGTCCAAGATGCTGGCGCACAATGCCGACCCGACCGCCCGCGCCGCCTGGCTGGACGACATGTTCCTGCCGCCGGACGCGTTCGACTGGGCGCTGAACGTGGTCGTGGTGCGCAGCGGAGCGCAGACCATCCTGATCGACGCGGGTCTTGGGCTGGATCCGGATCTGCACCTGCCGCGGGCCGGGCAGTTGGTCAAGCGACTGGAAGCCGCCAGCATCGATCTGGCATCCGTGACCGACGTGGTGCTGACCCACATGCACATGGACCATGTCGGCGGTTTGCTGGTCGAGGGCGTGAAGGATCGGCTGCGTCCGGACCTGCGGATCCACGTGGCGGCCGCCGAGGTCAAATTCTGGGAGGCGCCCGATTTCTCCCGCGTCTCGATGCCGCCGGGATTCCCGGAGGCGCTTCGGGCCACCGCCAAGCGGTTCGCCAACGAGTACCACAACCAGCTTCGGACGTTCGAGGATGAGCACGAGGTTGCGCCGGGCGTCGTCGTCCGCCGCACCGGTGGCCACACCCCCGGACACAGCGTGGTCCGCGTCGCCTCCGGCGGCGACCGACTGACCTTCGCCGGCGACCTCGTCTTCACCGTCGGGTTCGAGCACCCGGATTGGCACAACGGCTTCGAGCACGATCCCGAGGAAGCCGCCCGCGTCCGGATCGAACTTTTGCGCGAGCTGGCGGCGAACCGCGAACTGCTGGTGGCCACGCACATGCCGTTCCCGTCGGTCGGTCATGTCGCGGTCGCCGGCGACGCCTTCCGATGGGTGCCGGCGTTCTGGGACTACTGACCGTGCGTTGAGTCAAATCCGAACCAGGGGCGGGTGCCGATAAGCGCGATGCGCCCGCCCCCGACAAACTTGGAGCTTACCATCGTGAAACACGAGACCGTGCGTGCATCGTCGTTCGCGATGCCGCTGAGAAGCCCGGCCTTTCCTCCCGGTCCTTATCGCTTCGTCAACCGCGAGTATTTCATCATCCAGTATCGCACCGATCCCGACGCGCTGCGCCGTGTGGTGCCGGAACCGCTGGAAGTCGCCGAACCGGTGGTGAACTACGAGTTTATCCGTATGCCGGATTCCACCGGTTTCGGCGACTACACCGAGAGCGGCCAGGTCATTCCCGTAACCTACAAGGGCCAGCTGGGTGGCTTCACCCATCAGATGTTTCTGAACGACCATCCGCCGATTGCGGGCGGGCGCGAACTGTGGGGGTTTCCCAAGAAACTGGCACAACCGAAGCTGGAGGTCGAAATCGACACGCTGGTTGGCACATTGAACTACGGCTCGGTCCGCATTGCGACCGGCACCATGGGCTACAAGCACCGCACGCTCGATACCGCAGCGGAAGCCCGCAAGCTCGCAGCTCCCAATTTCCTGCTCAAGATCATTCCGCATGTCGATGGTTCACCGCGCATCTGCGAGCTGGTCCGCTTCCACCTCGAGGACATCACCGTGAAGGGCGCTTGGACCGGGCCCGCTGCCCTGGATCTGTACTCGCATGCCCTGGCACCCGTGGCCGAGTTGCCGGTGCTGCAGGTGCTGTCGGCCAAGCACCTGGTCGTGGACCTGACGCTCGGGCTCGGCGGCGTGGTCCACGACTATCTTGCCGCCGACCAGGCAACTCCGCGCCGCGGCTCGGTCTCCGACGTCTCGATCGAAGCAAATGCCGGCTGACCGAGATCAGCCCTACATCCGGAGCTTCAGAAAATGTTGAACGTCATGCGCGGGAAAATCGATCCGGCGCCGCAAGCGGCCAAGCCATTGCCATATGATGTCGTGGCCCTGGTGCTTCAGGGTGGCGGCGCGCTTGGTGCATATCAAGCCGGCGTTTACGAAGGCCTGCACGAAGCCGGCATACGGCCGAACTGGTTGGCTGGCATTTCGATCGGCGCGCTGAACGCCGCCATTATTGCCGGCTCGCCCGAGGCCGAGCGGATCGAACGGCTACGCAAGTTCTGGGAGAGCATCTGCGCGGCGGCGGTGGAATGGCCGGTCGGCGAAGGGCTTGCCAATGTGATGCCGTTCGCCTTCGATCTCCGCTCAGCGTACAATGCCCTGGCGGCGCTCAGGGCCCTCTTCCAGGGGCAACCCGGCTTTTTCAAGCCACGCTTCCCGCCACCGTTCCTGGCGCCCTTCTCGGGCAACGCGGCGACGAGTTTCTACGATACCTCACCATTGCAGCAGACGTTGGAGCGGCTTGTCGATTTTGATCGGCTGAACGCGGGGGAGGTGCGCGTCAGCGTTGGCGCGGTCAACGTCCGTACGGGCAACCTGACCTATTTCGACACGGCTGAACGCCGGCTCGGACCGCAGCATTTCATGGCATCCGGTGCCCTGCCGCCGGGCTTCCCAGCGGTCGAGGTCGACGGTGAGCACTATTGGGACGGCGGCGTCGTTTCGAACACGCCTTTATCCCGAGTGCTGTCGAGCGAGCCGCGCGACACGCTGACCTTCCAGGTTGACCTTTGGTCGGCGCGGGGCCGTGTGCCGAATGACCTAATGGAGGTGTCCAGCCGCCAGAAGGACATTCAGTATTCCAGCCGCACACGCGCCATCACGGACCAGGCGCTTCGGATGCAGAAGATGCGTCAGGCGTTGCAACGAATCCTCGAAATGTTGCCGGATGGCGCAAAGCAGGATCCGGAAATCCGCGCCATCGCGGACATGGCTCGCCATCGCTCCTGCAACATCATCCATCTGATCTACCAGTCCAAGATCTACGAGCGCCATTCAAAGGATTACGAATTCGGGTTGAACGCGATGCGGGCGCATTGGCAGAGCGGTCTGGAGGATATCCGCCGTACGTTAGCCGATCCGCGGCGGCTCGACCCGCCAGCTCCTGAGCTCGGCATTGTTACGCACGACGTCCACCGCCGTGACTGATCTCGCGGCAAATCTCATCCCAAAGCATCGAAAGGAACTCCCATGTTGAAGGGCAGGGTAGCCGTCGTCACCGGATCGACCAGCGGTATTGGGCTCGGTATCGCTAGGGAGCTGGCCAAGCTCCGGGCTGATATCGTTTTGAACGGCTTTGGCGATGCCAGCGAGATCGAGGCGATCCGCGGCGGCATCGAACGCGAGCATGGTGTGCGCGCCGTTTACGATGGCGCCGATATGTCGAAGGAGGAGGCCGTGCGCGGATTGATCGCAGCGACGGTCGAGAAATTCGGCCGGCTCGACATCCTCGTCAACAATGCCGGCATCCAGTTCACTGCTCCGGTCGAAGAATTCCCAGCCGGCAGGTGGAACGCGATCCTGGCGATCAACCTGTCGGCCGCGTTCCACGGCATTGCGGCGGCGGTCCCGCAGATGAAGAAGCAGTGTTGGGGGCGGATCGTCAACATTGCCTCCGCGCACGGCCTCGTCGCTTCGACGCATAAGGCAGCTTACGTCGCGGCCAAGCACGGCCTGGTCGGCTTGACCAAAGTGGTCGGCCTGGAGACTGCCGGGAGCGGGGTCACGTGCAATGCAGTATGTCCGGGCTGGGTGCAAACGCCCCTGGTCGACAAGCAGATCGACGACATCGCTGCGCAAAGAGGGGTCAGCCGGACGGAAGCCGCCAGGACACTCCTGGCGGAGAAGCAGCCGTCCCTCGAATTTGTTTCTCCGGCGCAGCTTGGCGGCACTGTCGCTTTCCTATGTTCGTCCGCCGCCGACCAGATCACCGGAACCGCCGTCTCGGTTGATGGCGGCTGGACCGCCCAGTAACCGCAAAGGAGCGCGGTCAACATGCATAGCGAAGAAAAGGTCATTGTCCTGACCGGTGGCACTTCAGGAATCGGGCGAGCGGCGGCGACCCGCCTTGCCAACCAGGGCGACAAGGTGCTCGTGACCGGCCGCCGGGCGGGTCCTCTGGACGAAACGATCGCCGAGCATCCGAATATCGCGGGTATCGTTGCGGATGCGGCCTCGACCGATGATGCCAGGCGCACAATTGCCAAGGCGATGGATCTCTGGGGCAGAATAGACGCCTTGGTCAACAACGCCGGCGCCGGCGCAATCCTTCCATTGGCCGATACCACGGCCGATCGCATCATGGATATCTTCTCGGTTAATGTGCTCGGTCCTAGCCTGCTTGCCTCGGCTGCCCTTCCGCACCTGAAGGCGAGGCGCGGCACTATCATCAACGTGTCGAGTACCTTTGGCCACCGGCCCGCGGCCGGACTGTCTCATTATGCAGCGAGCAAGGCGGCGCTGGAGCACCTGACCCGTTGTTGGGCGCTGGAGCTTGCCCCATTCGGCATACGGGTGAACGCCGTCGCCGCTGGGCCAACAGAATCCGGCGCCCTCACCGGCATGATGGGGCTGACCCAGGAACAGGCCGCCGCAGTCAAGGAACAGGAGCGTGCGCGCATCCCGCTCGGACGACGCGGCGTTCCGGACGATGTCGCAGAATGGATTGTCAGGCTTGCCGGATCAACCTCGGAATGGATGACCGGCCAGGTGGTTGCCATCGATGGCGGCTTGGGGTTGGCCTAGTCCCCATCGGGCCGTGGGCGCTAAGTCCGGAAGTGATGATCAGCACAATGGATGCCGACCTTAGGAACAGGGGCGATGGGCTCGAACAACGACTGCAGAGCGGAGTAGCCGAGAATGCCCGCCTGCAGGGCGAACTCGCTATCGCGCTGGAGCGGCAGACCGTTACGGCAGGAATCCTCAATGTCATCGCCAGTTCACCAACTGACGTGCAGCCGGTATTCGACGTCATCTCCGAAAGCGCGAGGCGGTTGCTTGCCGGCCAAACGGCGCTCGTGACACGGGTCGTCGGCGACATGCTTCATCTGGCGGCCTGCACGGCGGGAAGCGTGGCCGGCGATGAGGAGATCCGAACCTCATTTCCCGCGCCGCTCACGTCCTCCGGGATCCACAGCCGGGTCGCACTCACGTCGGCGATCGCATTTCGCTCCGATATCGAGACCGAACCGGATGTCCATCCGGCGATCAAGAGCATGGCACGCGCGAGGGGGTATCGAAGCATCGTGGTCGTGCCCATGCTCCGGAAAGGCGCGGCGATCGGCACAATCGGCGTTTCGCGCGCCGAACCAGGAACGTTCACCGCTAGCCAGATCAACCTTCTCAAGACGTTCGCCGATCAGGCCGTGATCGCGATCGAGAACGCGCGGCTGTTCGAAGAAGTAGAGGCCCGCACGAAGGAGCTCGCCGGATCCCTCGACGATCTACGCGCGGCCCAGGACCGCCTGGTGCAGACCGAAAAGCTCATTTCGCTCGGTCAACTCACAGCTGGCATTGCGCACGAGATCAAGAACCCGCTCAACTTCGTCAACAATTTCGCCGCGCTCTCGGTCGAACTGACCAGCGAGTTGAACGAGGTTCTGGCTCCGGTCATGCTCCCGGACGACATCCGCGGCGAAATCGATGAACTGAGCGGGCTGCTAACAGACAATCTTCAGAAGATCGTGCAGCATGGTGAGCGCGCCGACTCCATCGTCAAGAACATGCTCCTGCATTCGCGTCGTGGCGGCGGCGAGCATCGGCCTGCCGACGTCAATGCGCTGGTCGAGGAGAGCCTCAATCTCGCCTATCATGGCGCGCGCACTGAGAGACCACAGTTCGACGTCACCCTCAGGCGGGAGTTCGATCCGGACACCGGTATGGCCGACGTGTTCCCGCAGGAGATCACGCGGGTGCTGCTAAACGTTATCTCCAATGGTTTCTATGCCGTCGCCAAGCGTTGTGACGATGATGATCCCGGATTTGAGCCCGCGCTCTGCGCCGTCACGCTCGATCGCGGCGATTACGTTGAAATCCGCATCCGCGACAATGGCGTTGGTATTCCACCGGACGTGAAGGAGAAAATGTTCAATCCGTTCTTCACGACGAAGCCGCCAGGCGAGGGAACAGGCCTCGGACTTTCCATGAGCCACGACATCATCGTGAAGCAACATGGCGGCAGGATCAATGTCGAGACCGAGCCCGGCGAATTCACCGAGTTTACTATCCTGCTGCCGCGCAACACCGGTCTTTCTCACAGTATTGCGGGCTGACTATGACTGTATCAGTTCTTGTGGTGGATGACGAACCCGATTTGGAGGTCCTGTTCCGCCAGCAATTTCGACGCGAGCTTCGCGCCCAGCGCTTTGTGATGGACTTTGCCGGCTCGGCAGCGCAGGCCCTGAACCGCATTTCCGATACGGGCGAGCAAACGTTGATCCTCATCCTCTCCGACGTCAACATGCCCGGGATGAATGGCTTGGAGATGCTGCCGGAGCTTCGCGCTCGGCGGCCCGACGTTCCGGTGATCATGATCACGGCGTACGGCGACGCCGAAACGCGCAAGACGGCACTTGAGCGGGGCGCGCAGGCCCTGTTGACCAAGCCGATCGACTTCGACCAGGTCCGCCAGGCGATCGAGGCGAGACTGGAACAGCACGTATGTTAAACGAAGATCACATGATGCCGCTTGTTCTGACCAACATTCTCGGAATTGCCGGTATCATCGTTTGGCATGTTCAGGGGAGCGGTCGTCCGACAGGCCGATTGATCGCCCAGATTCTGTTCTTTGTCGGCATGAGTCTCGTGCTCTATCTGGGCGGCATCTCTCCCCACCTCGTCGATGGCGCTCACTTGCGGGGTTTCGACGCGTTGCTCTCCATATCGGCCAGGATCCTGTGGTGGACCCATCTCGCGTGGACCGTTATTGGCCTGGTCCACATCTATATGTTGCTCAATCGCCGGCCACGGGAAGCGCATCTGATCCAGGACATGGCCGTCGGTGTCATCTATCTCGGTGTGGCGCTGTCGATCGTTGGCTTTGTATTTGGTGTGCCGGTCGGCACTCTGGTCGCGACGTCAGGTGTTGTCGCGATCATTCTTGGCCTCGCGCTGCAAAATACCCTTGGTGATGTCTTCTCAGGAATCGCGCTGACGCTGGGGAGGACCTATGCCATAGGCGACTGGATCCAGCTGAAGGACGGTACGGAAGGTCGCGTCGTTGAGACTAACTGGCGCTCCACCAATCTGCTTACCGGGGGGTACAATGTCGTCGTTCTGCCGAACAGCATCTTGGCAAGACAGGGCGTCACCAATCTCAGCCGCCCCGACGAGACGCACCAGATCACGTTGACCGTACGCATTGCCACCACGACGCCAAATTTCGTCGAGCAAGTCATGCGGTCCGTACTGGAAGCCAGCACGCGGATCGTCCAGGACCCGTCGCCGATTGTCGCCCTGAGTTCGATCGACGCAGCCGCGATTGAAGTCGGGTTGCTGTTCCGTGTGGACAGTCCCGCCGGCTGGACGGCGGCCCGCAACGAAGTCATCGACCTCCTTTACACCCAATGCAAGGCAAACGGTCTTTCGTTGGCCGCGCCGGCCGAAAGCCTTGTCTTCGGTCCGGCCCCGATCAGTGGCGAACATTCTGCCACGGCAATCGAGGCGCGTTCATCCCGAGCCGGATAAGACCCACGCGAACGTATCCTTCCAGAGCGCCGCATGCCTCCTTTGAAGGAATTTGCACGAGATCGGACAGCGTGACGCTGCGCGGTTTCTCGCGCCAAGCCCCCACGATCCGTGCGACAGCGCCCTAGTAGCCAACGCGTGGACATGGAGATTGAGGTTGCCGTCCTCCCGTTGCCGATGTCGATCACCCTAAACGAGGTCGGCGGCTACATCGCGTAGTCGATTGCGCAGCCATGCGTGTGCGGGGTCGTTGGTATGTCGAGGATGCCAATACATGGCTTCGTGAATGTCGGGCAAAGCAATGGGGGGCTCGAATAGTTTGAGCTTCGGGCAAGAATGCAGCGCCCGGACCTCGCGCTCCAATACGAGACTGATGAGCGGTGTACCTTCGATGAGAAACGGCACCAGCAGGAAGCTCTCGACCGTGACTTGAATGCGCCGCTGGATACCCATCTCGGAAAGGCGTTGGTCGGCCAAGTTTAGCTGCCGGTCTATTCCGATGCCATAGACGAGATGCGGCAGTTCCAGGAATTGTTCGTGGGTCAAGCAATTCTTCGCGATGTGCGGATGTTGGACGTCGGCAGCACATAACCAGCGGTCGCTGAGTAGAGGCATCGACGGGAATCCGGCGTCGCCAAACAGTTCGCTGGGTTCGATCACGAGGTCGGCCTGGCCAGTCTGCAACATGCGCCCCGGGTCGCGGGCGCGCGGCAGGAGATGAACGGTCACATTGGGCGCTTCGGTGGCGAGCGCACGTACCAGCGGCGTTAACAATACCAGGACGGCGTAGTCCGAAGCACTTATCGAAAAGCTACGCGCATTTTCGGCCGGATCGAAATGCGCCTTCTTCGAAAGCGTCTGCTCGATGCGGTCCAGCGTCTCCCGCACCGGAACGATGAGCTCTTCGGCGTTTCGCGTCAGCTCCAGCCCTCGACCGAAGCGAACCAGAAGCGGATCGTCGAACAGCTCGCGGAGACGCGACAGAGCCGCGCTCATCGCAGATTGCGTAAGGCCAATGCGCTCGCCGGCGCGACTGACGTTTCGTTCCGTCAGCAGTGCATCGAGCACGACTAGGAGATTGAGGTCGACGCTGCGAAGGTTCAAAGCCCTGCTCCCGCTGAGCGGCAAGTGGCACAATACAAGAGTGTGCACGTTTCGATCGAACAAAATCAACCTGATTTGATGGTTTCGGGAGCCCGCGGCCGGGGGGATCGGTCACAATATCCATACGATCGATGTTAGACATCCACTGCATCTATAGTCGGGGCGCGGCGCCGCGTTGGCAGGCCGCCATGGTTCTAGCGCGTGCAGAACGCAGCATTCGCATAGATATTTGAAATCACAAATATCGATTGGACCCTTTGTAGTTCTCCCGAATAGCCTCGCGACACAACATATCGCGCACTTTCCTCCGAGCGGGGTAGGGAATAGCGCGAGGCTGCGATGGGAGGCTATACGATGAGACATCGTTTGGAGATGGGCGTCAGTACGCACGCTGCGCTTTGGGATCTCGCTTCCGGTCCGCGACCCGAGGCCTTCCGCACGGTGATGCGTCGGGTGGTGGGAGGCGTCGCCGTTGTAGGCACGCTTCGGGAAGAACGGCCATGGGGAATGACGGTGAGCGCGTACACGCCCGTCTGCATGGAGCCACCGACTCTTCTGGTCTGCATCAACGCGAAGACGGCCACAGCCGCGGACATTGAGAGAGACCGAAAGTTCTCGCTCAATCTGCTCAGCGAAGCTCAAGCCGGGCTCTCTCAACGTTGCGCACAGCCCGGCGCTTCGAAGTACCTCGAAGGCGATGTCGTGCCCGCGGACGAGCTTCCCGTCCCATCTTTTACGCCCGTGCTGCGTGAGGCGATCGCAACGTTCGATTGCGACGCCTCCGAAATCCGACGGATAGGGACCCATGTCGTCGTGATCGGTGCGATCCGGACGATCTTGGCGCCTACGTCGCTTCGTCCGCTACTGTACGGGCAGGGCCGTTACTTGAAGACGGTCGCGTTGGACCTCGCATCCGCAGGGGCGTCGGCATGAGTATCGAGAAGGTCGTCGAACGATTCTACGAAGCCCACAACGCTCGCGATGCCGCAGCGGTCGCGGCTCTTTACGCGTTCGACGCCAGTCACGAAGAGATTGCGCAACGCAAGGTCAAACAAGGTCCGAAGGAAATAGCTTCAGGCCTGGGGCGCTTCTTCGGCTGGTTTCCTGATGCTTCCTGGGCGCCGGACCGGCGTGCCGTCGGTGCGAACGGCGTCGCCATGATGAGCTACCTCCTGAAGGCGACGCTCAAGAGCCAAATGGGACCGATCGCGCCGCGCGAACAGGCGATTTCGCTTCGCGGCGTGCATTTGTTGGTAATCCGCGACGGCCTCATCCACCGGAGCGAGGATTACTGGGATGCAGATACTTTTCAACGTCAACTCAACCACGTCTAACGGAGAATAGAAATGAGAAGCGGGAAGGAATACCTGGAGTCGCTCCGCGACGGCCGGAAAGTCTATGTCGGAGGCGAACTGATCGAGGACGTCACGACTCACCCTGCGACCAAGGGCTATGCCCATGCCATCGCCGGATATTACGATCTCCACCTCGATCCGAAGAACCAGGAAATTGCGACCTTCATCGACAAAGACGGCAAGCGCCAGTCGATGCATTGGTTCCTGCCGCGCAACAAAGAGGACGTCGTCAAGCGCCGGCAATACTGCGACTTCCTCTGCCGCCATTTCAAGGGCGGTATCTTCACCCGGCCGCCTGCCGGCATGAACGTCGTGATGTTCACCCAGGTGGACGATCAGAAGCCCTGGTCGGAAAACTCCCGCTTCTCCGGAAAGAAGCGCGATCTCTCGGGCAACATCCAACGGCAGTGGGAAGAAGTGACTTCGCAGGATCTGGCCATCTCGCCGATGTTCCTCGACGTGCAGTTCGACCGCGGCCGCGACAATGCGATGGCCGAGACGCCGATGCTCAAGATCATCGAAGAGCGCGATGACGGCATTCTGGTGCGAGGCTGGAAAGCGATCGGCACCTCCGTTCCGTTCGTCAACCACCTCCTCATCGGAAACCTCTGGCGCCCCGGTCAGACGCCGGAGCAGACCGTTTACGCGCTGGTACCGATCGCCACGAAGGGCATCTCGGTCGTCGCCCGTAAATCAAACGCTCAGCCGGATGCGGATCCGTATGATCGTCCGTTGGCCACGATCGGAGACGAATTGGATGCGATGGTGTACTTCGACGACGTCCTGATTCCCTGGGACCGCGTCCAACACGTCGGCAATCCGGACCATGCCAAGTGGTATCCGCAGCGGCAGTTCGACTGGGTGCATCTCGAGACCCAGATCCGGCATTGCGTCCATGCCGAACTGATGGTTGGTCTCGCGCTGCTCCTAACGCAATCTCTGGGTACCAGCACCAATCCGCTCGTCCAGGCCCAGCTCGCCGAACTCATCCGCTTCCGCGAGACCTGCCGTGCATTCATGATCGCCGCCGAAGAAACCGGCTTCGCGACGCCGGGCGGTCTTTTCAAGCCGAACAATATCTACATCGACTTCGGCCGTGCCTACTATCTTGAAAACCAGAACAAGATGGTCAACATGCTCATCGATTTCTGCGGCCGCGGCGTCGTGATCCAACCGTCGAGAAAAGAGCTGGAGGACCCCTACATCGGTCCGAAGCTTTCCGAGGCCTTGCGCGGTGCTGAGATCAGCGCGTACGACCGCATCAAGATCTTCCGTCAGATCAGCGAACGGTTCCTGACCGAATGGGGCAACAGGCACGAGATGTTCGAGAAGTTCAACGGAACGCCGCTCTACCTCATCAATCTGCTCACGATGCAGCGTACGGAGTACCAGGTGGACGGTCCGTTGACCGAGTTGGCTCGCCAGGTTGTCGGCTTCGGCGATACGGCGGAACTCGGCAAGCGGGCCGCAGAGGCGCAGAAGAATTCGCACTACGCCAATGTCCGCTTCCAACCCGAATACGCCAAGGCGCAGGACCAGCGCGACGGTTATATGTCGACGGCTGCCGAGTAGACAACATCCTGAAGCGCTCGGGCGAAAGCCCGAGCGTCGAGGGCTCTCTTCCATCAAGAGCCGGCAGTGATTTCCTGCCATCGATCAGATCCGGACACTTCGGACTTTGACTCTACTCGATCTCTATGAACTACAAGGCGCCGTGGCGTCCTCCGCGATGCCCAAAGCCGAGCAACCCGCGGATCGACCGCCTGTTGACGGTATCGATCGTGCGGCGGGCCTTGCGATTCGACGCCAATTGGAATCCCCGTCCTCCTGAGCGCGACGCAATCCGAGATCTATTCGCGCGTGCCTGGGCAGGCGAGCCGCCCGCCATGTCTTAGGAGACATGCTCTCTTCCGCCGAACAAAACGAACGCGACCCACGGAGTGACAATGCGCAATTTCAACGAAAATACGATCACCGATGCGGTGCTCGAGCGGCTGCAGAGCGCGACCGATGCCCGCGTTCGACAGATCAGCGAAGCCCTGGTGCGACACCTCCATGCTTTCGTACGCGAGGTGCGTCCCACCCAAAAGGAATGGGAATACGGCATCGACTTTCTTACGCGGACCGGTCACATGTGCGACGACAAACGCCAGGAGTTCATTCTGCTCTCGGACACGCTGGGCGTCTCGATGCTCATCGACGCGATCAATCATTCTTCAATGCACGGCGCCACCGAAAGCACGGTGCTCGGTCCGTTCTTCGTGCAGGACGCTCCGGAGATAGAATTGGGGAAGGACATCTCCAACGGCATTGAAGGCGATCCGCTTTTCGTCACGGGCTCGGTCTCGACCGTCGACGGTCTCCCCCTTTCTGGCGCGTGGGTCGACGTTTGGCATTCCGACGAGGATGGCAATTACGACGTGCAGCAACTCAGCGAGATCGGAGGGCTGGCGATGAGGGCCCGCTTTCGCACCGACGCCAGCGGTCGATTTAGTTTTTGGTCGATCAAGCCCGCAGCCTATCCGATACCGCACGACGGCCCGGTCGGCGAAATGCTGAAGGCACAGGGCCGGCATCCTTGGCGGCCGGCACACGTACATTTCATGATTTCCGCCCCGGGCTTCGAGCAGTTGGTGACACACATCTTCGTCGCAGGCGACCAGTACCTCGATTCCGATGTCGTCTTCGGCGTGAAGGACGATCTGGTCCGGGAATTCGTGCTTCGTAATCCGGGCGAAGATGCGGACGGTCGGGCCACCAACAGAAAGTATTACTACCTGAACTACAATTTCGGTCTGAAGAGGGCTGGGGAAAGCTCGCACTCTGTGGAGTCAACGAAGATCTCGCGAATTCCCGTCGCACAGACCTGAGCGCTTTCGTCGCAGCTATGTCGACCGTCGAGCAGCCGCAGAGCGTTGGCCGCTCGATGCAGCGCGACGGTCCGAACAGCTCGATTGCGATCATTACATAAGGTGTCCACGCCGCGGCAAGGATGGTCGACGACGGAGGGGCTGCTGAAGGCACCGCCGGCTACATGGCAAGATGTGTTCTTTCCACCGGTGTCGGGAAGGCGCGGAAGCTAAGCCGGGTGGCGACCTGCATGCCTCCGCAAACCCATCAAACAGACCGTTCATCGTGGGCTGTGCTTGCCGTGGTCTGCCGACGCTTTTGGATGGGGGTGCGCCCCGCAACAGCGGCGATGATCCAGCATTGCAAGTCAGGCTGATACCCGAGTCGGATCGATAGAAGTTCGGCATGGGTCATCACGGCCCATGCGAGCCCGGGCACCCGTTTCGGCGTGACGCGCGAGTCGACTCACTCACACTGATCGCCGCGACGGCGACCGGTGCTGTTGCGGATGGGAGCGCCCACGCACCGCAACTCCGGTTCGTGCTCGCAGTCATCAATCGAATATCCGACGCGGCAGCTGACTTCTTCGAGCGCGATCGGTCTCGATCCAAAAGACGGTTCGCGATTTCGATTTGGAGATTCCGAAGGTATTCGAGCGGCGCCAAGCCTATGGTCTGCTTGAAGCGCCGGTTCAGCGTTCGCTCGCTGACGGCGAGGTTGGACGCAAGCTCCCTGAGATTGAACCCGCTCGCGAGCGTCGCCTCCATCCGTTTCTGAGCGCGTGCGATCAGAGAGTCCGCGTGCCCGTGCTCGTCAACCAGCGTCGCGTACGACGCGTGGTCGGTTCATGTCTCAACAGCGTCTTCGCCGTCCGCGCCGGCGCTCCGCCGGCGAAAGTCTCCACTATAGTCAGATCTGCTTTGGGTTGGCACCCGCGCGATCATTCTTGCAGCCATCTGCTTGATTCGTAAGCGTCGTTCCGCTCCCACCTTCTCGCGGAAGATGGGATAGGCGAGCTTCACGATCTCTTTGAAGGGATCGGCTTGTGTCTATGCTTGACCATACGCTTAAGTCGGACGTGACGGCGCGTCGGCTGGAGGTGATCACGGAGACGGGACGCCGTCGTTGGTTCTCCAAGGACGACAAGACCCGGATCGTCGAGGAGACGCTGGCACCAGGGGCGGTCGTTTCCGAGATTGCCCGTCGACACGGGCTGAGCCCGCAGCAAGTCTTCACCTGGCGCCGGCAGGCGCGCCGGTCGCCGGCGCCGATGGCTGACGATCCGCCGTTTGTACCGGCGGTGGTAGACGCCACAGTGCCGGCGGTGGCTGTTGGCCATGAGCGCAAGACAGCGCGACGCAAAGCCAAGCCGAATGTCCGGGCTCGCCGTTGCGACGCTGGGGACATCGAGATCGAAGCCGAAGGCGTTACGATCCGGGTCGGCCGAGGCGCGGACGTGGTGATGATTGCGGCCATCGTCCATGCGCTGAAGGCAGGTCGGTGATCGGCCCGTCCGGAACTGTCCGGGTGATGGTGGCAACCAAGCCGGTCGACTTCCGCAAAGGAATGGAGGGGCTTGCGATGCTGGTACGGGAGCACATGAAAGCCGATCCGTTCTCGGGAGCTGTTTATGTGTTCCGTGCCAAGCGGGCGGACCGGATCAAGCTGATCTTCTGGGATGGTACGGGTTTGTGCCTGTTCGCCAAGCGGCTCGAGGAAGGCCTCTTCCACTGGCCGAAGATCGAGGATGGCGTGATGCGTTTGTCGGCGGCGGAATTGTCGGCGCTGCTCGAAGGGCTGGATTGGCGGCGTGTCCACGCGGCACGGGAGACGGTCGTCCCGACGCAAGCCGGATAATTGTGGGCCGCGCTGCGGCGAAGTGAATCAGAGGTATCGAGCACGTCGTCAGGCGGGCGCGAATATGCTCTGATTTGCCTGTGAGCGATAACCTTCCTGATGATCTTCAGACGCTGAAGGCGATGCTGCTGGCCGAGCGGCACGAGAGCGAGCGGCTGCGCCAGATCATCAAGGAATTGCAGCGTCATCGCTTTGGCCGGAAGGCAGAGTCGCTTCCTGAGGAACAGATGCTGCTGGGCCTCGAGGACGTCGAGCAGGTCGCGGCCTCTACCGAGGCCTGTCAGGACGAGACCGCCCCGGAAGGCCGGGCGGAGCGCGCACGCAAGCGCCGCAACAATCGCGGCGCACTGCCGGCGCATCTGCCGCGGATCGAGGTCGTCGTCGATATCGACGATAAGACCTGCCCCTGCTGCCAGGGCGAGCTGCACCGGATCGGTGAAGACAAGAGCGAGCGGCTGGACATGGTGCCGGCGCAGTTCCACGTTGTCGTCACCCGACGTCCCAAATACGCCTGCCGCGCCTGCGAAGATGGCGTCCTGCAGGCCGAGGCTCCGGCCCGGCTGATCGAGGGCGGACTGCCGACGGAGGCAACCGTCGCTCAGGTTCTGGTGTCCAAATACGCCGATCATCTGCCGCTCTACCGGCAGGCCCAGATCTATGCCCGCCAGGGCATCCAACTCGACCGCTCGACACTGGCGGACTGGGTTGGGCATGCCGCCTTCCATTTGCGTCCGCTGCATGAGCGCCTCCTCACGGTGCTTCGAGCGAGGTGCAAACTGTTCGCCGACGAGACGACAGTGCCGGTGCTCGATCCCGGTCGAGGGCACACCAAGACTGGCCAGCTCTGGGCCTATGCCGCCGACGACAGGCCTTGGGGTGGCCTAGATCCGCCCGGCATCGCCTATGTTTATGCACCCGACCGCAAGGCCGAGCGGCTGTTCAGCCATCTTGCCGGCTTCAAGGGCGTCCTGCAGGTCGATGGCTACAACGCCTATCCAAAGCTTGCCGAACGTGGCGAGGTCGAGCTCGCCTTTTGCTGGGTGCACATGCGGCGCAACTTCTATGAACTCGCGACACCCGGCCCCGCACCGATCGCAAGCGAGGCGCTAAAGCACATCGCCGCATTCTATGCGATCGAGAAGGAAATCCGCGGCCGCAGCGCCGAGGAACGTCGCCTCGTGCGGCAGCAGAAGAGCCGACCACTGGCCCAGGCCTTTGAGACCTGGTTGCGCGCCAAGCTCGCTCTCATCAGCCAAAAGGGCAAGCTCGCCGAGGCCATTCGCTACGCTCTCTCGCGCTGGCAAGGGCTGACGCGCTTCATCGACGACGGGCGCATCGAACTCGACAACAATACCGTCGAACGATCAATCCGTGGCATCAAGCTCAGCCGCAAGAATGCGCTGTTCGCCGGATCCGACGGTGGCGCCGAACATTGGGCCGTCGTCGCTACCTTGGTCGAGACTTGCAAGATCAACGACGTCGATCCGCTCGCCTATCTTGCCGACGTCCTGACCAGGATCGTCAACGGGCATCCAAACCGCGACATCGATCAGCTACTGCCCTGGGCCTACCGAGCTCAAGCCCTCAAAGCCGTGGCCTGAGAACGACGCTTACCTTGATTCCGTCGTTCGGAATAGCGAATTCGTCGCGGCGCGTTTGGCTTGGCGATACCAGCAAAAATGCCAGCAAATCGGACGGCTGCAGTGGGCTTTTGCTTGTATTTTCAATGCGTCGCGAAAGCTTTCCGGACAAATCCGGAATCGAACCAGCTACTTAAGTTATTGTTATTATTATGATTTTTTCCATGGTGCCCCTGGCCGACAGTCGCCTAGTAAGTTAACCAGTTGAAGTTACGAAGGTTTTAGCCGCCGATTGCTGCGGATGCCAACAGAAATACCAGCAAACGGAGCTCGTCACCGGTTGGCGCTCGCGAAAGAGCCCTCCGTCAGGAGCATGTACGATACGAAGATATGCCTTCGCAGAAATGGTCGCCGAGTTGGAAGTGTGTCGCTGCGACACTTGTCAGTCGCTGTGTCTCAAAAAAGCAAGTTTCTTTGATGCTCGTCGATGGTTTTCATACTGGAAAGGCAGCGCTGTATATCGACCTGTTCGAAACTCTCTGGCGCATCGATTTGGGTTAGCTTGAGCATGTCAAAGAAGCGTGGCGCATCGATCAATTCAATCGGGTAGCCACGCACCCTGAGGCGGTCTATAGTTCGGGCTGATCCACGTTCGAATTTCGACGTTGTAACGAATATGCCTTTTGTGACGTCATTGACGATCATTGCACCGGCCAAAGATCTTATCTGCTCAACCGATATCGAGTTCCGGTGCCGCTTGACTTGAACGCCAATTCTCTCTTTGCCCTTTTGGAGTATGACATCTACTCCATCGTCGCCGCTGTATGCGGTCACTGTCGCCTCGTAACCTAAAGATCTGAACACACTGGCGACAGTCTCCTCGAACATCCGAGGGTGAACAATGTGACGCAATTCGTAATTGGCAGTGAGAAATCTTTGCACTTCTTGAACGGGTTGTTCCACGTCTGTGAGAGCAAAGTCACAAAGGCTTGCGCAGGCGCCGCGAGTGGAATGATTCGTGATCCAAGGCCGCGTTGTCTCACTTTCTTGGTGCTCGGTAGCTTTCCACCAACCACAAAGACGGCAAATCCAAAGTCTCGCCACTTTGGTTGTATGATTCGAGAGTGACAGACGCGTCTTGCGAGTGTCCAGCACCTCATGATGAATGCGGTTGAGTGCAGATTTGCAGAATGGACAATCGTCATTCCACACATACTCAGGCTCACGCGCGGACGTCAGATATCTCCAAATGGCCAATGCACAATTCCCTCTGCGTCATCGTCTCGAAAGCTTCTTGGTCCGTTTTCCTGGGTGTAGACAAGGCCTCCGCAAATTCGCGGCGGATTGCCACTGAGAAGAACCCGGCCTCTGAGCCCCGCAAGGACTTTCGTCTAGAATTGGATCGGTGGTTTAGAGCCGGCGGTTGACGCCTGATCACCATTTTCCTGATGATAGATTCCAAATCTTCGTGGTAAAGTCCCCTCTAACCATGCTCATCCAGGTGAGTCCATCCGCTTGGGCTGCGAATGCTCCATGCTCCCAGCTGAGATCTTTCGGTAGTTCGGGAAGTGTCACGGAATCTGGCGGTGTTGAGCGATTGGCCGCTAGTGCCTCCAAGATTGCTTCGGCGGCAGGCTTGTAGATCGCGAAGTACCCGCTGGGCGACCAGCATTTGGCAAAGGGAGTGCCTCCAAAGAGGAAACGGTCGTCAGAGCTGGATTGATAGAACGCTTGCATCACTGGATTATCTTCACGTTCAACCGCGCCGTCGAGGCACTGGCGCAACATGAGCGCGGCGTTGGCCGCGCCGCATAGCCGGAATACGGTCTCATAGTTCGCAAAAGCGATCCTTCCATGCGCATTCGGTCCACGTCGACGTTTTCGTCCCGGTCTGTGATGTCCGGGCCCATTCCCGTTCGCCTGTGGATCCAACGTGGCCGACTCACGTTCAATCTCGTGCTTCTTGTCAAGCTGCTGCATCGCGTTCGCGGCCGAAGAGAGCGACCGAGGAATGCGCGCCCCACCCAAGCCCGGGCCTCTTACAGCAGCTCCTGCCCCTCCCGAGTCGGTCCCGCCGGCCGGCGCTGAGACGTAAAGACGAAGCGTGCAGTCCCCGTTACCCGGTGTGGCGCCAAAGGCAATTGCACAACCTCCTGTAACGGCAATGCTGTCGTTCGCCGTGCTGCCCACGAAAGCCTGAACCTGCGCTTCGTAGGCTTTTTTAGCTAAATTCTTTAGTCGACTCTTCGTGGCCCTCAATCTTGAGAGGCTGCCTTTTGCTTCCACCGCGACAACATCGGATGGTGTCGTTTCATCGCCCCTGCCAGAATCATAAACGAAGTCTGGAATGTTCTTCGATTGAGTTGCCTCAAACTGCTCAAACGTCAATTCTCTCGCGTTTGCCCGAAAACGGAAGCCGCTTTTCTCCATTTCGACATCGGCAATTGCAGCGCCGACTTTGCTCGCAACTGATGTTCTCTCTTCGTCGGCGAGCTCCTCTAGCAGCGTTTGAAATGTAAAGCGATCGCTCTTGCGTTCCAAGAAGATGTCTATCTGGGTCAGAATTGCTACGCTGACATCGCGTACAAGACGGTCTCGCTGAGCGAGAGAGAGGCCTGTCCGGGAGGTGCTGAGCATCTGTGTGCGCCCAATGCTAAGAACTACTTCTTCCCAGCGGAGCGATAAGGCTCTCGCTAATTGTGCTTCAAGATCGGCTGAAGCTCGAGGCTCGGGGGCGGCAATGACACGTACGTCCTCAATCGCTTTCTCTGCGGGCATCCAGTCCATAAGTTCTTCCTATGAGCTATTTCGGAAAACGCTGCTCGAAAAGGCCGTCATTTGTCAGCATGAGATGAATGGGCTCGTCGTCACACAGAAGAATCTCCCCTTGTTCGGAGCGTATGAGCTCAACGACCTCAGCGTCGGGCAGACGAAAGCGGGGGTCTGGGTTAAGGACGGCGTAGAATCCGCCAGTCTCGGTAATATCTCGCAATATTTCACGATTCATATAGGCTTTCGAGCCAGCGCGAGGAACGGTAATTCCGTCTGACTTAAACATACGGCAACCGCCGAACGCCTTCAGGAGACTCCGCCACAGGGCAATTGTTGTATCAGCGGTAAGCAGGAACGCGCGCGCTCCGACGGAAATGCGGAAGACTGAGCCTAAATCGTTAGCCGCCTGGCCACTCCGCATTCTCTCAATAGGAATTCCAGCATTTGCGCGAAAGGCCTCCACGACTGCTGTCGGCCGGGCTGATCGCTTCGAGCTTCTATATAGAGTCGTTCGTGCCTGTTCAGGAATGACATTAAGAAGCTTAGGGTGCTTCGCAGTCAGTAGATCCAGTTGATCAAAGAACCGAGGCCGCTGTGCTTTTGGGATGTACTCATACTGTGGGATCCACAGTTGCCGCACACTCTTCAAGGTGCTCGCGATAGATAGCACGCCGTCATATCGGTCTACGTGCCAATGTGAGATCGCGATGAACTCAAGTGCCTCTATGCCTCTCTCGTACAAGAAAGGTATTATCCTCGATGACGAAACCCGCCCGCAATCGATCAATCCAAACGTGCCATTAGAAAATCCAATGAGTGCGGATCCGCCCGGAAACAGGCTGATTCGGCAGTACACATCTGGGCGCACGTTGATGCCGACGTAAGCCGGACGACCTTTGTCGAATACCCCTTGCGCCTTGGCTACAAGCGGCTGTCTAAGTGAGAGGGGCAGTCCGGCTGGCTCGCCGGGTTTTGCTTCGGCCAAGATGTTGAGTGCAAACGCGCGCGAGATGCTCGCGCCCGCCGGCGGCGAGGAAATCAGGGAGAGCAATCGTCCGCCAACTTCGGCTGTTCTTTCCGCGGAAACACCAATCCCGATCAGCGATCTATGGAAAACCTCGTCAAAGTGATCGTTGTCGCCTCCACACCAGCTTGCTTGGAAATCAAGGTAAACATGACTGAGGAGAAAGTTCGCCTTTACGGCAATCCGAAGCGTCTTAAGTTTCTTCGTCAACTCGTGCACCGCGCCTTTGCCAATTTGTGACCGCGGACCGTAATTGACGATGAGCTGCTTCGTCTTTTTGAGGATCGCCTGGATGCCCCGCAATCGTTCAACACAATCAGTAGTAACAACATGATACTTTGCAAAAGTCGCAGGGAAGCGGCGATGCTTGCGCTGGAAATTGTTCAAAATCTCGTTGAATGTCTTAAGATTAAGTACCGTATCCTTGAGCTGAAACGTCTCCCAGATGGTTATAGCTGGCTGCCGGGCCTTAGCCGGATAGAAAAACTTGACATCAACATCATCGACGCCTTCGTTGATGATGGTTTGGAAGCCAGGATCATTCAGCCAGCTGGCCAAATTCCAGGCTATCCACCGGTCCTGAAAGCGAAAGCCCCGGCGAGCATGGTCGCCGCCTAGTCCAGCCGGCCCAAGAAGCTCGATTGTCCTTTTTGTTCGCTTCCCCACTGACTTGCCTTCTTGGAGGTCCTAGCCAATCGGAGATTGAAAGCTCCAATAGGCCTAGTTGGGTCGATTGTGATAGCTATCATTGCGCAATTTGGCGTTGTCGGGCAAGATGTATACCATGAATACTGAAGCCAGCGGTTTACGAGGCGGCGGCTAGCGTTGTCTTAGTTGTTATTTTGAGTGCGGCTGATTGCGTATCCGAAGCCGCAATAGTCTGGGGGATTAAGGTGGCTCCGAAGGCGACACCCGGCAAGACGCGAAGCCGTTCCAACACAAGATTGCTGCACGTTATTGCGCAGGATCCTGCCGTCAAGCGACAGGATGGCAGAATTCTCATGTCGAGAATCCAGATACCCCAGGAATTGCTTGAGCGCGGGCCGATCGGGTACCGGGTTCAAATCGTTGACTATGACGCAACCGAAGACAGGTTTCATGGCGCTCATGAACTGCCCGCTGCATTGGAGCAAGAGCCCGCCGCATGGAAAAGCGGTAGCCCCAGCATAGTTCACGATTTTCGTTTTCATGCGCAGAATGTGTACGCGCTGGTCATGAAAACACTATCCAGATTCGAGTATGCGCTAGGCCGCCGTATCGGCTGGTCTTTCCGGACCCATCAGATCAAGATAGCTCCACATGGGATGCTTGATGCAAACGCATTTTACACTCCCGATGCCGAAGGGCTCGTCTTTGGATACTTTCTCGGCCGCAGTGGTGCGCCTGTATACACGTGCCTTTCGCACGATGTCGTGGTGCACGAAACAACTCATGCACTTCTTGATGCGTTGCGAGAGCGGTATCTCGATCCTTCAAGTGCCGATCAGGCCGCATTTCATGAGGGGTTCTCAGATGTAATAGCCCTTCTCTCGGTATTTGCTCAACGTGAACTTGTCCTAGAGCTTCTGCGTGGGGGCCGCACACGAACGAAGGGCGTCCCGAACAGTATGATGAGAGCAGCCGACGCTGGGGTCGATGCGCTCAAGGCGCACGCGCTGTTCGCGTTGGCTCAACAGATGGGACAGGAGTTGGAGGGCGTTCGCGGCAGCGCATTGAGGAATAGCGCTTCGATCCCTTTGAACAAAAAGTTGCGCGATTCTGCAGAATACCGCGAGCCGCATCGAAGAGGAGAACTGCTTGTTGCGGCTGTTTTGCACGCCTTCATATCGGTTTGGGCAAAGCGCATTAAGGACATCGCGATTGGCGTTAACGCCCTTGTGCCGTTAGAGCGCGTTGCCGAGGAAGGGGCCGATATCGCTGATCTGATGGTCACGATGTGGATCCGCGGGCTGGACTACATGCCGCCCGTTCATGTCGAGTTTGGTGATGCGCTGAGCGGCGCATTGACAGCTGATCAGGAGCTTCGGCCGGATGATCAGAGGTATGAGTTGAGGGCCCAGACCAAGGCGGCGTTCGAGGCCTATGGTTTTCGTCCCGCGGCGGGAACTCTAAGCGGCACCTGGCAGGCGCCCCCGTTGGATCTCGACTACTCGAACGTCCGATTCGAATCGATGCGGACCGATAAAGATGAGATCTTCCGCTTCCTCTGGGATAATCGTACGAAATTTGCGCTTCGGCCTGGCGCGTATACTGAGGTCCTTTCGGTCAGACCGTGTACGCGGATAGGTGAGGATGGCTTCACCCTCCATGAGACAGTTGCCGAATACTATCAGGTGGCCCGACTTACCCCAAAGGAGCTGCGCGCCGAAAAGATCAAACTGCCGCCTGGCTTTGAGCGCGACCTCAAAGAGGCGCGGCGAAAAAAGACTGCACGTTCTTCCAACGGCAGCGCGCCGCTCGGCGCCCATCAACATGGGGGGACAAGTGAAGAGCTGTCCAAGGACGACGATAGCGATGTAACCCCGCTGTACGGTGGTGGCACGCTTATCTTTGATGACTATGGCCGCCTAAAATACTGGATCCACAACGACGTTTTTGGTTCACGTCAATCTGACCGGCTCAAGTATCTGTATGAAGCAGGCCTCCTGAGAGCGAGTAAGGGTGGAGCGCGCCTGTCAGCTGCCCGTTTGTCCGCCGTACACCGGCTCCGCGCGCTTGATAGCCGCAGATTTCCTCAGGAAGGCTGGTAATCTATGGCCAATGTTCCGAAGAAGGTTGTTTTGCGTTCATATCAGGTCGGCTTCGGGGACTGCTTCCTTTTGACCTTTGTGTATGAGAAGCAGAAGCGGCATATCTTGCTCGACTTTGGGACGACCGAGCTTCCCCCAAAGAAAAAGCCGTCTGATCATATGCCAAAGATTGCCAAGCAGATCGCAGCGGATTGCGGCGGCCAGCTCACAGCTATCGTGGCCACCCATCGGCATGCCGATCACATCAGTGGTTTCGGCCTCGATGGTAAAACGGGCAAATCGGGAGATATCATCCGTAAGCTGAAACCGAAGCTCGTCATCCAGCCGTGGACGGAAGACCCCCGGGCAGCGAAGAACGCAAAGCGCGCCACCACCGATTCACCGCGCTCTGAGAAAAGTTTCGTTTCCGGTCTCGATGCTATGCATAGAGTTTCGGAGGCGGTCTTGGCGCTTACAGCACATCCGCCATCCTGGATGGGGCCCCAACTCGCCAAAGAACTGCGCTTTCTCGGGATGGACAATATCAAGAACCGGTCTGCCGTCGAGAATTTGATCGCGATGGGGAAAGCACGAGGGGCGAAGGCGAAGTGGGTACGCTACGGTTCCGATGCTGGCTTAGGAAAGCTTCTTCCTGGCGTAAAGGTGCGGGTGCTGGGACCTCCTAGTCTCGAGCAGAGTGAAAAAATTCGCAAGCAGCGCAGCAGGGACGCCGACCAGTTCTGGCACCTGCTAGCGGGTGCGAGCTCACTGAGAACGCGGCCCCTTGCAGATGGGATAAAGCAGCGACCGCGAAAGGCCGTAGTGCGTACGCCGCCCGAGGCGCGTTGGTTTCGGGATAGGCTGCAGCGATTGCGCGGGCAACAAGTTCTGGAAATCGTGCGGTCGCTCGACAACCAAATGAACAACACGAGTGTCATTTTGCTGTTTGAAGTGGGAAATAAAAAGTTGCTGTTCCCTGGTGACGCTCAAATTGAGAATTGGAGTTATGCGCTTGAGGACGCGCCGGACAGCAAGGAAGTTCGCAAGCTGCTTTCGACAGTGGATCTCTATAAGGTCGGCCATCATGGAAGCCTCAACGCGACCCCAAGGAAGCTTCTTTGGGAAGGATTTAAGAAGCGGGGAGGCCAGAGGCGTCTCAAAACCGCCTTATCAACCTTGCCGGGGAAGCACGGAAAGACGACGAGCAATACGGAAGTGCCACGCCGGTCTTTGCTGAAGGCGCTTAAGGCTGAGAGTGAGCTGAAGAGCACAGACGATTTGAGCAGCAAGGATCTCTTTTTCGATCTTGAACTCAAGATATGACCGGCGCTGGCTGAAGAGGTTCGTCCGAGCATCGTAGCAACGATGCGCCGCATTGCATAAAGTTCAAGGTCTTCCGTCGGAGTTGGCGATGACTGTTGTCGATGAGTATCCGGCCTCCCAAACTTCGATCGACGAAGAATCCGTTTCTTTAAGCCTTGCTCCGCCAGTCCCTCGACGCCGGGACCGCGACTTAGAGCTAGGACTATGCTTGTCTGGCGGCGGCTTTAGGGCGATGTTGTTTCATGCGGGGGCGCTAACCCGCCTGAACGAGCTTGGCTACCTCGCAAAGATCGACGCTATCTCTTCGGTCTCGGGCGGATCAATCGCTTCGGGTCTCCTCGGGGCGGTCTGGGACCAGCTCGAGTTCGACGCCGGCAGCGGAGTGGCCGCGAAATTCGAGGAGCGATTTCTTCGGCCGCTTCTTACATTTGCGCAAACGACGGTCGACTTTCCCTCCATCGCCTGGGGAATTGCAGCACCATGGACCACAGCATCTCAAGAAGTGACAAAGCGCTATCGCGATTTGCTTGGTACCGATGCAAATCTCAACAGATTGCCAATCCGGCCAAGATTTATTTTCTGCTCAAGTAATCTGACCACAGGTTCGCTTTTTCGCTTCTCTCGCGGGTACATTGCTGATTATCGTCTTGGCCTGCATCGCGACCCGGATTTGGACCTAGCTACGGCTGTCGCGGCCTCGGCCGCATTTCCGCCAGTGCTGTCACCGCTCCGGCTCGATCTCAGCCGCTTCAACTTTGTAAACGAGGCGATCGATGGGGTTGTCCCACGGCCGCCAGAGCCAGCCTTGATGCGCCGAGCCGTTTTGAGCGACGGGGGCGTCTACGACAATCATGGCTTGCAACCCCTGCTCGAGCGTTGCCGGACTTTGTTGGTCAGCGACGGTGGAGCGCCTTGGAGTACTTCTTTAGGCGGATATTACCGATGGTTGCCTCAGCTTAAGCGCGTGCTTGATACGACAGATAATCAGGTTCGCGCGCTGCGGCGGAGAGATTTAATTTCCCGCTTCGAGGCGGCGGGTGATCCTTCACTGCAACTCCTTCCCGAAAGCTCCGAGGTGCGGCGGCACTTTGCCGTCAGAGGGGCTTACTGGAGTGTCGCTACCAACCCGGCAAACTATCCTGCAGAGCATGGCGATCTGGCGCAGGCGCGGTGGCGGCGCTTAGCATCGATAGGAACCTGGCTGCACTTCCTAGGTGGAAGCGAGACCGAGGATCTGGTCAATTGGGGATATCTGGTAAGCGATCTTGCTTTGCGAAGCTACCTGGACACCGAGACTCCGCCAGTAAAATCACTGCCAGTTCAAACCGGCAGCGTCAAAGCCGGTTGGGCAGCTAGAGCGGCAAAGTGGATGGGCGATCGCTTGTCTTAAGTAGACGACACATCGTGTAGATTCGAGAAACGGCAGCCCAAAACGGAACTAGCGGCGCGAACAACGAGATAACTCAAAAAATTCATCTAACCAGCGTCACTTCGAGGCCATCCAAGGTAAGTCTCTTGCAGGCGTCGGGTATTATCCGTTTCAAATTCCGAAATCGAGTGTGCATACAAAATGGCATGCTGGAGACGATTCTCAAAGGCACCCTCTTCTTCCTTTTCGCGCCAGATACGTGCTCTTGCATCTACAGACGCCAAGTGTAACGCTAAATTTGCCACCGCTTTTATGGTTCCTGGTTCGCGGAGGTACCTACCGTACCACACAGCTGAATATTGATTTCTAAGATGCCAGACTTCGGCCATAGCTGCAGTTGTCTCTGCCCATCCCCCCTTCGCTTTGCCAATAAATTTCCTACCGACATCCACTAGCGCAAATCCGGCTAAGACGTTGCCCCGCGCCATTCGCCAATCGACAGAACTTGATCTGTCCCGCGCGATGACTCCCGTTAGCCAATCGCGCTTCCTCGCATCGGCGCTACAGTTGAGAGCTAATTCAAACAGGGACAGATCGTTATCGTACAAGTCCAACGCCGACTGCAGCCACTCATCTTCCAACAACGGAATGGAACTTGTCAGGCTGTGAATCAAATCGCGACTGTGACGCATCGGGGCGAGTTGTTCCTGTCCTGAATCAAAGAAGGATCGCCAAAGAGACCTGGCTAGCTTTAGATCGAAGCTCATAAGGCTTCTTATTAGCATGCAGTGCATGAAACGTACGAACTCTCCGCGCGCCCTTTTGGGCTGCTCTCGCATGGTCTTGATCCAGCCACCAAGGCCTCGGCCTTTGCCTTCGGATAGTATCGAAAGGAACTGCAGGTTGTGACCAACAACGTCGGACGTCTTGCGCCGATCGCCGCGGCTTTCGAGAGTCCTTAAGGTCAACGAAGTGGCAACATCGAAGATTGGATTAGTTTCGGATTTTGTAATCCAGCTGTCGAATGCACGTTTCCATTGCACCAAGTTTTCATCCGTATGCTCGCGTGCCATCGCCGCGGTAGCCCAAAAAATGGGAGGCAAGTGCGTTGTCAACGTCTCGATCGATAGAGTCTGATCTCGAGCCAAGAGCAAGGCGCCGTAAACCTGCTCTTCTTTTGCAACGCTATCTACCCATGACCATTTTTCGGCCAGGGCTTTGAGATCCACAGATTGGACATTGCTGTTCAATGCTGCGAGCAACACCGACCTCGACCGAGAGGTCATATGGTCCCAGTTATTCAAATACTCCGCGATATGTCCTGCGGCCATTTGTTGGTCGCCGGTGGCTACGATCGTGTCAAACTTGAAATCCTTTAGCGCCCCTGCTCTCTTCCTCGTGTCGGGAGAATTCTCCGGCTCTGCATCTGCAGCAAACCCACGGGCAAGCCTACCCCAGTTCTCATCCGCAGCAATTCGATCCAAATCAAACTGCGCCCAAGAAGATCGCAGCTGCTTCCTTTTAGAGGCTGACGATAATCCAAATACAAGCTCAACGAAATATTGAAGTCGGTCGATTGTTGTATAACTGATACCGAGGGAGTTCAGCCTTTGCGCCAACTCATCTAGCTTTAGTTCTATTTCCTTTATGTTCGTTTGCACGAGTGGGGCCGTGACAATGGCCGGTAGGTGCCAATTCAACACCTGCGGAAAAGTGATCCTCTCAGAATCGCTGCGTAGATAGCTATCGAGGAATTTTACAATAAAGGGCTGAATCCTGGAGATTGCAGCAGGGCTCTCGCGGGCGCTTCGAACAAAATCTCCAAACGTGACGATTTCGTTGATTGCTGAGGCTCGCACCCTTGGAAACTCCGCAGTCGGATCAATCCACCCAAGTGCCTCGTCGATCTTCGTTTCACCGCTGACCGCGCCAATCAGTTGTGTGGCGCCCGTGACGTTGAGCGAGCGAAGCTCGTTTCGATAGTGAGAGCTGATTCGATTTTGGTCTGTTGATCCTCCGACGATCGCAAGTAGAACGCACCCAACTGCGTTACAAAGGGCCCCAGGAATTTTCGATAGCTTTTGGGCAATCAGTCTTATGGCTGTATGTGCCTCTATGGGGTCGTGTCGATTCAGACGGACGATCCACGTTACATCTGACAGAGATCCCATTTTTCGCTGAGAAACGGCCGTAAAGCAGCTCGCCAAGAACACATTGAGCCAAGGCAGCTGTGGGCCACTCCCAATTACCGTCATGGCGATGCGGCGCAATTCACCACTTTGGTTTGCCGTCCGGTCGGGAATATCAAGGCCAAACGTAGAACGGATGCTTTCGAATGTTGTCGCCTTTGACAGACCATAAGTGAAAATGCGTTTGTCCCAACCGATCCATGATAAGAAGTGTTCCATAAGCGAATGCTGAAATTCCGGAACGTCTCGCAGTCGCAGGAGAGCGTCGAGAATAAAATCGCCGCTCTGGCCTCTGAGCGCACTGCGGCTGTCTAAGAGTTCTGCAACCTCCAAGTATGTTTTGGGAGCCGTGCGAGCATATGCAGCAAAAAGTGCCGTAATGTCTGCGTTTTGAATGTCGGCCCATGTAACTAGCAGTAGCGTCTTAGCTTGTTCCGGACATTTATCAGCCGATAAAAGCGCGATGGCTGCGGCGGTGCCGACGATCGACGCCAAAAAGTCCAGGCCGGCCAAAGGATCACAAAACTCAGCGAGTCGCTGCTCGGCCGCTGACCAGCCAAACTCCAGTTTCTCGACGACTTCTTCGAAGAGAAGAGCGCCAAGTGCATATTGTACGAGCCGGGGCTCGGCCTCGTACCGACCTCTACCTAGGTTCTTGAATAATTTGCCCTCCGTAATTTCGCTCAGGCACGTTTCAATGTCGTCAGCATCAAGCCGATTGTCTTCACTAAGTATGTCTTCGATCTCTCGTTCTCTTAATATCCGTCGGAGCCCGCCTTCCGGTCGATGTATTTGGTCGCGCTTTTCTACGGTTAGGCGCTCCAACGCTTCTTGCCATTTGTAGTCGGGCATGCTCCGAACGAGTGAAAACCGGCCTAGCGATACCCGATTGCGAAAGTCATGAAAGAGTAAGCGCTCGACCGTAATTTCGCTGCCGTAATCTCTGACCGTGCCGAGATGCTCAAAGGCGATACGAAAATATCGTGGCACGCGGATAAGATCGAGGACGCTATTCGGAAGTTCGTAGTCTTCGACACCAGCTTGAGATAGCGCGCTAGCGAGTTCAGAGTCATCAAAGGGGTTGACTTGGATGCCGTGGGGCTGGCCTTGCAAGCACCAGCCCTCGTTTGCAGATGACGGTGGCCCGGAATACGCTAGACGTGTCTCTGCGAAACGCGGTCTTGTTGTCACTATCACTTGTATCTTTGGCGCTTTAGCGATCGCTTGCTGAAGCAGTTCTTGCCATTGAGCGCTGGGACGTTCGTTAAGTCCGTCGAACACGACAGTTAGTGACGGCGACATCCGGCGGTCACTAAGCCTGCGAATCACCCAGCTTTCCCAGACGTCCTCGGTGGGGCCCGAGGCCCACTTTCGCAGGGCGGCCGCCAGAACTTTAAACAAGTTCAGGCTAATCATGTCGATTCTTGTTATGAACAAGACTGGCGGTAACCTATCGAGGTTGCCGGAGATCCAAGCCGCGAGAGACCATGTCTTTCCGACCCCCTCATTTCCCATGACAAGAGCCGGGCGCCTAGTGCTTGGCCAGTTGGCCAGCCAACGCGAGAGTTGATTGTCGACCGTAGGACGCTCGATTCGAGTCCCCTCGGCTAGGACTGCTAGTGGTTGACCAAATGCGGCTCGAGAATTTCCGTCCGAACGGAATACATCTCTCAGTTCGGAAGCAATCGTCTGCCTAACTCCGGCCAAGCCTGCCGATATCCCAGATAAGCTATCGTAGATGTTAACGAGCAAGTCTTCTGCGCTCGGATGCGCCTTTAGCTCGTCCAGCTCTTGGGTAATCTTCTTGAGGCGTCCCCATGCCGCGCCCTCCACATTTCGCCAAGATTGGGTCGCAGCGAAGCATAGGGCCAAAGAGGAAACAGGTTCCTTGCAGTCCAGAAACACAACCTCGATGAGGTGAGGGGCTGCGACCTGCCTCATCTGCGCGGCTAGCTGGGCATGTACCGCAGTGGTTGCGCAGAGCACATACACCTCTAAGCTCGGCGTCTTTACAATGGACTGAGCTAGCTCGCCTACAATCTCTCGATCCTTTAGCTTCCCGCTGTACCGCTTACACTCTACATGCGTAACGATGGATCCGAGATCGGAGTCTAAATCGCGACCTTCTTGAAAGCCCGCCCTGGCTCGTCGAAAGGGGCGCTCTAGAAGCTCGCTGAGCATTAGCAAACATAAGTCTTCGAACACGCTGGGCGTGGTCCAGCTCTCACCGGTGATGGCTTCCACAAAGGAGCTTGGGTCGCGGGACTTCGGCTTGGAGACCTTCCGCGCGGCAGCCGTCTTCTTACCTTTAACGCTCTCACGATTGTTGCGCATCGAGAAGTATCACTCTTGAGGCTTCAGCTCATTGCCTTGATATGATTGCTCCAACAGGCACCAATCCCGGTGCAGGCGGAAAACCCGCCTTGGTCCAAGCGTACGGTGCATACTGACTAGCTCCCGCAGAGCCAGCAAAATTAGTCAGATCGTCAGGGGTTTTCGACCGGAAGACAAGCTTAGACGCGCTCATGCTAATTAGTCGTATCGCGCCCTCTTGTGCTTTAGTAGCGTCAATTTGCCTTTGAGCGATCCCGATACATCGTCTCAGAACTGGATGGCAGCTCAAGCCAGACCTTGAACAGCGCAAGATGTTTGCGGGGTTCGATCGGCCGAACGCAACTGCAAATCCGTTCGAGGTGGTGGATCGCTTAAGTAGAAAAAAGGCCGCGGGTGACCCAATCCTAAGACATTCGATCATGGTTGTGAGGCAATAGCGCTTGGCAGCAAAAAGGGATTAGCTACCATAGATTGACTCGTGTCTTCGGCGCAAGCCGACTTGAGTGTCAGGGAGCGGGCTTGGCCGCAACAAGGGACTTCAAGGAGCCATGCAGTCGACAAGCCAAATACAATCTTCTCCTCGAAGATTGAAGAACTCGGCAGCTGGTTGGGGCTGATCGGAGCCGTCAGCCGAGCGCCCGTCGAGCAGGACTAGTTGAGAGTTTAGCCGCGCAAGTTGGTGAGGCGGCGAACGGACGTGCGTCGTTCTGCTTCGAGAAGGAAAATCAACGTATTGCCCAATGATTCAGCGACGAGCACGCGAGGCGTGTCGGCGTCATGTGATCGCTTATTCCGAGTGTGTGCAACACGCGGCCGTGAGCTGTCCATTCCGAGCTACGCGCCCTGCACGGCATAGCCGTCTTCGGGGCGAATTTCCGAGCCGGATGGCGCCAGGGCCCAACTTTTTGGATTGGGCGCGGGCGGCTATCGCCACGTCGGGCTCTCGTGAACCGAGCCGCGTTGCGTCTCGGCCTTCGGCCTCGATCCCTCGCGCGAGCAGCAGATAATAATGTGTCGCTCGCCGGACTCGCGGGCCCCGCCGGCATTGCATGCCGGCGTCGCTATCACTGTCCCGCGCTCGGGTGCCTTATTAACCGGTCTCGCGACTGCACTCGGTCCCGGGTCCCGCCGCTACGCGTCGGCGCTATGCTGACCCTCTTGCGGGTGCCTCTTTTGATCCTCTCACTCTGCTCTTGTTTTCACCTGCGCTGACTTGCTCAACATTCCGACGCTTCGGATCTAATGGGCTCCGCCCCTCGCGCGTGCCAGGGTAAAGCGCCGGCTGGCGCCGGCGCCGCCCCGAGCGGTCTCCCCGGTCTTCCGTGCTTTCGAACGGGCTGTCACCTTCTCGAACGTCTGACAGACGCTCGTGCAGACCCGCTCTTGCGAGCGGCCCTCATCGGGCGGGCGATCCCCCTCCGCTCGGGGCGCCCTGGCACTTGCTACCCCCGGTCTCGCCGACGGGCAGGGGCGCAGGCGCGGAGTGCGCCTTGCACCCATGGAAGCAAAAGGAAGAATGATCATGTCGGCCAAATCAGTTGAAATCATTCCCGCGAGCGGGACGGAGGTTCTCATTCCGCTCAACAAGCTGAAGAAGTCACCGAACAATGCGCGCAAGACGCCCCACAGCGAGGCGGCGATCGAGGGCTATGCGGCGAGCATCGCCGCCAAGGGCATCTTACAAAATCTGGTGGTCGAGCCGGAGTTGGATGGAGAGGGAGCCGCTACCGGATTCTATCTCGTGACCATTGGCGAGGGCAGGCGGCTTGCCCAGCTTCTGCGGGTGAAGCGAAAGGAGATCAGGAACACCGAGCCGATCCGCTGCATCATCGACACCGCGAATGACCCCCACGAGATCAGCCTGGACGAGAATGTCACCCGGGAAAATATGCACCCCGCAGACCAGTTCGAGGCGTTCAGGAGGCTTGCGGAGGAGCGTGGCTTTGGTGCGGAGGAGATCGCCGCGCGGTTCGGGGTGACGCCGCATGTGGTGCGGCAGCGCCTCCGGTTGGGTGCGGTTTCTCCACGATTGATCCAGCTCTACCGCGACGGCGATCTGACCCTTGAGCAGTTGATGTCCTTTGCGATCACCGACGATCAGGCACGGCAGGAGAGTGTCTATGAGCGCATGTCCTACGACCGGGATGCCAGCACCATCCGCCGGCTGCTCACCGAAACCCACATCGCTGCAACAGATCGCCGCGCGAGGTTTGTCGGGCTCGAGGCCTACGTGGAGGCGGGCGGTACGATCCTCCGCGACCTCTTCACCGAGGACCGGGGCGGCTATCTGGAAGATGTGGCGCTGCTCGATCTCCTGGTGACGGCGCGGCTTGGCCGGGAGGCGGACGCCTTGCGGGCCGCCGAGGGATGGAAGTGGACAGAACCCCATCTCGACTTCCCACACGCCCACGGCATGCGTCGCGCCTACCCGCATCCAGTCGAGCTTTCGCCGGAAGATCAGACCGCACTCCAAGCCGCGCAATCCGAGTTCGACCGGCTGGCCGAACAGCATCAAACGGCCGAGGAGCTGTCTGATGAAGTGGATGCTCGGTTCGGTGAATTGGAGAGCAAAATCGAGCAGCTGGAAGCGAAACGGCAGGCCTACGATCCCGGCGATGTCGCGCGCGGCGGCGCGTTCGTGATCCTCAATCATGACGGCACTGTCAGGATCGAACGAGGTTTCATCCGCCCCGAGGACGATAAATCCCGCCCCGAAGCGGGGGAGGATGGCGACGGACAAGCGCCGGATGAGGAGGGTGGAGGGGACGATCGAGCCACGCGCGATGGTGAAGGAGGGGAGGCAGAAAACGAGGAGGAAGACGAGGAGCAGAGACTGTCCGACACCCTCGTTCGTGACCTCACCGCGCATCGCACTTTGGGGCTGCGTCTCAATCTGAGTGAGCAGCCGGACGTTGCCATCGTGGCGGTTACGCACGCGCTCGCAGCACAAATCTTCTATATCGGCGCCAATGCCCATGTGGTCGGCATACAACCGGTCAAGACGGATTTGGCCACGCATGCGGTCGGAATCGAGGACACTCCGGCTGGGAAAGCGTGGTCGGATCGCCATGCCAATTGGGCCAGGCAGATGCCGCGAGACGTCGCTAAGCTGTGGGAATTCGTGACCGAACTCGACCACGACAGCCGCATGGCGCTGTTCGCCCATTGCACGGCATTGACGGTCAATGCGGTCAAATTGCTATTTGACCTCCGGCCGCGCGCCTCGGCGGCGGCCAGCCGGTTGGCCGGGGCTGTCGCCCTTGACATGACCGGATATTGGCGGCCGACGGTGCAAAGCTATCTCGGCCGGGTCACCAAGGCGGTCATCCTTGAAGCCGTCCGCGAAGGCGTCGGTGAGGAAGCCGCCGAACGCATCTCGGGAATGAAAAAGACCGAGATGGCAGCCGCCGCCGAGCAATTATTGGCGGCAACCGACTGGTTGCCGCCGTTGCTGCGCACGGCCGAAACGGACGATCAGGTCGGAGCGCCAGACGAGGCGCAGCGCAATGATTTTTGTTCGCAAGCTGCCAAGTAAGAGGTGACCCGGGGCCGCTGGAGCGGCCCCGGCTTGCCGTCAAATTCCGGCCGCGCACCTGACGGCGCGCGGCCGTTTCAAGCAAAGTGAAGCGAGCGATTATTCACGCCGGCCCATCTCCAGAGGCGGGCCGCGATCCCTCCGGTCTCCGCGGCTGGCAGCGGCCGGTCAGGCTGTGGCGCACCTCCCTTTCATAGCGGGGAGGCGATCAGGGTCGGGGCACTGGTCGTATCCAGATCTGGCGTATTCAAAGCGCAATCGCGCGAACAATCCTGGCCGGCGCGGTGGGTTCCCGATGCGTAAATGCAATCGAGCTTGCTGGTTTGTCCGGTGAATCGGCCTTGCGATTGATCCGCAGACGTCGGCTTTCTCTGATCGATTCCGCCGTTGTCTAATGCTGTGGTGGGCGCTGGCAGCCATGGTCATCGCCGTCAGTCGGTCACGGGCGCGCGTCCAACGCACCCTCGATTGGCTGATCAGGCCCGAGGGACGGCAAGGGCCTCGATCGCCTTCCCGCAACAGCTCGCGCCTGCTTTTTTCCCCTGCCGCCAAGCGGCGGCATTCCTCGCGGGAAGACAAAAAAGCAGGTTTTCGCCGTCCTGCGCTGCGCTGCGGGCCTGACGGCTGCGGGCCGATCGCTCCCCGGGCCAAGGATCGCCATCGAGGTTGCGATAGGCGCGGCCCGAGCAACAGACAGACGGAGATCACCATGGCGACCATCGGCACTTTCACCACTTCGGACAACGGCTACACCGGCTCGATCAAGACGCTGACGCTGAACATCAAGGCCAAGTTCACGGCCTCCGAGAAGGACAACGACAAGGCTCCCGACTACCGGATTTTCGCTGGGTCGACCGAGTTCGGCGCCGCCTGGAAGAAGACCGCCCGCGACAGCGAGCGCGAATATCTCTCGGTCAAACTCGACGATCCGAGCTTCCCGGCTCCGATCTATGCCTCGCTGGTCAAGGTCGAAGGCGAGGAAGGTTTCACCCTGATCTGGTCGCGCCGCAGCGGCGACTGACGCCGGGGATCGTCGGCCCCGCCTCCTCGGAGGCGGGGCTTTTTGCGTTTCCTGCGCGCTTTGGCAGAAGTGCATTTTCTTCCTCAAAAGGGGGGCGCGCAGCCACGGATTCATGGCGCAATTTACGCCGGTTCGAGGCGCCGAGTTAGGAACTAATCGAGCTTTTGGGTGCGTTTTCGTGGGTGTTTCGCGAACTCAATCGCCATCTGCGCGGGCGACTGATAGCGCCGGATTCGACTTGATAGCTGGTACCAGGACCACGCCTCGGATGCGAAACCGAGCCGCTTGCCAAGCGAAATAATCTGGGCCGGATCGCGAGAAACTCGAGAAGTGACGCATGCCTCGAAGCGTTGCCCAAGCGCCGTTTTACGCGGTGACCGGTGCTCTGCGGCAAGGCCTGGCTCCTTCGCCCGAAAGGGACGATTCCCTGCTTATGGCGTAACGACCTATGGCAGCCGTCCCCCATCCGAAACCCTCGCACGCTTCCTTTTTCTCCGCCGGCAAGCCGGCTCCTCGCGGCCGCTTCGCTGCAAAAAAGGAGCGCGCTCGGGTGCGCCGCTGCGCTTCGCCCCAAGGGGTTCGGATGCAGGCCGGCCGCCATGACGGTCTCGCCATCGCAGGGCATCGGCCCTGCAATAACGAAGGAGACAGACGATGACCGCGATCGGATTCGTCACCCGCACAACTCACGGCGGCTCAGGGGCCAGCTCAAATTCCTGCCTGTCTGCGCCGATATCGACATCGTGCCCAACCGCGAAAAATCCGGCAATGCATCACCGGACTTCCGCATCTTCATCCAAGGGGTTCAGGTCGGATCCGGTCAGATTTTGACCGGCGAGAGCCGCGGAACGGACTATGTCAGCCTGTCACTCGCAGCACCCGGCCTGGGAGGCCGCAAGCTCTGCGCCAATCTTGGTCGAATGGTTGGCCTTGGCGGTGACGGTGGCTTTTTCCTGATCTGGAACCCTGTCGACAAGGTCAGAATGTTGGGCTCCCGCGCATTGCGCGGGGGCCCTTTCTTGCCTTCCGGAAACCAAGTTTTGAAGATCGCCGACGGGTGTAAGAGCGCCCCAACTGAGCGCACGTAGAAGAGCGAGCGGCGGCTGAACAGCCTGCGAGACATCCAATTGCGATCGAAGAAACGCACTCGCACGGAGCGGAATTTTGACCGGAGCTGAAGGTCGTTCGATGGCTTTCTCTCTTCGTTCCGATGCAGAAAATCGCTCCATCGGCATTGGAATTTGTACCAATCGATGGACAGCTGAGAGGCTTGAATTGATGCCTTAGAAGCGTGCCGAGCGCTCGATTTTTGTGTGAAGATAGCGTGCTGATGGCATACGGGCGATGCCTTCGGCCCGCGCTCTACTCGTCGCTTCGCTCCTCACCGAGCCACCCTACGGGTGTCTCGGCCCTTCGGGTAACGATCGCTATCGCAAAAGAGCGCACAGCAAAAAGAGCAGCGGGAGTGAGGGCAAGATAAAAGCACTGGCGCCAATGGGCGGCTAAGTCGTTGTCTGCACATCCAAGAGTTGGGGATACCGCAAGTAGCGATGGCGCCAATTGCGGCGTATGCCAAGGCTCTCCCTCATTGATTGCGTCTGCGTCTCGATGGCAGCTCGCTGGCTTCTCATATCCGCCGTGTTCCTCAAGAAGATCTTGCGTCACGCGCGGGCGTCGATGACGAGTTCGAAGTCAAGCTTGGCCGGATCGACAATCGCAGAGCCAGGAAGGCAACCGGATACTTCGTTGCTCGCGCTGCGCAGCGGAAAAGGCGGCGCCAGCTCGCATCGCGCGTCAAGCTCTTCAGGCGAACGGATCGGTCGTTGATTCGCGTAACGTGCGGTGCTTGCCGGGCGCGGGAAAGCCAAGGGACCACGCCGGTGTGTGATCACGTCCCTATTGTGCGATCAAGGCGAGTGATCTTGGCTGCTCGGTCTCAAGTTTGATGCCATGACGCCATCGAGCTACATCGCCGCGAGGGCAATCCTTACCCGCTGGATAGAAATCTCGAGCGCTCGGAGGAAGCTGCGGAGTTCGCGCCGGCTGGCCTCCTCCATGCGGAGGTTGTCGACGCTAAGAGCTGCTTCAACCAACTCTACGAGGGAAATCGCCTCGGATTCGCGGCTAGGCGTGCCGTGATCGACGTCTGGTAGTTGAGCGTGGACGACGATCTTCCCATCTGTCGTCATTCGAGCGGAAACTTGCAGTGGAACGAATTGAGCTACCGTCGTAGCCGCGATTTCAACGATAGCGGCGGGGACACCTGTCTCCTTGCATCGGTAGCCGAAGCGGTATGCCTGCCCGGCACGATCGCGCCCTGGGAGTTCAATGAAAGGTTCGAGATCAACCGGCACAAGCCTCTCCTCTTTGTTGAGTATACTCAATTGATGAGTTTACTCAACAGGAAGCATCTCGCCGTCGATGGACGAGATGAAGCAGATTGTCGCTCGGAACTTGAGGCGCCTCCGCCACGAGAGAAAACTCAGCCAGGAAGAGCTTTCGTTTCAGGCGAAAGTCGATCGCAGCTACATCAGCCAGCTGGAGACAGGTGTCTACAGCGCATCGGTCACGATGTTGGCAAAGCTGGCGAAGGCGCTGGGTGTGGATGTCAGCGAGCTATTGAAGCAGTAACACGGCGGAAGAGCCCGCTAGCACTGCCTTGAATGCGTATCGATCCAGGCAACTGCCCCCACGCCCAAAGGCTCACTACGACCCGTCCCAAACGGTTGTAGAGGTATGCTGGCGGTAGTTTGTTGTCAGGAACCGGCGGGCCCGAGTTAGGGGATGGTTAGCTCGGGCGCCGCGGGACCACTCCGATCAGCGGTGGGGTATCCAGCTTAACGGGGACGCGAATCCCTCCCTCTCCGCCGTCGCTTTTGACAGCGCAGAAGTTCTTCAAAGATAGGCTTTTCTCGAAACCCCGGATTTTTGCGGTGAAGCTCCGTGGACATAGGAATTTGTCATTGGCCGGGCCAATCGCGCCAACGGAGTTCGCCGCCTGTGAACGAAAGGAACGCAGAAGATCGCCATCCGCGCCGGTGAAATCCGCGTTTGGGGTCGTTCGAATCCCGACGACTCGCCCTATATTACCAATCCTTTGCGAATCACCTGAGGTTCGACGTGCAGTGTATAGTGCGTTTCCCGCCGCAATGGATCGACATCACCAGGTTCGAACGCGCGCTGCTGAGCTCCTGCGGCCCGCACAATGCTGGCACCTATCAGGTCATCTTTGAATTTCCTGTCGGCTGCAAAATCATGGTCGACGCGGCGACGCGCCTTCTCTCGCTCATCAATCAACTGGCATCGACCACGCGCACGGTGCTTCTCGACTTTCAGGAAGGCGACGCCGGCACCATGGGGTATCTCAACCGCATGGGATTTTTCGATCACCTCGCGGGTGATGTTGAAATCGTTCAGGGCTGGCCGGTTTATTCCGCGGCCGAATATCATCGCGGCGCGAACTCGGCCCTTGTCGAGATTGCCCGCATCAACAAGGATGCGCGCGACGAGGATCTTCCCACCCGCCTGACCAACGCCTTGATGCGCTCCTGCGGCGATCGCGAGGACGCTTCGGCGTTGGAGGGGGCGGCCTGGACGATTTTCGCCGAACTTATCGACAACATATTCTCGCACAGCCGGACCGCGCTCGATGGCTATGCGGCGCTGCAGGTGTATTCTGGCGGCAACCGGCTTTCGGTGGCGGTTTCGGACAGCGGCATTGGAATCATGGACACGCTAAGGCCCTCTCTCCGATCCGAATTCCCTCGCCTGCACAACCTGTCGGATACGGACCTGCTGGTCGAAATCTTCAGGCAGGGCGTGTCACGTCACGGGACGGATCGCGGCTGCGGCCTCAAGGGCTGCGCCGGCAAGGCCATCAAGTTTAACGCTAATCTCGACGTGCGGCTCCCGCAACAGCGAGTTCTCTTGACCCCGGCGCAAGGCAGTTACCGTCCCAACACGGCCCACTGCTACGAGGGGCTGCCGCTCATGTGGGGAACCCATATCGCCTTCACCTTTGGCCTAGGGTCTTGAACCCCGCCGCGAATCTGGTTAAATGAAGCCAATGAATGAGAGGGTGCGAGTCCTGCAATTGCGCAACGTCATGGACAAGGGTGAGGGCTGGGGCCGCGACCAGGGGCGCGAAGTATATCAGCGCATGCTCCGGTTTGTCGAAGACAGTCCCGGGGTTCTAATCTTCAAGGTGTCCATGAAAGGCGTGAACAGGCTCGACATTTCCTTCTCGTCCGAGACTATCGTTGAGCTGGCCCGCCGCTTCCGTACGCGAAAGGGCTTTTGCCTCGTCGACCTCAGCGATCAGGACCTGATCGAGAATCTCGGCGCAGCGGCGGAAAAGAAGGAGCAGCCGATGCTCGTCTGGCACGATCGCTCGGCGAACCTGATTGGCGCTGTGCCGAGCGAAGGAACACGCGAGGCCTTCTCGTTCGCGATGGGCCGGCCTGAGTGCCGCGCCTCGGAGTTCGCACAGAGCAGGGGTATCTCGATCAACAACGCCAGCATGAAGTTCAAGCAACTGTGGGAGCAAGGTTTCCTGCTTCGGCGGGAAGCGGTCGCCGAGAGCGGCGGCGTCGAGTTCGTCTACCAACGCATCGGATAAAAATTTTTGCACTCTGATTAAATGGCTTCATTGAATGAGAATAAGGAGCAGATCATGACCGCCCATCCCGACTTCAACCGGCCCAAAGGCATACAGCGGATCCGCCCGTTGCCGGATCCCGCGCTGGGGCGCTTGTGGGATTCCATCATCCTGAGCGGGTCCGTGAAGGATCAGCTGCTTTCGCAAGCCATGTTGAACTTCAGCATCCGCGGCAAGGTCGACCGCAGCATCCTGCCGCTCCACGGCGTCATCATGCTGGTCGGCCCGCCCGGCACCGGCAAGACGTCCCTTGCACGCGGCCTTGCCCACCGGACGGCGCAATCGTTCAAGAACGGAAAATTCCAGTTGCTGGAGGTCGAGCCGCATTCGCTGACCAGCGCCGCCATGGGCAAGACGCAACGCGCCGTATCCGACCTGTTCGCGCAATCGATCACCGAAGCGGCTGCGCGTGGGCCGACCATCGTCCTGCTTGATGAGGTCGAGACCCTTGCCGCTGACCGCAACAAGCTGAGCATGGATGCCAACCCCGTGGACGTTCACCGCGCGACGGATGCGGTCCTGGTTCAGCTCGATGTCCTGGCCGAACAGAATCCCCACCTTCTGTTCCTGGCGACCAGCAATTTTGCGAAGGCGGTCGATGCGGCCTTCACCTCGCGCTGCGACCTGGTCGTGCACGTCCCGCTGCCGGATGCCGAGGCCTGTGCCGCGATCCTTTCGGATTGCCTCAATGGTCTGGCGCAAACCTATCCGGCCATCGGGAAGCTGGCGAAATCCGCCGACCTTGCGCGCTGGGCATCGGCATCAGTCGGACTCGATGGCCGCGCCATCCGCAAGATGGTGGCCAATGCCTTGGCGAGCACGCGCGATATCGCGATGGACCCCAACACCTTGACCTCGGACAAGCTGCTCGCCGCCGCAAAGGCCGCGACGGCCAGCCGGTTGAACGTGGAGAAGAAAGCATGACGACCGTTGCCAGCCGGATATTCATCAGCACACCCGGCCGCGATGCCATGGCGACGTGGACCGCCATCGTCGATTTGCTCACACAGGGCAAGAACACGGCCGCGCGCAACGACTTGCTCGCGGTCTCGGGCGTGGCTGCCAGCGTGATCGCCGACCATGCGCCCAAGAGTGATGCCATCGTGGTGACCTGCGACGGCCCGCGGACGCGGATCTACTGTGTCTACGACGATGACGCGATCGAAGCGTCGGACGCTAACGAGGACGCGCTCGGCTTCGACCCGCTCAGCGGCAATTGGCGCGTCTCGCTGCCGTGTTTGCCCGACGATCTCGGCTGGGTGCAGAGCGCCTTGAAGAAGCACTCCGAGCGCATCACGGCGCGCGCGCTGGGCGACGGTATCGAGAAGAGCGACAGCGGCAATGCCGCGGCCGCCGCCGTGTTGGTCTTCGACCAGAAAGGATTTATGGGATCATGACGAGCGTTGGCGTCCATTCCTACACGCACTCGGTCACCTACGTGGCCGACAATATCCTCAAGAGCCTGAAGGATATCATCCGGCTGAGCGGGCTTGATCCCTCCAAACTCGTCAGCGACTGGACGGTGCTCATGAGCGGCCTGAGCACCTGGCTGAACTCCCAACACCTCAGGTCCGTCACGCTGGAGGTCTACAATCCGACGACCGACCGCCTCGTGGGCCGCTGGGACATCGACATCGCCTACGGCGCGTCGGGCGACGGCAGTTTCTGGACCGACACCGACCAGATCAAATACGCGATCCTCAAAGCGGGGCTTTGGCCCAGCCAAACCAGCTACCGCATCGTCGTCGATACGTCGGACGGCCGCCCCTACGTGGCGGGCTGGAGCGACACTTCGCTCCGTTCGACGGCAGGCTTCGTTCGGCACAGCCTGGGATCGACCATCGAGCACAATGGACTGGGCGGCAGTGCCGCGTACTGGAGGAAAGCCGGATGATCAACCTTGACGAAGCCTTCCGCAAGTTCAAGAGCCGCCTCGAGCTCAACGACCGCGAGCAGAAGAACGCGAGCCAGCGCCACACTGAGGTACGGGAGTATCTGCAGACGAAATTCGCGGTCGAGCGCAGCTTCCTGACCGGCTCCTACGCGCGTCACACCAAAACCAAGCCGCTCAAAGACATCGATATCTTCTTCGTGCTGAAGGAGAGCGAACGGCACTACCGCAACAAGGCTCCATCCGTGGTGCTCGACGCTTGCTACGACGCTCTTGTCGAAAAATACGGCAAGAACGCCGTTCGCAAGCAAAGCCGCTCGATCAATATCGATTTTGGCGTGGTCGTCGACGCCGAGGACAACACCGATTATCGCGTCGTCAGCGTCGACACAGTGCCTGCGTTCGCTAATGGGGACGACTATGAAATCCCCGACACCGACACCGGCAGGTGGATCGAGACTAATCCCGACATCCACGCGCAGAAGGCTGTCACGGCACACCAGGCCTTCTCGAATGAATGGAAGGGCTTGGTGCGCATGGTGAAATATTGGAACAACAATCCCCGCCACGGCACCGACAAGCCGGTGAAGCCCTCGTTCCTGATCGAGGTGATGGCGCTGCAATGCCTTCATGGCGGCTGGCAGGGCCGCTTCGATTACGAGCTGCAGGCACTGTTCTCCACGCTTGCCGACCGCATCTTCGACGAATGGCAGGATCCCGCCGGCCTCGGGCCGCCGATCAGCAACGGCATGGACACCGCGCGCAAGACCCGCGCGCGCGACCTCCTGCGTCAGGCCGGCCGCGATGCCAGCATCGCCATCAATCTCGTGCGCCAGGGCCAGAACGGCGAGGCGCTGAAGGCATGGCGCGCGCTGTTCGGACCCAAGTTTCCGCTTTCGTGAGGTGGGTTTACCATGACTGATTGGTCGCTTTCCGTGCTGCTGTCCGGGTTGCACGACGACATCCAGCAGAAACTTGCGATCGCGCGCAAATCCTTTGCCCATCCCGGGACCAAAGGCGACGCCAGCGAGAAGGTGTGGCTGGAGATGCTGCTGGAATACCTGCCGCAACGCTACCAGGCCGCTTCGGCGCATATCGTCGACAGCCACGGTAACTTCAGTGACCAGATCGATGTCGTCGTGTTCGACCGCCAGTATTCGCCCTTTATCTTCAAGTATCAGGGCCAGACCATTGTCCCGGCCGAGAGCGTCTACGCTGTCTTCGAAGCCAAGCAGGCGATCAACGCCACGATGGTGGGGTACGCCCAGAAAAAGGTCGCGTCTGTGCGGCGTCTCCACCGCACCAGCCTGCCGATTCCGCACGCCGGCGGGACCTATCCCGCCAAGCCCCTCATTCCGATCCTCGGCGGCTTGCTGACCTTCGAGAGTGATTGGAGCCCGCCCTTCGGTGCGCCGTTAGAGCGCGCGCTCGCGGTAACCGACCAACTAGAACGTCTGGAGATGGGCTGTGTCGCTGCGCACGGGCATTTCAGTTTCGATCCTGCCGCCAAGACTTATTCCTTCACTAAGGAAGGTCGGCCCGCGACCGCCTTCCTGTTCAACCTGATTTCTACGCTTCAGTTTAGCGGCACGGTGCCGATGATCGACATTCAGGCCTATGCACGCTGGCTTTCCTAGGACCGTACATCCGGCGATCGGTTGGACACATCGCAAGGGCGACCGAGCGCTGGTCCGGCTGTTGCCGGACCAGAGCCGCCTAACGCAGTCTCGGCCTGTCAGTAACGCTCCCTCGCGCTCGCGCGGATCGAGCGCCCGCCTGGAGGCACGCCGCTCTACAAGCGCACGAGCAAGCCCCACGCGCCTTGGCCCCTTCTAGCTTAGACTAGCGGTGGGGTTGTGGCGTCATGGTCATACGATTTATAATAACCTGCCCGTAACTGTTCGGATGAAGGCGCATGAGCGGGGCTCGGGCGCTCGGCGAAGAGAGCCAACTGAGGATCAGATGAAGCGATTTCCGCCGTTCCATGACCGATACCCAAAGGAAATTGTAGATTGCATTGACTCGAAGGGTTGGCAGACCTTCACCGGCATCCAAGAAGCTGCGATCACAACGCTGCCCACCAACCCCGGTACGGCCCTGCCAGACGCGATCTTGGAGGCCGAGACCTCAAGCGGCAAAACGGAGGCCGTGTTTTTGCCGCTTCTCGCCTGGTTGAGCGGGAAGCGGCGAGACGACGCGAAAGGCTTCTCGCTCTTGTACATCAGTCCTCTTCGCGCGCTCATCAATGATCAAGTCGGGCGGATCGGGCCGCTCGCACAGACGATTGGCCTCGATGTGCATCGCTGGCACTCCGGTGTCGGTAAGACAGAGAAGGATCGCGCACGTCGGCAACGCAAGGGCATTCTTCTGACCACCCCGGAATCGATCGAAGGTTTCTTTTTGCGAATCGCGCACGAGAATCCGGAAATTGAGGCGATCTCCAAGGTGTCGGCGGTGGTCATCGATGAACTGCACGCGTTCTTCGACACGGCGCGCGGCCGCCACCTCCAGTCGTTGCTGCACCGTCTCGACCTGCTTGCGGGCCGGAAAATTCCAAGGTTAGGCCTTTCCGCCACGCTAAGCGACATCGACAAGGTCGCGCGTGAGGTGCTCCGCCCGAAGTCGGATGTGCCGATCGAGTTCCTGAGGCCGCAAAAGAACGCGCGGAAAATCAAGATCGGCCTGAAGGTGTTTATTGCCCCCGATAAAGAGGACGCGAGCACGAAGGGGAAAAAGTCCTCGCCCTTGCCTCTGAATGATCAATTCGCAAAGGAGTTGATGAAGGATTTTCGCCGCGATGCACGCGGCTTGGTGTTTTGTAATTCGCGCGGCGGTGTTGACCTTCTGCAAGAGCGTGCGTCGACCATCTCTGAATCAAGCGGCTTGACGTTTGAAGCTCATCACAGTTCGATCCCGAATTCGAAGAAGGAGCTGATCGAGCGCAAGATGCGGAACGAGGTGCCGGACCCACCCAAGCAAATGGTAGTCATCTGCACCAACACGCTAGAACTAGGGATCGATATCGGCCAGGTGCAGCGCGTCGTCCAGATCGATCCGACTTTTAGCGTCGCAGCGCTGCGGCAGCGCGTCGGCCGCTCCGGCCGGAGAGGCGATCAGGGGGCGGAAGGAATGATCTACGTTGGCGAGCGTGAGCTCACCGCCGATGCACATCCGCTCGACCAATTGCGCATTAAGACCTTTCAAGCGATCGCAACGACGCAGTTGAGTCTGGAAGGCTCTTTCGAAGAGCCTAACCACGCGGATCTGCATCTTTCCACGCTGTACCATCAGGTCATCTCGGTTCTCCGCGAGGGACGCCCGAAGACGACACAACAGCTCCATCAGCTGCTGGTTCTCGGCGGTCCTTGGCATGCTGCTCCCGAGCTCAAGGACGAGGCGTTCTTTGCGCGCTTCCTGGAAACGATGACCGAGATGCGCCTCTCGTTGGTCGAGCGTGTTTCCGACGATGAATGGCGGCTAAGCACGAGCGAAGAGATTCCGCGGCCCGCCTACGCGGTCTTCAGCACGCCACCTGAATATACGGTCTATTTCAACGGGCAGCCGATCGGCCACCTTCCCATGACGATCAGTTATCGCGTTGGCGATACGTTTGTCTTGGCAAATGGCCGCTGGCGAGTGCTCAACGTAAGTGATCACAACCGCTCATTGACTGTAGCGAAGGCTGCATCGGCGGGTGCACCCCGTTATGGCGGCGCGGCCCAGACCCCAAGCGGCCTCGTCGCCGCCCGGATGAGGGCAATTTATCGGGGCGAAAAGTCCTACACCATGGAGAGGGACGAGACGGCGGCTCAAATGGTGAAAGACGGCCGCAAGGCTTTCAAGAAGTTCGGTCTCGATAAGAACCGCTTTCTCGATCATGGTCGGGATGTGGTCTTGTTTCCTTGGTGCGGATCACGACGGGCGCAAACCCTTGTTCTCTTGCTGCGGCGCGAGGGAATGAAAGCGTCGATTGAAAATTTCGCGATTGCCATCGAAGCGGCGTCCGCCAACGACGTGAAGACGCTGCTGGCGGAGATTAAGCGACAACCTTTACCGGAGGCAGACGAACTAGCTCGGGAAGCACGGCAGCTACAAGCTGACCGTTTCGATCGCTACCTTATCCCTTATCATCAGCGACTTGCCTACGGCCGGCGCTTCCTTGCACGCGATGGTGTTAAGGAACTTGTCGAAGAGCTGCTCACGGCGGACGCCGCGGCCGCTTGATCATCGACTCCCATCACGGCCATCGTCGCGCCAAGCTTCTGGAAAATTGACTCGGCTCCGGATAGCAATGCGCTGAGTTGGCGCATTCTACCCACTTGTGCAGCGTCCTGTCCCGAACGATGGGCGTGGACCGCTTTCTCCCACGCCTTGCGATGGGTACGGGGTTGCAAGATCAATACATGACGCTGAGCTCCATGACGAAACTCATCGAGCTTGGCGGCAAATTTTTTGCGGTCGATCATCACACCATCCGCCCGCCAGACAAGCTCAGAATTAACATCGGTCGTGCGATCATGGATTGCTTTGCCAAGAACGTTTTGATCGAACGAGCGAAGATTCTTGATCGCCTGGGCTATCACCTCTGAATAAGGTGTGACGGAGATCGTCGACTCCTTGCCGTCCTTCCAGGCTTTCACATGCACGAAGGTGACGAACAGGCGTTTCGTATCAAGGGCAATGAAATCGGCGATCTCGCCGGCACCATCATCGCAGAGCAGCCACCAGTCGCCAGAGGGCCGATCATCCGGCGATATCAAATCCGCTGCGTTGTTGCGCACATAGCAAAAAAGGGAGTGGTCTTTGCCGATTTGATCCGGCACGTAGATCTTTTTCTTGCCCTTGCCCGTAGTGGGTTTCTCATCAGTCAGCTTATAGGGCTTGCCGTCGGGAGCCGCCGGAAATGACGTCCAATGCCACCGATCGAAGATCACATCGCGAAAGTGAAGAGTATAGAGGACCCCGTTCTGGATCACATGTCCTGAGCCATACCGCAGCGTGAGGTTGGTATTGCGCTTGGCAAGCGACCGATCTAGCGCAACAACGGCAGGATCGTCCTTGCGAACCCCGTAAGAATCCACGCGGTGAAGAATATCTACGGTCTGATCGGTGCGCCTGATCGGTCGGAATGATACCGTCGCGACTCGTTGGTCGCCATAGTAGGCTTCGGCGGCGATCTCTGAATCAGGTGCTGCGCTGCGGCGTGTGGCGCCCTCCACAACGAAGCGCCCCTGCTGTGACCATGGACCGGCGCTCAATGTCCTGTCGAGCGCCTCACCCGCCAACAACTCAAGCTCGGGAGTTGTCGGCGCTTCGTAACCAATATCGAAGCCGTCGGACAGCTCAGTGAGCGTTTGGGTCGTCACCGGGCGCGCAACGAACGGGACGCCGGGGCGCTCAAGGTCCGACACGTTGACCGCTATCGCGGTCGGATTGGTCAGTAGTGCGATGAGCGTCTTAAACTCGGCGATAAACTCGTCGAAAGCTTTTGTCGATCGCGTCCACAATGTTTTCTTCGAGTGAGATACGCCCACGCGATGGGGCTCGGACTTCCTCGACGCCGCGACTTGCAGATTTCTTTGGCCGAACTCGCTGATCGCGGCCGTGTAGGTAAAGGTCTGCTCGCCGAAATGATCGAGCGCATAGCGAAGATTGGGTCCACTCAAGATCTTGCGGTCAGCCTTGAGCACGGTCGGCACATGCAGGCCTTCGAGCCAGGCGCTCTTGGTATTGCCTCGCACGAACGCAAATTCTATTTCGTCGCGGGTAACGGTCTCGGCGGGCGTGTCGATTCGTACGGTCGCTCGGCCTTCGCCTGCCTCGCCCACTTCGATGAGCTCGACGAGGCGCGATCGCATCGCATCCTGGCTGGCGTAAACGCCCAAATATTTCTGATACACCATGAGGACGACGAGGTGATTGGCGACGTCTAGGAGCGTTGCCGTGGCCGACGACCCGGTTGAACCTGGAGACGAGTCTTCGCGCAGCCACGTCGGCGGTTTTTCCACTGTATACCACGCGCCGTAACTCGTGATTCCCTCAGCAACAGCGCGAGTCATCGGAACGATGTGACGATGATCTTGAAACGGGTGGGTCGGGGCCACAGGCAGCGTGCCGGCCAGCCTCTCCAACTTATCGAAGACCTGTTTCGCGGTGGCTGCGCAATCGGACCCGCGAAAAAGATTTAGCGTAACGTGTGGTCGGATATTTGCGAATGTGATTTCTGACGTTGCCACGTTTGCCTATCGCTTACCTAGAAAACCGTTGTGCATCTGACCCAGCCCAGCAATCCCTTACTCGCTGCTGCGCCGTCGGGTACTGAATAGTGTGATTTCTACCATAAATGGGATCGAAGCAATATCTCTTAGCAAAAGTTGCGCTTTGCTACATAATTGATGCACGAGCTGCGGTTGGTGTTCGGCCGGATGCTCCATCGCGACCTCGAAGCACCGGCTTTGAGCGCATCTGTTGCCGTGCGCATTCGTACGCGCGCGGCCGACGAACTGGGAGTTACCCAGAGTGCAATCAGTCATCAGGTGCGTCGCCTTGAAGAATTCTTCGGTACGCAGCTTTTGATACGCCGCAATCCGGGGGTCGAATTAAGCGATGACGGGGCAAAGTTAGAAGGCGAGCTGGGGCCGCTCCTCAACGAGATGGCGGGTCTTGGGCCCAGTTTAAGAAATCGACCGGCCCGACAGACGCTGCGCTTGGGAGCCGGCTCATCGTTAGCCGGATGGTGGTTGGGGCGCCGATTGAGAAGCTTTCGCCATTTCAACTCATAGATAGAGATCAATTTCCGGCTCGTCGAGTCCGAGGCTGTCGGTGGACCACCGCTGGACGTGCGGATATTGTGGACTACTCTCGCAGAGTCGCGTGCGACACCATTGCAAGAACCGCTTGTACGCGAGCGTATCTTTCCAGTCTGCGCGCCGTCTCTGCTTCCTCAGGGTATGCCTTTGTCGGATCCGAGGGCGCTGCTCGATCTTCCGTTGATACAGAAAGGCCATCCCCCTGAGGGTGAATGGAGTTGGGGTTACTGGCTCGAAAAGCTTGGGCTTAAGCGAACCGAGCCGCGCGGTCTTTTATTGGGGGACATGGGCCTTTGCCTGACCGCCGCCGTGGAGGGGGCTGGCGTTGCCATCGGCCGCTCTCTCCTTGTCGCCGATGCAATCAGCGACGGGCGCCTCGTCCCGGCACTTACAAGCGCACCCCATGTGCTGTCAAACAAGGTTCACATTGTGCGTTGGAGCCAGGATCGCATTGGAGATCCACACATCAAAGTTCTGGTGAACTGGCTCGCGCAAGCCGCCGAGGACACAGATCGCGCTATCGCAAACGACTCACATTCGTTGTAGGAATCTATTGACTTGCGAGGTGCTCTATTTCCAATCCATTGATCCGGTGGTGCCACGACACCAAGGAGTCGTCATTCGCCATCGGTCCCTAAACGTCTCGCCGCTGTCCAGTGAATTCCTCGATTCTTGTGACCAGGCGCTTTGGCAACGAGCCGATGGGCTGAGGGATACGGTGGCGGATGTAAGTCGGGCAACAATCCTGTTGCAGATTGATGTGCTGAAACGACCTGGCGATATCCTCGCGAATCAATCTTGTTTCGCAGGCAGTTTATGACGCTTGGACCGCTCACGCCTTGTTGAACGGTTTCACCATGTGCGCCGAAGCTTGCTGGAGCTTGATTTGCACCTGCCGTAACTCGATTGAAATTGCCACAGCTCAGTTAGCGAACTTTCGGAGCTGTTGAACTGCCTTCATTATTGGTTTTTCTAATCCGATCTGTCTCGAGCGCGCTGTAACCAAGCGACTGCTTTCGTGACAAGGAGAGACTATGACGGATGATCTGCTGGAAGAGGCTGAGCGGAGCCCGCCTAGAAGCCCGCATTCGCCTACAAACGATCGCGTCGGAAAAGTGGTCCCGTTTCGGGAGCGACTCAGCTGCACGGTGGACGAAGCTTGCACGGTAACGGGGTTGGGACGCACAAAGCTTTATGAGTTGATTGGATCCGGCCAACTTGTCACGACAACGATCGGGCGCCGGCGCTTAGTGATTGTGCGATCGCTTCTTCAACTTGTGGACACAACTATTTCGGCGTGACCAAGCGTTAATCAGCGAGATAGGCGCGCTGCGCGCCTCCCTTGATTGGAATGACCCTCTTCGGATCGAGCCAGTGGTCAATCCGATCAGCCCAATGCTGCATCAGCTTTGTGCGCGAGCCGATCAGCGCGAGAGGTCCGTGCTTCTTGTAGAGACCTTCGACGGTAGAGTTGTCGAGATGCGCGAGCTGCAGCTCGACGACATCACCATCCCATGCTTTGGCGTCCTTGATTTCTTCGTGGTGAGACAGGGTCGAGAAGGTGGTTCGGAATCCGTGGGCACAATGTTCAGTCTTGGTATCAATTCCAAGCAGTCGTAAGCGTTTGTTGAGCGTGTTGTTCGACAGCGGCGTGTCCCTCGAGCAGGAGAACGCGTACCGGCGATGGCCGGTTAGCTTCTGAACGCTCCTAAGAATCGCAAGTGCTTGGCGTGACAAGGGCACGACGTGGTCCCAGCCGGTCTTCATCTTGGCGGCTGGAACAGTCCAGCGTTCGGTGTCCCAATCGACCTCGGTCCACTCCATTTCATTGACCATGCCAGGGCGAGGAATGGTCAGCGCATCGAAGCGCAGGGCGAGGCCGACAACGTCTCCAAACCTGGCTCTCGTCCACGGTGCGCTGATGAGCTTGAAGACACGCGTTACGTCACGTGGTTCGGTTACGCCAGGACGTGGCGTCGAAATGTTCGTAATCATCTGCCCATTCAGGTTACGGAATGGATTGTAGCCGTCTCCTTCGACGTCGGCATAGTCGCAGATTTGCTCACCGATGCTGCGCACGCGGTCCCGGGTTTCCAGCTTCCCGTCGGCTTCGTATGCACGCATGAAAGCGAGCACGTCCGGACGCTTAATGTCCTGCCTGCACAGCTTGCCGAAGCGACCCTTGACGTAGCCGACGCGAAGCTCAAGCACCTCGATGGTCTTGGGATCGCGCACCGCTACGATCCTTCCGCGTTTGACTTTCTCCACTTTTTTCTTCGCGAGCCACTCGTCCGCCCATTGCCCGAAAGACCGGGCGGCCGCCTGCCTGTGCTTGTCCAGCTGCTTCTCGGTGCTCGGATCTTTTCCTTCCTTAAGCTGGTCTTTGGCCTTGTCGCGCTCGCGCCGCGCGTCAGCAAGAGAGAACGAGCCATCGCTGCCATTGCCGTAACGGCCAATGGAGTAGGTTTTCTGGCGGCCATGGAAGCGGTAGCTCATCCGCCAGAGTTTGGAAGCAGGGTGCCCGGGCCTGCTCACGTCGGGCGTGACGAATAGATAGAGGCCGCCGCCGGTCACGTCGGAAATCTTGGCCGGACTCCATGCGCCGCCACCGAATTTCGGTCGGGCGGCGCGGCAGTCGACGTCGCTCCTGATCTGCTTCGGGTTTACGTGCGCACCGTCGCTCTTGCGGGCCATCTGCTCAATTCCTTCGTTCGGAATAGCGGAAGTCACCGTGAACGCCTGTTCTCCCGATACCAACAAAAATACCAACAAATCGGGCGGCTGGGGACGGATGAGAACAAACGGTGACGAACACCGACTTATGCAGAAGTGCCTATTTTTCAAGGGCTTGGAGCGCTGCGCGGACGGCTGCGGCCGCTTGCGAACGGGCCCGAACAACCTAGTTGGTGCCCCTGGCCGGAATCGAACCAGCACTCCTTGCGGAACTCGATTTTGAGTCGAGCGCGTCTACCAGTTCCGCCACAGGGGCCCTCGGTCGGCCCCAAAGGGGACGTCGCGAAGCCGGCGGACTATAGCCATGGACAAAGCGGGGTCAACCCGCGCCAAAGTGATCCCGGCCGTTCTCGACAGCCGCACGGGCCGGGGCTAGAGGCTTGGGGGCCCGACCACCGGAAGAGGCTGCCGTGACGACCCAGAGTGCCGCCATACCAGCGTTCAAGCAGGCCAGTGCGAGCCCCGCGCTGACCGCCTCGCTGCTGGTCACGCTGATCGCCGCAGTCACGATCTCCGGCGCCTGGTTCTTCCAGCTCGTGCTGGAGATCCTGCCCTGTCCGCTCTGCCTGGAGCAGCGCTACGCCTATTACCTCGTGATCCCGCTCGGCGCGCTGACGGCGCTGGCGGCGAGGAGTGGCGCGCCGCGGCCGCTGCTGCTGGCGGGGCTCGCGATCCTGGCGCTGGCGACGCTCGCCAATGCCGGCCTCGGCACCTATCACGCCGGCGTCGAATGGGGTTTCTGGAAGGGGCCGACCGATTGCTCCGGGCCTGTCGTCAATCTCGGCAGCGCGGCCGATCTGCTGTCGAAGCTCGACACCGTGAAGGTGGTGCGCTGCGACGAGGTGCAGTGGCGTTTCCTCGGCCTCTCGCTTGCCGGCTACAACGTGCTGATCTCGCTGCTGCTGGCCGCGATCGCCGCGTGGGGATTTGCGCGGACGGCGAGGCGGACATAGCTGCGGTAGGGTGGGCAAAGGCGCGTTGCTCGCGCGCTGTGCCCACCATTTATCGATGTTCGCATCAGTCGTTGGTGGGCACGCTTCGCTTTGCCCACCCTACAGGAGCTCGCTCCTCAGGCTGAGGGGAGCAATCAATCGTCCACGTCGTCCTGCGTGCGTCCGAACAGATGCACGATGCCCGGGGTTGCGATCGTCACGAAGACGAAGCGCGAGAGGTGGTGGGCGCCGACGAAGATAGGGTCGATGTGCAATGTCAGGGCCAGCGCCAGCATCGCATCCATCGCGCCCGGCGCGAAGGCGACGACGACGTCGGAGAATTTCACCTGCGTGGTCAGCGCCACGATGCCGACGAAGATGGCGGAGACGGCGATGGCCACGGCAAACGAGCCCAGTGCCGCGCTGAGGTGGCCGGCGAGCGTCTTGATTCGCATCCGCGCGAAGCGGCTGCCGATCAGTGCACCGATACCGACCAGCGCCACGCCGCGGACCCAGTCCGGCAGGCCGCCCTCGACCCATCCGGCGCCGTGCAGCACGCTGGAGGCGATCATCGCGCCGAACATCCAGCTCGCCGGAAACCTGATCAGCCGCAAGACCAGCGCTGCGGCCAGCGACGCCGCGGCCAGTTCGAGGAGGTCGAGCGGCGAGGCGATCGTCGTCGTCAGCGACGGCGCAGCAGAGGACGCCACGCCTGCAATCGCCAGCACCATCGGCAGCGCGGCGGTCAGGATGATGACGCGCATGGTCTGCACCACCGCAATGCCCGGCAGGTCGGCGCCGCGCTCGACCGCCAGGATGGTGATCTGCGACAGCGCGCCGGGGCTGCCGGCCAGGAAGGCCGAGGTGCGGTCCCAGCCGTGGATCCGCTGGAGGTAATAGCTCGAGCCGAACGTGGAGCAGAACGTGGCGAGCGCAAGCAGGCCGATGGTGACGGGGTAGGCGCTGACCTGCTGAAGCAAATGGCGCGAGACGACCGAGCCCAGTGAGATGCCGAGCAGCACCAGCACGGTCTGGGTCAGGATCGGCGGCAAGGTCAGCTGACGGCCGGCGATCGCGGCGATCCCGACCGCGATCATCGAACCCGAGATCAGGCCGCCGGGAAGGTTCGCGCCGAGAAACACCAGGCCGCCGGCGGTGCCGATGACGAGCGTCTCCACCGTGCTCAATATGCTGGCGCGGCTCGGCCATTCGAACGTCAGGGAGGCGGTGATCTGCTTCACACCACCTTATCGCAAATCGGCGGGAGGCGCACAATTGCAGGCTCGTCATGCCGCAATGCGCGCGCCTCTCGCGGAGGGTCGTGACGGACTTACTTCTTGTCTGAGGCGGGGGCGGCGGGAGCGACGCTGCCGGCCTTCGCCTCCTTCTTGCACTCACGGCGAAACTTCCTGCGCTCCTTGCCCTTCAATCCCTTGGCGTCCGCCTGCTTGGAGCATTCGAGCGACTCGGCCGAACGCTCCTTCGGCGCCTTCTTGTCGGCGGTGGTGGCAGCGGCATCGGTCTTTGTCTCGGTCTTGGCTGCCGGCGCTGCGGTCTGTGCGAAGGCGGTGCCGGTGACGAGCAGGGAGGCGAGGGCGACGACGGCGAGGCGAGACGTGAAGGTCATGTGTTGCACTCTGCTTGGAAGAATGACGAAGGGCTGGACGGTCGGCCTGCATTGCTGAACGCGACATGAACGAGCTGAGCGACGGGATCACTATATTTTGGCGGCGATAGCGATCGCATCCTTGTCGCAAGCGGCCGACACGCTAGGATAGCAATGTTCGTTTTACTTCCGTCGGGGAAGACCAAGCAGGAGACCCAGGGATGATCATTCAGACGAGATTGTTGTGCGCGATTGCGGCGTCCGGTGTCGCGGCATTGCTGGCGAGCGCGCCGGCGCAGGCACTGACCGCGCAGGAATGCAGCGCGAAATATCAGGCTGCCAAGAAGGACGGCTCGCTCGGGACCATGAAGTGGAATGACTTCCGCAAGGCCCAGTGCGGTGCCGATGCGAAGCCCGCCGCTGCACCGACCGCAGCTGCTCCGGCTGCGCCCGCCGCTCCTGCCGAGCCGAAGCAGGCGGCGAAGGAGGCGGCACCCGCCGCCGCGCCGGCCCTGCCGGCCGGACCGGCGGTGTATCCGAACGCGGTCGATCCGAAATATGCCAAGGAGACCCCCGGCAAAGCGCGGCTGCACACCTGCGTCGGCCAGTACAATGCCAACAAGTCCACCAACGGCAATGGCGGCTTGAAGTGGATCCAGAAGGGTGGCGGCTATTACAGCGAATGCACCAAGAAGCTGAAGGGCGCCGCCTGAGCTTCGAATCGAGACGATGGCCGGAGCAGCGCTCCGGCCATTTCGCCTGGAGCGTTTTCGGGCGAAGTGGACAGCGGTTCGCGTCAAGAAAACGCGTCAAAACAAGAAGCTGGAGCCGCGTTCCGATTCCATCGGAACGGGAAGGCTCTAGTCGAGCAGCTTCTCGGCCGATCTCGCCACGAGCTGCGCTCGCTTCCGCGCGCCGCTCTCGACGAACAACAAGCTCTGGCCGAAGATGAAGCAGTAGAACAGGAAGGCCTGCGCCTCGGCCGCCTCGGCCGCAAGGCCGGTGGCGCGATAGAGTTCGCTGACGTGCTTGAGCCGCGCCGCGTCGACGCTCGCCACCGCTCCAGCGGCGTTCTCGTCCGAGCGGGCCCATTGCCGGATCGCGAGCTCGATCGCCATGCCCTCCGGATTGAGGCGCTCGGAATAGAGCTGGATCAGAGCCTTCAAGCGCTCGCGGGGCTCCTGCCCGTCGAGACTGGTCTGCTGCGCGATTGCGGCGACGCGTCCCTCGCGCCAGCCTTCCAGCATGGCATCGAGCAGCGCGGCGCGGTCGGCAAAGCGGCGGTAGAAGCCGCCCTTGGTGACGCCAAGATTCTTGGCGAGCACCTCGACCCGGACGCCCTCGACCCCCGCGCGGGCGAGCTCGGCAAAGCCTGCCTCAACCCAGACATCACCCTTGCCGTCACTCATGAAGGAAACCCACCGGCTCTTGATACGGTGCCGTATTGCTAACGCGGCACGGGTTTGATACGCTACCGTATCAACGATCAAAGACGAAATTGCGAGAGGAAGTGCGATGGAGCAGGAGGCGACCTATCGCGGCACGGTCTATCCGTGGCAATGCGATCACGTCGGGCACATGAACATCATGTGGTATGTCGGCAAGTTCGACGAGGCCAACTGGAATCTGTTCGCCCGCCTGGGCCTGACGCCGAGCTATCTGCGCAGCTCCGGCCGCGGCATGGCCGCCGTGCAGCAGAGCATCGCGTACCGGCGCGAGCTGCTCGCCGGCGACATCGTCGAGATCCGCAGCCATCTGCTCGAGCTTCGCGACAAGTCGATCCGCTTCCGGCACGATATGACGAACGCCGAGACCGGCGAGCTCGCAGCGACATGTGAGATCACCGGCGTGCACATGGACCGTCAATTGCGGAAGTCCGCGCCCTTTGCCGATGCCATCCGGGAGATCGCCGTGAAGCACCTTTCCGAGCCGGCGGAGGCATGAGCGATGGCCACATTCGAGCCGAGAAACCCCGGGTACCGCACGGCTGCGACCGCGATGTTCGCCGCCCAGCCGGCGATGCGCACGCTGGGCATATCGATCGTCTCCTTGGCGCCGGGCCAGGTCGAACTGGCGATGCCGTATGCATCCGCCTTTACGCAGCAGAACGGCTTTGTCCACGCCGGTATCATCACCGCAGGCCTGGACAATGCCTGCGGCGTCGCCGCCTTCACCCTGATGCCGCGCGAATCCGACATCCTCACCGTCGAGTTCAAGACAACGCTGCTTGCGCCGGCCCGGGGCGAGCGCTTCGTCTTCAGGGCCGAAGTCGTCAAGCCCGGCCGCACGCTGACCTTCTGCGAGGCCAAGGCCTTTGCCGAGCATGACGGCAAGACCACGCTGATCGCGACCATGACCGGGACCTTGATGGCGATGTTGCCCCGCATTGCGGCCTCGGACGTGCCGCACACGTCTGCGCATGGCGGCGATTGACAAGCGTGCTAGCGCATCCCTTGATGCGACGATCATGCTTGCAAGTCTCGGCCTCATCCTGCTCTGCCAATTGATCGGCGAAGCCGTTGTGCGCGGTCTCGGCCTGCCGTTGCCGGGACCCGTGCTCGGTCTGCTGCTGCTTCTGGTCCTGCTGCTCGCCCGCGACCGCTTTGCGCTGCTCGCGCGCGGGCCGCTGCGCAATGACGGTGTCGAGACGGCGAGCAAGGGCCTGCTGGCCCATCTCTCGCTGCTATTCGTGCCGGCCGGCGTTGGCGTCGTGCAGGAGCTCGATCTGCTCGCGTCTCATGGCATCGCGATCATCCTCGTGCTCGCGCTGTCCGTGGTCGTCACGCTGCTCGCGACCGTGCTGACCTTTCGCCTCGTCAGTCGCCTGTTGAAGCAACAGGACGCGCGATGAAGGACAATCCGTTCTCGCTCTGGGTCTATCTCTCGCAATCGCCGCTGCTCTGGCTGACCGTGACGCTGCTGGTCTATGCCACCACGGACGCGGTCTCGCTGGCGACGCGGCGTCATCCGCTGGCCAATCCCGTGCTGCACGCGATGTGGATCATCGGCGTGTTCCTGCTGTTGACCGGCACCTCCTACACGACCTATTTCGCCGGCGCGCAGTTCGTGCACTTCCTGCTGGGGCCGGCAACCGTCGCGCTCGCGGTGCCGCTCTACGAGAACCGCAAGCGCGTCGTCTCGTCGATCGTTCCGATGCTGGTGGCGCTGGTCGCGGGCTCGGTCACCGCGGTGGTGTCGGTCGTGCTGCTGGCCGAGCTTGCCGGCCTGCCGCGTGACGTGGTGCTGTCGCTGGCGCCGAAATCAGTCACCGCCGGCGTCGCCATGGGCATCGCCGAATCCCTGCATGCCAATCCTTCGCTGGCGGCGGTCGCGGTCATCCTCACCGGCATCATGGGCGCCATCATCGTGACCCCGCTGATGAACCGCACCGGCGTCACCGATTATCGGGCTCGCGGGTTCGCCGCCGGCCTTGCCGCGCACGGCATCGGCACCGCGCGCGCGTTCCAGGTCGACGAGATTGCCGGTGTCTTTTCCGGCATCGCCATGAGCCTGAACGCCTTGGTGACCTCGTTCCTGGTCCCGCTGGCAGTCACACTGCTGGTGCGATGACATCGCTGCGGCGACGCTCTATATGTCTGTAACATTTCCTGGTCCTGAGCCGTATTTGCGGTGATGGGGCCGAAACGGGACAAGATATGACTGAATTTGGGAACAAGGGCCGTCTGATGCCGACCCGGCGTGCGGCCCTGACGTTGATCGGAGCGGGCGCCGTCGCAGCGAGCGGGATCAACCTTGCGCGCGCGGCAACCGGTGAGGACGAGGTGCTGACCGAAGCCAAGGTGCTGCGCGATCCCGACACGCCCGTCGCAGGCAATCCCGACGGCAACATCACGATCGTCGAATGGTCCGACTACAATTGCCCGTATTGCCGCAAGCTCGAACCCGAGCTGCGCCAAGTCGTCCAGGACGATGGCAAGGTGCGGCTGGTGATGAAGGACTGGCCGATCCTCGGGCCGGTGTCGGTCACGGCGGCGCGGACTGCGCTGGCGGCGAAATTCCAGGACAAGTACCATCAGGCCCACGACGCCATGATGGGCGTCAGCTCGCGCCTGACCGAGCCGCGCATCAACGAGCTGCTCGCGGCCGCCGGCGTCGACATGGACCGGTTGAAGCGCGATCTCACCGGCCGCGCCAAGGACATCGACGCCATCCTCAAGCGTAACAACGAGCAGGCTGAAGCTTTCGGATTCAGTGGTACGCCGTCATTCATCGTCGGCAAGTACCGCGTGCCCGGCGTGCTCAGCATGACCGAGTTCGAGCAGGTCATCGCCGACGCCCGCAAGGCCAAGATGAACTGACCCGCATCTTTGATCGTGGCCAACATAAAGGCGCCGCCGCGGAGCTCGCGACGGCGCCTCATTCATGTCGGGCGATGCTACTTCGACGAGATCCGGACCCAGTCCTTATGCGCGCGGTCGCGCAGTGCGTCCCAATCGGCCTTGGCGACATCCCAGTTCACGATGGTGCGATTGGTGGTCGCGACCTCGCCATTGGCGACCGACGACGTCTGCATGGAATCATAGACGTAGACGCCGCCTGCAAGCAGCAATGCGCCCAGGATCATTCCGAAAAAAGTCTGCATGGCGAACCTCCGGTGACGGGCGATAACGTCGGCCCGGAGTGATGGTTCCCCGGCCATGCGGCGCATCTAAGGAGAGGTCGTTCATCCTCCATTCAGCCACTGCAGCAATTCCGCATTGATCTCGCACGGATAGGTGTGGCTGAGGTCGTCGATCTCGCGGTAGGTGACATTGGCGCCGGCGGTGGAGAGCGCCGCCTGCGTCTGCCGTGCGGTCTGCACCGGAAACATCCAGTCGAGCTTGCCGTGCGTGATGAAGACCGGCAGGCCCTGGAGGCGCGTTGCGTCCGCCATCTCCGCCATCAGCGGATGAAAGGTCGCCGCAACAGGGGCGAGATGAGTGAACGGCGAGGCGCCGTCGAGCCCGGTGACGTAGCAGAAGGTGCCGCCGTCGCTCATGCCGGTCAGAAGCATGCGCGAGGCGTCGATGCTCCAGCGGCCGCGCACAATCTCAAGGATGCGCATGAGATTCGGCGTGTCGGTGTCGTCGCCCATCAGAGCCCAGGTCGGGCCGGTCGCGGTCGGCGCCACCAGGACCGCGCCGAGACTGCGCGCGTCGCGCAGCCAGCTCCACAGAAAGCCGCGTCCGTTGCCGCTGCCGCCATGCAGTGCCATCACCAGCGGCATTGGCCGGCCGGGCACGCAGTATTCGGGCACATAGGCTGAGAAGCCGCCACGGCTGCCGGGCTCATTGTGATCGTGGAAGACGCCGGTGTGTTCGCCTGCGCCGGCTTCCAGTCGCGACAGCAGATCGTGGTTCTCGCGATTGGCGGCGTTGAGAAAGAAGCTGCTCACGGGCGGGAACTGTACCGCCAGCGGATACAGTGCCTCCTGTGCGCGGGGAACATGGCGCAGGGCCCGGAAGACCGCGACGAGATCGCCATTGCCACGCTCGACCTCGCGGATGCCGGCAAAGGCGGCGAGGGCCTCGTCGCAGGAGCGATCGAGCCGTTCACGCAAGCCGGCGAACTGTTCAGGCCAGTCGCCGATCGCCGCGCGTGCCGCCTCTAGCGCCTCGTCAGGTGTGCCGATTGCGTTCATCACCGCGGCGAAGGCCGGCGGGTGCAAATGCCGCTGGAAGAAGCCGAGTGCTTCCAGCGCATTGAGCAACGGTGGCAGCACGGCAACGATGTCGTCGACCACGGCCTCGGTCATCGCCCGCTTCCTCAAGCCTCGGGATCGGTCCTTGGGGTCAATGCAGCTTCGGCGCCTTCAACAGCTTGAAGCGATCGGTCGACGTCACGGTGACGTCGAAGGTGACGCCCTCATGATGCACGGTGAGCGGCACGTCGACGCCGGCAGCGCCGAGCGTCCACATCTTCCTGTAGAACGCGCTCTGGCTCGTGACCTTCTCGCCGTCCACGGCGAGAATGACATCGCCGGTCTTGAGCTCGGCGCGGGCGGCCGGGCCGTTGGTGGAGATCCCGATCACCACCACGCGGTTGTCGATCTCGGTCGAGAAGAGCCCGAGCCAGGGCCGCGCCGGCCTGTTGACCCGGCCGAATTTGCGCAAGTCCTCGAGGATCGGCTTCAAGAGGTCGATCGGCACGATCATATTGACGTGCTCGGCCTTGCCGTCACGTTCCCGGTCGAGCTGGAGCGAGCCGATGCCGATCAACTCGCCGCGTTCGTTGAGAAGGGCCGTGCCGCCCCAGTTCGGATGTGCGGGACAGGTGAAGATGGCCTCATCCAGCAGATACTCCCAGTAGCCGGCGAATTCCTGCTTGGCCACGATCTGGCTTGCGACCGAGCGCGTGCGCCCGCCGGCGCCGCCGACCACGACGCGGTCGCCGATCCGGGTTGCCGCCGACGAGCCGAGCGACAGCGGCGCGACGTCGAGCTGGCCGAGCGCCTGCACCAGCCCGAACCCGGTCTCGGAATCGAAGCCGAGCGCATGACCCTCCACCACGCGTCCGTCGGCGCGGTGCAGCCAGACCGTCTCTGCCTCAGTGATGAGATAGCCTATCGTGAGCACCAGCCCGTCGTCGATCACGACGCCGTTGCCGGCGCGCTCGGTGCCCAGCGTCTCGGCGCTGAAGGCGTCCGGCGGGACGATGGCGTGCAGGCCGACGATGGATGCGAGCGCGCGGTCGAGATCGAAGCCGTAGTCGCTCGCCCGCGGCTGGTTCGCCGGCGGCACTCTCCATTCGGTCAGAGCGGGCATGGAGTTCTCCTGGCTGAGAGCATCGCTCCGGTATGGCTAGCGGAACGACGAGCAAGCATAATTTAGGCCGGGGCAGGCCGTCTTGAAAGCCTCGCCGCCAACTATTCCGGAGAACGCCGCGTGAACTCTTCGAAAGGCGCGGAGATACCTCGTGGATCGGGCGTCCGTGCGATCCGGCACCGGCCGCATGGCTGCTGTCCGGCGGAATGCTAGGCGCCGCATAGCGAAGCTGCTAACCATTGCCGCTTCGTTTGACCTTGGGATCACGGACGACAAGCATGGACAATCGCAGCGACATCTGGCGTGGCATCGATACGATCAAGGCACGTTTCATCGACCTCAGCGACAGGGTCTGGGGCATGCCTGAGGTCTGCTACACCGAGGCGCGGTCCGCGGCCGAGCATCTCGCCGAGCTGCGCCATCAGGGATTCCGGATCACCGAGAACGTCGCCGGCATCCCGACTGCGGTGATGGGCGAGTGGGGCGAGGGTGGTCCGGTCATCGCCTTCATGGGTGAATACGACGCGCTGCCGGGCCTCAGCCAGGAGGCGGGTGTCGCCGAGCATCGTCCGATCGAGACCGGCGGCCATGGCCACGGTTGCGGTCACAATCTGCTCGGTTCCGCCGCGCTGCTCGCCGCGACCGCGGTAAAGGACTGGCTGGCCGAGAACAAGGTGCCGGGCCGCGTGCGCTATTACGGCTGCCCTGCGGAAGAAGGCGGCGCGGCAAAGGCCTTCATGGTGCGCTCCGGCGCGTTCGAAGACGCCGACATCGCCATCACCTGGCATCCGCACAGCTTCTGGGAAGTCGCGGTGACGCCGTCGCTCGCCAACACGCGCGCGGATTTCATCTTCACCGGCCGTACCTCGCATGCGGCCGCCTCGCCGCATCTCGGCCGTTCGGCGCTCGACGCAGTGGAATTGATGAATGTCGGCGTGAACTACATGCGTGAGCACATGCCGAGCGATGCCCGCGTGCACTACGCTTTGCTCGACACCGGCGGCATCGCGCCGAACGTGGTGCAGGCGCATGCGCGCGTGCGCTATTCGATTCGCGCCCGTGACCTTCCCGGCATGAACGAGCTGGTCGAGCGCGTCTCCAAGATCGCGCAGGGCGCCGCGTTGATGACCGAGACCAAAGTCGAGATGAAGATCATCTCGGCGGTCTCCAACATCCTGCCGAACGCGCCGCTGGAGCACGCGCTGCACCAGGTGATGGAAGAACTCGGACCGCCGCATTTCGACGACGCGGACAAGAGCTTTGCCAGCCAGATCCGTGCGACGCTGAGCGACAAGGACATCTCGTCGGTCTATTATGCGATCGGCATGGAGCCGACCGACCGGCCGCTGGCCGACTTCCTGGTGCCGCTCGATGCCAAGCGCAACCCGCTGGTCGGTTCGACCGATGTCGGCGACGTGAGCTGGGTGGTGCCGACCGTGCAGGTGCACGCACCCACGGTTGCGATCGGCACGCCCTTCCACACCTGGCAGGTGGTCGCGCAGGGCAAGAGCCCACATGCCCACAAGGCCATGGTGCAGGCGGCCAAGGCGATGGCCGGCCTCGGCATCAAGGCGCTGACGGAACCGGAGCTGATCAAGGCCGCCAAGGCGGACCTTCAAAAGCGGACGGCCAAGACACCTTATATCTGTCCGCTGCCGGATCACGTCGCGCCGCCGCTCGACATGTCCGTCGCCTAATTTCACCTTGATACTTCGTCGGATGCGGCGAACAAATTTTCCGCAGTGCAGCGCGCAATCCAGCACGTTTTGATGCTGGATTGCCGAACGGATGGGCTGCGGAACGCGATTTTGCCCAACGGACAGCCAGAAGACCGTTTGCATACACACGGTCCCAGTTGACGTGCACCCCATTCGGTGTGCCATCTACCGCCAGCCAAACCCGGCGGTCGCCTCCTGCGGCCGCCTGCATCCATGTCGGAACCAGACGGGGGACAACCATGCTGGATAAAGAACTGCGTTCGATGATCGGCCAGGTGAAGGACGGGCGGATGGATCGCCGCGCCTTTATCCAGCGCATGGCTGCCGTTGGCCTGACCGCACCGCTGGCCAACCAGATCCTCGCGCTCGGCGGTGTTGCCATGGCGCAGGGCGCGTCCACCTACAAGCCGACCAAACGCGGCGGCGGTGGTGCGCTGAAGCTGTTGTGGTGGCAGGGCCCGACCTTGCTCAATCCGCATTTCGCCACCGGCACCAAGGACCAGGACGGCTCGCGCCTGTTCTATGAGCCGCTTGCCTGCTGGGATCCGGACGGCAACATGAAGCTGGTTCTGGCGTCCGAAATTCCCTCGACCCAAAACGGCCTGCTGGCCGCCGACGGCAAGTCGGTGACGTGGAAGCTGAAGCCCGGCGTGAAGTGGCATGACGGCAAGCCGTTCTCGGCCGACGATGTCGTATTCACGTGGCAGTACATCAAGGATCCGGCCACTGCGGCCGTGACCATCGCGACCTATCGCGACCTCACTGTCGAGAAGATCGACGATCTCACGGTCAAGATTACTTTCCCGAAACCGACGCCATTCTGGGCCGACGCCTTCGTCGGTGCGACCGGGCAAATCCTGCCGAAGCATCTCTTTGCCGATTTCATCGGCTCCAAATCGCGCGAGGCTCCGACCAACCTCGCGCCTGTCGGGACCGGGCCCTACAAGTTCGTCGAGTTCAAGCCGGGCGATCTCATCCGCGGCGTGATCAATCCCGACTATCACATGGCCAACCGGCCCTATTTCGATACGCTCGAGATGAAGGGCGGCGGTGACGCCGTCTCGGCGGCACGCGCCGTGATCCAGACCGGCGAGTATGATTTCGGCTGGAATATCCAGGTCGAGGACGACGTGCTGCTGCGCCTGGAAAAGGGCGGCAAGGGCAAGACCGTCTATGCCGTCGGCGGCGATACCGAGTTCATCGCGCTCAATTTCACCGATCCGAACGTCGAGGTCGACGGCGAACGTTCGTCGATGAAGACCAAGCATCCGCTGTTCTCGGATCCCGTCGTGCGCAAGGCGCTGTCGCTGCTGGTCGATCGCGAGTCCGTCAAGAAGGCGATCTACGGCCGCGCCGGCCGCACCACCGCGAACTTCCTCAACGGCCCTGAAAAGTTCGTCTCCAAGAACACGAGCTGGGAATTCAACATCGAGAAGGCCGCCAAGATGCTCGACGACGCCGGCTGGAAGCCCGGTGCCGACGGCATCCGCGAGAAGGACGGCAAGAAGCTGAAGATCCTGTACCAGACCTCCATCAATGGTCCGCGCCAGAAGACCCAGGCCATCGTCAAGCAGGCCTGCCAGAAGGCCGGCATCGAGGTCGAGCTGAAGTCGGTGGTCGCCTCGGTCTTTTTCTCCTCCGACGTCGCCAATCCCGACACCTATCCGAAGTTCTACGCCGACATCGAGATGTTCCAGATCCCGCTCAGTCAACCGGATCCGTCGCAGCACATGCGCCGCTACCTGTCCACCAGCGTCGCCACCAAGGAGAACAAGTGGCAGGGCACGAACTTCCCGCGCTGGGTCAACAAGGACTATGACGCGGTGATCAACGCTGCCGATATGGAGATGGATCCGGTCAAGCGTGCGGCGTTCTATATCAAGGCTAACGATCTGATGTGGCAGGACACGGTGTTCATCCCGGTGATGCATCGTCTCAAGGTGGAGGCGGCCGCGAACAATTTGCGTCCGGTGATCTCGGGTTGGGCCAACGAAACCGACAACCTGTTCGACTGGTACCGCGAGGAATGATCCCCCAGCGCTAGACGGGGGCTTTCCCTCATGAGTCAATACGTCCTGCGTCGCCTCCTGATCGCGATTCCGAGCCTGCTCGGAATCTCGGTCGTGCTGTTCGTCGTGCTCGCGCTCGCGCCCGGCGATCCGTTCTCCGAGTTGGCGACCAACCCGAACGTGCCGCCGGAAGTGCAGGCCGCCCTCCGGGCCAAGTTCGGGCTCGACGATCCGATCTATCTCCGTTACCTGCACTGGCTCAACGCCATGCTGCACGGCGACTGGGGTTTCTCGTTCGTCAGCCGGATGGATGTCGACCAGTTGATCCTCCAGCGCCTGCCGGCCACGCTCTACGTGATCGGCTCGGCGCAGATCCTGGCGCTCCTGATCGCGATCCCCGTCGGTGTCTATGCCGCGACCAGGCCGTATTCGCTGTTCGACCAGATCGCGAATACGCTTGCCTTCGTCGGCTTCTCGCTGCCGACCTTCTTCACCGGCATCCTGTTCATCCTGATCTTCTCGGTCACGCTGGACTGGCTGCCGTTCGTCTATACGACCGACATCAAGGCAACCGGCATCCGCTGGGTGCTGGAGATGATCAGGCAGGCGATCATGCCGGTGGCGGTGCTCGGCCTGTTCCAGGCGGCGTCGATGACGCGCTTCGTCCGTTCGGCGATGCTCGACGTGATCCGGCTCGACTACGTGACCACGGCGCGTGCGAAGGGACTTGGCCAGGCCACGGTCATCGTCAAGCACGTGATGCGCAACGCCATGATCCCGGTCGTGACGCTGATTGCGTTGCAGATGCCCGCGGTGTTCGGCGGCGCCATCGTCACCGAGCAGATCTTCCGCATCCCCGGCATCGGCTCGCTGCTGATCTCCTCCATCCTTTCCAACGACACGCCGGTGGTGATGGCCGTCACCTTCGTGTTCGCGTGCCTTGTGGTCCTGTTCAATCTCATCGCGGACGTCCTGTATGGCTGGCTTGACCCTCGCATCTCCCTCCGCTGAGCGGCGGGTCTACTCGCCCTGGCGCGAGACGTGGCGGCGCTACAGCCGCCACAAGCTTGCCGTTGTCAGCGCGTTCCTGCTCCTGGTTCTTGTCCTGGCGGTGGTGTTCGGTCCGTTCGTCTGGCGGGTCAAGATCGACGAGATCGACATTGTGGCGGGTATGCAGGGGCCGTCGCTGGCCCATCCGTTCGGTACCGACGATCTCGGGCAGGACATCCTCGCCCGCATGATCTATGGCGGGCGCATCTCGCTCGCCGTCGGCCTTGCCGCGATGCTGGTCTCGGTCTTTATCGGCGTGCTGATCGGCGCGCTGGCCGGCATGTCGCGCGGCGCGCTCGGCCATGGCCTGATGTGGCTCACGGATCTGTTCCTGTCGTTGCCGCAGCTGCCGCTGCTCTTGCTGCTGATCTATCTCTTCCGCGACGGGTTGAAGCAGGTGTTCGGCCCCGAGGGCGGCATCTTCATCCTGATCGTTCTGGTGATCGGGGGGCTCCGCTGGATGCCGGTCGCGCGCCTGGTGCGCGCGCAGTTCCTGTCGATCCGCGAAAAGGAATTCGTGGAGGCTGCACGTGCGCTCGGTGCAAGTCCGGTGCGGCAGGTGGTCAAGCATATCCTGCCAAATGCGCTCGGTCCGGTGATCATCGCCGGCACCATCGACGTTGCGGCCGCCATCATCGCGGAATCGACGCTGTCCTTCCTCGGCCTCGGCTTTCCGCCTGACACCCCGACCTGGGGACGGCTGCTGTACGATGCCAAGGACTTCCTCGATATCGGCCCGCACTGGGCGCTGTTCCCGGGCGGCGCGATCTTCATCGCGGTGGTCGCCATCAACTTCATCGGCGACGGCCTGCGTGACGCGCTCGATGCGCGACGGGTGATCTGATGGCGCCGCTGCTCGAGATCAAGGGCCTGAAAACCCACTTTTCCACCGACGACGGCATCCTCCAGGCCGTCGACGGCGTCGACATCTCCATCAACAGGGGAGAGACGCTCTGCGTCGTCGGCGAGTCCGGCTGCGGCAAGACCGTCACCGCAATGTCGATCCTGAAGCTGATCGCGATGCCGCCGGGCCGGATCGCGGCGGGCCAGATCATTTTCGAGGGGCGCGATCTCGTGCCGCTGACCAGCAATCAGCTCGACGAGATCCGCGCCAAGGAGATCGGCTTCATCTTCCAGGAGCCGATGACCTCGCTCAATCCGGTGCTCACCATCGGCGAGCAGATCGCCGAGAGCCTGCGCCGCCACGAGGCGGTGACGAGAAAGCAGGCCCTGGAACGCACCATCGAGATGCTGAAGCTGGTGCAGATCCCCAATGCCGAAGGCCGCGTGCACAATTATCCGCACCAGTTCTCCGGCGGCATGCGCCAGCGCGTGATGATCGCGATGGCGCTCGCCTGCAAGCCGAAGCTGATCATTGCCGACGAGCCGACCACCGCACTCGACGTCACCATCCAGGCGCAGATCCTCGACCTCTTGCAGGACATGAAGGAACGCTTCGGCATGGCGGTGATGTTGATCACCCATGCCATGGGCGTCGTCGCCGAGACGGCGCAGCGCGTCGTCGTGATGTACGCCGGCAAGGTGGTGGAAGAGGCGGCGGTCGACGAGCTCTTCGGCGATCCCCGCCATCCCTATACGCAAGGGTTGATCCGCTCGATCCCGCGCATCGACCTCGACAGCGAGCACAAGACGCGGCTGGAGGCGATCGGCGGCTCGGTACCGATCCTGATCAATCCGCCGGTCGGCTGCCGCTTTGCCCCGCGGTGCAAGTTCGCGATGAACGTCTGCACCGAGAAGGAGCCGTTGCTGCGCGAGGTCGCGCCCGGCCATCGCATGGCCTGTCACTTGGGAGATAGCAGCCTGGGAGGCGCGGCATGAGCGAACCGTTGCTGCGCGTCAGCGGCCTGAAGAAACACTTCCCTGTCCTCGGTGGCCTGCTGTCGCGCCAGGTCGGCAGCGTCTATGCGGTCGACGGCGTGTCGTTCTCGGTCAATCGCGGCGAGACGCTCGGTCTCGTCGGCGAATCCGGCTGCGGCAAGTCGACGACGGGGCGCTGCGTGCTGCGCCTGATCGAGCCGACCGACGGCGAGATCACCTTCGACGGCCAGGACGTGCGCAAGCTCGGCGGCAACGATCTGCGCGCGATGCGGCGGAACATGCAGCTGGTGTTCCAGGACCCGTTCGCTTCGCTCAATCCGCGCATGACGGTCGGCGCCATCCTCGGCGAGGCCTTCACCATCCATAATCTCGCGACCTCCACCAAGGAGCGCGAGGAGCGCGTCGCGAGCCTGCTGGTCAAGGTCGGGCTCAAGGCCGAGCACATGCGGCGCTATCCGCACGAGTTCTCCGGCGGGCAGCGCCAGCGCATCGTGATCGCGCGCGCGCTCGCGGTCGAGCCCAAGCTGATCGTCTGCGACGAGCCGGTCTCTGCGCTCGACGTGTCGATCCAGGCCCAGGTGATCAACCTCCTGGAAGACCTCCAAGCCGAATTGAACCTGACCTATCTCTTCGTCGCGCACGATCTCTCGGTGGTCGAGCACATCTCCGATCGCGTCGCGGTGATGTATCTCGGACGCATCGTGGAGCTGGCGAAAGCGAGCGATCTCTACCGCAATCCGCAGCATCCCTACACCAGGGCGCTGCTGTCGGCGGTGCCGGTGCCCGATCCCAAGCTGAAGCGCGAGCGCATCCGCCTCAAGGGCGACGTGCCGAGCCCGATGAAGCCGCCCTCGGGCTGCCACTTCCACACCCGCTGCCCGATCGCCCAACCGCGTTGCGCGGAGAGCGCGCCGGTGCTGAAGGAGGGGGCGGCGGGGCATTTTGTGGCGTGTCACCTGGTGTGATGGTGTAGCGCGACATGCCATGCGAGGACGATTTGCGCCGGCGCTCAGCGAAGCGTGCCGTTCGTCGTCCGCAGTGAATGGACGAAGTCGACCACGGCCAGGATCACCACGCCAACCACAATGACGATGAGCGGGATGGCCTTGATCCAAACCACCAGGATTCCAAGAAATGCCATCATAAGCGCGAGGCCGATGAGTCCGGTGATCAGATTGGTCATCGCACTTTCCTTTTCTCCGCGCCGGGAGCCGAGCTCGACCCGGCGCTCGGGACGCTGCGCCGAGCGCTGCCACGAGTGCGCCCGATATTCCTGACGAGCCAGCGCGCCGTGCGCAAGAGGCGGGCATCGTTGCCGCGGCGGCCGACGAGCTGGACGCCCAGCGGAAGGCCGGCTTCGGAACGCATCAATGGCAGGCTGATGGCGGGTACGCCGAGATAGGTCCAGAGCGTGCAGAAAACCGGGTTGCCGGTTGTTTCAATGCCGGGCGCCGCACCCGGCGCCGCAGGCGTCAGCACGGCGTCGTACTCGTCGAAAATATGGTCCAGAGCCTGGTTGAGCGGGGAAATCCCGGCCAGAGCGCTGCAGTAGTCCACCGCAAGATGCGCGCGGCCGCGTTCGATCGCCTGGCGTAGAGGCGTGCTCAACTTGTCGCCGCCTCGCTGGTAGTCGCGCCGCAGATTGTGCGCCATATCAACTTCCATGATGATACGGTGCATATCGACGGCTCTATCGAAGCCAGGCCCAAGCTCGACCTCGCTGCAAGCCTCGCCCAAAGCCTCGACAAGCTCGGCAAAGGCCTCACGTGCCACTGGCTCGGCCTGATCCCAGACCGGAGAGCGCACGAAGGCAAATCGCGGCGGCAATGGCGGCTCGCTCGCCGCAACCGCAGAGAATGGCGGGCGCGCAACGGGCCGCGTGTCCAAATCCTCCCGGTCGAAGTCGACCATGACCTCGGCCAGCAGGGCCGCGTCCTCCACGCTGCGCCCGAACACGCCGACATGATCGAGTGTGCGCGACAATTCGAGCGCGCCGCTGCGCGGAATGAGGCCGTGCGAGGGCTTGAAACCGACCACGCCGCAGAAGGCGGCAGGACGGATCACCGAGCCGTTGGTCTGTGATCCGACAGCACCTGGCACCATCAGCGCCGCGACGGCCGCGGCGGAGCCCGAGGACGATCCGCCGGGCGTGTGATCTGGGTTGTGCGGATTTCGGGTCTTGCCCGGATTGTAGTACGCGTACTCGGTGGTCACCGTCTTGCCGAGGATCACGGCGCCGGCCGCGCGCAGACGCGCCACGACCGCCGCATCGCGCCGCGGCGTGCGTCCGGCCCACAGCTCTGATCCGAATTCCGTCGGCATGTCGCCGGTATCGAATATATCCTTGATGCCCACGGGCACGCCATGCAGCGGGCCTACGGCCTTGCCCTGCTTACGATGATCGTCAGCAGCCTCGGCCTGCCGCATCGCGTGGTCGCGATCGAGAAACGCCCATGCATGGATTTCGCGATCGACCTCGTCGATGCGCTTGAGGCAGTCGCCGACGAGCTCCGCCGAACTGAGCCGGCCGTCGCGGATGCCGGCCGCAGCTTCCATGAGGCCGAGCGTGTTGAGACTCATGCGCAGCCTTTCGGCGGTTTGCCAGGCGCGTTCATCGCGATCCATAGAGATAGGTGGGCAACCACAATGCGATCCCCGGGAAGATGTAGACCAGTGCCATGGTGAGGAAGACCAGACCGACAAAGGGAAGCGCGCCGGAGAAGATGTCGGTCAGCTTCACCTGAGGCGGCGCCACGCCCTTCAGATAGAAGGCCGCCATCGCGACCGGCGGCGTGTTGAACGCCGTCTGCGTGTTCAGTGCCACCAGGATTCCGAAGAAGATCGGATCGATGCCGTATTGGGGCAGCAGCGGCAGGAAGATCGGCACGAAGATGATGATGATCTCGGTCCATTCCAGCGGCCAGCCGAGCAGGAAGATGATCACCTGGGTCAACAGCAGGAACCCGATCGGCGACAGGTTCATCGCGGCGAAGAACTGCTCGACCACGGTCTGTCCGCCGAGGACGGCAAACACCGCCGAGAACGTCCACGACCCGATGAACAGGTAACAGACCATCGCGGTGGCACGCACGGTCAGATAGACCGATTCGCGCATCATCGTGAAGTTGAGCGAACGATAGGCGGCGGCCAGAACGATGCTCATGAGGGCGCCCACCGCGGCGGCCTCGGATGGCGTCGCCAGGCCGAAAAGGATCGCGCCGAGCACCGAAACGATCAGCAACGCCAGCGGCAGGAACGATGTGGCGAGCGCCCAGATGACCGTGCTGAGCGGCACGTTGGTCTGCTCGGGCGGCAGCTTCGGCGCCAGCGCTGGATTGATGATCGCGCGCGCCATCGCATAGAGGACGTAGAGGCCGGCCAACAGGAATCCCGGAAAGAAAGCGGCCGCATAAAGCTTGACCGCCGAAACGCCGGCGGTTGCCGCATAGACGATCAGCAGAATGCTCGGCGGAATCAGGATGCCGAGGCAGCCGCCGGCGCAGACGACGCCCGCCGACAGCTTGACGTCGTAACCGGCGCGCAGCATCGCCGGCAAGGCCAGCAGGCCCATCAGCGTGACAACCGCGCCGACGATGCCGGTCGCGGTCGCGAACATCGCGCAGGTGATCAGCGTTGCCACCGCCAGCGCGCCCGGCACGTTCTTCATCGACAATTGCAGCGAGTAGAACAGGCGGTCGAGAATGTTTGCGCGCTCGATCAGATAGCCCATGAACAGGAACAGCGGAACCGCAACCAGCACATCACTGGATGTGACCTCGAACGTCTTCTGTACCAGAAGCGTGAAGATGCGGTTCTGGAAGAAGTCCTGACCGGGGGTGTAGTAGGCGTAGTAGCCGAACGAGACGCCCATCGCCATCAGCGTGAACGCGATCGGGAAGCCGAGCATGATGATGAAGATGAAGAGGCCCAGCATCAGCATGCCGAGTTGAGGATCGGTCATGCGCCTGGTCCCTTCTCGCTCTGCGGCTCGGCCGCGTGCTGCTGATGTTCGCGGATGACGAGGCTCTCGGTCTCTTCCACGTCGTGCAAGCGTTGCGGCCATCGGCCGGTGCGGATGCACAGCACACAGCGAATGATCTCAGCGAATCCTTGCAGAAACAGAAGGAAACCGGTGAGAGGGATCAGCGCCTTCAGCGGAAACACCGGCACGCCGGCCGGACTGAAGATACTGACTTCGCGGAAGCGTACCGACATCTGGGCGTAGTTCCAGCCCGAATACATCAGCGCGGCGATCGCCGGCAGGAAGAACAGGATATACAGGACGAGGTCCATCGTCGCCTGGGTGCGCGGCGACCAGAGGCGGTAGACCACGTCGGCACGCACATGGCCGTTGCGCGAGAGCGTATACGCGCCGGCCATCAGGAACATCGCGCCATAGGTGATATAGCTGATGTCGAAAGCCCAGGTGGTCGGCGCACGCAGCACGTAGCGCACGAATACCTCGTAGCTGACACCCAGTGTGAGCACGAGAATCAGCCAGGCGAACGCCTTGCCGACCCACGTGCTGAGCTCATCGATGAAGAACAGGAATTTCGTCATGCGAGCCGAGCTCGCTGCGAGCAGACCATCCGGATGTCCCCCTCCCAACTCGTGGGCGGCGCTTCGATTGCGCCGCCCCCACGCGATTACGGCCCGACGCAGTGCGCCGCGCCGGCCGTCAGGCCTTGAGCACGCCCGGGAAGTGATGGTCGAAGGCGCCGCGGTAGTCCGTCGCGTTGTTCATGTTGTAGTAGACCACGCGGCGCACCCATTCCTTCTGCGAGTCCATCACCTTCTTCATGAACGGGTCGGAGCCGAGCTGGGCGATCAGACCGTCCCACGCCTTGATCTGCGCGTCGAACACCGACTTCGGTGTCCTCTGGACGTTGACCTTGTCCTTGTTGATCAGCTCCTGCAGGTCCTTCGAGTAATAGTCCATGGCCTTCCATTCGTTGGCGGAGGAAGCAGCTTCGGCGGCGTATTGCAGGATCGCCTGCTGTTCCTTCGGCAGCGAATTGAACTTCGTCCGGTTGAACATGATCTCGAAATATTCCGTCGCCTGATGATGACTGCCCATCATGTAGTTCTTGGCGACATCCTGCGCGCCGAAGCGCCGGTCCGAGGTCGGGTTGTTGAACTCGAACCCGTCGATCACGCCGCGTTCCATCGCGGGCACGATCTCGCCGCCGGGCAGCTGCGCGACGGATGCGCCCATCGCCTGGAAGAGATCGGCGGCCAGACCCACCGTGCGGTACTTCAAGCCCTTGAGATCGGCGTCGCTGGTGATCGGCTTCTTGAACCAGCCGAGCGGCTGCGTCGGCATCGGCATGGCGAAGAAGCTCTTGATGTTGACGTTCATGATCTTGGTCTGGAGCTCCTCGAACAGCTCCTTGCCGCCGCCGTTGTGGATCCAGCCAAGGCCTTCGTTGGCGTTGAAGCCGAACACCGGGCCCGTGCCGAACAGCGAGGCGGCCTTGTGCTTGCCGTACCAGTAGACGGTGACGGTGTGGGCCGCGTCGATCTGGCCGCCATGAACGCCGTCGAAGACCTGGAACGGATGCACGACCGAGCCGCCGACGAGATAGTCGATGCGCAGCCGTCCTCCGGCCATCTCGTTGACGCGCTTCACATAGTCTTCGGCCATCTCGTTGAAGACATCGGCCTTGCCCCACGAGCCCTGCATCTTCATGGTCACTGTCTGCGCCCGGCTGACTTGCGGCATGGCGATGGCAGCAGCGCCGGTCGCGCCTGCGGCCAGCAAGAATTTGCGACGAGTTGTTCTGGTCTTTTCAGACTTTGCAGTCATGGACGTCCTCCCTGGCGGCCTGTTTGTTCGAACGCGTTTCGGCGCGCTTCGTTTTTAACCGCTGGGGGCATGCCGCATTCCAGCGACTTTGATCACAGTTTGGACGCATTGTCGGCATCCGACAAGCCTCGCGATGTCGCATCTTGGATGTTGGCGAGCTTTCGGCTTGCAGCAGCCGCATAAGGCAGTCGCGTCTCGCAGCGCAGCAAATATGCAGACGTCCTCTCAGACCTCGGAAAGCTGCGTGCACGGCCGAAGAGAAACTGTCAGCGCGGCAGCGGACGGAAGGGTAGGCCGGCTAATTGTCGCCGGCGGCTCGTGCGGCTTCATGGAATAGCCGCACGCGCGCCAGATCCTTGGCGTGCGTGCCTTCCTTGTCTGTCCTTGTCTTCGAATCTACGCCGGCCGGCCCGACCACGCGGATGGCCTGTGCGACGTTGTCAGGACCCAAGCCTCCGGCCAGGATGATGGGGATGCCGACCAGCTCGACGATCCGGCGGCTGATGCTCCAGTCGTGCGGCACGCCGATCGCACCGATCTGCCTGTCGGAGGGGCGATGACTGTCCAGCAGAAGATAGTCCGCAATGTGCTCATAGCTCCGGGCGATCTCGACGCTCTCCTCGCCATAAACCGGCACGCTCCGCATGATCAGACTATCGGGCAGCGCGGCCTTGATCATGGCGACCTCTGCGGGCTCGAGCAGTTCGGGTGCGGCTCCGAGATGAACGATCGCAGGCTTCAACATCCTTGCCCATTCGACGATCAACGCCGCTCGCGCCGTGAGAAACAGAGCCGAAAATCTTGCCGGCGTCACGATCGTAGCGGCGATGTCCGCCGCCAGAGCAAGCGGCAGCTCGCGCGGAAATTCGCCGTCGCCGACCAGGATACCGACGTGATCAATTCCGATCTCCGAGACGGCGCGCGCTTCGTCCGGGCTGGAAATTTCGTAGATCTGGGTCAGCATGGTGAAGTGTCGGCCGCAACGGCGAAGATGAAATCACTCTTCCAGCGTGAATCCGACACGCAAGGTCACCTGATAGTGCCGAACCGCGCCATTCTCGATGTGGCCGCGAGTCTGCACCACCTCGAACCACTTCATCTCGCGAATGGTCTTCGACGCGCGGCTGATCGCGTTCTTGATCGCGTCCTCGATCGAGGTCTCGGACGATCCGACCAGGTCCAGGATCTTGTAGACATGATCTTTCTCGGCTGCAGGCATGATGGCCTCCCTGGTTGCGCTGCGGCACGCGTCGACGCGTGGGCTCCCATTTGAACGAGCGCCAGGCGGTCCGGTTCCGTCCTGCGCGATGGCCCGCATGCACCAGCCGAGGTAGAGTGGCCGGCGTCCGCCTGCTAAGCGCTATCCATGGATTCGGCGCGGCGCGACAGAACAATCGGCTCTCTTTGCCTCTGCGTGACGGCGTTCGGCTGGGCGTTGAACTGGCCGCTCATGAAGCTGTTGCTCCAGCAATGGCCGCCCCTGTTCGCACGTGGCCTTGCCGGGATCTGCGCCTCCCTCATTCTCGGCACCCTCGCGCTGAGCCGGAAGGAATCGTTCGCCGTGCCGCGCGAGGCGATCCCGCGGCTGCTGTTTGCGACCTTCACCAATGTCTTTGCCTGGATGGGTCTCGGCACGGTCGCCATGAAATATGTCACCGTGAGCGAGGGCGCTCTGCTCGCCTATACGATGCCGATCTGGGCGATGCTGTTTGCCTGGCCGGTGCTGCACACGCGGCCGGCCGCAAGGGATATTTTCGGGCTGGCCCTTGGCGTTGCCGGCGTCACGCTGCTTCTGAGCGGCAACGGCTTTGCGTTCGGCGCCGACAAGCTGCTCGGCATCGTGCTGGCGCTGCTCTGTGCCATCCTGTTCGCGCTCGGCAACGTGCTCAACCGCAAGCCGCTGCCGATGCCGCCGCTGGTCGTCGTCGCCTGGCAGGTCGGTCTCGGCTGCGCCGCGATGCTGATCCTCGGTGGCCTGTTCGAGCGTCCTGATATCACTGCGATTACCCCGCTGGGGCTCGGCTGCTTCGTCTATATGACGCTGGTGCCGATGGGCATCTGCTACGTCACCTGGTTCGAGACGCTGCGCCGTCTGCCACCGACCACGGCCTCGACCGGCATGCTGATCGTTCCCGTGATCGGCGTGGTCTCCGCCGCCATCATCCTGGGCGAGCCGCTGGGCCTGCGTGAATGGACGGCGATGGCGCTCACGCTCGGCGGCGTGACGCTCGCCTTGCAGCGGGGATAAGGCGCGGAGGCTCGCCCCTACGGATCCAGCTCCGTATCCCAGTACAGATAGTCGAGCCAGCTGTCGTGCAGGTAGTTCGGCGGAAAGAGACGGCCGTTGCGGTGCAGCTGGTGCACGGTGGGTGCGAACGCGTTCTGGCGCGGAAACATCTTTGCCTGCGCCGGGGTGAGATTGCCCTTGCGCAGGTTACACGGCGAGCACGCCGCGACCACGTTCTCCCAGGTGGTCTGGCCGCCTTTGCTGCGCGGGATGATGTGATCGAAAGTGAGGTCTTCGGGCGAGCCGCAATATTGGCAGGCGAAACGATCGCGCAGGAAGACGTTGAACCGGGTGAAGGCGGGGTGGGTGGTCGGCTTGACGAAGGATTTGAGCGAGACGACGCTCGGCAGCTGCATCTGCAGGGTGGGACTGTGGACCGCCTGATCGTAGTGAGCGACGATATTGACGCGGTCGAGGAACACCGCCTTGATCGCGTCCTGCCACGACCACAACGACAGTGGGTAGTAACTCAGCGGCCGGAAGTCCGCATTCAGCACCAACACCGGCCAACTGCCTTGCGAGACATGTGCGTTCAAGTAACGCTCCCGGCCTCCAATATACGCTGCGAAGCAGCATGTGTTGACATACTACATGCAGCGTGACGGGATTGTGAAGCCCGTTGAGCGACTTATTCAGGCGCAAGCAATGCGGCGGCGGGGTGGCAAAAGCGCTCAAAATGCCGCGATCCCGCCGCGGGCCTCGCGGCGGCGCGGAACCCCTTTCGCGGGGTGGCCTTGCCGTAGCAGCTACTCCCGTACCCGCTCCAGTTTCTGCAAGCAGCGGCTCGCGCGCACGACGGGCGGCATCTCCTCGTCCGGAAAGCTCGTCTCCCAGTTGGTGACGCCGACCTCGCCGACATAGATATCGCCCTTCGAGTCCAGCGCGACGCCGTGCGGCGCCAGGAATTTGCCGCTGGCAACACCCGGACCCTCCTCGCCGCCGAGCCGCGCGATGCAATTTCCCCTGGCGTCGACGATCGACAGCCGCGGGCCGAGATTGGGCACATTGCGGTTGATGGCCAGGCCGGGGCCGAGCTCGCCGATGACGAAGGTCGGGTTCTTGGGCCCGCCGCAGCAGCACAGCGCACAAGGGCGGTGCAGGTTGTTCCACTGCGCCTCATACTTGCCCTCGCCGTTGAACACCTGCACGCGGTGGTTCTCGCGGTCGGCGACATAGACCCAGCCGTCGGCATCGGTGGCGATATTGTGCACGATGTTGAACTGGCCGGGATCGGTGCCCGGCTCGCCCCAGCTTTTGATCAGCTTGCCGTCGGGGGTGAATTTGTGCACGCGCGCATTGCCGTAGCCGTCGGAGACGTAGATCTCGCCCTTCGGCGACAGCGCGGTGTGGGTGCAGCGGTGGAATGGCTCGCCGCTCATGAACGGCGCCGGCTTTGCGGGGATGCCGATCGTCAGCAGCACCTTGCCGTCGGTGGTGCATTTGCGCACCGTGTGGTCGCCGTCATCGGTGCAATAAAGGTTGTCGTCGGCATCGATGTGCAGGCCATGCGCACGGGAGAACAGTCCTTCGCCCCAGCTGCGCAGGAAATTGCCGTCGCGGTCCAGCACCACCATCGGATGGGCGCCGCGGTTGAAGACGTAGACGCGATCCTTGCGGTCGACCGCGACCGAGGCGACGTCGGTGAGCTGCCAGCCCTCCGGCAATTTCGCGAAGTTTTCGACGACGCGGTAGCGATGCTCGCCGCTGCCGAGAATGGCTGGCATTTGTGATCTCCCTCAATTTGGCCGTCGGCGCGACGCCCTCTCCACGCTGTCATTGCGAGCGCAGCGAAGCAATCCAGAATCTGTCCGCGGATATAGTCTGGATTGCTTCGCTGCGCTCGCAATGACGATGGCGTTCAAGCCGAGCTCACCTGCCGCCCAAAATCCCTTCCTCGACCGCCTTGATCTGCAGCGCGAGATATTTCGAGTTGATCCGGCATTGCGCCAGGCTGCCGGCGATGAACCAGAGGCCGGGCTGCTTCGTGCGCGCATACATGTTGCGCAGCTCGAAACCCTCGCCAAAACCCCAGATCGGGCCGACGCGGTCGGCGACGCCGTCGCCGAACAGCTTTCGCACTAGATATTCCTGCGGCTTGTAGCCGGTCGAGAGCACGATGAGGTCGGCCGCAATGGTCGAGCCGTCCTTCATCCGCGCGCCCCCTGAAACGAAGCGTTCGATGTCGGAAAACTGCCTGAGGCTGATCTTGCCCTCGACGATCAGGTTCGAGCAGCCGACGTTGAAATAATAGCCGCCGCCGCGGGTGAGGTATTTGAACTGCCAGCCAGTGCCGGCCTCGCCGAAGTCGAGCTTGAAGCCGACGCGGGTAAGGCCATCGAGCAGCTCCTTGTCGAGGTCCCTGGATTGCTCGGTCAGCATCACATGCGTCTTCCTGGCGAGCGGCGTCGGCATCGAGGCCGCAATCAGATCATTGTCCTCGAGCGTGCCTTCATTGTAGGTCGCGTATGCGAGCTGCGCCGACGGCTCGATATTGGTGACCAGCGTCGGCGAGCGCTGCACCAGCGTCACCTCGGCACCGCTGGAATGAAGATCCTGTGCGATGTCGTGACCGCTGTTGCCGGTGCCGATGACGATGGCGCGCTTGCCTGTCCAGTTCTCGCCGTCCTCGTAGCGGCTGGAATGCACCAGCGCGCCCTTGAAATTGTCGAGGGTCGGGATATCGGGCACATTGGCGATGCCGCTGACGCCGGTCGCCATCACCACGTGACGAGGATGCATGGTGCGCTTGCTGCCGTCGGAGCGGCGCAGCGTCACGGTCCAGTGGCCGCTGGCCTCGTCATAGGCGCCGCCTTCGAACTCGGTGCCGGTCCAGAAGTTCAGCTCCATGGCATCGACATAGGCTTCGAACCAGTTGGCGAGCTTGTCCTTTGGAATATAGGTCGGCCAGCTCGGCGGGAAGGGCATGTAGGGCAGGTGATTGACCTGCACCTGATTGTGCAGCGTCAGCGCGTGGTAACGCTTGCGCCAGTTGTCTCCGATCCGCGCCTCGCGATCGACGATCAGCGTGTCGACCTTCAATTGCTTCAGCCGCGCCGCGATCGCGAGCCCGGCCTGGCCGCCGCCGACCACCAGCACGGCTGGATCGCGGTCGGCATAGTCGCGCGAGGCATTGCGCAGGTCGAGCCAGTTCGGCCCGCGAAAGTCGCGTGAATAGGCCTGGCCGCGCGGGCGCGCGGCGCCGAGCTGTTCCTCGAAGCCCTTGAGCTCATCGAGCGCGGTCAGCAGCGTCCATGCCTTCAACCGGTCGCCGTCGGTGCTGTCAGGTACGAGCCGCAGGATGCCGCTGCCGCGGCCGAGCCCGGTTTCGAAATCGAAGATGGCTTCGATGGTGTTGGTACCGGCGCGCGTCACCCAGCGCGGCGGCGCGCGGTTGGGCGCGATCCTGAAATGAGACGGAGCGGCTTTGGGCGCGAGCGCCGTCAGCTGCTGCACGACTGTGTCGCTGCCAGCGATTGTTTGCAGGTTCCAGCTCAGCGCCAGCACATCGCGCCAATAACCGTCGACGAGGAAGAGGCGGTTCAGGGTGGCGCTATCAGGCTTGCCCAGGGCGCGCTCGAATTCATCGAGCCAGGCCTGTGCGGAGACGGAAATATCCTTGGTCTTGTCCAGCATGCGCGACCTCATGGCCGTCTTTGCGGCGTTTCCTCTGAGGCTGACGCTATACGGTTTCGCGGACCGCCAAAAGCGGGCGACCCGAGCGAGGCAGGCATGCGGCCCTGCTCGGACGGAATATGCCGGGCGATGCTTCAAGCCCGGATTCGGTGGGGGCCGGCTAAGCCCCGCCCGGCCCTCGGTCCGCCCAATAGGGATCGCGCAGCTTGCGCTTGAAGATCTTCCCGGTCGCCTCGCGGGGCAGCGCATCCAGGAACTGGATTTCCTTCGGCACCTTGAAATTGGCCAATCGCTCGCGCAGAAAAGCCTGGACCGCGGCGGCTGAGAGCTCTTCGGCCAAATCGGGCTCGATGCAGGCGCACAGCCGCTCGCCATATTCCGCGTCCGGGATGCCGAACACGGCGCAATCGCGGACGCCGGGCATGGTGATCAGCACGTTCTCGATCTCGGCAGGATAGATGTTGACGCCGCCCGAGATCACCATGTCGCGCTTGCGGTCGCACAGGAATAGATAGCCTTCCTCGTCGAGATAGCCGACGTCGCCGACGCTGACGAGACCGTCGCGCCCCGCCTCGGCGCGCGCCTGCGCCTTGCCGTGGTAGTCGAAATCGGGCACCGCGCTCTGGCGCATGTAGATCTCGCCGATCTCATTGGCGCCGCAGAGGCTGCCGTCCTCGCGGAAGATCTTGACGATGCCGCCTTCGATGGCGCGGCCGACCGTGCCGGGCTTCTTCAGGGCCTCCTCGGCCGAGTGCCACACCGGGATGCCGGTCTCGGTCGAGCCGAAATATTCGTTGATGACCGGTCCCCACCACTCGATCATGGCCCGCTTCACCTCGGGCGGGCAGGGCGCCGCGCCGTGCACGACGAAGCGCAGCGACGACAGGTCGTAACGCTGCCTGACGGCCTCGGGCAGGCGGAGCAGGCGCACGAACATGGTCGGCACCATGTGGATGTGCGTCACACGGTGGCGTTCGATCAGCGCCAAGAGCTCCTCGGCGTCGAACCGCGCCTGGAGCACGATGGTGCAGCCGTTGCGGAAAGCCATCATGCCGTAGGAATGCGGTGCCGAGTGATACATCGGCCCGTTGATCAGCACGATTTGGTCCTCGCGCGGCTTGATGCCATAGGCGATCGCGCCGACGCGCTCGGAGGCGGCGGCCTGCTCGGGCCGCATCGGCATGCGCCGCACGCCCTTCGGCATGCCCGTGGTCCCCGAGGTGTAGATCATCGCTGCGGCCCGGCGCGGCGGCTCCTGCATTTCCGGATGGCCGTCGCGCAAGCGGTCCCAATCGATCGATCCCGCCGTGACCTTGGTCAGCTCGGGGGGAATTGCGAATGTCGCCGCGAGCTCGGGCGGGGTTGCGACGACGAGCAGGCGGATATCCTCGGGAATGCCCCCGCGGATCTGCGGCAGCAGGTCGGCGTGGCAGACCAGGATCCTGGCGCCGCTGTCGGCCAGGATGTAACGGACCTCCTCGGCCTTGAGGTGCCAGTTGATCGGCACCACCGGGCTGCCCAGTGCGGCCGAGGCCGCAACCACCTCGAACAGGGCGAAGTCGTTGCGCAGCATCATCGCGACCGGCGCGCCTTCGGCAACGCCGAGGGTGCGCAGGCCGCTCGCGGCGCGTTTGATGCGCGCCTGGATCTCGTCATAGCCGATCCGGCGTTCGCCGCTGATGATCATGGTCCGTCCCTGTTGCACTGAAGTCAGCGATCGTCGAGCACGTCGCCGAAGCCCACCCAGCTCTTGCCGTTGAAGCGCCGGAGCTGAAGCTGCTGGAACGGCAGATAGTCGTCTGGCCCGGTCGAAACGGTGATGCCCGGCAGCAGCAGCGGCAGCTTCACCTCCTTCAGCGAGGCGGCCTGGCGCATGATGTTTTCGCGGCTGAAATCACCCTTGCACGCCTTCAGCACGGTCATGAGCAGCGTCGCGTAGTGGTAGCCGGCCCCGTAGTTGGAGTTGGAGAGGTCCGCGTTCGGCATGTATTGCTTCATGAAGGCGAAGTACTCCTTCACGCCGGGATCGCTGGCCCATTGCGGGTCCATCGTGTCCTTCTGATTGCTCGACGAGATCAGGCCGACGGCGTTGTCGAGCCCCGCCGGCTCCAGGAACGAGATCGACGAGGCCGAGGTCGGCACGAAGAACAGCTCGGGTTTCCAGCCGATCTCGGCGACGCCCTTGATCATCTGCGAGGTGAACTTTCCGAGCACGACGCCGAACAGCACGTCGGCACCCGATGCCTTCAGGGTCGAGAGCTGCGAGCTGATCGTCGGTGCGCTGGTCTCGTAGGTCTGCTCGGCGATGATCATGCTCGCGGCCTTGTCGCCGAGGGCGCGCTTGAAGCCGGCGACATAATCGCGGCCGAAATCGTCGTTCTGGGACAGGATGGCGATCTTCGCGCCGGGCTTGGTGCGCAGCACGTGCTTGGCATAGACCACGCCTTCGGATTCATAGGCGGCCATGCCGGGCATGGTCCACGGATATTTCTGCGGCTCGGCCCATTTCGTCGCGCCGGAGAGCACGAACAGCTGCGGCACCTTCTTGCCATTGAGATAGCGCTGCACGGCGCTGTTGGTGGCCGTGCCGAGCGAGCCGAACATCATCAGAACCTCGTCCTGCTCGACCAGCTTGCGGGTCTGCTCCACCGTCTTCGGCGGCGAATAGGCATCGTCCAGCGTGATGAACTTGACCTTGCGGCCGTTGATGCCGCCCTCGGCGTTGATCTTCTCGAAGAAGGCTTCCTGCGTCCGCCCGATCGCGCCGAAGCCGGATGCCGGCCCACTATAGGGCAGGGTCTGTCCGATGCGGATCTCGTCGCTGCCTTCGCCATGGGCGCTGCCGCCGGCGAGCGCCAGCAGGGACAGGCCGATCAGTGTGGCTGCCAGCTTCATTGCATCCTCCCTTTTTTGCCAGTTCGAGACGTCAGGCGCTGACGCGCATCAGGAAATCCTGCCGGGCCTGATCGAATTCACCCTTCATCCGATCGACGAGCTCCGCGACGGGGGGGACATCGGTGATCTGGCCGATGCCCTGGCCCGATCCCCAGATGTCGCGCCAGGCCTTCGATTTCATGTTGCCGCCGGAGCCGAAATTCATCTTCGATTTGTCGGCGGCCGGCAGGTTGTCCGGGTCCAGTCCGGCGGCAGCGATCGAAGGGCCGAGATAGTTGCCATGCACGCCGGTGAACAGGTTGGTGTAGACGATGTCGTGCGCGGCGTGCTGCGTCAGTGCCGACTTGTAGGCTGCGTCGGCATTGGCTTCCTGCGTCGCGATGAAGCGCGTGCCCATATAGGCGAGGTCGGCGCCCAGCGTCAGCGCGGAGGCGATGCCGAAGCCGTCGCTGATAGCCCCCGACAGCAGGATCGCGCCGTCGAACCATTGCTTGACCTCGCGCACCAGCGCGAAGGGCGACAGCGTGCCGGCGTGTCCCCCCGCACCGGCGCAGACCAGGATCAGGCCGTCGACGCCCTGCTCGGCGGCCTTGCGCGCGTGCTTGACGTTGATGACGTCGTGGAACACCAGCCCGCCATAGGAGTGCGCGGCCTCGACGATCTCCGCCGGTGGCCGCAGCGAGGTGATGATGATGGGCGCCTTGTGCTTTACGCAGGTCTCCATGTCCTTCATCAGCCGGTCGTTGGAGGCATGGCAGATCTGGTTGACGGCGTAGGGCGCAACCTTCTTGCCGGGATTGCGCGATTTGTATTCGCCGAGCTCGTCCTCGATGCGGCTCAGCCACTCGTCGAGCTTCTCGACCGGGCGGGCATTGAGCGCGGGAAAGGAGCCGACAACGCCTGCCTTGCACTGGGCGATCACCAGCTCCGGTCCGGAAACGATGAAGAGAGGCGAGCCGACCACGGGCAGCTCGAGTGCATCCTTCAAGAGAGTGGGCAGCGCCATCATGTCCTCCTGAAACGCGGCCCCCGCCGGCGGGCGGATGACGAGGCGTTTCCCTGTTGATTGTCGCGCGGGCGGATGGCCGCCCGCGTTTGCGGATTTGATCCCACTATAAGGTTGGACGGCGCGCTCCGGCCGTTCAATAATGAACGGATCGTCATTCAGATGTGAACAGGGCGTCCGATGGACTGGGACCTTTGCAAGACCTTCGTCGCGGTGGCCGATACCGGCAGCTTCACCGCCGCCGCCCGCCGGCTGCACACCAGCCATCCCACCGTCAGCCGCAAGATCGCGGCGCTGGAAGCCCAGCTCGGCACCCGATTGGTGGCGCGCGCCGCCGACGGCCTGGCGCTGACCGCGGATGGACGGACGTTGCGCGAGCACGCCGAGGCAATGGCGGCCGCGGCGCTACGGGCCGAGACCGCGGTCGCGGCGGGAGGACACAAGGCGCGGGGCATCGTCAAGCTGTCGATCGGCGCGACGTTGGCCTCGCATTGGCTGATGCCGCGCCTGCCCGCCTTCCTGCGTGCGCACGATCATATCCAGCTTGAGATCATCACCCATCCGTTTCCGGCGAGCGTGCGCCGTCGCGAGGCGGACGTGGTGCTGCGGCCCTTCGACAGCGGTGAGGAAAACCTGGTCGGCCGCAAGATCGGCCGTCTCGGCACGGGATTCTATGCCTCGCGCGATTATGCCGCCGGGCGGTCCTTGCCCGAACGGCGTGGCGAGTGGAAGGAGCACAGCGTCATCGGCTTCGCCGACCAGACGTCCAATGCGCAGCTCGCGCGCTGGAGCGACGTCGTCACGCGGCAGGCGAGGGTGGTGATGCGCTGCTCGTCCCAGGGAGACATGCTGGCGGCGGTCCGCGCCGGGATCGGAATCTCCGCTCTCTCGTGCTTCGTCGCCGAAGCCTATTCCGATCTCGTTCGTGTCGCCCCGCACAAGCTCGCCAGCGTCGCGGATCTATGGCTGCTGGCCCATCCCGACCTCGTCGAGCTTCCGGCGGTGCGCGCCGTGGTAGACTTCGTCGCCGAATGCGCCCGGGCCGACCGCGCGAGGCTGCGCGGTTAGGGTCTCGTGCCCCGGACGCAGCGCAGCACGCAGTGTTACGCTGCGTCCGGGGCCCATCCATCTCGCGACGCTCGTGGGTCCCAGCTCTGCGGCGCGTCACTTCGTGCCGCACCGCGTCCGGGACACCGCATCTGTCATGGTCAGGCTTGGCCCGCGAGCACGCCCTCGCGCTTCTTCACCGCGCGGTAATAGCTCCACCACAGATGCGCGGCCGCGCCGCGCAGCGGTCGCCAAGGTTCGGCGAGCGGCGCCATCTGCTTCTCCGTCGGCCGCGCCTTCAGACCGAGTCCGATGCGGATGCCCTCCTGCACGGCGAGGTCGCCGGCCGGCCAAGCATCGCCGTGGCCGAGGCAGAACAGCAGGTAGACGTCGGCGGTCCAGGGACCGATGCCGGGCAGCGCGATCAACGTGTGATGGGCGGCATCGGCATCTTCCTCCGCGAGCACGTCGAGGTTCAGTCGCTCGGCGGCGATTTCGCGTGCCAAATGCTTCAGCGTCTTGATCTTCGCGGCGGAAAGGCCAAGCCGCCCCAGCCGGTCGGTGCGGGCGCGGCGCACCGCATCATGGTCGAGCGGATCGAACGCGGCCGACAGCCGCCCCCAGATCGCCGCGGCGCTCGCGGTCGAGAGCTGCTGCCCGCAGACGATGTGCGCAAGGCCGACAAAGCCCGGCTCGCGCCGCCGCAGCGTTGGCATGCCCGCGATCTCGAGCACGGGCTTGAGGCGCGGATCGCGCTTGATCAGCGCGTGGACGGCCTCTTCAAGATCGGACTGCGTTTCGAGGTGGATGGTCATGATGGTCCGACAAGCTCTCTCCGACGTCATGGCCGGGCTTGTCCCGGCCATCCACGTCTTTCTCACCACGACGTATTGTCTAGCATGAGCGGTGGCCGTGGTGTTTGTCCGGCGCCCTTGACATGATCGGCAGGCGGCACCGAAGAACGTGGATGGCCGGGACAAGCCCGGCCATGACGAGATCTGTCGCAAGATGCCACCCGTTTTCCGATTTGCCCCCAGCCCCAACGGCCTGCTGCATCTCGGCCACGCCTATTCCGCGCTGCTCAACTTCGATCGCGCGCGGGAGACCGGCGGGCGGCTGTTGCTGCGGATCGAGGATATCGACGCGACGCGCTGCCGGCCGGAATACGAGGCGGCGATCTACGAGGATCTCGCCTGGCTCGGAATTGCCTGGGAAACGCCGGTGCGACGGCAGTCCGAGCATCTTGCCGACTATCGCGCCGCGCTGGAAAGGCTCTCCGCGCTCGGTCTCGTCTATCCGGCTTTCGAAAGCCGGGCCGAGATAGCAAGGCTCGTCGCCGCGCGCGAGCTGGACGGGCCGTGGCCGCGCGATCCCGACGGTGCGCCGCTTTATCCCGGCGAGGCCAGATCATTGTCGGCTGACGAACGGTCGCATTTGATCGCATCAGGCGCGCCTTATGCGCTGCGGCTCGACATGCAGGCCGCCTGCCGCCGTGCCGCCCGTCTGAGCTGGAATGAGCACGGCGAAGGACCGGACGGCGAGCGCGGCATCGTGCCGGTGCGGCCGGAGGCGTGGGGCGACGTGATCCTGGCCCGCAAGGAGACGCCGACCAGCTACCATCTGTCGGTGGTCGTCGACGACGCGCTCCAGGGCGTCAGCGAGATCGTGCGGGGCCAGGACCTGTTTTACGCCACCTCGGTGCACCGCCTGCTCCAGGTCCTGCTCGGCCTGCCCGAGCCTGCCTACCGCCATCACCCACTGATTCGCGATGAGGCGGGCCGGAAGCTGTCGAAATCGAGCCGGTCGACCGGCCTGCGCGCCTTGCGCGCGTCCGGCATCACGCCGGCCCGCGTCCGCCAGCTGGTGGGATTAGGTTAAGTTTCTCTGGGGGTTAGCAAAACGTCGCCGTGACTCCGGGGGTTCCTCCGTGCCATGCTCGGTCTGCGCGGGGTTCGAAGAGAGTACTTCGAAGGGGATTCATGGCGGCGAAAACGCGTCCAGTGCGCACCACGCGGACGTCCAGGCGGCTGCCTCGGAAGCGGTCCGGGACGGCCGGAAAGGTGCGCAAGCGCAGTGCCAAGGTGGTCGCGCCCGACGTGGTCCAGGCGGCGCTGGCCGCCTTTGCCCATGAGGTCCGCACCCCCCTGACCGGCATTCTGGCGATCAGCGATCTGCTCGCGACCTCCGATCTCGGTGAACGGGAGCGGCGGTGGGCGGATACCATCAAGGCCGGTGCCGAGCATCTGGCGAGCCTTGCCACGCTGTTCGTGGATGCCGCCAGAACCGGCAAGGGAACGGGGAAGGGCGGCAGCACGCTGCGGCAGGACCTGTTCGATCTACGGACGCTCGCCCGCAGCGCCGGCGATTCGCTGGCCGGCCGTGCCGCGGCCAAAGGTCTCCAGGCCGAGGTCGAGATCTCCGACAAGCTGCCTGGACTCGTGGTCGGTGATCCCGTCCGCCTGCGCGCGGCGCTCGAGAACCTGATCGACAATGCCGTGAAGTTCACAGACCAGGGCGGCGTGGCGCTCGCAGTCGAGCCGTGGCGTCCCGCCAAAGCCAAAGCCAAAGCCAAAGCAAAGCGCAAGGGCAGGGTCGGTGTCTCCTTTGCGGTGTCCGACAGCGGCATCGGCCTCACCATGGCGGAGATCAAGCGGCTGTTCCGCCCGTTCACCCAGGCCAATGTCACCATCGCCTCGCGCTTCGGCGGCGCCGGCTTGGGGCTCTCTTCGGTCAAGCAATTGGCGCGTGCGATGGGCGGCGACATCACCGTCGCTCCGCGCCGTGGTGGTGGTGCCACCTTCACGTTGACGGTGTCGCTGGACGCCTCGGGATCGGACAAGAGCAGCGAGGCGAAGGGTAGTGGGCCCGAGGCGGTCGCGGGCCTTCGCGTGCTCAGCGTCGAGGACAATCCGTTCGGCCGCGTCGTGCTCAACACGATCCTGACCGAGCTCGGCCATCAAGCCGAGTTCATCGGGCGCGGCGAGGACGCGGTCGGCCGGCTGGAGCAGGGCGCGTTCGACGCGGTGCTGATGGACATGGTGCTGCCGGGCATCGACGGTATCGAGGCCATCAGGCGAATCCGCGCGCTGTCGACGCCGCTGGCTCGGATCCCGATCATCGGCGTGTCCGGCCGCGGCGAGGACGAGGCAGCATCGCGCGCGGCCGGCGCCGACGCCTTCCTGGTCAAGCCTGTGTCTCCGCGGGCTTTAGCGACTGCGCTGCTTGAAGCGACACGCCATGAGGAAGCCGCGACTTGATGATCGCGGCGTTGAGCTCGCCGCCGTAAACGAAGATCGCGGCAATGAAATACAGGAACACCAGCGCGATGATCACTGAGGCGAGCCCCGCATACATGGTCACGTAGTTGTTGGCGAAGCGCGCCAGATACTGTCCGAAGACGACGCCGGAGACCAGCGACGCCGCCACCGTGAAGATGATGCCCGGCATGATCTGGAGGAAGCTGCGCCGTCCCGCCGGCAGCCAGGCGTGCAGGATGAACAGCGCAACCACGAGCGCGCCGATGGTGATGCCGTAGCGCAGCCAGGTGAGGATGCTTTCGTTCGATTCGACGAACAGCGGAATGTGGCGCCGCGCGGCCTCGATGATCAGCGGACCGAGCACGATCAGGAACGCCATCGCGAGGGCAGTGAAGGCGGCAATCAGCGTGTAGGCAATCGATTCCAGCCGCAGCCAGTACCAGCGCCGCATCTCCACCACCGCGTAGGCGCGGTTGAGCGCGACCCGCAGCGCCTCGACGCCGTTGGAGGCGAAATAGACCGACAGCGCCGCACCAATGGTCAAAAGGCCGGTGCGGGTCGTGGTCAGCACGTCATGCACCTCGCCCGAGATCGAATCGGCGACCTGCTTGGGCCAGATCTGGAGCATCAGGCTGGCGGCCTGGTCGGCGAGTTCCTTGGAGCCGAAGAAGCCGGCGAGCGAGGTCAGCACGATCAGGAACGGGAACAGCGCCATCAGCGTCGACAGCGCGATGTGGCTTGCGATCGCCCAGCCGTCATCGGCAAGGAAGGTGTAGAACGCATCCATCACGACGACGTAGATGTAGCGGATCGCTTTCACGGCTTGCCCTGTACTGCTCCCTCCTCCCGCTTGCGGGCGGAGGGGAAGACGGTCGGCGAGGGACACAAATCGGAAATCATTCAGGCAGCTTCTGACATTCTTGGCTCAAAAGCCAGATCGCGAAGCGCTCCGCCGTCATTCCGGGGCGCGCGAAGCGCGAGCCCGGAATCCATCTAGTCGCAGCGCAAGTGGCGCGATGGCTCGACGTGCCGGCCTCGCTTCGGTCGGTCCCGCCGCATCGGCCCGGAATGACGAACTGGAGAGATGGCGGACCGACGCCCACGGTGTTATCTACCCTCAAATGGCATCTCTCCTGAGTACTTTCATCCTGCCGGCGGCCGCCGGCGCCGTGGCGCTGGTGCTGCTGCTCGGGCTCATCAACATGATGCGCGGCGGCTCGCCCAACACCTCGCAGAAGCTGATGCGCTGGCGCGTGCTGCTTCAGTTCGTGGCGATCGTCATCGCGATGCTCGCGGTCTGGGCGATGGGGCGCTAAATGGTCACGTTGAACCGTATCTACACCAAGACCGGTGACGACGGCACGACGGCGCTCGGAACCGGCGAGCGGCGTCCGAAATACGATCTGCGCATCGAAGCCTACGGCACCGTCGACGAGACCAACGCCGCGATCGGCGTCGTCCGGCTCCACACGCAAGACCTGCCCGAACTCGATGCGATGCTCGGCCGCATCCAGAATGATCTGTTCGATCTCGGCGCCGATCTCGCCGTGCCCGAACGGGAGGGCAAGGCTGAGCGGCTGCGGGTGGTGACGAGCCAGGTCGAGCGGCTCGAGCGCGATATCGACACGCTCAACGACGAACTTGCGCCGCTGACCTCCTTCGTGCTTCCCGGCGGCACGCCGGCCGCAGCCCATCTGCATGTGGCGCGCACGATATGCCGCAGGGCGGAACGCGTGATCGTGGAACTGGCGGCCCGGCCCGGCGAGCCGGTCAGCGCGGCTGGCATCCAGTATATGAATCGCCTGTCCGACTTCCTGTTCGTGGCGAGCCGGACGGCTAACGGCAATGGCGCCGGCGACGTGCTTTGGGTTCCCGGCCAGAACCGCTGACCCATCGCGCTCCCGCATTTCAGAAGGCCAAAATTAGACCCGTTCGCGCGTTGACCGGGGCAGATCGGGCCTTTAGGTTCCGCGCCAGTTGATAACCCCCCTCCCAGATTGAGTGAAAGAGGATCGATGAAGGTCTTAGTGCCGGTAAAGCGGGTGGTCGATTACAACGTCAAGGTCCGCGTCAAGGGCGATGGATCGGGCGTTGAACTCGCCAACGTCAAGATGTCCATGAACCCGTTCGACGAAATCGCAGTCGAGGAAGCGCTGCGCCTGAAGGAAGGCGGCAAGGCCACCGAGGTTGTGGTGGTCTCTATCGGACCTGCGCAGGCATCGGAGACGATCCGCACCGGCCTCGCCATGGGCGCCGACCGCGGCATCCTGGTGAAGGCCGAAGGCGCCGTCGAGCCGCTCGCCGTCGCCAAGATCCTGAAGAAGGTTGCCGACGAAGAGCAGCCGGGCCTGATCATCCTCGGCAAGCAGGCGATCGACGACGACTCCAACCAGACCGGCCAGATGCTGGCCGCGCTGCTCGGCTGGTCGCAGGCGACCTTCGCTTCGAAGCTCGAGGTCGAAGGGGCCGACTTCAAGGTCACGCGCGAAGTCGACGGCGGCCTCCAGACCGTCAAGCTGAAGGGACCGGCGATCGTCACCACCGATCTCCGCCTCAACGAGCCGCGCTATGCCTCGCTGCCCAACATCATGAAGGCCAAGAAGAAGCCGATCGCGGAGAAGACCGTCGCCGATTACGGCGTCGACGTCGCCGCGCGTCTCGAGGTTCTCAAGACGACGGAGCCGGCGGGCCGCAAGGCAGGCGTCAAGGTCAAGGACGTCGCCGAGCTGGTGTCGAAACTCAAGAACGAAGCCGGGGTGCTCTGATGACGACGCTTCTGATTGCCGAACACGACAATGCGTCGCTCAAGGACGCCACCAACAAGGCCCTGACCGCGGCCGCCGCGCTCGGTGCGGATGTCGAGGTGCTGGTCGCCGGCCAGAACGCCAAGGGCGCGGCGGATGCCGCCGCCAAGCTCGCCGGCGTCAAGAAGGTGCTGCTCGCCGATGGCGACCTCTACGCGCACGATCTCGCCGAGCCGCTGGCGGCGCTGATCGTCTCGTTGGCGTCCGGCTATGACGCGATCGTCGCACCGGCGACCTCGCGCTTCAAGAACGTGATGCCGCGCGTCGCCGCTCTGCTCGACGTGATGCAGGTCTCCGAGATCATCAAGGTGGTCGCGCCCGATACCTTCGAGCGCCCGATCTATGCCGGCAACGCCATCCAGACGGTGAAGTCGAAGGACGCCAAGAAGGTCATTACGGTGCGGACCTCGACCTTCGCTGCGGCAGGCGAGGGTGGCAGCGCCGCGGTCGAGAACGTGGCGGCCACCGCCGATCCAGGCTTGTCGTCGTTCATCGGCGAGGAGGTTGCCAAGAGCGATCGTCCCGAGCTGACCTCGGCCAAGATCATCGTCTCCGGTGGCCGGGCCATGCAGAGCCGCGAGAACTTCGCCAAATACATCGAGCCGCTCGCCGATAAGCTCGGCGCCGGCGTCGGTGCCTCGCGCGCGGCGGTCGATGCGGGCTATGCGCCGAACGACTGGCAGGTCGGGCAGACCGGCAAGGTCGTGGCGCCCGAGCTCTATGTTGCGGTCGGCATTTCCGGCGCCATCCAGCATCTGGCCGGCATGAAGGACTCCAAGGTGATCGTTGCGATCAACAAGGACGAGGACGCGCCGATCTTCCAGGTTGCCGATTACGGCCTGGTCGCCGATCTCTACCAGGCGGTTCCGGAGCTGACGGCCGAACTCGGTAAGCTCGGCAAGTAAAAGGGCATCGAAAACACCGGCCGGAGGTATACACTCCGGCCGGTGTTGCATTTCTGAGGCGTTTTCTTTGGCGTGGGCGCGCCTTCGAAGCGATCCAATCTAGGTTTCGAGCCAAGGTTCTGATTAAATCGGACCTCCCGGCTCAAGGGGATAGGCAGGGTGCGCTCGTCGCGCGCCGTTCCGGTGGATGACATGATGGCGGCAGTGATCAAGAAGGTCGGCGTGATCGGCGCGGGTCAGATGGGCAATGGCATCGCGCATGTCGCGGCGCTGGCCGGCTTCGACGTGGTGCTCAACGACGTTTCGCCCGACCGCCTCAAGTCGGGCATGGCCACCATCAACGGCAATCTGGCGCGCCAGGTCTCCAAGAAGGCCGTCACCGAGGACGACAAGGTCAAGGCGATGGCGCGCATCACGCTCGCCGAAAAGCTCGACGATCTCGCCGATTGTGACCTCGTCATCGAGACCGCGGTCGAGAAGGAAGAGGTCAAGCGCAAGATCTTCCACGAGCTCTGCGCGGTGTTGAAGCCGGAGGCGATCGTCGCCTCCGACACGTCCTCGATCTCGATCACGCGGCTTGCCGCCGCCACCGACCGCCCGGAGCGGTTCATCGGCATTCACTTTATGAATCCAGTGCCGCTGATGGAGCTGGTCGAGCTGATCCGCGGCATCGCCACCGACGACGCCACCTTCGAGACCGCCAAGGAATTCGTCGGCAAGCTCGGCAAGCAGGTCGCGGTCTCCGAGGATTTCCCGGCCTTCATCGTCAACCGCATCCTGCTGCCGATGATCAACGAGGCGATCTACACGCTGTATGAAGGCGTCGGCAATGTCGAGGCGATCGACGCCGCGATGAAGCTCGGGGCTCACCATCCCATGGGTCCGCTCGAACTCGCCGATTTCATCGGCCTCGATACCTGCCTCTCCATCATGCAGGTGCTGCACGAGGGGCTGGCGGACTCCAAGTACCGCCCGTGCCCGCTGCTGGTGAAATACGTCGAGGCCGGCTGGCTCGGCCGCAAGACCCAGCGCGGTTTCTACGACTACCGGGGCGCCAAGCCGGTGCCGACGCGCTGATCCGCTTCGTGTCAATTCATGTCGCGTTAACCTCTCGCGCCTAGGTTACGGCCGGTAAGAGGGTTCGCGTAATGGACATGATGGCGATGGTCAGCACCATGCTGGCCGCTCAGCAAGGTGCGCTGCAATCGAATATCGCGGCGACGCTGACGAAGCAGAACATGGACATGGAGAAGTCGACCGTCCTGACGCTGATGGGCGCGGGCCAACCCTCGCTGGCCAATGTCGGCCCCGGCGTCGGCGGCAATCTCAACGTCACCGCCTGAATTCCTAAAGCGATGCGGCGGCCTTGCCGGTCGCGGCGCGGAGCAGCTTGAGCGCGTCCTCGGACGCCCATTCCGCCGGCCCCGCGATCGTCGCGATCTCGCAGCCCTGCGGGTCGACCAGCACCGAGGTCGGCATGCCGAGTGCCCGGCCTATGGCCTTAAGGTCCTGGAACACCTTGGCTTTCGGATCGCTGAAATAGCCGAGCCGGGTCAGGTTGGCCTCTTTCAGGAAGCTCTTGGGCTTGTCCGGGTCGCGGGTGTCGATATTGATCGCCACCACCTCGAAATTCGGGCCCGACAGCTTCCCCTGGAGTTCGTCCAGCGCCGGCATCTCTTTCCGGCAGGGCACGCACCAGGTCGCCCAGAGGTTCACCAGCAGGGTCTTGCCGCGGAAGTCGGACAGCTTCTTCGGCTTGCCGTCGGAATCCTCGAAGGCGAGGTCGGGCAGTTTCAGCGGGGCGCTCGCCATGGTCAGCGCCGCCACCTCGCCATGGGCGAGCGGGGCGATCTTCTGCGCCGTCGCGACCGCCGCCTTGCAGGTCGGATCGCCTGACGGAGCCCGGCTCAGGCCGAGCCCGTACAGCGCGGCGAAGCCGGCCAGCCCGCCAATCGCCACGGTGGCGATGACGAGGGGGATGGGGCGCGTGGCGGAGGGCTTCTTGTCGAGCATAACGTTTGTCATCCGGTCGCAGATATGGCTATCAGGGGCCTCTTAATACGGCTGGCCGAGGCCAGCAAACGTGGCTAGCGACAGGCAAGGCGTGAGCAGGGGATCATGAGCAACAAGATGTGGGGCGGCCGGTTCTCGGAACGTCCCGACGAGATCATGGAAGAGATCAACGTCTCCATCGACGTCGATCGTCACCTCTTCGCCCAGGACATTGCCGCGTCCAAGGCCCACGCTGCCATGCTGGCCACGCAGGGCATCATTACGGCCTCTGATGCGAAAAATATCGGCAAGGGTCTAGACACGATTTTGTCAGAGATCGGCAAGGGCGGCTTTGCGTTCAAGCGCGCGCTCGAGGACATCCATATGAATGTCGAGAGCCGCCTGTCGGAGCTGATCGGCCCCGCCGCCGGCCGCCTGCATACCGCGCGTTCGCGCAACGACCAGGTCGCGACAGATTTCCGCCTGTTCGTCCGCGACGTCATCGACGAGACCGATGCCGCGCTCGCCGCCTTCCAGCGGGCGCTGGTCGAGCGTGCCCTGGAGCATGCCGGCACCGTGATGCCAGGCTTCACGCATCTGCAGACCGCGCAGCCCGTCACCTTCGGCCACCATTTGCTCGCCTATGTCGAGATGGCGGCGCGCGACCGCGGTCGCTTCCAGGATGCGCGCAAGCGGCTGAACGAATCCCCGCTCGGCGCGGCCGCGCTCGCCGGGACCTCGTTCCCGATCGACCGCCACGCCACCGCCAAGGCGCTCCTGTTCGACCGCCCGATGGCGAACTCGCTCGACGCGGTCTCCGATCGCGATTTCGTGCTGGAGACGCTGTCGGCGGCCTCGATCTGCGCCGTGCACATGTCGCGCTTTGCCGAGGAGATCGTGATCTGGACCTCGCCGCTGGTCGGTCTTGTCAGGCTCAGCGACAAGTTCACCACCGGCTCCTCGATCATGCCGCAGAAGCGCAACCCGGACGCCGCCGAGCTCGTGCGCGCCAAGACCGGTCGCGTCATCGGCGCCCTCAACGGCCTGCTGATCGTCATGAAGGGCCTGCCGCTCGCCTATCAAAAGGACATGCAGGAGGACAAGCAGGGTGCCATGGAGGGCTTTGCCGCGCTGTCGCTGGCGATCCGCGCCATGACCGGCATGGTCCGCGACCTCGTGCCGGATGAAGCCAAGATGAAAGCGGCGGCGGGCGAGGGCTACGCCACCGCGACCGACCTCGCCGACTGGCTGGTGCGGACGCTGAAGATGCCGTTCCGCGAGGCTCATCACGTCACCGGCCGCATCGTCGCCAAGGCCGCCGAGGGGGGCGTCGCGCTGCACGAGCTGCCGCTCAAGGAGATGCAGGCGATCGAGCCCAAAATCACCAAGGACGTGTTCGGCGTGCTCTCGGTCGAATCGTCGGTGAAGAGCCGCACCAGTTTCGGCGGCACCGCGCCGAAGAACGTCGCGTCCCAGGCCAAGGCCTGGGCGAAGCGGCTGGAAAAAGAGCGAAAATCGGGCTGAGGGCAAAATTTCGCTTATGTTTCATGGTCATCCGGCTCTCGCCAGAGCGCGTCAATCTCTGTATGGTGCGCCGCGTAGTGGGGATTTCGTCGTGACGTCAAAGTTTCGCCCGGCCGGCTCGGGGTGGGCCATCATTGTCTTGAGCCTGACGGCGCTCGCGCTTGCCGGTTGTGGCCGCAAGGGTCCGCTGGATCTGCCGCCGACCGCCTCCAGCGCGCCTGCAGCCACCGGCGCCGCGCCCGTCGATACCGAGACCGCGGCCCAGAAGACGCCGAGTCTGTTCGACCCTACCTCCAGCGCGGATGCCGCGCCCGCGGCGGCCAAGGGCCGAAAGAAACCGTTTATTCTCGACCCGCTCCTGGACGAACCTCCCGGCAGGAAATAAGCCGGGACAAGCGAGCCTGCGCCATGAACCATTTCGACTATCGCAACGGCGTGCTGCACGCCGAGGCGGTGAACCTGTCCGAGCTGGCCGCCACCGTCGGCACGCCGTTCTATTGCTATTCGACCGCGACGCTGGAGCGGCACTACCGCGTCTTCGCCGATGCCTTCGCCGGCGAGAAGGCGCTGGTCTGCTACGCCATGAAGGCGAACTCCAACCAGTCGGTGCTGCGCACGCTGGCCAAGCTCGGCGCCGGCGCCGACGTCGTCTCCGGCGGTGAATTGAAGCGCGCGCTGGCCGCCGGTTTCCCGGCCAGCAAGATCGTGTTCTCCGGCGTCGGCAAGACGGAAGAGGAGCTGCGCGCCGCGCTTGCCGCCGACATCCTCTGCCTCAACGTGGAATCCGAGCCCGAGCTCGAATTGCTCTCGCGCCTTGCGACCGCGATGGGCAAGACCGCGCGGATCTCGCTCCGCGTCAATCCGGACGTCGATGCCGGCACGCATGCCAAGATTTCGACCGGCAAGTCCGAGAACAAGTTCGGCATCCCGATCGCGCATGCGCGCGAGGTCTATGTGCGCGCCGCCAGGCTGCCCGGTATCGAGGTGACCGGCACCGATGTGCATATCGGCAGCCAGATCACAGACCTCTCCAACATGGAGACCGCGTTCCGCATCCTCGCCGAATTCGTCCAGACGCTGCGCGCCGACGGCCACAACATCAGCCACGTCGATTTCGGCGGCGGTCTCGGCATCCCCTATGAGATGGATCGTGAGGCGCCGCCGGCGCCCGACGCCTATGCCGCCATGGTCAGGCGCGTCAGCCACAATCTCGGCTGCACGCTGATGTTCGAGCCCGGCCGCATGATCGTCGGCAATGCCGGCATCCTGGTTGCCAAGGTCATCTATGTGAAGCACGGCGACGGCAAGAACTTCGTGATCATCGACGCCGCGATGAACGATCTGATCCGCCCGACGCTGTATGAGGCTTATCACGACATCCTGCCGGTGAAGCAGCCGGCCAAGGACGCGGCGACGATCACGGCCGACGTCGTCGGCCCGGTCTGCGAGACCGGCGACTATCTCGCGCTGGACCGCACGCTGCCGGCGCCGAAGGCCGGCGATCTCCTCGCCATCATGACCGCGGGCGCCTATGGCGCCGTCCAGGCCGGCACCTACAACACGCGCCCGCTGGTGCCCGAGGTGCTGGTGAAGGGCGATCAATACGCCGTGGTGCGCCCGCGCATCGAGGTGGAACAGCTCATTGCAATGGATCGGCCCGCGCCCTGGCTGTGAAGGCGCACTCAAAACCCGCAAAACAACCCCATGCACAGTAGCTCGGGGTTGTCGGCAGAACGATTGCCCGTCGGATAAAACCGCTTGATTTGGAAGGCAGATCAAGCGGCAACCGTGCCCACCCCCGTGATCGCTATTTTTGTCCGCCGACGACGACTCCGGCCTTCTTCTCGATCGGCTTGATCGCCGCGGTGAAGTCGGATTCGGCACCCTCCGCGCTGATGATCGTCTCCCATAGCCGCCCGACCGCATCGGCAACTTCCATCGACAGGCCGAGCTGCTTCATCTCCTCCAGTGCCAGCCGCACGTCCTTCACCATCAGCCCCGTGGCGAAGCCGAAGTCGAACGTGCGCGGCAGCACCGCGCGCGGAAACTTGTCGCGGCTCGCCGTGTTCATGCCGGAGCCCGCATTGATGACGTCGATCATCACGGCGGGATCGAGGCCGGCCTTCACGCCCATCACCACGGCTTCCGACGTCGCCACGATCGCGGTGGCCGACAGGAAATTGTTGGCGAGCTTCATGGTCTGGGCCGCGCCGGGCTTCTCGCCGATGAAGAACACTTTTCCGATCACCTCGAGCGCGGGCTTGAGCAGCTCGAACTCGGCCTTCGGGCCTGACACCATCACCGCCAGCGTGCCTTTCTCGGCGCCGCCGACGCCGCCGGAGACGGGGCAGTCGACCTGCACGATGTTGCGCTTGGCGAGCAGGCCGTGAATCCTCGCTGCCATCGTCGAGCCGACGGTGGAGAGATCGACGAAGCGTTTTGCGCGCCTGCCCTCGATCACGCCGTTCGCTCCCGTTGCGACGTCGAGTGAAGCCTGCAGCGAAGGCAAACTCGCCATCACGGTCTCGACCTGATCGGCGACGTCCTTTGGCGACGCCGCCGCAGTCGCGCCCAGCGCCACGAGCCTGCCTGCGACGTCCTTGCGCGTGTCGAACACGACGAGCTTGTGTCCCGCCTCGATCAGCCGCCGCGCCATCGGGAAACCCATGTTTCCGAGCCCGATGAATCCGATGTCCATGGTGTTTCCTTTTTGCTTCTTTGTCGTTGTGGAAGATGCGGGTTCCATCTCCGAAATCGTCCCGGACAAGCGCGCGTCGGTCCGGGACGGCGGCGCCGAACTGGCTACGCCTTCCCGTCGATCTCCGCGAACACCTCGCGCGCGATCCGGAAGCTGTCGACCGCGGCCGGCATGCCGCCGTAGATCGCGACCTGCATCAGGATCTCGCGGATCTCCTCGCGCGTCACGCCATTGGTCAGCGCACCCTTGAGATGCGCGCGAAACTCGTGCTGGCGGTTGAGGATCGCGATCATGGCGATGTTGAGCATGCTGCGGGTCTTGCGCGGCAGCTCCTCGCGGCCCCACACCGTGCCCCAGCAATATTCGTTGAGCATCTCCTGGAACGGGCGGTTGAAATCGTCGACGTTCTTCAGGGCGTTGTTGACATAGGCCTCGCCCAGCACCGCTTTGCGGACTTCCAGGCCCTTGTCGTGCATCTTCTTGTCCATGGCGTTTCCTTCGTTTCCCTCAGGGATGGCGCGCGGAAGTTACGGGGTTGCACCGGGCCAGTCACGTCCTCGTGTTATGCGGGAAAAGGGGGTTCTCCCGTACAGGAACGGATGCCTCAGTGCTGCCGTTGTGATAGGCTCTGCTCTACCGGGCAACCTGGAGAGTTGATTGAACGGCGTCACCCCCGACCCGTCAGACCCGATCCGCAGCAGTGATGCGCTGTCGCGGCTGAAGCTGGCGCAGGCCCTCGATCGGGCTACTTATGCCATCGCGTGGGAGCGTGCCTGGCCCAATGTGGCGCGGCTTCTGACCGTCGCCGGCCTGTTCCTGGTGGTGTCCTGGGCCGGTCTCTGGCTGGCACTGCCGTTCATTGCCCGGGCTATCGGTCTCGCCCTCTTTGCCGCGGTCGCGGTCGCCGCCTTGTTCCCGTTGCTTGGCTTCCGCTGGCCGAGCCGTGCGGAAGCGCTCGCCCGCCTCGACCGTGGCTCCGGCATCCGTCACCGCCCGGCCACTACGCTCACGGACACACTGACCTCGCAAGACCCGGTCGCGCAGGCGCTGTGGCAGGCGCAGCGCGAGCGTACGCTGGCGTCCCTCAAGCGCATCCGCGCCGGTCTGCCGCACCCGCGGCTCGCGCTTCACGACCCCTGGGCGTTGCGCGCGCTGGTCATGGTGATGCTGGTTGCGACCTTCTTCGCCGCCGGCGACGAGCGTGCGATGCGGCTTGGCGCGGCCTTCGACTGGAACGGGGTGCTGGCGCCGAGCAATGTTCGCGTCGATGCCTGGGTCACGCCGCCGCTGTACACCGGCAGGCCTCCGGTCATTCTGTCGGCCGCCAACAAGGAAGCTGCGGCCCTGCCCGCCAGCGGTCCGCTCGCCGTTCCCGCCGGTTCGACCCTGATCGTGCGCTCCTCAGGCGGCAACCTGGATGTCGCCGTCTCCGGCGGCCTCAAGGAAGTTGCCCCCACCGAAGCCAGCCCCAAGGGGACCAACGAAAGGCATTTTGCCATCTCCGGCGACGGCACGGCGCATGTCCGCGCGCCTTCCGGCCAGCCGCAATGGGCGTTTGCGGCAACGCCGGATCGGGCGCCGACGATTGCACTCGCCAAGGACCCGGAGCGCCAGGCGCGCGGCGCGCTCCAGCTCTCCTACAAGATCGAGGACGATTACGGCGTCACCGGCGCCGAGGCGAAATTTGCCCTGCGGTCGATCGATGCCCGGGATGGCGCCAAGGACGATGCCAAGGACGACGCTAAGGGCGGGGCGAAGGCTGCTCCCGGCGACAAGGCTGCTGCCGGCGCTGGCGACACCAGGACGGCTCCGCGTCCGCTATTCCAGCCGCCGCACTTCCCGCTCGCGCTGCCGAATGCGCGGACCCGCAACGGCGTCGGACAGTCGGTGAAGGATCTCAGCGAGGATCCCTATGCCGGCGCCGAGGTCATGCTGACCCTCACGGCCAAGGACGAGGCCGGCAACGAGGCCACAAGCGAACCGTTCAACATGCGCCTGCCCGAACGGCTCTTCACCAAGCCGCTGGCCCGTGCACTGATCGAGCAGCGCCGCATTCTCGCGCTCGACGCCAACAAGAATTCGGACGTGTATGCCGCGCTCGACGCGCTGATGATCGCGCCCGAGATGTTCACGCCGGAGCCCGGACAATATCTCGGCCTGCACAGCGTTGCGCGACAGCTCGAGGCCGCACGCACCGATGATGCCCTGCGCGAGGTCGTGGCGAGCCTGTGGGCGCTTGCGGTGACGATCGAGGACGGCAAGATCTCCGATGTCGAGAAGGCGTTGCGGGCGGCTCAGGACGCGCTGAAGCAGGCGCTGGAGCGTGGCGCGAGCGACGAAGAGATCAAGAAGCTGACGCAGGACCTGCGTCAGGCGCTGAACGACTTCATGCGCCAGCTCGCCGAGCAGTTCCGCAACAACAATGACCCGCAGCAGCTGGCGCGGCCGCTCGACCCGAACACCAAGGTCCTGCGCCAGCAGGACCTGCAGAACATGATCGACCGGATGGAGCGCCTGTCGCGCTCCGGCGACAAGGATGCCGCCAAGCAGTTGCTCGAGCAGCTCCAGCAGATGCTGGAGGGCCTGCAGATGGCGCAGCCGGGGCAGTCCGGCGAGAGCGACATGGAGCAGGCGCTCAACGAGCTCGGCGACATGATCCGCAAGCAGCAGCAATTGCGCGACAAGACCTTCAAGCAGGGCCAGGATTCCCGGCGCGACCGCTCGCGCGGCAAGCAGCAGGGCGATCAGTCCATGTCGGAGCTGCAGCAGGACCAGCAGGGACTGCGCGACCGCCTGAAGAAGCTGCAGGACGAGCTTGCCAAGCGCGGCCTCACGCAGAAGGGCGAAAAAGGGCAGAAAGGCCAACAGGGACAGAAGGGCCAGCAAGGGGACCAGGGCCAGCCCGGCCAGAACGGCGATCAGGACGGCGACCAGGGCGATGACGACGGCAGTCTGGACGCCGCCGACGGCGCCATGGGCGATGCGGGATCAAAGCTCGGCGAAGGCAATGCCGACGGCGCCGTGGACTCGCAGGGCAAGGCGCTCGACGCGATGCGCAAGGGTGCGCAGAAGATGGCCGAGGCGATGCAGCAGGGCGACGGTGACGGTCAGGGCGACGGCCCCGGCCAGCGCGCCGGCCGTCAGCAGAGCGGCGGCAACCAGACCGACCCGCTGGGCCGTCCGCTGCATGGGCGCGAATATGGCGACGATTATACGGTCAAGATTCCCGGCGAGATCGACACCCAGCGCGTCCGCCGCATTCTCGAAGAGCTCCGCCGTCGTCTCGGCGATCCCTCGCGCCCGCAGATCGAGCTCGACTATATCGAGCGGCTGCTGAAGGAGTTTTGACGTCACACTCTTTGACACCACACTCGGTGTCGTCGCCCCGGCCTTGACCGGGCGATCCAGTATTCCAGAGGCCGGCGTTGAAGATCTCGCCCTTGCCACATCCGTCGCGGTGCACTGGATGTCCCGGTCAAGCCGGGGCATGACAGGGGAATATTTGGCCGCCGCCGCTACCCTTTCTTCGCTGCCAGCGCATCGGCGACCGCCGTGCGGATATCGGCGACCGAGAAAGGCTTGGTCACGACATCATGCACCAGCGCATTCAGGTTCGAGGCGCGCTCGCGCTGGTCGGCAAAGCCGGTCATCAGCAAAATGGTCAGATCAGGGAAATCGCGGGCGGCGGAGAGTGCCAGCGCGATGCCGTCCATGACCGGCATCTGGATGTCGGTGAGCAACAGATCGAAAGCGCCGTCCTCGCGGATCAGAATTTCCAGCGCCTCGGCGCCGTCCTGGGCGGTGACGGTCTCGTGGCCGTCCATGGCGATGGCGCGCGCCACCAGCTGGCGCATTGAATCCTCGTCGTCGGCGATCAGGATTTTCGGCATGAGACCAACCTTGGGATCAACCTTCCGTGCCGGACCTCCAGCATGATCCGGAAAAATGCGTAGCGGTTTCCCGCAAAGAACATGCTCCAATAATAGCCTGATCGGCTATACGCTGCCGCCGGCAATGTCGCGCCGGTTGAAGAAGCGAACGTCGATATTGCGGCCCTCCGGCGGCGGCGAGGCCAGGCGCGAGCGGAAGAAGGCGCGCTCGCCGGGCCGCAGCACGGTTTGTTCCAGCACCGTATTCCAGGCGTAGATCTCGGCTCCTTGGGCGTCGCGCACGGCAAAGCGCAGCCGCGGGATGTCGTGCGGCTTCTTGCCCTCCCCGACGATCACGCCCTCGATCACCAGCACCTGCTTACCGTCCACGGTCTCGCTGGAGAGCTTGATGTCCTTGAAGGCCAGGCCCCGCAGATTCACCTCGAGCCCGACCATCTTGTAGAATGCCGCGGTCTGGGGCAGCAGCCGCACCACGTCGCCGCGCCAGACCACAAGGGCCAGCACCAGCGCGCCCATCGCGGTGCAGGCGGTCGGCAGGCCAAAATAGGATCTCCGCGGAGCCGAGGAGGGGGCCGGGCGGCTCACCCGGGCGCCGCGGCGGCGGAACAGGCCGCGGAACCAGGACTGGTGCTGCGCGCCGGCGGTGTCCTCTTCGACCTGACGGGCTGCCGCTGACCACTCGTCCTCGGTCTCGCGGACCTCTTCATCCGGCCAGTCGCTGGCGATCGACGGGCTGTCGACGACAGGCGCATTCGCGGCGCCGTCGTCGTCGTTGCCATAGGAGTTCCATTGCTCGGCGAGGTCGGACTGGTCGTCGGCTCGGCTGGCAGCGGCCATGGCCGGAACGGACGCCTCCTCGATGGCATCCTCGGCATGGGCGATCCAGGTCTCCTTGCAACGGGAGCAGCGGACCGCCCGTCCGTTGGCCCCAAGGCTCGCGAGCTTGATGGCGTAGGATGTCATACAATGGGGGCAGACGATATGCATGGACGAGCCTTGATGCATGAACGAGGTGACGAATCTTGACGATCAGCCGGTGGCGGCGGACCGGGCGGCAGGAATGCTGCCAACTATGCTACTGGCCGACCGTTAACGAACCGGAAACCATAACGGCGGCAAAACCCGTTGATCGCGCGTGGCGGAGCTCCGCAGTGCGACCCGCGCCCCCTCTCGAACGGAGCTGAGCTTGGTTCGGTTCGAAAATGTCGGATTGCGTTACGGTCTGGGGCCGGAGATCCTGCGCGATCTCAGCTTCCAGATCCCGGCGCATTCCTTCCAGTTTCTCACCGGACCGTCCGGCGCCGGCAAGACGTCTCTGCTGCGCCTGCTGTTTCTGTCGCATCGGCCGACGCGGGGCCTCGTCACTCTGTTCGGTCACGACATCTCGCAGCTCGGCAAGGACGAGATCGCGGACCTGCGCAAGCGCATCGGTATCGTGCTCCAGGATTTCCGCCTGCTCGACCACATGACGACCTATGAGAATGTCGCGCTGCCGTTCCGCGTCATGGGCCGCAGCGAGTCGAGCTACCGCAAGGAGGTGATCGATCTCCTGCGCTGGGTCGGCCTCGGCGACCGCATGGATGCGCTGCCGCCGATCCTGTCAGGCGGCGAGAAGCAGCGCGCGGCGATCGCACGCGCCGTGATCTCGCGGCCGCAGCTGCTACTCGCGGACGAGCCGACCGGCAGCGTCGACCCGACGCTCGGCCGCCGCCTGCTGCGGCTCTTCATCGAGCTCAACAAGTCGGGCACCGCCGTCATCATCGCCACTCACGACATCGGCCTGATGGACCAGTACGAAGCACGGCGGCTGGTGCTGCACCAGGGACGGCTGCACGTCTATGAGTAGGACCGACGAGCGCGGCGTGCTGGTCGATCTCGGGCAGGAGCGTCCGCAGCTTCCGGCCAGGGCACGCAACATGTCGCCGATCGTGCCGCGCGCCTCGATCCATGGCCGAGCGCTGGTCGCCGTCGTCGCCATCATGAGCTTCCTCGCCTCGATGGCCACCGGTACGGTGCTGCTCGTGAGTGCCTCCGCCGCCGAATGGCAGTCGGACGTCGCGAGCGAAATCACCATCCAGGTTCGTCCGCAGGCCGGCCGTGATCTCGATCGTGACACCACGGCCGTGACGGAGGCGATGCGCACGCAAGCCGGCATCGTCGAAGTCAGGCCGTTCACCAGGGAGGAGAGCGGCAAGCTGCTCGAGCCCTGGCTCGGAACCGGCCTGTCCATGGACGATCTGCCGGTGCCGCGCATGATCATCGCGCGCGTGCAGCCGGGCACGCCGCTCGATCTCGGCGCCCTGCGGGCGCGCGTGACGCAGGTCGCCCCTAGCGCCAGCGTCGATGATCACCGCGCCTGGATCGAGCGCATGCGCTCGATGACCAACGCCATCGTGCTGGCCGGCCTCGGCATTCTCGCGCTTGTCATCATCGCCACCATCATCTCGGTTTCGTTCGCGACCCGCGGCGCCATGGCGGCGAATCGTCCGATCGTCGAGGTCCTGCATTTCGTCGGCGCCGGCGACCGCTACATCGCCAATCACTTCCTGCGCCATTTCCTCAGGCTGGGCCTGGAGGGCGGCGTGATCGGCGGCGGCGCCGCCATGCTGATGTTCGGCTTCTCGGAGTCCATCGCAGGCTGGTTTTCCGGTACCCCCGTCGGCGACCAGTTTGCCGCGCTGCTCGGCACCTTCTCGCTGCGGCCATCCGGCTACATCGTGCTCGCGGTCCAGGCCGTGCTGATCGGCGGCATCACCGCGGTGGCCTCACGCCAGACGCTGTTTGCGACATTGAATGATGTCGATTGAAGTTTCTCTTCTTCCCTTCTCCCCTTGTGGGAGAATGTGGCCGAGTTCGCAGCCGGAATGTTCTTCACATTCGCAGGACTCCACTTCGCCTCAAAACGTCTTAAAATCGCTTCAGGGAAGGGATCACTGATATCGCATGAGCTCGCCGACCGACGATCGATCGCCGAAACTGCCGCGCGGCTGGCTGCGCGCGGCAATCGTGTCGACGATCGCGCTTGCCTTCGTTGCCGCGGCCGCAGGCTTCGTTGCATTCCTGTCGCATTTGCGCGGCGCCGAGACGGTGCCCGACCGCAAAGCCGACGGCATCGTGGTGCTGACCGGCGGCTCCTCGCGGGTATCGGACGCGATGGAGCTGCTCGCTGCGGGCTATGGCAGGCGGCTCCTGATCTCCGGCGTGCATCCGACCTCGAGGGCGAGCGACATCTCCCGGACCTTGCCGGAGAACCAGTCCTTCATGACCTGTTGCGTCGACCTCGACCGCACCGCGCTCTCGACCCGCGGCAACGCAGCAGAAGCGCGGCGCTGGGCCGAGGGGCGCCGGTTCAAATCGCTGATCGTGGTCACCTCCAACTATCACATGCCGCGCGCGCTGGTGGAATTCTCGCATGCAATGCCACAGATGACGCTGATCCCGTTCGCGGTGGTCGGCGAAAAATGGCGCGAGGAGCCGTGGTGGACCTCGGGATCGACGCTGCGACTGCTCCTGTCGGAATATGTCAAGTACATCGCGGCCGAGCTCAGGGTGCGGCTGGAGCATTTCGGGATTGACCTCTGGCCCGAGATATCGGAGCAGCCTGCAGGTCAGCAGCCGAAGCGGCCCGCTACCGCACAGGCCAATTGATCGGACCATCGATGTTCCCAATTTTTCTGCGCTCGCTCGTGTTCAACGTGTTGTTCTACGCCGTGCTGGTGTGCCTTGCGATTGTGGCGCTGCCGACCTTCGCATTGCCGCCGCGCGCCATGCTGACGGTGGCGGAATGGTGGGCCAAGGCAACGCTGTTCCTGATGCGCGTGGTCTGCAACATCAAGGTGGAATTCCGCGGAGTCGAGAACATCCCGAAAGGCCCGCTGCTGATCGTGGCCAAGCATCAGTCGTTCTGGGAGACCTTCGTGCTGCCGGGCTTCTTCAACCGGCCGATCTTCATCCTCAAGCGCCAGCTCATGCAGATCCCGGTGTTCGGTCAGTTCCTGGTCAAGACCGGGATGATTGCGATCGACCGCAATGCCGGCGTGAAGGCGCTGCTGGAGATGACGCGGCGGGCGCGCGAGGCGGTGCGCAGCGGCCGCCAGCTCGTGATCTTTCCAGAAGGCACGCGCCGGGCGCCGGGCGCGCCGCCAGACTACAAGACCGGCTTTGCGCAGATCTATTCGTCGTGCGGCGTGCCATGCCTGCCGGTCGCGCTCAACTCCGGCCTGTTCTGGCCCCGCCGCACCTTCATGCGCTATCCCGGCACGCTGGTTGTGGAGTTCCTCGAACCGTTGCCGCCGGGCCTGCCGAAGGACGAGTTTCTCTCCCGCGTGCAAGCCGCGATCGAGGATGCCACCGGCCGCCTCGTCGAAGCCGGCCGCAGGGAGCAGGAGCAATCGATCGGCTCGGCACCGAGCTACGCGCCAACGGGCGGCTAGCGATCCTCGTTCGGAGCCGCGGCGTGCAGCGAATGCGCATCACCATGCAGCATCAATACGAGCTGATGCAGCTGCACGTCGCGAAAGCCTTCGGCCTCGATCGCCTTCACCGTCGCCGTCACGTAATCGCGATTGGCGCCGGACTGGCCGTGGCCCTGGACGACATGGCGGTGCTGCTCGGCGAGCGACAGCCGGCCGGCATACTGCGCATGGCCACGGTCGACGACGTAGGCGAGTGCAGAGACGCGCTGGCGCGCATCGTTCTCCAGCCACACCGAGCGCATCACCTCGCGATAGACCGACGTGACCTGCTCGCGTGCGCGCAAATAGGCGACGACCTCGGCACGGTTCTTCTCGGCGACGCGGAAGGCGATGCCGCGACAGGCGCCGCCGCGGTCGAGCCCGAGCACCAGGCCAGGCTTTTCCGGCGTGCCGCGATGCACGAAGGAGTAGACGCAGAGCGCGCGATGCTCGCCGACCAGCCGGGCCGGGATGCGTTCCTCGAAAACGAAGCCCGGCCGCCACATCAGCGAGCCGTAGCCGAACACCCAGAGGTCGCCCTTGGCGGTGGTGACGGAAGGGACGGTGATTTCCGACATTTCGGGCACGGCTACCAGAACCATGCCCCGAAGCGAAGCGAATTCTCCGCCTTTCGTCGCAGCCGTCCCCGCTTACATTTGCCTGAATCTGGGGTCAAAGGGTCGCCCCATGTCCAATATGACCGTTGCCGCAGGCCGTCGCTCCCGTTGGGGCCTTTTCATCGCACCCGTTCTCGTCCTGATCCTCGCGGTCGCGTGGAGCGGTTTCTGGTTCTACGCGGCGTCGCAGGCCGAAATCGCCGCAGACGCCTGGCGGGCGCAGGAGGCCAAGTCCGGCCGCATCTATGATTGCGCCAAGCGCTCGATCGCGGGCTTCCCGTTCCGCTTCGAGGTCCAGTGTTCCGGCGCCAGCGTCGCCCTGGTGTCGCAGAACGCGAGCAAGACGCCGTTCACGGCGAAGCTCGACAACATTCTGGTCGTCGCCCAGGTCTATGATCCCAAGCGCGTCATCGCCGAGTTCTCCGCGCCTGCGACGCTGACCGACGGCATCACGCAAAACACCTTCGTGGTGAACTGGAGCAAGGGCCGCGCCAGCGTGGCCGGTCTGCCGGCCGTGCCGGATCGCGCCTCCATCGTGTTCGACGATCCCAGCCTCAACCGCGTCGACGGCAGCGTGCAGGTGCCGCTTGCGCGCGCCAAGCAGGTCGAGCTGCACGGCCGCCTCGCGGATGGATCACCGTCCGATCATCCCGTGATCGAGACCGTGGTCCATGTCGCGCAGGGCAGCATCCAGGGCGTTCATCCCCTGCTTGCCGAGCCGTTCGAGGCGGACACCCGCGCCAAGATCACCGGTCTATCCGACCTCACGCCGAAGCCCTGGCCGCAGCGTTTCCGCGAGATCCAGGCCGCCGGCGGCCATATCGAGATCGTGCAGTCGCGGATCCAGCAGGGCGAGATGATCGCGATCGCGGCCGGCACGCTCGGCCTTTCGGCGAGCGGCCGGCTCGACGGCGAATTGCAGATGACGGTGACCGGCCTCGAGCGCGTGATCCCGGCGCTCGGCATCGAGAAGATGCTGGAGGAGGGCGTGCCGCAGGCAACGCTCGACCGCGTCGCCCCCGGCGTGAAGTCGCAGGACCTCAACAATCTGTTCGGCGCACTCGACCGCGCCGTGCCCGGCCTCGGCAAGGTCATCAAGCAGAACGCCAATGCCGGCGTCGCCGCCGGCATCAATTCGATCGGCACCGAGAGCACGCTCGAAGGCAGGAAGGCGAGAAGCTTCCCGCTGAAATTCGTCGACGGCGCCGTGCTGCTCGGCCCGGTCAAGGTCGGCCAGATCCCGCCGCTGTATTGACTTGCCGTCATTCCGGGGCACGCGAAGCGTGAACCCGGAATCTCGCGCTACAATCTCGGGATTCCGGGTTCGACGCTGCGCGTCGCCCCGGAATGACGGAAGATGAGGAGGCGCCTCTACGGCTTCTTCAGCGCCGCGTGCGGCCGGCCGAAATCGGGCGCGGCCGAATCCTGGCCGATCTCGACGATGCCGCGGCGGATGGCGCGGGTGCGGGTGAAGTGATCGAACAGCGCCTCGCCGTCGCCGCGCCGGATCGCGCGGGTGAGCTTGGCGAGATCCTCGGTGAAGGTGCCGAGCATCTCCAGCACGGCTTCCTTGTTGGCGAGGAAGACGTCGCGCCACATCGTCGGGTCGGACGCGGCGATACGGGTGAAATCGCGAAAACCGCCGGCGGAGAACTTGATCACCTCGGATTCCGTCACCTGCGCCAGCTCGTCGGCGGTGCCGACGATGGTGTAGGCGATCAGATGCGGCAAATGGCTGGTGATCGCGAGCACGAGATCGTGATGATCCGGCGTCATGATCTCGACCTTGGCGCCCATCGCCGCCCAGAACGCGCGCAGGTGCTCCGTGGCGGCCATGTCGGTGCCTTCCGGCGGCGTCAGGATGCACCAGCGGTTGATGAAGAGCTCGGCAAACCCCGAATCCGGGCCCGAATGCTCGGTGCCTGCAACCGGGTGCGCCGGCACGAAATGGATACCTTTTGGCAGATGCGGGGCCATGTCCCTGACCACCGCGCCCTTGACCGAGCCGACGTCGGAGATGATCGCGCCCGGCTTCAGATGCGCGGCGATCTCCTGCGCCACCGCTCCGCAGGCGCCGACGGGAATGCAGAGGATGACGAGATCGGCATCCTTCACGGCCTCCGCATTGCTCGCCACGACCTGATCGACGATGCCGAGCTCGGCGACCCGCGCGCGTGTCTTCTCCGAGCGCGCGGTGGTGACGATCTCGCCGGCCAGGCCCTGGAGCTTCGCAGCGCGCGCGATCGAGCCGCCGATCAGGCCGAAGCCGATCAGCGCGACGCGCCGGAAGTGCGGATCAGCGTTCATTTGCCGCCCATGAAGTCGCGCAAGGCCTCGATCACGAGACGGTTGGCCTCCTCGGTGCCGATGGTCATGCGCAGCGCATGCGGAAGGCCGTAATTCTTCAGCGCGCGCAGCACGAGGCCCTGCTTGGTCAGGAAGGCGTCGGCCTCGTCAGCGGTCTTGCCCTTGTCGGTCGGGAAGTGGATCAGCACGAAATTGGCGACGCTCGGCGTCACCTTCAGTCCGAGCTTGCCGATCTCCTCGGTGAGCCGGTTGCGCCAGCTCTCGGTGAACTGCTTCGACATCGCCTGGTGCGCGGTGTCCTCGATCGCGGCGACCGCGGCATACATCGCCGGCGTCGACACGTTGAAGGGGCCGCGGATGCGGTTGACCGCGTCGATGATGTGCTCGGGGCCGAACATCCAGCCGATGCGCAGCGCAGCCAGGCCGTGGATCTTGGAGAAGGTGTGGGTCACCACCGTGTTCTCGGTGGTGGCGACGAGCTCGATTCCCATCTCGTAATCGTTGCGCGAGACATAGTCGCAATAGGCGGCGTCGAGCACCAACAGCACGTGCGAGGGCAGGCCGGCACGCAGCCGCTTGACCTCGTCGAACGGGATGTAGGTCCCGGTCGGATTGTTGGGGTTGGCGAGCCAGACCAGCTTCGTCTTCGGCGTCACGGCGCCCAGGATGGCATCGACGTCGCAGGTGAGGTTCTTCTCCTGAGCCACGACGTTCTTGGCGCCGACCGCCATGGTCGCGATCGGGTAGACCAGGAAGCCGTGCGTGGTTGAGATCGCCTCGTCGCCGTGGCTGAGATAGGTGTGGGCGAGCAGGTTGAGGATCTCGTCCGAACCGGCGCCGCAGATGATGCGGTTGGAATCGAGCCCGAAAGAACGGCCGATCGCCTCGCGCAGCACGCGCGAGGTGCCTTCCGGATAGTCCTCCAGATGATCCGCCACGCGCTTGAACGCCTCGATCGCCTTGGGCGAGGGGCCGAACGGCGTCTCGTTGGCCGAGAGCTTGAACACCTTGCGGCCCGGCTCCGGCACCGGGCTCTTGCCGGGGGTGTAGGGCGCAATATCGAGAATGCCGGGATTCGGCACGGGGCGGGACATCTTCAACTCCGAAATGGCGAGGCGCGATTTACGATTTCGCCCCGGTCGGGGGCACCGTATAGCGCGTTGCGTGGCTGCCGACGAGAGCCGTGGAGCGCACCGAGGCCCCCGCCTCGATCAGGGCAGCCCTGATCTTGTCGATGCTGGTCGCGCTGGTGACCGAGACCAGCAGCGCCGCGCCGTCGAAGGCGGTATCGGGCACCGCCACGATCTCGGCGAGCGGCGACAGGGCGCGCGCGACCTCGGCGTTCCACCCGGAGACGCGCACGCTGAAGGTCTCGACCTCCGTCACCAGGGCGCTGTCGGGGACGCGCGAGACCGCGAACACCGGCATCGCCGCCGGATGATCGGCACGTTCGACGAAAGGCATTCGCGCGATGATCTTCGGCGCGCCAGCTTCCTCGAGCGAGAGCCACCACGGCGTGCGGCTGGAGGTCGCCGAGACCAGCGCCAGGTCGCCCTTGGATTTCGCCACTGCTTCGACCGCGGCCTGCGCGCTGAAATGCGCGACGTAAGGCACCGTAAAGCCGAAATGGAAGCGCGCGGAGTCACGCATCGCAGGCTCGCTCACCGAGATGTCGGCATGCACGGAGAACGGCGCCTGCACATAGGTGAACGTCGAGATGATGACGCGCCAGATGCTCTCGACCGTGTCGAGCGGCAGGATGCCGCGATGACGCTGCACGATCTCGCGCATCATGGAAGCCTCGCGCGCCGGGCGGAACGCGGAGCCGACCTCCTGGGTCTGCTTCACCTGGATCAGGCGGTCGATGATGTCGCCGCGCTGCATCAGCAGGCGATGCATGCTCTCGTCGATCGCATCGATCTCCTTGCGCAGTTCCTGGAGCGATGGTGGCGCGGGCGGACGTTGGGACATGTCTGGTCGTCGATCGTTGCGATGGGGGATGTCCTGATTAGGCAGTCGGGGCGGCGAAAGCAAAGAGAAATGAGGTCCTTTCCGGTCGATGCGAGACAGACGAATTCGATCGATCCGGACCGCGACTTGACGAAAACCGCCCAAGACGGTAACTTTTGCCCGTTCCGTGGTCATTTGAGCCGGCCGGCTTGCAGCCACGTTAAAAAACTCGCTAAACAGGCCGGGGACGCTTCCGATCCCGGCCGAACCTATCGTTCAGGCCGGGTTTTTCATGGCCTGATTCCAGCGGCGGTCTGACGGCAGTCGCAAACGAGGTCGATGATGGTTGGCGTCAAGTCAGTACCCAGTCCTGCGATCAGCGCCGACGAACGGTCGCACGAGGTGGATCACCCGAGCTCGCAGGTCGCGCATTTCGGCACCGAGCAGCCGCTGCGGCTCGATTGCGGCGTCGATCTCACCCCGTTCCAGATCGCCTACCAGACCTATGGCGAGCTCAACGCCGATCGCTCCAACGCCGTTCTGATCTGCCATGCGCTGACCGGCGACCAGCACGTCGCCAATGTGCATCCCGTGACCGGCAAGCCCGGCTGGTGGGAGACGCTGGTCGGCCCCGGCCGGCCCATCGATCCCAAGCACTACTTCATCATCTGCTCCAACGTGATCGGCGGCTGCATGGGCTCGACCGGACCGGCGTCGATCAATCCCGCCACCGGCAAGGTCTGGGGCCTGGATTTCCCCGTCATCACCATCCCCGACATGGTGCGCGCGCAGGCGATGCTGATCGACCGGCTCGGCATCGACACGCTGTTTGCCGTCGTTGGCGGCTCGATGGGCGGCATGCAGGTGCTGCAATGGACCTCGGCCTATCCTGCCCGCGTGTTCTCCGCGCTGGCGATTGCCTGCGCGACGCGGCACTCGGCGCAGAACATCGCCTTCCACGAACTCGGGCGCCAGGCCGTGATGGCCGACCCCGATTGGCATGGCGGCGGATATGCCGATCACGGCATCCATCCGCATCGCGGGCTCGCGGTGGCGCGGATGGCGGCGCACATCACCTATCTCTCCGACGCGGCGCTGCATCGCAAGTTCGGCCGTCGCATGCAGGACCGCGAGCTGCCGACCTTCTCGTTCGATGCCGATTTCCAGGTCGAATCCTATCTGCGCTACCAAGGCTCGTCCTTCGTCGAGCGCTTCGACGCCAACTCCTATCTCTATCTGACGCGCGCGATGGACTATTTCGACATCGCCGCCGACCATGGCGGCGTGCTGGCGAAGGCGTTTGCGGGAATCCAGACCCGCTTCTGCGTGGTCTCCTTCACCAGCGACTGGCTGTTCCCGACCTCGGAATCGCGCGCGCTGGTGCACGCGCTGAACGCGTCGAGCGCGCGGGTGTCGTTCGCGGAGATCGAGACCGATCGCGGCCACGACGCCTTCCTGCTCGACGTGCCCGAATTCTTCGACATCTCCCGCGCCTTCCTGCAATCGGCAGGCAAGGCCCGCGGGCTCACCGGCAAGGACCGCTAGCAATGTCTGTCCAGGAAGTGCTGCCGCTGGGCGGGCCTTCGTCAGCGCAGTCCGGTCAGTTTCGCGCCGACCATCTGCTGGTCGCCGAGATGGTCAAGCCGGGCTCGAAGGTGCTCGATGTCGGCTGCGGCGAGGGCGACCTGCTTCAGCTGCTTGAGACCCGCGGCATCGACGGCCGCGGCATCGAGCTGTCGCGCGAGGGCGTCAACCGCTGCGTCGCCAAGGGACTCGCGGTGGTGCAGGGCGACGCCGACACCGACCTCGTCAACTATCCCGACGACGCGTTCGACTACGTGATCCTGTCGCAGACGCTGCAGGCGACGCGGCAGCCGCGCGTGGTGCTGGAGAACCTGTTGCGCATCGGCCGCCGGGCCATCGTCTCGTTCCCGAATTTCGGCTTCTGGAAGATGCGGCTGCAGCTCCTGATCGGCGGCCACATGCCGCGCACGGAGAACCTGCCGGCGACCTGGTACGACACCGCCAATATCCATTTCTGCACCATCAAGGATTTCGTCGAGCTCTGCGACGAGATCAACGTCAAGATGGAGCGCTCGGTCGCGCTCGATCTCTACGGCCGCCCGGTGCCGCTGAACCTGCCCTGGTGGGTGTGGAACATGTTCGGCGAACAGGCGGTGTTCTTGCTGAGCAGGGGCGGGGGGAAATAGCAGCATCCGCGCTCTTCAAAACGAGGAGCTGAGACCTATCCTCGTCATTGCGAGCGAAGCGAAGCAATCCAGCGTCTTTCCGCGGACGCAGTCTGGATTGCTTCGTCGCAAGAGCTCCTCGCAATGACGGCGTATGCGGTGACGCCTTCGTCCTAATGCCCTGCCAGCGACCTCGGATCGCGCACCGGCCAGCGTCCTGCTTCCACCAGCGTGACGAACCGCTCCACGCTCTCGTTGAACAGCGCGGGCTCTTCGAGGTTGAGCACGTGGCCCGACTTCGGAAACATCGCGAGGCCCGCGGCCGGCAGGTGCTTCTTCAGGAACAGGCTCGGTCCGACGCAGGGCTCGTCCTCGTCGCCGCAGATGATCAGCGCGGGCGTTGCCACCTTCGCGATCGCGTCCGTCATCGTGTAGATCGAGGGACGTCCGCCCTGGAATCCGCGCATCGTGCGCGCCGAACCCTTGGCATCGTGCCGTGCCAGCGCGGCATAGAAATCGGCGTGGCCGCGTGGGTCCTTCACCAGGAAGGGAATCCGGCTCGGCGCCTCGCGGGTGATCTTTGCCACTTCGACAGAGCCTGATATCTCGAACTGCTCGGCATTGGCGCGGCACTGCTTGCGCCAGGCCTCCAGATCCTCGATCTCCGAGCCGGAGCCGACGCCGGCGAGCGTCATCGACAACGCGCGCTGCGGGGCGTTGAGCCCGATCTGGAGTGACGAATAGGCGCCCATCGACAGCCCGACGAGATGCGCGCGCTCGATGCCGAGATGGTCGAGCACCGCGAGCGCATCGGTGTAGAAATGCGTGTAGGTGTAGACTTCACCTTCGGGTACGTCCGAAGGCGTGTAGCCGCGCGCCGAATAGGTGATGCAGCGATGGCCGCGCGAGAAGTAGCGCATCTGCGGCTCCCAATTGGTGTAGTCGGCCGCGAACTCGTGCAGGAAAAGTATCGGCGTTCCCTGACCCGCCTCTTCGAAATAGATGCGGACGTCGTCCCTTGTCGTGGCGTGGGGCATTAACTCTTTCCCTCTGTCAAGCCGTCTTTGCAGGATCGCAGTTAACGCTGTTGTCCGCAATGCGGCAGCATCGAACCAGCACCGATACAAAATCATCGCAGCTATTCGCCGACGCGGTGTCTTTTTCTCGCCACATCGGGCGGCTTAACGGCCTGACCTATGTCGGCCACGTCACCGGCCGATCGGAAAGTAGGGGTGTAACGAAGGATGAAGAATGGTTGAGTTGTTTGCGTTCCGCCTGTCGCGCTGTGTTGTCGCGCTGGCGTTTTTCTTTGCGGCGGTCGCCGCGTTCGTTTCTCCGGCCTCGGCACGGCCGCATCATCGTCATAGCGCAGAGCGGTACGCTTACGTGCATCACGCCAGGCATCATCACCACCGTCATTATCGGCACCATGCCCGCAGCTCGCGCTTCGAGCGTAGCGCGGCGCAGCTGCAGGCGAGCGGGTTCGGCAACACCCAGGCGAGCTATGATCCGAACGCCAATGACGGCGGCCTGGTCACCAACGGAATGGCGAACAACGCCATGAGCAGCGGCGGCTTCAGTGGCGGATCGAACCTCGTGTCCGAGGCGCGCCGCTATCTCGGCGGCAATCCGACCGGGCGTGGCAGCCTGTGGTGCGCGCGCTTCATGAACATGGTGCTGCAGCACACCGGCCATCAGGGCACCGGATCCGACATGGCGAGCTCGTTCGCGCGTTACGGCACGCGTGTGTCCGGCCCGCAGGTCGGAGCCATCGCAGTGATGTCGCGCGGCCGCCGCGGCGGCCATGTCGGCATCATCACCGGCATCGATGCGCAGGGCAATCCGATCATGATCTCCGGCAACAGCGGCAACCGCGTCCGCGAAGCGCCGGTCTCGCGCGGCCGGATCTATGCGTATGTGATGCCGAATTGAGGGAGCCCTCGCAGGGTGGGCAAAGGCGCGCATGCGCCGTGCCCACCAACAGAGGGCTGGCATTCGAGAACAAGGTGGTGGGCACGCTTCGCTTTGCCCGCCCTACAGCAGCTTAGATGAGTTTCGGCTCTTCCACTGCAACCGCATCGCCCACGCCGATCTCGCCACCTTCGATCACCTCGGCATAGATGCCGCAATCCATGTGGCCGAGATGGCGCGAGAGCGTGGGCGGAATTTCGAGATCGCGCTTGGCGGTGTCAGGATCGACATTGGTGGCGGGGCAGCGGACGATGCGCTTGATCACCTTCAGCCGGGCCTGCCCGACCGCAAGCGTCTGGCCGACGAGATCGAGCTCCGACCAGGCCGGCCAGCCCTTGACGTAGAGATTGGCGCGGAAGCGCAGGGGGTGCACGGCGACGCCGCCGAGCATGGTCTCGATCGCGCGGACGCTGCCGAGATTGATGATCGAGACGACCTTGCGGGCGACGTCGGAGAAGCTGTGGTCGCGGCCGGATAGAACCTTGGGCGGGCCCTTCAACTCCGGCTGAAAGTTCGCGCTGAAATAGGCCTCGATCGCGGCGCGCCCGGCGGCGGTCTCGAGATCGCCGCTGGCGACGATTTGGCCGTCCTTGCGGATGGTCAACAGATTGGTGGCGTCGTCGAACCGGCTGTCGAGCTCGGCCAGCCGCTCATTGCGCGCGAGCATCAGAAACTGGATCTTCGGTTTCCACTCGGGCGCATCAGGGTCGAACCCGCTCGGGCCGTTCTCGATGGCGTAGCGGCGGTCGGCCGGCAGGGTCTGGCCGACCCGCAAAGCGACGCGCGACAGGTGTTCCGGCGTCAGGCCCTTGATCGGGTAGCGATAGAGGCCGGTGATCTCGGCGGTGTGGCTGGCTGTCATGCCGCTACTTAAGGGATTCGGCCCGCCAGCGCCAAGCCCGCCCAGGAGCGCACGAATTTGTGAACTCGCCTCTTTCGCATCCGCAATCTGCTTCCCACATCTGCCGCAGGCCGGCGGCAACGTCGGCAAAAACACGACCGTTCCCGCTTGAGAAACCTCAATGCGGTGAGCGGAAACCCAATGAAGATGCCGTATTGGGGTGCCTGAGAGGGCCCCAAGGGCAGGCCGAGGGACAGAAAAGATGAACATCGAGAAGTATACCGAACGCTCCAGGGGCTTCATCCAGTCTGCGCAGTCGCTCGCGATGCGCGAGGGGCACCAGCAGTTTTCCACCCTGCACCTCCTGAAAGTCCTCCTGGACGACAATGAGGGGCTCGCTGCCGGCCTGATCGACCGCGCTGGCGGCAATTCCCGTGCAATTCTGAAGGCGACCGAGGACGCCCTCGGCAAGGTGCCGAAGGTTTCCGGCGGTGGCGCCGGCCAGATCTACTTGGCGCCCGAGCTCGCCCGCACCTTCGACGCCGCCGAAAAGGCCGGCGAGAAGGCCGGCGACAGTTTCGTCACCGTGGAGCGGCTGCTGCTCGGCCTGACGCTGGAGAAGTCCAGCGAAGCCGGCGCGATCCTCAACAAGGGCGGCGTCACTCCGCAGAACCTCAACGCGGCGATCGAGGCGTTGCGCAAGGGCCGCACCGCGGATTCCGCGACCGCCGAGAACGCCTATGACGCGCTGAAGAAATATGCCCGCGACCTGACCCAGGCCGCGCGCGACGGCAAGCTCGATCCGGTCATCGGCCGCGACGAGGAGATCCGTCGCACCATCCAGGTGCTCTCGCGCCGGACCAAGAACAACCCCGTCCTGATCGGCGAGCCCGGCGTCGGCAAGACCGCGATTGCGGAAGGATTGGCGCTTCGCATCGTCAACGGCGACGTGCCGGAGAGCCTCAAGGACAAGAAGCTGCTCTCGCTCGACCTCGGTGCGCTGATCGCCGGCGCGAAATATCGCGGTGAGTTCGAGGAGCGGCTGAAGGCCGTGCTCCAGGAGGTGACCGGGAGCGAAGGCACCTTCATCCTGTTCATCGACGAGATGCACACGCTGATCGGTGCCGGCAAGGGCGACGGCGCGATGGACGCGTCCAACCTGCTGAAGCCGGCGCTCGCCCGCGGCGAGCTGCACTGCATTGGTGCGACCACGCTCGACGAGTACCAGAAGCACGTCGAGAAGGACGCCGCGCTGGCGCGGCGCTTCCAGCCGATCTTCGTCAGCGAGCCCTCGGTCGAGGACACCATCTCGATCCTGCGCGGCCTGAAGGACAAGTATGAGCAGCACCATGGCGTGCGGATCACCGATTCCGCGCTCGTGGCCGCCACGACGCTGTCCAACCGCTACATCACCGACCGCTTCCTGCCCGACAAGGCGATCGACCTCATGGACGAGGCCGCGGCGCGGCTGAAGATGCAGGTCGATTCCAAGCCGGAAGAGCTGGATTCGCTCGACCGCGAGATCATCCGGCTCAAGATCGAGCAGGAGGCGCTGAAGAAGGAAAGCGATCCTGGCTCCAAGACCCGGCTCCAGACCCTGGAGAAGGACCTTGCCGATCTCGAGGAGAAGTCTGCTGGGCTGACGGCGCGCTGGAGCGCGGAGAAGAACAAGCTCTCCGATGCCCAGAAGCTCAAGGCCGAGCTCGACGGCTTGCGCGTCGAGCTCGCCAACGCGCAGCGGCGCGGCGAATTCCAGAAGGCCGGCGAGCTGGCCTACGGCCGGATCCCGGAGCTGGAGAAGCAGCTGGCGGATATCGAGGCGCGTGAAGGCTCCGGCGAGATGATGGAGGAGGCGGTCACCGCCAATCACATCGCGCAGGTGGTTTCGCGCTGGACCGGCGTGCCCGTCGACAAGATGCTGGAAGGCGAGAAGGAGAAGCTCCTGAAGATGGAGGAGCAGCTCGGCAAGCGTGTCGTCGGTCAGGCCGAGGCCGTCCGTGCGGTCGCGACAGCCGTGCGCCGCTCGCGCGCGGGCTTGCAGGACCCGAACCGCCCCACAGGCTCGTTCATGTTCCTGGGCCCCACCGGCGTCGGCAAGACCGAGCTGACCAAGGCTCTCGCGGAATACCTGTTCAACGATGAGACCGCGATGGTCCGCCTCGACATGTCCGAATACATGGAGAAGCACTCGGTCTCGCGGCTGATCGGCGCGCCTCCGGGTTATGTCGGCTATGACGAGGGCGGTGCGCTCACCGAAGCGGTGCGGCGCCGGCCCTACCAGGTGGTGCTGTTCGACGAAATCGAGAAGGCGCATCCTGACGTCTTCAACGTCCTGTTGCAGGTGCTCGACGACGGCCGCCTGACCGACGGCCAGGGCCGCACCGTCGACTTCCGCAACACGCTGATCATCATGACCTCGAATCTCGGTTCGGAATTCCTGGTGAACCAGCCGGAGGGCGAGGACACCTCGGCCGTGCGCGAGCAGGTGATGGGAATGGTGCGGGCGCATTTCCGCCCCGAATTCCTCAACCGCGTCGACGAGATCATCCTGTTCCACCGCCTGCAGCGCAGCGAGATGGGCCGGATCGTCGAGATCCAGTTCGCGCGGCTCCAGAAGCTGCTGACCGATCGCAAGATCGTGCTGACGCTCGATGCCGCCGGTCGCGACTGGCTCGCCGCCAAGGGCTGGGATCCCGCCTATGGCGCAAGGCCGCTGAAGCGGGTGATCCAGCGTCACCTCCAGGATCCGCTCGCCGAGATGATCCTGGCCGGCGACGTCAGGGACGGCGACACGGTCGCGATCTCGTCCGAAGGCAACGTGCTGACCTTCAACGGCAAGGCCCCGCAGACCGCCGAGATCACCCAGTTCGAGGCACCGGTGACGAAGCGGAAGCTGAACTGAACGCCAGCGATTGTCGCCTGAAACGATAAGCCGCCCCGGAGAGAGCAATCTCTCCGGGGCGTTTTGCTCTAACCGACAGCAGACCCCGAGCCCGGTGCGGCCGATCCTACCTCCTCGTCGTCCTCTTCCAGCTCGGACAGGATGTCCACCAGCTCGCGCACCCGTCCCTGCGCCAGCGGGCGCAAATCGTTGATCATCGGCTCGTCATTGGCGAGCCAGGCCTGGGCTTCGGCGAGCTCCTCGGCGGTCGCGCCGGTTCCGATGATCTGGGCAATGGTGACGTCGTCGGCGCGGTCCACGGCCTTGACGACATCGTCGCGTGAGAGGCGCGTCATGGGCGATCCTCCTGCTGGTCGGCTTCCGTCAGCGTCTAACCGTGGAACCGGCGGGCCGGTTCCGCGGCCAGTCCCGTGCAAGCCACTCCTACTTCTTCACCACCTTGTAGATCGCGTTCTCGATGTCCGAGCTGACGTAGATCACCCCCGTTGCGCCGACCGCGACGCCAGTTGGAATGTGCGTCGGCAAGCCGCCGGGCGCGCCCGTCAGGCCGATCGGGAGATTGGCGGCGATCTCGGTGACCTTGCCGCTGTCCGGCGCGATCTCGATCAGCCGTTGGGCGCCGACCTCCGCCACAATCAGCTGGCCGTCGCCGGTGCGTGCGATGCCTTCGGGCATTTTCAGGTCCTTGGCGACCACGGTCTTTTCGCCTTTTGTGTCGATCCGGGAGACGGCGCCGGCAAAGGCTTCGGTGACGTAGACCTCGCCGCCGGGTCCACCGACGAGCCCGACCGGGCCCTCGAGGTCGCCAATCAGCGTGACGCGATCCTTTCCATGCTCGCCGCTCACCTTGACCAGCGATTTGGTGCCGAGCTCGGCCACCAGGATGCTGCCGTCGGCAAGCACCACCGCGTCATGCGGCGCCTTGAAGTCGTGCAGCATCTCGCGCGTCGCGCCGGTCTTGCCGTCGATCACCTGCACGGTGCCGGTGAACCAGCTCGACAGGACCACGTCGTTGCCCTTCGCCGTCGCGCTCATCGGATATTCGAGCGTCGTGCCGGCGGCGTGCATGCGCGCCCTCTCGGTGACCTCGCCGGTCGCTCCATCCACCGTGCGATAGGCGAACACGTCGGCGACGTGGATCGTGTCCCTGCCGTTCTCCGAGGTGACGCCGATGCCGCCGGGCAGCGCGAGCCTGCCGATGATGATCTGCCTGGCCTGGCCGGTCGCCGGATCGACCTCCTGGATGCCGTTGTCGGCCATGTTGGAGACGTAGATGCGGTCCTTGTCGTCGATGGCGAGATTGTCCAGCGATGGCTTCAGCTGCGCGACCATGGTCTTGGCGCCCGATTTGGGATCGACCCGGACGAGCTGGCCGAGCGCGGTGTCGACCACGAAAAGGTTGCCCTTGGAATCGAAGTTCACGGCGGCCGGGACCTTGAAGCCGTCGGCAACGACGGTCAGCTCGGCCTTGTCGACGTCGACCCTGGCGACCTGGCCCTTGAACCACAGCGGACCGTAGAGCTTGTCGTCGGGACCGAACTCGAAGCCGTTGAGGCCGCCCATCTTCTCCATGATCTGGCGCGGCGGTTTGACGCCCTCGACGTCGATCTCGTAGAGCACGTCGCCAAGGAAGACGGTGGTGGCGTAGAGCCGGCCATCCTTGCGGAAGGCGAGCGAGTTGATGCCGGGAAGGCCGGAAGCAAGCTTCTTGATCGGGCCGTCGCCCTTGCGCGCATAGAGATCGCCGGCGAGAAATCCGGTCCAGGCCATGGTGCCGTCGGGCGCGAACGCGATGTCGTCGGCCATTCCGACCGGTGCCGGGATTGCAACCTTGGCGCTACTGCCCGCAACCTCGTAGAGCGCCGCGCCTGCGACGCTGCCGGCAAACAGACGGCCGGCCTTGTCGACAGCGAGCCCGTGCACGCCGTGGAATGCCGAGCCCGGGACGAGCTTGGTGACCTCCCAGCTCGCCGGCAAGGTCTCAGCCGATAGGCTCGTGGCGGAAAACAGCGCAGCGACCAAGGCTGCGCAGGCGAGCCTGTTGTTCATGGCGAGACCTCCCGTTTTTTGGGAAGTATTCGCTCCTCATGCCGCTTTGGCAAACGAAACTTGACGTTGTGACGCCGCAAAGCGGCCTCGCGACGACGTCGAATTCGGATCGTGTTTGGAGATGTCCGCCGGGGCGGTCAATTCCCGGCTTAGCGGTTGGTGACCTGCAAGGGCCCGCCGGTGGCGTCCGACATGCGGGCGATGGCGCCGCCGCGGCCGCTCATCATGCCGTCGAGCCGGTCGCGCTCCTTCTCGAAGCTGGCCAGCATCGGGCCCTCCAGCGAACGGCCGCGCGGCAGCTTCACGCGCATCGGGTCGACGAAGCGGCCGTTGACCAGGATCTCGTAGTGGACGTGCGGGCCGGTCGACAGGCCCGACGAGCCGACGAAGCCGATCACCTGGCCCTGCCGCACCTTCTTGCCGGGCTCCATGCCCTTGGCGAAGGCCGACATATGGCCGTAGGCGGTCTCGTAGCCGTTGGAATGCTTGATGCGGATGTACTTGCCGTAGCCGCCCTCGGGGCCGGCCTTCTCGATCATGCCGTTGCCGGAGGCGAAGATCGGCGTGCCGTAGGCGGTGGCCCAGTCGACGCCGGTATGCATCTTGACGTAGCCCAGGATCGGGTGGCGGCGGCCGCCGAAGCCGGAGCGCATGATGGCGTTGTTGACGGGCTTTCTGACCAGGAACTTCTTCGCGCTCTTGCCGGTCTCGTCGTAGTAGTCGACGACGCCGTCGTCGGGGCTCTGGTAGCGGTAGTATTTCTTGGTCTCGCCGCCGACGGTGAGGGAGGCGAACAACACCTCGTTCTTTTCGCTCGACGTCACGCCTTCGTCCTCGCCGGCGTAGAACACGTCGAAGGAATCCCCGGGCTGCACCTTGCGCTGGAAATCGACGTCGTAGGAGTAGATCTTGATCATGTCCTCGATGACGGGCATCGGGACCTTGTTGCGCATCGCCGTCTCGTAGATGCTCTGGTACAGCCGCACCCCGCTGCCGTCATCCTCGTCATCGTCTTCGCTGTTGGCGTTTGCCGCGGCGTCGGCGACGGTGTTCATGCTGGAGACGTCGACGGCGACATATTTGCCGAGATCGGACAGCGCCGCGATCGCCTCCACCATGGTGTCGTTTGCAACCACGACGCGATAGGGCTGGAGCCGGGCGCCGGGGCTGGCGGGCGCCATCAGGATGCGGAGTTTCTCGCCTTCCTTGAGGCCGCCGTCGCGGCCGCGCGGGCCGAGCGTTGCGGTGATCGCCTTGATCTCGTCAGCCGTCGCGCCGAGATCGCGCAGCACCGAGCCGACGCTGTCGCCTTTCCTGACCAGATGAACGCGCTCGCCGTTGGGATTGCCGCCGGTGATCTGCTCCTTGGTCTTGGGCAGCAGCGTGACGTTCTCCGGCACCACGCGCGTCTCGAAACCGGCATAGGGATCGGAGGACGACGCCTCGGCGGCGTAGGCCATCTTGATGTCGGACGGGCCGGTCGTGCCGGAGACGTCGGCTGTGGCATTGGCGAGCGAGGCGTAGCGCACCCCGCCATTGCCGCGCCAGTTGGCGGCATCGCGGACCCGCATCAGGATGTCGTCGAGCGCTACCACCGCGGAAATCTTCGCCTTCGGCAGCACCGACGACAGGTCCTTGGTGACGAAGGACACCTCCGCGTCGGGCTCGACGGCCTCCGGATTGTTGGGATCGTCGGACGCCGTCTTCGGATCGGAGCCGACGTCGGTGAGTAGGCGCTGGGCGTTGAACGGCGGGATCTTCGCCGACAGGTCGCTCGTCGTCATCGACAGGTTGCCGGCGATCCGGACGAAGGGGCGCACCCGCATCACGTCACGGTTGCCGACACGGGCGACCGTCGAGACGCGCATGATGTTGCGCGACGCCGTGGATTCGCTCGGCGGCGGCAGCCGGTCGCTCTTGTGCAGCGTGGCGGCGCGATCGGCGGCGCCGAACGCGCCGCGCAAGGCGCCTTCGACCCGCTCCGGCACCTTGGCGAAGGTCATCTCGCCGTCGAGCGATGCGAAAACGGCGCCGCCGATCAGGGCCGCGCCGCAGAGTCCGGTCAGAATTGTGCCGCTGAACCATTGCACCGAGACGCGGCGGCGGTCGATCACGGCGGCTTCAGAACCATCGACGGATAGCGGCGGCTCGTGGCCGAGATCGATGATCCCGGTCTCACGCCCGTAGGTGCCGCGTGACGTCCTGTGGTTCAACCCAAGTCCCCCGATCAACGACCCAAGAAAGCCCGCTTCGAACCTTGTCCCTGGCCGCCCTCTTGAACGGGGATCGCCGGAAAAGGCAAGCCGCACAGGCGTCCGCGCTCAGAAAGCCCCGGAACAGGGCTGGCCGAAATTACGAACAACTGGACGGATGAAACTCTCTCGATGTCTTTCGAACGTCGAAGGAAGGCCGCGTCATCTGCAAGATGCCTTCCCCTGACCCCATGAAAATCGCCGGCAGCCCCCATAGGCATCCCTGCGATTCAAGCTCGTCTCTTACCAGAACGCCGCGGGATTGTGGCTCAAGTACGGCGCCAAATATGGAAAAAACTTCCTCAAGGAGCCGGCGCGAGGGGCCTCGCCGGAGCGGCGCCGCAGGCCGCCCCTGGAGCCCCTCCGGAGCCTCCAGGGCCGCAAACTTTTTTTGAGTTTTTTGTTCGAGCAGGGCCCACCCACTCGCTCTGCGCCCCTCTAAATGTCTGGAATTACGTGATTTTTTCCGGTGATCCACTGTGCGACGATTTGTTGACGATTGGCGTTGACAGCCCGGAAGGTGGGGCCTATAACCCCAACCACTGAGCGCGGCGCCGCCGGGTCACTGACCAAGGCGAGCGAACGCGCCACTGATGCTCCTCACCTTGTTGAGTGACACAACAATCGACACCAGTCGGTTGGAGTCATTTTTCGTCGGTAAGGGTATCGGAACCCTTCCACTCTGGAAGGTTGGGGCCTCCGCGGTCCCGGGCTGTTTGACAAGTGAAGATGAAGAAAGAGAAACGTGGACGGCGGAGTCCTTGCGGGTCTCGCTTCTGGAAAGCTTCGGCTTTTCTGATCGAGACCGGACGAAAGACTTCGGCGGTACACGTTTCAAAGGAAACACCATCGTTGCCAGCGATGTGAATCGCGGGCAGCTCGGCGGCTTCGGTCGTCGGAAAAATGGTGGGACCTCGTCAAACGTTGTGATCAGCCGGTTCAAAGTTCAAGTCCAACTTGAGAGTTTGATCCTGGCTCAGAGCGAACGCTGGCGGCAGGCTTAACACATGCAAGTCGAGCGGGCGTAGCAATACGTCAGCGGCAGACGGGTGAGTAACGCGTGGGAACGTACCTTTTGGTTCGGAACAACACAGGGAAACTTGTGCTAATACCGGATAAGCCCTTACGGGGAAAGATTTATCGCCGAAAGATCGGCCCGCGTCTGATTAGCTAGTTGGTGAGGTAATGGCTCACCAAGGCGACGATCAGTAGCTGGTCTGAGAGGATGATCAGCCACATTGGGACTGAGACACGGCCCAAACTCCTACGGGAGGCAGCAGTGGGGAATATTGGACAATGGGGGCAACCCTGATCCAGCCATGCCGCGTGAGTGATGAAGGCCCTAGGGTTGTAAAGCTCTTTTGTGCGGGAAGATAATGACGGTACCGCAAGAATAAGCCCCGGCTAACTTCGTGCCAGCAGCCGCGGTAATACGAAGGGGGCTAGCGTTGCTCGGAATCACTGGGCGTAAAGGGTGCGTAGGCGGGTCTTTAAGTCAGGGGTGAAATCCTGGAGCTCAACTCCAGAACTGCCTTTGATACTGAAGATCTTGAGTTCGGGAGAGGTGAGTGGAACTGCGAGTGTAGAGGTGAAATTCGTAGATATTCGCAAGAACACCAGTGGCGAAGGCGGCTCACTGGCCCGATACTGACGCTGAGGCACGAAAGCGTGGGGAGCAAACAGGATTAGATACCCTGGTAGTCCACGCCGTAAACGATGAATGCCAGCCGTTAGTGGGTTTACTCACTAGTGGCGCAGCTAACGCTTTAAGCATTCCGCCTGGGGAGTACGGTCGCAAGATTAAAACTCAAAGGAATTGACGGGGGCCCGCACAAGCGGTGGAGCATGTGGTTTAATTCGACGCAACGCGCAGAACCTTACCAGCCCTTGACATGTCCAGGACCGGTCGCAGAGATGTGACCCTCTCTTCGGAGCCTGGAACACAGGTGCTGCATGGCTGTCGTCAGCTCGTGTCGTGAGATGTTGGGTTAAGTCCCGCAACGAGCGCAACCCCCGTCCTTAGTTGCTACCATTTAGTTGAGCACTCTAAGGAGACTGCCGGTGATAAGCCGCGAGGAAGGTGGGGATGACGTCAAGTCCTCATGGCCCTTACGGGCTGGGCTACACACGTGCTACAATGGCGGTGACAATGGGATGCTAAGGGGCGACCCTTCGCAAATCTCAAAAAGCCGTCTCAGTTCGGATTGGGCTCTGCAACTCGAGCCCATGAAGTTGGAATCGCTAGTAATCGTGGATCAGCACGCCACGGTGAATACGTTCCCGGGCCTTGTACACACCGCCCGTCACACCATGGGAGTTGGTTTTACCTGAAGACGGTGCGCTAACCCGCAAGGGAGGCAGCCGGCCACGGTAGGGTCAGCGACTGGGGTGAAGTCGTAACAAGGTAGCCGTAGGGGAACCTGCGGCTGGATCACCTCCTTTCTAAGGATGGTTCTTCAGAAGCTTGCTTCTATCGAACCGTTTTAGAAACATCAGTGGCCAACAGATCGCCAGATCGTTGAGCTGCATTGGCGGGATTTCGCCGTCTTCGTTTCTCTTTCTTCGCGGACGAACACGCGCTGGGGCTGCAGGCTTGCAGATCCCTGGTCCTTGACTGGATATGCGTTAGGGGCTTGTAGCTCAGTTGGTTAGAGCGCGCGCTTGATAAGCGTGAGGTCGGAAGTTCAAGTCTTCCCAGGCCCACCACTTTCATCGAGTGTGCATTCGTCTTCTGGTTACGGGGCCATAGCTCAGCTGGGAGAGCGCGTGCTTTGCAAGCATGAGGTCGTCGGTTCGATCCCGTCTGGCTCCACCAGATGGTTTGATCACCGAGATCTTGTACCGTCGTCCGCGAAACATCGCTTCGCACTTGCTAGTCCGGATGGACAGCAGGCTGCGTGATTTCTGACATCGTAAAGAGGAGATCGATCCGAGTTGGATCGTGCGGAGAATATCCGCGCGAGACTTCATTATCTCCGGATCATTTCGGCGCTCGCGCGCCTTTCAGTGTGGCTCACAAGGCTGCGCCTGAAGGACATGCGAGTTGTGAATGATCCTTTTAGCGAAGCTTGACCGCCTCGCTATCGGAACGATCTTACGAAGCAAGCTGGTCTTTCTAGTCAATGTCTGGCTGTACGTAGCGTTCATCGAGGGCGCGTGCCTTAGGGACTTCGGTCTCCTGGCAGTCGTACAGACAACATTCTGCCGAGTGTGTGGACATTGATAATGAGAGCAATCAAGTGCCTTAAGGGTGTTCGGTGGATGCCTTGGCGCTGAGAGGCGATGAAGGACGTGCTACGCTGCGATAAGCCGTGGGGAGCTGCGAAGAAGCTTTGATCCGCGGATTTCCGAATGGGGAAACCCACCTTCGATAGCCGGAACTCCAAGACCTTAGGTTTTGGGGTTTGACCAGAAATGATCGGGACCATGACCGCAAGGTTTTGGATTTCCGGTTATCAAGAGAAGGTATGAGACTTCTGAATACATAGGAGGTTTCAAGCGAACCCAGGGAACTGAAACATCTAAGTACCTGGAGGAAAGGACATCAACAGAGACTCCGTTAGTAGTGGCGAGCGAACGCGGACCAGGCCAGTGATACATCAGAGACAATCGGAACCAGTCAGGAAAGCTGGGCCTCAGAGGGTGATAGCCCCGTACGAGTAATGCGATGATGTATCCACGAGTAAGGCGGGACACGTGCAATCCTGTCTGAACACGGGGGGACCACCCTCCAAGCCTAAGTACTCCTCAGCGACCGATAGCGAACTAGTACCGTGAGGGAAAGGTGAAAAGCACCCCGACGAGGGGAGTGAAATAGACCTGAAACCGGACACCTACAAACAGATGGAGCCCAAGATACGTTCTGGGTGACATCGTACCTTTTGTATTATGGGCCAGCGACTTAATTTAACGAGCAAGCTTAAGCCGATAGGCGAAGGCGTAGCGAAAGCGAGTCTGAATAGGGCGTCAAGTTCGTTGTATTAGACCCGAAACCTAGTGATCTAGCCATGAGCAGGTTGAAGGTGAGGTAACACTCACTGGAGGACCGAACGGGTGCCTGTTGAAAAAGGCTCCGATGACTTGTGGTTAGGGG